>NZ_BJMN01000006.1 GCF_006539185.1 Streptomyces gardneri
TCGCCTTCCCACGGGGCCTCAAGGCAGCAGCAGCTTGACGCTTAACCGCGTGGGATGTCTTGTCACCACGCACCCGCAGCGGCTTGCGCCTCGGACGGCCACCGCCGACCTTGGGCACCCGGATCGCTTCGAGGACCGGCTCGAACTGCGGGCTGTCACCCCGCTGACCTGCCGTGACCAGCAACGACAGCGGCTTCTGACCCTGCTCGCAGGCCAGATGGATCTTCGTGGAGAACCCACCCCGCGACCGGCCCAGCCCGTGATCGTCGGGCTCCGTCCCGAGCCCGCCGGGCGGTTCGTTCTGCGCGGCGCCGTCGCGGCGGGCACCGGCCGCGTGCTGGTGGGCCCGGCAGACCGTGGAGTCGACGTTCACCTCCCAGGTGATCAGCCCGGCCGCATCAGCCCTGGCCTGCAACAAGGTGAGGATCCGGGCCCAGACACCCTCGCGCTGCCATCGGCGAAAGAGTCCGTACACGGTCTGCCAAGGCCCGTACTCGTGCGGCAGATCCCGCCACGGAACACCGGTCCGAACCCGCCACCGAACCCCATTGATCAACCGCCGCCGGCGCCCGGACCTGCGGCTCACGCCTGCCGCAGGCAGCAACGACTCCAGCACCGACCACTGCTCATCAGAAAGATCCCCACGCCCCACACCGTGATCATCACTGCATGAGGCGCGGGATGGAACACCGATCTTGTGACTGAGCACTTCAGTTGGCGAGTTGGGTGTCTGCCTACCGGTCACGACACCGTCGTGACCGGGCCGGACCCGTGATCGTTGCCGCCCCGACCGGCCGGTACCGCCGATGGCCGGTACTGCCGCGATCGGGGCGGTTGCGCATCTGCTGGCCACCGGCATCGAGGATGGCCGGGGCCTGTCCTCGATGGCGGTGGCCTGGCCTCACTTCAGGTGCCGGGCGAAGAACCGGGCCCCGGCGTCGAGCTCGAACTGCGGGACGCCGGTGTGCCCGCCCATGTTGGCGTGCAGCGTCTTCTCCTTGGAGCCGAAGGCGTCGAACAGGTCCAGGGCCGCCTGCCTGTCGTTCCCTTCGTCGTCCCATTGCAGCAGGACCTGCAGCGGAATGCTGACCTGGCGGGCCTCCTCGAACATGGAGCGAGGCACGAAACTCCCGGCGAAGAAGCCGGCGGCCGAGATACGCGGCTCGACCACCGCCAGCCGGACGCCGATGGAGATCACTCCCCCCTCGTATCCGACCGGGCCGCCGATCACGGGCAGCGACAGGAGGGCGTCCAGGGTGGCCTGCCATTCCGGGACCGACTTTTCGACGAGCGGGAGGACGAGGGCGTCGATGATCTCGTCGCCGACCGGTTCGCCGGCCTCCACGGCCCGCCGCAGGTCGGCGCGGGCCTGCTCGGCGGCGGCCCATCGGGGCCGGTCACCGCTCCCGGGGAGCTCGATGGTGGCCGCGGCGAAGCCGTATTTCGCCGCGTAGTACCGGGCCCGCCCCGCCAGCCGGGGGTACATCTTGCGCAGGCCGAGGGGCGGGGGGCTGATCAGGATCAGTGGCACCGGTGCGGATGCGGACGCGGGCGTCCACAGGATGCCGGGGATCTCACCGAGGGTGAACTCGCGTTCGAGGACGCCGTCGTCGAGGCGCTGCTCAGAAGTGAATCGCATGGTCGTGCCTTTCGGGAGTGCTCGTGAACGGCGCTCCCGGACGACCTATCGCCCGACCGCGACCCCGGAGGGGAGCACCCATGTCGATACTGCGTTCACGGGTACCACCTCCTCGTTCTCTCGCACGGCCTCCGGGAAAGTAGCAGTGGTCGCCGTGGTCCGCCAACAGGTTTTCGCGGAGGCGCCTGGGCCCACCGCGAAGGCGGTCACGCTCAACCCGCCAACTCAACTACAACTGAAGCGCTCAGTCACAGATCTAAAACACGGCCTAGCCCGTACCTCGGACGCACAGGCATTTCGCCCCGTGGCGGACTGGTAAACGTGCCAGGAGGCATCCGGTCATGCCGAGTTACGCCGCCCGCAGGGCGGGTCAGCGGACGCGACGCGGGCTCGGGCGACGTATGGGTGCGGGGAGTTGCTGGGAGGGCGGCATGCGCTGTCGAGGAGTTGCTGATGCCTGAGCGGGGGCGGCGAGGCCGGCTGCGGCATCTATGAGCTGGACCACGAGGTCGTGAGGGGTGCCAGCGGAAAGACATACGCTCCACGCCGCCCGGTTGAGGTCTTCTCCGCCATACAAGGCAAATCCTGTCGTCCCGACTTTTCGAAGTCGCAGATCAGCGGCCGTTTCAGAGCAATCCGAAACGCCCGCTTGATCGTTCCTGGGGACCCATTTGGGACCAGCGCACTTGACTGATCTGAAGCGCACCTTGACTCGGTCAAGGTGCGCTTCTTGCCCGGCGTCGGTGATCTTCCGCTCGGCCTTGGTGGCCTCGTTGGCGAGCACGCCCGGGGCAGGGGTGGCCTGCCGGCGTCCGGACCCGGATCCAAGGTGGTGAGTCGCGACCGCCGGGTCCGGCGGAGGAGGCGGGTCCAGGTGCGGCCGGCGCAGGATGGGTGTCAACTCCTCTGTTTTGCAGTCGAGTTGACCCGATCTGACCTATGTTCTAGGGGACGCCAGCGGTTCACGAACTCGCCCAGGAGGTCCGATTGCAGCCCAGACGCATCCGCGCTCTTGCCGGAGCAATCCGCCGCTCCCCTCTGCTCATAGCCTTCGCCCTGGGCTCGCTGCTCGTCGGGCTGACCCCCTGGCTCGGAGTGGCGAGCACGGGGCCGGGCGGCCGTGGTCCGACACCTCGGCCGGTGCCGGGGGCCTTTGAGCAGCAGGCGGCGAAGGTGTCGCCGCACCATGGCGTGGCTCCGGCGAACGCGATGGAGCCCACGGCTCCCGTGCTCGCTCGGACCGGATGGACCGCCACGGCGAGCGACGAGGAGACCGTCGGCGAGAACGGCCGCGCGGCCAACGTCCTCGACGGCGACGCCGCCACCATCTGGCACAGCAGGTGGTCCGGGACCCCGGCCCCGCTGCCGCACAGCATCACCGTCGACATGCACCGCACGACGGTGGTCTCGGCGCTCGTCTACCAGCCCCGCACCGTCGGGGCGAACGGGCGCGTCGGTGAGTACAGCATCAGCGTGAGCGCCGACGGCCGGAACTGGGGGAGTCCGGTCGCCACCGGGACTCTCGCGGACGATGCCGGCGCCAAGACCCTCGGATTCGCCCCGCAGGGTGCGCGGTTCGTCCGGCTCACCGCCGTCACCGAGGCCGGCAACCGCGGCCCGTGGAGCTCTGCCGCGGAGATCAACCTCCTCGGCGACCCCGGAACCCCGGCGGCCACCGTCGACCTGCCCCGGACCGGATGGACCGCCACGGCGAGCGACGAGGAGACCGCCAGGGAGAACGGCCGGGCGGCCAACGTCCTCGACGGTGACCCCGCAACGATCTGGCACAGCAGGTGGTCCGGGACCCCGGCTCCGCTGCCGCACAGCATCACGATCGACATGCACCGCAGGGCGGCTGTCTCCGCACTGGTCTACCAGCCCCGCAGGGACGTCGCCAACGGGCGTGCGGGCGCGTACACCATCACCGTCAGCACTGACGGGACCCACTTCGGCGCACCGGTCGCCACGGGCACCTGGCGCGACGACGACACCGTCAAGACCGCGACCTTCACCCGCGCCGCCAAGGCCCGCTACGTACGCCTGACGGTGACCCGCGAGGCCGGCAACCGCGGGCCCTGGACCTCCGCCGCCGAGATACGCCTGAGCGGACCGGCCAAACCGGCCACCCACGGCACCTGGAGCCGGATCACCGGCTTCCCCCTGGTCCCGGTGGCCACCGCCGTCCTGCCGGGCGACAAACTCCTGGCCTGGTCGGCGTACGCGGTCGACCGCTTCGGCGGCAGCAACGGCTACACCCAGACCGCGATCCTCGACCTGAAGACGGGCAAGGTCACCCAGCGACGCGTCGACAACACCGGCCACGACATGTTCTGCCCGGGCATAGCGATGCTCGCCGACGGACGGGTCCTCGTCACCGGCGGCAGCAACGCGGAGAAGGCGAGCATCTACGACCCGGCCACCGATACCTGGTCCGCGACCACCGACATGAACATCGCCCGCGGCTACCAGTCCATGACCCTGCTCTCCACCGGCGAGGCCTTCGTCCTCGGCGGCTCCTGGAGCGGAGCCGCGGGCGACAAGGCAGGCGAGGTCTGGTCCCCGGACACCCGCACCTGGCGCAAGCTCCCCGGAGTCCCCGCCGCCCCGGCCCTGACGGCCGACCCGGCCGGCGCCTACCGCGCCGACAATCACATGTGGCTGTACGCCACCTCGGGCGGCAAGGTGCTCCAGCTGGGCCCGAGCAAGCAGATGAACTGGATCGCGACCGGCGGGAACGGGAGCATCACCCCCGCCGGCACCCGGGCCGACAGCCAGGACGCCATGACCGGCAACGCCGTCGCGTACGACATCGGCAAGCTGCTCACCCTGGGCGGCTCGCCCGCGTACGAGAAGTCGCCCGCCACCCGGCGCGCGTACACCGTGAGCATCGACGGTGGTCAGGTCCGGTCCGCGCGTACGGGCGACATGGACAACGCCCGCGCCTTCGGCAACAGCGTCGTCCTGCCCGACGGCAAGGTCGCGGTGTTCGGCGGGCAGGCGTACCCCGTGCCGTTCAGCGACGCCACGTCCGTGCTGACCCCCGAGCTGTGGGACCCGGCGACCGGACGCTTCACCCCGCTCGCCAGCATGGCCATCCCGCGCAACTACCACAGCGTGGCGAACCTGCTGCCCGACGGGCGGATCTTCTCCGGCGGCGGCGGCCTGTGCGGTGACTGTGCCACCAACCACGCCGACGGGTCCGTGTTCACACCGCCGTACCTGCTCAACGCGGACGGCTCGCCCAAGCCGCGTCCCGTCATCACCGGCGGCGTACCGCCCCGGGCCGCCGCCGGCACCTCGCTCACCGTCCGCACCGAGGGGCCGGTGGCCTCGTTCGTCCTGATGCGGGCCGCGGCCGCGACCCACTCCACGGACAACGACCAACGGCGGGTCCCGCTGGCATCCACGGCTGCGGCGCCCGGCACGTACACGGTGTCCATCCCCGCCGACAAGGGTGTGGTCCTGCCGGGCACCTACATGCTCTTCGCCCTGGACGCCCAAGGGGTGCCGAGCATCGCCCGGTTCATCACCGTCTCCTGACGGCACGACAGCGACATCCGAGGTGCCGTTTCAGAGTGATCTGAAACGGCACCTCGATCGCTCCCGGGGCAGTACGGAGCCGACACGTACAGCCCGCAGGTACCGCCGGCAGATGTGCCGTCCGTTCCCCCCCGTGGTGGATGGACTCTCCGAGCGCTTCCGCGGCATGCTCCGCGCACGACGGTCACTCACTCCTAGGAGTGACGGAGAGCAATCTGCCTGACGACCGGACGGGCACAAGGAACCGGGCAGTGGGCCCTACGTAGGCGGAGCGCGGACGACTCCGCGTCCACCCGGAGCAGCTGTCGCTCGCGGGCCCGGTGAACCACGGGAATTCGCTGGGTGCTGCGTTCTCATTCCCACAGCGTTCCGCTCTGCGGATCCGGGCTTCGTCACCACCGGCGCCATCTCCTCCTTCACCCGGCGGCGAAGCCCGGGAAGGTGCGGTGCGCGAGGCCTACGGCCGTTCGCGTTGAGCCCGTATGCACCATCTCAAGTGGCGGGCGCTTCGGCGGCAGCTGACGGTGAGCCATGTCGCCGTGTACGGAGAGCCGACAGTGGGTCAGCTGACGCGGTGTACGGAAGGAAGTTCAGCGATGCGCTCTGCCCGCATTCTCTTCGCCGCGGCCGCCGCCGCCGGCACCCTGGCGCTTGCCGCACCCGGCGCCTACGCGATCACCGCCGGTGACTGGGACAGCACCTCCCACAGCCAGGAGCGTGACCACGACAAGCCGAAGGGCGGCATGCACACCGGTTCCGGCGCTCTGTCGCTCGTCAGTGGCGACGAGTGGTCCAAGGAGCACGACAAGGGCGGGAAGGCCGAGAAGGCCGAGAAGGAACACGACAAGGGCGGGTGGCAGAAGGAGCACGAGAAGCCGAAGGGCGGCATGCACACCGGTTCCGGCGCCCTGTCCCTCGTCAACGCCGACGAGTGGCCCAAGGACGCGGAGAAGGACAAGCAGAAGGACTGGACCAAGGACACGCAGAAGGACAAGCCGAAGGAAGAGAGCGGCTACAAGCCGGAGAAGCCGAAGGGCGGCATGCACACGGGCGGAGGCGGCCTCGCGAGCGGCACCACGAACGTGACCGGAGCGGCCTTGGTGGCGGTCGGACTCGCCGCGTTCGTCCTCCACCGCCGCAGGAAGGCCGCCGGCGCGGCTACGTGAGGAAGAACGGACGCAGGGGCCGCCTCCCGGCCGGCGGCCCCTACGTCCGGCCGGCCACACCTCCGTACCCCCATCCCGGATCTTCCGCCCGAGTCCGAAGGAGCCCCTGGTGACGACCCGACCGGATCCCGCTGACGTGGGAGCGCCCCGGCGTGTCCCGCGGTGGGTGGTCCCCGCCGTGTTCTGGACGCTGGTTCTTGCTGTGCTTCTGCTCGTCCTCCGTCCGGGGATGTCCGACCAGGACACGGAAGCGCCTGCCCGACCCGCGGCTGCCGCCGAGTCCGGTCGCGCTTCGGCCCCCGCCCAGTCGTCCCGTCCCGGCGCTTCGCGCCACGCCTCGCCGAGTGCCGTCCCGGCGGCCGGTCCGGCGATGCCGAGGTCGGCTCCCGTCCGTCTGAAGATTCCCAAGCTCGGAGTGGACGCGCCCTTCATCGACCTGAAGATCGGCCCCTCCGGCGCGCTCGACCCGCCCCCGGCCGACAACACGAACCTGGTGGGCTGGCAGGCGTCCGGAATCTCTCCCGGTGAACGGGGGACCTCGATCATCGCGGGCCACCTGGACACGGCCACCGGCCCCGCCGTCTTCGCCCGGCTCAACGAACTCGAGGCCGGAGACACCTTCGAGGTGACTCGCGCCGACGGCACCACCGCTGCCTTCCTCATCGATTCCGTGGAGGATTTCCACAAGGACGACTTCCCGGATCAGCGCGTCTACGGGGACACCCCCGACGCGCTCGTCCGGCTCATCACGTGCGCGGGCACATACGACCGCAAGGCGAAGGACTACACCGAGAACCTCGTCGTCTTCGCCCAGCTGGATCCCACCGGCTGACCCGGAGCCGCATCGGCAGTCACCACGGCAGGCCTGTTCGGTGGAATGGGGCCGGACAGCTCTCAGAGCGTGCCCGGAGAGGCAGGTCCGTCCGCCCAAGGATCAGGAGCGGGAGAGGCGTGGCCTTCTGCTGGGTCGTTGTCTACGCGGGCCAAGGCGAGAACGGCCTGGTCGTCCTCCTCTGACATGGCCGACCAGCGCTCGGTGTCGGCCTTCAGGAACGAGACGACGGCGTCTGGAGCCGCGGTCCGGCCGGCTCGAAAGTGCTCCGTCAGGCGCTCAAGGACGGGGTAGAACGCGCCCTCCGCGTTGCGGCTCTCGCTGATGCCGTCCGTGTAGGCGACGAGCACCTCACCCGGCCGCAGGGTGTGCTCGGTCGTCCGGGCCGGGGCCGAGGAGAGGCCGCCGAGGCCGAGAGGGAGTGAGGGAGAGGTCTCCAGGAGGCGGGCGCCATGAGGTCCGACGGCGATCGGTGGCGGGTGGCCGCGGTCCACGATGCGTACGGTGTCGCCGGTGAGTTCCATGACGAGAGCGGTGACGAAGAGTTCCTGGTCGCCTGCGGACCCGCGCGGGCCGTTGCGGTCGATGCTCAGCTCCAGCCGGTCCGCCAGTACGGGCAGGTCCCGCCATTCGTGGGCGGAGACGCGGAAACTCCCCAGAACCGCGGACACCGCCTGGACCGCGTCCAGGCCCTTGCCCCGCACATCTCCGATGATCGCCCGTACGCCGAACGGCGTTTCGCATACGTCGTACAGATCGCCGCCGACCAGGGTGCCGCCCTCCCCTGCGGTGTAGCAGGCCGCCGCTCGCAGACTTCCGATCAGAGGCGGTACGGGCCGCAGCAGGGTTCGCTGCATGACCTCGGCCACCGAATTCGCCCGAACCAGGTGCCCCCGCGCTCGTTCGCGCTGCCGGGCGAGCAGGATGCTCACTGCCCCGATCAGCAGTGTCGCGACGTACAGCGCGACATGGTGCTGCTCGTCGAAGTGCCCCGGCCGCCGCCACGCCAACAGCATCTGCAGGGCCAGACACACCACGGTCGACACGGCCGTCCCCTTCGGCCCACGCGTCGCGGCGACCAGGGGAGGGACACCCGTGAGGACGAAGCTGACGGGCTCCCTTCCGCCCAGAACCCCCTCCGCGATCAATGCCAGGCCCACCCCCACGAAGGGCGTCCACCACAGCCAACCGCGCCCGTGAAAGCGCAGCCGGCGGCGCGGCGATGAGGTCTCGTGAGTCACGGGCGTACCCCAGGGCCGTACAACCATCGGTCGGGCGACCAGTGCGACGGATGACGGCGCCGGCGAGCGCTCGCAGAGGCGCTTCCGTACCCACCGGTGCCCACCACAGGTCCGTCGCCCTCCGTCAGCACGGCACGACTCCTTTCGCCGCCTCGACCTCGCACCCGGTGATCAGGCTCTGCGGAGAGGGGGCGCCGTCGCCGAGGAAAGCGGCCGTCAGCGCTCGCGGGACCGCCTCGCACCATCCGAGGAGCCGGACTCCGAGCACCGCGTTCCCGTCGCGTCGGATTTCAAGGCCGGGAAGAGTCGTCTCACACCACACCGCTCCGTAGGTCATGACCAACCATGCCTTGGAGTGCCACCCGGCCCGGGTCTCACCGCCACCCGCCGCGACAACGCCACCCGAGCAGCCCTGCGACTGGGTCACGTTGCGCTCCGGGGGGGCGTGGGGGTCAGGACTTCGGGACCGTGTTGATGTAGTCGGTGCCGGTGCTGTGGAAGCCGTCCACCGTCTTCTGGACGTCCGCCTGGGAGACGGCCTTGTCGGCCTTGTAGTAGACCCAGTCGACCTTCATGTCCCAGCTGCGCGGGCCACCGGTGAAGGGGAGGTCGATGAGCCAGTTGCTGAAGTGGATGTCCATCTGCTCGCGCGGGACGTACTTGCCGGAACTGGTGAAGAGCTTCTTGCCGTCCAGGGAGTAGACGACCTTGCCGTCCATGGCGGTGATCATCATGGTGTGCCAGCCACCGAGGCGCCGCTTGACGGTGTGGTGCACCCGGTCCGGCGGATCGGCCCTGTACCAGCTGACGTTGTCGAGCTGCGGACCCACCGAACCCCAGCCGCCGTTCGGCAGGTACTCGAAGTCGAGTTCGCTGTAGTTCTCCGAGGAGTCCGAGGAGGAGATCGGGAAGAAGGTCTGGACGACGTGGTCGCCGTCGCGTCCGCTCGCGGGCTTGTCGCTGAGGTGGACCCGGGCGGCGAAGGTTCCCGTGAAGAAGTTCCGGCTCGTGGTCTGCACCTCGACCTGCGTGGTGCCCGACCGGGTGCCGTCGGTGGAGGAGCGAAGTCGTAGGACCTTGCCCCCCTCGGCCGCCGGGTCGGAGGGGAAGGCGGCGCCGTCGGCGCTCCAGGTGTCCTTGATCCCCGGGCCGCCCCCGCCGGTACGGATCTCCCAGCCGTGCGCGGCGAGGGAAGGGTCGTCGGCGCCGGTGTAGTCGAAGTCGTCGAACAGGGTTCCCGGCGGTCCCGTGGGTGTCGGCGAGGCTTCCCGCGCGGGCTTTGCGGCGTCGGTGCCTCCGCCGGTCGCGGGGTCGGCGGAACACGCGGCGAGTGCGCACAGGAGGGCGGGCAGCGTGAGCGCGGTCCAGGCTCGGCGACGAGAGGTGCGGCGGGGCTGGCTCACACAGGCTCCTTGGGGCGTAGAGGCGGTGACTGGACACGCCCGTTGCATGCGGATCACTCGCTGATCGCGTGAATCGAGCGGTCATCCTAGCGAAGGATTCAAGCCATCACGCCTCGTGTTCGCGACCCGGTCATTCAGGCGTCAGGAGGCGCCCGTTGATGTACCGATCCGGTTACGACAATCGATCGAGCCATGTCAAATATGGACATCGCACACCAATCGATTCTGGTCATGCGCTACGGTCCGCTCTACGCCTCAGCGGTCTCCACACCTTGCACAAAAAGGCCACATTCATGCGCCAAGTCGCCACATTCTCCGGGCGCGAATCGGTCCACTCGGCACAGCCTGACGTGGCCGAATCCCGTCAGTGGGAGCCTGCTCCGGCACCGGTGTTCGTCGACCAGTCGGGTCTGCGCAGCCGTCTGCTGCGGCGCTTCGGCTGGCCGGTCTCCGTGGTCGGCGCGATCCTGGCGGCCGCCATGGGCGGCAGCCTGATCGGTATGCAGTCGGAAGCCCCGGCGATGGAGATACCGCCGAAGCCCGCGTACCTGCCCGCCAGGGGACCCTTGACGCCCTCCTGACCCTGGAGGGCGCGGTCTGCGACGCCGCACCCGGAAAGTTCGGCCATCACGCCGAACATCGCGACATTCCCTGACATAACGCGGCCATCGTGGCGCCCAAAGCAACGCCGGCGGGCCGGCCGAGCGTGGCTGATCGTCCGCACCACCCAGATCCAGGAGCGCCCTTGTCCCGCCACCAGCGTCGTCGGCAGTCCCTGCTGAGACCACGCCGACTGGCTGCGCCGCCGCTGCGCTTCTTCATGCCGCTGTCCCTGCTGGCCTGCTTGCTCGCGCTCCTCGTCCTCCGCGGCCTCGCCACCAACGAGGCGTTCCACGACACCCGGATCGCGACCTCGGTCGACAAGACGACCGTGCCGGAGAACCTGCTCAAGGGCGGCCCGGTCATCGACGCGCGCGGCGACAAGAACGAGCGCCCCGTGAGCTACCGGATCCCCGACCACACCGTGGTCCTGAGCTTCGACGACGGCCCCTCGCCGGAGTGGACCCCGAAGATCCTGGACGTGCTCGCGGCCCACGACGTCCGCGCGGACTTCTTCGTGACCGGCGCGATGACCACGCGCCACCCGGAGCTGATCCGGCAGATCGTCGCGGGCGGCCACGAGATCGGCGTGCACAGCTTCACCCACCCCGATCTGGTGTATCAGTCCGAAGCCCGGATCAGCTGGGAGCTGGCGCAGACGCAGCTGGCGCTGGCCGGCGTCGCGGGCGTCCACAGCGCGCTGTTCCGACCGCCGTACTCCTCCGACGCCTCGGCGCTCGACGACTGGAACTACCCGGTGATCAAGTACGTGGGTTCCCACGGCTACCTCACCGCGTTCATCGACCGGGACACCCACGACTGGAAGCGTCCCGGCGTCGACGCGATCGTCAAGGCGGCGATGCCGCGCAAGCCCGGCGCCGGCGAGCTGATCCTGCTCCACGACGCGGGCGGCGACCGTACCGAGACCCTTGCCGCGCTCGAGCAGATCATCGTGAAGCTGAAGGGCGAGGGGTACCGCTTCGCCACCGTCTCCGAAGCGCTCGGCGCCACCGACGCCACCGTGCCGGTGCACGGCTACCAGCTGTGGGCGGGCAAGTGCTTCATCTGGGCCAGCAAGGCCGCCGTGCTCACCCTGCCGGTGCTGGTCGCGCTGCTGGCCGTCGTCGGCTTCCTCAACTTCGGCCGGTTCGCGCTGATGCTCGTCCTCGCACCGCTCCACGCCCGGCGCTCCAAGCGGCGGAACGCGTGGGGACCACCCGTCACCGAGCCGGTCACCGTCCTCGTACCGGCCTACAACGAGCGCGAGTGCATCGCGAACACCCTCAACTCCCTGATCGCCAGTGACCATCCGATCGAAGTGATCGTCATCGACGACGGCTCCACGGACGGCACCGCGGACATCGTCGAGGAGATGAATCTGCCGTTCGTCCGGCTGATCCGCCAGGCCAACGGCGGCAAGTCCACCGCGCTCAACACCGGTATCGCGGCCGCGTCGTACGACATCGTCGTGATGATGGACGGCGACACCGTCTTCGAGCCGTCCACCGTGCGCGAACTGGTCCAGCCCTTCGGCGACCGGCGGATCGGCGCGGTCGCGGGCAACGCCAAGGTCGGCAACCGCGACAGCCTGATCGGCGCCTGGCAGCACATCGAGTACGTCCTCGGCCACAACCTGGACCGCCGGATGTACGACATGCTCAACGTCATCCCGACCATCCCCGGCGCGGTCGGCGCCTTCCGCAAGGAGGCCCTGCGGCGGGTCGGCGGGATGAGCGACGACACCCTCGCCGAGGACACCGACATCACCATGGCGGTGCTCTGCGACGGCTGGCGGATCGTCTACGCCGAGCGCGCCCGCGCCTGGACCGAGGCCCCCGCCAGCCTCCAGCAGCTCTGGTCCCAGCGGTACCGCTGGAGCTACGGCAGCATGCAGGCGATGTGGAAGCACCGCCGCGCCGTGACCTCCCGGGGTCCGGCCGGACGCTTCGGCCGGCTCGGGCTGCCCCTCGTCGTGATGTTCGGCGTGGTCGCCCCGCTGCTCGCGCCGCTGGTCGACATGTTCCTGCTGTACGGCGTGCTGTTCGCGGACGCCCCGATCACCCTCGCCAGCTGGGGCGGCTTCATCCTGCTCCAGGCCGTGCTGTCCTGGTACGCCTTCCGGCTCGACGGCGAGAAGCCCCTGCATCTGATCAGCCTGCCGATCCAGCAGCTGGTCTACCGGCAGCTGATGTACATCGTCCTGTTGCAGTCCACGATCACGGCGCTGACCGGTGGCCGACTGCGCTGGCAGAAGCTCCGGCGCACCGGCGAGGTCGCGGCCGCACCGGTGGAGGCCTGACCATGACCGCATCCTTCGAGTTCGGGGGCACCCAGGACACCGTCCGGCTGAGGATCCCCGCCGCTCTGCGACGGGAGTCCCAGCCGGAGGCGGAGCCGTCGACACCGTCCCCGCGCAAGGGCGGCCGAGACCTCTATCTCGACCTGCTCCGCGCGCTGGCACTGGTCCGTGTGGTGATCTACCACAACTTCGGCTGGTTCTGGCTGCCCGTCGTCTTCCCGTCGATGGGCGTGATGTTCGCGCTGGCCGGGTCGCTGATGGCCCGTTCCCTCAGCCGGCCCGCCCTCGGCGTCATCCGGGGCCGTCTGCGCCGACTGCTGCCGCCGATGTGGCTGTTCGGCGCGGTCATCCTCACCCTCGAGATCGTCGACGGCTGGGGGCCCGACGCCGAGGGGCATCCCAACTGGTGGTGGGGCAAGCTGCTGTTCTGGCTCGTGCCGCTGAGCACTCCGCCGTACGCCGAATCACTGAACGGTTTCGACCATCTCGTGGGGCAGGGCTGGGCCGTGCAGGTCGTCGTCCCGCTCTGGTACCTCCGCGCGTACCTCTGGTACGTCCTGCTCTCACCGCTGCTGCTGTGGGCGCTGCGGCGGATGCCGGTGGTGACGCTGTCCGTGCCGATCGTGCTGACGGTCGTGCTGAACACGTTCTTCATCGACCAGGAGTTCCTCTACGGCCGCGTCTGGGAGAACCTCAGCGACTTCGCCATGTTCGGCTCCTGCTGGATCCTCGGCATGGCCCACCAGGAGGGCCTGCTCAAGAAGATCCCGCAGTACGTCGTGCCGTCCGTCGCGCCGCTGATCATGGTGGCCGGCTGGTGGTACCTGCAGACCCGACCGGACGACCCGACCGTGCACACCGACATCGAGAGCTGGCCGATCGCCCAGGCCCTGTGGTCCTTCGGCTTCGTCGCCATCCTGCTCCACGTCAGTCCCTCCTGGGAACACTGGCCCCGACCGCTGGAACGCTGGAACGGTCTGATCAGCCTGCTCAACTCACGAGCGGTCAGCGTCTACCTCTGGCACCAGGTCGCGTTGGTGGCCGCCATCCCGCTGATCGACCCCCTCTGGTCCGTCGGCTTCTTCTACGAGCACCTCCAGTGGCTGCTGATGAGCCCATGGTTCCCGCTGCTGGTGGCGATCCCCCTGACCGGACTGCTGGTGCTGACCTTCGGCTGGGTCGAGGACGTGGCCGCGAAGCGCTCCCCGCGGCTCTTCCCGTACCCGCGCCGCGTACGGGGCAGGCGCCGGGCAGGCGCCTGACTTCGGGGGGGCAGGCGTTCGAGGCGCACTCGATGTGCGCGAACCTCGCATGGGCCTCCTGGGCATGACGTCTGGCTGGGGACCATGCGGGGACCAGAACTGGCTGGTAGCGCACCTTGACTCGGTCAAGGTGCCGCTTCATGTAGCGCGGTCAGCGTTCGGTCCGGTTCGTCTTGCCACGGTGCGAGTAGGGGAGTGCCAGGACGCGCTGCCTCACCTTCGACGCCGAAGGGCTCTCAGAACCTGTTTGAGCACTGCCGCCGCCGCCCTCCGGCGGGCGGGGACCGAGGACCACACCGCGGGGAGTACGACGCCGACGAAGAAGCCGGCCAGGAGCAACGGGAGCAGTGCGATCGAGTTCATGGCCAATGACTGCATGGAGCGTCCCTCCCTGAGTGACCGCCGGTGCGGTCCGTGGGCCGAGTCTGCGGCTGCGGTGGTTGGCTTCGTCTCGACCGCTGAAGAAGGCCGAAGAACGGAGGTATTGATGCAGGTCACGTCCTACCCTTAAGCGGTTGGTTCCTGAAGAGACGTGAAGCCTGAGGGGGCGTTGTGGGGGACGCAATGGGGGCTGTCGCTGACTTCTGCGCCATGCTGCGCCGTACCGTCCGTGGATGTGGTGTCTCGCAAGCCGAACTTGCACGCGTGCTGCACCGTAGTGACGCGGCTGTCTCTGCATTGCTGAACGGACGACGTGCCAAGCCTCCGCAGTTCGACGAAATCCTTGCGATCGTGAACCACTGCCGGGACAAATGCGGAGAACAGCCCCCTCCGGGTCTGGTTCTGGATCCGGCTTGGTGGCGCACCCGCCTGGCCGAGCTGGAGGGCACGGCGGAAGTGCAACGTCGCCCAAAGCCGCGGTACGTCCAGGGGGCGCTGCCCGTCGTGCCGGTAGAGCCCATCGCCTTCGATTTCAGCTCTGCTGTAGAGACTCTTGTGGGCGGCAGGGAGGGATTCGTAGACCTGGAAGTGCAAGTCCTGGAGCCACTGGGGCTTGCTGGTGCTGCACCCGTCGAGCTGCGAGGGCTGTTCGACGGGTTCGCCACCCGAGTGAGGTCGTGCCGTGGCATGGCGAGAACATCTCTGCTCTGTGCGGCGGACATTGTTCTCCTTGTCGCCGGCTTCTGTGACGCGGTCGCCAGACTTGGGGCTGTACGCGACGCTGAGGCCGTTGTGTCGCCCATCGATCTTGCAACGCAAGTTCTAGAGGAGCTTGGAAGGGTGGTGCTCGGTTCAGCGCGGGCTCGGGACTCGGTGGAGCTCAGGGAAGAGATCGCCATCGCGTACGCAGCCGCGGCCGATGTCATGCACTTCGGCGGCTTCGCAGGAGGCTCGCCGGACGAGCTTGCAGGGCTGGCCCAACGGCGCTACGGGGAACTACTCTCGAAGGTCACCTGGGAGTGTCCAGAGTTGCGACTCACTTCAGAGACATTCGATCCTGACCAGGAAGAAGGGCGCCAGCAGGGTACTGCGGACCGGGTGGGCCTCATCGAACTCGGACTCCTGCTCCGAGAGTTCGCGAATGGAGATCCGGTATCGCCAGAACAGCGAGAGCGGCTTCGGGCACCGATTGCTCCGGCCGAGGGGTCGGGGCCAACAATTCCCTCCCTCGCCGCGGGTTATGTGAATCCATCCTTTCGATCGGCTGGACCTCCGGCAGCCTGGCAGCTTGCGTCCGACGACTGGTGGGAGTCTCGGCCGCTCCGGGAGGACATAGCGGGATTTCTTGCAGCGCATCTGCTCAGCTACAAAGCCGTGCATGCTCCGTTGCTTGTCCTCGGGCATCCCGGCTCCGGGAAGTCCCTCCTCGCCAGGTTGATTGCTGCCCGATTACCGGCAGCGGAGTTCTCGTGCCTTCATGTCGAGCTCAGGCACGTTCCCGCCGAGCTCGACCTTCAGCAGCAACTTGAAGAAGCAGCGTTCCGCTCGACTGGGCGCCGGAGTGACTGGCCGGATGCGCACCCCGCACATGATGCCGTCCGGGTCATTCTCGTGGATGGTCTCGACGAACTGATCCAGGCGGGAGCAGGCCGACTGGACATGGGTGCGCAGTGGCGGTATCTGCAAAGTATCGAACAGTTCCAACAGCGGGAGTTCGCACGAGGGCGTCCAGTCATCTTCATCGTGACGAGCCGCACGGTGGTTGCCGACCAGGTACTGACCCCTCCGACCACGACTGTCCTGCGGCTGGAGCCATTTGACGATACGCGTATTGGCTGTTGGCTCGAAGTATGGAATGCAACGAACCGGCGATACTTCGCCAGCGAGGACGTTGAGCCGCTTACCTGGGAGCTCATTCGGCCGTATCAGGATCTGGCGCGCCACTCCCTGTTGCTGCTCATGCTGGCGCTCTACGATGCGGTCGGGAATCCACTGCGACGACTCGACGGTCGAGACATTCGCCGCGTGGATCTCTACGAGCGCCTGCTCGTGGAGTTTGCCCATCGGCAGGTCGTCAAGCGTGAGGGCCCGCTCCCGCCGTCGGCAGAAGCTGATGCGATCGAGAACGAACTTCGACGACTGAGCGTGATCGCGGTCGGAATGTTCAACCGCCGTAGTCAAAGTCTGACAGCCGACGAGGCGGACAGCGATCTCGAGGTTCTGCTTGGCGAGGGTGGGTCCACGCTGCTCTTCGGACGATTCTTCTTCGTACATGAAGCACAGGCCATGGTCGCTGAGGGGCACCTCAGGTCGTACGAGTTCCTGCACGCAACTTTCGGGGAGTACTTGGTGGCCCGGCTGGTCTGCAACGAGGCGCGGCGGGTCCTCGACCGTTGGGAGCAGACCGAGGCGGCACCGATCGACGACAGCGTGCTTTACGCACTGTTGTCGACCGTTCCACTCACCGATCGCGCCGAGGTTCTGTACAACATCGGGGAGCTGTTGGGTCCCGGTGGCAAGCGCTGGAACGGATCGCAAACGATGCTGCTGCGCAGGCTCTTCCGAGGCGGTGACCGAGATGGGGATCAGCGGGCAGATCTGCCGTACCGCCCAGCTGCCGGCAATCGCACCGAGCAGGAGGCCGCCTACGGCGCGAATCTCCTCCTCCTCATCCTGCTCGCCGAGGACGGAGTGCATGCCTCAGAGCTCCTGGCTAGCTCTGCTCCTGTTGAGCGCTGGTGGCGGCGGGCGCAATTCTGGCGCTCGCAGTTTGGTGAGGCATCGTGGGAGTCGTTCGCCCGCACGGTGTCGGTGGAGCGGCGTTCTGGCGGCCAGAGCCCTGAGAACGCTGGCGACCTCTGGATTAGCCTTGGCAGTGCTGTCCCGTCTGTGGACGATCTGGCTTGGACACTGCGCCACAGGGTGCGGGGCCCGGCGGCTTACCTCGATGCCAGAGGGGTGGACGCCAGCGAACTCATCCAACGACTCGCCCTACTGTGCGACGCCGACACACAGCAATTGCTACACGCCCTCGCGCCCCTGCTCAATGCTTTGCCAAATACGCTGCGGACCTACCGCGTCGACGAAGAGCAGCAGGCTGTATCAGGTGCGCATGCGATTGTGGCCCTAGTGTGCTGCGACAGGCGAGAGCCAGCACATTTGGCCGCGTGCTACCTCGATGTGTTGGAGATCATGCGAAATCTTCCCGACACAGATCGTCCGCTGGTGGCAAACGTGCTGGTGCGACACATCGTCCAGGACGTGGACTTGCTGCCGGCGAAGTTAACACAGGCCCTTCTGGTCGAGTTGATCCGGCTCGCATCGGCAAGTGGTGGAACCCGATGGGCAGGTTTGTGGTCCGCGGTGGAGGTGTACGTAGTCCGTGAAATGCGTCGGAAGGACCTCGCGGACCGAGAGCAGCAGGTTTTGGTGGGACACCTCCACCGGTATGCGGGCCTGTTCACTGAACCGCAGGATCGGTTGATGCAGATACTCAGGGCGGCCGGAAGTAGCCACGTTTGGGCTGGGGTGGATCACGGGTCGGGGCGGGAAGTGCTGGACGAGGGACTCGCGCTCCTCTATCGCATCCCCGCTGACAAGCGTTCTCCGGAGGTGGTGATCGGCCTACTCCGACTGGCCCGTGAACTAGGTGAGGAGGAATGGTTCGGCGAACACGCTGAGTCGCTCCTGCAAGCGCTGGACCCAAACGAGTTGGGGCTACTGCGGGCTACCGATGTTGACGCACTGCGACTTGCGGTTCAGGATGCGAGACTGCTGAGTTCACTCCAGTCCATCGAGGAGATCTGGCGAGGCCCCCGCATGCCTAACCGTGTTGCCTACGACCGCTAGGTGGCTCTCGTGAGGGAGTTCGAGATGCTGGGTAGTAGTGAGTACCACTTGGCCGACCGTGACGAGGACGGCTTGGAGCCGGTCCAGGGCGCTGGAGTGTCGGCCGCAGGCTACCTCGACGATGATGGCGTGAATGTCGTCGAGGACGGCTTCGAAGTGGCCCTCAGGAGTGGCGTCGCGGGTGAACACGCGCAGGGCCTCGGCGCTGTAGAACGCTTCACGCTGGCGGTTGAGGTGATCGCGGCCTTGCGCGCTGGACCGAGCGCAGAATGTCCCCCATAGCAGGTCAGCGTGCTGCCGTTGCCCGGCGGTTCGCAGAATCTGTCGGCTAGATCTGGCGTCGAGAGCGAAACCGGGGCCGTGGGACTCAAGATGCTGCAGGTGCCTGATCCGATGAATTGGAGTCCGTTGGTGCAGCTGTCGCTCACCGCGACGGCCCAGCGAGTGGATTTCCAGCTTCTGTTGCTGTTGAACTCTTCCATGAGTTTGCGGCAGACGGCTTCCTCCACTGTGCCTGCGAGGCCCGGCTGGTGAAGCGCTCGTTGGGATCATCAGTCCATATGTATGCGGCGTTCTCGGCGGGGCCGAAACCGACGATGATGCCGTCGCTTGCGCCGATGGGGTCTGCGTTCGTCTCCATGGTGTTGGCGTTCCACGTGGCGGTGATGGCTTGACTGCGGCATCGGCGACACGGATCTCCGCCATGTCGCTACTGGGGAACTCCGCCGTGCCACTGCCCGGAGATCTCGCCGAAGCAGCCGCCGGTGGCCGTCCGACCGGCGAACAGCGCCCGCGGCGGCGCGTGGTGACCCGCCGCCCTGTCCGCCCGCGCCGCGGGCCGGGAGACCGGGCGCTACGAGGGGGCGCCGTCGGTGGTGGGCAGGACCTGGTCGGCCCAGATGACCTTGCCTTGCGGTGTGTACCGGGTGCCCCAGTGTTCGCTGAGCTGTGCCACCAGGAACAGGCCGCGGCCACCCTCGTCCGTGGTGGCGGCGTACCGCAGGTGCGGGGCGGTACTGGTGCCGTCCCACACCTCGCAGGTCAGGGTGCGATCGTGCAACAGACGGACGCGAACCGGCGCGGCGCCGTACCGCAGGGCGTTGGTGACGAGCTCGCTGAGGATCAGTTCCGTGGTGAAGGCGAGTTCCTGCAGGTTCCACTCCTCGAGCTGCCGGCTCGCGCGGTCGCGCGTGGCGCCGACCTCGCTCGGGTCGAACGGCACGTCCCACTGTGCGACCCGGTCGGGGCCCAGCGTCCGGGTCCGGGCGATGAGCAGCGCGACGTCGTCGGCCGGTTTGCCGGGGAGCAGGGCGTCCAGTACGGCGCGGCGGCTGGCCTGCGGGTCCCGGTCGGGATGGCTCAGTGCCGTGCGCAGCTTCTCCATGCCTTCCGCGATGTCCCGGCTCCGCTCCTCGACCAGCCCGTCGGTGTACAGGACGAGCTGACTGCCTTCCGCCAGGTGCAGCTCCGTGGTCTCGAACGGCATGCCGCCCAGCCCCAGCGGAGGGCCGGCCGGCAGTTCCGAGATCGTCGTCGTGCCGTCCGGGGCGACGACGAGCGGTGGCATGTGTCCTGCCCGCGCCATGGTGCAGTTCTGGGACACCGGGTCGTAGACGGCGTACAGACAGGTCGCGCCCAGGATGCCGCTGTTCCGGGCGGCGCTGTCGCCTTCCTCGTCCATGCGCTGGACGAGGTTGTCGAGACGGGCGAGGAGTTCGTCGGGCGGCAGGTCCAGGGAGGAGAAGGTGTGCACGGCCGTCCGCAGCCGGCCCATCGTGGCCGCGGCGTGCAGGCCGTGCCCGACGACGTCGCCGACGACGAGTCCGACGCGGCTGCCCGGTAGCGGGATCACGTCGAACCAGTCCCCGCCCACTCCGGACTGCGCGGGCTGGTAGAAGTGCGCGACGTCCACGGCGCTCTGCTCGGGCAGGTCCTGTGGCAGCAGGCTGCGCTGCAGCGTCACGGCGAGATGGTGTTCGCGGGTGTAGCGGCGGGCGTTGTCCATGGTGACCGCGGCGCGGCCGACCAGCTCCTCGGCCAGGGACAGGTCGTCCTCGTCGAACGGCTCCGGCTTCTCCGACCGCCAGAAGTTGACCACCCCGAGTACGGCGCCCCTGGCGTTCAACGGAGCCGCGATGAGCGAGTGGATCCCGTATTCGACGATCTCCGATGTCCGCGCGACGTCCTGGGCCTGCCATCCGGGCGCGTCATGGAGATCGGGCACGAGTTCGGCCCTGCCCGTGCCGTACCCGCGGGCCTGCGGTGTGGACGGCAGGAAGTCGATCAGTGTGCCGAGCGGATAGAGCGGGTGATCGGTGCGGATGCCGCTGACCGCCGTGCGCCGCATGTCGGCGCCCGGGCCGGGCTCCTCGCCCTTCAGTACGGGGTCGGCCAGGTCGACCGTGACGAAGTCGGCGAACCGGGGCGCGGCGACGTCGGCCAGTTCCTGCGCGGTGCGCACCACGTCGAGGGTGGTGCCGATGTCGCCCCCGGCGTCGTAGAGCAGCTTGAGCCTCTTGCGGGCCGTCTCCGCCCGGCTGCTCAGGAGCCGCATCTCGGTGGAGTCACGGATGGTGACCGCCGAGCCCTGCGGGCGGCCCCCGGGGTGGGTGGGCCGTTGGTTGACCACGAGCAGCCGGTCGCCGGCCTCCACCACCTCGTCGGTGGCCACCCGGCCGGACCGCAGCAGTTCCGTCATGCGGCGATCCATGCCGACCTCGTCGACGGGGCGTCCCTCGGCGTCGTCCGGCAGATCGAGCAGCCGTCCGGCCTCGTCGTTCGCCAGGAGCAGCCGTCCTTCACCGTCGGTGATCAGCACCCCTTCGCGGACGGCGTGGAGCACCGCGTCGTGGTGCTCGTACATGCGGGTCATCTCCTGGGTGCCGAGCCCGTGGGTCTGACGGCGCAGTCTTCGGCTGATCAGCGCCGTGCCGGCGGTGGCCAGAGCCAGACCGGTGGCGATGGCCATGAGGATGACCGGTAGTTGTCGGTCGGCGATGCCCGTCACGTTCTCCACGGTCAGACCCGCCGAGACGAGGGCGACGACATCGCCGTCGGGCGAGGTGACCGGCACGATGGCCTGGATCTCCTTGCCGAGCGGTCCCTGCACACTCTCGGTGAGCACCTGGCCGGCGAGCGAGGGCCCGATCGTGCCGACGAACCGTTCGCCGATGAGGTCGGGGTCGGGGTGGCTGTAGCGGATGCCGTGGGTGTCCATCACCACGATGAAGTCCACCCGCGCGGCCTTGCGCGTCTTCTCGGCGAGGGGCTGCAGGACGGCCGACGGGTCCGGCGCGTTCAGCGCGTCCTGCAGGCCCAGGGAGTTCGCGAAGGTCTCCGCCACGGCAACCGACCGGTTGCGGGCCTCACGCTCGATGTCGTGCCGCGACTGCAGGACCAGGGCCAGAAGGGCCGCGGCGGCGAGCAGCACCACGATCGCCACCTGAAGGACGAAGACCTGTCCGGCGACGCTTCCGAATCTTCTGCCTAGGTTCGATCGCACCGGTACGCCGGGCACGAGAGAAGGGTCGGGCTCACAATCCCAGTTGTAGCACTTCCCGCGAGCAGGGCCTCCGGTCGGCACGGCGTGCGTCCGGGGTGTCGCGGAGCGTGCCCGTAGCCGCAGGGCGGGGTCGGGGAGTGTTGATCCATGATTCCGTGGCCGCCGAGCTCGGCAGCCACTGGCGGCCGGGCCGGTGGGGGCGGCACGGGCGCGGCGCCGGGCGGGCGAGTGACGGGCGCCGGCGTGTATCCGGCGTGCGCTGAGCATGTCAGGTGGCGGGAGGAGTCGTGAGCGACGACTCGCCCGGAGCAGGTAACACGCGCGTGGATGGCTTTCCGGTGGTGGGGGGCTTTCACTGTGCGTGTTCGCGGCGGGACGGAGACGACTCGCGCGAACCGATCGAGATCATCACGCGCCCAGGTCCCCAGGTCAAGGCCCTGGGCGGCGACCTTCGGTGCCCGCCCCTCGGTGCGAGCAGGCTGCGGCAGGGCCGTGCCCTTGTCCCCCACGGCCGCGACGCCGACCCCGAAGCGCTCACGAACTCTTCACAGGACCCCCAACTGAGTGGCGCTGTTGACGCGTTCACGGAGGATATGGGAATCTCTGCCCCGCCTGGGGATCTCCGACACTCCGCCCCGGGCCGCACGTGACCGACCACCACTTTGCGCCGGGAAGGGCTGCCCCTCTCAACCAGTAGTGTCCGGGCCGCTCTTGACCGAGCGTCACCCTCCCCGTCTGCTACCAGCATTCACCGCTGCTTCGGCCTGCCTTCCACCACCCGTGGAGCCATGGGCCGTGTTCAGCTGTGCTCCGAACCACACGAGGATTCGCATGGGCAAGATCGCCGTACTCACCAACGACCTGCAGGCCGACGTCGTCCACAAGACGCCCGAGCGGACCGCCGCCATGGCCGAGGCGCAGCCCCGCTTCGTCCACTTCCTGGAGGAGATGCGCCGCCGTGGGCACGGCATCTACCACCTCCAGCTGGTGAACCTCCCCGACGACCCCAACGTGGAGCGGGACTTCGACGGAACCCTGCCGCTGCAGCGCGGCAGCGAGGGCGCGGCCATCCTGGGCGACTTCCTCGACCCCTCCGACAATGTCGTCGAGAAGAACAAGGACAGCGGTTTCTACGAGACCGAGCTGCACGACCTGCTCCAGAAGAACGGTGTGGACACCGTCCTGGTCACCGGCCTGCAGACGCAGATCTGCGTCCAGACGACCGCCGCCGACGCCTTCTTCCGCGGCTACAACATCTGGGTCCCCTCCGACTGCGTGGTGTCCGGCGACCCCGAGGCCCGCGACCGTTCGCTCGAGTGGCTCAGCGGCTACTGCGCCACCGTCGCGACCTCCGAGGAGATCCTCGCCACGCTGGACAGCGACGGCGAGCTGGCGCGCAAGGTCGTCAAGATCCTTCCGTAACACCTCCCTTCCACCGCGCGACCGCGCCCACCCCCCAACGCCCCGAAGGGAAACCCCGATGACAACCCCCGCAGCCGAACTCGGTGAAGTCGTCCTCGACCACGGCAGTGGCACCCAGCTCAGTCACGAACTGCTCGCGCTGATCGTGGAGACTCTCGGCGATGTCTACATCGGCGAGATGGAGGACAGCGCGATGCTGCCCATCGCCGCCGGGCAGATAGCCATGACCACCGACTCGTTCGTCGTCGACCCGCCCTTCTTCGGCAACGGTGACATCGGCAAGATCGCGGTCTGCGGAACCGTCAACGACCTTGCCGTGGTGGGCGCCAAGCCGCTCTATCTCACCCTGGGCATGATCCTGGAGACGGGCCTGCCGATCGCCCGTCTGGTGCAGGTCCTCACCTCGATCCGGGAGACGGCGCGGGAGGCCGGCGTCCAGATCGTCTGCGGCGACACCAAGGTCGTCCGCAAGGGCGAAGCGGACCAGATCTACCTCAACACCGCGGGCGTGGGCGTGTTCGAGCGGACGCCGCTGAGGATGCGCAACGTCCGGCCGGGCGACCGGGTGATCCTCAGCGGTCCGATCGGCAACCACACCGTGCACCTCCTCTCGATCCGTGAGGGACTGGGCTTCGAGCAGCGCGTCCTGAGCGACTGCGCCCCGATCAACGGCATGCTCGACGAGCTCTTCGCCGCCGTCGACGAGGGCGACGTGCGCTCCGTGCGCGACGTCACGCGGGGTGGCCTCGCCGCGGTCCTGCACGAGTACGCCGGGGCGGTCGAGCGGACCATCCGCATCGACAAGGAGGCGCTCCCGATCCAGTTCGAGACCCTCATGGCCACGGACATGCTGGGCATCGACCCGATCCACTCCGCCAACGAGGGCTGCGTCTGTCTGTTCGTCGACCCCTCCGCGGAGCAGAAGGTCCTGGACGCCCTGCGCGCCCACAAGCACGGAACCGGCGCGGTCGTCATCGGCGAGGTCACCGAGCAGGACGGCGCGCTCGTCCTGATGCGGGACGCCGAGGGCCGCGACTCCGTGGTCGAGGAACTGCTGGGCGCCGAACTCCCGCGGCTCTGCTGACCCATGACCGCCACCGAACAGGATGTGAGCGGGGGCCCTGCACGGGGCGAATCCGCCACGACCGCGAGCGGGACCGCCGGAGACCCCGGTGTGACGCCCGTACGCCGCCTCGCCCGTGTCACCGGAGTGGTCCAGGGTGTCGGATACCGGCCCTTCGTCTACAAGGCGGCACTCGCGCACGGACTGACCGGATGGGTCCTCAACGACCCGGAAGGTGTGCTCACCGAGGTCACCGGCCCGCTCGCCGCCGTGGAGGCCTTCCTCGCGGAGCTCACCGACCAGGCCCCGCCGCAGGCGCGGGTCACCGGGGTGCACGTCGAGGAACTGCCCGTGCCGGCCGACCCGTCGGCCGAGTTCGTCATCCGGACGAGCGTGCACACGGGCAGCAAGGACACCATCGTCCCCGCCGACGGCCACGTGTGCGCGGACTGCCTCGCCGAGCTGCGTGACCCGGCGGACCGGCGGTACCGCTACCCCTTCATCAACTGCACCAACTGCGGGCCGCGTTACTCGATCGTGCAGGCACTGCCGTACGACCGGGCGCAGACCACCATGGCGGACTTCACCATGTGCGGCACCTGCGCGGGCGAGTACGGAGATCCGCTCGACCGCCGCTACCACGCCCAGCCGAACGCCTGCCCGGACTGCGGCCCGCGACTCCTGTCGGCCGACGCCTCCGGGAACACCCTGCAGGGCGAGGAGGCGCTGAACGCGGCGGTGGCGGCACTGCGCGGGGGGAGGATCGTCGCCGTCAAGAGCGTCGGAGGCTTCCACCTGGCCGTCGACGCCCGCGACGAGGCGGCCGTGCGCGGCCTGAGAGCGGGCAAGCGCCGCGACTCCAAGCCCTTCGCCGTGATGTCCCGCGACCTGGAGACCGCGGCCGGCTTCGCCGAGATCGGGCCGGCCGAGGAGGAGCTGCTCGTCTCGTCCTCGCGGCCCATCGTGCTCGCCCGGAAGAAGCCGGGCGGGCTGCCCGAGGCGATCGCGCCCCGCAACCCGAACATCGGCGTGATGCTGCCCTCCGCGCCCCAGCACCATCTGCTGCTGGCCGAGGAGGGACTGGACACGCTGGTCATGACCAGCGGAAACATTTCCGGGTACCCGATCGCGTACCGCAACGAGGACGCGTTGGAGCAGCTCTTCGCCATCGCGGAGCTGGTGCTGTACAACGACCGCGACATCGAGACGAGGGTCGACGACTCGCTCGTACGGGTCTCCGCCCACCCGGAACTCGACGGTCCGCTGGTCAGCTTCCTGCGCAGGGCCCGCGGCTACGCCCCCTACCCCGTCGAGGTCAATGTCGAGCTGGCCCCCATGGTCGCCTTCGGCGCCGAGCTGAAGACCACCGTGGCGCTCTCCCGGGGCACCCGCGTCTATCTGAGCCAGCACATCGGCGACCTGAAGAACGACGAGACCTGGGAGTCCCACCAGCAGACGGCGCGCCATCTGGCCGCACTGCACGAGCTGACGCCCCGGAACGCGGCCGTCGACCTGCATCCGCAGTTCCGGGCCACGCGGCTGGCGCTGAAGGAGGAGGGCGCCGGCTACGACCGTGTCGTCCAAGTGCAGCACCACCACGCGCACATGGCGTCCTGCATGGCCGAGAACCGTCTGACCGGCCCCACCCTGGGCGTCGTGTTCGACGGGGCCGGCTACGGCCCGGACGGCACCACCTGGGGCGGCGAGTTCCTGCTGGGGGACTATCGGGAGGCCCACCGGGTCGCCCACCTGCGTACCGTTCCCCTGCTCGGCGGCGACCGCGCCGTGAAGGAACCGGTCAGGACCGGCTTCGCGCTGGCCCTGGACGCCCTGGGCGAACCGGAGGCGGCGGTGACCGCCTTCCCGGTGCTCGGCCGGTGGGACGAGCAGCAGCTGCACGTCTTCGCCACCATGGCCCGGCGGGGGGTCAACGCCCCGCACGCCTCCAGCATGGGCCGGCTGTTCGACGGCGTCGCCGCACTGCTGGACGTCACCACCCATGCCGAGTACGAGGCGCAGGGGCCGATCGAGCTGGAAGGCCTCCTCGCGAGGGACCTCTCCATGACGGCCCCGGAGCAGCGCTACCGCTTCGCGATCGACAGCACCACCACCACGTCGTCGACCGCCGAGATCGACCCCAGGCCCGTCGTGCGGGCCCTGGCCCGTGACCTCGCCGACGGCGTGGACCGCGCGGAGATCAGCAGGCGGTTCCACTCGGGCGTCGTCGACATGGTCGTCGAGCGCACCCTGGCCGTCCGCGAGAACCAGGGCGCGGACGCCTTCGAGCAGGTGGTCCTCTCCGGCGGGGTCTTCCTCAACGAGTTCCTGCTCGTGAACTGCCTGGTGGAGCTGCGCCGCGCCGGGTTCCGCGCGTATTGCCAGCAGCAGGTGCCCACCAACGACGGGGGCATCGCGCTGGGGCAGATCATGGTGGCCCACGCCCGGCTCGCGGCGTCCGACGAGGAGCAGCGCGGATGAACGGATGCGAGGGCACGGAACCGGAGCACATCGTGGTCCTGCACCGGTGGCGGGGCGACCACGCCCGGTACGCCGCCTACCTGGACCACCGAGCCCACCGGGTCACCTACGTCACGACGGAACTGGGCCTGACCTCCGTTCCCGAGGACGCGGCCGGGGTACGGGTCGTCGGCGCCACCGACGACCCCGTCGAGACGCGGACCGCGGTCGACGAGCTGATCGGGCGGTTCGGCCCGGCGAGCCGGCTGATGGCGCTCAACGAGGGAGACCTCGACAACGCGGCCGCGCTGCGCGTCGCCCTCGGGCTGCCGGGCCAGACTCCGGAGGAGCTGGAGCGCTTCCGCGACAAGCTGACCATGGTGCGCCTGGTCGACGCCGCCGGAGTCCGGGTGCCGGAGTACGCGGACGCCGACACGGCCGACGACGTACGGGCCTTCGCCGAGCGCCACGGCTGGCCGGTCGTGGTCAAGCCACGGCGCGGCACGGCCAGCAGGGGAGTGGTGCTGCTGCACGCGGAGGAGGAACTCGACGCCCACGCCGGGATCTTCCTGTCCGACCGGCACGAGCCGCGCATCGTGCAGTCCTTCGTGGCGGATCCCGTCCTGCACGTGGACGGGCTCTGGACCGGTGACGCGCTCGGCGCCTGGCGCGTCTCGCGGTACGTGAACAACTGCGAGGAGTTCACCAAGGGCACCTACCTGGGATCGGTCGAAATCGACGATCCGGAGGTCCTCGGACCGCTGGCCGACTTCACCGCCGCGGCGGCCGAGGCGCTCGGTGACGGCCGCCCCTGGGTCTTCCACATGGAGGTCTTCCTGGGCAGGGAGTCCGACGGCACCCCCCGGCCGGTCTTCCTGGAGGCCGGGGCCAGGGTCGGGGGAGGGGAGATCCCGTTCGTGTGGCGAGAGGTGCACGGCCTCGACCTGATGTCCGCGGCCGCGGACATCCAGCTGGGGCGCCGGCCGGCCGTACCCGCGGTCGACCGGGAGCCCGCCGCCGGAACGGCCGCCGCGCCCACGGGAGGGACGACGCCCGCCGACGGGCACACGACCGCGGGCTGGCTGTTGCTGCCGCTCCCCGTTCCGCCCCCGTGCGAGGTCACGGCGGTCAGCTGGGCCACGGAGGCCGGCGAACGCGGCCCGTACGTGCAGTTGGTGCCAGGGCCGGGCCACGTGATCCCCGCCGTGGGCGGCTACGAACACGTCGCCGCGCGGTTCCGCTTCCGCGGAGCGTCCAGCAGCTCGGTCGAGGCCGCGATCCTCAAGACCGCGGAGTCCTTCGTCATGAGCTGCCGGCCCCGGCCCTGCTGAACTCCCCCCACGACAGAAAGTGTGAACTTCGCATGCAAGAGCGCCGCCCCCGACTCGTGGTCGTGGGAAGCCGACTGAAGGCCTACCGCGAGTACGCGATGGCCTCCCTGGCCCGTGAGTACGAGATCTCCCTGGTGACCTCCCAGGACCTCACCTGGGAGAAGCCCTACGTCTCCGCCTTCCGGATCGCCGACACCACCCGGGCGGAGACCCTGCGCGGGGCGGTCGAGGAGCTGCACGCGGAAGCGGCGGAGGCCGACGGGTCCGGCTCCCCGGCC
This sequence comes from Streptomyces gardneri, assembly GCF_006539185.1. Lineage (GTDB taxonomy): Bacteria > Actinomycetota > Actinomycetes > Streptomycetales > Streptomycetaceae > Streptomyces > Streptomyces gardneri. The sequence goes on from NZ_BJMN01000006.1 coordinate 28,266, forward strand.
GGTCTGTTCACCTGGGACGAGCTCTCGCTGATCGCCACGGCCGCGGTCGCCGAGGAGCTCGGACTGCCCCACCTCTCCGCCGCGGCCGCCGAGGCCTGCCGGGACAAGTACACCACCCGGTCCCTCCTGGACCGGGCCGGTCTGCCCGGCGTCCGGCACCGGCTCGTGCACAGCGCGGAGGAGGCGGCCGCCGGCGCGGCCGAGATCGGCTACCCGGTCGTGCTCAAGCCCCGCTCCCTCGCCGGGAGCATGGGCGTGACGCTCGTGCGGGCCGCGTCCGAACTCGCCGACGCCTACGCGCTGGTGGCGGGCACCACGCTTCCCGGTATCCGGACGGAGCGGGGCGTGCTGGTCGAGGAGTACCTGACCGGGCCCGAGATCAGCGTGGACAGCTGCGTGGTCGACGGCGAGGCGGAGCCGGTGTTCGTCGCCCGCAAGCGTCTCGGCTTCGACCCGGCCTTCGAGGAGGTCGGCCATCTGCTCGGCCCCTGGCGGCACGAGCCCTGGGCCGACGAGGTCGACACCCTCGTCAGGGCGGCTCACCGCGCCCTGGGCATCGACCGGGGCATCACCCACACCGAGATCCGCCTGACGCCCTCCGGCTGCCGCCTCATCGAGCTCAACGGGCGCCTCGGCGGTGACCTCATCCCGTACGTCGGCACGCTCGCCCGGGGGATCGACCTCACCCTGGCCGGGGCCGCCCTGGCCTCCGGCCGCACGCCGGACCTCACGCCCCGGCACGACCGGTACGCCGAGGTGCGCTTCCTCTACCCGCCCCACGACGGCGTCCTGGAGCGGCTCGACCTCGGGCACGCCGCGGAGGTCCCCGGGGTGACGGACGTCGTGCCGCTCGCCGGCCCGGGAGACGAACTGCTGCTGCCGCCGCAGGCGCTCACCCCGCGGACCGCCGCCCTGATCGCGGTCGGCGAGGACGAGCGCGCCTGCACCACGGCGCTCGACCGCGCGGAGGCGGAGATCCGGCCGGTCCTCGGCGGCTCCCCCCTCGACGGCCTCGGCGCGCTCATGGAGAACCCGGTCACCCGGCGCTACCTGTCGACGGAGCGGGAGGCGGCGCACCTCGTCGTCCCCGAGCTGCGCAACGACTGGAACAGCTACGGAGCGGGCGGCGGCAAGGCGCTCAACCGCCCGGTCTTCCTCGACGCCACCGACCGCGTCCGGCTCGAAGCCGACCTCAACGGCCTCTTCGAGCTGCTCACCACCATCCCCGACCGTCTCTTCGGCGGTGACCGCCGTGCCTTCGCCCGCGCCGTCGGCATGACGGACACCCAGGTCGACCTGGTGATGCGAGGGGCGGGCCGCCGGATGCCCGCCATGTCCCGGGCGGACATGTACCGCGAGCCCGGCGGCTTCAAGCTGATGGAGCTCAACACCGGCAGCTCCCTCGGCGGTTGGCAGATGGGCGAGTTCTCCCGCCCGGCCTTCCGCAACAGGGCGTTCCAGGACTTCGCCCACGAGGAGCGCCTGACCCATCCGGACCCGATCGGGCGGATCGCCGACGTGCTGCGCGGCGAGGCCGCCGACGCGGGCTTCGAGCTGCCGGCCCGCCCCGTCCTCGCCCTCACCGAATGGCCCGACGGGTTCACCTACACCAAGCCGTGGCTCGACTTCGTGGTCCCCGACTGGCTCCGTCACGGCTTCGACACCGTGGTCTGCAGCCTCGCCGAGTTCGACTACCGCGACGGCGTTCCCCACGTCCACGGACGCAAGGTGGACGTCGTGTACCGCATCTTCCTCCCCGGGGAGATGGCCGACGAGCAGCGCAGCCGCGACCTCGTCGACCCCCTGCTCGACGCGGTCCACGCCGGACACACCTTCCTGTTCGCCGGACTGGACTGCGAGCTGTACGGCAACAAGGGCAGCCTCGCCATGCTCAGCGACGAGCGGAACCGCGAAGCCTTCTCCGCCGACGAACTCGCCCTGGTGGAGCGGATCCTGCCCTGGACCCGCTTCCTGCGCGACGAGTCCGTGCACCACGACGGCGACACCGTCGACCTGCTCCCGTACGTCCTGGAACACAAGGACGAACTGGCGCTCAAGCCCACGCTGCTGTACGGCGGGGTCGGTGTCATACCGGGCTGGTCGGTGAGCCAGGAGGAATGGGAGAAGCACATCCGGGGCGCGGCCGGCGGACCGTTCGTCGTCCAGGAGCGCGTGCTGCCCGTCGCCGAACGCTTCCTGGCCGAGGACGGCCTCGGCTTCGAGCGCATGGTCGTCGCCTACGGCGTCCTCATGGTCGGCGGGGCCTACGCGGGCATGCTCGTGCGCGGTACGCCCGACCCGCGCGTCGGCATCGTCAGCATGTCCAACGGCGCCCAGATCGGCTGCTGCTACCACGTCACCGACGAGCCGTGGGGCGAGGCGTGAGCGCCGTGCGCCCCGGCGGACTGTGGCGGGACGGCGAGTTCCTCAAGCTGTGGGGCGGCGAGTCGGTCTCGCTGATGGGAGCGCAGATCACCCAGCTGGCGCTCCCGCTGGCGGCGGTCTACCAGTTCCAGGCCTCGTCCACCCAGCTGGGGCTGCTCAACGCGGCCGGCTTCGCCCCTTTCCTCGGGGCGACCCTGTTCATCGGGGTCTGGGTCGACCGCCGACGCCGCAGGCCCCTCATGATCTGGAGCAACATCGGGCGGGGCCTGCTGGTGGGGAGCGTCCCCCTCTGCGCCTACCTCGACCTGCTGACGATCGAGTACCTGTACGTGACGGCGCTGCTCGTCGGCGTGCTGACCGTGCTGTTCGACGTCTCCTACCAGTCCTACCTGCCCTCGTTCATCAGACGGGAGCACCTGGTGGAGGGCAACAGCAAGCTCCAGGCGAGCAGTTCCCTGGCGCAGATCGGCGGACCCGGCCTCGCCGGTCTGCTCGTCGGCTGGCTGACGGCACCCGTCGCTCTGCTCGTCAACGCCTCCTCGTACGCCGTCTCCGTGGCGAGCCTGCTCGCCATCCGGCGGCCGGAACCCGCCCCGGAGATCCCCGAGGAGAAGGTCTCCACCGCCCGGAGCATCGCCGAGGGGCTGCGCGTGGTGGTGCGCAACGGCTCCATCAGGGCCATCGCCCTGGAGGCAGGCACCTACAACTTCTGCTGGATGTCGCTGCAGACCGTCTTCGTGCTGTACGCGGCCCGGGAGCTGGGGATGAACCCCGGCACCATCGGCCTCGTCCTGGGCGTGGGCGCCATCGGTTCGCTGGTGGGAGCCGTCGCCGCGACCTGGCTGAAGAACCGGCTGGGCCTCGGCCGGGCCGTGGTCGCCGAACTGGTGCTGTGCTGCGCGGCCCCGCTCCTCATCCCGCTGGCTCCGGGGACGGGACCGCTGTCGTACGCGATGTACGTGACGGCCTTCGCCTGCTGCGGCATCGGCTCGACCATGTCGACCATCCACGTCGTGAGCCTGCGCCAGGCGATCACTCCGGACCGTCTGCTCGGCCGGGTGAACGCGGGCTGCCGGTTCATCGCGTGGGGGCCGCTGCCGCTCGGCGCCCTGGCCGGCGGACTCCTCGGCGACGCGATCGGCCTGCGTAACACCCTGTACGCGACGGCCTTCGCCTTCCTCGCCGCACTGCTGTGGATCGTCTTCTCGCCGGTGCCCCAGCTGAAGGACTTCCCCACCCGGCCGGCCGAGGAGCCGGTCGACGAAAGGGCCTGACCCGCCCCCTTCCTCCTACCGCGCGGTGGCGCCCGGCCCGGTCCGGGCGCCCCGCCCTCGCGGAAGCCCTCACGGGCGCTCCGCCCTCGCCGTACGCCGCCCTCTTCCCGAGCGCGGCACACCCCCCATCGCAGAGGAGATCCCCCGTGTCCACGTCCGATTCCGAACCCCTGTTCCGGACCGCAGGAACCGTCGCCGGTCTGGAGAGCGTCCGGAGCCTGATGAACGCGGCCCTCGACATCCTCCAGGACGTGTCGGCACAGCGCACCGGACCGGTGGCGCCCGGCGGGCCCGAGGGCGCCAGGGCCGCGGCCCGGGAGGTCCTGACCGGCCCCCTGCTGCCGGAGGAGGGCAGCGCGCCCGAGACGGCGCTGGCCGACCTCGTCCGCCCGTACGCGCAGTGGTCGGCCGACCTCACCCACCCGGCCGCCCTCGCCCGGATGCAGCCGCCCCCGATCGACGCCGCCGCCGTCGCCGAACTCGTCGCCGCGGTGCTCAACCAGTCCCTCCACGCGTGGGAGAGCGGCCCGTTCGCCCTGGAGCTCGACCGCTGGGTCGTCGCCCGGCTGGCCGAGCTGGCCGGCTACGATCCTGAGGAGGCCGGAGGCACCCTCACGCCCGGCGGCAGCGTGTCCAACCTCATGGCGATGACCATGGCCCGGGACACCGTCCTCGCGGACAAGACCGGCGTGTACCCCTTCCTGGGCGGGATGCGCGCGTGCGCCGGGCAGCCCGTGGTCCTCTGCCCCGTCGGTGTCCACTTCTCGATCGAGCGGGCGGTGCGTCTCCTCGGCATCGGCGAGGAGAACATCGTCACCGTGCCGGTGGACAAGGCCGGACGGATGATCCCCGAGGAAGCCGACCGGATCCTCCGCGAACTCCCCGAGGACAAGATCGCCGTCGCCATGGTCGCGGTGGCCGGCTCCACCGACCTCGGCATCGTCGACCCCCTGCCGGAACTCGCGGCCGTCGCCCGCCGCCACGGCGTCTGGCTGCACGCCGACGCGGCGTACGGGGCCGGCGCCCTCTTCTCCCCCCGTCTGCGCGGCCTCCTCGACGGCCTCGCGGAGGCCGACTCGATCACGGTGGACCTGCACAAGTTCGGCTGGTCCCCGGCCTCTTCGGCCGTCCTCCTGGTCCGCCGGTCCGAGACGCTGCTGTCCTTCGGCCTGCAGCCCACCACCTGCCTCAGCGCGGACGACGACACCTGCGCCGGATTCATCGGCCTGCAGGGCAGCTCCCTGCAGACCACCCGCCGGTCCGACGCGCTGAAGATCGCGATCACCATGCGCACCCTGGGCGCCAGGACCATGGCGGCCATGGTGGACACCTGCCACGACCTCGCCCGGTACGCGGCGGAGCGGATCGACCGCGAGGCGCGGCTGGAGCTCTTCGCCGAGCCGCCGCTCACCTCGGTGCTCTTCCGCTACGTCCCGCCGCAGGGCGGCGACGCCGAGGCCGACGCGTTCAACGGACGTCTGCGCCGCCGGCTGATGGAGGAAGGCCGCTCCCTCATCGCCCGCACGCACATCACGGGCGAGGACGGCGTCAGCCGTGTCTACCTGAAGCTGATGCTGCTCAACCCGGAGACCACCCCGGAGCAGCTCGACCACGTCCTGGACGACCTGCTCGCCGCCGCCGAGGAGCAGGAGACCGGAGCGCACGCGTGACGCCACGCGTCACGCGCCGGGAGAGTCCAAGGAAGAGAGACCGGACATGTCCGAGGTGAATGCCCCGCGTACGGTGACCGCGGCCGGCCCTGGCGAGCCGGACCCCGTACGCGAATCCATGCAGGTGCTGCCGCGTGTGTTCGCCGCGCCGCTCACCCTGCTGACCGGCCGGCCGTACGCGGGACAGCGGCCCGTCCGCCACACGCCCACCCGGCACCTGGTGAACGCCCTCGTCTCGTGCGTCCTCGGCCTGGCCCTCAGCGCGACCGCGCTGGCGGCCGGCGGCCCGCTGCTGGTGCTGCTGGTGCCCGGCTGGGCCGCGACCCTGCACGCCGCCCGCAACCTGCGGATGATGATCTACCACCAGTGCGCCCACCAGAACATGTGGCGCAAGCGGAAGCCCGACGTACTGGTGGGCCGCCTCATCGCGGCGGCGCTCATGATCCAGGACTTCGACCGCTACAGCACCGAGCATGTCGGCGACCACCACGCCCTGCACCACATGACGACCCGCGACCCGACCGTCCAGGCCTTCCTGGTGACACTGAAGCTGCGGCCCGGCATGAGCCGCGGGCGGATGTGGCGCAGGGTGCTGGGCGTATGCGTCTCCCCCTGGTTCCACGCCCGCTTCCTGGTCGCCCGGGTCCGCTCGTACTACACCTACGCCCCGCCCGCCTGGCGGGTCGGCACCACCCTGGCGTACGTGCTCCTCGCGGCGGTCGTCACCGTGCTCGGCCTGTGGGTGCCGGTCCTCGTCGCCTGGGTCCTGCCGATGACCCTGTTCTTCCAGATCAGCAACGTCTTCCGGCTCTGCGTGAAGCACAGCTTCCCGCAGCCCCACCAGGTTCCCCGCCGCGGCCGCGAGTACTTCGCGAGCCTCACCAACGCGATCTTCGTCGGGGAACGCGCGCCCTCACCGGCGCTCCCGGCGGCGCGGCGGTACGCGGCCTGGGCGCGCTGGTGGTTCCGCATGCTGTTCGTCCACTTCCCCACCCGCTACCTCGTCCTCACCGGGGACACCGTGGTGCACGACTACCACCACCGGTACCCCATGAGCCGGGAGTGGGCCTCGTACCTCTTCGCGCGGGAGGAGGACCACCGACGCGGAGCACCCGGCTGGTCCCCGTACCACGAGGTGTGGGGGCTCGTCCCGGCCATCGACCACGTCCTCGACTCGTTGCGGACGGCCGATCCCGAGGAGTTCGCCCCCGAGCGCCTCGCCGAGGTCAACCACCGCGCGCTCTTCATGGCGTTCGAAGACTGACCGACCACACACGGGTCCGAAGGACACCGGAATCCGAGAGGAAGCTGCCGATGCACGCGCTGCCAGGCCGGGGCGAACGCCTCGTCGTCCTCGGCGTCGCCGAGAGCGACGCCCACGCCGTCGCCAACCAGCTCATCGCCCTCCAACTGCGGGACTACGGCTTCACCGTGGTCAACCTCGGAGTCTGTACCCCGCTCGGCGACTTCGCCGACGCGGTGGACGCGCACCCGCAGGCCGAGGCCGTGCTCATCGGCAGCCTCAACGGTCACGCCCACCACGACCTCCGGGACCTGCCGGCGCTGCGGGCCGCGGGCCGGCTCAGCCCGCCCGTGATCGTCGGAGGCAACCTGTCCGTGGGCAGCCGCACGACCGAAGCGGACCTGCGCCGCCTCCGCGACCTCGGGATCGACCACATCCTGACCGACAGCAACGAGATTGTCCTGCTCCTCGACCGACTGCGAAGCACGGGCAAGGCGGCCGAACTCCAGCATGACTGAGCTCGACACACTCGAACTGGCCCCGGACGTCGCGGACTCCCTGCCCGACTGGTCCGACGTCGTGGCCCATCTCGCCTCACCGCGGCTGCCGCGCGTCGTCGACGTGCTGCGCGCCGCGGAGGCCCTGGGACGCCCCGCCGTGCAGCCTCGCTGCGGGGTGGGCGGCCACGAGCCGATGAGACACTTGCTGCGCGAACTGGAGGCTGCGGCACCGGACATCCTGTCCGTCACGATCGACTCGCACACCCGGCTGCGGAAGTTCCGTGCGGCACGGGACGTCCTGCTCCGCGACCCGGCCGAGCTCAACGGCTATCCGCTGGTCACCCACGGGTGGCGACGGGGCCGGCAGCTCGTCGAGACGGTGGGCGTACCCCTGGAGGTACGCCACGGCTCGCCCGACCCGCGCGAGCTGTTCGCCGTCTCCCTGGCCTCGGGCATCACCTCCTTCGAGGGCGGCGGCATCGGCTACAACCTGCCCTACTCCAAGGACGTTCCGCTGTCCCGCTCCTTGCGCGCGTGGCAGCGGGTCGACGCCGTGTGCGGCACGCTGGCCCGCAGCGGAGTCGTCGTCGACCGGGAGCTCTTCGGCACACTCACCGCCGTGCTCGTCCCGCCGTCGGTGAGCCTCGCCATGACGCTCCTCGAAGGCGCCGCCGCCGTCGCGGAGGGCGTCCGCTGTCTGTCGATCTCCTATCCCCAGAGCGGGGAGATCCACCAGGACATCGCGGCCCTGCGGGCGACGCGCACCCTGGCGCGCCGCTACCTCGGCCCGGACGTGGAGGTCTATCCCGTCCTCCACGAGTTCATGGGCGTCTTCCCCACCACCCCCGAGTTCGCGGGCGGACTGATCCTGCTGGGCGGACTGACCGCCCGGCTCGGCGGTGCCACCAAGGTGATCACCAAGACCGTCCAGGAGGCCCAGGGGATCCCCGACGCGGCCGCCAACGCGTCCGGACTGCGCACGGCGGCGCTCGGGGCCTCGGAGCTGCTGGACTTCGTCCGGGTCGACGAGGACCGCGTGGCGGAGGAACAGCACTGGATCGAGCGTGAGGTGGCCGAGCTCGTCGAGCCGGTGCTGGCCGCCGACGTCCTCTTCGAGGGGATCGAGCGGGCCTTCCGGGACGGCAGGCTCGACATCCCCTTCAGCGCCAGCATCCACGCCCGTTCCGAGATCGTGCCGCGCCGCGACGCCCACGGCTCGATCCGGTACGGAAGCAGCGGGAACCTCCCCTTCTCGGGGCCGGTACTGCGGCGCCAGGCCGCGCTGTTGCGCGAGGCCGAGGGCACCCCGCCGCGCAGCCGGATGGCGGCGGTCCACGACGACATCCACCACTTCCTCGCCAAGGAAAGGGCCCTGTTCCTCCCCGGCGCCACGCCCTCCGAACGCCGACGGCCCCCACTCCCCGACCCCTCTCGCACATCGTTCTCCCTACCACCGATCGAGGTACCCATGTCGAGCTCCGCTTCCGGCTCCTCCGCCCCCGTCCCCGCAGGTCTGCCCGATCCGGAGGCCGGCGCCCGCGTCGTCGCCGACGACCGGGCCCACCTGTTCCACTCCTGGGCCGCGCAGGGCGCCGTGAACCCGATGCCGGTCGCCGGGGGAGAGGGCCGCTACTTCTGGGACTACGAGGGCAGGCGCTACCTGGACTTCTCCTCGCAGTTCATCAACCTGAACATCGGTCACGCCCACCCCAAGGTCGTCGCCGCCATCAAGGACCAGGCCGACCGGATCTGCATGATCGCCTCGACCTTCGCCAACGACCGGCGCGGTGAGGCCGCCCGACTGATTGCGGAGATCGCGCCGGGCGACCTCAACCGGGTGTTCTTCACGAACGGCGGAGCCGAGGCCAACGAGCACGCCGTCCGCATGGCCCGTATCCACACCGGACGCCCCAAGGTCCTCTCCGCCTACCGCTCCTACCACGGCGGTACGGCGACGGCGATCAGCCTCACCGGCGACCCGCGCCGCTGGGCGAACGAGAACTCCGGCAGCGCGTCCGGGAACGTCGCCCACTTCTTCGGCCCGTACCTCTACCGCTCGCACTTCCACGCCACGACGGAGGCCGAGGAGTGCGAGCGCGCCCTCGCCCACCTCGAGCAGGTCATCACCTTCGAGGGGCCGTCCACGATCGCCGCGATCGTGCTGGAGACGGTCGTCGGCACCGCCGGGATCCTGGTCCCGCCGCCGGGCTACCTCGCCGGTGTCCGTGAGCTCTGCGACCGCTACGGCATCCTCTACATCGCGGACGAGGTCATGTCCGGCTTCGGCCGCACGGGCGCCTGGTTCGCCGTCGACCACTGGGGCGTCACTCCGGACCTGATCACCTTCGCCAAGGGCGTCAACTCCGGTTACGTGCCGCTCGGCGGGGTCATCCTCTCCGACGCCGTGCACGACACCTTCCGCGATGTGGCCTACCCCGGTGGCCTCACCTACTCCGGCCACCCCCTGGCGTGCGCCGCCGCGGTGGGCACCATCACCGCGATGCGGGAGGAGGGCGTGAACGAGAACGCCGCCCGCGTGGGAGCGGAGATCATCGGCCCGGGGCTGCGGGAGATCGCCGACCGCCACCCGTCGGTCGGCGAGGTCCGCGGACTGGGCGTGTTCTGGGCCGTGGAACTCGTCCGCGACCGCGAGACCCGCGAAATGCTCGTCCCGTACGCCGCCGGCGGCGAGCTGGCCCGCCCCGTCGACGAGGTGGTCGCCGCGTGCAAGGAGGGCGGCATGTGGCCGGTGTACAACTACAACCGCATCCACGTCGTCCCCCCGTGCACCATCACCGACGACGAGGCCCGCGAGGGCCTGGCCATTCTCGACCAGGCGCTGTACGCCGCCGACAAGTACGTGGGCTGACCGCCTCCCGAGCTTGTCGTCCCGGCGTGTGACAGTCGGAGGTCAGGGGCCGTTTCAGAGGCGTCAAGATCTTCGTCCACGTCGTCACCGTGCCGTTCACGCATGCAGCACGTTTCGTGACGGTCCGTCGGCCTACTGCCGGCGGACCGTCACGCAGAGGCCGGTCCTCCCCGCTCGGCCGGTCGGGCGTCAGGCCGCGTCGGCCGCCTGGCCGCCCATCCGTTCCTGCATGTGACCGAGGAACTCCTCGGGCGGGGTCATGCCCGCCGTGACCCTGACGAACTCGTCGGATGCCGTGGGGCTCTGGGACACGGCGAGGAGCAGCTGCCGCATCTCGGGGGGTGGCGGTTCCATCGTCGCGAACTCGGCCGTGAACTCGTACATGCTCGTCACCTGGGCGTCCCTCGCCTCCTGGGCGCCCCGCATCGCTTCGTCGAAGGACCGGCGGCCGGCGAGTACGTCGTCGAGTGCGCCACTGCACCGCTCCGCGTCCCGGAAGGCGTCCTGGATGCCCTGGGCGGTGATGGGGTCCTTCAGGTATCCGGCATCGCCGACCAGGGCCCAGCCGGGGCCGTAGGGCTTACGGAAGTAGTTGGGGATGGCCGTTCCGACGAACCGTCCGGTCCGGGTGGCCTGCGCGAGCCGCTCCGCGAAGGCCGGCGAACGGGCCATCGTGGCGTGGTAGTTGCCCTCGACGTCACCGCGGTTGGCCTCGAAGTCGCGCATGGGCCAGCCGGCGATGACCATCGCCAGGTCCTCGTTGGTGGGCCACGCGGCGAAGGCGCAGTCGCCGCGGTCGTACGCCTCGTACGTGCCGTTCATGGGCAGCCCGGACCAGTACGCGTAGTAGTAGGCGTTGATCTTCGGTTTCTCCGCGTAGTCGGCGGCACCGGTCGCCCTGGCGACGGACGAGTGGAGTCCGTCCGCGCCCACGGTGATCCGGGCGTGGTCGACGGCGGTACCGCCGTCCTTGCGGTGGCCCTTGATCCCGGTCACCGTGGCCCCGTCGAACAGGAGCTCCTCGACGGTGAACCCCTCGCGTACCTCGGCACCGGCCTCCGCGGCGGCGTCGACGAGGATCTTGTCGAGGACCGTGCGGCGGGGAGCGTACGAGGCGTCGAAGCCCTCTCCGGCCGGGGACCCCACGATGGCGAACGGCCCGAGGTCGAACGCGTAGGTGTCGATGGGGGGACACCCGGTCGCCACGACCCGCTCCAGCAGTCCCCACCGGTCCAGCGCGGCCAGCCCGGGCGGATGGATCAGGTGCGTGGAGATCGTGTCGCTCGGGAAGGTCGCCCGGTCGACCAGGAGGACCCGGTGACCCCGTCGGGCCAGCAGCATCGCGGTCGGTGCGCCCGCACAGCGTGCGCCGACGACGATCACGTCGAACGGGTGGTTTCCGTCGCCGGCGGCGCCGGCCGTTCCGCTCATTGATCTCACCTGCCGATCGGACGCCTCACGAGAGGGCGGCCGGACGGACGGAACCGGACGTCCCAGCCATCGCCGCTGCGCGGTGCACGTCTCCTTCCACGCTAGAACACCTTCCGGACGCGGGGCCTCCCAGTCCCTTCTTCTCCGGCTGTCGGAATGGCGACAGAGGCGGAAGTCCGGCATACCCAATCGCTCGTGCTGCACCTACTGTCTGGGCCGACATCCCCACCTCCACTTGGAGGAAGCATGAAGCGGTTCGCGATATCCGCGGGCCTCACGCTGGCAACCGGCGCGCTGCTCGGCACTCTTCCGGCCGTCGCCCAGGGCGTCGAGGCGGCTCCGCAGGACGGCGCCCGGTACGTCCTCGTCCTGAAGAACGGCACCGTCGCCGACCCGGTCTCGGTCGCCCGTTCCGCCGCGGGCGTCGAGCTCGGATCGGTCTTCCGCTCGGCGCTCAACGGGTTCTCCGCCGAGCTGACCCCGGCGGCAGTGGCCACTCTGCGCAACGACCCGAACGTCGCGTACGTGGAGAAGTCCGCGGTCGCCCACGCGCACGGTCAGGCGACACCCAACGGCACCGCCCGGACCGGCGCCGCCGCCGACTCCGGGCTGAGAGTCGGCGACGGGCGGGACGAACGCGTCGACGTGGACGTCGCCGTCATCGACTCGGGCATCGACTACACGCACCCGGACCTCAACGTGGTCCGCCGGGTGAACTGCGTCGGTGTCACCGCCTGTGTGGAGAACGCCGGCATGGACGACAACGGGCACGGCAGCAACGTCGCCGGCATCGTCGGCGGCCTCGACAACGGCATCGGGTACGTCGGCGTCGCCCCCGGAGCCCGGCTCTGGTCGGTCAAGTCGTTGAACAGCAAGGGCAGCGGCAGCACCGAGGAGATCGTCAACGGCATCGACTGGGTGACCGCGCACGCCGCCGAGATCGAGGTCGTCAACCTGAGCCTCGGCTTCGACGGCACGGTCCAGGCGGTCAACGACGCCGTCGGCCGGGCCATCGCCAAGGGCAGCGTCGTCGTGGTCTCCGCGGGCAACGACAAGCGCGACGTCGCCGAGCAGAGCCCCGCCAACGCCCCCGACGCCATCACCGTCTCCTCCCTCAGCGACGCCGACGGCAAGGCCGGCGGTCTCGGCGACTTCGCCTGGTGCAACGCGAAGAACACCAACAAGGACGACACGCTCTCCAACTTCAGCAACTTCGGGCGCGGCGTCGACCTGGCCGCCCCCGGCGACTGCATCCGCTCCGCCTTCAAGGACGGCGGCTACTCCAACTACAGCGGTACGTCGCAGGCGGCGCCGCACGTCGCCGGCGCCGCCGGCTGGCTCACCCGCGGCAGCGCCAAGCCCACCGACAGGGCCGGTGTCCTGGCCGTCCGCAACCGCCTCGTCGCCACCGGCAACGCCAACTGGACCGACACCTCCGGTGACGGAGCCAAGGAACCGCTGCTCGACGTGACAGACACCGCGGCCTACCCGGCCGGCGGAACCTCCGCACCGCAGGCGACGTTCGTCCCCGCCTGCGACCGGGCCACCCGCGCCTGCACCTTCGACGCCTCGCTCACCGGCGGCAGCGGCCTGTCCTACAGCTGGGACTTCGGCGACGGCACGACGGGCACCGGCGTCAAGCCCACCCACACGTACGCCTCCTACGGCACCTACACCGTCAAGCTGACGGTCACCGACTCCTCCAACCGCACCGGCCGAAACCAGACCACCTTCCGGCTCCTCGCCCCGAACCACAACGACAAGCCCACCGCCAAGATCGACGGCTTCTGCACGGTCAACGGACACTGCTCGCTGAACTCCGCCGGCTCCTACGACCCGGACGGCGCCATCGCCTCGTACAGCTGGTCCTTCGGTGACGGCACCACGGGTACCGGCGCCGACGTCAGCCACCAGTTCCCCTCCAACGCCTCCGGCACCTACCGGACCACGCTCACCGTCACCGACGACAAGGGCGGCACCGGCGCCGTCTCCACCACGGTCACCTGCACCAAGCAGCAGTGGTACATGACCTGCTCGATCGGCTGACCCACCCCGCGCGACCCCTGAGAGGGGCGTTCCCCTCTCGGGACGCCCGGTACGGCTCACGGCCGTACCGGGCTTTCCCCTGCCAGGATCGGGGGCTACGCGGGGTCCTCCCGGTCCCCGAGGTAGCCCTGCAGACCGGCCTGGAGACCGGCCTGGAAGCGGGTGCGTGCGCCGAGGGTGTCCATGATGCGGCGCATGTGGCGTTCGATCGTGCGCTGGTTGAGACCCGTCTTGCGGGCGGTGACCTCGTCCGTGCAGCCCACGGCCGCGTAGCCGAGCAGCAGCCTGTCGAAGTCGCTGAGCCCACTCGGCTGCTCGTGCCGGCCGGTCGGCCACAGGGGCGTGGCCCGCTGCCAGAGAAGCTCGAAGAGGGAGACGAGCGCGTCGAGCAGCGGCGAGTCGCGCAGAACCACCGCGTGCCGGTCCTCGGTGAGCTGGACCGGGACGAGAGCCGTGGTGCCGTCGGCGATGAGGGCCTTGAGGGGGACGCCGTCGAGGACCCGGGCCTGCTCTCCGTGGGCGGCGAGCTCACGGGCGAGAGCGTGCTGCTCCGGTTCGAGCAGCGACTCCCGGTCGTAGAGGGTGCGATAGCGCACCCCCGTGGCCATGCGATCGCGCTGGACCTCGGCCTGCCTGCCGACCCCCTCGACGATGTACGGGGGTTTGTCGAAGGTGAGGATCTCCTCGCGGGCGGAGCGCTGCGTCTGCAGGAACAGCTGGACGTTGGCCTCGGCCCCCTGGACCACCTCGACCGCCGGCTCCCGGCCCGTCCCCGCCTCCCAGAGCTGGGTCAGCTCCTTCGCCTCGGAGCGGGTCCGGTCCAACTGCTCCTGCCTACGGGCGATCAGGACGTCCACGGCGGGTCCCGGAGGCGAGGGACGGTAGCGGACGGGCCGGGTCGGCGTACGGAAGACGAGCCCGGCGTCCTCGAGCACCCTCAGCCGCCGACGCAGCGGTGCCGGTGCGACGCCCAGCGCCTCCGTCAGGTCGGCAAGCGTCCGATCCGGACCGGACAGCAGCAGTCGGTACAGGCGCTCCTCCTCCTCGCCGACCCCCAGTGCCTTGAGCGTTCCCACCGCGATCCCCTCCTGTCGGTTTGCCGACATCGTAGGTATTCCGGCGGCTCGACTTCCATCAGCGGCCCGTGGACACCGCGGCACGCTGTCCGTGTCAGTCCGCTGGGCTATCCTGCCCGCCACCGCACGCCGACTGTAGGGACCACGAGAATTGACCGGCCTGTCTGCCTTCCCGCTGCCCTTCCAGACTTCCCGCTCCATAGCGTTCGCGACGCCCCGAACGCTGCGGGAACTCCAGATGATGCAATGCAGCGCGCACATTCGGGCGAAGCCCGGGTGGTTCGACAAGATGAACGATGCCGACATCGTCGCCAGGTGGACGCGGGAGGCGGTCGCCCAGGGCCTCACCGCAGCACAGGTTCGCCATGTGCTCGACGAACTCGTGCACTACGCCGCACTGCGTGACGAACGAACCGGCATCGAGGTGTCCGCCGTCGACGGGGTGTGGCAGTCGGACACGCTGATCGACGACAAGCTCGAATCCCGGCTGCGCGCGGCGGTCCGGGTTCTGGAAGAGGTCCCCGAAGCGGACCGGGACTGGCATCCCGGATCCGACGGGCAGGTGCTGGATCTCGTCCATCCCTCACTGTTCTGCCTGACGAGAGAGGTGAGCGGCGCGCCCGAGCGGGCGTGGCGGAACCCGACGGACCGCTACGCGAAGTACGAGTTCTCCGAGAAGTTCCAGTGGCTGCCCACGGACGTCGACGTCAGTGACGAAGGCGATGTCGTCTTCCGTTCGTACGTCAACAACGTCCACCCCGAGAAGCATCACGAACTGGCCTCCGTGCTGCCGGACTTGTTCGCACGCATGCGCCCGCTGCTGGAGAACGTGCTCACCGATCTGCGCCATCCGCGGCCCCTGCGGATCGTGGCCGATCCCTACGGGTGGTACGACTCGGAGCCGGAGCGCCCGGACAAGGCTTCCTACAGTGATGCCGACGCCTACGCGGAAGCCTATGACGCATGGGAAACGGCCCTGGAGGACTGGTGGGAGACCCGCCTCCCGGTCGTCCCGGACGCCCCCGCCTTCACCGCGCCCGAGCTGCCCGACGCATCCGCCCGGGTCGATCTGCGCGGCCGCGGTCTCCAGGTCATCGTCAAGCTCGCGAGCATTCATCTCACCCCGGACAAGCCCGAGTACGCCGGCGGTTCCTGGCACGTCGAGGGGATGTTGAACGAGCGGATCGTGTCGACCGGGATCTACTACTGGGACAGCGAGAACATCACCGAGAGCCGGCTGAGTTTCCGGGCGGCGCTCGACGACCCGGACTACGAGCAGAACGACGACAACGGTCTGCGTGAGGTCTACGGCCTGGAGAACGAGGACGCGCTGAATCAGCTGCTGGGCTCGGCGTCGACCCCGGCGGGGCGCTGCCTGGCGTTCCCGAACGTCCTGCAGCACCGCGTCGGTTCGTTCCGCCTCACGGACCCCACCCGCTCGGGGCACCGCAAGATCCTCGCGTTCTTCCTGGTCGACCCGTCGGAGAAGATCGTCTCGACATCCGATGTGCCGCCGCAGCAACCCTGGTCCGACACCTCGACCATGACGCTCGAGCAGGCCAAGGGCTACCGCGAACAGCTCATGCAGGAGCGCAAGTTCTTCGTCGACGAACACAACGACCAGCTCTACGAGCGGGAGTTCTCCCTCTGCGAGCACTGAACCCCCTCGGTCCTGCCGGGGGCCGGCAGGACCGTACCGGGGTCTGGCAGGACCGTACCGGGGCCTTGGGTTCCGGACGATCATGAGGGGGTACGGGCGGTCCAATCTCGAACATCTTTCCGTTACGGCGCAGGTCAACGGATCGTTCGAGCTTGGACCGCCCGCGGCGTCCGCGCCCAGGGGAGCGGGGCGTAGTGCAGCGGCACCGCCTCCCAACTGCCCGAACGACCAGTCGGTAGGGGACCGTCGGGGGCCACGGCCGGAAAGCTGCGACCGCGTGTGCGATCACCCTCCGCGTCGACAAGACTCCGGTGCGCAGCCGATCGGCTCGCATCACCCCCGTCACCCCGCGAAGGGACACCCCCGTGCGCTACTTCCGTACTCTCGGCGCCACCGCGTTCGCCACCGCGACCGGCCTCGCACTCGTCGGCGCCGCCTTCACCGGCACCGCCACGGCGGCGCCCGAGAGCCTCTACGCTCCGTCGGCGCTCGTGATGACCATCGGTGCGGGCGCGGACCCGTCGTCCGACACCGTCGTCCGCGCGGTCACCCTGACCTGTGCCCCGACCCCGTCCGGCAGCCACCCCGCACCGGAAGCGGCCTGCGCGGAACTGGCCGCCGCGGAGGGCGACTTCGCGAACCTGACTGACTTACGGGGAGGCCGCCCCTGTACGCGTGAGTGGAACCCGGTCACGGTCACCGGTGACGGCGTCTGGCAGGGCCGGCGCGTGAGCTGGTCGGCGACCTACGGCAACCCGTGCGAACTGCGGGCCCGCACGGCGGAGGGCACGGTCTTCGCGTTCTGACGGAACCCCGGGAACGGTCTTCCCCAGGGACGCCCACCGGCCTCTGCGATCGTGTCCTCTCCGTGAGGGCGAGTGGCCGCTGCCGGTTCGGCAGGGAATCGTGCGCTCGAGC
The DNA here is from genome assembly GCF_006539185.1 of Streptomyces gardneri. Classification (GTDB taxonomy): domain Bacteria; phylum Actinomycetota; class Actinomycetes; order Streptomycetales; family Streptomycetaceae; genus Streptomyces; species Streptomyces gardneri. Next base: position 45,338 of record NZ_BJMN01000006.1, read on the forward strand.
TGCGTCCGTGTTCAAGGCGGAATAATTCATGGACGCGGTGGAATGAGTCACCCGCTTCTCGTCTGAACAGCAGCGAACGGAGAACGCTCGTGAATGTCGGAGTCCTCAAGGAAGCGCGGGCAGGTGAGAGTCGGGTGTCGGCGACGCCGGCCACGATCGAGCAGATCCGCAAACTGGGGTACGACGTGGTCGTCGACCCGGGCGCGGGCGTCGCCGCCGGCTTCACCGACAGCGCTTACGAGGCTGCCGGTGCGACCATCGGCGACGCTGCGGCCGAGGACGTGGTGCTGGGGGTCAACGCCCCGGACCCGTCCCAGCTGGACCGGGTACGGCCGGCGGCGACGGTGATCGCTCTGTTCGCGCCGGCCTTCGACCCCGTGATGGTGGAGGAGCTGGGCCGTCGGCCGTTCACCGCGCTGTCGATGGACGCCGTGCCGCGTATCAGCCGGGCGCAGTCGATGGACGTCCTGTCGTCGATGGCGAACATCGCGGGATACCGGGCCGTGATCGAGGCCGCGCACGAGTTCGGGCGGTTCTTCACCGGCCAGGTGACGGCGGCGGGCAAGGTGCCGCCGGCGAGGGTGCTCGTCGCGGGCGCGGGCGTCGCGGGTCTCGCGGCGATCGGTGCGGCGGGCTCGCTCGGTGCGATCGTGCGGGCGACCGACCCGCGGCCGGAGGTGGCCGATCAGGTGCGGTCGCTGGGCGGCGAGTACCTGTCTATCGAGTCCGCCGAGGTCGAGGTCTCCAAGACCGGTTACGCCAAGGAGATGGGCGAGGAGTACAAGGCGCGCGAGGTGGAGCTGTACGCCGCGCAGTGCCGCGAGGCCGACATCGTCATCACCACCGCCCTGATCCCGGGCCGTCCCGCGCCGACGCTGATCACGGCGGAGATGGTGGCGAGCATGAAGCCGGGCTCGGTGATCGTCGACATGGCCGCCGCCAACGGCGGCAACGTCGTGGGCACGGTGAAGGGCGAGAAGACCGTCACGGCCAACGGCGTGACGATCATCGGATACACCGACCTGGCGGGCCGGCTGCCGGCGCAGGCCTCGCAGCTGTACGGCACGAACCTGGTGAACCTGCTGAAGCTGATGACCCCCGACAAGGACGCTCGCCTCGTCCTGGACTGGGAGGATCCGGTGCAGCGTTCGATCACCGTCGTACGCAAGGGCGAGCTGGCCTGGCCGCCTCCGCCGGTGCAGGTCTCGGCGGCCCCGGCCACCACACCCACGGCGGCCGTGCGGGAGCCGGCGCCGAAGAAGCCGCCGATGTCGGCGAGGGGGAGGTTCGGCGGCGTGGCCGTCGCCGCCCTGGCGCTGTTCCTGGCAGCCGGGTTCGCGCCGGCGGCGCTGCTCCCGCACGTGACGGTCTTCGTCCTGGCGATCGTGATCGGCTACTACGTGATCGGGCATGTGCACCATGCGCTGCACACGCCGCTGATGTCGGTGACGAACGCGATCTCCGGGATCGTCGTCGTCGGCGCGCTGCTGCAGATCGGGCACGGAAGCACGGCGGTCACGGTGCTGTCGGCCGTGGCGATCCTGCTGGCAAGTATCAATGTCTTCGGCGGCTTCGCGGTGACGCGTCGCATGCTCGCGATGTTCAACCGGAGCTGACATGTCTGCGACCATCGCCGCTCAGGCGGCCTACCTTGTTGCCGCGCTGCTGTTCATCCTGGCGCTGGCAGGACTCTCCAAGCACGAGACGGCCAGGCTCGGCAACGCCTTCGGCATGCTCGGCATGGGCGTCGCGCTCGTCGCGACGGTCGTGCTCGCGGTGGACGGCGACGTCAGCACCGCCGGCCTCGGCCTGATGGGCCTCGCGATGCTGATCGGCGCGCTGATCGGTCTGCAGCGGGCGCGCGGCGTCGAGATGACCGGCATGCCCGAACTGATCGCGCTGCTGCACTCCTTCGTCGGTCTGGCGGCCGTGCTGGTCAGCTGGAACGGTTTCCTGGAGGTCGAGAACCACCCGGACGGCCACGAGGCCCAGGCCCTGGACGCGCTCGGCACGCTGGGCATCCACCACGGCGAGGTGTTCATCGGCCTGTTCATCGGCGCCGTGACCTTCACCGGTTCCATCGTGGCCTACCTGAAGCTCTCCGCGAAGATCAGCTCCAAGCCGCTGATGCTGCCGGGCAAGAACGTCCTGAACCTCGGCTCGCTGGGCCTGTTCGTCGCCCTGACGGCGTGGTTCGTGATCACGCCGGAACTGTGGCTGCTGATCACCGTGACCGTCCTGGCACTGGCGCTCGGCTGGCACCTCGTCGCCTCGATCGGCGGCGGCGACATGCCGGTCGTCGTCTCCATGCTCAACAGCTACTCCGGCTGGGCCGCGGCCGCCTCCGGCTTCCTCCTCGGCAACGACCTGCTGATCATCACCGGCGCCCTCGTCGGCTCCTCCGGCGCCTACCTGAGCTACATCATGTGCAAGGCGATGAACCGCTCCTTCCTCTCGGTCATCGCCGGCGGCTTCGGCATCGAGGCCCCGGCGGGCTCGGACGTCGACTACGGCGAGCACACGGAGATCACCGCCGTGAGCGTCGCCGAGCTGCTCGGCTCGGCCCGCTCCGTGGTCATCACGCCCGGCTACGGCATGGCCGTGGCGCAGGCGCAGTACCCGGTCGCGGAACTCACCTCGAAGCTGCGCGCGAAGGGCGTCGACGTACGGTTCGGCATCCACCCGGTCGCCGGCCGCCTCCCCGGCCACATGAACGTGCTGCTCGCCGAGGCCAAGGTGCCGTACGACATCGTCCTGGAGATGGACGAGATCAACGAGGACTTCGCCGCCACCGACGTCGTCCTCGTGATCGGCGCCAACGACACGGTCAACCCGGCCGGCGCGGAGGACCCCGGCAGCCCCCTCGCCGGCATGCCGGTCCTCACGGTCTGGGAGGCCGGCAAGGTCATCGTGTTCAAGCGCTCGATGGCCTCCGGCTACGCGGGCGTCCAGAACCCGCTGTTCTTCAAGGAGAACACCTCGATGCTCTTCGGCGACGCGAAGGCCCGGGTGGAGGACATCGTCGGAGCACTCTGACCCGGTCGGGCCGGTGGACCCGGCCCGACCGGGTCAGCGGAAGATCGCCATCGCCTGGACCTCCAGGACCCCTTCGGCCGCGTTCCATTCCTGGACCTTGCCCAGGCACCGGGCGGAGAAGGTGCCCTGGGGGACCTGGGTGCGCAGCCCCTCCGTGGCGCAGGTGACGCGGACGCGGGGGCCCTGGGAGGGGTCGGCCGGGTCTCCGTACGGCGCGAGGAAGACGGTGGAGGGCCCCTCGTCGCCCGTCGCGCGGTACCGGCCCCGGATCAGGACGAAGCCCTCGACGTCGCGCAGCCGCACGTCGTCCCGCGCACCGGCGGTCGTCCGGAGCAGCGCGGTGCTCCGGGTGACCGACCGGCTCGGCAGGTCGACGTGGACGATGACCCGCTTCTCCTCCAGGACCTTCATGATCAGACCGATCACCGAGATCGGCTCCGCGACCTCCAGATAGCGGCTGACGACCTCGGTGTTCTCCTTGCGGCCGCCGTCCGCGCCCACGCCGAAGACCTTCGCGCGCACGGTGCCGTCCTTGCTGTCACTGGTGCGCTGCTCGACCTCCTTGCGCAGCGCGGCCGTGTAACTGCGCATCTGGTAGTGGTCCATGACCATCTTGTCGTGCAGGTAGAAGCAGATGCCGTCCGTGATGTCCGGGGTGACGGTCCGCCGGGCGCGGACCAGCCGCAGCAGCGTCACGGTCAGGAGCGCGGCCAGCCCCGCTCCCGTGACCGTCCACAGCAGCATCCAGGGCCACCACACGGCCCACCACGCTTCACTCGTGACACCCACGGATCTCCTTGAAGGCATTGAGCAGGGACTGTCCGGTGGCATCGGCCATGTGTCCTCCGGTGGCCCTGGCCGCGCGGTCGAGTTCCCGTGGATCGGAGTCGCCGTAGCGGACGGTGTACGTACGGACCGCGCGGGCGGCCGGCGGCAGGGCCGCATACCGGCCGAGGAAGGTGTCGAGGCTCATCCCGGCGTTGTTCTCCCCGTCCGTCATGAGCACGATGGACACGCGCTGCCGGGAGTCCTTCGCCAGGGCGTCGGCCGCCGACCGGTAGGCGTGGTCGAGTGCCGACCAGACGGCGGTGCTCGTGGCGAAGCCGTCGTCGGCCACGAAGCCCCGCAGCCGCTCCAGATCGCCCGCCTTCCCGTACGTGACGCTCTGCTCGTCCAGTACGCGACCGCCGAAGCGCAGCACCGTGAGCGTCTCGCCCTGGTGGAACCTGGCGAACTTGCCGGACCTGGAGTCGTCCGCGCCGCCGAGTCCGTCGAACGTGGCTCGGAGGTTCGCGATCCGTTCGCCCCGCATGGACGTCGAGAAGTCGAGCAGGAAGAGGACCCGCGCGGGGCCGCCGCTGCGCGCGGCGGCGTAGTCGGCGAGCAGCCGGTCGACGACCGCCTGGTCGTCGGGGAAGTACAGGGCGTTGCCGAGAGGGGTCCGCAGGCTGGGGATGCGGGGCAGGTCGGGGGTGATCGGCCTGCGCAGTGTCCGTTCCATGATCTTCCGCTGTACGGCTTCGCTCCGGAGCCACGCCGTCAGCCGGTCGTACGCGTCCCGCCGAGCCGGGTCGAGCAGCATCAGGGGGTAGTCGGACAGCACGATGCCGTCCTTCGGGTAGACGATCTCCAGGGGTGCCCGGAGGGTGCCCGCGCGGTTCAGCGCGAGCAGCTCGGACTCGTACGTGATCAGCGCGTCGAGGCCGCCCTCGGCCCGGGCGTACGCGCCCGCGAGCCCACCGGAGGAGTCCACGGTCAGTTTGTGCCCGGCGAAGAAGCCGCGCAGCCGGTCGCAGGACACGTCCTCGGGGCGCAGGGCGCCGCCGGTGGCCGCGGCGGCGGTCGCCACGCCCACCAGCGCGGACAGCCCGCTGTTCGAGCTGCGGGGGTCGGCCATCGCGTACTTCAGCGTGCCGGCCGCCGCGGCGTCGGCCAGGTCGGCCCAGGACAGCTGCCCGTCGGGGGCCGCCCGGCGCAGCCGCTGCGCCACCTCGGGCTTCAGGCCGACGACGACGGGGGAGCGCATCGTGCTCGTCGACAGCGGGCTCTCCGTCTGACGTCCGTGCTTCCGCAGGAGGAGCTGGAAGGGGCGGGAGGAGGAGAGCCAGGCGAGATCGTGCCGGTACCGGCCGGCTGCCAGGGAGGCGGTGGCCTCGACGGTGCCCTGGTACTCCATCTCCAGAGTGATGCCCGTGTCGCGCCGCAGATCGTCGAACAAGGGCTCCATGTCGGCGAGTTCGGAGCTCGCCAGGACCCGCAGGGTCACGGGCTCGGGGCTGTCCGAGGTGCAGGAGGCGAGGGTGGCGAGGACGGCCAGCCAGGCCAGGGCGAGCGCGGTCAGCGCCCTGCGCCGGCGAGGCGGCCGGGGACGGCCGGGCCCCGTCACCGGGCCTGGTCCGGGAGCGGGGCGACCGGACAGTCGCCGACGATGGAGATCATCCGCTCCAGGTAGCGGATCCGGGGCATGGGGGAGCGGGTGTCGTCACCGCGCAGCGCCGGCACGGGGACGTTCCGCTCGGTCAGGAAGCGCGCCAGCTGGTCGCCTGCGACCTCGCCCGCCGGATCCAGGATCCGGAAGCCCAGCTCCATCGCGCGCCGGCGCAGATCGGGGTCCGTGGTGACGAGCTCGCCGAGCCGGTCGCCCTTGCTGTTCAGGGAGATGAACTGGGGCTGGGTGACGAACTGGCTGGAGGGGTAGAGCAGGACGCGCTCCGAGTCGAGCCGCCCGGTCTCGGCGCGGTGCCGGACCTGGTAGGTGAGGTACTGGTGCTCGTACGCCACGACCACGGGCGCGATGCCCTTGCCGTCGGGCGAGATGTACGTCCGGAACACGTCCGCGGCGGGCAGGCCCTGCTCCATGAGGTGCTTGACGGACCGCGCGCGGCTGCTCGCCTCCTGGTCGGTGGTGGGCACGTCGGGTCCGTCGCCGCGCCAGGTGAAGGAGACGAGGGCGAGGTAGGTGCCGGCGGAGTTGGAGCCGCAGACGTCGGGGCTCTGCGCGACGATGCGATTGGCGTTGGCGATCCCGTGCCGACGGATGCCCAGGTCGTTCCAGCGCTTCCCCCGGTCGATGCTGTCGAGGAACTTCCGCATGTCCAGCGAGTAGTAGAGCGGCCGGTCCGCGCCTTCGGAGGGCAGCGGGGTGGCGATGCCCGCGTCGCGCAGGGTCTCGGCGTACTCCCGGTAGGTCGCGAGCGCGATGGGGCTCACGAAGGGGCGGTGCACCTTGGCGTACCGGCCGTCCGCCGCGCGCACGCCGGTGATCAGATCGCCGGCCGGCTGACCGGAGGGGAAGACGAAGTCGAACGCGGCGATGTCCCGCATCGCGACCTCGCGGGAACCCGAGCTGGTGATGTGGACGCTGATGTGGTGCTTCAGCAGGATCCGCCGGACCTCCTCGTCCTCGAAGAAGTCCCGCTTGGAGGCCATCTTGCCCTCCAGGACGACGACCCGTTCGAAGGGCAGCAGCAGGTTCCCCGAGATCGTCAGCGTGGCGAGTCCCGTCAGGACGGTCGCCAGTACGGGAAGGAGGAAGAGCAGCAGACTCCGTCGCGACCACGAGCCGGAGGACCGGCGCCGCACGGTCAGGCGGGGCTCCTCGACGACGACGGATCTCTCCCCGGCGACCACACCCGTACCCCCACTCGTCCGTTCCCCCCTGGGGTGGCATCCTGCGCCGCCCCGGTGGCCGGTGCGGTGCGGTGCGGTCAATTCCGGGTTAACAACTGGGCTGTGAATAAAGGGAGTTGATGCCGTTCGGGTCGGTGGTTCGACAGGTGTGGTCCGTGGGCGTGGTCCGTGCGGCCGCGCCGCCGGCGTATCGGTGAGATGACCGATGTGCCGGTCACCGGGTCGCGGCCATAGTCCTCGGGAGATCGTTTACGGGCGGCCGTGGTGCGCGCCCGGGTGGGAAAGGACCTTCAGTGGACACGTACGCGGATCTGGTGTTTGTCGGTGGACGGGTGGTAACGGTCGACGCGGAGTTCTCCGTCGCCTCGGCCCTGGCGGTGACCGGCGGGATCATCGGCGCCGTCGGCGGACGGGACGACGTGGCGCCGTTCATCGGGCCCGCCACCCGCGTCGTCGACCTGCGAGGGGCGACGCTGCTCCCCGGGATCAACGACTCCCACCTGCACGGATGCGCCTTCGGCATGGCGAGCCCGCCGCTCTCCCTCGATGTCGCCCACCCCACCGTGTCCTCCCTCGCGGACGTGGCCGAGGTCGTCGGGGAGGCCGTCGGACGGGTCCGGGCAGGGCAGTGGATCACCGGGCACGGCTGGGACACCGGCTACCTCGACGAGTGCGTTTCCGACCCGTCGCGGCAGCCCTCGCTGCACGACCTCGACGCCGTGAGCCCGGACCACCCCGTCGTCCTGTACTCCTTCTCCGGGCACGCCACCTGGGTCAACTCCAAGGCGCTGGAGCTCATCGGGATCGACCGGCACACCGTCGCGCCGCCCGGCGGGGCCATCGTCGTGGACGAGGCGGGGGAGCCGACCGGGCTGCTCCACGAGGGTGCCCAGGCGCTCGTCCAGAACGCGCTCCCGCCGCTCAGCCGCCAGGAGCGGACCGACGCGATCAGGTCGACCCTCGCCACCCTCGCCCGGCTGGGCGTGACCAGCTACACCGAGCCCGGGCTCGGCCCCGGCGGCGACGGCATCATGCGGGGCGCGCTCGGCGGGGAGACCCTCGACGCCTACCGCCGCCTGCTCGCCGACGGCGAACTGACCGCCCGCGTCGGCGTCCTGCTCCTGCCCACCGGAATGGCGAGCACGGCGGAGGAGTTCGCGCGCGGCCTCGACGCCCTCGGAGCCGTCGAAGGCACCGAAGGCCCCCACGAAGCCGATCCGCGCCGCCTCGCGATCCACGGCGTCAAGATCTTCGGCGACGGCATCGTCCCCAACAAGACGGCCTGGATGCACGAGCCGTACGTCGGCGGCGGCTGCGGCTCCCTCTGTGTCGGCGGCGAGACCGACGCCGACCGGATCGCCGAGATCGGCGCCATGATCCGGCACGCCCACGCCGCCGGGTACCAGCTCGGCGTCCACGTCACCGGCGACCGGGCCGGCGACACAGTCGTCGACGCCTTCGCCGCCGCAGTGGCCGAGCACCCGAGGCCCGACGCCCGGCACTACGTCATCCACGGCGACTTCCTCACCGCGCACAGCATGAAGGTGCTCGCCGCGCACGACTTCGGCGTCAACATGAACCCCACCATCAAGTGGACCGTCGCCGACATGGAGGAGGAGTTCGTCGGCGCCGGACGCGCCGCGTACGCGTGGCCCTACCGCGACGCCCTCGACGCCGGCGTGCGGGTCGCGAGCGGCTCCGACGCCCCCGTCACGCACCCGGACTGGCGCCAGGGCGTCGCCACCATGATGCTGCGCGAGTCGAAGGCCACCGGCCGGGTCAGCGGGCCCGAGCAGCGCATCGGTCTGGCCGAGGCGATCCGTACGTACACGATCGACGCGGCCTGGCAGGACTTCGCCGACGACTGGAAGGGCTCCCTGGAGCCGGGCAAGGCCGCCGACCTCTGTGTGCTCGACGGGGACCTGCTCACCGCCGACCCGCACGACATCCCGGAGATGGCCGTCGTCCTCACCGTCGTGGACGGACGTGTCGTGCACGACACCCTTCGCGATTGACGTATTCCGGGCAGATGATCATCCTGGAGGGATGGCAGCGGAACGGACCACGGCGGACATCCTGGACGCGGCGGTCCACGTCCGTGAGGCCGCCAGGAGCGCCACCAGCGGCGCGACCGGCATCGACACGGTGCTGGCGGCCCTGTCCGAGGTGATGGAGTACGACCACGCCTCCCTGGCCCGGTGGGACCCCCTGCGCCGGCGCCACACCACCCTGGCCGGGAGCTACCCGGACGACGCCACGGCCTACATCGAGACCCGTCTCCACCGCGACCCGGTGTTCCCCGTGCTCCGCGGCCCGGACCGGGGCGGGCTCTGGCTCAGGGACGTGCCCCGGCAGCTCCTCGCCGCGTCACCGGGCTTCCAGGAGGTGCTGAGTCCCCTCGGGATCGAGGACGGCGTGGCCCAGTGCCTGTTCGCCGCCGACGGCAGGTACGTCGGCATGCTCAACGTCAGCACCCGCGGACCACGGCGTGCGCCCGATCCGGCGCGCGCCGTGGTCACCCTGCTCACCGAGTCCCTCGCCGCGGCCGTCGACGCCCGCGACCGCCCGCGGCCCGGCGGGCTCTCCCCCCGGGAGCTCCAGGTGCTCGCCGAGCTGACCGCAGGCCGCACCAACCGGGAGATCGCCGAACGGCTGTTCATCACCCCGCGCACCGTGGGTACCCACATCGAGCACATCCTCGCCAAGCTCGATCTCCCCAACCGCGCGGCCGCCGCCGCCCGAGCCGCCGCCTGGGGAATCGAACCCGCGAACTGACACGGTCCGCCCGGCGCGGCGATGCGCTAACCTCCCCGCTGATCGTCCGGTCGTGTGCGACCCGAAGAGGTAGCCGGGAGAGACAGTTGACGCAGTTCGAGGACCAAGTCCCCTTCGTGGCCCGCCTGGACACCGAGGACCGGCACGCGCTCTTCCGGGGCGGTGGCCACCTCGCCTTTCCCGCACGGCAGGTGCTGCTGCGCGAGCACGAGCCCTCGACCCACGTCCTCGTCATCCTCTCGGGCTGGGCCAAGGTGACCTCGGCGGCGCCCAACGGGTACGAGGCGCTCCTCGCGCTCCGGGGCCCCGGCGACATCGTCGGCGAACAGGCCCTCCTCAGCGGGCGGCCGCGCGGCGCCACCGTCATCGCGCTCGAACCCGTCGAGGCGCTCGCCGTCGACGCCGAGCGGTTCGGCGCCCTCCTCGACGAACGGCCGTCCATCGCCCGGAAGTTGCTGGCCCTGACCGCCGACCGCACGCGCGACAGCGACCGGCGGCGCGTGCAGTTCGCCTCACTCGCCGTACAGGAGCGGCTCGCCCTGCTCCTCCTCGAACTGATCCGCACCCACGGTGAGGAGTCGGAGGACGGCGTCCAGCTCACGGCCGGGCTCACCCAGAGCGAGCTCGCGGGTTCGGTCGGGGCCTCGCGCGAGGCCGTCGCGCGCCTGCTCAAGCAGTTACGGGAGCGGGGCATCGTGCGGACCGGGCGGCGCGGGATCGTCGTCGTACGACCTGACGTACTGCGGCAGATGGCGCGTTCGGGGGGCGGCTGACCGGGGCCGTCGGACCGGCCGGCGCGAGGCCCGTTCTGTGCACACGGTCACATTCCGAGTGTGCTAGGTTCCGTCGCCTCGAACCCCCTGCCCCTGGCATCTTTCTTGATGTCCAGAAGGCCCCGAGCGGGCCGTGCAACCAGCGGAAGGCGGCCATGCGCGAGCCTGTCAACCGGACCATCCTGCTGATCGACGTCGAGCGGTTCAGCCGGCGCGACGACGTGGTGCAGGCCGTCCTGCGGCGCACCTTCAACAAGATCGTGGACCAGACGCTCGAAGCGGCCGGCGTCGAGGCCACCCAGCAGTACCGCGAGGACCGGGGCGACGGTCTGATCGTCCTGCTCAGCGGCGACGTGGCGAAGACCGTGATCCTGCGGTCGCTGCTGACCACGACTCCGGAACTCCTGCACGAGCACAATCTGTTGGCCTCGGACAGCGCCCAGATGCGGATGCGGATCGTCCTCGCGGCCGGCGAGGTCGCCCACGACCCGCACGCCGGGACGACCGGCGGACTCGTCGGCCACGACCTCAACCAGGCCTGCCGGCTGCTCGACGCGGACGTCCTGCGGTCCGCCCTCGCCGAGCGCGCGGACGAGCACTGCGTCCTCGCGGTGAGCGCACCGGTCTACGAGGGCGTGGTCCGGCACGGCCACCGAGGGGTACGGCCGGAGCTCTTCCGGCGGGCGGACGTCACCGTGAAGGACGGGGTGCTGCCCGCCTGGATCCACCAGGGCGCCGCCCCGGAGCGGGGTCCCGAGGCCGCAGCCGCGCCGGCGCGGGCCACCGGGACCGGTCGGGCGGCTCAGGCCTCGGAGGCTCCCGCCGAGCCCCCTGCCACGGCTTCCGCCGCGACTCCCGCTCCCGCCCCGACTGCTGCTCCCGATCCTGCTCCGCAACAGCCGTCCGCCGGGGCCGTCTTCCACTTCCACGGCGGGGCGCCCGTGATCCACGGCTCGCTCGTCGGCGGCGACCAGCACGGCGTCAGCGGCGGTCAGGTCACCGGAGACGTCGTCCTCGGCAGCACCCGCGCCGCCGCCGACGACCCCGCCGACGGGAGCCGCTCGTGACCACACCTCAGGAGCACCAGGACAACCCGGACGGCCAGGGGCCGTACGCGGAACGGGCCGCCGTGGACCCGCACGCCCCTGAGGGATCCGGCGACGCGGCCACCGGTACCGAGGACCCGGCAGGCACCGAGAACGAGACGGAATACGCCTGGGACTCCCGCCGGGACCTCTACCGGCACAGCCCCGGCATCATGCTCGGCCACTCCGCCCGCGTCGGCGGTTCGCTGGTGGGCGGCGACCAGCACGGCGTCAGCGGCGGCCAGGTCACCGGAGACGTCATCCTCGGCGGCAGCAAGGTGGAGTACCACCTCGGCGGCGACACCGAGGAACGCTCGGGAGAGATCCCCGCCTCCGAAGTCGAGGCGCTCGCACGGAACTTCGTCCACCCCATGGACGGTGAGGAGGCGGGGGCGGAGCGCGAGAGCGCCGCCGCCCCGGCCGACGGAGGCCACGACGGGGACTTACCCCACGAACCGTGGCAGCCCGGAAGCCCCTTCGCCCTCGCCCTCGCCGGACTCCGCGAACACCGCGTCGCCATCCTCTCCGGACCCGCCACCACGGGCCGCCGCGCCGCCGCCCTCATGCTGCTCCGCGCCGTCGGCTCCCCCTCCTACCGGGCCCTCGACCCGGCCCTCCCGCCGGGCCGGCTCGCCGGAGAGCTCCGCGAAGGCTGCGGACACCTCGTCGCCGACTTCGCCACCACCGCCGAACGCCCCCTGCGCGAGCACCACATCCGCGCCCTCGGCGAGCGGCTCCACGCCACCGGCAGCCATCTCGTCGTGGTCGTCGGACCCCACCCCGTCGTCCACGGCAGCGTGAGCCCGGTTCCCTGGGAGCCGCCCGAGCCCGCGGCCCTGCTCGCCGGACACCTCCGGCACAAGGACCTGGCAGGGCGGAGCGTCGACGAACTCCTCGCCCTCGCCGAGGTACGGGCCGTCCTCGCCCACCACCGGCCCGTCGCCGACACGGCCCGCTTCGCCGAACGCGTCGCCGGCCACGCGCGGGGCACCGTGTCCCTCGCCGAGCTCGGCGCGTTCGGCCACTACGCCGCCGAACGCCAGGTCAGGGAGTGGTTCGACAGCGCGGACCACAGCCTGCACGACAAGGCCTTCCTCATCGCCCTCGCCACCTTCGACGAGGCGCCCTACCCCCTCACCGCCGAACTGAGCGACGTCCTCTTCGCCCTCCTCCAGCGCATCGAGAACCCCGGGGAACCGGCCCGCATCCCCGTCTTCGGCACCTCCAGCGCCCAACGCGTCGAGCAGGCGCTCGCCGACCGCTACCAGGAGCCCGAGGAGACCGAGTGGGGCCCGGTGCTCCAGACGAAGGTGCAGTTCAGGGACAGGCTCACCGCCATCACCCTGCTGCGCGAGGTCTGGACGGGACACCCCTCATCCCGGCCCGCGCTCGTCGCGTGGCTGCGCCGCCTCGCCGACGACCCCCGGCCCGTCGTCCGTACGCGCGCCGCCGCCACCGCCGCCGTCATGGCCGCAGCCGACCTGCCGTCGGCGATGGCCCTTCTCATCCGCTCCTGGGCGGCGGACCGCCGGCTGCGCGCCCGGCTCGCCGCCGCCAACGCCCTGGCACTCGCCCACCACTTGGGCGCCCCGCACGTCTCCCGCATCCTCGCGGAGTGGTGCGTCGCCCCCGACCACCGGCTCCGCTGGACGGCCGTACGCGGCTACGCCCTGGTCGGGGACGCCTTCCCCGAGGAGGCGCTCGCCGCCCTCACCGAGGCCGTACGGGCCCTGGAGGCCCGGGGCGGGCCCGCCCAGGGATGGTCGAACGAACGCGACGACCTCGCCCAGTCGGCCGCGGCCCTGCTGCTCGCGGCGGGACAGGAAGCGGCGGCGCGGGACGACTGGGACGCCGTCGCCCGTCTGTGGGGCGCGTTCCCGCCTCTCCTGCGCGGCGCCACCAGGGACTACGTGCTGCGTGCCACGGTCTACGCCGCAGGGCCCACCGACGGGCCCGTCGGCACCGGACGCCCCCTGCTGCTCGACCTGTTCGCGCGGGCCGACGCGACACCCGGGACGGACGGAGCGGTTCTGCGGCACGCCCTCGCCGCCCTGTGGCGCGGCGTCCTCAACGACCCCGTGTGCTCCGCGTCCGGACTCAACACCCTGCGGCAATGGGTCCGCGCCGCCGAGGACGACCGGGGGGCCGAGGCCGCGCTCGCCGAGCTGCTGCCGCTGCTCGCGGTCTCCACCGAGGACCACAAGCGGCTCGTCTACCTCCTGGAGAACCTGCGGAGCGAGGGCGACTCCGCCCCGCCCTCCGTGGCCCTCCGGCTACGTGCCCTCGTCCTGGTGTCCACGCCTCCGCACGCGGACGCCCGTACCCGGCGTCCGTCCCCGGCGTGATTCCCCGGCAGGCATCTCCGGAGCGAGCCCGCCGCGTGAACCCCCGGCGTACATCCCCTGCGTAAGTCATCGGCGTAGAACCCCGGCGTGAGCCTCGTGCGCACGCCGCCAGAACGGTCCCAAGGAGCCAAGTCACCATGATGAGCCAGCCGCCCCAGTGGCAGCAGGAAGCGAACCGCCACACCGCACTCGTCGACCCGGTGGTCACGATCCAGGAGCTGTCCCGCTTCAAGCCGCTGCGCGCCACGCGCATCGACCACGCCCTCGTGTTCACCACGGCCCAGGGAGGCCGCGACACTTATCTCCCGCCGAGCCGGCCGAGCCGCACGGAACTCGCCACCAAGCGCTGGACCAGCGTGTACGAGGTGGACATGGGCCGGCACGAGGCCGCCACCGTCCTCGCCTTCCCCAGCCGGCGCGACGCCTTCCTGTTCGAGGTGTCCCTGAGCTGCACCTGGCAGGTCGTCGACCCGGCCGCCTTCGTGGCGAGCGGCGAGCGGAACGTCCCGGCCCTGGTGCAGCGCCTCGTCGAAGACGCCGTCCGGCCCGTACTCCGGGGCTTCGACATGGAGGACAGCGCGGCGGCCGAGTCCCACGCCCGCAAGGCCGTCGAGGCCGCCGGGCCCCTGGCCGCACGGGCTGGACTCGACGTCCGCTGCGGCCTCCAGATCCGGCGGGACGAGGCGGCCCTCGAACAGGAACGCCAGATGCGCGAGATCGCGTTCGCGCGCGAGAAGCTCGAACCGCAGCACGCCCTCCTCATGCGGGAGGACGAACTGGCCGCGGAGCGCGCCCTCGTCCAGGGCCGACAGCAGCACCGCATCGACTTCCAGCAGCAGGACCTCGACCACGAGCGCAATCTCGCCCGGGGCCGGCAGGAGCTGGAACTCCAGGAGATCGAGGCCAAGAAGATCGAGTACTACGCCTACTACCTGGAGCGCGGCGGCCCGGCCGCGATGGCCTTCCAGCTCGCCCGGCACCCCGAGGACGCCCGGCTCGTGATGGAGAACCTCCGCCAGGACCAGCTGCTGGCGATGAAGAACCAGCTGACGGTCGCCATCCAGGCGCTCGGCGGCGGCCCGGGCGGCCTGGAGGAACACCAGATGGACGAACCGCGCAGGCTCGCGGCCAACGTCATCAAGGAGGTCCTGGGAGCGAAGCTGTCGCCGGGCCCGGTACAGACCCAGCCGGCGGTCGACGCGGCAGCGGTCGGGGGGAGCGGAGCCCCGACCGTCGACCCCGTCGAGGACCAGGTGCCCGGGGCGCCCGAGACCGCGCAGGCCCCGCCCCCGCCGGAGGACGGGCCGGTCTTCGGCTACCACACGCCTCCGCAGCCGCCGCGATGAATGTGACCGCTCCCGAAGAGGGTTCCGGAACGGAACCGCGGGCCCGGCACCTGTCGCCGGGCGCGGCCGAACGGCTCCTGGGCGAACTCCGGCAGGAGGCCGTCCGCGCCGACACCAAGGGCTCCATCCTGGTGGCGGCCCAGGGCATGGCAGCCGCCGCGCTCGTCGGCGTGCTCGCCGCGCGCGGCTGGCACCCCACCGACCTCTCGGGTCTCGGCCAGGTGCTGTGGTGGGCCGGGGCCGGGTGCTTCCTCGTCTCGCTCACGGCCCTGCTCATGGCCGTCGTACCCCGCTACCGGACGGTCGGCTGGCAGCCCGGCGACCCCCTCACCCACTTCGCGGACATCCGTGGCGCGGCCCGTCGGGGACAGGAGGTCCTGGAGGAGGCGCTGCGGGACACCGACCGTGCGCCGAGGGCCGCCGTCATCGCCTCGCTCATGGAGAACAGCCGGATCGTCTCGATCAAGTACGACTGGCTGAGGGTGGGCATCGCCGGGTTCACGGTGGCGCTGGTGCTGTTGCCCGGCGCGCTGCTCGCCGGCTGAGACGGCCGGACCGCCGCGCGGGCGGACGACGCCGTCGACGATTCGTCACGCAAAACCGTCAGGAGACACATCGCCATGTCCGACCACGAGGACGTCCCGCCGCCGTACCCGGGGGAGGAAGTCCCGCCGCCCTACCCGGGAGCGCAGGTCCCGCCCCCGCCCCCGTACCCGGGCGAGCGGGAAACACCCCCTGTCTACCCGACCGATGCCCCGGCACCACCCCCGCCTCCGGCGTACCCGGACGAGCCCGCGCCTCCGGCGTATCCGGGGGAGGCGGCTGCGCCCGCGTATCCGGGGGAGATGGCTGCGCCCTCGTATCCGGGGGAGAGTGCACCGCCTGCGTATCCGGGGGAAGTGGCCGTGCCCACGTACCCGGAGGGTGACGCCGCCCCCGCGTACCCGGGCGATGCCGCACCCTTCCCGGAGGACGCTCCTCCCGCGTATCCGGGGGAGATCCCTCCGCCGACCTACCCGGGTGACGCCGTACCCTCCGCGCCCTCGGGCCAGGCCGTGTCCGCCTTCCCCGGGGAAGCTCCCCCCGCCTACCCGGGGGAGATCCCTGCCCTCGACGCCCCGCCCGCGTACCCGGAGGCGGTCTCGGCTGCCGGCCTCCTGGGCGCCGCGGCGGACGTGCAGACCGCTTTACGGGACGGGGCGCCGCCTGCGTACGACGGTGAGGGCTCGTCGCCCGCGGTGCCCGCGCCCCGGGTCGGGGGCGACGTGGCGCAGGTGGCGTCCGTCGACGGCTCCTTGCCGGCGGCCCCCGCCGCGCCGCCCGGGACCGTCGCCTCCCATGACGACCTGGCCCTGGACCACGGTCGCCGGATGGTGAAGTCCGTACAGCGGGGGATCGACGGCGCCGCGCTGTCGCACCTCCTCGTGACCCTGCCCATAGGGTTCATCAGCCTGGGCGTCGTCACCTTCCTGTCCGCCCTGGTCAACCCCGTCCTCGCGGTGGTCGTGCCGGTGGTCTGGCTGTTGTCCGGGCCGCTGGTCTTCCACCGCAAGGTCGAATCGGCCATCGCCCGGCGCCTGTTCGGGATGCGCAGGCCCACCCCCGAGGAGGCGCAGCGGCTCGACCTGGTGTGGGAGCAGGTGACGCGGCGCGCGGGCGTGGACCGGGAGACGTACGAGCTCTGGATCCAGGAGCGCACCGAGCTGAACGCGACGGCCGCCGCGGGGCACATCGTGGCCGTCACCCGGCACGCGATGGACCGGCTGCCCAACTCCCGCCTCGGCGCCGTGCTCGCGCACGAGCTCGGCCACCACGTGGGCGGTCACACCTGGGCGGCCATGCTGGCCGACTGGTACGCCCTGCCCGCGCGGGCGGCCGGACGGGCCGTCGTCCTTCTTCTCTTCGTCCTCTTCCGGACGAAGCACTGGGCCGGCATCGCCTGCGGGGGCTGCCTCACCCTGATGATCGTCCAGTTGCTCTTCGTCTTCACGTTCGTGCAGGGGTACTGGTGGTTCGTCCTTCCGGTGGCGGCCGCTCCGTTGTTCATCGCCTGGCTCCACCGTCGGGCCGAGTTCCGGGCCGACGCGTACGCCGTGGGGCTCGGGTTCGGCCAGGCGCTGGAGACGGTCCTCGTGGAAGAGGCCCAGGCGACGGCGGTGCCGGGCCTTCCCCCGCAGGGGCACGGGACCCCGCCCATGCCGACGCATCTGCCTCCGGGGACGCCCCCGTTCCCGCAGCAGCAGTACCCGGGGCAGCAGTACCCCGGCCTGCCTCATCCCGTACCGCCGAGCCCCGAGACCGGGAAGACCGGCGGCAGGGGGATCGCGGCCAGGGCCGCGCACACGAACACCGAGGCGCGCCTGCGGAACGTGCGACTCGTCATGTCCCAGCAGGTCCAGCGCTCGGCTCCGTAGTACCGAGGGGCGTCAGCCCAGCTGGATGTCGTCGCCCGAGTGCGCCACGCGCAGGAGCGCCGTCGTGATCACGGCGGCCTCCTCGTCCGTGAGGTAGCGGCCGAAGTGCTCGCGGATGCCGCGCATATAGGCCGGTGCGGTCGCGCGCAGGGCCGACCGGCCCTCGTCGGTGATGACCGCCCAGGTCACGCGCTTGTCCGTGGGGTCGGGCTCCTTGGTCACCAGGCCGGAGCGGGCCATCTCGTCGACGAGCCGGCTCACCCGCGTCCTGCTGAGGACGACGCGCTCGGCGACCTCCTGCATGCGCAGTCCCTGCTCGCCCGCGCCGCGGAGCTCCAGGAGCACGTCGTACCACGTGAGCGGAATCCGGCCGTTGCGCTGCACGTCGCTCTCGATGGCACGCACGGCGGCGTTGTGGGCCAGCAGCAGGGCTCGCCACGCTTCGACCCGGTACTCACCTTCTCTCATGACCATGACGAGAAGTATAGCTTGTGTGCGCACGCACGGACTATTAGAGTGTGTGCAGACGCACGGACTATTCATTGAGGGAGAACAGTCATGGCCCAGCGGATCTCGCGGGACGAGCTCAAGAAGAAGATCGACGAGAACCTGGTGACGGTGCTCGAGGCGCTGCCGGCGCAGTACTACAACGACAAGCACCTCCCCGGAGCGCTCAACCTGCCGCACGACCAGGTGGACGCGCTCGCCCCGACGCTGCTTCCGAACAAGGACGCGGAGATCGCCGTCTACTGCGCCAACAGCCCCTGCCCCAACTCGGGCATCGCGGCCGACCGGCTGGTCGAGCTGGGCTACACCAACGTGTACGAGTACTACGAGGGCAAGGACGACTGGGTCGAGGCGGGCCTGCCGACCGAGTCCGTCGCCTGACCGAAGGAGCGCACGGACATGACCACTGCACCGATCCGTACCGTCGACGGCGTGGAGCTGCCCGCCGCCGGCCCGTGGAAGATCGACCCCGGTCACGCCGAGGTCGGCTTCGTCGGGCGTCACTTCATGCTGACGAAGGTCCGCGGGCGCTTCACCGGAGTCGAGGCCACCCTCGTCATCGGTGAGCGGCCGGAGGACAGCAAGGTCACCGCGGTCATCGACGTGGCCAGTGTCGACAGTGGTGACGCCACGCGCGACGAGCACCTGCGCTCCGCGGACCTCTTCGACGTGGAGAAGTACCCGAAGGCCGTCTTCGCCTCCACCTCGGTGACGTGGGACGGCAGGCGCGGCACGCTCGTCGGGGACCTGACCATCAAGGACGTCACCCGCCCGGTGACGCTCGCGGTGGACTACCTCGGCTACGCGCGCGACCCGTGGGGCAACGACCGCACGGTCTTCTCCGCCCACGGCAAGGTCAACCGTGAGGACTGGGGCCTGACCTGGAACATGGTCCTGGAATCCGGCGGCATCCTCGTCTCCAAGGAGATCGAGCTGTCCCTGGAGTTCGAGGCGATCAGGGAGAGCTGACCCGATCCGGCAAGGGGCCCCGGTGCGGCGCGCATGCCCGTACCGGGGCGCCTTCGGCGTACCCCGGCGTGCGTGGTGCGCCCCGGCCTGTGCTCGCGTACCCCGGCGTGCCCGGGGTACGCCGGCACGTGCCGGGGCGTAGGCGTGCTCCGGCACGCCCTGACATTCTGCGCACGCCGCGGGGTCGTGTCAGCCGGCGATCACGCGTCTCACCAGCGCGAGCAGCGTGCTTCTGACGCGTTCGGGGGTGAACTGCCCCTGCCGCAGAGCGTGCTGGAGGTCGGAGTCCAGCGGCGCGAGCAGCAGGTGGGCCGTGCAGTCCGCGTCGAGGTCCGGGCAGGCCTCGCGGAGCATCAGTGCCAGATGGACGCGCCAGAAGCCGTACGAACCTATCCGGTAGCGCGCGCCCGGCGCGGCCGTCTCGGAGAGCCTCAGCAGCTCCAGGTTCTCGTCCAGGAGGTCCAGGTACGCGTCGAAGAACGCCAGGACCCGGTCGGCCGCCGGAGCGTCGGGGCCCAGCGGGGGCGGGCCGAAGAGGATGCGCTCCTGGAGTCGGCTGTCCTGGGCGTCGAGCAGGGCTGCCGCGAGCCCCGCCTTGCTCCCGAACCTGCGGAACAGCGTGCCCTTGCCCACGCCCGCCTCCGCCGCGATGCGGTCCATGGACACGCTCTCGACCCCGTGGGCGTCGAAGAGCGCGCCGGCGGCGGCCAGGATGCGCAAGCGGTTGCGTGCGGCATCCGACCGCTCCGGTGGTGCCTCGGGGGCGGCAAGGGGAGAGCTGTCCGGCGAAACGTGCTGCACCTGAGGGCCTCTCGGTTCACGCTCCGTGGGGGGTCCCGGTGGGGCCGGGTGGCGTCTGCGCAGTTTACGGCCAGGACGCCCCGTGAGGCCGCTCGGACGCCGCGACGCGTCCCGGTCCGGATCGCTTGTCCCGCCGCCGCCACGTGTGGCAGAGTCGCCCCCAATCGGACCGCAGTCCGTTTACGGGGGAGATACATGTCTGGAACAGGTTTCCGATATTGCATCGCCGACGTTGAGCGCCTCGGCCACTGCCCGTAGAGGCAGTCCCCCCACCGTCCGTCCGTGACGGTCTTCCGTGTGCCCTGGGGTCGCGGGCCCACCGCGGCAACCCGCCGGGACACGAGCAAAAGACGAGCAAAAGACGCGCAAGACCGTGGCGCCCCCGCGTGCCACGCCGGCACTTCCGCACGCGCTCACCCGTATGCCGTTCGCATGGAGGAACCATGACCGCGCACGCCGGCACCACCCTGAGCAGCCAGGAACTCCTCGATCTCACGCAGCACGAGATCCAGGCCCTGCTCACCGAGTTCAACCTCGCCGACGCCCACACCCACCAGCGCCAGTCCGCCGCCCAGCACAAGATCGTCGCGCGGCTGCCCGAGCTCTGGTACGAGGCGGAAGAGGGCCTCCAGGCCACCTACGAGCAGCGGTTCATCGAGGCGTTCTTCCGCCTCCACCGCCAGCCCACGGCGCTCGCCAAGAACAAGACGCTGCTGTCCTACGCGGCCTCCATCTCCACCATGGTCGTGGCGATGTACCTCAAGCAGCAGCGCATGGCCGTGACCCTCGTCGAGCCCTGCTTCGACAACCTCCACGACGTCCTGTCCAACATGGGCGTACCGCTGTACCCCGTCGAGGAGTCGGCGCTGCACGACCCGGACCGGATCTACGCCGAGCTCAAGCGCCGGGTCCGCACCGACGCGCTCTTCCTCGTCGACCCCAACAACCCCACGGGGTTCAGCCTGATGCACTCCGGGCGCAAGGGCTTCGAGGAGGTCGTCCGGTTCTGCAAGGACCACAACAAGCTGCTGATCATCGACTTCTGCTTCGCCTCCTTCACCCTCTACGACCCCGAGCTCGCGCGGTTCGACGTATACGAACTGCTCGAGGAGTCCGGGGTGCGGTATCTGGCCATCGAGGACACCGGCAAGACCTGGCCGGTGCAGGACGCGAAGGCGGCCATGCTCACGGCCAGCGACGACATCAAGGAGGAGGTGTACAACCTCCACACCAGCGTCCTGCTGAACGTCTCGCCCTTCGTCCTCAACATGCTCACCCAGTACGTGGAGAACTCGGAGGCGGACGACCTCGCGTCGATCCGTGACGTCCTCGACATCAACCGGGTCGCCGTCAAGGAGGCCCTCCAGGGCACGATCCTCGAATACCAGGAGCCGATCGCGAAGACCAGCGTGGCCTGGGCCAGGATCCAGCACCCCGACCTCACCGCGACCGAACTCCAGCGGGAGCTGCGGGAGGTGGGCGTGTACATCCTGCCGGGGCGGTTCTTCTACTGGAGTCAGCCGGGCCGCGGCGAGCCGTTCGTCCGGATGGCCCTCGCGCGCGAGCCGGAGATGTTCGCCGGCGCCATGAAGCGCCTGCGGGAGGTGCTGGACCGCCATGAGCGCTGACGAAACCGGCACCGCCCGGGACGACTTCATCGACGCGGCGCTCTTCCTCGGCATGCACAGCGCCGACGACACCGTGCGCGTCGCCGCCAAGGCGTTCTTCGTACGGCACCTCGACGGGCACGTCGTGATGAGCCTGGAGCAGGTCGGCCGCTGCGACGACGTGATCTGGGGCTACTCGCGCGAACTCCAGGACCTCTACTACCCGTTCATGGACCACCTCCACACGGTCATGGACATCAGCCGGGAGGGATACGACCGGGCGGACGTCCACCTGGCCCTCTCCGACACCGACACACCCCGACAACTCCTTTTCATCGACCGCATGTTGCTCGGTCAGGTGATCAACCGAAAGGGACTGCTGCACACCGTCGGCCCCCGGTCGGCCGCCTTCGACGGGCTGCCCGTCCGCACCGTGACCGACTGGCCCGTCGGTCAGCCGGAACCGGCCTTCCCCGAGCCGCTGGAGCGGCTCTACCGTGAATCGCTCGCGCTGCGCCTGCCCGTCGGCACCGGCGCCCTGTCCCAGGGAGTCTGAGATGAACCAGGGAGTGATCGCGGCCCTGGTGACACCCTTCTCGGAGACCGGCGAGGTCTCGGAGAGCGGCGTCGCCCGACTGCTCGACACCCTCCGCCCCCACGTCGACGGCCTGCTGCCGAACCTCAGCACCGGCGAGGGGCGTTGGCTCACGGACCGCCAGTGGGAGGACATGCTCCGGGCCACCGTGAAGCACGCCGGCGAACTGCCCGTGCTCGCGGGCGTCCTGCGGCCCACCACGGAACAGGTCCTCGAACGGGCCCGGACGGCCGCCGACCTCGGCGCCCACGGGCTGGTCGCGACCAGCCCGTACGGCACCGGCGTCACCCAGGCCGAGATCTACCGTCACTTCGCGGACCTCGCCGAGCACAGCGGCCTGCCGGTGGTCGTCTACCACGGCACCGAAGTCTCCGGCAACGCCGCCGACTTCGACACGCTGCTCCGGATCTGCGCGCTGCCCTCGGTGGCGGGCGTCAAGGACTCCTCGGGCAGCTCCGAGTTCACCCGGCGGCTCGTCGAGGCCCGGCCCGGCGCCCGCGTCCTCGCCGGCCTCGAACACCTGCTGCTCGAATCCGGCGCCGTCGACGGTTACGTGGTCGCGCTAGCCAACGTCGAACCGGCCCTGTGTGCCGACCTGTTCGCCGGTCGCCTGGCGGACCCGGAGGGCTCCCTCACCGCGGCCTGCGAGCGCTACGGCCTGGAGAAGGACGACTGGTACCGCTGGGTCAAGACCGAGCTGTTCCGCCGTGGGGTGCTGGAGAACGACAGGACCGTGGACACCGGGGAGGTTCCGTCATGAGCGTCTCCGCGAAGACCGTCGAGACGGTCCCGGCCGCCCGCTCGGCTCGTACGGAGGCGGAGTCGGTGCACCGGGAGCTGTTCCGGCACAACCGCAGCGTCCTGGACTCCCGCCGGCTCGCCCGGGTCGAGGAGATCGAGCGGGACTGGATCGTCCCGCTCGTGGACTCCCTCGACTCCACCGGCGAGCGGGTCCCCGACCGGGCCGCCTGGCAGCGGCTCCTCGACGGCCTGCTGGCGGACGAGCGGGCGGGCAGCCCGTCCGGCGACTATCTCGCCGACCACGCCAGCCGGGAGGAATTCACTTTCATCGTCAGGGAGTTCGCGCTCGACGGACTCACCGAGGCGCAGAACTTCTTCCCGGCCGTCCCCCGGCTTCCGATCAAGGCCCAGATGGCCGTGATGCGGGTCCTGATCGACGAGTTCGGCTGCGGAAACCTCCAGCAGGCGCACTCCCAGCTCTACCGGCTGCTCCTCGCCGAGCTGGGCCTGCCGCAGGAGCCCGAGGGCTTCCTCGACACCACCGGGGACGAGACCTTCCAGTTCCTCAACGTCTTCTACTGGCTCACCCAACGCGCCCCGCACGTCGAGTACTTCCTCGGGGCCCTCGCCTACCTGGAGGCGTCCATCCCGGACGCGTTCACCCACCAGGCACGGGCCTGCGAGCGGCTCGGCATCCGGCAGGGCCGCTACTACACCGAGCACCTGCACATCGACACCTTCCACATGCAGGAGATGCAGCTGGCCATCAAGGAGTACGAGACGGCGTACGGTCTCGACCCGGCCCGGCTGTGGACCGGTGCCCGGCTCCTCTCCGCGCTGATCGGCGACGCGTTCGACGCCGCCGTGGCGCGGGCCAGGGAACTCACCGACCGGGCGGCGGCATGACGGGCCGCGACCCCGCCACCGAGCCGCCGTCCCTCCTGGAACTCCCCGGCGACCGGCTGCGGGTCCGCGCCGCCGGCCAGGAGTTCGTGATCGACGCCTCCTGCCCGCACCGCAAGGGACGCCTCGTCCACGGCTACGTGAACCCCGGCACCCTGCGCATCAGCTGTCCGCTCCACCACAGCAGCTTCGACCTGGCGACCGGCTGCCCGGCCCGCGGCCCGGGCGACGACCCGCTGACCGTGTACCGGGCGGGCGTCTGGCCCGGCTACTACGGCTCCGAGCAGGTCTGGCTCCCCGCCTCCGAGCAACTGCTCGCATGGGGCGAGGAGTTCCACGAGCTGATGCTCGGCGACGACCTCCGCATGACGGCCTTCAGGACCGCCATCGCCGAGGCCGTACGCCCCGGGGACGTCGTCCTCGACCTCGGCACCGGCACCGGCATCCTGGCCCGCTGGGCCCTGGAGGCCGGGGCGGCCCGGGTGTACGGGATCGACCTCAACGAGAACGTGCTCGCCACGGCGGCCGAGCGCCTCGCCGAGGCGGGCTTCGCCGACCGCTTCGTCCCGCTGTCCGGTCTCTCCTTCGACCTGGAGCTGCCCGAGCGGGTCGACATCGTGATCTCCGAGATCATGGGGAACCTCGCCGACAACGAGAACTTCTCCGCGATCCTCGACGACGCCCGCGAGCGCTTCCTGCGGCCCGGCGGCACGATGCTGCCAGGCCTGGTGGACAGCTTCCTCGTACCGGTGACCGCGGAGACCGCCCACGCCCAGCTGACCGGCGAGGGGCCCCGGGACGCGGGAGGGCCGGAGGCGTTCGCGGGCCTGCTCGCCGCCCGTGGCGCGGAGAGCCCCTTCTCGCTGTACTACGACACCGTCCTCCCGATCGCGGGCCACCTCGCCTCGCCCCGGCTGATCCGGCGCTACGACCCGGCGCCGGCCGCGGCGGCCGGGACGGAGACCTCGTACCGCGTACCGCTGGCGTACACGGTGCAGAGAGATGGCGTGTTCACCGGGTTCAAGGGGTACTTCGTCGCCCAGCTCTCGGAGTCCGTCGCCCTCGACATCTCCGGGGACGACATCGAGGGACGCACCACGTCCGACAGCTGGAAGCACTGCTACCTGCCGATCGAGCGGCCGGTACGGGTGCGGCGCGGCGACCGCATCGCGCTGACCTTCGCCCGCCGGGGCGGCCGCGACGGCGATCCCTTCGGCCAGACCTACAGCTGGGAGGGGCAGGTCCTCTCCGGCACCCGGGTGGTGGACCGGTTCGCCCACAGCACCGGTCCCGCCGCCGACTGACCACCGCAAGGACCCACCCGCAAGGAGCCACCCGCAGGAACCGCCCGCAGGAACCGCCCGCAGGAACCGCCCGCAAGGAAGCAACCGCAAGGAAGCAATCGAGCACGGGGGAGTACCGCCATCATGAACAGCACCACAGCGTTACCGGCCGAGCGCCACGGGGACGGCAGGCCGGTGCGGACGTACGACGTCGTCGCCCTCCACGTACCCATCGCGTACAACGAGTTCGGCGACCACGACCGCAACGGCACCCTGTACGTCCTGGCCTCGGACGCGCCGGAGCTGAGGGAGGTCGCGGCCACCTGGCCCGAACCCTTCCCCAGCTATCTGGAGCACCCGGAGCTGGTGCCGGGACCGAACCCGCTCGCCCGCCCGCTGGTCCTGCGGGTCCGGCGCGGCGAGCGGCTGCGGGTCCGGCTGACCAACGAGCTCGCGCGGCCCGCCGGCATCACCCTTCAGGGTGTCCGGTACGACGTCCGCACCATGGACGGACTCGCGGCGGGCGCCAACCCGGACAGCAGCGTCCCGCCGGGCGGCACCCGCGTGTACGAGTGGGTGTGCGAGCACGAAGGGGTGTTCCACTTCGGGGACATGTCCGACGCCCGGGGCGAGGGTTCGCAGAGCCACGGCATGGTCGGCGCGGTGGTCGTCGAGGCGCCCGAGGCCACCTGGACCGACCCGGAGACCGGAGACCCGCTCGCCACGGGCCTGTACGCCGACATCCACCTGCCGGACCGCAGCTTCCGCGAGTTCGTCATCTTCATGATGGAGTACCCGAGCAACGACAACCCGGCGGTCCCGCCGCCGATGCCCGGCCACGGTCACGGTGGTGGGCACGGCGGAGGACACGGCGCTGCCCTCGGCGGCCAGGCGACCGCCGAGGCCGCGGCGGCCGGGATCCACCGGCCGGCCGTCTCCGCCACCGGCTCCCCGGCGGCCGGACCGGGCACCTCGGACACCGTCGACGACCTGACACCGGTCAACATCGCGATGCTCCCGGTCAACCACCGCATCGAGCCCATGGAATGGCGGATGCACCGCTATCAGCAGCTCCTCGACGAGGGCCGGATCGACCCCGTGCGGGACGCGGTCCTCGGCGAGGAGGTGCACCACAGCTCCTGGCTGTTCGGCGACCCGTCCACGCCCGTCCTGCGCGGCTACTCCGGCGACCCCACGGTCATCCGGCTCGTGCACGGCGGCATGCGCGACACCCACGTCTTCCACACCCACCTGCACCAGTGGCGACTGCGGCCGGACGACGAGAACGCTCCGATCGTCGACTCCGTCAGCATCGGACCGCAGGAGGCCATGACCCTCGAACTGATCGGCGGCCTCGGCTCGACGCAGGGCGCGGTCGGCGACTCCATCTGGCACTGCCACATGTACGTCCACTTCCACATGGGCATGTGGGGCATGTTCCGGATCTTCGACACCCTCCAGGACGGCACCGGCGGCTACCCCGACGGCCGGCCGATCCAGCGGCTCGTACCGCTGCCGCACCGGGAGGCCCCACCGGTCCCCACACCCGAACGCCCCGGCTTCCCCGGCTTCCTCGCCGAGGCGGCCACCTTCCCGCAGAAGAACCCCCGGCCGCCGCGGACCCCGCTCCAGCCGCCGGGCATGGGCCGCGAGCCCACCCCGCTGGAAGCGGCCGCCTTCGTCACGGACCCGCGGCCCGGCGAGGCCTTCACCAGGGTCGGCCCGCGGGACGCGCCGGTACGCCGCTACGACCTGGTCGTCACCAACGGCACCCTGCACTACTACGGCGACCCGACCGACGAGCACGCCGCGACCTGGCACGACCACAACGCCCACTTCTACGTCCTCGCCGAGGAGATCGAGGAAGCGGGCGGCCTGGCTGAGTTCAAGCGCCGACTGGCCAAGGGCGAAAGGACCCTCGAACCCCTCGTCATCCGGGCCAACAAGGGCGAGATCCTCGAACTCACCCTGACCAACTCCCTGCCGCCCGGCCCCCAGAAGGAATCCGCCTTCGACCCGAAGCTGCCCTTCCAGCCCGAGTGCGGACTCCACACCCACCTCGTCAAATACGACCCGCTCATCTCCGACGGCTCCGCCGTGGGCTGGAACTACCTGTCGGCGACCACCACCGCCGACCAGGGAGCCGAGGCGAACGCCCGGTACAACTCCTGGACGTACCGCTGGTACGTGGACGAGGACTTCGGCACCGTCCTCTTCCACGACCACCTCCTCGCCAACTACCGCCAGCGGCACGGCCTGTTCGGTGCGCTCATGACCGAACCGGAGGGCGCCGTCTGGGTGTCGCCGGACGACCACGACAAGGAACTGCGACGCGGCACGCAGGCCGTCATCAAGAACGCCGACGGCACGTCCCACCGCGAAATGGTCCTGGCCATCGGCGACTTCGTCCCCATGGTCAAACACGGCCACCACGACCACGGCGGCCCCGTCAACCCGCCGCCGTTCCCCGGAGCCCCCGACGACCAGGGCTCGATGGGCGTCAACTACCGCAGCGCGCCGCTGTCCGAGCGGGGCGGCGACCCCGCCCACTGGTTCTCCAGCGCCGTCCACGGCGACCCCGGCACCCCGCTGCTCCGCGGCTACCCCGGCGAGGACCTGCGGGTCCACGTCCTCCAGGGCTCCCACGACCTCCAGCACAGCTTCACGCTCTCCGGAGCCCGCTGGCGCGAGTGGCCCGACCGCGAGGACACCGCCTGGCGCAACCAGCAGACCCTCGGCATCTCCAACGTCGCCGAACTCGCCCTCGCCCCCACCCTGGGACCCGGCGACCACCTGTGGTCGTTCGGCGCGGGCAACGACCTGTGGCTCGGCTGCTGGGGACTGCTCCGGCTGTACGGCCGGCCGCAGGCCGACCTGCCGCCCCTGCCCGGGCGCGCCGCCGACGCCCCGCGGAGGCCCGCGCGCCGACGGGTCCGCCGCCACACCGTCCGGGCCCGCGCCGAGGTCGTCACGTACAGCCCGCTGCGCACCGACCCGTACGGACTCGTCTTCACGGCCGACGGCGACGGCGGCCCCGAGGAAGGGCCGCTGGTCCTGCGCTGCCGGGCCGGCGAGTGGGTGGAGGTCACCCTGATCAACGAGCTGGACGGGCCGCCGCCCGCCAGCCCGCTGGACCCGCGGCTGATGAACGAGGCCGACAGCGGGGCCCGGACGATCTCCGGCCGCGTCTCCCTCCACCCCACCCTGCTCGACTTCGACGTGCGCACCGACGACGGCGCCCACGTCGGCCGCAACGCCGACACCACCGTCAAGCCGGGCGCCTCCCGCACGTACCGCTGGTTCGCGGCCGAGCCCGGGGTGGTGCTGCTGCGCTCCCACGCCGACGTGATCTCCCACCCGCGCCGCGGCCTGGCCGGCGTGCTCGTGGTGGAGGAGGCCGACGCCACGCCGTACGACCCCGACACGGGCCTGGAGCGGTGGACCGGTGAGCGGGCCGTGGTCCGCAGGCCGGACGCCGAGCCCGTACGGGAACTCGTCCTGGTCTCCCAGGACGGCCTGCGGCTCTACCACGAAGGGGACCTGACCCAGCCGGTCACCGACCTCTTCTCGGACAGTCCCGACGACGCGGGCCAGAAGACGTACAACTACCGCAGCGCCGCCCTGCACCCGCTGGACCCGGTGCTGTCCGACCCGGAGCCGCCGACCCCGCTGCTCACCTGCCGCGCCGGCGACCAGGTGGCCGTCCACCTGGCCGTCGCCTCGCACCGCATGCGCAACCAGGGCTTCACCGTGCACGGCCAGGTGTGGGACGCCTCGGAGACCGGTCTCGGCTGGTACGTGTCGACCCTCGGCGCCCTGGCCTCCGGAAGCACCCGGACGGTGCGCTTCCGCGCCCAGCACCCGGGCGACCATGTGTACCGCACCGGGAACCTCCACTGGGGTGTCAGTGAGGGCTGGTGGGGACTGATCCGCGTCGAGGAGGCACCATGACCGACAGGACCACCGACAGGACCACCATCAGGACGACCGACGGCACGGCCGCGGAGGAGCGGGGGAGGGCCGCCGACCCCCGGCTGCCCGCCGCACCCGACACCATCGCCGTCTACACCGACCTCAACTGCTCCTTCGCGCACGTCGCCGTGCACCGCCTGCACGAGACCCGGCGGCGCCTCGGCCTCGAAGGGCGCGTCTGGTTCGATCTGCGGGCGTTCCCGCTGGAGCTGTTCAACCGGGAGGTCAACGCCCGGCCCGGGGTGGACTCGGAGATCTCCGTCCTCGGCGCCCTGGAGCCGGAGGCCGGCTGGCGGCTGTGGCAGGGACCGGACTGGACCTACCCGGTGACCACCCTGCCGGCCCTGGAGGCGGTCCACGCTGCCAAGGACCAGAGCTGGCACGCCAGCGAACAGCTCGACCGGGCCCTGCGCCGCGCCTTCTGGGCCGAGGGCCGGTGCATCTCCCAGCGCCACGTGATCCTCGACGTGGCCGAGGAGACGGGCGCGGTGGACGTGACGGCCCTCGCCGAGGTCCTCGACAGCGGCACCGCCCGCCCGGCGGTCATGGCCCAGTACGCGTCGGCACGGGACGGCCGGGTGAACTGCAGCCCGCACCTCTTCCTGCACGACGGCAGGGACAGCGCCAACCCGGGCATCCGGGCGCGCTGGGTCAACGGCGACTTCGGCACCGGCTTCCCCGTCATCGACGAGGACCGGCCGGAGATCTACGAGAAGCTCCTGACCCAGGCGGCGGACCTGCTGTAGCACCGGCGGCGCCGGCGGTCCCACGCCCAGGGACCGCCAGCGCCCCCTCTCCGCTTGTCCACAGGTTCCATCGGACGGCGCCGAGGTGTCGGCGGTGGCCGCTAGGCTTCACGAATGGTCCTTTCCGACGAATCCGTCCAGCTCTCCGACGCCTCGCAGGTGCTCCAGCGCGTCTTCGGCTACAGCTCCTTCCGCGGGGAGCAGCAGGAGATCATCGAGCAGGTCGTCGGCGGCGGCGACGCACTCGTCCTGATGCCGACCGGCGGCGGCAAGTCGCTGTGCTACCAGATCCCGGCGCTCGTCAGGGACGGCACGGGCGTCGTGATCTCGCCGCTCATCGCGCTGATGCAGGACCAGGTGGACGCGCTCCGCGCCCTCGGCGTGCGGGCCGGATTCCTGAACTCGACGCAGGACCCGTACGAGCGGCAGTCCGTCGAGCAGGCCTTCCTCGCGGACGAGCTGGACCTCCTCTACCTGGCCCCCGAGCGGCTGCGCACCGAGGGCACGCAGCGGCTGCTCGACCGGGGCAAGGTGTCGCTCTTCGCGATCGACGAGGCCCACTGTGTCGCCCAGTGGGGCCACGACTTCCGGCCCGACTACCTGGCGCTCTCGATGCTCCACGAGCGCTGGCCCAAGGTGCCGCGGATCGCGCTGACCGCGACGGCCACCGAGGCCACCCACGCCGAGATCGCGGCCCGCCTGGGTCTGGAGGAGGCCCGGCACTTCGTCGCCGGCTTCGACCGGCCGAACATCCAGTACCGCATCGTCGGGAAGAACAACCCGCTCAAGCAGCTCCTGGAGCTGATCAGGACCGAGCACGACGGGGACGCCGGAGTCGTCTACTGCCTCTCGCGGGCGTCGGTGGAGAAGACCGCGGCGGCCCTCGTGGAGCAGGGCATCGACGCCGTGCCGTACCACGCGGGCATGGACGCCCGCGCGCGTGCCGCGAACCAGTCCCGGTTCCTCCGCGAGGACGGCGTCGTGGTGGTCGCGACGATCGCCTTCGGCATGGGCATCGACAAGCCCGACGTGCGCTTCGTGGCCCACCTCGACCTGCCGAAGTCGGTCGAGGGCTACTACCAGGAGACCGGCCGCGCCGGCCGTGACGGCGAGCCGGCCACGGCCTGGCTGGCGTACGGCCTCCAGGACGTCGTCCAGCAGCGCAAGCTCATCGACGGCTCCGAGGGCGACGAGGCGCACCGCCGCTCCCTCGGCATGCACCTGGACGCCATGCTCGCGCTCTGCGAGACCGTCGACTGCCGCCGCGTCCGGCTCCTCGCCTACTTCGGGCAGTCGGGCGAGCCGTGCGGCAACTGCGACACCTGCCTGACTCCGGCCGAGTCCTGGGACGGCACGGTCGCCGCGCAGAAGCTGCTGTCCACGGTGTGGCGACTGGCCAAGGAACGGCGCCAGAAGTTCGGCGCCGGCCAGATCATCGACATCCTCCAGGGCAAGAAGACGGCCAAGGTCATCCAGTTCGACCACGACGCCCTCTCGGTGTTCGGCGTCGGCTCGGACCTGGGGACCGCGGAGTGGCGCGGCGTCGTCCGGCAGCTCCTCGCCCAGGGCCTGCTCACGGTGGAGGGCGACTACGGCACGCTCGTCCTGACGGAGAACAGCGGCGAGGTGCTCGGAGGCCGGCGCACGGTCCCGATGCGCAAGGAGAAGGCGCCCGCCGCCGCGGCCCGCAAGGAATCCGGGGCGCGCTCCGGGAAGAGCGCCCGCGTGCCGGTCGACCTGCCGGCCGCCGTCGTGCCGGTCTTCGAGGCCCTCCGTGCCTGGCGGGGCGCGACGGCCCGCGAGCAGGGCGTCCCGGCGTACGTCGTCTTCCACGACGCGACGCTGCGCGAGATCGCGACGCTGTTCCCCACCACGGCCGAGCAGCTGGGCACCGTCGGCGGAGTCGGCGAGGCCAAGCTCGCCAAGTACGCCGAGGGCGTCCTCGCCGCACTCGCGGAGTGCGGGGCCCCGGCCCCGGGTCCGGCCCAGGCGACCGGACCCGCCGCATCCGCAAGCCCCGCCGCACCCGCACGTGCGGGCTCCGCCGGTCGGGCCCCCGCGCGTCGCGCGGCGACGTCCGGCCGGGCGGCGCCGTACGACGACGAGCCGCCCTTCGACCTGGACGAGCCGCCGGCCGACATGGACGAGTTCGAGCCGCCCTGGGACGAGTGACACACGGGGCTCACCCGCCGGGCAGTTCCTTCGCCCGGCGGGCGTAGCAGTAGACGTGCTCCTCGGGGCCCGCCTGCTCGTCGTCCGGCTGGAAGACGGAGACGGCGTGGTGCAGGACGTCGAGTCCGCACTCCTCGCGGACCTGGCGCACGTACTCCTCGGCGGAGAAGCTGGAGACCCTGACCCGGCGCCCCATCCACTCGATCTCCACGTCATCGACGTCGGCCGGGACGGTGGCCGTCACCAGATAGCCGCCGGGCGCCAGCCAGCCGGCCATCCGCCGCAGCGCGGCGGACACCTCCGCGCGGCTCATGACGAGCAGCGGGAAGAACGCGCACACCGCGTCGAAGCTGCCCTCCGGAGCCTCGAAGTCGTGGACCCCGCACTGCTCGAACCGGGCCCCCGGCACCTGGGCACGGGCCAGTTCGACCATCGTCCGGGACACGTCGATCCCCGTCACGTCGCAGCCGGCCCCGACCAGCAGGTCGGCGACCGGCCGGCCGGTGCCGCTGCCGACGTCCAGGACGCGGGCCCCCGCGCCCAGCCGGTCCGTGAGCCACCCGACCGCCTCCAGCTGCGCCGGAAGACGCCCGAAGGCCCGCTCGTACTCGATCCCCATACCGTCGAACAGCTCCGCAGCCGACAAGGCCCGTCCCTCCGCCTCGTGTTCCCGCACGCCGCTTCCCTTCCCTCGTACCGTCAGGGTCCGCCGGACGGCCCGATACGAGGCCGTCCGGCGGACCCACTACCCTTCTGTGGCGATCCTTACCACCGGGATCGCCGGTGCCGACATCGGAGGCTGCGAATGACGGGGAACGGACGAAGGGTCCTGCGAGGGATCGCCGCGACGGCGCTCGTCGGCGTTCTGGGCGCCGGAGCCGCCGCCTGCGGGGACGACTCCGCGGACTCGGCCGGCGGCTCGCCCGCCGGACTCACCGCCGTGCTCGGGACCGTCTCAGAGGCGGACGCCGGCGCGCTCCTCACCTACACGGACGTGACGGCGACCCGACGGCTCGTCAAGCAGGACAAGAAGCTGTACGGCGGCCTCGCCACGTACGGAATCCCCGAGGTCGCGCAGGCGGGATACGAGAACCGCCCCCTCAAGGACACCCACGGGTTCGACGAGAACGACGTGACCACCGCGCTCCAGGTCGGCTCCGACCGCTGGCGGCTCACCGGGGGCTTCGACGTCGACGCCGTCACCGACGGCATGAAGAAGCTCGGGTATGCCGAGAGCGCGACCGACGGCGGAGCGCTCCTGAAGGACCCGAAGGGCGGACGGGTCGCCGTCTCCGCGTCCGTACGCGCCCTGTCCCTCTCGCCGGACACGCCCCCGCCCGCCCTCGCCGCGCCCGAGAAGTCCGTCGCGGACGACCCCGCCTACCAGGCCGTCGCCCGCTGCGTCGGCGACGCCACCTACTACGCGACCTTCTACGGCAAGGGCGGCGAGAACCGGACGCCGGACGTCACGCTGTACGCCATCGGGGCCACCGCCAAGGCCGACGGCACCTCGCGCGAGCGGCTGTGCGCGCTGACCGTCTCCGCCGAGGGCGCCCGGCGCACGGCCGACACGCTGCGGTCGGCCACCGCCTCCGGCGAGCGGTTCGCGGGAGCCACCGTCGACGCGGGCAGCGGCGACACCCCCATGGTCACGATGGAGTGGGCCAACGGCCCCCGGACGCTCCCCGGCGACCAGAACCGCACGATGCAGCTGCCGAAGCTGCTCATGAGCGGAAGGTGAGGCGGAGATGACGACGCTCGCGGAGGTCGACGCACTCGTGGCCCGCGCGCACGCCGATCAGGTCGACCTGATCGGCGTCCCGTACGTCGAGCACGTCCGGGCCGTCGCCGCGGGTCTCGAACCCTTCGGCGAGGAACTGGTGATGGCCGGCCTCCTGCACGACGTCATCGAGGACACCGCGTGGACGGCGGAGCGGCTCAGGGCCGCCGGAGTCCCGGACCGGGTCGTCGCCGTCGTCGAAGCCGTCACCAACCGGCCGGGCCTGTCCTACGAGGCGAAACTCCACCTCATCGCCCAGGACCCCGACGCCACCCTCGTCAAGATCGCCGACAATGCGCACAACAGCCGCCAGGACCGCGCCGCGGAGCTTCCGCCCGCCCGGCGCGAGCGGCTCGCCGCCAAGTACCGCGGCGCGCGGGACATCCTGTGGGCGGGCGTCGACGCCGAGCGCGTCGCGACCGTCCTGACGATCGTCAACCCCGCCCTCCTGACCGAACTGCGCGCCAGGACCACCGGACGGATGTGACGCGGCTCACGGGAACCCGTCCCGTGAGCCGGACAGACGACAGTCGTGAACACCGACACACGCGCACGGATCCGGGCCGGGGACCCCTCGGCCTTCGCCGAACTCTTCGACTCCCACGCCCGGAGCGTCTACAACCACGCCTTCCGGCTGACCGGCGACTGGTCGGTCGCCGAGGACGTCATGGCGGCGACCTACCTTGAGGCCTGGCGGCTGCGGCAGAAGGTCGACCCCGAAGGGGGATCGCTCCGGCCCTGGCTTCTCGGCGTCGCCACCAACGTCGCCCGCAACCACTGCCGGGGCAACCGGCGCTACCGGCGGGCCGCCTCCGCGTACGCCGCGGCCGGCGCCGCCGAGGCCGCCATGCCCGACCACGCCTCCGAGGTCGCGGGCCGGCTCGACGACCGGCGCCGCATCGCGGCCACGCTGCGCGCGCTCGGCACGCTGCGGCGCACCGAACGCGAGGTCCTCGTCCTCTGCCTCTGGGAAGGCCTCGCCTACACCGAGGTCGCCGCCGCCCTCGGCGTCCCGGTCGGCACCGTCCGCTCCCGCCTCTCACGCGCCCGCGCCAAGCTCCGCACCGGAGCCGAGGAGGAACTCGCCCGCGACATCGGGAAATCGGCACGGGAAATCCGGGAACCCGCCCCTCGCACCCGACAGACAACAGGTGATCGCGTGAACGCGGTCCGGCCCGCACAGGAGGGAATCCGATGAACCCCGACCCGACCGAAGCCCGTACGGCACCCCGGCACGAGGCCGGTGACCTTCCGGCGATCGAGGAGCGCGAGCTTCCTCCGGGCCGTCACCAGTTCCACAAGGAGCGCCTGATGAGCCAGATCCACGACGACCGCCGCACCACCGCCGAAGCGCGCGCGGCGCACACCGCCCGCGCCCGTAACCCCTTCCTGCGGAAGGCGATCCTCCTGCCCGCCGTGACCGCCCTCGCGGGCGCGCTCGTGGTCGGCGCCCTCGTCCTCACCCCGGGCGGGACCGCCGGATCCGGGGACGGCCGCGCCGACGGCCCGGCCCTCACCACCCGGATCGGCGTCGTCGACCCGAAGGGAGCCCCGCAGCTCCTGGACCGCATCTCGCTCGCGGCCGCCGAGGCCGACGCCCCGAAGGCCGCCCGGGCGGACCAGTTCGTCTACATCGAGTCCCGCTCCGCCGGCACCCACGTGCGCACAGACAGTGGCGTGAGCAAGCTCGTCAGCGTGCCCCTGCACACCCGGCAGATCTGGAAGTCGACCGACGGCAGCGACGGCTGGCTGATCGAACCGGGCAACACCGAGCCCGAGGGCATCACCCTCGCCGGCCCCGACGAGCAGGGCAACGACCCGAAGCCGCACCTGGGCGCGCCCTCGCACGACTACCTCGCCAAGCTCCCCACCGACCCCGACGCCCTGCTGCGGAAGATCTACGAGGAGACCCAGGGCCAGGGCAACGGCCCGGACCAGCAGGCCTTCACCACCATCGGCGACCTGCTCGGCGAGAGCTGGCCGTCCCCGCAGCTCACCGCCGCGCTCTACCGGGCCGCCGCGAAGATCCCCGGCGTGGTCACGGTGGACAGTGCCACCGACGCCGTCGGCCGCCAGGGCGTCGCGGTCGCGCGACTCGACGAGGTCGGCGGCCAGCGCACCGAGTGGATCTTCGACCCCAAGACCCTCGTCTTCCTGGGGGAGCGCACGGTCCAGGTCGAGGGCAACGCCGGCGAGGGCGGACTGATCAAGCCCGGAACCGTCGTCTCCACCAACGCGATCATGGTCCGGTCCTTCGTCGACGACATGAAGGTCACCCCGTAAGGTCCGGCGGCCGAGCTCAGCCCGCGGCGGACCCGGAGGTCTGTCCCGCGATCCAGCCGGCGAGCTCGGTCGGCCGGTTGGTGATGATCCCGTCCACCCCGAGGGCGTCCAGCGCCTTCCAGCGGGCGGGCTTGTCGACCGTCCAGACGTTCACGGCGACGCCCGCGGCGTGCAGTTCGTCGACGATCCCGGGCCGGCCGGCGAGCGCGGTGTCCGAGACGTTGTACGCCGCGAGGCCCAGGTCCTCGGCGAGCCTGACCGGGTCCGTGTCGAGGGTGGAGCGCAGCAGTCCGATCGGCAGCTCGGGCGCCAGCTCACGGGTGTACTTCAGCGTCGGGATGTCGAAGCTCTGCACGAAGACCCGGCCGGTCATGGACTGCTCCCGGACGTCCTGGACGATCCGGGCCACCTCCGCGTGGCTGTGGCGGCCCTTGATCTCCAGGAGGAGGTTCCCGCCTCGCTCGCGCAGGTCCGCCAACTGGGCGGCCAGCGTCGGGACCCGGGCCCCGGCGTAGGCGGGGGCGAACCACGAGCCGGCGTCCAGCTCGTCGATCCGGGCGGAGGTGAGGGAGCGGATCGGGCCCGTGCCGTCGGTCGTCCGGTCGACGGTCGCGTCGTGCAGGATGTACGGCACGCCGTCGCTGCTGGGCTGGACGTCGTTCTCGATCCACCTCGCCCCGCCCCGCCGGGCGACCTCGTCGGAGATCAGTGTGTTCTCGGGGGCGGCGGAGGAGGCGCCCCGATGGGCGATGACGGTCGGCGCGGCCCGGGCCGCCGCCTGCCCCGCGGCACGGTCCTCCGGGTCGGCGAAGAGCGTGGAGGGAGCAGCCAGCACCAGCATGGTGGCGAGCGCCGCCGAGCCGTAGGTGACGCGTCCGGGGTACCGGGACCGAGGCGCGGTCGATCGTCCGTCGTTCATGGACGCACAGCATAGATACGGCGGGTGACGTGCCGGGGGCCACACACCGGCCCGCGCGTGACGAATCGTCGACACCCGCCCGGCCCCGGCCCCGGCGGCCGGGTACCGTCGCCACCCCGTCGGCCGGGCAGCACCGTCCCCACCCCGGCCGGCGGCCGAGGCTCAGCCCCGCATTCGCAGGTACGCCTCCAGCTCCGCCGCCCCGGCCAGCATCGCCCGCCCGCGGGCGGACAGCCGCCCGTGCCAGTCGCCCAGTGCCGCCTCCAGCGGCTCCGGACCACCGGCCGCCCGCACCTGGGCGATCAGCGGCGCGATCCGCTCCAGCGGGTAACCGCCCCGCCTGAGCTGGTGCGCAAGGCGTACGTCCCGCACGTCGGCCTCGTCGTAGACGCGGTAGCCGGTCAGCGGGTCGCGGCGCGGGCTCACCAGACCGGCGCGCTCCCAGGTGCGCAGCGTCGCGGGCCGGATGCCGAGCCTTCCCGCCAGCGGCCCGATGAACGTGCCGCCGGGCTCGCGGGCCGTGACGGGCTCCGGGTCGTGGATGACGGGCGCGAGGTCGCGGAGGGCGATCTCCACGGCCCGGAGGGTCCGCCGATCGTCGAGGAGCTGGACATGGCTCTCGTCGATGAGGCGGAACCCCTCGTCGACCGCGCCCTCGTTCACGGCCCGCATGATCGACGCCGCCGTGCCGTGGCCGTGGCCGGGCACCAGCGCCAGGAACGCGCGCAGGGCACCCGCGTGCAGCGACGTGTAGGTGCGGTAGCCGTGGGGCGTGCGGTCGGCCGCCGGAAGGATGCCGGCCTCCTCGTAGTTGCGGACCGCCTGCGTGGACAGACCGTGCCCGCGCGCCAGATCGATCGGCCGCAGCCGCTCACCGCTTTGAAGGTTTCTGCCCATGCGGCCGACGATATCGGGGAAAAGTCTCCACCGAGGCTTCAACGATAGCGTTGAAGGCATGGCGACTGACATCAAGGACACCGTCCAGGCCGTCGAGGCCGCCGCCGTCCTGCGGCTGCTTCCGAACAGGCCCCGGCTGCTCGCCCTCGGCGAGCCCACCCACGGCGAGGACACCCTCCTCGACCTCCGCAACGACCTCCTCCGGCAGCTCGTCGAGGAGGAGGGCTACCGGACCCTCGCGATCGAGACCGACTGCCTGGCGAGCCTCCTCGTGGACGACCACGTCACCTCGGGCACCGGCACCCTCGACGAGGTCATGGAGCACGGCTTCAGTCACGGCTGGGGCACGTCCGCGGCCAACCGCGAGCTGGTCCGCTGGATGCGCACCTACAACGACGGCCGGCCCGCGTCCGAACAGGTCCGCTTCGCCGGCTTCGACGGCCCGCTGGAGATCACCGCCGCCGCGAGCCCCCGGCAGGCCCTCACCGCACTCCACACCTACCTCGCGGCCCGGCTCGACGCGGACCTGTTCCCCTGCACCGCGGACACGCTCGACCGCCTGCTCGGCACCGACGACCGCTGGACCGAGCCCGCCGCGATGCGGGACCCGGCCCGGTCCGTGGGTCAGTCGGCCGACGCCCGCGAACTGCGCCTGCTCGCCGACGACTTGGCATCCCTCCTCGACGCCCAGCGACCCCACCTGCTCGCGGTCTCCTCGCCGGAGGAGTGGCACCGGGCGTGCCTCCACGCCCGCACCGCCGTCGGTCTCCTCCGCTACCACCACTGGATGGCCGACACCTCACCGGCCCGCCTGAGCCGACTGGTGGGCCTGCGGGACCAGATGATGGCCGACAACCTCCTCGCTCTCGCCGCGCGGGGCCCGGTCTTCGTCCACACCCACAACTCCCATCTCCAGCGGGAGAAGAGCTCGATGCGCATGGGAGGGAAGCGGCTGGAGTGGTGGAGCGCCGGAGCGCTGGTGAGCGCCCGGCTCGGCGAGGAGTACGCCTTCGTGGCCACGGCCCTCGGCACCATCCGGCACCACGGCGTCGGCACACCCCCGCCGGACACGCTCGAAGGCCTCCTGTACGCGCTCCCGGAGGACGCCTGCCTCGTCGACAACCGGCGCCTCGCGACCGTCCTCGGCGAAACTCCGCCCGTGCCCCGCGTCTCCCCCTGGTTCGGCTACGCCCCGCTCGACCCGGCCCACTTGGCGGACAGCGACGGACTCGTGTTCGTCAAGGACATGCCGTCGACGCCGAGTTAGCGGCCGACTGGGCGGTGGCACGCCGATCGGGCCGTGCCGGTGGTCCGGCACGGCCCGATCGCGCGGTCGACTCAGTCGCTGTACGGGGTGTGCAGCTCGCCCGTCCGTGCCACCCGTCCGTACCAGCGGGCGCTGGACTTCGGGGTGCGCTCCAGGGTGTCGTAGTCCACCCGGACCGCGCCGAACCGCTTCGCGTAGCCGTACGCCCACTCGAAGTTGTCGAGCAGCGACCACAGGAAGTAGCCGCGTACGTCCACCCCGTCCGCGAGCGCGCGGTGTACGGCCTCCAGGTGCGCGTGCACGTAGGCCGCCCGCTCCGGGTCGTGCACCGAGCCGTCCTCGCCGACCTCGTCCTCGTACGCGGCGCCGTTCTCGCTGATCACCAGCGGCAGGTCCGGGTAGGCGGCGGAGACCCGGCTCAGCAGGTCGTACAGCGCGCTCGCGTCGACCGGCCAGCCCATCGCCGTCCGCTCGCCGGGCGCACGGTGGAAGGCGACGGAGTCCGCGCCGGGCCACGGCGAGTGCTCGCTGTTGCCGTGACCGTCGTCCTGCGGCTTCTCCGCGCCCTCCGGGACCTGCGAGACCAGCGTCGGCGTGTAGTAGTTGACGGCCAGCAGGTCCAGCGGCTGCCGCGCCGCCGCGGTGTCGCCGTTCCGGACGAAGGACCAGTCGGTGAGGTGCGCGGTGTCGGCGAGCAGGTCCTCGGGATAGGCGCCGTCCAGCATCGGGCCCAGCCAGATCCGGTTGCCGACGGCGTCGATGCGGCGGGCCGCGTCGAGGTCCTCGGCCGAGTCCGTCAGCGGGCGCACCTCGTGGAGGTTGAGGGAGACCGCGAGCTGCCGGTCCGCCGGGAGCGCGGCCCGCAGGGCCTGGACGGCGAGGCCGTGCCCGAGGTTGAGGTGGTGGGCGGCCCGCAGCGAGTCGACCGGGTCGGTGCGGCCCGGGGCGTGGACCCCGGAGCCGTACCCCAGGAAGGCGCTGCACCAGGGTTCGTTGAGCGTGGTCCACCGGGTGACCCGGTCGCCGAGGGCCTCGGCGACGATCCCGGCGTACTCGGCGAACCGCTCGGCGGTCGCCCGCTCGGGCCAGCCGCCGGCGTCCTCCAACTCCTGGGGCAGGTCCCAGTGGTAGAGCGTCAGGGCCGGCGCGATCCCGGCGGCGAGCAGCTCGTCGACGAGGGCCCGGTAGAAGTCCAGGCCCTTCTGGACGGCGGGGCCCCGCCCGGTGGGCTGTACGCGGGACCAGGAGACGGAGAACCGGTAGGCGTTCAGGCCCAGTTCGGACATGATGCCGACGTCCTCGCGGAACCGGTGGTAGTGGTCGACGGCCACGTCACCGGTGTGGCCCTCGAAGACCTTGCCGGGGGTGTGAGAGAAGGTGTCCCAGATGGACGGCGTGCGGCCGTCCTCGGCCGCCGCCCCTTCGATCTGGTACGCGGCGGTGGCGGCGCCCCAGAGGAAGTCGGACGGGAACGAGCGGGTGGCGGTGAGCGGCCGGGTTTCGGACGCGGTCATAGGAGAGCGCTCCCAACGCGGGTACGGGGTCGGTACGTTCGGAAAATGCGGTGTGAAGCAGGTGCGGCTGCTCAGCTCTTGACGGCGCCTGCCGTGATGCCGCCCACGATGTGCTTGCCGAGGAAGGCGAAGACGAGCAGCAGCGGCACGGTGGATATCAGGGCGCCCGTCAGGACGACGGCGTGGTCCACGGTGTGGTTGCCCGCGCCGAGGCCGGCGAGGGCCACCTGGAGGGTGGGGTTGCCGTCCTGGGTGAGCGCGATGAACGGCCAGAAGAAGTCGTTCCACGACTGGACGAAGACGAGCATGCCGAGCACGGCCATCGCGGGCCTGGCCACGGGGAACACCACGTGCCAGATCACCCGGAGGCTGTGCGCACCGTCCATGCGGGCCGCCTCCACCAGCTCGATGGGCAGGGCCTCGACGAGGAACTGGCGCATGAAGAACACGCCGAAGGCGGCGACGAGCGAGGGCAGGACGACCGACTGGAGCTGGTCGAACCAGCCGAGGTCGGTGATGATCTGGTACAGCGGGATGACGCTGAGCTGCGGCGGGATCGTCATCGTGGCGACCACGAGCGAGAGCAGCATGCCGCGCCCCCGGAAGGGCAGCTTGGCGAAGGCGAAGCCGGCGAGCGTGGAGAAGACGACGGTGGACGTGGCCACCAGTCCGGCGACGATCGTGGTGTTGATCAGCGCCTCGCCCATGTGGACCTGGTTCCAGGCGAAGCTGAGGTTGTCCAGGAGGCGGGGGCCGGGCAGGAGCGGCGCCGGGGCCTGGACGACGCGCTCGCCGCTGTGGGAGGCGGCGACCAGGTTCCAGTACAGCGGGAAGAGCGAGACCACGGCGGCCACGGCCAGCAGGACGTAGGTCAGGGGTCCGGCGTGGTGCTGGCGGCCGGCCGTCTGACGGAAGCGTGGACCCGACCGGCGGTCGGACCGGCCGGACCCGCGGGTCTCCGGCAGGCGCGGGACCTCGGGTTCGACGGTCTTCGTGGCGAGCGTGCGGGCCATGGGGTCAGCCTCCCAGCTTCTTGCGGTTGTGACGGGAGACCAGCGCCTGGACGCCGCCGATGAGCAGGAGGAGCAGCAGCATGATCCAGGCGATGGCGGAGGCCTGGCCCAGCGCGTTGTTCACCCACCCCTTCTCGTACATCAGCAGGCTCAGCGTCTGGAACTGGTTGCCGCTGCCGCCGCTGATGCCGACGCTGCCGCCGTAGAGCATCGGCTCGCCGAAGAGCTGGGTGGCGCCGATGGTGGAGACGACGACGGTGAAGAGGATGGTCGGCCGGATCGACGGGATGGTGACGCTGATGAACTGGCGCCAGCGTGACGCCCCGTCGAGGGAGGCGGCCTCGTACAGGTCCTGCGGCACGGCCTGCATGGCGGCCAGGTAGATCAGGGCGTTGTAGCCGGTCCAGCGCCAGGTGACGATCACGGAGATCGCTATCTGCGCCGGCCACTTGGACGACTCCCACTGGACGGGATCGAAGCCGACCCAGCCGAGGACGGTGTTGATCATCCCGTAGTCGGTGTTGAAGAGCTGGGCGAAGACCAGGGTCGCCGCCGCGATCGACGTGGCGTACGGGGCGAGGATCGCGATCCGGAAGAAGCCGCGGCCGCGGAGCTTGTAGTTGAGGAGATGTGCCA
The DNA here is from genome assembly GCF_006539185.1 of Streptomyces gardneri. Taxonomy (GTDB): domain Bacteria; phylum Actinomycetota; class Actinomycetes; order Streptomycetales; family Streptomycetaceae; genus Streptomyces; species Streptomyces gardneri. The sequence continues at coordinate 87,347 of NZ_BJMN01000006.1, forward strand.
GGCCCAGGGCCATGAGCAGCTGGGGGACGGTCGAGATGACCCCGATGGTGAAGGTGTTGGCGAGGGCGTTCCAGAAGAACTCGCTGGTCGCGAGATCGGTGTAGTTCTCCAGGCCCTTCCACTGCGGGTCACCGCCGAGCTCGACCCGGTTGAGCGAGAGCCAGCCCGTGTAGACCAGCGGGAAGAGGCCGAAGGCGGCGAAGGTGAGGAAGAAGGGGGCGATGAAGACGTACGGGATCGCCTTGATGTCCCAGCGGTAGAGCGTGCTGCGCCAGCCGCCCGAGGCGGAGCGGTGGCTCCGGGGGCCGGAGGAGGAGGGCGGTGCGGCGGGCGGCGGGGAGCCGTCGGACCTCGCCCGAACGGAGGTGGCCACGGGGGCGTCCTTCCAGGTCGATGCGTGCGGTGGTGCGGACGGTGCCGGTCCGCCGCCCGCGGGCGGCGGCGGACCGGCAGGCGCCCCCCGCTACTGGTCGATCTTGTCGTCGACCAGCTTCTTGACGTTCTCCCAGGCCTTGGCCGGGTCGGTGCCGCGCTGCTCGATGTCGAGGATGCCGTTGTCGGTGAGGAAGGTCTTCACCTGGCCGTCCCAGCGGCTGATGACGGCGGGCGTGATCCCGGCGGCGGCGGACGAGAAGATCTTGCCGACCGGGGTCTCGCCGAAGTACGGCAGCTTGGCGTCCTGGACCGCCGAGGAGGTGAGCGTGTCCTTGGACGAGGGGATGTTGCCGTTGACCGCGAAGACCTTGGCGTGCTGCTCGGGGGCGGTCAGCCAGGCGGCGAGCTCGGCCGCCTCCTTGGTGTGCTTGCCGGACTTCGGCACGGCGAGGAAGGCGCCGCCCCAGTTGCCGGCGACCGGCGGCGCGGCGATGTCCCACTTGCCCTGGTTGGCGGGTCCCGCCTGGTCCTTGATGATGCCGGTCATCCAGCTCGGGCACGCGACCGTGGCGAACTTGGAGTTCTTGAAGGCGGCGTTCCAGGTGCCCTTCTCGTCGAACTGGCGGAGCTTGGCGGTGAGTCCGCCCTTGCTCGCCGCGACGGCGGTCTCCCAGGCCTTCTTCACCCCGGGGCTGTTCTCCCAGTCGAGCTTGCCGCTCGCATTGGCGTACTGGACGGGGTCGCTGGAGATCACGGCGTTGAAGAGGCCGCTGGCCGAGTCGTGGAAGGCGGTGCCGGCGGGCGCGTTCTTCTTGTACGTGTTCCCGGCCTCGATGAACTTGGCCCAGTCGCCGGCCCACAGCTTGGCGACGGCCTCGCGCTCGGTCGGCAGCTTGGCCTTGGCGAAGAGCTCCTTGTTGTAGCAGACGGCCATGGGGCCGATGTCGGTGCCGAGGCCGATGACGCTGCCGCTCGCCGTCGTCGCCTGCTTGACCTTCCAGTCGAGGAAGGCGCCGATGTCCGAGCCGCCCTCCTTGCTCAGGTCCACCCACTTGTCCGCCATGGTCTCGCCGGTCGCCTCGGCGATGTAGCCGACCTCGACGGCCTGGATGTCGGCGAGGCCGTTGTTCTGGCCCAGGCGCAGCTTCAGCGTGTCCCAGTACTTCTGGCCGTCGGAGACGTTCGTCTCCTCGATCTTGATGTTGGGGTGGGCCTTCTCGTACTCGGCGTAGAGCTTGGCGCCGGTCTTGTTGTCGTACCCGAAGGAACCGAAGGTCCCGACCCGCAGGGTGATCTTGCCGCCGCCCTGGGCGTCGCCGCCGTCGTCGTCGCTGCCGCAACCGGTGAGCAGGGTCGTACCGGTCACGACGACGGCGACCGCCGCGATCGCCGCACGGCGTCCGCGTCTGCTGCTGGAAGTGCGCATTCCACTCTCCTCGTCCAAAGGTGGTGCTCGTTGTGCGCCAAGAGGTCCGGCCGGCTGATCGCGGCTCGGCGGCTGCCCGCCAGGACCTGATGCAGGCTGTGTGCGCCCCGATGGGAGCGCTCCCACGTCGTTGCCGGAAGGTTGCTGCCTGGCGGGTACGGGTGTCAAGACATGAACGCGGATTCGTTACCGGAAGGTGTTCGGGGGGTTTCGCAGGGGCCCCACGGGGAGGGGGCCGTCATCTCCTGAACGCATGCGCGTGGCGCGGGGGGAGGCTGGTGAACTAGTGTGGGAGCGCTCCCATTGCCATACCGGTCGTGGTGGGCTGCACGATGTCCTACGAGGGGAGTTCGGCGGTTGTGAACGGACGGCAGAACGGCAGACCGACCCTGGAGCAGGTCGCTGCCAGGGCCGGGGTCGGCCGGGGAACGGTCTCCCGGGTGATCAACGGTTCTCCCCGGGTGAGCGAACAGACCAGAACGGCCGTCGCCAGAGCCGTCGCCGAACTCGGCTACGTACCCAACCAGGCCGCCCGCGCCCTCGCGGGCAGCCGCACCGACGCCATCGCGCTCGTCATCCCCGAGGCCGAGGCCCGGCTCTTCGCGGAGCCGTACTTCCTCGACCTCATCCGCGGTGTCAGTGCCGAACTGGCCGATGCCGACAAGCAGTTGCTGCTCACTCTGGTCCGCAGCGAGCAGGAGCGGCAGCGCTTCGAGCAGTACCTCGCCGCCCAGCGCGTCGACGGGGTGCTGCTCGCCTCGGTCCACGGCGACGACCCACTGCCCGACCGGATCCGCGAGCTCGGCCTCCCGGTCGTCATGAACGGGCGCCGCTCGGAGGCCGAGCCCGTGCCGTACGTCGACTCCGACAACATCGGAGCCGGGCGCGCGGCCGTCGCGCACCTCGTGGGCGGCGGCCGGAGCCGGATCGCGACCGTCACCGGGCCGCTCGACATGTACGTGGCCCGCGCCCGGCTCGGCGGCTACCGCGCGGGCCTCGCCGAGGCGGGGCACGCGCCGGACGAGGCCCTCGTCTCCGCGGGCGACTTCACCGAGGAGGGCGGCCGGCGGGCCATGCGGCTGCTGCTCGACCGCAGGCCGGACCTGGACGCCGTCTTCGTCGCCTCCGACGTGATGGCCGCCGGGGCGCGCGGGGTGCTCCGGGAGGCGGGGCGGCGGGTGCCCGAGGACGTGGCGCTGGTGGGGGTCGACGACTCGGCGGTGGCGCGGTTGATGGATCCGCCGCTGACGAGCGTGCGGCAGCCCATCGAGGAGATGGGGCGCACGATGGCGCGGATGCTGATCCGGGAGATCCACGGGATCCAGGAGGGCGGGGAGGCGTCGGAGGAGCCGCGGCGGCACGTCCTGCCGACGGAGCTGATCGTGCGCGAGTCCTGCTGAGACTCACGAGTTCGCCCGCGATATCTGGTTGACGACGGCTCTCGGTGAACCGTGGAAAAGGCGGGGACCGGCGGCGGGTGTTCTGGCGTGCAGGGCACCCGCGGACGGTGAAGGGCGTCTCCCCGTGCTTCAGCTGTCCACGCGGCGCCCCGCCAGCCAGGTGACCATCGCGGGGTCGTGGTGGTCGAAGAACAGGGTGCCGCCGGTGTCGAGGGCGGCGATCCGGGCCATCTGCTTGTCGGAGAGCCGGAAGTCGAAGACGTCGATGTTCTCGGCCATGCGCTCGGCGCGCACGGACTTGGGGATCGCGACGACGCCGCGCTGGGTGAGCCAGCGCAGGACGACCTGGGCGACGGACTTGCCGTGCTCCTTGCCGATCCCGGCGAGCAGCGGGTTGGTGAACAGGTCGTTCTTGCCTTCGGCGAAGCCGCCCCAGGACTGGATCTGCACACCGTGCTCGCGCATGAGGTCCTGGTAGTCGGCGCGCTGGAAGAAGGGGTGGGTCTCGATCTGGTTGACCTGCGGGGTGATCTCGTTGTTGACGATCAGGTCGATCAGCCGGTCGGGGTAGAAGTTGGCGACGCCGATCGCCTTGGCCGCACCCTCGCGGTGGAGGGCCTCCATTGCGCGCCACTGACCGTAGACGTCGCCGAAGGGCTGGTGCATCAGGTACAGGTCGAGATGGTCCAGGCCCAGCTTCATCAGGGACGCCTCGAAGGCGCGGCGGGTGTTGTCCTGGGCGGGGGCGTCCTGGACCCAGAGCTTGGTGGTGACGAACAGTTCCTCGCGGGCGATGCCGCTGGACTGGATGGCGCGGCCGACGGCCTCTTCGTTGCCGTAGGCGGCGGCGGTGTCCAGCAGGCGGTAGCCGGTGGCCAAGGCGTCGGAGACGGCGCGCTCGGTGTCCTCGGCGGGGATCTGATAGACGCCGAAGCCGAGGAGCGGCATCTCGACGCCGTTGTTGAGGGTGACGGTCTGCATGAGCGGGGTGTCCTTCGATGTGCGGGTGGGGGCGGGTGGGAGTGTCAGCGTTCGAGCATCCGGGCCTGGGCCTCGGTGTGGGTGGCGCCGGCGGCGGGCGGCAGGCCGGAGAGCCTGTCGAGCTGCTCGGCGGTCAGCGTGACGGCGTCGGCGGCGGTGTTCTCCTCGACCCGGGCCACGCGCTTGGTGCCGGGGATCGGGGCGATGTCGTCGCCCTGCGCGAGCAGCCAGGCCAGCGCCACCTGCCCGGGCGTGGCACCGGCCTCGTCGGCCAGGGCCTTGACCTGGTCGGCCAGGGCGAGATTGCGCCGGAAGTTCTCGCCGGTGAAGCGGGGTTGTCGCGGCGGAAGTCGTTCTCGTCGAATTGGGCGGTGGAGCGCACGGCGCCGGTCAGGAAGCCGCGGCCCAGCGGGGAGAACGGCACGAGCCCGATGTTCAGCTCCCGCAGGACGGGCAGGACGCGTTCCTCGATCCCTCGGGTGAACAGGGAGTACTCGGACTGGACCGCGGTGACCGGCTGGACGGCGTGGGCTCGGCGGATCGTGTCGGGTCCGGCCTCCGAGAGTCCGAAAGCGCGGACCTTGCCCTCGGCGATCAGCTCGCCGACGGCGCCCGCTGTCTCCTCGATCGGCGTGTCCGGGTCGACCCGGTGCTGGTAGTACAGGTCGATGTGGTCGGTGCCCAGCCGCTTCAGCGAGCCCTCGACCGCGGTACGGATGTCGGCCGGGCGGGAGTCGAGGTTCCAGGCGCCGTCGCCGGAGTGGGAGACCAGGCCGAACTTGGTGGCCAGAACCACCTGGTCCCGGCGCCCCTTCAGTGCCCGCCCGAGCAGCTCTCGTTGGTGTAGGGGCCGTAGATCTCGGCGGTGTCCATCAGCGTGACACCCAGCTCAAGCGCCCGGTGCACCGTCCGGATGGACTCCGCGTCATCGGTGCCCGAGCCGGTGTAGCCGTGGGACATGCCCATGGCCCCAGCCCGATCCGGGAAACCTCCAGGTCACGCAGTGTGATGTACCGCATCTCGCCTTCTCCGGTCGGTGGCGTTGCCCCTCCCCTCAGCCTCGCCCGGCCCGGCAGGTCGTGCAGGTCGGAGCCTGGGCGACGCCGAGGGGCGGCGTCTTCCTCACCTCGACGCCCTCGCCCGCGGCCTGCACATGGACGACCAGGAACACCAGCATCTGCGCGACCTTGCCGCCAGAGCCGCCCGATATGCCCCCGAACCGCCCCCGGCCCCCAGCCGCACCGTGCGTCCCCACCTGAAGCTGTTGCTGGAGTCGCTGCGGCCGAACCCCGCCTACGTCATCAGCCGCAGCATGGACATGCTGGCCTGGAACCCCGGCGGCCTTGCCCTGTACGCGGGCCTGGACGACTGGTCCGCCAAGCACCGCAACCTCGCCCGCTACCTCTTTCTCCACCCCGCCGCACGGGACCTGTTCCCCGACTGGGACCGCCAGATCACCGCCTGCGTGGCCCGTCTGCGCGCCGTCGCCGGCACCGCCCCCGACGCGCCCGACCTCACCAACCTCGTCGGCGAGCTCCTCCTGAAGAGCCCCGACTTCGCCCGGCTGTGGGAATGCTACGAGGTCACCGGCCGCAAGCCCGCGCGGAAGACCTTCCACCACCCCCGCGTCGGCGCGCTCACGCTCACCGGCCAGTCGATGGAGCTGGAAGGCACACCCGGCCAGCGCATCGGTGTCTACACCGCCGAGCCCGGTACCCCCGACCACGACGCCCTGCTGCTGCTCGACATGACCGCGCCCGTGGCCGCGGCCGGCCAGGAGATCCCCCACACGTCGACCTGACCACCGTCCTCACGAACGGTCCAGGCGCTTTCCGGTGTACGGGAAACACTGTTGCGGCCGGCCGGGACCCTGGGGGTCCGGCCGGCCGCAGGCCTCATACGAGGGCGTTCGCGAAGGGTCTCGCGACGTGTCTCGTGCAGGGTGGTGCTACAGCGCCGGGTGCGCGTTCTTCAGGAGCTCCTGGAACTGGGCCGAGAACCACTGGCCCGAGATCGGGGCGTCCGGCAGCGAGCCCGACATGCTGTTCCCGTTCCGGGCGTTGCCCGTGTACGTCGGGTCGCACATCCGGTCGAAGCCCTTGCCCTCGTTGTTCGGGATCTCCTTGCTGGCGCCGTCGGACTCGCCCGGGGGCTTCATCCAGACGTACGCGTCGATGCCCGCGGCGGGCGCCGCCTGGGGCCGCTCGCCGAGACCGGCGCCGGCCTGGTTGCACCAGTTGCCGAGGTGGATGCGACGGTCGTAGCGGCCGCCGTTGACGTAGGTGTCGACGCTGGTCAGGGCGCCCGGGCCGGTGGGACGCGCGGTGCCGCCCCAGCCGTTGCGGGAGGTGTCGATCAGCATGCCGAGGTTGCTGTTGAAGCCGATCGAGACCAGCTTGGCGCGCATCGCCTGGGCGTAGGACAGCTCGTCGGTGTAGCGGTTCCAGTCGACCCACTTCGACTGGCGCACGGAGGTGCCGTTGACGCTGTCGTTGATGGTGAAGTGGTCCTCCTTCAGGGCGCTGTAGTTGGCGGTGTTGACGATGAAGCCGTGCACGTTGTCGACCGTGGAGCCCTCGGCCACGGCGGCCTGCTTGAACAGCTCGGCGGAGGGGCCGAAGTTGTCGTCCCAGCCCAGCCAGCCGTGGTGTCCGGCGTCGATGTAGTTGTAGACGTTGCCGATCGAGCCCAGCTTCTTGAGCGCGTAGCCGACACCGGTGATGTAGTTGCCGTTGGCCTTCATGACGTCGCAGTTGGCGGTGGCCGTCGGGCGGCCGGAGACGTTGGTGACCAGGTTGGGCAGCGAGTCGATCTCGACCGTGGTGACGATCCGCAGGCCCGCGTACTTGGAGTCGGCGAGGATCGCGGCGATCGGGTCGATGTACTCGGTCTTGTAACGGCCGATCTCCGTCGGGCCCAGCTCGCCGTTGGAGGCGAGCGCGGCGCAGTCGCGGCCGGGCAGGTTGTAGACGACCAGCTGGACGACGAGCTCGCCGGAGCCCTTCTGCTCCAGGGCCTTGTCGAGGTGGGCGCGCAGGCCCATCGAGGTGGCGGAGCCGTTGATGGCGGCGATCCGGTCGAGCCAGACACCGGTGGGCTGGTTGGAGACCTTGGTGCCGCCCGGCTCGGCGGCGGCCTTCGCGGCCCACTCGGGGTTCACGTACACCTTGGCGCCGGCGTACGGGTTGTCGGCCTTGGTCCCGACCGGCGGTGTGGTGGGAGGCGTGGTCGGGGGAGTGGTCGGCGGCGTCGTGGGCGGGGTGGTCGGCGGCGTCGTCGGAGTGGCGCCGTTGCAGACGACCCCGTTCAGGGTGAAGGTGGCCGGCACCGCGTTCGTACCGGTGTAGGAGCCGTTGAATCCGAAGGAGGTGGAGCCGCCCGTGGCGAGCGTCCCGTTGTAGGAGACGTTCTTGGCGGTGACGGCGGCGCCGGACTGGGTGATGGTGGCGTTCCAGCCCTGGGTGACCTGCTGGTTGCCGGCGTAGGACCATTCGACGGTCCAGGAGGCGACCGGGTCACCGGTGTTGGTGACGGTCACGTTGGCGCCGAAGCCGGTGTTCCACTGGTTGGTGATCTGGTAGTCCACCTTGCAGCCGGGGGCTGCGGCGCCGGCGGTGGCGGTGCCGAGGACCGTGGCGGTCGCGCCGGTGGCCGTGATGAGGCCGAGTGCCGCCAGGAGGGCGGTACGGCTGGTGCTTCTGGTGCGGCTCATGCGGGTGGGGGTTCCTTTCCGGGGATTCACGAGGGATTCACGAGGGATTCGCGAGGGACTCGCCAGGGACTCGCGAGGGACTTCACGGGGTGAGGGCGCGCAGGTGATCGCGCAGCCCGATGCCGAATGCGGTGGGGGTGCCGTCGTACGAACTGATCAGTGCGGGACCCGAGTTGCAGTTCCAGGTGTTCCAGGTCCAGCCCAGGTACGAGAGGCCGCGGTCGTCGAACCACTTCATGACGCGGTCGATGAACGCGTGTCCGCAGGTGTTCTCACCGATCTCGCCCGCGAGGAGAGGAACCTCGGCGGCCACGGGGGCGAGGGTGTTGTTCCAGCACGTCTCGTCGGCGCAGGTGTTGAAGTTGTAGACGTGCCAGGCGGCGGCCAGATTGCCCGCCGGGTCCGTGGGTTTGTACGCGCGCCACTGGCTCAGGTCGTTGGAGTACGCGATGCCCGGGACGAGAACCAGGTTCTTCGCCCCCGTGGCACGGACCGCGTCCACCAGGTCCTGCATGCCGGCGACCTCGTAGCCGATGCCGGGGCAGGTGCCGCCGTCGCGCCAGCAGGACCAGGCCTGGGTCGCGGTGGAGGTCGCCCGGTCCGGGTAGGGCTCGTTGAACAGGTCGAAGACGACCCGCTTGTCGTTCTTGAAGGTGTTCGCCACCGAGGTCCAGAACGCCGGGGTGTACTGGGCGCCCGGCATCGGCTTCTGGCAGGAGGCGTGCACGTCGGAGCAGCCCGCCGAGTTGCCCGTGTACTGGCCGTGCGTCCAGTGCAGTTCGACGACCGGGGTCATGCCGTGGGCGAGGACCTTGGTCACGAGGTCCTTGACCGCGTTGACGTAGTTCGCGCCCCGGTACTCGGGCTTGATGTTGTCCAGGCCGAGCCAGCACTCCTCGTTGAGGGGGATGCGGACCGTGTTGGCCTTCCAGTCGGCGATGGCCTTGACCGAGGCGTCGTCGACGGGGCCGTCGAAGAAGCCGTAGCCCTGGACGCACATGAACTCGCCGCCGGAGCGGTTGACGCCGAGGAGGCGGCGGACCGCGCCGTTCTGGTCGGTGAACTTGTTGCCTGTGACGCCGAGTTCGGGCGCGCCGGTGACGGGAGTCGGTGGCGGTGAGGTCGGGGGAGTGGTCGGGGGAGTGGTGGGTGGTGTCGTCGGGGCGGTGGGGGTGGGCGTCGGCGTCGGCGTCGTGGTCGACGGCGTCGGCGTCGGTGTCGGCGGCGCGCCCGTGTCGCACGGCGTGCCGTTCAGCGTGAAGGCGGTGGGGGCCGTGTTGGCGCCCGTCCAGGAGGCGATGAAGCCGCCCGTCACCTTGGCGCCCGTGCCGAGCGCCGCGTTCCAGCTCTCGTTCACGACCGTGACGGAGGCCCCGGACTGGGACCACTTGCCGCCCCAGCCCTGACTGACGACCTGGCCGGCCGGGAAGTCGAAGCCGAGGCTCCAACCACTCAGCGCCGCGCTGTTGTTGGTGACGGTGACGGCACCCTGGTAGCCGCCGGCCCACTGGCCGACGACCGAATACTCCACTGTGCAGACGGATGCGGCCGCGGCTCCTGAGGCCGTACCCATGACGGCGAACGCGGTGCTCGCCATCGTGAGCGCTGCTCCTGCGAGCAGCGCGGAAAGACGTGGGGGATGTCGCATGAGCGAGTCCTCGCAGCGAGGGCACACCTCTGGCGATGTGCCGACCGGACGGATTCGCTCCCACTGGTCGGGCAGACCGTAGCGTCAACTGCCGCCAAGGAAAAGAGGGGTTGGGTAAATTTCCCCGTCATCCGCCTTCGACTCTTCGCACACCTTGACGCCGATGCGGCCCAACTGCACAGTGGGAGCGCTCCCACTGGTTCAGAGCTTGTCCCCACAGGCTCATCCGCTCTTCGCACCCCCCATCCTCCCGAGCCGCGAGGAGAACCACCCGCATGACTCGACTACGACCACGTCGGCCACTGACCGCGCTGGCCGCGGCCCTCTCCCTCCCCCTGGGTCTCACGGCCGTCGGCGCCGTCTCCACCGCCCAGGCCGCATCCGTGCAGTGCAGCGTCGACTACAGGACCAACGACTGGGGTTCGGGCTTCACGGCCGAACTCACGCTCACCAACCGGGCGGCCGAAGCCCTCAACGGCTGGACGCTGACCTACTCCTACGCCGGCGACCAGAAGCTCACCAACGGCTGGAGCGGCAACTGGTCCCAGTCCGGCAAGAACGTCACGGTGACCAACGCGTCCTGGAACGGCACCCTCGCCGCCGGTGCCGCCACCACCACCGGCGCCCAGTTCACCTACAGCGGGGCCAATGCCGCCCCCACCGCCTTCGCGGTCAACGGCACCCTCTGCACCGGTGCCCACCAGCCGCCGGTCGCCGTCCTGACCAGCCCCGCCGCGGGCGCCGTCTTCACCGCGGGCGACGCGGTGCCGCTCGCCGCCACGGCCGCCGCCGCCGACGGCGCCACCGTCGGCAAGGTGGAGTTCTACAGCGACACCACGCTCCTCGGTACTGACACGACCGCGCCGTTCGCCCTCAGCGCGGCGGGCCTCGCCGCCGGCTCCCACTCCCTCTACGCCAAGGCCTACGACAGCCTCGGCGCCTCCGCCGAATCGGCGCCGGTCGGCATCACCGTCGCCGCGGGGGCCGCGCTCGTCGCCTCCCCGAGTCAGCTCGGCGTCCGCCAGGGCGCGACCGGCACCTTCGACCTGAAGCTCTCCACCGCCCCCACCGCGAACGTCACGGTGAGTGTCGCCCGTACCTCCGGCAACACCAACCTCACCGCGACTCCGGCCTCCCTCACCTTCACCCCGGCGAACTGGAACACCGCCCAGAAGGTGACCGTCGCCGCCGCGGCCACCGGCACCGGCTCGGCCGTCTTCACCGCGACCGCCCCCGGTCACGCCAAGGCCGAGGTCACCGTGGCCCAGCTGGCCGCGAACTCCACGTACGACGCCCGCTTCCTCGACCTCCACGGGAAGATCACCAACCCGGCCAACGGCTACTTCTCGCCCGAGGGCATCCCGTACCACTCCGTCGAGACCCTGATCGTCGAGGCCCCCGACCACGGGCACGAGACGACCTCGGAGGCGTACAGCTACCTCATCTGGCTCCAGGCCATGTACGGCAAGATCACCGGCGACTGGACCAAGTTCAACGGCGCCTGGGACACCATGGAGAAATTCATGATCCCCACCCACGCCGACACGCCCACCACCGGCTCGTACAACGCCTCCAAGCCGGCGACCTACGCCCCCGAGTGGGACCTGCCCTCGCAGTACCCGGCGCGGCTCGACTCCGGCGTGACCTCCGGCTCCGACCCGATCGCCGCCGAGCTCAAGAGCGCCTACAACACCGACGACATCTACGGGATGCACTGGATCCAGGACGTCGACAACGTCTACGGCTTCGGCAACGAACCCGGCAAGTGCTCCGCCGGACCGACGGCGACCGGCCCCTCCTACATCAACACCTTCCAGCGCGGCCCGCAGGAGTCCGTCTGGGAGACCGTCACCCACCCCACCTGCGACAACTTCTCCTACGGCGGAAAGAACGGCTACCTCGACCTCTTCACCGGGGACGCCTCCTACGCCAAGCAGTGGAAGTTCACCAACGCCCCCGACGCCGACGCCCGCGCCGTCCAGGCCGCCTACTGGGCCGACCTCTGGGCCAAGCAGCAGGGCAAGGGCACGCAGGTCTCCGCGACGGTCGGCAAGGCCGCCAAGATGGGTGACTACCTGCGGTACGCGATGTTCGACAAGTACTTCAAGAAGGCCGGGAACTGCGTCGGCCCGACCGCCTGCCCCGCCGGCACCGGCAAGGACAGCGCCCACTACCTGATGTCCTGGTACTACGCCTGGGGCGGCGCCACCGACACCTCGGCCGGCTGGTCCTGGCGGATCGGCTCCAGCCACGCCCACGGCGGCTACCAGAACCCGCTCGCCGCGTACGCGCTCAGCGAGTACGCCCCGCTCAAGCCCAAGTCGACGACGGGTGCGGCCGACTGGGCGACCAGCCTCGACCGGCAGCTGGAGTTCTACCGCTGGCTCCAGTCCGACGAGGGCGCCATCGCGGGCGGCGCCACCAACAGCTGGCAGGGCCGCTACGCCACCCCGCCGGCCGGCACCCCCACCTTCCACGGCCTCTTCTACGACGAGAAGCCCGTCTACCACGACCCGGCGTCGAACCAGTGGTTCGGCTTCCAGGCCTGGTCCATGGAGCGGGTCGCCGAGTACTACCAGCAGACCGGCGACGCCGGGGCGAAGACCGTCCTCGACAAGTGGGTCTCCTGGGCGCTGTCCAAGACCACGATCAACCCGGACGGCACCTACCGCATCCCCTCCACCCTCCAGTGGTCCGGCGCGCCCGACACCTGGAACGCGGCGAACCCCGGCGCCAACGCCGGGCTGCACGTCACCGTCGCCGACTACACGAACGACGTCGGTGTCGCCGCCGCCTACGCCAAGACCCTCACCTACTACGCGGCCAAGTCCGGCCACGCCGAGGCCAAGCGCGTCGCCAAGGCCCTGCTCGACGGCATGTGGGACCACCACCAGGACCCGCTGGGCATCGCCGTCGAGGAGACCCGCGCCGACTACAACCGCTTCGACGACCCCGTGTTCGTCCCGAGCGGCTGGACCGGCGTCATGCCGAACGGCGACGCGGTGAACACCTCCTCCACCTTCGCCTCGATCCGCAGCTTCTACCAGGACGACCCGGCCTGGCCGAAGATCGAGGCCTATCTGGCGGGCGGCGCCGCCCCCGTCTTCACCTACCACCGGTTCTGGGCCCAGGCGGACATCGCCCTGGCCATGGGCTCGTACGCGGAGCTGCTCGAATAACAGCCCGCCCCGCATGGAGCCGGCTCCGCGTGCGACGAGGCCGGGTGGACCCCGAGAGGGGGCCGCCCGGCCTTCACGCGTTCCCGGCCCCGTCGGTGATCCATTGACGCCCGAAGTCCCGGCTCCTACGTTCTCGTTCGGACACACGACCAGTGGTCGAAATTTCGAACGAAAGGGACCCGCGTGTCACTCCCCGAGCGCACCGCCCGCTTCACCCTCGACCCCGACTTCACCGTCGGCCCCGTCGACCCCCGCCTCTTCGGCTCCTTCGTCGAGCACCTCGGGCGCTGCGTCTACACCGGCATCCACGAGCCCGGGCACCCGGCCGCCGACGAGGACGGCCTGCGCACCGACGTCCTGGAGCTCGTCCGTGAGCTGGGCGTCACCGCGATCCGCTACCCAGGCGGCAACTTCGTCTCCGGCTACCGCTGGGAGGACGGCGTCGGTCCGGTCGAGGAGCGGCCGCGCCGGCTCGACGTCGCCTGGCGGTCCACCGAGACCAACCGCTTCGGCCTGAGCGAGTTCATGACCTTCCTGCGGAAGGCCGGACCCGAGGCCGAGCCGATGATGGCGCTCAACCTCGGCACCCGCGGCATCACCGAGGCCATGGACCTCGTCGAGTACGCCAACCACCCCGGCGGCACCGAGCTCTCCGACCGCCGCGTCGCCCACGGCGACAAGGACCCCTTCGGCATCCGCCTGTGGTGCCTGGGCAACGAGATGGACGGCACCTGGCAGACCGGCCAGAAGACCGCCGAGGAGTACGGCAGGCTCGCCGCGCAGACCGCGCGCGCCCTGCGGAGCATCGACCCGGACCTCGAACTCGTCGCCTGCGGCAGCTCCGCGCGCGGGCTGCCGACCTTCGCCGCCTGGGAGGCGACGGTCCTGGCGGAGACGTACGAGGTCGTCGACCACGTCTCGCTGCACGCCTACTACGAGGAGGTGGACGGCGACCGCGACTCCTTCCTCGCCTCCGCCGTCGAGATGGAGGCCTTCATCGAGGAGGTCGTCGCGACCTGCGACCACGTCGGCGCCCGGCTGAAGTCCGCGAAGAAGCTGACTCTCTCCTTCGACGAGTGGAACGTCTGGTACCAGCGCCGGCCCAACCCGCACCCGGTGGAGGACTGGCAGGAGGCCCCGCGCCTCCTGGAGGACGTCTACACCGTCACCGACGCCGTCGTCTTCGGCACGCTCGTCATCACGCTGCTGCGCCATGCCGACCGGATCGCGGTGGCCTGTCTCGCCCAGCTCGTCAACGTGATCGCCCCGATCATGACCGAGCCCGGCGGCCCCGCCTGGCGGCAGACCACCTTCTTCCCCTTCGCCCAGGCCTCCCGGCACGGCAGGGGCACCGTCCTCGACGTCCGCGTGGACGCGCCCGCGTACCCCACGGCGCAGTACGGGGAGGTCCCGCTGCTCCACGCCACGGCCGTACGCGCCGAGGACGGCACCGTGACGGTCTTCGCCGTCAACCGCGACCGGGAGGCGTCCCTGCCGCTGGAGGTGACCCTGCGCGGCCTCGGTCTCGACCGGGTCGTGGAGCACAGCGCGCTCGCCGACGCGGACCCCGAGGCCCGCAACACACGGGACGAGCCGGACCGGGTCCTGCCGCACGCGGTGGACGGCTCGACGCTCGACGACGGGCTGCTGCGGGCGGTCCTGGAGCCGATGTCCTGGAACGTCATCCGGCTGGCCTGACCACCCCCGTGTTGAATCCTTTCACAAGGGTCCCTGCCTGGGTCGATTCGAAGCGCTTCGAAAGATCCGGTCACAAGCGTTGACGTGGCTGGCCGACGACCCTACTTTGTCCCAGCAAGCGCTTTCCTGAAACGTTCCATTAACGCGCGGAGGACGAACTGTGCGCACTCGAAGCACTGTTGACCGTCGGAGCATGCTGAAGGTCGCCGGCGGCTCCCTTGCGGCCCTCGGCCTGACCGCGGCGGGCTGTGGCACCGGCTCGGGCTCCGGAGACGGCACCGTCACGATCCGGTACAGCTGGTGGGGCTCGGAGGACCGGGCCAAGCGGATCAACCAGTCGATCGCGCTCTTCGAGAAGAAGTTCCCGAAGATCAAGATCAAGACCGACTTCCAGCCCTACGCCGACTTCTGGAAGAAGTTCAACACCCAGGCGTCCGGCGGCAACGCGCCGGACGTCTTCCAGAACGCCATCGGCTTCCTCCGCAAGTACGACGCGAAGAACGTCCTCCTCGACCTGCGTGAGCAGGCCGGGGCGGGGAACCTCCGCCTCGACGGCTTCCGGGCCGGCCTGGAGAAGTTCGGCGAGGTCGACGGCAAGCTGCTCGGCGTCCCCGTCGGCAGCAACTCGATGGCCCTCGTCGTCGACCAGGCCGTCTTCACCAAGGCCGGCGTCACCCCGAAGCCCGGCTGGACCTGGGACGAGTACCACGCGGCCCTCACCAAGATCCAGCAGACCCAGGGCAGGGCCGGCGACGCGGGCCCGTACGGGATCATGTACCTGTACGACCTCTACCTGCGCCAGCAGGGCAAGGCCTTCTTCACCACCTCCGGCCTGGGCTTCACCGAGGCGGACCTGACGGACTGGTGGACCAAGGCCGCGGCGCGGGTGAAGTCCGGCATCTACGCCGACCCGAAGAAGACCATCCCGGCCAAGCCCAAGTCGGCGGTCACCGCCGAACTCGCCGGCTGCGAGTTCACCTGGGACAACTTCGCCGTCCGCTACACCGCCGAGGGCAAGAGCCGGTACGGCCTCGCCCCCATCCCCACCACGGACGGCCGCAAGACCGGCCAGTACCTCGGCTCCCTCATGCTCAGCGCCTCCAAGCGCACCAAGCACCCCAAGGAAGCCGCCCAGTTCATCGACTTCATGGTCCACGACCCCGAGGTCGGGAAGATCATGGGATACGACCGGGGCGTCCCGGCCACCGACGCCCAGTACCAGGCGTACGTGCCGACCGACGAGGTCGGCAAGCAGATCGCCGCGTACGAGAAGCAGCTCGTCGAGTCCCGCGTCCTGGAGCCGATCACCCCGCACCCGGCCGGCGCCGACGTCTGCGAGGCCGCGTTCATGCGGCTCGCCGAGGAGATGTCCCTGGGCGAGCGACCGGTCGCGGACGCGGTGAAGCAGTACTTCACCGAGGCGAAGACGGCGCTCTCCTCCTGATGGACGCCGCCGTGACCTCCGCACCGACCCCCACGCCGCACCCCGTGCCGGCGACCGGCCCGGACGGGAGGACCGCACCCGCGGACCCCCCGTCCGGCGCAGGGCGACCGCCCCGGGCGGCGGGCCGCACGCCCCGCCCCCACCGGGCCCGCCGCGAGAACCTCGCGGGCTACCTCTTCATGTCCCCCTGGATCGCGGGCTTCCTCCTGCTCACCGCCGGTCCCATGGTCGCCTCGCTCTACTTCGCCTTCACCGACTACAACCTCTTCGACGCCCCGCAGTGGATCGGCCTCGACAACTTCACGGAGATGTTCGGCGACCCCCGCTGGCGCACCTCGGTCGAGATCACCGGCTGGTACGTGGTGATCGGCACCCCGCTGAAACTGGCCGCGGCGCTCGGCGTCGCCCTGCTGCTCAACCAGAGCCGGCGCGGACAGGGCTTCTACCGGGCCGCGTTCTACGCGCCCTCGCTCATCGGGGCCAGCGTCTCCATCGCCATCGTCTGGCGCGCGATCTTCTCCGACGGCGCCGCCGTCGACCGCGCCCAGCAGGTCTTCGGCATGGACGCCGGAGGCTGGATCGGCGACCCCGACCGCATCATCTACGCCCTGGTCGCCCTGACCGTCTGGCAGTTCGGCGCCCCCATGGTCATCTTCCTGGCCGGACTCAAGCAGGTGCCCAGGGAGTTGTACGAGGCGGCGCAGGTCGACGGGGCGAGCCCGTGGCGGAGGTTCTGGCACATCACCCTGCCGATGATCTCCCCGGTGCTCTTCTTCAACGTCCTCCTGGAGACCATCCACTCCTTCCAGATCTTCGGCTCCGCCTACATCATCGGCAGCCAGGGCAACGCCTGCGGGCCGGCCGACGGCACGCTCGTCTACACCTGCTACCTCTACATCCAGGGCTTCGAGAACAGCCGGATGGGTCTCGCCTCGGCGATGGCCTGGATGCTGCTGCTCGCCGTCGGCCTGGTCACCGCGGTGCTGTTCTGGTCCCAGCGGCGCTGGGTGCACTACGAGGAGGGGGCCCGATGAGCCTCGCCACACGTACGACCGGGGGCGCCGCGAAGGCCCGCACGGCGGGTTCGATCGCCTGGCACCTCGGATCCCTGGCCGTGCTCGCCGTCATCCTCTACCCCGTGGTGTGGGTGATCGGCGGCTCCTTCAAACCGAACGACGAGATCGTCGGCAGCCTGACCCTCTTCCCCGCCGACCCCCTCACCGACAACTACCGGCGGCTCGCCGACGGCATCGCCGACATCCCCATCTCCACGTTCTTCGGCAACTCCCTCTTCCTGGCGGTCGGTTCGGTGGTGGGCGTGCTGATCTCCAGCTCGCTCTCCGCGTACGCCTTCGCCAAGATCGGCTTCGCCGGCCGCGGAGTGCTCTTCACCCTGATGATCGGCACGCTGCTCCTGCCGTACCACGTGCTGCTCATCCCGCAGTACGTGCTCTTCCAGAAGCTCGAACTGATCAACACCTACACACCGTTGCTGCTCGGCAAGTACCTGGCGACGGACGCCTTCTTCGTCTTCCTGATGCTCCAGTTCATGCGCGGGCTGCCGAAGGAGCTCGACGAGGCCGCCCGCCTCGACGGCTGCGGGCACCTGCGGACGTACTGGTCGATCGTGCTGCCGCTGTGCCGGCCGGCCCTCATCACCAGCGCGATCTTCACGTTCATCAACGCGTGGAACGACTTCATGGGTCCGCTGATCTACCTCAACGAACCCGAGAAGTACACGGTCTCGCTCGGTCTGAAGATGTTCGTCGACCAGGACGGCGTCGCCAACTACGGAGGCATGATCGCGATGTCGCTGGTGGCGCTGCTCCCGGTGGTCGCCTTCTTCCTCGCCTTCCAGCGGTACCTCATCGACGGCATGGCCACGTCGGGCCTCAAGGGATGAGCGCGCGTCCGCGGGGCCGGTTCCTGGCGGGATTCGGGGTCTTCGCCGAGTGCCTGCTTGTGGGGGTGTGGATCGCCGTCGCCGCGCTGCCCCTGGTGACGCTGCCGGCGGCGCTCGCCGCCGGTGCGGCGCACCTGCGGCGCTGGACCGGTGACGAGCAGGCCGGCCTGCGGTTCTTCGCGACCGACCTCCGCGCCGCCCTCCGGGGCGGGGGCTGGTCGGCGGGGATCGCCTACGGGGCCGCCCTCGCCCTGGTGGCCGCCGACCTCGCTCTCGTACGGGCGCTGCCGGTGCCCGGCGGGCGCGCGACCGGGGCCCTCGCGATCCTGGCGGCGCTCTGGCTGACGGTCACCGTCCTGCGGGCGGCCACGGCCTGGCGCCCGGACCTGCGGTGGCGGGCCCTCCTCGGCCCGGCGGCCCGCCGGGCGCTGCGCGACCCCGCGGGCTCCTTCCTCGTGGTCTGCGGCCTGGCGGTGATCGCCGCCTCGGCCTGGTTCTCCGCCCCTCTGGCCCTGCCGGCCCTCGGCATCCTCGTCGCCGCCACGGTGGCGGCCGAACACCGCGGAACCGTGCCGCGCTGACCCACACTCCCGGGGCCACGGCCACTCCCGGCCGCGCCGAACCCGCCGTTGTGGGCTGTCGTTCCGCTGGGGCTGGGGGTCCCCCCCCTCTGGGGGAGGGTGGGCACAACGGGACGGCGCCCTTGCCGGCGCCAGAGGCTTCCGCGCCTTGACCCGCACCCGGTGCGCGGCTCGCTGATGGTGCGGGCCGGTACAGGGGGCGGAGGCGCCCGCGAAGGGCGCCGTCCCGTGTGCCCACCCTCCCCCAGAGGGGGGACCCCCAGCCCCAGCGGGACGAATGCCCACACGGGGGGTGGGCGGGCCCGGGTGCCCCGTGCTCGCACGGGGGTGGCCCGGGTTCCCCCCGGTGCGAGCACGGAGGCGACCCGGAAAGCCCCCGCCATACGGAGGTGACCCGGACAGCCCCCGCCGCACGGTGTGGGCGGGCCCCGGTGCCCCGTGCCCACACGGGGGTGGCCCGGGGTGCCCCCAAGCACGCCGCCCCGTGGCGCCATGGCCGCGCCGACCGAGGCGGCCCCCCGTAACCCGCTTCCGCAGGCATGCCGTCACGCATGCCCCTGAAAGGAGATTCCGTGTCCTCCCTACCTCGTCGCTCCCTCCTCAAGGCCGCCGCCGTCGCCGGTGCCGCCGCGCAGTTCAGTTGGGTTCTCGGGCGCGGAGGCGCCCAGGCCGCCGTGTCCGCCGAGACGCCGGCGGCCGACCGGCCCTCCACCGTGAGCTGGCTGGAGCCCGGTGGGCTCGGGGCCGCCGCCGGGTCGACCTTCGGGGCCGCCTGGCCCCAGGGCGTCCACCCCGGCGACCAGGCCTTCGCGCTCACCACCGCCGACGGCGCCGACGTCCCCGTGCAGACCTGGACCACCGCCCGCTGGCCCGACGGTTCCCTCAAGTGGACCGCGCACGCCGTCGGGCCCGAGGCCGCCGGGGCCGAGCGTTTCACCCTCGCCCCCGGGACCCCCGCCACCGCCGCGAAGACCGTCTCCGTCACCGAGACGGGGCGCAGGATCACCGTCGACACCGGCACGGTCCGCGCCGTCATCTGGAAGGACGGCGGGAAGCTCGTCGAATCCGTCACCCGCGACGGAGTGAAGATCGCCACCGACGGGCGGCTTGTCCTGCTCCGGCAGAGCGACCTCGACGACGGCGATCAGGGCAACGAGAAGTGGGAGCGGTTCGACGGGGAGATCTCCGGAGCCGTCGTCGAACAGAGCGGTCCCGTACGGGCCGTCGTTCGGATCGACGGCAAGCACCGCAAGGGGAGCCGCAGTTGGCTGCCATTCTCCGTGCGTCTCTACTTCTACGCGGGCTCCGAGTCCTTCCGGATGGTCCACACCATCACCTACGACGGCGACCAGAACAAGGACTTCGTCCGCGGCCTCGGCGTCCGCTTCACCGTCCCCATGCGTGATGCCGCCTACGACCGGCACGTCCGCATCGCCGGCGAGGGCGCGGGCTTCCTCACCGAGGCCGTCCAGGGCATCACCGGCCTGCGCCGCGACCCCGGCGCGGCCGTCCGCACGGCCCAGGTCAAGGGCGAGAAGCTGCCCGACCCCGCCACCTGGGACCAGCGCGTCACGACCCGGATGCAGTACGTCCCCACCTGGGGCGACTACACCCTCTCCCAGCTCTCCGCCGACGGCTTCGCCCTGCGCAAGCGCACCAAGGCCGGCCACGGCTGGATCCCGGCCGGCGGCGGCCGCCGCGCGAACGGCTTCGGCTACGTCGGCGGCGTGACCGGCGGACTCTCCTTCGGCCTGCGGGACTTCTGGCAGAAGCACCCGGCCCAGCTCGACATCCGGGGCGCCGCCGGCGACGAGGCCGAGGTCACCCTCTGGCTCTGGTCGCCCGAGGCCCAGCCCATGGACCTGCGCTTCTACCACGACGGTATGGGCCAGGACGCCTTCCCCGAGCAGCTCGAAGGCCTCAACATCACCTACGAGGACTACGAGCCCGGCTTCGGCACCCCGTACGGCATCGCCCGCACCAGCGAGCTGATGTTCTGGGCCAACGCCGCCACCCCCGCCGCCGAGACCCTCGTCGCCCAGTCCGCCGCCGTCAGCACCCCGCCGCAGCTCGCCGTCGCCCCCGAAGACCTCGTCCGCGCCCGGGTGTTCGGCGGACTCTTCTCGCCCGTCGACCGCTCCACCCCCGCCAAGGCGAAGATCGAGGACCACCTCGACTACCTCTTCACCTACTACAAGGACCAGGCGGAGCAGCGCCGTTGGTACGGCTTCTGGGACTACGGCGACATCATGCACACCTACGACGAGGACCGGCACCAGTGGCGGTACGACGTCGGCGGCTACGCCTGGGACAACTCCGAGCTCTCGCCCGACCTGTGGCTCTGGTACGCCTACCTGCGCTCCGGCCGCGCCGACGTCTTCCGGTTCGCCGAGGCCATGACCCGCCACACCGGCGAGGTCGACGTCTACCACATCGGCCAGTGGGCCGGGCTCGGCACCCGCCACGGCGTCCAGCACTTCGCCTGCAGCGCCAAGCAGCAGCGCATCTCCACCGCCGTGTACCGGCGCCCGTACTACTTCCTCACCGCCGACGAACGCGTCGGCGACCTCATGCACGACCTCGTCGACTCCGACGAGACCTTCCTCGTCCTCGACCCCATCCGCAAGATCCGCACCGAGCCGTACACGCCCGACCGCCACGCCCTCTCCATCGGTTTCGGCACCGACTGGAGCGGCCTCGCCGCCGCCTGGCTCACCGAGTGGGAGCGCGGCGGCCCCAAGGCCGCCAAGGCCGAGGCCCGGCTGCGCTCCACCATGGAGACCATCGCCGCCCAGCCCAACGGCTTCGTCCAGGGCGCCGGTCTCTACGACCTCGACACCGGCCGCTTCGCCGTCGCGACCGAACCCGTCGTCGGCGTCTCCCACCTCTCCGCCATGTTCGGCCTCGTCGAGATGTGCGCCGAACTCATCGACCTCGTCGACATGCCGCAGTTCAAGGCCGCCTGGCTCGACTACTGCCGTTACTTCAACGCCTCCAAGACCGAACAGGCCGCCCGCTACGGCAAGAACTTCGGCACCCTCCTCCTCTTCCAGGGCCACTCGCGCCAGGACGCCTACGCCGCCGCCCAGTTGAACGACACCAAGCTCGCGCAGCGCGCCTGGGCCAAGTTCGACAAGAGCGACGGCTACACGGCGGCCATGGTCTGGGACAAGACACCCGTCCAGGGCTCCGCCGCCCTCGAACCCGGCTACGAGCACCTGTGGATCAGCACCAACACCACCGCCCTGTACGGCCTGGCCGCCATCCAGAACCTCGCCCTCGTCGGCGACCACCTCCCCGCCTGAGACCCGAGAGGACCACCATGCGAAGGACCGCGCTCCTCGCCGCCGCCGCGACCCTCCTCGGGTCGCTCGCCGCCGCCCCCACAGCCCACGCCGACGGCCCGTACGGCCAGGGCCTCGACCACTGCGCCGCCACCGCGACCGGCGCGCTCGCCTGCCACTTCGACGTCGCCCCCGGCACGTACGACGTCACCGTCACCCTCGGCGGCGAGACCGCCGGCTCCACCGCCGTCACCGGCGAGACCCGGCGCGCCCTGCTCGCCGAGACCGCCACCGCGGCGGGGCGGACCGTCCGGCGCTCGTTCACGGTCGACGTCCGCGAACCGGAGGGCGAGCCCACCGGGCCCGCCGGCAGCCCCGGCCTCGACCTGGTCCTCGGCGGCGCCGCCCCGCGCGTCACCGCGCTCCGGGTCACCCCCGCCCCCGCCGCCCGGCGCCTCTTCCTCGTGGGCGACTCCACCGTCTGCGACCAGCCGGGCGACCCGTACACCGGCTGGGGGCAGCGGCTCCCCGTCCACCTGGGGCGCGGGATCGCCGTCGCCAACCACGCCGACTCCGGCGAGAGCACCGTCACCTTCCTGGCGAACCCGGCGCTCTTCGACACGGTCGAGGCGGCGATCCGCCCCGGCGACCCCGTCCTGATCCAGCTCGCCCACAACGACAAGCAGACCGACGCGGCCACCTACCGCGCCAATCTGACCAGCCTGGTCGAGCGGGTACGGGCCCGGGGCGGCGAACCCGTCCTGGTCACCCCGATCGTCCGCCGCTGGTTCAACGCCGACGGCACCCTGGACAACGGCATCGCGCTGCTCGTCAACGGCCTCGGCGTCGACCACCCGGCCGAGATCCGCGCCCTCGCGGCCTCCCTCGGCACCCCGCTGATCGACCTCACCGCCCTCACGAAGGCGCGGGTCGAACAGCTGGGGCCCGAGGCCTCCAAGGCGCTCTACCTGACGACCGAGAAGCGGGACAACACCCACACCTCGGTCCGCGGGGCCACGGAGTACGCGGCCCTCGTCGCCGCGGAGCTGCGGGCCCGGGACATCCTCCCGGACCGGCTGCTCCGCTGACTAACGCGCCACGGGGGTGAAGGTCAGGGCGAACGTCGCCGCGGCCGCGTCCAGCCGGTACTCCGGCAGCACACCCGGTCCGCAGGACTGCGAGCCGATGCCGTGCTGGGCGTGGTCCAGGTGCAGCCAGAGCGTGTCGCCCGCGACGAGGTCGGTGTCGTGGGCGGCGGCGTCCAGCTGCTCGGTGGTCCAGCGACGGGCGGTGAACGCGAAGGCGGGATCGCCCTCCACCCGCACGCCCTCGCTCCCCGAGGTCAGCTCCAGCCATCGGGTGTCGACCCGGGATCCGTTCTCCTGCGGTCGCAGGTACGGGGTCCGGAGCGCGTCCACGGCAGCCTCCCAGCGGCCGAGCCGCGCGGCGGCCCGGGTGTCGGGGTACGCCTCGCCCGGCCCGGCGCCGTACCAGACGGCCCGGTCCAGGGCGGCCGGCAGCCCGAGCCTGACGCCGAGCCGGGGCAGCGGCACCCGCCACTCGCCCTCGGGGACGACTTCGACGGAGAGCCTCAGGGCGGTGCCGTCCGAGGTCCAGCGGTACGTGGTGCGCAGCGCGAAGTCCCTGGCGGCGGGCGCCACCCTGGTCCGTACGGTCAAGGAGTCGTCCTCCAGGACGACTTCGTCGAGGCGGTGCCGCATCCGGTGCAGGCCCAGCTCGCGCCAGAGCGGTCCGTGGCGGTCGTCGGGCTGCCAGGGCGCGCCCTCGTCGTTGTCCGTCGGTGCCCGCCAGACGTCGAGGCGCAGGCCGGTGACGGGGAGGGGGCCCACGGCGAGGGGCTCGCCCGTACGGGCGTCGAAAACCGCGGGGCCGAGGGTGATCCGGCCGGCCGAGCGGACGGGCCGCGCACCGGTCGCCTTCCGTGGTGCGGGGGCCGGCGCGGAGGCGGGGATCTGTCCCCAGGCCACCTCGTGCCCGGCGGGCGCCCACGCCGTGTCGTGCGCGAGCAACGCCCGGACGGTCCACAGGGTTTCGGCGTCCGCCGGGTGGGCGGGCGCGGTCGGCAGGGTCACCCGCGTGCTCGCTCCGGAGGCGAGCGGCGGGACGTCGAGCGGGCCGGTGGCGAGGGTCTCGCCGTCGGCCAGGAAGGACCAGGTGAAGGCGAGATGCGCCAGATCGACGACGTCGTGGCCGTTGGCCACCCGCACGGAGTTCGCCGGGCCGGGGGTGATCCGTACCGGCTCGATCACCTTCTTGTACTCCACGAGCCCCGGCGACGGCGTCCGGTCGGGGAAGAGCAGCCCGTCGCAGACGAAGTTCCCGTCGTGCACCTCCTCCCCGAAGTCGCCGCCGTAGCCGTGGCCGTGGACCGGGTGGACGAGACCGTGGTCGATCCACTCCCAGACGAAGCCGCCCTGGCAGCGCTCGTAGGTCTCGAACAGCCGCTGGTACTCGGAGAGTCCTCCCGGGCCGTTGCCCATCGCGTGCGCGTACTCGCAGAGGACGAAGGGGAGTCGGCGCCTCGCCTCGGGTCCCTCGTCGGCCCGGCGGCCGATCTCGTCGACCTCCGCGTGCGTCGGGTACATCCGCGAGTACAGGTCGGTGTCCGCGCAGGAGCGGTCGCCCTCGTAGTGGACGAGCCGGGACGGGTCGCGGTCGCGGATCCACCGGGCCATGGCGGTCAGACCGGCGCCGGTGCCGCATTCGTTGCCGAGCGACCAGACGACCACCGAGGGATGGTTCTTGTCCCTCTCGACGAGCCGGGCCGCCCGGTCGAGCAGGGCGGGGGTCCAGCGCTCGTCGTCGACCGGATTGCCCCGCCAGCCAAGGTCCTGGAAGCCGTGGGTCTCCAGGTCGCCCTCGTCGATCACCCACAGGCCGTACGTGTCGCACAGGTCGAGGAAGGCCGGATGCGGCGGATAGTGGGACGTGCGCACGGCGTTGATGTTGTGACGCTTCATCAGCTGCACGTCCTCGCGCATGGTTGCGAGGTCCAGGCTCCGGCCGTGCTCCGGGTGGAACTCGTGGCGGTTCACGCCACGGAAGAGGATCCGGCGGCCGTTGACCTTCATGACCCCGTCCTCCACGGCCACGGTCCGGAAGCCGATCCGCAGCGGGATCCGCTCGCCGCCGGCCGTGAGTACGCCCTCGTACAGCCGGGGCGCCTCGGCGCTCCACGGCTCGACCGGCACGGTCACCGCCTCTCCGGTGGCGAGGTCGAGACCGAGCTCGGGCACGGTCACGCGGCCGGGCACGTCGCAGTCGACGCGCAGGGTGCCGGTGCCGGTGGTGTGGTCGTACGAGGCGTGCGTGAAGAAGTCGCCGGGGGAGCCCGCCGGCCGGTGCAGCAGGGTCACGTCACGGAACACGCCCGGCAGCCACCACTGGTCCTGGTCCTCCAGGTAGGAGCCGGAGGACCACTGGTGGACGCGGAGCGCGAGGACGTTGTCCCGGGCCTTCAGGAGGTGTCCCACGGCGAACTCGTGGGCCAGCCGCGAACCCTTGAAGTCACCGAGCTCCGTGCCGTTGAGCCAGACCCGGGCGCAGGACTCGACCCCGTCGAAGCGGAGGACGGCCCGGCCGTCCGCCGGCCAGCCGTCGGGCAGGTCGAAGCGGCGCAGATGGTCGCCGGTCGGGTTCTCGGTGGGGACCCGGGGCGGGTCGACGGGGAAGGGGTACTGGACGTTGGTGTACGCGGGACCGCCGTACTCCTTCTCCTTGCCCTGGAGCACCCAGTGGCCCGGGACGGTGATCGCGCTCCAGCCGCTCGCGTCGAAGTCCGGGGCGGCGAAGGACTCGTACTCGGCGTCGGCGGTGGGGGAGAGGCGGAAGCCCCAGGAACCGTTCAGGGAGAAGGCGGCGGCGTCGGAGCCGGCGTACCAGGCGCGGGGCGGGAGCGTGCCGCGGCCGGGGGAGAGGTCTTCGTACCAGGGCAGGGCGTCCATGGTGCTCCTGACGGAGTGAGTGAAAGGAGTGTGTGGGAGGGAAAGGAGAGGTCAGTGATGCAGAAAGCGCTTTCCGTCCGAGATCCATCCCATCGCGCGGGAGACCGGCGCACAACCCCGCGCGGCCACCGGACCCTTGGACTCTTCGCGACCCGCCTGGACAGCTCGTCGAGCAGCCGCTTAGGGTCGGGAGCCGGATCAACGGGCGGTCGCCCGGAACCATCACCGTCGGGCGGTCGCCCGGAACACCGGGAACTGCCGAGGAGCGCGCACGTGGTCACCCTCGCCGATGTCGCCCGCCACGCCGGGGTGTCGGCCAGCACCGTCAGCTACGTGCTCAGCGGCAAGCGCTCCATATCCGCCCCCACGCGCGAGCGGATCCAGCACAGCATCGACGCCCTCGGCTACCGGCCGCACGCCGGCGCCCGCGCGCTCGCCAGCAGCCGGACCGACATCCTCGCCCTGATGATGCCGCTCCGCACCGGGCTCTACGTGCCGGTGATGATGGAGATCGCGATGGCCGTCACCACCACCGCCCGCTCCCACGGCTACGACGTGCTGCTGCTCACCGGCGAGGAGGGCCCCGAGGCCGTCCGCCGGGTGGAGGGCAGCGCCATCGCCGACGCCATGATCGTCATGGACGTCGAGCTCGACGACCCCCGGCTGCCCTGCCTCCGGGAGGCCGAGCGTCCCGCCGTCCTCATCGGGCTCCCCGCCGCGTCCGCCGACACCGTCGACTCCGCCGACTCGACCGTTCTCGACTGCGTCGACCTCGACTTCGAGGCCGCCGGCGCGCGCTGCGTCGAGCACCTCGCGGGCCTCGGCCACACCGGCATCGCCGTCCTCGGCGAGCCGCCCGCCGTCTACGCGCGGGGCACCGGCTTCGCCGCCCGCACGCTCACCGGGCTGCGGGCCGCCGCCGAGGCGCACGGCGTCGGGCTGCTCCACCGGCCGGTCGAGGGCACCTACGCGGCCGTCGCCGCCGCCGTGACCCGTATCTTCGAGGAACGCCCCGGCACCACGGCCCTCGTCGTCCAGAACGAGGCCATCGTCGAACCGCTGCTCGCGCTCCTGCGCCACCAGGGCCGCGCGGTCCCCGAGGACGTCTCCGTCGCCGCCATCTGCCCCGACCAGGTCGCGGTCCACGCCTCCGTCCCGCTCACCGCGGTCTCCGTACCCGCCCAGGAGATGGGGCGGCTCGCCGTGGAACGGCTCGTCGCCCGCCTCCGGGGAGAGGCCGCGCGCGGTACGGAACTGATCGCGCCCCTACTGACCGAGCGCGCGAGCACGGGGCCGGCGGCGGGCGCCACTCGTGCGGTCGCGGGCACGGGTGCGGGTGCGGGTACGGGTGCGGGCACGGCGTCGGGCGCCGAACCGACCGAATCGCAGGTCGCGTCCACCGAGGGCCGTCGTGGTCACGGTGGACGCTGACACCGACGACAGCGCGACGGAGTTCCGGGCCTTCTTCGCGCGCCACTACGCCGAACTCGCCCGCCTCGCGCACCTGCTGACCGGCGAGACCGACGCCGCCGACGACCTCGCCGCCGACGCCATGCTCGCCCTGTGGCACCGCTGGGACCGGGTCCGCGCCGCCGATCACCCCGCCGCCTACGCCCGGGGCGTCGTCGCCAACCTCGTCCGCACCCGGATCCGGGGCACCGTGCGCGAGCGGCGCCGGATCGCCGCGTTCTGGGACCGGCGCCCGGACCACGTCGAGGACCCCGACGTCCCGGCCGTCCTCGACGTACGGACGGCGCTGCGCTCCCTGCCCTTCCGCAAGCGCGCCTGCGTGGTGCTGCGGCACGCCTTCGACCTCTCCGAGCGCGACACCGCGCTCGCCCTGGGGATCTCGGTCGGTACGGTCAAGAGCCAGACCGCCAAGGGGATGGCCGAGCTCCAGCGCCTGCTGGGCGACCGGGCCGCCACCGAACTCGTCGCGGGGAGGCGTTGATGGACCAGGAGCAGCTGCGCCGCGAGCTGCGCGAGGCCGGGCTCGCCCACCAGCCCGACCACGCCCGCATGCTCGCCCGGGTGGAGCGGGGCCTGGCCGCCCCGCCGCAGGCGTCCCGGCGGCCCCGCGCGGTCGGCCCGAGGTCCGTCGCGTGGACCGGCAGGCGCTGGACGGCCGCCGTGGCCGTGGCGGTGGCCGTCGCCGGGGTGGTCGGCGTCGGCGGATTCGCCGTGACCACGCTGGACCGGGGGCCGGCCGCCCCCGCTTCGCGGCTGCCCGCGCCGGGCCCGGTGGCCGCCGCGGCCGGCACCATCGACCCCGGCAGCAACCGCTGGTGGGCGCAGGGCGATCTCACCGTGACGACGGAGACTCCGGTCTCGGGCCTCGTCGTCGACGTGCGGGTCGCCCGCACGGCCGGTGTCGTGAGCACGGGCCACTGGCGCACGCGCCCCGCCGAGGACTTCACCGTGACGGTCACCGAGGAGCCGGGTGCCCTGCTCTACCGGTGGACCCTCAAGCCGGGCCGCACGGTACCGCCGGGCCGCCATGTCTTCGCGGTCCAGTACAACCACGCCGAGGGGGTACGGGACGCCTCGGCCGACACGTACACCGTCGTCCTGACGAACGACGACGGCGGCCGGGCCACACTCCGCGGCGGCTTCGGAGGCGCGACCTCCGCGAAGTGACGGCCGCGCGGGGGCCGTACCCCCCTCCGGGCGTACCGCCGTCTCGGCCGTGCGGGGGAGCGGGTTCGGTCCGGGGCGTGATTCCCCGGCGGGCCCCGTCCGGGATCGTCGGGAGCGAACGGGCCGCTCGGCGGCCCACCGCCACGGAGGACCGCGCATGCAGCAGCAGCGAATCCGGCGCACCGAAGCACCGTCCGCCGACCGCGCCGACCGCGCCGACCGCGCCGACAACCCCGGTGGCCCCGGCGGCCCCGGCCGGTTCCGGGTCGCCTGGCGGGCGGCCCACGCGCCCGTGTCCGGAGTGTCCCGGCGGACGCGGCTCCTCGCCTACGCCGTGCCGTTCACCGTCCTCCCGTCGAGCCTCTGGCGGCTCCCCGCGGCCTTCGACGCCGGGATCGGGATCGGCGAACGGCTGTACGTCGTCTTCCTCTCCGTCTTCTCCGAGGCGGTCGCGTTCACCGCGATCGGGCTGATCGCCCGCTGGGGCGAAGTGGTCCCCGGCTGGGTCCCGTTCGTGCGGGGCCGCCGGATCCCCCCGGCGGCGGTGCTCGTCCCGGCCGCCCTCGGCGCCACGGCCCTCACGCTCCTGTGGACCGTTCTCAGCGCCTTCACCGAGATCATGGGCACCACGATCCGGGGCGACGCCCTGCCCAAGGACTTCCCGAGCGAGGCCGGCGGCTGGGAGGCCGCCTCCTACTACGTCTGCTACACCCCGCTCGTCCTGTGGGGGCCGCTGCTCGCCGTCCTCACCGTCGCGTACGGGAAGCGCCGCCTGGGGGCCCGTGGGTGACGTGTGCGCCCGGGGGTCACACGCCGGTCGTGGAGCCGGGGCGGACGATCATCAGGACGACGACGACCGCCCAGAGGAGGTTGAACACCCCGGTGAGCATGGCCAGTCGGGACGCCACGGGCCGGGCCTCCGCCTCGGGGGCCGCGCCCTCGGCCAGGGCGAGCAGGCGCCGCTGGCCCGGCAGGACGGCCAGGCCGAGGAGGGCCGCCGCGAGCGTGGTCAGCACCATCGACACGATCAGCCAGGCGTCGGTCAGGACCCCCAGCTGGGCGCCGGTCGCCACGCCGAAGACCGGGACGACGACACCGGCGACGGCGTAACCGGCGCAGACGCGGTGCAGGACCACGGCCGTGCCGGTCCCGCCCGACGGGCCGTCCTCCCGCTCCCCGCCGCCGCAGGCCCGCAGCGCGACGCGCGGGAACATCGAGGCGGCCACGGTGATCGACCCGACCGTGACGATCGCCACCAGGACGTGGACGGACAACAGGAACTCGGTCACGGCGCATGCCTCCGCACAGGAGCAGGATGAAACCGGCCGCCAATAGGTTGGCTGCCAATATGTTGGTCCCCTATGCATACACTGCCTACCGGTCTTATGGGTAGGCTGCCTACCCATGAAGGCGGATGCGGTACGAGGGCACCTGGACGGGCTGCTGCTCGCGGTGCTCGAACAGGGCCCGCTGCACGGGTACGCGATCATCGCCGCGGTCCAGCACCGCAGCGGCGGCGTGCTCGAACTGCGTACGGGCACGATCTATCCGGCGCTCCAGCGGCTGGAGCGGCTCGGACTCCTCAGCAGCAGCTGGGAGTCCTCCGGCGAGCGGCGCCGGCGCTGCTACGCGCTCACCGAGGCGGGCCGCCACACCCTGGCGGGCGAGCGGACGGCGTGGAGCGAGTTCACCGCCGCGATCGGCTCGGTCCTGAACCCGACCACGCCGCCGCCCGGGCTCGCCACATGACCGGCCCCGCCGCCGACCCGCTCGACCCGCGTGATCCGCGTGACCCGTTCGACGCGTACGCCGCCGAACTGGCCGCCGCCCTGCACGGACCGGCCCGCGCGAAGGCCCGACTGGTCGAGGAGATCCGCGGCGGCCTCGCCGACACGGCCGACGCCCATGCCGAGCGGGGCGGCCCCTACCCGGACGCGATCCGCGCGGCGGTCAGGGAGTTCGGGACGGTCGAGGAGCTCGTACCGAGCTGCCAGCGCGAGCTGACCCTCGCCCAGGCCCGGCACACCGCCCGGGCCGTCGCGCTCACCGCCCCCTTCCTGATCGCCTGCTGGTACCTGTCGGTGGCCCCCGCCGCCGACCCGGCAGGGTCCGTCCCCCGCACCGCTCAGCTGCTCGCCGCGCACCTGGCCGGGGTCGCGATCGGCGCCACGCTGCTCTCGGCCGCGACGCTGGCCGTCACCGGCACCCTCGCCCGCCGGCTGCCCACCCCGCCCCGGCTGCCGCTCCTCGTCGCCTGGACCGGCACCACCGCCGGGGTCGCCATGGCCGTCACGACGCTCGCGCTCGCCGTCGCCTCCGCCCTCGCCACGAACTGGCCGCTGCTCGCCTGCGCCGGAGCCCTCGCGGCCGCCTCGCACGCGATCGTCGCGACCTCGGCCCGCGCCTGCCGCCGCTGCGCCCGCCTCCCGGTCTCCCGGACGGCGCGCACCGCCTGACGTTCGGCGTCGTACGGGGGGCAACCCTTCCGCGGCCGGTGGCGACCTAGGGGGTGTCTTGGACAACCGGGAGCCGCCCCGTACCCCCTCGTACCGAAGGAGCCGCACGCCGATGCGCTCGTACGACGACACCACCTCGCAGCACCCCCTCCGCCGCCGCACCCTTCTCGGCGCAGCGGCCGCGGGAGTCGCCCTCGCCGCCGTCGAAGGCACCGCCGCGGCGGCCGGCTTCGGCTGGAGCGACGACGGCACGCAGTACGTCCTCGACACCGGCGCCGGACTCGTGTTCAAGGTCTCGAAGTCGACCGGGGACCTCACGTCCCTCGTCTACAAGGGCACCGAGTACGAGGGGTACGGCGGAAAGCACTCGCACGTCGAGTCCGGCCTCGGCGCCTCCACCGTCACCCTCGCCCAGATCGGCTCGACCGTCCTCGTCACCGTCGTCCACGGCACGCTCCGCCACTACATCGCGGCCCGCTCCGGCCTGAACAACGTCTACCTGTGGACCGACAAGGCCGACACGTCCTTCACCGCGACCCGCTTCATCGCCCGCCTCAAGCCGGGGATCTTCCCGAACGCCGGCCCCGACTCCTGGGTGGAGGGGGCGGACACCGTCATCGAGGCCGGGGACGTCTGGCAGCGCGCCGACGGCCACACCCGCTCCAAGCACTACTCGGGCGTCCGGGTCATGGACTACGACACCGTCGGCTACACCACCGGCTCGGTCGGCCTCTGGATGGTGCGCTCCAACCACGAGAAGGCCTCCGGCGGCCCGTTCTACCGCTCCCTCCTGCGCCACTCGAACGAGCTCGGCGTCGGCCTGTACGAGATCCTCCACTACAACCAGTCCCAGACGGAGGCGATGCGCTTCGGCCTCCAGGGCCCCTACCTGCTCGCCTTCACCGACGGCGGGACACCCTCCTCGGCGCTCTTCGCCGCCAACCACGACACCTCCTGGGTCGACGGCCTCGGCATCCCCGGCTGGGTCGGCGCCGCGGGCCGCGGCAGGGTCGCGGGCGTCGGTCTCGCGGGCATGGCCGCGGACCACCCGTACACCGTCGGCCTCGCCAACGCCGACGCCCAGTACTGGACCCGTGCCACCGCCGGCACCGGCGCCTTCTCCTGCCGGGGAATGCTCCCCGGCACCTACACCCTCACCGTCTACAAAGGCGAACTCGCCGTCCACACCGGCACGGTGACCGTCACCGCCGGCACGGCCACCGCCCTCCACACCATCACCCTCACCAACGACCCGAGCACTGCCCCCGCGATCTGGCGGATCGGCGACTGGGACGGAACCCCCGGCGAGTTCAAGAACGCCGCCCTCATGACGTACGCCCACCCCGCCGACGTTCGGGCCGCCTCCTGGACCGGGAACGTCGTCCTGGGCGCCGGCGACGTCTCCGCCTCCTTCCCCTGCTACGTCTGGAAGGACGTCAACGACGGCGTCCTCGTGTACTTCAGGCTCACCGCCGCCCAGGCCGCCGCCGCGCACACCCTCCGGATCGGCGTCACCACCGCCTTCCTCAACGGACGGCCCCAGGTCACCGTCAACGACTGGGTCTCCGCGATCCCCTCGCCCCCGACCCAGCCGTCGACCCGCTCGCTGACCAACGGCTCGTACCGGGGCAACAACCACACCTTCACGTACGTCGTCCCGGCGAGCGCCTGGAAGACCGACCCGAGCCAGTACAACGTCCTCAGGCTGAACGTCGTCAGCGGCTCCACCGGCACCGGATTCCTGAGCGCGGGCACCGCGTTCGACTGCGTCGACCTGCTGCCCTGACATGCGGGTGCCCGCATTGACATCGACAGCGCGTGAATCGTCGTGATCTTGGTGTTGGTGCGGGCGAGGGGCCGGATGACACGCTGAACCCATGGACACCTTCAAGACGACGCACGGTGCGGTACGGGGCTTCCGGGCCTCCGCCGACGTCGTCGCCGTACTCGGAATCCCTTACGCCGCACCGCCGTTCGGCGCCCGCCGGTTCCGGGAGCCCGCCCCGGCGGCCGCGTGGGCCGGAGTGCGGGACTGTACGGCCTTCGGCCCCGTCGCCCCGCAGTCGGCGGAACTGCCCGGCGCGCCCGTGTGGTCGCCGGGTGACGAGGACATCCTCACCGTCAACGTCTGGACCCTGGCCCCGGACGGCGGCTCCCTGCCCGTCCTGGTCTGGATCCACGGCGGCGCCTACACCTTCGGATCCTCGGCCCAGCCCGACTTCGACGGCGACGCCCTGGCCCGCGCAGGACTGGTCGTGGTCACCCTCAACTACCGTCTCGGTTTCGAGGGGTTCGGGCACGTCCCCGCCGGAGGGACTGCCCACCCCGACAACCGGGGCCTGCTCGACCAGGTCGCGGCCCTGCGGTGGGTGCGGGAGAACATCGCCGCGTTCGGCGGCGACCCCGACAACGTCACGGTCGCCGGCCAGTCCTCCGGGGCCGCCTCGATCGCCTGCCTCATGGTGATGGACCGAGCGTGCGGGCTGTTCCACCGCGCCGTCCTCCACAGCCCCGCCAGCCCCTGCTACACGCCCGACATCGCCGCAGCGACCACCCGCGAGGTCGCCGCCGCCGCGGGCCGCCCCGCCACCCCCGAGGGTCTGGCGGCGGCGACCCCGCAGGACCTCGTCACCGCATCCGACCGGGTCGTCGAGGAGTACCGGCGCGATCCCTCCTCCGGATCCCGCCACTACGACCCCTCGCTCTACGCCCCCGTCCTCGACGGTGACGTCCTGCCCACCGACCCCCTCGCGGGCATCGCGACGGGCGCGAGCCGGGAGGTGGACCTCCTCGTCTGTCACACCACGGAGGAGTACTGGCTACTCGACGCCGTCGGCAGCAGCGCGAAGGTCACCACCGGCGAGCAACTGGACCGCTTCGCCCGGGACTTCGGGATTCCCGACGGACTGCCGGCCGGCTATCGCGCCGCGATGCCCCACGCACCGGTGCTCGACGTCTACCTGGCCGTCTTCGGGGACCTCCTGTTCGGGGAGTACGCCCGTCGGCTCGCCGAGCGGCACGCCCTGGCCGGCGGCAGGACGTTCCTGGCGCGCTTCGACCGCCGGCGCACCGGCCCCGACGGAACCGTCCGGGCCTGGCACTGCGCGGACGTCCCCTTCGCCTTCGGCGCCATCGGCAAGGACTGCGCGGCCTTCCTCATCGGTGGCGCCCCCACCCCCGCCGACCACGACCTCTCGGCCCGGATGGTGCGCGCGTGGGCCGGCTTCGCCGCCGCCGGAGACCCGGGCTGGCCGTCGTTCGACGACTCCACCGGGCAGACCGAGGTGTGGCGGACCGAGGACGGCGACGAGGACGAGGTCCCCGCCCCTCTCCGTACGCTCTGGGCCGGGGCGGACTTTCCCCTTCTGCGTCCGTGAACGCGAAGCACCTGGGTGCCGTCCGGGCCCGGGTGCTTCACGTGTCCCCGTCAGGCGCAGGGCTTGCGGGGGATCCAGTCGCCCAGATACGTCTCCCGGGTCGCCCTCGCGGCCTCGGCGGCGTCGAGCTGGGGCCGGTTCTCCGGGACGGTGACCGTCGCACCCCGGCCGGTGTTGCGGTACTCCGCGAAGCGCTGGGCCTGCCAGGGATAGGCGTCGCGCATGTTCGCGTACGGGGCCACGGCGTCGATGCCGGGGCCGAGGACGCTGTCCCGGACCACGAGCGACGGCCGGGCGGTCGTGTCCGAGCTCGGCACCCAGGGCCGGGCCAGCTTGTAGTAGCCGTCGGGCGCCTCGCTGGTGATCCGGCAGCGCGAGGCCAGGAAGCCGTACGGGTTGGCGCCCGCCGTCGACGGGGCGAACACGAAGCCGTACGGGGCGCCCGCCAGATCGGTGCGGACCAGCGTACGGAAGTGGCAGTGCTCGAAGACCGCCCGGGCGCGGCCGAAGACGAAGTCGACGTCACCCTCGACGTAGCAGTGCGCGAAGTACTGCCGGGCGAAGGCCGGGAGGGACGTCGAGTCCGCGTACAGCGTGTCCTGGTGGCCGAGGAACCGGCAGTGGAAGAACGCCGAGCGGTCACCCTGCGCCTTCAGCGCGACGGCCTGAGTGCCGGGGTTCCCGGGGAGGTCGGTGCGGAGGAAGTCGTTGGCGAACGTCACGCCCAGGGCGGTGAAGCCGTCC
Source organism: Streptomyces gardneri (assembly GCF_006539185.1). GTDB lineage: Bacteria > Actinomycetota > Actinomycetes > Streptomycetales > Streptomycetaceae > Streptomyces > Streptomyces gardneri. The sequence goes on from NZ_BJMN01000006.1 coordinate 122,157, forward strand.
GCCTGCACGGTGGTCGTCGCGGAGCCGCTCGTGCCGTAGGTGCCGCCCTCGGGGCGGGGCGTGCCGGCGGCGTTGTCGTACACGACGACGACGTCCCGGGGGTCCCCGCTCGCGCCGATCCAGGTCATGCCGGTACGTGCGGCGCTCACGACGACCGTCTCCCGGTACGTCCCGGGGGCGAGCACCAGCGTCCAGCCGGCGCCGCTCGCGGCGGAGACCGCGGCCTGGACGGTGGTGTGGTCGCCGAGGCCGCCGGGATGCACGTACAGCGTCCGCTCGGTGAGGCGGGCGGCGGGCGAACCGAAGCGCCCGAAGGGCCTGTTGGACGGCGGGGACGCGCTCGCGGTCGTGGCGGGCAGGGCCAGGGCGAAGGCCGCGCCGAGACCGGCGGTGAGCAGGGCGCGGCGGCCGGGAGCGGAGGTTCCGGGGTGGTGCGGGGGCATGCGGGTGCTCCTTCGCTGGGCGGGAGGGGAAGGGGGAGGGGCACAGGAGAGAGGAGGCCGGGTGGCGCGTCGGCCCCGGCCTCCTCTCGTTCGGGGGTCAGCGCAGGCGGCCGGCGCCCGCGCGGTGGTCGACGAGGGCCGGGACGGCCTTCGGGTGGTCGACGCGGGTGCGCAGCACCGGCGTCCAGCCCGCGTCCCCGCGCAGGATCTCCGCGGGGTACTGCTCGTTGTGGACGGCGAGCAGGTCGACCGGGCGGCCGTTGACGTAGTTGCCGGAGGTCGTGACCGGCGCGTCCTTCCACTTCTTCAGGATCTGCCCGGCGGGCACGTCGGCGGCGAGCGTGAACGCGTTCTTCTCTGCGACGAGCTGGGACTCCTGGCCGATGCCGAGGCTGTAGACGTAGGACGGGCCCGCCACCACGAAGTGGTTGTTGTACGCGTCGACCTGACCGAAGCGCACCCGGGGCGCCCGCTCCACGACCTTGTCGAAGAGGTTGTGGTGGAGGGTGACGCGCAGCTTGCCGCGGTCCGTGGCGCCCGCGCTGTCGCTGTTGCCGATCATCAGGGTCTTGTCGTGGTCGGTGAAGACGTTCCACGAGGCCGTGACGAGGTCCGCGCCGCGCACGACGTCCAGCTCGCCGTCGTGCTGCTGGTAGACCTCCCCGTAGTACGAGGGCAGCGAACTGTCCGGGTGGGCCCCGTCGGTGAAGGTGTTGTGGTCGATCCAGACGTGCGTGGAGCCGTACACGACGAGGCTGTCGTACTCGGAGTTCCACGCCCCGGTCGCGCCGTCCGTCGGGTCCCACTGCGGGAAGCAGTCGAGGGGGCTCTCCAGGGTGAGGTTCCGGACGATGACGTTGTCCACGCCCTGCACCTGGAGGCTGCCGCCGGTGATCCCCGCGTGCCTCCCGACACCCACGATCGTGGTGTTCGCCGGCACCTTCACCTTGATGGCCTTGCCCTGGGCGGTGGCCGAGGCGGCGCGCAGGTCCTCCTGGGGGCCGGTGACCTCGTTCTCGTAGCCCCAGACCGCCGGGTCGTAGTCGGCGAGGTAGCGGGCGAAGTCGTAGCCGGGGGCCTCGAAGGCGGCGCAGCCGTCGGCGGTCGCGTTCAGCGTGCCGCGCACCTTCACGATCCGGGGCTCGGTGCCGGGCGCTTCGAGCGCGGCGCGGAACTCCGCCCAGGTGGTGACGGTGAAGACCCGGGAGGGGGCGGCGGCCGACCCTCCGGTGGTGCCGGCGCCCTCGGCCGCCCAGCCGTCGCCGGCGGGCAGGGCCTCCCTGGCAGGGTCGACGGCGGGGCGGTGGCCGGTGTGGGCACCGGCCGTGGGCGCGGTGACCGTCAGGGCGAGGGCGGTCGCGGCCACGACCCCCAGCTTCGTGCGTCGGTTCACGGTCAGCTCTCCTCGGAAACGGGCCAGGTGATCCGGTCGGTGGGGATGGAGTCGTCCAGGCGGCACGTCTCGCGCGGAGTGAGGACGTGCGTGCGGAGCAGCTCGGCGGCGACGAGGCGGGCCACCTCGATCGCGCCGGGCGGGTTGAAGTGGGTGTTGTCCTGCTCGGTCGCGGTCCAGTTGAAGTACGTCTTCGTGGCCTCGGGGCCGAGCTTCTGCCACAGGGCGAGGGACAGCGCTTCGATGTCGAGCAGCGGGACGTCCGCCTCCAGGGCGGTCTCCCGCATCGCCGCCGGATACGCGCCGTGCGTGCGCAGCGCCGTGCCGTCGGCGGCGAACTTCCGCCGCTCGACGGAGGTGGCGAGCACCGGGAGGGCGCCTCGGGCCCTGGCACCCTCGACGAAGACCCGCAGGTTGTCCTGGTAGGTGGTCCACGGCTCGGTGTAGCGGGTGGGGTCGGCGGTCTTGGCGTCGTTGTGGCCGAACTGGACCAGGAGCAGGTCGCCGGGGCGGATCGCCGTCAGGATCGCGTCGAGCCGGCCCTCGTCGAGGAAGCTCTTGGTGCTGCGGCCGTTGACCGCGTGGTTGGCGACGGTCAGCCCCTTGTGCAGGAAGAAGGGGAGGGCCATGCCCCAGCCGGTCTCGGGTGCGGCGTCGGTGTACTTCTGGGCGGCCGTGGAGTCGCCCGCGAGGAAGACGGTGCGCATACGGGGGCGTCCTCCGGGAGGGAGTCCTCGGGCAGGGAGTCCTTGGGAACGGGCGGTGGGCGCCCCGGCCAGGGCGAGCGCGAGGCCCGCCCCGGCCGTGACCACCGCGCGGCGGCCGACGCTCACTTCTTCTGCTGCTTCCACTCGGCCTGGGCCGCGTTCAGCTGCTCGGCGAGACCGTCGAGGAACTCCTTGGCCGTGGCCTTGCCGAGCAGGACCTTCTGGAAGCCGGCCTCGTTGTCGGCCTTGGAGATGGTGTTCCAGTCGGGCAGGTAGTACGGCAGCTGCACGATCGTGGCCTTGCCGCTGAAGAGGACGTCGGCGGCGAGCTTGGTCGGCTCGGCCTCCTGGAGCCACGCGTCCTTCGCGGCCTCCGTGTTGGCGGGGATCGCGCCGGCCGACTTGTTCCACTTGCTGTTGGACTCGTGGGAGGCCGCGAACTCGATGAACTTCCAGGCGGCGGCCTTGTTCTTGCTGGACGAGAAGAGGCCGAGACCGTCGACCGGGTTGGAGACCTGCACCCGGGTGCCGTCGTCCAGGGTCGGGTTCGGGATGCCCCGGAACTTCTCCGTGCCGAGCGCCTTCACATGGTCCTGGTACGAGCCCAGGTTGTGGTTCAGCATGCCGATCTCGCCGCTGTCCCACTGCGCGACCATCTTGGTGAAGTCGTTGTTGACGTCGGCGGCCGGGGTCGTCTTCTTGAACAGTCCGGCGTACTTCTCCAGGGCCGTGACGTTCTTCGGGTCGTTGACGGTGGTCTTGTCGCCGTTCCAGAAGTCCGTGATGCCGCTCTGGCCGTACATCGCGTCCAGGGCCTGGGCGATGGAGCCGGCGCCGCCGCGGATCGTGTAGCCGAAACGGTTCTTGTCCTTCTGCGTGAGCTTCCCGGCCGCCGTGTAGAACGCCGACCAGGTGGTGGGCTCGGCGAGGCCGGCCGCCTTGAACAGGTCGGTGCGGTAGTAGAGGACGCCGTTGCTGGCGGAGGTCGGGACCGTGAACAGCTTGTCCTGGCCGCCGGCGGCCTTGACGCTGTCGACCATGCCGGTGTTCAGCTTGCCCTTGAGCGCGCTGTCCTCGACCCGGGCGTCCAGCGGCTCCAGGGCGTCCTGCGCGGCGATCCCGGCGAGCATGGCCGCGCCGACGCCGCCGACGTCCGGCAGGGCGCCGCCCTGGATGGCGGTGTCGTACTTGGACTGCACCTCCTTGGAGGCCACGCCGACGTACTCGACGTCGATGTCCGGGTTCGCCTTCTCGAAGTCCGCGATGATCTCCTTCCAGACGTCGGTGCGGACGCCGCCGTTGTTGTCCCAGAAGGTGATCTTGCCCTTGCCCGATCCCTCCGTACCCTTGTCGCCGCCCGCGCCGCTGCCGTCGTCACCGCAGGCGGTGGCGGTCAGGGCGAGGACACCGGTCAGGGCGAGGGCGACGGCGGCTCTGCGCCGTCCGCCGGGGAAGATGGTCATCGTCGGCTCTCTTCTCTCGGGGTCTTGCGGGGATGGGGATGGGGATGGAGATGTGGGGGAGCTCAAGGGGTGTCGCGAGCCGTGGGGCGGCTCGGGGGTGACGCGAGCCGTGGGCGGCTCAAGGGGTGACGCGGAAGTCCGAGAACACGGCCGTCCCGGCGTGTCCCGAGCCCTCCGGCGCGCCGGCGAACAGGCCGAGCAGGGCGCCGACCCAGCGCCACGGGGTGGCGGCGAACTCCGGGCCCAGCGGGACCGGTTCCCCGGCGCCGTCGGAGACGTACGAGAAGCGGCAGCGCGCGTCCGCCGTGACCTCGATCCGCAGCAGGACCCGGTCCCCGGCCACCGGCAGGGAGCGGGCAGCGTCCCGCTCGCGGTCGGCGTCGGCCGGGGCGAAGCGGTGCGTCAGCCGGACCGTGCCGTCCGGGGCGCGCTCCAGACCGATCCAGGCGTACGCGTCGCCCAGGACGACGAGCCCCGCGCGGGCACCGGAGGCCTCGCCGTCCAGTCTCAGCGCGACCTCGACCGCGCACGCCCCGGCCGGCAGCCGCTGGGTGAGCACGTGCGGGACGCTCCGCAGGTCGTCGAGCCGTTCCGTACGGACACAGCCGAGGCGCAGGCCGTCGCCCGCGTGCTGGGTCGCCCAGCCCTCGTCCGGGTTGGCGGTCCACTGCCACTGGCGGCCGAACCGCCCGCCGGGGAAGGTGTCGTCGACCGCGGGCCTTGAGGGCGGCTGTTCCGGCAGGTCCGGCTTGCGGTGGACGCGGACGGGCGCGCCGCCGTCGCCGAGCACCGGCCAGCCGTCCGTGCCCCAGCGCATCGGCTGGAGGTGGACGAGCCGGCCGTGCGCGCCCGACTGCTGGAAGTGCAGGAACCAGTCCTCGCCGTGCTGGGTGCGCACCCAGCCGCCCTGGTGGGGGCCGTTGACGTCGGTGTCGCCCTGCGCGAGGACGGTCCGCTCCTCGTACGGGCCGTGGAACGACCGTGACCGGAAGGCGCCCTGCCAGCCCGTGGCCACGCCCCCGGCCGGGGCGAGGATCCAGAACCAGCCCTCGTGCCGGTACAGCTTCGGGCCCTCCAGGGTGAACCAGCCCGGGATCCGGTCGGCGTCGACGAGGATCCGGCCCTCGTCGAGGACCTTCGTGCCGTCGGGGCTCATCCGGTGGCCGGTGAGCCGGTTGTTGAACCCGGCGCGGGACTTCGCCCACCCGTGGACGAGGTACGCCTCGCCGGACTCCTCGTCCCACAGCGGGCAGGCGTCGATCAGTCCGAGCCCCGACTTCACGAGGTGCGGGGCGGTCCACGGCCCGCGCACCGAGGGGGAGTTGACCTGGAAGATCCCGTGGTCGGGATCGCCCCAGAAGATCCAGAACCGTCCGTCGTGGTGTCGGAGCGACGGGGCCCACACCCCGCGGTCGTGCCGGGGCGCGGTGAACGCGGCCGCCGGTTCGAGCCGTTCCAGGGCGTGGCCCACGATCGTCCAGTTGACCAGGTCCCGCGAGTGCAGCAGCGGAAGGCCGGGCGCGCGGCCGAAGCTGGACGCCGTCAGGTAGTAGTCCTCGCCGACCCGGACGACGTCCGGGTCCGACCAGTCGGCCGCGAGGACCGGATTGCGGTACGTGCCGTCGCCCAGGTCGCCGGTGGGGGCCCGGCCGGCCGGGCGGCTCACGAGGCCACCGCCTTGCGGACCAGGGCGGCGGCGCCGGACCGGTCGAGCCGGCCGTCCGCGACGACGGTCACCACCCGCCGTACGAAGGTCTCCCCGGCGGACACCGGCAGCCGGCCGTCGTGGGCGAGGGACGAGCCCACACCCGGGTACTCGGCGGCCCGCACGAACCACGGGTCGCAGCGGGTCGTCTCCGTCGCCCCGGCGAAGACCAGGGTCCAGCCCTCGCCCGCGAGCGCCACCCAGTCGGAGCGGGCGCCGTGCACCGACTCCTCGTCGTCGGCGCCGGGGTCCGCGCCGAAGACCACGGGCGCCGCCGCCTCCTTGGGCGCGCGCCAGAAGAACCCGCCGTACGCGGCCCCCGGCCGGCCGTTCGTCGCGGGGCTGCCGATCGACAGGTCCCGCCCCGACACGTTGACGAGGGAGAAGGTGAGGTCGAGCGCCCAGGCGGTGTCCGTGAGGGCGGTGGCCGCCACGGTCCGGTGCTCGCGCAGCAGCCGCTCACCCGCCGCCCACCAGGTCAGCTCCTCGACGAAGCCGTCCGGGTCGCACAGCTTGAACCCGTCGTGGCGCTGCACGCCGTGGTTGTCGAGCTCGACCGAGCCGCGGCCCCGGACGAAGGTGCGCCCGCCCCAGAAGTTGTGGCCCGCGACGTCGGGGACGGCGACCCCCGCCCCCAGGTGGTGCGGATGGTCCTCGGGCACGGTCTCGGTCACCACGCGCCCGGCGAGGGTCGTCACGGGGTGCAGGTACGGCCGGGGCGAGTGGTCGAGGGCCAGCGGGGGCCGGGTGGTGTAGCGGGCGACGGTTCGCCCCGCGCAGCGCAGAAGGGTCGGCCGCTCGGTGTTCATCGGGCCCCCGCCCGGGTCGACGGCGCCCAGACGGCGCCGAGTTCGGAGAAGAGCCGAAGCTCGTCGGCGCTCGCGTCGACCAGGGCGTCGATCCCGTCGACGACCCGGCGCGGCGCGCTCTCGCCGGGCTCGCCGTGCCAGTGCTCGGCGGGCACCGCCGACGGATCCGGAGCCGTCCGGACCGCCTCGACGACCCGCATGAACGCGCCGGTCTCCGCCGGGGGCACCCACAGCGGCTCGCCGTGCGTCACATGGGCGACGAGGTTCTCCAGGAGGTCGGTCCGCCCGTACTCGGTCTCCACCGGGCCGTGCCCCGCCCGCTGCACGAGGACCCGGTCCTGCCGGTACCAGAAGGTGATGCGGCCCTGGCTGCCGTGGACGACGACGTACGGCTCCGAGGACTTCTCGGCGCAGAGCGTCGCCGCCACCGTCACCTGGGTGCCGGCCGACGTCACGACCCGTACGCAGGAGGTGTCGTCGGACTCGATGGCGTTGGCGTGGAGCAGTTCGGTCTCGATGTGCTCGACGTCCTCGGCCCGGGTGGAGCCGGAGAGCGCGAGCGCGGTGGCGACGGCGTGCGCGAGGGGGTTGGTGAGCGCCCCGTCGACGACGTCGACGCCGCCGAGGCGCCGGTGACCCGCCCAGGGCGCGCGCCGGAAGTAGGCCTCGTCGCGGACCCAGGCTCCGGCGGCCCCGACGCCGAGGAGTTCGCCGATCGCGGCCTCCGCGACCATCCGGCGGATCGCGGGCACCGCGTGCGAGCCGAGCGACTGGAAGCCGATCTGACAGGCCACCCCGGCCTCGGCGACCCCGTCGGCCATCCTGCGGAACTCCGCGAGCGACGGGGCGGGCGGCTTCTCCAGGAGGATGTGCGCCCCGTGCCGGGCGGCGGCGAGCGTCATGTCGGTGTGGGTCTGGATGGGCGTGCTGAGCACGGCTATCCGGGCGCCGGTCGAGGCGAGGAGCGCCTCGAAGTCGGCGGACTGCTCCGGGTTCCCGATGCCGTCCAGTTCGGCCGCGTCCAGCGGGCGCAGCTCGCAGACCCCGGCGAGGCGGACGAGGCCGCGCTCCTCGAGGCGGCGGATGTTGAGGAGGTGGCTGCGGCCGTGGCCGCGGGCGCCGGCGAGGACGACGGGCAGCGGGGTGCGTGCGGTGTTCATGTCTTCCTTGTCGAGGGTCGTCCGGGTGCTGGTCATCCCTTCACCGCCCCGGCGCTGAAGCCGGTGACCAGCCACTTCTGGATGAAGGCGAAGACGATGACGACGGGGACGGCGGCGATGACCCCGCCCGCCGCGAGCGCGCCGAGGTCGACGCTGTCGGCGCCCATCAGGGTGTTGAGGCCGACCGGGATCGTCTGCTTGTCCTGGCTGCTCAGGAACATCAGGGCGAAGAGGAAGTGGTTCCAGGCGTGGACGAAGGCGAAGGAGCCGACGGCGACGAGCCCGGGCCGCAGGAGCGGCAGGACGACGATCCGGAAGGCGGAGAAGCGGTTGCAGCCGTCGACCCAGGCGGCCTCCTCCAGGGAGTACGGCACGTTCCTGATGAAGCCGCTGATGAGGATCATCGACAGCGGGAGCTGGAAGACGGTCTCGGCGATGATGACGGAGCCGAGGGAGTTGATCATCCGCAGCTCGGCGAAGATCTGGAAGAGCGGGACGAGCAGCAGGGCGCCCGGCACGAACTGAGAGCAGAGCAGGGCCAGCATGAAGCCCTTCTTGATCCGGAAGTCGAAGCGGGCGAGCGCGTAACCGCCGGCCAGGGCCACGACCGTCGTCATGACGAGCACCGCGACGCCGATGAGCAGGCTGTTCTGGAAGAAGACGCCGAAGCTGCGCTCCGTCCACACCTTCTCGAAGTGCTCGCCGGTCATCGGCCAGGGCAGGAGCGAGGTGGAACCGGCCGGCCGCACCGCGAACAGCAGGATCCAGTAGAAGGGGACCAGGGTGAAGACGAGGTAGATCCCGAGGGGCAGGTAGATCTGCCAGCGGGGGACCTCGTCCCAGGCCGGGCGGCGCTTGCGGCCGGCGGCCGGCGGGGTCCGGTCGGGGGGCGGTGGTGCCTGCGCGGCCCCGGGGGCGGGGGCGGCCGTCAGGGTGGACTCGGCTGTCACTTGCCGTCGCCTCCGAACTTGCTCAGGCGCAGATAGACCATCGAGCAGAAGAGAAGGATCACGAACGCCACCGTGGTGAGGGCGGAGGCGTATCCGAAGTTGTGGGCGTCGACGCTGGTGTGGGCGATGTACAGCGGGAGAGTGGTCGTCTCGCCCGCGGGACCGCCGCCGGTCAGCGTGTAGAGCAGGTCGACGTTGTTGAACTCCCACACCGCGCGCAGCAGCGTGGACAGCACGATCGCGTCCCGGATGTGGGGCAGTGTGATGTGCAGGAACTGGCGGACCCGGCCCGCCCCGTCGACCTCGGCCGCCTCGTACAGGTCCTTCGGTACGGACTGGAGGTCGGCCAGGATGAGGATGGCGAAGAAGGGCACCCCGCGCCAGAGGTCGGCGACGATCGCCGCGGGGAAGACGGTCGCGGTGTCGGAGAGCAGGGACGTGCCGTACTCGCCCAGGCCCAGGTCCGCCAGGTAACGCGTGATGCCGGTCTGGGAGTTGTAGAGGAGCACCCAGATCGCCGAGGTGAGCACGCCCGAGACGGCCCACGGCGAGAAGACGAGGGCCCGGCCCAGGGCGCGGCCCACGAAGGTCTGGTTCACGATCAGGGCGAGGGCGAGACCGAAGAGCAGCTGGAGGGTCACCTCGACCACGACCCACTTCAGGCTGAAGGACAGCGTCCCCCAGAAGTGCGGGTCGTCGGTGAAGATCCGGGTGAAGTTGTCGAGACCGGCGAAGCCGTTCCGCCAGGGCTTGGTGGGGTTGTAGTGCTGGAGGCTGTAGTAGAAGACGCTGAGCACCGGGTAGGCGATGAAGCCCAGCATCAGCAGTCCGGCGGGGGCGATCAGGAGATACGGCAGTCGGCGGGGGGCCGCTCCCGTGCGGCGGCGCCTCCGTGCCGGATCGGCCTGGGGCTTTCCGGCTTGGGGCGGTGAGGTCACAGCTGAGGCCATGACGGCGGCTCCGTTCTCGGTGAAGCGCTTCGCGAACGACGTTCGAGATTTCGGACAGGTGGGGCGGGGGGGAGTTTCGGACGGACTCCGGACGGGTGCCGGATGGGCTCCGGACGGTGCTTCGGGTGGCGGACTCAGCCCGCGTACGGATCGGGGGTGGTCCCCGGCCTGGCCAGGAACGCGAAGTCGCAGCCGGTGTCGGCCTGGGAGATCTGCTCCATGTAGAGCGCGCCGTAGCCACGCTCGTACCGGGTCGGAGGTGGTGTCCACGCGGCCCTGCGGCGGTCCAGCTCCTCGTCCGTGACGTGCAGTTGGAGGGAGCGTGCCGCGACGTCGAGGGTGATCGTATCGCCCGTACGGACGAGGGCAAGGGGTCCGCCGACATGGGACTCGGGCGCCACGTGCAGCACACAGGCCCCGTAGCTCGTCCCGCTCATCCGGGCGTCGGAGATCCGGACCATGTCCTTCACCCCTTGCTCCAGGAGGTATGCGGGGATCGGCAGCATCCCGTACTCCGGCATGCCGGGACCGCCCTTGGGGCCCGCCCCGCGCAGCACCAGCACATGGTCGGCGGTGATGCCGAGCGCCGGGTCGTCGATGGTCCGCTGCATGGTCCGGTAGTCGTCGAAGACGACCGCGGGGCCCGTGTGCTTCAGCAGCCGGGGCTCGGCCGCGATGTGCTTGATGACCGCACCGTCCGGACAGAGGTTGCCGCGCAGCACGGCCACCCCGCCCTCGGCGGCCAACGGCCTGCCCCGGTCCCGGATCACGTCCTCGTCGTGGACGAGCGCGCCCGCCAGCTGCTCGCGCAGGGTGGCGTGCGAGACCGTCGGCCGGTCCAGGTGCAGCACGTCCGCGAGCCGCGACAGGAACCCCGGCATCCCGCCCGCGAAGTGGAAGTCCTCCATGAGGTACCGGCCACCGGGCCGGAGGTTCGCGAGGACCGGGACGGTCCGCGCGATCCGGTCGAAGTCGTCGAGCGTGAGTTTCACCCCGGAGCGCCCGGCCATCGCGATCAGATGGATCACGGCGTTCGTCGAGCCGCCGAGCGCCAGGACGGCGGCGACCGCGTCCTCGTACGCCTCCCGGGTCAGCAGCGCCGACAGCCGCAGGTCCTGCCGTACGAGCTCCACGATCCGCAGCCCCGAGGCCGCGGCCATCCGGTCGTGGCCCGAGTCCACCGCCGGCACGGAGGAGGCACCCGGCACGGTCACGCCCAGGGTCTCCGCGGCGGCGGTGAGCGTGGACGCCGTCCCCATCGTCATGCAGTGGCCGGGGGAGCGGGCCAGGCCGCTCTCCAGCTCGGCCATCTCGCAGTCGCCGATCCGCCCCGCGCGCTTCTCGTCCCAGTACTTCCACATGTCCGTACCGGAACCGAGGGTCTCGCCGCGCCAGTGGCCGGGCAGCATCGGACCGGCCGGCACGAAGACGGTCGGCAGGTCGACGGAGGCGGCGCCCATGAGCAGCGCCGGGGTCGTCTTGTCGCAACCGCCCATCAGGACCGCCCCGTCCACCGGGTACGAGCGGAGCAGCTCCTCCGTCTCCAGGGCGAGGAGATTGCGGTAGAGCATCGGCGTCGGCTTCTGGAAGGTCTCCGAGAGGGTGGAGACCGGGAACTCCAGCGGGAATCCGCCCGCCTGCCACACCCCCCGCTTCACGGCCTGCGCGCGGTCGCGGAGGTGGACGTGACAGGGATTGATGTCGGACCAGGTGTTGAGGATCGCGATCACCGGCTTGCCGAGGTGCTCCTCGGGCAGGTAGCCGAGCTGGCGGGTGCGGGCGCGGTGGCTGAAGGAGCGCAGCCCGTCCGTGCCGTACCACTGGTGGCTGCGCAGCTCCTCGGGACTCCGGCTCACAGCGGCCACCCGGCGGCTATCGCGGCGACCTCGGCCCGCTCGCTCTCCGGGAGTTCCCGGCTCGGCGGGCGGATGTCGCGGCGGCACAGGCCGAGGGAGGCGAGGGCCTCCTTGACGACGGTCACGTTGTCGGCGCTGCCGTTCGCGGCGCGCAGCTCCTCGAAGCGGCGGATCCGCTCCCAGACCTTCATCGCGGTCGGGTAGTCGCCGGCCCGCAGTGCGTGCAGCATCTCCAGGGAGAGCGCGGGCGAGACGTTGACGAGGCCGGAGGTGAAGCCGGTCGCGCCGCTCGCGAAGTACGAGGGGGCGTACGGCTCGGCGAGCCCCGCCACCCACACGAAGCGGTCGAGGCCCGCGTCCCGGGCGAAGCCGGCGAACCGCGACGCGTCCGGGACGGCGTACTTCACACCGACGACGTTGGGGCAGGCCGCGCCGAGCTCGGCGAGCCGGGCACCGGTCAGGAGCGGGTTGCGGATGTACGGGACGACCCCGAGCTCCGGTACGGCCTCGGCGATGGCCCGGTGGTAGTCGACCCAGCCGCTCTCGGAGACGTACGGGTGCACGGGCTGGTGCACCATCAGCATGTGGGCCCCGGCGGCGCGGGCGTGCCGGGCGGCCTCGACGGCCGTCGGCACGTCGTGGCCGACGCCGACCAGGATCACGGCGCGGTCCCCGGCCTCCTCCACGGTCGCCTCGGTGACGGAGCGGCGCTCCTCGGGGGTGAGGGCGTAGAACTCGCCGGTGTTGCCGTTCGGCGTGAGGGTGCGCACGCCGCCGTCGAGCAGCCGGCGCAGCAGCGCCCGGTGGGCGACGGTGTCGACGGAGCCGTCCTCGGCGAAGGGGGTGACGGGGATGGCCACCACGTCGGCGAGGGCGGCCCTCAGGGTTTCGAAGTCGATGCTCACGGGCTGTTCGCTTACGGACTGTTCGCTCACGGGCTGTTCGCGCACGGACTGTTCGCTCACGGGCGGTTCGGTTGTTGCGTGTCCGGTCGCTGCGTGTCCGGTCACTGGCATGTCACTCACGGGCTTTTCGCTCACTGGTCGTTCGCTCACTCGTCGTTCAGGGCGGACTGGGGGAAGGCGCGCTCGACGAACGAGGCGATGTGGTCGTGCACGGCCCGGCCGGCTCCCTCGACATCGCCCGCGGCGGCGAGCCGCAGGATCTCCTCGTGCTCCGAGGCCTCGCGCTCCCAGGAGGGGACGGCGGCCCAGGCGACCGTGGAGACCAGGGCGGCCTGGTCGCGGACCTCGTCGAGCATCCGGCCCAGCAGCGGATTGCCGCAGGGCAGGTAGAGCGCGCGGTGGAAGTCGCGGTTGGCCAGGGACCGTTCGGCCGGGTCCTCGGCCCCGGCGGCCCGGCGCAGCGCCTCGTGCGCCGCGTCGAGCGGGGCGGCGGAGGCGACGGCGCGGCGGACCGCCTCGGGCTCCAGGAGCAGCCGTACGTCGTAGACCGCGCGGGCCATGTCCGCGTCGACCATCCGGACCGTGACGCCCTTGTACTGGCTCATCACCACGAGTCCGCTGCCCGCGAGGGTCTTGAGCGCCTCGCGCACCGGGGTCTTCGACACCCCGAAGCGCGCGGCGAGTTCGGTCTCCACGAGCGCCTGGCCGGGTCTGAGCCCTCCGGTGAGGATGTCGTGCTTGATCGCTTCCAGGACGTACTGGGTGCGGGACGGGATGGGGCTGGGGGCGAAGGCCATGGAGCACTCTCAGATCTCGTGTATCGCGTCTCATATATGACGTACGAAGTGCAACGGGCATGAAGCTAGGGGGGCGTTCGTGTTTCGTCAATGCTTCGCGCAGGGTTCGTGAAAGCGTTTTCTATCGGTCGGGGTCAGCGGCCTCGAAGGGCTGGTTCGCCGTTTTGTTTTCTGGGATAACTATTGAGGGCTCCGAGGAGCCCCTCCGCCCCCATCCCCAAGGACCAGCATGAAGTTCACCGACGGCTTCTGGCTGATGCGCGAGGGCGTCCACGCCTCGTACGCCACCGAAGTCCGCGACCTGCGCGCCGAAGCCGACCGTTTCACCGCCTACGCCTCCGTCAAGCGGGTCGCGACCCGCGGCGACACCCTGAACTCGGCGCTCCTGACCGTGGAGTGCCGATCGCCCGCCGAGGGCGTGATCGGGGTCCGCGTCACCCACCACGCGGGGAAGGCCCACCGGGGGCCGGACTTCGTCCTGGCCGACGGCGATTCCGCTTCCGGTGTCGTCGTGGTCGAAGGCCCGGTCGTCGAACTCGCCTCCGGGCCACTGCGGCTGCGCCTGGACCGCTCGGCGCCCTGGGCCCTGGAGTTCCACGAGGCCGGCGGCCGGAAGCTCACCGAGGCCGGCCGGAAGGGCACCGCGTTCGTCACCACCACCGACGGCGCCCACCACATGGCCGTCCAGCTCGCGCTCGGCGTCGGCGAGCAGGTCTACGGCCTCGGCGAGCGTTTCACGCCCTTCGTGCGGAACGGCCAGAGCGTCGACATCTGGCAGGCCGACGGCGGCACCAGCAGCGAGCAGGCCTACAAGAACATCCCGTTCTACCTCTCCTCCCGCGGCTACGGCGTCTTCGTCGACCACCCCGGCCGGGTCTCCTTCGAGGTCGGCTCGGAGGCCGTCGGCCAGGTCCAGTTCAGCGTCGAGGACCAGAGCGTCGAGTACTTCGTCGTCGCGGGACCGACACCCAAGGAGGTGCTCGCCCGCTACACCGCGCTCACCGGCCGCCCGGCCCTGCCCCCGCCGTGGTCCTTCGGTCTCTGGCTCACCACCTCCTTCACCACCCGCTACGACGAGAAGACCGTCACCTCCTTCGTCGACGGCATGGCGGAGCGCGGCATCCCGCTCTCCGTCTTCCACTTCGACTGCTTCTGGATGCGCGAGTACCAGTGGTCGGACTTCCGCTGGGACCCCGAGACCTTCCCCGACCCGGCCGGCATGCTGGCCCGGCTGAAGGCGCGGGGCCTGCGGGTCGGCATGTGGATCAACCCGTACATCGCGCAGAAGTCCGCCCTCTTCGAGGAGGGCGCGGCCGGTGGCTACCTGGTCAGGCGACCGAACGGCGACATCTGGCAGTGGGACCTCTGGCAGCCCGGCATGGCGCTGGTCGACTTCACGAACCCCGAGGCCCGGACCTGGTTCCAGGACAAGCTGCGCCCGCTCCTCGCGCAGGGCGTCGACTGCTTCAAGACCGACTTCGGCGAGCGGATCCCGACCGATGTCGTCTGGCACGACGGCTCGGACCCCGAGCGGATGCACAACTACTACACCCAGCTCTACAACCGGACCGTCTTCGAGCTCCTGGAGAAGGAGCGCGGCGCCGGCGAGGCCGTCCTCTTCGCCCGCTCGGCGACCGCCGGCGGCCAGCAGTTCCCCGTCCACTGGGGCGGCGACTGCTGGGCCTCCTTCGAGGCGATGGCGGAGTCGCTGCGCGGCGGACTCTCGCTCTCGCTCAGCGGGTTCGGCTTCTGGAGCCACGACATCGGCGGCTTCGAGGGCACCCCGGAGCCCGAGGTCTTCACCCGCTGGCTCGCCTTCGGCCTGCTGTCCTCGCACAGCAGGCTGCACGGCAGCGACTCGTACCGGGTGCCGTGGGAGTTCGGCGAGGCGGCCGTCGAGGTCGCGCGCCGCTTCACCCGGCTCAAGCACCGGCTCATGCCGTACCTGTACGGGGTGGCCGCCGAGGCCCACGCCACGGGCGTCCCGGTCATGCGCCCCATGCTGCTCGAATTCCCGGACGACCCGGCCTGCCGGACCCTGGACCGGCAGTACATGCTCGGCCCCGACCTGCTCGTCGCCCCGGTGCTCACGGCCGGCGGCGAGGTGGAGGTGTACGTCCCCGAGGGCGAGTGGACCCACCTCCTCACGGGCGAGACGGTCACCGGCCCGCGCTGGCGCCACGAGACCCACGCCCTCGACAGCCTCCCGCTGTACGTCCGCCCCGGCGCGGTCCTGCCCCTGGGCGCGGACGACTCCCGCCCGGACGGCGACTGGCTCGACGGCGTCACCCTCCTGGTCGCTCCGGGCCCCCCGGGGACCACCGAGATCACCGTCCCCGACCACCGGGGAGCCCCGGCCGCGGTCTACCGGGTGACGCGGACAGAGGAGGGCGTGACGGTGACGGCGACGGGGACCGACCTGCCGTACGAGGTACGGAACCTGGGCCCCGGAGGTGTGGAGGACGGGAGCTGACCTAGATGCGGCCTAGCGTGACCGCATGAGCGACGACACCTCTCCCGCCACCCCCGTCAAGGCTGTCCCCGAGGGCTACACCACCGTCACGCCCTGGATCATCGGGGCCGACACCGCGGGTCTCATCGACTACCTGGAGCGGGCTTTCGGGGCCGAGGACCTGGGCCGGTTCGTGCTGGAGGACGGCACGATCGGCCACGCCGAACTACGGATCGGGAACGGCCGGATCATGGCCTTCGACAGCCCGCCCGGCTGGGCGCCGACCCCCGCGTTCGTCCGGCTGTACGTGGACGACGCGCGGGCCGTCCACCGGCGCGCGGTCGAGGCGGGCGGCACCTCCGTCACCGAGGTCACCCACCTCTTCTTCGGCGACCTGGTGGGCCGCGTCCGCGACCCCTTCGGCAACCTCTGGTGGATCCAGACCCACATCGAGGACGTCGACGAGGAGGAGATGACCCGCCGCCTCACCGACCCCGCCTTCACGAAGGCCATGGAGTACGTCCAGGGGGCGCTGTACTCCCCGGCCCCCGGCGGCGGCGAACCCTCCACGTAGGCGAGGTGGCGCCGGTGGCCTTGTCAGCCACTGCCTTCCTCGCCCCCGGCCTAGGTGGTCACCAGTGCGATGTACTCCAGACGGACGGCGAACGTGGCGTGACCGGTGGCCGCGGTGTGCGCCGCGCACCCGACCGCACCGGTACCGGGCTGCGGTGTCGGCGCCGACTCCCATGTGCACCCGCCGTCCATGCAGCGCGCGGTCATGGTGAGCTCGGACTCCGGCCCGACGTGCCTGACCATGCGGCAGACCGGCGTGACCGCCACGGCCCCTCGTGCGGGTGGTTGCGGATCTCGATCCGGAGGTCCGCCGCCGCCGAACGGTCGTGCACCCGGAGGCAGTACCGCTCCCGCTCGGCCGCGGCCGCACCTCATGTCCACCCTCGGAGTCGTCCCCGTCCGCGACTCGAAGGTTCCGGCCGGCCCCGCCTTCGCCGTCTCCGCCGCCGCCTTCACGGTCTTCGTCGACTCGGTCAAGGCGCGGCCGGCCGGCGCCTGACCTTCTCGCCGGAGGCGGAGGCGGGTTCGCCGGTGGGGGCGGGCGCCCGTGCGGAAAACGGCGCGTCCCCCTCGCGGTGGTCGGGTAGCGTGCTCCGCATGTCGAGCCCCGAAGCATCCAGGGTGGGGGCTTTCGGTCACGCCGTCAGCCCCCTGAACCCCTGAGACCACAGCGGAGTCCGTAGCTCCTTCGCCGTCCGCGCCGCATGCCTTGTGCGCCGCGCGCGGCGGTTCGGCGTGTGTTCGTGGGTGCTGACCGCGGTGACGAGACGAGTCCTCTCGTGCTTCTCCTCACCCCGGAGCCCTCTCGATGCCTCTCCCGCTCTATCTGCTCGCCCTGGCGGTCTTCGCCATGGGCACCTCCGAGTTCATGCTCGCCGGCCTGCTGCCGGACATCGCCTCCGAGCTCGACGTACCGGTCGGGACCGCCGGACTGCTCACGTCCGCCTTCGCCGCCGGGATGGTCGTCGGCGCCCCGCTCATGGCCGGGCTCGCCCGCGGCCGGTCCGGGCGGACCGGACTCCTCGCCTTCGTCGTCCTGTTCCTGGCCGCCCATGTCGTCGGCGCCGTCACCACGAGCTTCCCGGTCCTGCTCGCGACCCGGGTGGTCGCCGCCCTCGCCAACGCGGGGTTCCTCGCCGTCGCCCTGACGACCGCCGCCGCGCTCGTCCCCGCCGAGCGGAAGGGACGCGCGCTCGCCGTCCTCCTGTCCGGCACGACCGTGGCGACCATCGCCGGGGTGCCGGGCGGTGCGCTGCTCGGCGCGCTCTTCGGGTGGCGGGCCGCCTTCTGGGCCGTCGCCCTGCTCTGCCTCCCGGCGGCCCTCGGCATCGTCCAGGGCGTACCCGCCCGCCCCGCGCAGCAGGACGGGGACGGCGGCCCCCGCCTGCGGGACGAACTCGCGCGGCTCAGGAGTCCGCGACTGCTCCTGGCCATGCTGCTCGGCGCCTTGGTGAACGCCGCGACCTTCGGCAGCTTCACCTTCCTCGCGCCCCTCGTGACCGGGACGACCGGTCTCGGCGGGCTGTGGCTCCCCGTCGTCCTCGTGCTCTTCGGTGCCGGTTCCTTCGCCGGGGTCACCGTTGCGGGACGGCTCGCCGACCGGCGCCCCGGGCTCGTCCTCGCGGCCGGCGGGCCGCTGCTGGTCCTCGGCTGGCCCGTCCTCGCCGTTCTCGCCGAGCGGCCGCTCGCGGTGCTGGTCCTCGTGTTCGTCCTGGGCGCCCTGTCGTTCGCCGTGGGCGCCACCCTGATCACGCGGGTCCTGTACGAGGCGGCGGGAGCCCCCACCATGGCCGGCGCGTTCGCGACGGCCGCGCTCAACACCGGCGCCGCCCTCGGGCCGCTCGTCGCCGCGAGCACCCTCGGCACCGCCGCCGGTGACCGGGGCCCGCTCTGGACGAGCGGGCTGCTCGTCGCGGTCGCGGGGGTTGTCGCCCTCGTCTGCCGGACGGTGCTCGCGACCGACCGCCGGGTCCTCTCCTGACGAGCGTCCGGCAGTGGAGGAGGCCTGGGGCGCCTGCCTCGGCACGAAGAGCGCGGTCACACCGTCCCGGACCACCGGGCCACCCCGGCGGCGGCTACTACGTGACGCGGAAGGGCCCTCCTCCGCAGTCCGGCCCCCCAAGTTGACGCTCTGCCTCGTGAGGTCGGCGTTCTGGCTGCGACGCGCCCGCGTACGAGAGGCGTACGAGAGGCGTGCGGGAGGGAGCGAATTGAGCCGTTCCGGGCCCGGGATGGTGAACTCACCGGGTTCTGATGGGGCGCGGGTGCTCGTGTCGGGACGATGGCCGTGTTCGGCATGATCGCCGCGACACGAAGGAGTCGTCGAAGTATGTCCAAGCCTGTCGTCAGCATCTGGGGTACCCCTCCGGGGTCTGAGCGCGCCGCCGTGCAGTCCGCCCCCTGGGACACCAAGTGGGATCTGCGTACCGTGTCCACCAGCGGAACCGCCTGGGTCTTCTACAGGTCACCCGGCGAGAACGTCCTCAAGCGACCGGTGATCCTCGCCGACGGCTTCGCTCCGGAAGGAACCGACGTCGACGTTCTGTACGACGGCCTGGAGAACGGGGAATACCCGTTCGTCTCCACGCTGCGCCAGGCCGGCTTCGACGTCATTCTGCTGGGCTTCGCCGACCGCACCGCGTCCGTTCTCGACAACGCCGAGGTCGCGATCCAGTGCATCATGCGGACGATCGCCGAGCGCGAGGGCGACGCCCAGCTGACGGTGGGCGGCTTCAGCATGGGAGGCCTGGTCACCCGCTACGCCCTGGCCAAGCTGGAGCGCCAGCGGATGCAGCACGAGACCGCCACCTACCTCTCCTACGACACCCCGCACCGCGGCGCGTGGCTGCCCCTGGGAGTCCAGGCGTTCGCCCACTTCGTGAAGGCCCACTGGGGAGGCGAAGGCAAGCAGCTCTACAACCTCTACTCCGACCTGATCAACAGCCCCGCCGCCCGGGAGATGCTGCGCTGGCACCTCGCAACCGGAACCAGCACCACCCTCGACGTCGCCGCCGGCCAGGACAAGGCACGGACCGAGTTCCTGGGCGCACTGGAGCGGATGGGCGACTGGCCGCAGATCCCCCGCCTGCTCGGTGTCGCCAACGGAACGGGCACCGGCGTCGGAAACGACATCCCCGCCGACAGCCCCGCGATGGACGCCCCCGGTCCGACCGTGGCCGTGCAGCTGCGTACCCAGGGCGAGGGACGCAAGACCGTCGCTGAGATGCAGGAGCCGGGCCAGGACAGGGTCTCGATCGTCACCACCGGCTTCCCCGAAATCGACGGCGCTCCCGGCGGTCTCTTCCCCGAGCTCCTCGGCGGCGCCTCCAACTTCGGCGTGGCCAACTTGCTGGCCAACCTTCTCAACGGCGCGGCGACGCAACCCACGTTCAACGCCTCCTGCTTCGTTCCCACCATCAGCGCCGTGGCGTCGGCCGACATCGACGACAACGACGCCCTCTACGGCAAGATCGACGCCGAGCGCAGCGACCTCCACGACTTCCGCTGCGCCACCACCAACGAAGGCCACACCGTCATCACCCGAGAACTCGGCGAGTGGATCGTGACCAAGCTCAAGGACGCGTGACCACCAGCCGGGACGCGCATACGCAGCCTGAAGGGGCCCGCGGCCTGTAGGCCGCAGGCCCCTTCTGCGCACCGACGCGGTACCGGGTAGACCGGCACCGTGGTCACCTGCCGCCGTGGGCATGGGAACTTCCGGGGAAGCGTCAACTTCGGCTCGTCGTGCGGGTGGTTCCGGATCTCGCCCCGGACGTCCGCCGCCGCCGTCCACGCGGTTCCTCCTCCGAGCCGTTGCAGGCGGACGAGCTCGCCGTCCCAGGCGGTCACCTTCCCGGGGACGGAGCTGTCCCTCGGGTGTGTCTGCCGCCATGAACGTTCCGAGGGCGGGGACCGGTGTCCGGCGGTCGCTTTCGGGTTGACGGGAAAGCATCAGTCGTCAGGTTCTCGAAGGAACTGTCGTCGGCCAGGGCCTTGTTGAGCTCGGCGATCTTCTGGATCGGCTCGGGGAAGTGCCCGGGCTCCCGCCCGCCGAGGGGGGCGTCCCGTCGGGCCCGGAGACCCCGGCGGGACGCCTCGTGCGTCGCGCTTCCCGGTCCCTCAGCCGGAGAAAGCGACGTGCGCGAGGCGCAGCGGCCCGCACAGTTCGACGCGGATGTCCGTCACGTCCCGGACGTCACAGGGCGCCCCCACGGTGGTGTGGTCGTACGGGCCGTCCGTGGGCTCCACCGTCACGCGGGCCAGCTCGGCCGTCCCCGTACCGGCGAAGAACGTCACCTCGCCTGCCCCTGCGGCCGTCACGGCCAGTTCCGTGACGCCCTCGCCGAAGTCGCAGGCCCGGTAGAGGAGCGTCCCGGGCACGTCCGGATCGGCTGGGGTCACCGCGTCGCCGGAGACCCGGGAGCGGTCGACGATCACGGTCGCGGTCTGCTCGTCGTAGTCGACGGCCTCCAGGCCCGTCTCCAGGACCGGACGCGGCCCGGGCGCCGTGCCCGGCACCTCGACGCGGACCCTACGGCGCACGTCGGCGCTGGACGTGCCCGCGAGGAACTCGTACGGCCCCGGGTCCACGGCCCATCTGCCACGGGCCACGTCCCAGAAGCCGAGCGCCACCACCGGCACGGTGAAGGAGAGCGCGGTGGACGCGCCGGGCGCGAGGTGGACCCGTTCGTGGGCGAGGAGTTCGCGGTGCGGGCGCGGCACGGAGGGCTTCACGGCCCGCCCGTACACCTGGACGACCTCGTCCGAGGCGACGGCACCGGTGTTGGTGACGGTGCAGGAGATCCGTACCTCCTCGCCGTCGACCGCCGCCGTCAGCTGCTCGTACGCGAAGGTCGTGTACGACAGGCCGTGCCCGAAGGGGAACAGCGGGGTTCCGTCGAAGTACAGGTACGTCTGGCGGCCGCCGATCACGTCGTAGTCGAGCATGCCCGCCAGATCGGCGTCCGCCGCGTACCAGGTCTGGGGGAGCCGGCCCGCCGGGGAGACGTCGCCGGCCAGGATCCGGGCGAGCGCCGTGCCCGCCGCCTGGCCGCCGTGCGCCGTCCACAGCAGGGCCGGGAGCAGCGCGGCCGCCTCCGGCACCGCGTACGGGTAGGAGGAGACGAGGACGAGCACCGTCCGGGGGTTCGCGGCGTGCGCGGCGCGCCACAGCCGGTCCTGGTGCGCGGGGAGCGCGAGCGTCGTACGGTCCTCGGTCTCCCGGCCGTTGACGTGCGGGTCGTTCCCCGCGACGACGATCACCACGTCCGCGCCGGCCGCGGCCCGGGCGACCGCATCCTCGCCCCGCTCGACGGTCTCGACCGAGAACACCTCGGCGGATGCGCGGTCGGCGGCAACCTTCACGCCGTCGGCGGCGACAGAGACGTAGCCACCCGTCCCGAGGTGCAGAAGGAGGTGACCCCCGTCGTGTGCTTCGTGTGCTTCGAGTGGTTCGAGTCGGAAGGTCTCCTGGACGACCCAGCCGCCGGGCTCGTCCGCCGAGGCGCGGACGAACCCGTCCTCGGCGACCGAGAGGTACCGGCCGTCGGGCGCGCGCAGCGTCAGCACGCCGTCGCCCCAGTCGATCAGGGCCAGCTCCGAGCCCTCCGTGTCGGCGGTGAGCGGCGGCAGGTCGGTGCGGCCGGCGATCAGGGCCGGGTCGAGCGAGCCGTCGACGTCCGGGACGGTGTCCTGGCTGCCGTCCGGGCCGGGGGACCCGCTCTCCGCCACCCGCAGCCGGGTGCCGGACGCCGTGCGCAGCCGGATCCGGTCCACGCCCTCCGCGAAGGTCACCCGCTCCCGACCGAAGCGTTCCCGCAACCCGTCGAGCGGGGTCGAGCGGTGGAGCAGCGAACCGCTGTACCAGTCCAGCTTGGCGGTGTCCGCGAGGAGGCCGACGACGGCGATCCGGGTCCCTGCGGCGAGGGGCAGGAGAGGCCCCCGTGGCGAGGACTCGTTCTTGAGCAGCACGACCGCCGCCTCCGCCGCCTCACGGGCCAGCTCCCGGTGCTCGGGGGTGTCGAACCGGCTCTCGTCCGCGTACGGGTCGAGCTCCGGGTCGAACTCGCCGAGGAGGCACCGCACGGTCAACTGCCGCCGTACCGCCCGTTTCACGTCCGCCGCGTCGATCAGTCCCCGCTCCAGCGCCCCCCGCAGCCGGCCCAGGATCACCGAGGCGTCCGTCCCGTGGTCGGTGAAGGAGTCGACGCCGGCGCGCAGCGCGGCCGCCACGGCCTCCTCGTGCGTGGCGAAGTACCCCTGGGAGTCGGCCAGGTTGGACGGGGCGCCCGCGTCGGAGCAGACGAGCAGCTCCTGGTCCGTCCAGCTCCGCAGCTCCTCTTCCAGATACGGGGAGAGGTGGTTCGGGCGGCCGTTGACCAGGTTGTACGCGGGCATCACCCCGGCCACCGCGCCCGCCTCGACGGCGCCGCGGAAGGCCCGCAGGTCGTACTCGCGCAGGACGCGGGGGCGTACCGAAGCGGAGGAAGTGTCGCGCGCCGCCTCGTTGTTGTGGGCGAGCCAGTGCTTGAGGACCGGGGCCGTACGCCAGTACAGCGGATGGTCGCCGCGCAGCCCGCGGGTGAACGCCGTCGCGATCGCGGAGGTCAGCGTCGGGTCCTCCGCGTATCCCTCCTCGCCGCGGCCCCACAGGGGGTTGCGCAGCAGATTGACCGTCGGCGACCAGACGTTGAGGCCGACCCGCCCGTCCTTGGCGCGCATCGCCCGCGTCTCGCGGGACACCGCCTCGCCGACCCGCCGGACCAGCTCCGGGTGCCAGCTCGCGCCGAGCCCCACGGCCTGCGGGAACACGGTCGCGGGGCCCGACCAGGCGACGCCGTGCAGGGCCTCCTGTCCAGTGCGGAAGGCGGCGAGGCCCAGGCGCTCGACGCCGGGCGTGAACTGGTGGAGCAGGGCGAGACGTTCGTCGGCGGTGAGCCGGTCGAGCAGATCGTCGACGCGCCGGGCGACGGGCAGGGCCGGGTCACGGAAGGGCGGCCGGTGTGCGGTCACGTGGGAGTCCCTTGGCAGAGGAGGGTGAGGAGAGGTTCGAAGCGCTTCGATGCTCCGTGGGTGAGGAGTGGGTGTCAAGCAGTCATGGCCGCCCACTTCCGGTACTTCCAGGGCCCTTTGGTGGCCGCGTGTACCGGTGGGTGGGCCGAGAAACTCGGGAACGACTCTTGCCGCGCCTGTGACGTTCACTTAACCTCGCAGCAATGTCGAAGCGCTTCGACTCGATGGTCGACGGCGCCCCGGGGCTCCGCCCCGCCCGCTCCACCTCCACCACCGCAGCCGGCCGGCCGCCTCTCGGTCGCCGTATGTCCTGGCGCGTGCCATGAAGGGTTGACGCAATGACGCCGAACGCCGTCTCCACGGGCTCCCGGAGATCCACCCCGAGCCGGAGCGACTCCGGGCAGAGCCGAAGGGGCTTCCTCGCCTCCACCGCCGTCGCCGCCGCCGCGGTGGCCGGCGGGGCGCCGCTCCTCGCGGCCTGCGGCGGCGGTGACACGGGTGGCGGCAAGAAGGACGGCACCACCACCGGCAAGGACGCGGCCAAGATCCTCCCGGCGTTCGCGGCCAGCACCGTCGTCGCCCCCGACATCGCGCCGAAGAACGGCTCGGCCGCCGGCTTCACCCGCGCCATCCCGGCCGCCGAACTCAAGGCGTCGGTCGCCGCGAAGAAGGGCAAGGGCGGCGCCCTCACGGTCATGGCCCCCTTCTGGGGACCCCCGCCCGCCTCCGACAACCCGTACTACAAGGCCATGAACGAGGCCATCGGCGTCCGGGCGACCTGGCAGAACCAGGACGGCAACGTCTACGACCAGAAGCTCGGCGCCGTCCTCGCCTCCAGCGAGATACCCGACGTGGTCGTCGTCCCCGGCTGGAACCTCGGCGGCAAGATCCCCAGCGCGATCAACGCCAAGTTCGAGGACCTCGGCCCGTACCTCTCCGGCGACAAGGTCAAGGCCTACCCCAACCTCGCGGCCATCCCCACCGACGCCTGGCAGCGCTCCATCTTCGGAGGCAAGCTCCGCGGCCTGCCCATGCCCGCCTCGTACGTCACGAACATCGCACCCTTCTACCGCAAGGACCTCTTCGACGCGAAGGGCTGGCAACTCCCCAAGAGCGCGGACGAGTTCCTCGCCCTCGCCAAGGAGATCACCAGCGCCAAGGCGAAGGTGTGGGCCTGCGGCGACATGACCTGGACCGCGTACAACATGTTCGGCGTGCTCCCCGGCAACGACAAGGCGCTCGGCTGGCACCTCCTCGACGGCAAGCTGATCAACCGCATCGAGACCCCCGAGTACCTCGAAGCCCTGGCGTGGACCCGCAAGCTCTACGACGCCGGAGTCGTCCACCCCGACGAGAAGACCCAGAACCAGGGCGACACCAGCCTCCGCTTCACCGCCGGCCAGTGCCTCGTCTACAACAACGACCTCTCCCACTGGTACGCCAAGACCTCCGAACAGGCCGCGCAGAACCCGGCGTTCGCCATGGCCGCCATGGACATCCCAGGCCATGCGGGCGGCACCCCGAAGCTCTGGGCCACCAACCCCGCCAACATCTGGGCCTTCGTCCGCAGGGGCAGCTCCAAGGCGGTCGTCGAAGACGCCCTGGCCATCGCCGACTTCACCGCCGCGCCCTACGGCACCAAGGAGCGGATGCTCACCGACTACGGCGTCGAGGGCGTCCACCACACCGTCAAGGACGGCCTGCCGGTCAAGACCGACAAGGGCAACCAGGAGGTCAGCAGCTCCTGGCTGTTCGTCGCCAGCCCCGCGCCCTACGTGGCGCACCCCGACACCCCCGACGTCACCCGGGCCATGATCGAGTGGCAGCAGCGCATGGGCGCCGTGACGTCCAAGTCCTCCTTCTACGGGATGACGATCAGCGAACCGTCCCAGTGGACGGGCCTCATGAACGACTTCGAGCAGCTGGAGAAGGACATCGTCCGGGGCCGCAAGAAGGTCTCCGACATGCAGCAGGCCGTCTCCGAGTGGAAGACCAAGGGCGGCGACGAGCTGCGCGACTGGTACAGGAAGCTCCTCGACGCCAACGGCTCCGCGGCGAGCTGACCGTGAGCACGCTCGACACCGAGGCGGCGGAACCGGCCGCGCAGGCACCCGGCGTCCGGACCCGCCGCCGCGCGGGCAACCGGGACCGGAAGAGCGACCGGCACCGGAGCCGTACCGACGGGCGCGTCCCGCTCGGCCGGCGGCTCCGGCGCGACCGGACCCTCCTCCTCATGACCGTGCCCGCGCTCGTCCTCGTCGTGGTCTTCAACTACGTCCCGATCCTGGGGAACGTCGTCGCCTTCCAGGACTACGACCCGTACGTCTCCACCAACGGCATCACCGCGATGCTGGAGAGCCCCTGGGTCGGCCTCGCCCAGTTCGAACGGGTCTTCGCCGACCCGTGGTTCTGGCACGCCGTCGAGAACACCTTCGTCCTCTTCCTGCTCCAGCTGGTGCTGTTCTTCCCGGTGCCCATTGCGCTCGCCCTGCTCGTCAACAGCGTGCTGCGGCCCCGACTCAGGGCGGTCGTCCAGGCCGTCCTGTACCTGCCGCACTTCTTCTCCTGGGTGCTCGTCATCACGGTCTTCCAGCAGATCCTCGGCGGCGCCGGCATCATCGCCCAGACCCTCCGGCAACACGGCCACGAGGGCTTCGACCTCATGACCGACCCGGCCGTCTTCAAGTTCCTCGTCACCGCCGAGGGCATCTGGAAGGACGCGGGCTGGGGCGTCATCGTCTTCCTCGCCGCGCTCGCCGCCGTCAACCAGGACCTGTACGAGGCCGCCGCCATGGACGGCGCCGGGCGGTGGCGCCGCATGTGGCACGTCACCCTGCCCGCGCTCCGGCCCGTGATCGCGCTGCTGCTCGTCCTGCGCGTCGGAGACGCGCTCACCGTCGGCTTCGAGCAGCTGCTCCTCCAGCGCGACGCCGTCGGACCCGGGGCGGCCGAGGTCCTCGACACCTTCGTGTGGTGGACCGGCCTGCGCAGCCAGGACTTCAGCTACGCGGCCGCCGCCGGACTGATCAAGGGAGTCGTCGGCCTCGTGCTGGTGCTCTCCGCGAACAAGGTCGCCCATCTCATGGGCGAGCAGGGGGTGTACCGGAAATGACCCGGAGTCTCACCGGGCGGTGGGCGGCGCCCGCCCGCCCCGTCTGGGAGGAGCCGCCCGGCCGTGCCGGTCTCCTGGCCAAGGGACTGCTCCTCGCCGCCGCCTGCCTCGCGGTCCTCGTGCCGCTGTGGATCGTGGTGGTCACCAGCCTCTCGACGAAGAAGGCGATCACGGAGGCCGGCGGCCTGGTGGTCGTCCCGAGGGACCTCACCCTCATCGCCTACCAGGAGCTCCTGGGCGGCGGCCAGGTCACCCGGGCGGCGGTCGTCAGCGTCCTCGTCACCCTGGCCGGCACCGTGTTCTCGATGACCGTGTCGATCCTCTGCGCGTACGGTCTTTCGCGGCCCGGCTCCCTCGGCCACCGCTTCATCCTGCTCGCCCTGATGGCCACCATGTTCTTCGGCGCCGGCCTCATCCCCACGTACCTGCTCGTGCAGACCCTCGGCCTCACCGACACCTATCTCGCGCTGATCCTGCCGAGCGCCGTGAGCGTCTTCAACATCCTCGTCCTGCGCGGCTTCTTCATGGGCATCTCACCCGAACTCGTCGACAGCGCACGGATCGACGGAGCCGGGGACCTGCGGATCCTGTGGACGATCGTGATGCCGCTCTCCCGGGCGGTGATCGCCGTCATCACCCTCTTCTACGCGGTCGGTTACTGGAGCGCCTGGTTCAACGCCTCCATCTACCTCAGCGACCAGAACATGATGCCCCTGCAGAACGTCCTCATCCAGCTCGTCCAGAAGCAGGAGATCCCGGTCGGCCTCGGCCAGGCGGTCAGGGCCGGGAACCTCTCCGGACTCGCCGTCCAGATGGCCGTCATGGTCCTCGCCCTCCTGCCGGTCGCCGTCCTCTCGCCCTTCGTCCAGAAGCACTTCAGGAAGGGCATGCTGACCGGCGCCGTCAAGGGCTGACCCGCCCGCACCCACACCCTCTTACGGAGAGACCGCCCGATGGCAAGGCTCGACGATCTGACCAGACCGCCCGGCCGGCCGCCCCGGCTGCTGTACGGCGGCGACTACAACCCCGAGCAGTGGCCCGAGGAGACCTGGGCCGAGGACGCCCGGCTCATGCGGGCGGCCGGAGTCACCTCCGTCACCCTCGGCGTCTTCTCCTGGTCCCGCATCGAACCGACCCCAGGAGCCCGCGAGTTCGGCTGGCTCGACCGGGTCATGGACCTGATGCACGCCCACGGCGTCGGAGTCGTCCTCGCCACCCCCACCTCCTCGCCCCCGCCGTGGCTGGGGCGCCTCCACCCCGAGACGCTGCCCCGCGACGAGGACGGCAGGACCGAGTGGTGGGGCTCCCGCCAGCACTTCTCCCACTCCAGCGAGGCGTACCGGCGCCACGCGGCCGCGATCACCGAGGACCTCGCCGCCCGCTACGCCCACCACCCCGCCCTGACCATGTGGCACATCAACAACGAGTACTGCACGTACGACTGGGGCGACGGGGCCGCCCGCACCTTCCGCAGCTGGCTGAAGGACCGGCACGGCACCCTCGACGCCCTCAACACCGCCTGGGGCACCGATTTCTGGGGCCAGCGGTACGGCGACTGGGACGAGGTCCTGCCACCCCGCCGCGCCCACTACCTGAAGAACCCGGCACACGTCCTCGACTTCCGGCGCTACACCTCGGACCTGCTCCTGGAGTGCTACCGCGCCGAACGCGACATCGTCCGCCGCCACACCCCGCACCTCCCCGTGACCACCAACTTCATGCCCTTCTGGTCCGGTCAGGACGGCTGGGCGTGGGCGGCGGAGGAGGACGTCGTCTCCGTCGACGTCTACCCCGACCCCAGGGACCCGGCCGCGGGCGCCTACAACGCGATGATCGGCGACCTCACGCGCTCCGAGGCCGGCGGCCGGCCGTGGATGGTGATGGAGCAGGCCGCCGGCGCGGTCAACTGGCGGACCGTCAACCACCCCAAGCCGTACGGCCTCAACCGCCTCTGGGCGCTCCAGTCCGTCGCCCGCGGCGCCGACGCCGTCCACTACTTCCAGTGGCGCCAGTCCCGCCAGGGAGCGGAGACGTTCCACTCCGCCATGCTCGGCCACGCCGGCGAACGCGGCCGGGTCTTCCGCGAGACCGTCCGCATCGGCGAGGACCTCGCCGTCCTCGGCCCCCACGTCGCGGGAAGCCGCGTGACCACCGAGATCGCCCTCCTCCACGACTGGAACTCCTGGTGGGCCGACCCCGGCGACGGGGCGCTCTCCACCCGCGTCGACCACGCCGAACTCGTCCGTGCCTGGCACCGCGCCCTCTGGGACGCCCACCTGCCCGCCTCCTTCGCCCACCCGCACCACGACCTGAGCGGCCACCGGCTCGTCCTCGTCCCCCACCTCCATCTCCTCGACGACCCGGCGATCGAGAACCTCCTCGCGTACGTGCGCGGCGGCGGCACCCTCGTCTGCGGCTTCCTCACCGGCATCGCCGACCGGGACGGCCGGGTCCGCCCCGGCGGCATGGACGCCCGGCTCAGGGAACTCCTCGGCATCGACCTGCTCCAGGAGTGGTGGCCGCTCGACGAGGGCGAGCACGCCGACTGCGGCACCTTCCGCGGCACCCTCTGGTCCGAGGAGCTCACCCCCGCGCCGGGCGCCGAGACCGTCGCCGCCTACCGGGGCGGCGAACTCGACGGGCGGCCCGCGATCCTCCGTACCGGCCGCGCCTGGTACGTCTCCACCCTCCTCGAGCCGGCCGCCCTCAGCGGGCTGCTCGCCTCCGTCGCACGGGAGGCCGGGGTGGTCCCGGTCCTCGACGCCCTGCCCGAAGGCGTCGAGGCCGTCCGCCGCGGCGACCTGCTCTTCCTCCTGCACCACGGCGGCGAGCCCGTCACGGTGCCGCTGCCCGGCCGCCACCGCGACCTGCTCACCGGCACGGTGACGGAGGGGGCCGTGAAGCTGGACCGGTTCGGCGTGGCCGTCCTGGAGGAGGCCCCATGAGTCACGGACCGATCCACGGCACCTGGGAGGCCGCGCCGGCCGCCCGCTGGGAGGACGCCTTCCTCGCCGGGAACGGCCGGCACGGGGCCCTTGTGTTCGGTGACCCCGAGGACGACCGGGTGATCGTCACCCACCACACCCTCGTACGGCCGAACAACACCCCCGCCGACACCGCGCCGCCCCGCCTGGCCGCTGCCCTCCCCGCCCTCCAGGACGCCCTGCTCGCCGGGGACGCGACCGCCGCCGAACGCTTCACGGACGACCGCCCGCTGCGCTGGGTCCGGCCCTTCCACCCCGCGTTCCAGACCCGCGTCAGGCGCCCGCCCGGCACCCCCGCCCGACCCGTGCGCCGCTCCGTCGACTTCACCACCGGGGTGGTCTCCGGCGTGTGCGGGGAGCGACGCGGCGAGGTCTTCGTCTCCCGCGCCGACGACGTCCTCGTCCAGTACGTCTCCGCGCCCGGCCCGGTCGTCGAGATCGACCTCGACCACCGGCTGCCCGGCGTCCCCGCCGACCTCGGGACCGGGCGAGGCATCGCCGCCGCCGGCCGCGAGACCGTCCTCACCCTGCGGACCCGCTACCCGGACAGCCCGCACGGCTACACGGGTCTCACCCTCGTCCTGACCGACGCCGGACGCACCACGCTCACCGCCTCCGGCGTACGGATCACGGGCGCCCGGCACCTGCTGCTCCTCACCCGGGTACGGCGGGACGAGGGAGGGAGCACCACGGTCGTCGACCGGGAGGCGGAGGCCCTGCGCGCCCTGGTAGGGGCCCCGGCGTCCCCTCCGGACCTCCCCGCCCTGTACGCCGGGCTCCTCGCCCGGCACACCGCGCTGCACGGCCCCGCCTACGGGCGCGTCACCCTCGACCTCGGCGCGGACGCGACCGAGCGGGCCCTGCCCGGCTCCGCCCTGCTCGGCCGCCCCGACAGCGCCGCCCTCCTGGAACGCCTCTTCGCCGCCGGCCGATACCACCTGCTGTCCTCCTCGGGTCTGCTGCCTCCCCGGCTCACCGGACTGTGGACGGGCGACTGGAACACCGCCTGGTCGGGGGCCTTCACCACCGACGCCAACCTCAACCTCCAGACCGCCTCGGCCGTCGCCGCCGACCTCCCCGAGGTCACGGAAGCCCACAAGGCCCTCATCGAAGGGCAGTTGAAGGACTGGCGGGACAACGCCCGGGAGGTCTTCGGCGCCCGGGGCATCGTCGCCCCCGCCCACACCGACGGCGCCTCGGGGCACTCGTACCACTTCAGCCGCGAGTACCCGCTGCACCTGTGGACCGCCGGAGCCGACTGGCTGCTCGTCCCGCTCCTCGCGCACGAGGAGGCGAGCGGTCGGCGTGACCCGCGCGTCAGCGCGATCCTCGCCGAACTCGCCGCGTTCTACGAGGACTTCCTCACCCGCACCGGACCCGACGGACGGATCGTGATCGTCCCCTCCTACTCGCCGGAGAACCGCCCCCACGGCGGAAGCTGGGGTGCGGTCGACGCCACCATGGACATCGCCGCCGCCCGGCACGCCCTGCGCGCCGCCGCCGACCGCGCCGCGGCCCCGGACGCCGCCCGACTCCGGGCGCTCGCCGACCGGCTGCCGCCGTACCGGATCAACGACGACGGGGCGCTCGCCGAATGGGCCCGCCCCGGCCTCGGAGACCGCTACGACCACCGGCACCTCAGCCACCTCTATCCGGTCTGGCCGCTGGACGAGATCAACCCGCACGACACCCCGGACCTCGCCCGGGCCGCCCACCGCGCCCTCGAACTCCGGGGCAGCGAGAACGACTCGGCCCACGGACACCTCCACCACGGCCTGGTCGCCGCCCGGCTCGGGGACGCCGACCGCACCGGGGACGCCCTGGCCCGCGTGCTCACCGGGGACTACTTCCACGACTCGCTCATGAGCGCGCACTATCCGGGGCGCGATGTCTACAACGCGGACGCGGCGCACACCCTGCCCGCCCTCCTGATCGAGGCCCTCGTGCAGTCGACGCCCGACCGGCTCGTACTCCTGCCCGCGCCGCCCGCCCGCTACCCGCGTGGCCGGCTCACGGGCGTGCGGACCCGGTTCGGCGCGCGCCTCGACCTGGCATGGTCGCCGGGGGAGTGCCGTGCGGTCCTGCGGCCCGACCGGGACGCGAAGGTCGAGCTCCGGAGCCCGGCGGGGGCGACCCGGCTCGTCCTGCGCGCGGGCGAGGAGCGGGTCGTCAGCTCATGACCCCACGCGCGAGCGGCGGGCCGGAGCTGTCCCGGCTCGTCAGGACGGGAGTGAGGAGCTCGACGCCCGGCGTCGGGGCGGCGTCGTCCGCAGGCCCGTCCGCCCCGGGGCGCCCGGAGAGTCCCGTGATCAGCCGCTCCACGGCACGGCGGCCCAGCTCCTGCGCGGGGATCGCCACCGAGGTCAGCGGCACCGAGGCCTGCGCGGCGATCGGTTCGGGGCAGACGGCGACGACCGACACGTCCTCGGGCACGGCCCGGCCCGTCCGGCGCAGCAGCGCGAGCAGCGGTTCGACGGCCGTCTCGTTCTGCACGACGAAGGCGCTGACCCCGGGCCGTTCGTCGAAGATCCGGGCCAGGACCCCCGCGACCGCGTCGTGGCCGCCCTCGCAGGGCCGGTGCAGGAGCCCGACGCCGAGCTCGGTGGCCCGGTCGCGCAGGCCGCGCAGGGTCCGCTCGGCGAAGCCGGTGTGCCGGGCGTAGACGCCGGGGGCCTCCCCGATCACCGCGATCTCCCGGTGTCCGAGGCCGGCCAGATGCTCCACGCACAACGCGCCCGCCGCGGTGAAGTCCAGGTCGACACAGCTCAGTCCCGAGGGGTCGGCCGGCAGTCCGACGAGGACGGCGGGCGGGCCCGCCGCACGCAGCACCGGCAGTCGCTCGTCGTCGAGTTGGACGTCCATGAGGATCACCGCCTCGGCGAGACCGCTGCCGGTGACCCGGCGCAGCGCCGAGGGGCCCTCCTCGCCGGTGAGCAGCAGGACGTCGTAGCCGTGCGCCCGGGCGGTGGTGGCGACGGCGACCGCGATGTCCAGCATCACCGGCACGTACATGTCGGTCCGCAGCGGCACCATCAGCGCGATGATCCGTGACCTGCTGCTGGCCAACGCCCTGGCGCCCGCGTGCGGTTGGTAGCCGAGCTGCTCGATGCTGGCCCGCACCCGCCGCCGGGTCAGGTCGGAGATGGGGCGCTTGCCGCTGAGCACGTAGCTGACGGTGCTCGCCGACACACCGGCGTGGCGGGCGACTTCGACAAGGGTGACCATCCGTTCTCCCCGCGGCCAGGACGGTGGTGCGTCCGGAGTGAATCGCTTCGACGCGAGCCGTCGAGTGATCGCTTGGGCGACCCGGACCGACCGTAACGCGGGGGAGTTGACGTGTCCAGATGGAGAACAGGGGAGATGTCGAAGCGCTTCGACGCCGGAATTCTTCGCGAGTCGACCGAACCGTTCAGTATTGACAGTGAACTGATCGGTGTAGTTCAGTCCTCCCGAGGGCGGTTCAGGCCGCCGCCGGGGCGACGAGGAGGCGGAGAGATGTTCGCGATGGTGTACCGGTGGAGGGTGAGTCCGGGCAAGGAGCAACTGCTCATCGACGGCTGGCACCGGGTGACCATGGCGATCCATCAGGAGTGCGGAAGCTACGGCTCCCGGCTCCACAAGGCGGACGACGGCACCTGGGTGGCGTACGCGCGCTGGCCCGACCGGGAGACCCGGGAGCGGGCCGGGACCCCTGATCCGGAGGGTGAGGCGATGATGCGCGAGGCGATCCTGGAGTACTTCCCCGAGACGCGCCTGACCATCGTCGACGACCTCCTCGCCGAGCCCGAGCCCATGCTTGAGCCCATGCTTGAGCCCGAGCCCATGCTTGAGCCCGAGCCCGCGCTTGAGCCCGTGCCC
This sequence comes from Streptomyces gardneri, assembly GCF_006539185.1. GTDB lineage: Bacteria > Actinomycetota > Actinomycetes > Streptomycetales > Streptomycetaceae > Streptomyces > Streptomyces gardneri. The sequence goes on from NZ_BJMN01000006.1 coordinate 155,285, forward strand.
GCGTTTGACTCCGTGCCCGTGTTCGAGTCCGGGTCGCAGCCCCAGGTCGTCGGCTGAGGGCCGTAGTGTCAGTGGGTGTCGACCGGGAAGCGGACGAGCGGGCCAGGATCCCTTGAGCCCAGCGGGGACATGCCTCCGTCCGCCCCGTGTCGGGCCAGCAGGTCGAGGACGAGCCGCCCCCGCCGTACCCGCTCACGGGCCATGGCCAGGGCCTGGTCCCGCAGGTGCGCGCCGTAGGGGTAGATCCCGGCCGCCCGGCTCAGCCCGAACTTCAGGTACAGCGGCGCGCCCCGCCGGATCAACTCGGCCGCCTCGTACATCCGCACATAGCCGCCGAGGTCGTCCGGGGCCTCGACGTACAGATCCATCGGGGCCCGGCTGACCCGGCGGATCTCCGTGAGGTGCGCGAGTGTCAGATCGGAGGGCACGTTGAGCGAGTCGGCGCCGAGCCGCTCGTGCACTCCGAAGGCCGCCGGGTTGACCGGGCCGATCAGCGCGGACACCTTGAAGGTCGTGTCGCCGGGCAGCACCCCCTCGACGCGCAGCCGGTGCAGCGTCCACAGGACGCCCTCGTCGGCGACGAGCAGGCACCGCACGCCCAACTCGACGGCCCGCAGGGCGTCTTCGACGCAGCCGGCGAGCGCGTCGTGACCACGGGCGCGCAGCCCGGCCCCGCCGGAGTCGGTGCGTGTGGCGGCGCCGGTGTCCCAGGTGCCGCGCGGTCCGGTGAACAGGCAGAGCTCCACGGAGCGTTCGGCGCAGGCGTCGACCATCTCGGTGATCTCGGCGTCGGTGAGCATCCAGACGCCGCTGCCCTGGCTGACCCGGTGTACGGGAACGTCGAGCCGCTCGCTCTCGGCGAGGACGACGCCGAGCGCCTCGGGCCCTTCGACGGAGGGCAGTTCGGTGCGCCAGAGCCCGCCGTCGGGGAAGGCGTGCGGGGAGGTGTCGGCGAGGTCGTCCGCCGGGACGGGGTGGCCGATACGGCGGAGCGCGTCGCCGCCGGGACGTCGGGGTGCCGGGCGCGTGGTCATCGGGATCGATCCTCTGTTCGGGAGGTCGGAGGAGGTGCGGAAGGGGCGGGGAGAGGGGGGTGGGGGCCTTGCCGGGCACGGGTACGGAGTGCCCTGGCGGTCACGGGTACGGGAGTGTCCTACCGATCACGGGTACGGGAGTGCCCTGCCGGTCACGGGTGCAGGAGGACCTTGCCGGTGCCCGGGGCGCCGCCGCCCACCAGGGCGAGCGCCTCGCCGAACCGCTCCAGCGGGAACGCGTGGGTGACGAGCGGCGCCGGGTCGAGCAGTCCGGCCGAGAAGGCGCGCACCGCGTCCGCCCAGGCGGCGGAGGAGGCGCCGAAGACGGAGCGGAGCTCCAGCTGGCTCAGCGACAGATGGACCGGGTCGATCCCGGTGGCCCCCGCCGCGAACATCCCGGTCAGGACCACCCTGCCGCCCCGCCGCGGGAGGAGGCAGGAGGAGGCGGCCGTCGTGGGCGCCCCGGCCGTCTCCACGACCAGGTCGTAGCGCCCGGACACGCCGTCCGCCTCCGCCGGGGACAGTGCCCGGTCGGCGCCGAAGTCCAGCGCCTGCGCGGCTCGTTCCGTGCGCGGGTCGACGACGGCCAGCTCGGCGGGGGAGGAGGCGGCGAGCCACTGGACGGCGAGCAGGCCGAGTGTCCCGGCGCCGACGACGGCGATCCGCTCGCCCGGGCGCGGCCGCCCGGCCCGTACCGCCGCGGCGACGACGGCGGCGGGTTCGAGGAGCGCCGCGGCCCGCAGGTCCGCGCCGTCGGGGAGCGGGTGCAGCAGCCGCGCGGGAACCACCAGGTGGTCGGCGAAGGCGCCCGGCTCGGTGAAGCCGGTCTCCGCGTACCCGGCCGTGCAGAGGCTGGTCTCCCCGTACCGGCACCGCTCGCACGTGCCGCAGGACCGGAAGCCCTCGGCGACGCACGGCCGGCCCACGAGCGCCGGATCGACTCCGGCGCCGACCGCCTCCACGGTGCCGGACCACTCGTGCCCGGGGACCACCGGGTAGCGGACGTAACCGGGGGCGCGGTGGCCGTCGTACAGCTCACGGTCGCTCAGGCAGATCCCGGCGGCCGCGACCCGTACCCGTACGTCTACCGGCCCCGGTTCGGGCAACTCCCGCTCGACGAGCCGGTGTTCGCCGGGCGCGTCGACGACGATCGCGCGGCTGGGGCACGCCGGGATCTCGCTCATCGGGGGCGCCTCTTCTCCCATCCCTCGGCCCACAGGTCGAACCGGGCGCGCTGCTGCGGGAATTCGGCCGCCGCGTCCACGTCCAGCTCGACGCCGAGGCCGGGAGCGTGCGAGACCGTGAAGCAGCCCGTCTCCGGATCGACCTCCGGAGCCCCGCGCACGACCTTCTTGATCTCGGCGTCCGCGAAGTCGTTGAAGTGCTCCAGGACCTTGAAGTTCGGAGTGCAGGCGGCGAGTTGGAGGGAGGCGGCGGTGAGGACCGAACCGCCGACGTTGTGCGGGGCGACGAGCACGTAGTGCGTCTCGGCGGTGGCGGCGAGCTTCCTGGCCTCCAGGATGCCGCCGATGTGGCCGACGTCGGGCTGGATGATGTCGGCGGCCTGGGTCTCGAACAGCTCGCGGAACTCGATCCGGTCGTGGATCCGCTCCCCGGTGGCGATCGGCAGGTCGACCTTCTCGGCCACCTTCCGCAGGGCCTTGAGGTTCTCCGGCGGCACCGGCTCCTCCAGCCACGCGGGCCGGAACGGCGCCAGGTCGTGGGCGAGCCGGACCGCCGTCGCGGGGGAGAAGCGGCCGTGCATCTCCACCATCAGCTCGGTGTCCGGGCCGATCGCGTCCCGGACGGCCTCGATGAGCGAGACCGCGTACCGCGAACGCTCGGCGTCCAGCTCGAACCGGCCGTTGCCGAAGGGGTCGATCTTCAGCGCCCGGTAGCCGCGCGCCACGACCTCGCGGGCCGCCGCGTGGTAGGCCTCCGGGGTGCGCTCGGTGGTGTACCAGCCGTTCGCGTACGCCGGTACGCGGTCGGTCACCTGTCCGCCGAGCAGCTGCCACACCGGCACACCGAGGGCCTTGCCCTTGATGTCCCAGCAGGCCGTCTCCACGACGGCGATGCCCGACATCACGATCTCGCCGGCCCGTCCGAAGTCGCCGTACTTCATGCGGCGGACGAGATCCTCGACTGCGAACGGGTCGGAGCCGGCGATGTGGTTCGCCTCCGCCTCGCGGAGATAGCCGATCAGGGCATCGGTGTGCCCGAGCATCCGGGTCTCGCCGACACCGGTCAGTCCCTCGTCGGTGTGGACCAGGACGTAGGTCAGATCGCGCCACGGCGTTCCGACGACATGCGTGGTGATTCCCGTGATGCGCACGGTGGTTGCTCCCCGGGGGCGCTGGCGAGATGTTCGAGATATCGAATACTGTTCGGTGGACCGGCGCGACCGTAGGCAGCGGCCGACCGGCATGTCAATGGGCGCGCGTCCACGCTGCCGGCCGCGGCCGGGCCCCGTCCGGCCGTTGCCCGTCCCGTGGGGCACGGCTAGTCTCTGTCCGCGATTTCGATCGCTGCACGGGATATCGAACGAGCAGAGGGTGGGGTGGGCCCCGTGGGACGACTCGTTCCGGCGGTGACCAGGGCATTCGACATACTGGAGCTCTTCCTCCAGGGCGACGGGACGCTGTCCGCGCCCGAGATCACCCGCAGGCTCCAGCTGCCGCGCACGACCACGCACGAGCTGGTCGCGACCCTGACCGCCCGCAACTACCTCGTGCAGGTGCCGGAGCAGCCCGGCCGCTACCGGCTCGGCGTCCGCACGTACCAGCTCGGCAGCCGGTACGCGGAACAGCTCGACCTCGCGGCCGAAGGCCACCAGGTCGCCCGCGAGGTGGCGGACACCTGCGGCGAGACCGTCCACGTGGCCCTCCTGGAGGACATGGACGTCATCTACATCGCCAAGGTCGACTCGACGCATGCGGTACGGATGGTCTCCGCGACCGGCCGCCGTCTGCCCGCCCACTGCACCGCCGTCGGCAAGATGCTCCTCGCCTCCCTCCCCGCCTCCGAGCTCGAAGCACGTCTCGAAGAGCGCCTGGAAGAGGGGCCGTTGGAGGCGATGACGCCGAACAGCCTCAGCGACCCGGAGGTGCTGCGGGCCGCGCTCGCCGAGATCCGGATCCTCGGCGTCGCCGTCGAACTCCAGGAGTCCAACCCGGACGTCAGCTGTGTCGCCGCCCCCGTGCGGGACCGGTCCGGCCGGGTCGTCGCGGCGCTGTCCGTCTCGGTGCCGGTCCACCGCTGGAGCGAGGATCGGGAGAACGAACTCACCGCCCTCGCCACGAAGGGCGCCGACGAGCTCTCGGCGCGACTGGGGTACCGCGGCGGGCACCCGGGCGGGCGCTGAGCCCGGGGGGCCGGGCGCCGGGGCGGGAGCCGAGCGGGACGTAGGCCGCCGGTGCGGAGGGCCCGGGCTTCCGTCAGGCCTCCGCATCGGCGGACCCGGCGCGCCGCCCGTCCCGGCGCTCCCGGGGCTGACGCATGCGGCTGACCGGCCCGAAGACCTCCCGGTCGTTGAGGAAGCCCTCCAGTGCGAAGGTGGCGGCTCCCCGGGTGACCGCGTTGTGCGGGACCGCGCTGCGCCGCAGGGTCGCGGCCCGGTGCGGCAGCGGCAGGGCGTGCCGGGTCACGGCCTCGTACGTCGCCGTCAGCAGGCGCTCCCCGAGCAGGTCCACGACCTGGTTGCCGAGGACGAGGACCCGGGGGTTGAGCAGGTTGACCAGATTGGCCATCGCCGCGCCCAGGTAGCGCCCGGTCCTGTCGATGACGGCGGCGGCCGTCGGGTCGCCGTCCGCTGCCGCGAGCGCCAGGGCCGCGACCGTCGTCGCGTCGTCCGCGCCAGCCGCCCGCTCGTCGTCCGGCGCCAGCTCGCGCCAGGTCTGCGCGATCCCGCGCGTACTCACGTACGCCTCCACACAGCCCCGGTTGCCGCAGGTGCACAGGCGGCCGTCCAGGGCGAGGCAGGTGTGGCCCCACTCGCCCGCGCTGTTGGTGAAGCCCCGGTACAACTGCCCGCCGATGGCGATCCCGGCGCCGACACCGGCCCGCAGCGTGAGCACCACCAGGTCGTCGGCCTCGCGCCCGGCGCCGAACCACAGCTCGGCGACCGTGCTGGCCCGCAGCGGGTTGTCGAGCCACAGGGGCAGCCCGAGGCGCTCGTCCAGCAGGGCCCGCAGCGGCACCTCGTGCCAGGACCAGTACGGCGAGAAGGACGAGACACCGCCCTCGCGCTCCACCATGCCCGGCACGCTGACGCCGGCGCCGAGCACCCGCTCGCGGGGCGTCCCGGACACGCTCAGCAGCTCCTCCACGCAGCCGGCGAGGACGTCGACGACGTCGGAGGGGCGGACGTCGCCCGGCGGGAGAGGGCGCTCGACGGAGTGCCGGACCGTCAGGGCGAGGTCGAAGAGTTCGGCGTGCACCGAGGTCTCGGCGATGTCGACGCCGATCAGCGCGCCCCGCTCGGCGTTCACGGCGAGGCGCGCACGGGGGCGGCCGCCGCTGGAGTCCTCGTGGCCCGCCTCGACGAGCACCCCGGCCTCCAGGAGCTCGGCGGTGAGGTTGGCGACGGTGGCGAAGGAGAGCCCGGTCGCCGTCGCGATGTCCTGACGGCTCATCGCACCCGGGCCCGCGTAGACGCGCCGCAGGACCTCGAAGCGGTTCAGGCGTCGGATGTCCTGCGACGTCCGCTTGATCATCTGTGCTGTCCTCCGGTCGACCGCGCTGTCCTGAGGATGTTATTCGAAGGGTTGGAAGAAGGGGAGGGCAGGTTATTTACAACCATTAGACGAAGCCCTATTTTTTTGAGGAGTCAACCGAGGAGGACAGATGCTGCACCTCAGGGCCGTGCCCTGCTCCCCCCTGCCCGGACGTCTGACGGAAGGTCCCCTCTGGGACGACCGGCGCCGGCAGGTGCTCTGGGTGGACATCCCGGAAGGGCTGGTCCACCGGGCCGCCCTGACCGACGGCGAGGAAGGGCCCGACCTCGCGCCCGTCGCCACCCTCCGCCTCGACCGCCCCGTCGGCGCCGTCGCCCTCTGCGCCTCCGGCGCCGTCCTCGCGGCCGCGGGCACCTCCGTCCTGCGCCTGGACGAGGGCCGCCCGGTCGCCGAGGCCGTCGAACTCGCCGCTCCCCTCCTCCCCGACGACGGCCTGCCGCGCCGCATGAACGACGCCGCCGTCGACCCCGCGGGCCGGCTCCTCGCGGGAACCATGGCGTACGACGAGAGCCCCGGCGCGGGCGCCCTTTACCGCCTCGACGGCGACGGACTCGTCACCCTGCTCGACTCCGTCACCATCTCCAACGGCCTTGGCTGGAGCCCCGACGGCAGCCTCCTCTACTACGCCGACAGCCCCACCGGCCGCGTCGACGTCTTCGCCTACGACCCGGAGACCGGCGCCCTCGGCGACCGGCGCCCCTTCGCCGTCCTCGACCGGGGCGTCCCCGACGGACTCACCGTCGACAGTGCCGGACGCGTCTGGGTCGCTGTTTGGGGAGGCGGCGAAGTCCTCGCCTTCGAGGCCGACGGCACCCTCCACGCGCGCGTGGAGGTACCCGCCTCGCACGTGACGAGCTGCGCCTTCGCCGGCCCCGCGCGCGACGTCCTCGTCATCACCACGGCGACCGAGGGCCTCGACGAGGAACGGCGGCGCACCGAACCCGACGCAGGCCGCCTCTTCGTCTGCCGCCCCGGCGCCACGGGCCTGCCCACGCCCCTGTACGCCGACCGCTGATCCCCCCGTGCGCCGACCGCCGAGGGTCGACTCCGTACGCCGGCCTCCGAGGTCGACCCCGTAAGCCGACCGACGACGTACGCCGACCACGAAGTCGACCCCGTACGCCGACCACCGACGTACGCCGACCAACGACGTACGCCGACCACGACGTCGACCCCGGTACACCGACCACCGACGTACGCCCACCACCGCCCCGCAAGGAAGCACCCCACTGTGACCACCCCGTACGAGACCGCCGCCCCGCCCGCCCCCGGTGTCGCCCACGAAGGGCTGCGCGCAGCGCTGGCCGCCGCCCCCGTCATCGCGATCCTCCGCTCCACCTCCGCCACCCGCTTCGCCGAAGTCACCGACACGCTCCGGGCGTCCGGCGTCCGGGCCGCCGAGTTCACCCTCACCACCCCCGGAGTCCTCGACGCGCTCCGCGAGTACGCCGCCGACGCCCCGCCCGGGCTCGCGCTCGGCGCGGGCACGGTGACCACACCCGCCGAGGCCCACGCGGCCGTCGAGGCCGGAGCGACCTACCTGATCACCCCGACCACCTCCACCGAGGTCATCGCCGAAGCCGTCCGCCTGGGCGTCCCGGTGCTCCCCGGCGCGTACACCCCCACCGAGATCCTCACCGCCTGGCGGGCGGGCGCCACCATGGTCAAGCTCTTCCCCGCCGCGACCGGCGGACCGGAGTACCTCCGCGCCGTACGCGCCCCGCTGCCCGACGTCCCCCTCGTCCCGACCGGGGGCATCGGCGCCGCCGACGCCCCCGCCTACCTCGCCGCGGGTGCCACCGCCCTCGGTGTCGGCAGCCCCCTCGTCGGGGACGCCTGCGAGGGCGGCTCCCTGGCGGCCCTCGCCGAGCGCGCGGCCGCCTTCCTCGACGGGATACGGCGATGAACCCGGCCCCGCCCCACCCCGAACTCGTCACCCTCGGCGAGGTCATGGGGGTCGCCGCCGCCACCACGCCCGGCCCGCTCGCCACGGGAGCAGCCCTGCGCCTCGGCTGGGCGGGCGCCGAGGCGACCGTCGCCGTCGGCGTCAGCCGGCTCGGCCGCAGCGCCGCCTGGACCGGCCGTGTCGGGGAGGACGCGATGGGAGCGATGGTCCTCGCCGGACTCCGCGCCGAGGGTGTGGACGTCTCCGGCGCCCGTACGGACCCGGCGGCCCCCACCGGCCTGATGCTCCGCGAGCGGCGCACCGCCGACCGGCTCCGCGTCACCTACTACCGCGCCGGACTCGCCGGCTCCCGCCTCGCCCCCGAAGACCTGGACGAGGCACGGATGGCGGGCGCCCGGATCCTCCATGTCACCGGCATCACTCCGGCGTTGAGCCCCACCGCCCGCGCCGCCGTCGAGCACGCCGTCGCGGTCGCCCGGGCGGCCGGGGTCATCGTCTCCTTCGACGTCAACCACCGCGAACGCCTCTGGAGCCGCGCCGAGGCCGCCGAGGTCCTCGCCCGTCTCCTCCCGTACGCCGACATCGTCTTCGCCGGACCCGAGGAGGCCGCCCTCTTCGTGCCCGCGGACGAGCCGGAGCGGATGGCCCGCGCCCTCACCGGTCTCGGCCCGGCGCAGGCCGTCCTCAAGCTCGGCGCCGACGGAGCCCTCGCGGTCGCCGACGGCGCGCTCCACGTCCAACCGGCCGTACGGGTCACCGCCGTCGACCCCGTCGGCGCGGGCGACGCCTTCGTGTCCGGCTACCTCGCCGCCGTCCTCGACGGCTCACCGGTCCCGGAACGCCTCCGACTCGCCGCGCTCTGCGGCGCGTTCGCCGTCTCCGTGCCCGGCGACTGGGAGGGCCTCCCGCGCAGCGCCGAACTCGGCCTGCTCGCCGCCCAGGACATCAGCCGCTGAGCCCACCTCCCGCACCCTCCCCACCTCCCGCACCACGTCCCGTAGCGACCAGCACCACAGGAAACCTCACACCCATGAACCGTTTCTCCGGACGGACCGCCGTCGTCACCGGCGCGGCCTCGGGCATCGGCGCCGCCAGCGCCGCCCGCCTCGCCGCCGAGGGCGCCTCGGTCCTCGTCTCCGACATCGCCGACGAGGCGGGCGAAGCCGTCGCCGCCGCGATCCGCGCCGACGGCGGCCGAGCCGCCTACGTCCACTGCGACGTCTCCTCCGAGGAGGACTGGACCGCCCTGCGCGAGGAGGCCCACACCCGCTTCGGCCCGGTGGGCGTCCTCCACAGCAACGCCTTCACCCACACCGCCGCGGCCGCCCACGAACTCCCCGTCGCCACCTGGGACCGGGAGATGGCGGTCAACCTCCGGGCCCTCTACCTCGCCACCCGCACCTTCCTCGACGACCTGCGCGCCGAGCGCGGCAGCCTCGTCGCCACCTCCAGCGTCCACGCCGACTTCGGCCTGCCCGGCTACCCCGCGTACGCCGCCGCCAAGGGCGGAATGTGCGCCCTGGTACGGCAGTTCGCCGTCGAGTACGGGCCGGACGTGCGCTTCAACTCCGTCCTGCCGGGACCGATCCTCACCGACGTGTGGAACGACGTCGACGAGGAGGGACGGCGGATCTCCGCCGACGCCACCGCCCTCGCCCGGCTCGGCCGCCCCGAGGAGGTGGCGTCCGCCGTCGCCTTCCTGGCCTCCGCCGACGCCACCTACATCACCGGAACGAACCTGGTCGTCGACGGCGGCTGGACCGTGAAGAAGGACTCCAAGTGAAGATCACCTCCCTGCGCACCCACCTCGTCGCCCCGCGCTGGTGCTTCCTGCGCATCGACACGGACGAGGGCATCACGGGCTGGGGCGAACCCGTCGTCGAGGGCCGCGCCCACACCGTCGCCGCCGCCGTCGAGGAGCTCTCCGACTACCTGATCGGCCAGGACCCGATGAAGATCGAGGACCACTGGCAGGTCCTCACGAAGGGCGGCTTCTACCGCGGCGGCCCGGTCCTCTCCAGCGCCGTCGCCGGCATCGACCAGGCCCTCTGGGACATCACGGGCAAGGCCCTCGGCGTCCCCGTCTGGCAGCTCCTCGGCGGAAACGTCCGCGACCGCGCCCGCGTCTACAGCTGGATCGGCGGCGACCGGCCGGACGAGGTCGCCTCGGAGGCCCTGGCCCGCAAGAACGAGGGCTTCACCGCGATCAAGATGAACGCCTCCGCTCAGCTGCGGCTCATCGACACCCCCGCCGCCACGCAGGCGATCGTGGACCGGGTCGCCTCCATCCGCGAGGCCGTCGGCGACGAGTTCGACATCGCGATCGACTTCCACGGCCGCCTCACCGCGCCCATGGCCCGCCGGGTCCTGCCGCTCCTGGAGCCGTACCTGCCCTTCTTCGTGGAGGAGCCGGTCGTCCCGGAGATGAGCGACCACATCGGCGACATCGTCCGCTCCACCTCCATCCCCATCGCGACGGGCGAACGCCTCTACTCCCGCTGGGACTTCAAGAAGGTCCTCGACCAGGGCATCGCCGTCGCGCAGCCCGACCTCTCGCACGCGGGCGGCATCTCCGAGGTGCGCAGGATCGCCGCGATGGCGGAGGCGTACGACGTCTCCCTCGCCCCGCACTGCCCGCTGGGGCCGATCGCGCTCGCCTCCTGTCTCCAGGTCGGCTTCGCCACGCCGAACCTGCTGATCCAGGAGCAGAGCCTCGGCATCCACTACAACACCGGCTCCGACCTGCTCGACTACCTCGTGGACCCGGCGGTCTTCCGGTACGAGGACGGGCACGTGGCCCTGCCGACCGGGCCGGGCCTCGGCATCGAGGTCGACGAGAAGGCGGTCGAGCGGGCCGCCGAGGTCGGCCACCGCTGGCGCAACCCGGCCTGGCGCCGGGACGACGGCTCGCTGGCGGAGTGGTAGAGCGTCGAGACGTGCCGAGGGGGCGGGCCTTCCTGGGGCTCAGTCCGCACGCCGGAGCATCGCGAGCCGGCTCGCCGTGCGGTCCAGGTCGCGTACCTGGGCTTGGCCGTCGGGGAGGGAGGCCAGTGGGTCGGAGCCTATGAGGACCAGCCTGACGTCCCGGTCACAGGCGACGTCCACGAGGTTCGCGAACCGCTGCCGTCCGTCCGTGGAGGCCTCGGCCAGCGGGGGTACGCCGTCCAGGACCAGGGTGTCGAACCGTTCGGCGAGGGCGAGGTAGTCGGGCACCGCCGTCGTGGTCTCGCACAGCGCGTCGAAGGCGAACCACACCAGTTCGCCGCGCACCGCGCGGGCCGGGAGCTCCCGTCGATGGGCCGGGACGGTGGTGGCCTCCGCGGGCGCCGGGACGCCGAGGCCCAGCGCCTCCAGGGCGGAGTCCCCCGGGGGCAGGCACAGGCCCGTCGCGAACCGGCGGCCGCCGGCCTCCGACGGGGGCGCCGCCAGTCGGCGGAAGTCCACCGGCCCCGAGACGTCCAGGACGTCCATCCGCTCTTCGATCAGCTTGATGGTGGGCTCGAACAAGTGGTGGTAGAGCGGGTCCGGCATCAGCCCGGCTGGCGGGTAGTTGGAGGTGGTCACCAGGGTGATCCGGCGGTCCAAAAGCGTGGGGAAGAGGCGCGCGATCAGCATCGCGTCACCCGCGTCGTGTGCGTGGAACTCGTCGAAGACCAGGACCCGGCTGTCCCCGATCAGCTCGTCGAGCGCGCTGTCGACGGCGCTCTGCCCGTCGTGGCGGGCGCCGGGCCTGGTCACTCCGTCGTGCAGCCGCCGGAAGAAGTCGTGGAAGTGCAGCCGGCGCTTACGCCCGGCGGGCAGCCCCTCGTAGAAGGTGTCCACGAGCCAGCTCTTCCCCCGGCCCACCGGACCCCAGACGTACAGGTCGCGCGGTGGCCTGGGAAACGTCCAGGCCGGCCTGGCGAGTTCGGCCGCCAGCCGGGACAACCGCGCGACGGCGGCCTCCTGCGCCGGGGCGACGGAGAATCCGCGCCGAGCCGCGGCCTGGTGGAAATGGCGGCGCATGGCCTGGTCGTGGTGGGACACCGGTCAGCTCATCCGTTCGTACGCCGGGTTTTCGTCAGGGCATCGGGCGACCCCCGACTCGGCGCCTGAGAAAGGATCATGATCGCACCGGCTCGCCCGCACGAACACCGCCCGGGACGTGTCAGAGCACCCCGCAGCCGACGATCGGACCATCCTCAGATGCCGCCGAGTCGGCGACACCCTGTCGGACACCCGGTGGTGACGGAGCGTGTTGCCCCATCGAGACGGGCTCCTGCTGCGAGCATCCCTGCCAGCGATCCGCTCCACTGTTGCTCGCCCTTGAGGGAGACCGCCGGATGCCCAGGGTCAGTTCGTACTTCCGTCTATTCGCCGTGTTCCTGCTGGTGCTGGCAGGGGTGTCCGTCGCCGGCGCCACGCCGGCCCAGGCCGCGACACAGGACATCACCATCAGCCTCTACCGAGTCGTCGAGCTGTCGTGCGACGAGGGTGCCGGGGAGGCCTGCGGCAACGACTACTATCCGAAATTCGAGATCGACCACCAAGGACTGTTCGACGGCAGGGACACCTACTGCTGCGCCCACGGCGCCGACATCCGGACCAACTGGGTCCGCACGGCCACGGTGGACACCAGCCACAACCCCGTCGACATCCAGATGCAGCTGTGGGACCAGGACGACCTGACCCAGGACGACCCGATCCGCTGGACGAAATCGGGGAGTGCCGACCTCAACCTCCGCTTCGACCTGAACACCTGCACCTTCACCGGCAGCGGACTCACCCCCCAACAGGGGGCGGACGTGCCGACCCTGGCGGGTGAGAGCGAAGGCAGCGGTGAGGACTCGGCCCGCGGGTACTTCACCATCACCACCCCCTTCTGCGTGGGTCTGGCGGACACCGTCGACAGCGACGGCGACGGCATCATGAACACCTGGGAAGTCGACGGCAAGGGCCTGGACTTCGACAAGGACGGGACCCCCGACCTGCCCCTCGGGGACGCGGCGTACGGCGCCGTCCCCTACCGTAAGGACCTGTTCGTCGAAGCGGACTACATGGCCGCGGACAAGCCGCAGCCGGGGGCGCTCACCGACGTCGTGAACGCGTTCGCCCAGGCGCCGGTCGACGAGTACCCCGACCCGGGCAATCCGGCGAAGAAGAAGTACCGAGGCATCAACCTCCACGCCGTCGAAGGCGAATCCCTGCCGAACGTGACGCCACTGACGTTCTACAGCTCCGGCCCCGGCCCGCAGGACGACTTCAACGACCTCAAGAGCGGGAACCCGGCCGGACCCTGCACCGGCTTCTTCGGCACCCCTGCCGACCGGTCCAGCCCGAACTGCGCGAACATCCTGCAGGCGAAGCGCCAGGTGTACCGCTACATGATCTTCGGCAACAGCTACGCCGAGTCGCCCGGCTCCTCGGGCAGCTCGGAGTGGAGTGCTGCCGGCCCCCAGGGCGGCAACGACTTCCTCGTGACGGTCGGTTCCTGGGGCACCCTGGCGCTCAACAACGTCGGCGGACGAAGGAACGCCGAGGCCTCCACCTTCATGCACGAGCTCGGACACACGCTGAGCCTGGGCCACGGCGGCGACGACTTCGCCAACTGCAAGCCCAACTACCTCAGCGTGATGAACTACACGCTCCAGTTCGCGAACAACGACTCCGCGAGGCCCCTGGACTACAGCAGCGCCGCCAAGCGCACGGCCCTCGGCACGACACCGGCCACGGTCCTCGACGAGGCGAGCCTCAACGAGAACAACGGCGTGCACGGGACGCCCGCCGACCCCGCCCGCAACACCGTCTACGGGATCGGCGGCAAACTCCGGGTCGCGCCGGCCACGAACGGCCCCATCGACTGGAACGGGACCAACGGCAACACGGAAGCCAATGTCCCCGCGGACATCAACTACATCTCGTCCATCGGTCCCGCGGACCAGTTCGGGTGCAGCGCCACCAGCCCGGGCCAGACCCATGACGGGTTCGACGACTGGGCGCACATCCAGTACAACCCCCGCCTCAACACCACGTTCTTCGCCGACGGCGCACGGCCGAACCTGCCGCCGGAGCTGACCGAGGAGACGGTGCTCGCCATGTCGCAGAAGGCCGACCTGGCGATCGCCAAATCGGCCGACCGCCCCGACGCGGCCGGCGGGGACACCGTGCGCTACACCACCACCGTGACCGACCTCGGGCCCGGTACCGCCACCGATATCCGCGTCACCGACACCCTGCCCGACGCCACGACGCAGCAGCGCTCCCTGCCGGACCTGAACAACGGCGCCGTCGCCACCGTCACGCCGGGCTTCACGTACCAGGTGCCGTGCGACACGAAGGACGGCACGGTGCTCACCAACCGTGTCACCGTCACCGGAACGGACACCGACGGCGTGCCCGACCCGTACACGGACGACAACAAGGCGCAGGCCACCACGACGGTGCACGCGCCGGTGCTGACGGTGGACAAGTCGGCCACGGCCGCCGTCAACGCGGGCGAGGCCATCACGTACACGATCACCTACGCGAACACGGGCAGCGGCGACGCCTCGGGCGTCACCGTCACCGACACCCTGCCGGCCGGCGTCTACTACAGCCAGGCGCTCGACCTCGGCACGGGCCCCGAGCCCGCTTCGGTGACGCTCAACGGCGACGGGACCCGCACCCTCGTCTGGAACATCGGTGCGGTGCCGGCGAACTCCGGCGAGCTGCGGATCGTCTTCACGGCCCGGCCGACGCTGCTGGCACCGGCCGGCACGACGTACACCGACACCGTGTCCGTGAGCTACCGGAACGCCGCCGGCGCCTGCACCTTCGCGCCGGTCACCGACTCGGCCACCACGTCCATCACCGTCGTGCCGCCCACCCGCGACCCGCTGTCCCAGGGGTTCTGGAAGAACCATGAGGCGCTGTGGACCGCCGAGTTCCTGGCGCGCATCCAGGCGACCGACCAGCGATACGACACCGACCGGAACGGGGCCCTGTCCGTCAGTGAGGGCACGGCGGCGTTCAACGGCAGCAACGCGCCGAAGAGCATTCTGGGCAAGCAGCTGCTGGCCGCCTACTTCAACCTGGCCACCAGGCGCATCAACGCCGGCACGGCGATCAGTTCGAGGACGACCCAGTCGCTGGGTCTCGGCAACGTGCGCGAGGCCGTGATCTACGCGCAGGACACCCTGCTGCTCCCGGTGAACTCCGGTACCTCGCCCCGCTACAGCGCCATCATCGGCGTGCTGGACGACATCAACGCCAACAGGATCGAGGTGTACGGCCCGAGTTCGGCGAGCCGCTCTCGCGGCTGATCGCACACGGCCGACCCGGTCGGGAGGCCGTGGACGATCAAGGGCCCGTACACGCGCTGCGGCGCGAGTACGGGCCCTTCCCTTATGGCGAGGGGCGGTTCTAGCGGTGCGCGAACCAGCTCGCCGCCGGGAGCAGCTTGCTGTCGTAGTCGAACAGGGCCTGGTTCTCCCAGCCGTTGCCCGAGGAGGAGTCCGTCGGGTCCCAGCCGTTGCCGGTGACGGCGGTCCACGCCGGCTCCCAGTAGACGACCCCGAGACCGCGGCCGTTCGGCACGGCCTCGACGACGTTCATGATGTCCCGCAGCCAGGCCGACTGTCCGGCGCCGCTCGCCGGGTAGCCGGAGACGAGCTCGCTCGACAGGTCGATGATGTTCTCGTGGCCGTCCTCGCTGTCGAGGCGGAACGGGTAGGCGGTCTCCACGACCATGACCTTCTTGCCGTAACGGGTCGAGATGTCGTCGAGGTTGGTCTGGAGCGCGGAGAGGGCGCCGTGCCAGTAGCCGTAGAAGGACAGCGCGATGACGTCGTAACTCACGCCCTGTGCGGCCGCGTTGTCGAACCAGTTGCGGTAGAGGGCGTTGTCGCCGCCGTTGGCGAGGTGCAGTGCGATCTGCGTGCTCGACGACACCGCCTTGGCCGCCGAGATACCGGACTTGAGCAGCCCGCCGAGCTGCGACCAGTTGGATGTCGAGCCCTCCGGCCAGAGCATGCCGGTGTTGATCTCGTTGCCGATCTGCACCATGTCGGCCGTGGTGCCCTGCGCCTTCAGGGCGTTGAGGACGTCGTACGTGTGGTTGTAGACGTCCGTGGTGAGCTGGGAGTACGAGTGGCCCGACCAGGCCGCGGGCTTGCTCTGGGCGCCCGGGTCGGCCCAGATGTCGGAGTAGTGGAAGTCGACGAGGAGCTTCATGCCCTGGGCCTTGATGCGCTGGGCCGTGGCGAGGACGCGCGCCTTGTTGTTGTAGCCGTCGGCCGGGTTCACCCACACCTTGAGGCGGCCGTAGTTCGCGCCCGCGTTCTTCAGGATCGTGACGGGGTCACCGGTGACGCCGGCGCTCGTCCGGTACGTCCCGCCGAGGTCCTCGCTCTTCTTCAGCGCGGAGAGGTCGACGCCCTTGACCGCGAGCCCGGTCGAACCGGCGGTGAAGGTGAGGTCGTCGACGTTCAGCCAGTTCCCCGCGTTCGCATCGGAGTTGATGCTGATCGTGCAGGCGCCCGAGGTGACGTTGACCGAGGTGACGAGCCGTATCCAGGCGCCGTTGGAGGTCACCGGCAGGTCGGTGCGCTGCTCGGCGGAGCCGCAGTTGCGCAGGGCCAGGTAGGCGGAGTTCTGCCCGCCGCCGGAGCGGACCCAGGCGCTGAGCGTGTACGTGCCGTTGGTGAGCCCGGAGAGGTACTGGTACGTCTCGACCTTGTACGCGGAGGCCGACCAGTGGCTGAGGCGGTAGCTGCCGCCGTGGCCGCCGGCCTCGGTGAACGAGGCGGCGTTCTGGCCGGCGGCCGAGTAGGTGGACCAGCCGGCGGGGGTGGCGGTCCCGGCGGCGTCGCTCTCGAACCCGGCGTTGGTCAGCGTGGCGGCCGCCTCGGCCTGCGGGGCGCCGGGCAGCGGAGCCAGGAGCAGGGCGCCCAGCGCGGCGGCGACGGCCGCTGCGCGCAGGCGGACGCGGCTTCTGAGGGGGGTGAGGTGCATCGTCGAGTCCCTTCGACGGTGGCGGATGTGAGAAGTGGTGCGTTCCTAACGGGTGGTGCGGGTGGTGCGGGTCCTGCTGGTGGTGCGGCTCACCCGGGGGCGGCGCAGCGGGGCGCGGCCGCCCCCGGGGAGATCGGGGGCCCGGTGGCAGGCCGGGGGAGGGGGATGGTGCGTGTGGTGCGTGCGGTGCGGTCAGGCGTCGAGGCGTACGACCCTGACGGCTCCCGCCGGGACGGTGAGCTTCCCGTCGACCGGCGTCCCGCCCGCGGTACCGCCCAGGAGCTCCGTCCCGGAGCCGTCGAGCGGCACCTCGGCGTCCTCGGTGGAGTGGTTGAGCGCGAAGAGGTACTGCCGCCCGTCGTCCCCGGCGCGACGCACGACCTCCACGTCACGCGGGAGCGCGGCACGCGCCGCGACCCCGGCGTCCTCGCAGGCGGCGGCCACGATCGCGTCCGCCGAGGCCGCGTCGAGCCGGGTGGAGACGTACCAGGCGGTGCCCCGGCCGAGCCGGTGCCGGGTGACCGCGGGCCCGCCGGCGGCCGGTCCGTCGGCGTACGACCACACGGTCTCGGCGCCGCGCGGCCGGACGAACTCCGTCCACACGTCCCCGGTGAGCGAGGCGCCGTCCGGCCCCTCGATCCGTACGCGCTGCTCGTCGAGGAGCGGCGACCACTCCTCCACGGTCAGTCCGAGGACGTCCCGCAGGGCGCCCGGGTAGGCGCCGGGGTGCACGGCGTCGTGCTCGTCGACGATCCCGGAGAAGTACGAGACGACGAGTGTGCCGCCGTTCTCGACGTACTCGCGGAGGTTCTGTCCGGCGGCCTCGGTCATGAGGTAGAGCGCGGGCACGACGACCAGCGGGTAGGCGGACAGGTCGGCCTCGGGGTGCGCGAAGTCGACCGTGAGGTGCCGGTCGTACAGGGTCTCGTAGAAGCTGTCGGCGCGCTCGCGGGCGTCGTGGGCCTCGTTCGGCCGCCACTCCAGGCTCTGCGCCCACCAGGAGTGCCAGTCCCACAGCATGGCGACGTCCGGGACGGTCCGGCTGCCGCGCACCTCCTCCAGGGCCTCCAGGCCGGCCCCGAGGGCGACGACCTCGCGCCAGACCCGGGTGTCGGTGCCGCCGTGCGGGACCATCGCGGAGTGGAACTTCTCGGCGCCGCGCCGGGACTGGCGCCACTGGAAGAACATGGCGCCCTCGGAGCCGCGGGCCACGTGGGCGAGGGAGTTGCGGGCCATCTCGCCCGGGCGCTTGGCGGGGTTGCGGGCCTGCCAGTTCACACCGGACGTGGAGTGCTCCAGGAGCAGCCAGGGCGCGCCGCCGGCGACGGAGCGGGTGAGGTCGGCGGCCATGGCGAGGTTGACGTGGGTGCGGCGGCCGTCGGTCATCAGGTAGTGGTCGTTGGTGACGAGGTCGACCTCGCGGCCCCAGGCCCAGTAGTCGATCGAGTCGCACTGGCTGAGCGCGGTCATGAAGTTGGTGGTGACGGGCGTGCCGGGGGCCAGTTCGTGCAGGATGTCCCGTTCCGACCGGAAGTTCTCCCGGATGGTGGCGTCGGCGAAGCGCCGGTAGTCGAGCTGTTGGGCCGGGTTGCCGACGGTGGGGGTGACGCGCGGCGGGTCGATCTCCTCGTACGAGCCGTAGCGCTGCCCCCAGAAGGCGGTGCCCCAGGCCTCGTTCACCGCCTCCACCGAGCCGTAGGTCTCGTGGAGCCAGCGGCGGAAGTGGGCGGCGCAGCCGTCGCAGTAACAGGCGCTGACGGGCACGCCGTACTCGTTGTGGACGTGCCAGAGGGCGAGCGCCGGGTGGCTGCCGTAGCGGCGGGCGAGCTCGGTGGTGATGCCGGCGGCGGCCGTGCGGTACGCGGGCGAGCTGTGGCAGATCGCCCCGCGTGAACCGTACGAGTAGCGCACGCCCTCGGCGGTGACGGGCAGCGCCTCGGGGTGGGCGCGGTAGAACCAGGCGGGCGGCGCCACGGTGGGCGTGCCCAGGTCCACCCGGATGCCGTGGGTGTGCAGCAGGTCGAGGAGCCGGTCGAGCCAGCCGAAGTCGTACCGGCCGTGCTCGGGTTCCAGGAGGGCCCAGGAGAAGATCCCGACGCTCACCATGGTGACGCCGGCCTCCCGCATCAGCCGGACGTCCTCCTGCCAGACGCTTTCCGGCCATTGCTCGGGGTTGTAGTCGCCCCCGAACGCGAGCCGCTGCAGGCCCTTGGGAGTGGTCTGCGGCATGAGTCTCTCCTGAAAGCTCGGAAGGTGGAAGCTTGTTCGCTTGGGAACGTGCACACACACGATCTCGATGTGGCAACGCAACATAACCGCACACGAACAACCATTGACAAGTGTCCGGAACGTTTCTCTACTGTGAACGCTCACAGATGCATGGACGGCCTCTCCATCTGAGAGAGAGGCCCCTTTCGGTCAGGGAGAAGTACCCCATGCCCCACATCACGCGCCGCAGCCTCGCCGCCGCCACCGCCGTGCTCCTCGGCGCAACCGCGCTCACCGCCTGTGGATCCTCCGACTCCGGCGACAAGGCGGGCGCCGAGTCCGGCCCGGTCTCGCTCACCTACTGGGCCTGGGCGCCCGGCATGGACAAGGTCGCGGCCCTCTGGAACGCCAAGCACCCCGACATCAAGGTCACCGTGCAGAAGCAGGCGTCCGGCGACGACCTCGTCACCAAGATCATCACCGCGGCGAAGGCGCACAAGGCCCCCGACCTGGTCCAGGCCGAGTACCAGGCCCTGCCGACACTCGTCAGCAACGACGCCCTCGCCGACATCGCCCCGGAGGTCCAGGGCGTCAAGGACAAGTTCGCGCCCGGCATCTGGCAGCAGACCACCTTCGGCGGCGAGGCCGTCTACGCCCTGCCGCAGGACTCCGGCCCGCTGATGTTCTTCTACCGCGAAGACCTCTTCAAGCAGTACGGCCTGACCGTCCCCACCACCTGGGACGAGTTCGCCGAGACCGCCCGCGCCGTCAAGAAGAAGGCGCCCAAGAAGTCCCTGACCACCTTCTCCGCCAACGACTCCGGCCTCTTCGCCGGCCTCTCCCAGCAGGCCGGCGCCAAGTGGTGGACCTTCGAGGGCGACGCCTGGAAGGTCGGCATCGACGACGCCGCCACCAAGAAGGTCACCGACTTCTGGGGCGGCCTGGTCGCCGAGGGCGCCGTAGACAACCAGCCGATGTACACCCCCGCCTGGAACAAGGCCCTCAACACCGGCGAGCAGCTCGCCTGGGTCAGCGCCGTCTGGGCCCCCGGCACCCTCACCACCGCCGCCCCCGACACCAAGGGCAAGTGGGCCATGGCCCCCCTCCCGCAGTGGAACAAGGGCGAGAACGCCACCGGCAGCTGGGGCGGTTCCTCCACCGCCGTCACCACCGACTCGAAGCACAAGGCCGCCGCCGCCCAATTCGCCACCTGGCTGAACACCGACCCGGAGGCCCTCGCCGCCCTCGTCAAGGAGAGCGGCATCTACCCCGCGGCCACCGCCGCGCAGACCAGCGGAGCCCTCGCCAAGGCCCCCGACTACTTCGCCAACCAGCCCGACTTCTACACCCGCGCCGCCGAGATAGCGAAGACCACCGCGCCCGCGGCCTGGGGCCCCAACGTGAACGTCGCCTACACCTCCTTCAAGGACCAGTTCGGCAAGGCCGCCAAGGCCAAGACCGGCTTCCCCGAGGCCCTCACCACCATGCAGGGCGCCACCGTCGCGGACCTGAAGAAGCAGGGCTTCGAGGTCGCCAATTGACTCCTCCCCCTCACGAACGAGGGGAATTCCTAGCTCACTTGGCCTTTCACCTAGCAGGTGGCAGGTCTTACAAGATCAGCACCAGCCGGGTTGAGACCAGCCCGGACGAGCATGACGCGGGCGGAGTTCTTGTCCCTGGGGGACACAGCTCCGCACGCGGCGCACGTGAAGGTTCTCTCGGAAAGGGGAAGTGCGTGCTTGGTTCTCGCTCCGCACCGTGCGCACTCCTTGGTGGTGTGCGCGGGGTGGATCAGATGGACAGTGCGGCCGTGTTTGCGGGCCATCTCGACCAGGGCCGTCTTCGTCGCGGCGATGGCGGCGTCGGCGGACTTGCGGGCCATGGTGGTCCTCGCCAGGAACTGCGGACGGAAGTCCTCCACCGCCAGCACGTCATGGTCACGAACCACACGCTTGGCCCACTTGCGAGCCGTGTCCTGGCGTTGCCGGGCGACCTTCTTGTGCGCCTTCGCCGCCGCTTTGCGAGCCTTGAGGTATCCAGCGGTGTCGGGACGGTTCCTCGGGGTGGCGCGCCGGGCCATCATCCGCTGGTAGCGAGCCAGTTTCTGTGCGGCGGTCTTTCCGTGCTGGGCGTGGGGGAGGTCGTGGGCGTCGCTGGTGGTGGTCGCCGTCTCACGTACGCCCCAGTCGATGCCGATCACCCGGCCCGTGTCGGGCAGCCGCTCGGGCTGGACGGTCACGACAAACGAGGCGTACCAGTGGCCGAGGCTGTCGCGGTGCACCCGTACCGACGTCGGGAGGGCCGGAAGGCCACGCGACCATACGACCGTCAGGACGATCCCGCCGGCCAGGTGCAGTCGACCGTCCTTGAGGCGGAAGCCCCGCACGGTGTAGTTCAGCGAGGGCTGCGCCTCGCGCTTCCGCTTCGTGCGGGGCATCCCGGCCCGCCGCCGTACAGGCAGTCTCGCCTTGATGTCCTTGAGCGCCTTCGCACGGGACTTCCCGAAGTCCCGGACGGTCTGCTGCTGCGGCACCGACGAACCCTCCCGCAGCCAGGCCGTCGACCTGCGGGCTTCGGTCAGCAGCTTGTCCAGGTGCGCCGGACCACAGGTGGCTTTCTCCTTCAGGGTCCGGTTGAGGGCGTGGACCCTGCGGGACAGCGCCACGCATTCGTTCCACACCCACCGACACCGCGCCCACTCACCTTCCAGAGCAGCACGCGCGGTGGACGACACACGGACCCGGTAGGTGTACCGAGCCTGCCCGGCTCCGTCCGCCCCCACTGCCGTCGTCGCCATACATCACAACCTAACGGCCACCACTGACACCGGAAGAAAGCACAGGTCACCACCGATGCACAGCAGACTCCGCCGCTACGCGACTCCGCCCCAAGGGGGGCCCATACCGTCCCGGACCGAAGGCTGGTACCTCCTGGGAGATGCCAAGTGACGCAGCCCCCCAAGGGCGTGCGCCGGTCGTACGGGGTCAAGGCGGCCCCGTACGGCTTCCTCCTGCCCGCCGCCGTCCTCTTCGCCCTCTTCTTCGCTCTGCCCATCGGCTACGCGGTCTGGCTCAGCTTCCACAAGGTCCGGATCAAGGGTCTCGGCCTCGGCAAGGGCGCCAAGACCGAGGTCTGGGCCGGCCTGGAGAACTACACCTCCGCCCTCGCCGACTCCGAACTCCTCGCGAGCGCCCTGCGCGTCCTCGGCTACGGCGCCATCGTCGTCCCCGTCATGCTCGGCCTCGCCCTCTTCTTCGCGCTCCTGCTCGACTCCGAGCGCGTCCGGGCCCGCTCCTTCGCCCGGCTCGCGATCTTCCTCCCGTACGCCGTCCCCGGCGTCATCGCCGCCGTCCTCTGGGGCTTCCTCTACCTCCCCGACGTCAGCCCCTTCCACTACCTCCTCGACAAGGCCGGACTGCCGCAGCCCGACCTCATGGACGGCGGACCGCTCTACCTGGCGATGTCCAACATCGCCGTCTGGGGCGGCACCGGCTTCAACATGATCGTCATCTACACCGCGCTGCGCGCCCTGCCCACCGAGGTGTACGAGGCGGCCAAGCTCGACGGCTGCTCCGAACTCCAGATCGCGCTCCGCATCAAGATCCCGATGGTGGTGCCCTCGCTGGTGCTCACCTTCTTCTTCTCGATCATCGCGACCCTCCAGGTCTTCAACGAGCCCACCACGCTCAAGCCGCTCACCAACGGCATCCCGTCCACCTGGAGCCCTCTGATGAAGGTCTACAGCGACGCCTTCACCGGCGGGAACATCCACGCGGCCTCGGCCACCGCCGTCGTGCTCGCCCTCGCCACCTTCGCGCTGTCCTTCGCGCTCCTCAGGATCTCCAACCGCCGCACCACACAAGGAGCAGGCCGATGACCGGGCTCGCCTCCCCCAAGCTCCGCAAAGCGGCCCCCGCGGCCGGCAGCACCCCCGGCACCCCCCAGGGCCCTCCCCCTGCCGCCGGCAGGAAGGCCGACGGCCCTCGCCGCACCGCCCTGCTGCCGACGACCGCCCTCGTCCTCGGCGCGCTCTACTGCCTGCTGCCCGTCGCCTGGGTCCTCGTCGCCGCCACCAAGGCCGACGACGAACTCTTCTCCACCTTCACCTTCCTGCCCGGCAGCGGTCTCACCGACAACATCGGCGAGCTCACCGGATACCGCGACGGCATCTACTGGCGCTGGATGGCCAACTCCGTGCTGTACGCGGGACTCGGCGGCGTCCTGTCCACCGTGGTCTCCGCGTTCGCCGGCTACGCCCTCGCCGTGTACCGCTTCCGCGGCCGCGAGGCGTTCTTCAACATCATGCTCGCGGGCGTCCTCATGCCCCCCGTCATCCTCGCCATCCCGCAGTACCTGCTGATGGCCGAGGCCGACCTCACGGACACGTACGCCTCCGTCCTGCTGCCGCTGGTCCTCTCGCCCTACGGCGTCTACCTCGGCCGCATCTACGCCGAGGCGGCCGTCCCCATGGAGCTGGTCGAGGCCGGCCGCGTGGACGGCGCCGGCGAGTGGCGCATCTTCCTCAGGATCGCGGTCCCCATGATGTCCCCGGGCCTGGTGACGATCTTCCTCTTCCAGTTCGTCGCCATCTGGAACAACTTCCTCCTGCCGTTCATCATGCTCGGCGACGACGAGAAGTTCCCCATGACCGTCGGCCTGTTCACCCTCCTCAAGCAGGGAGCCAGCCAGCCCGCCCTCTACACGCTGGTCATCACCGGCGCGCTGCTCGCGATCGTCCCGCTCATCGCCCTCTTCCTTCTCATCCAGCGCTTCTGGAGCCTCGATCTGCTCTCCGGCGCCGTAAAGTCCTGAACCACAGGGGATCGAGGGGAAACACACAGCATGAGCACAGCAGCGGCAAGGCGCCGCCCGGCGACCATCCACGACGTGGCCCGCGAGGCCGGGGTCTCGCGCGGCACCGTCTCCCGTGTCCTCAACGGCGGCCACTACGTCAGCCCGTCGGCGAAGGCCGCCGTCGACGCGGCGATCCGCAGAACGGGATACGTCGTCAACCGGCACGCCCGCTCGCTGATCACCGGCAAGTCCGACTCGGTCGCCTTCCTCCTGACCGAGCCGCAGGAGCGATTCTTCGAGGACCCCAACTTCAACGTCCTGCTGCGCGCCTGCACCCAGGCCCTCGCCGCCCAGGACATCCCGCTCCTCCTGATGATCGCGGGCACCGAGGACGAGCGCCGCCGCAACCTCCGCTACATCGAGGCCGGCCACGTCGACGGCGTCCTCCTCGTCTCCAGCCACACCGGCGACCCCGTCGTGGCCAGGCTGCACGAGGCCGGCGTGCCCGTCGTCGCCTGCGGAAAGCCGCTCGGCCAGACCGCCAAGATCGGCTACGTCGCCGCCGACGACCGCGACGGCGCCCGCGACATGGTGCGCCACCTCCACGCCTCGGGGCGGCGGCGGATCGCCACCGTCACCGGCCCGCTCGACACCCCAGGCGGTGTCGAACGCCTCGCCGGCTACCGCGAGACGCTCGCCGAGGTCGGACTCCCCGTCGACGAGAACCTCATCGCCGCCGGCGACTACAGCCGGGCGAGCGGCGAGGACGCGGCCCGCGACCTCCTGGAGCGCGCCCCCGACATCGACGCCGTCTTCGTCGCCTCCGACCTGATGGCGCAGGGCGTCCTCGACACCCTGGCCCGCGCGGGCCGGCGGGTCCCCGAGGACATCGCGGTGGGCGGCTTCGACGACTCCCCGGCGGCCCTCTCCAGCCGCCCCTCGCTCACCACGATCCGCCAGCCGTGGGACCGCATCAGCACCGAGATGGTGCGTACGCTCCTGGCCCGGATAGCGGGGGAGGACCCGGCGGCGGTCATCCTGCCCACGGAGCTCGTCCGCCGGGAATCGGCGTAGCGCACGCGCGTGGCGAACGGCCGGGCTCCTTCGGGGGCCCGGCCGTTCGGCGTCAGCCGCCGGTCACCAGGATCACCTCCAGGGTGCGCGGGCCGTGGACGCCCTCGACCCGGTCGAGCTCGATGTCGCTCGTCGCCGACGGCCCGGAGATCCAGGTGAGCGGACGCCCCGGGTCGAGCCGGGGGAGCGCCAGCGGGACCGAGGCCACCACCTGTTCCGGTGCGAGGACCACACAGACGTGCAGGTCGGGGACGAGGGTGAGGGCGCGACGGCCCTGTCCAGGACCGCCGTCGAGGACGATCGTGCCGGTCTCGGCGATCGCCAGGGCGCAGCCCGTCACCACGGCGTCGATACCGTCGAGTGCGTACGGGGACAGCCGGGGCTCGTCGGGCCGCCGGACGGCGTCCGTGGCGGCGAGCCATGCGTCGGGCAGTCCCGGTGGCACGGCGACGCTCCGGGCGCCGCGCTCCGCGAGCCGCTCGGCGACCAGGGCGGCGAGGCCGTCGGGGGCGGTGCGGTGGACGTGGGCGCGGTAGTCGGCGAGGTTCTCGTGGAGCAGGCCGAGCACGGCCGCCGGGTCGTCGGCGGTGTGGCTCGTCCGGTAGTCGCGGGCGACGGCGGCCGCCTCGGGCGCGTTCGCGACGGCGGCGCGGACCCGGGCGAGGATCCGCTCGCGTGCGGAGACGGCGTCGGTCATGGGCGGTTCTTCCTCCACCAGTCGCGGAACGGTTCGGCGGGCAGTTCGGGCAGGTCCCGATGGTCGGACCACTGGCGGGCGCCGGGCCCCGGCAGCCGCTTCGGGTGGACCTTGCGGGTCGCGGACGCCAGCCGCTCAACGGCGGCCAGCGTGTTCGGACGGTCGAGGACCCAGGAGGCGGCCTTGATCGCGGCCTTCTCCAGGCGATGGCCCTTCCCGCCCTCCTCGGCGACCCGCTCGCGCAGGTGCACCAGGACCTCGGGGATGTCGATGGCGACCGGGCACACCTCGTAGCAGGCGCCGCACAGTGAGGAGGCGTACGGCAGCGAGGCGTCGATCTCGCTGCTCGTGCCCCGGAGCTGGGGGGTGAGGATGGCGCCGATGGGCCCGGGGTAGACCGAGCCGTACGCGTGGCCGCCGGCCCGCTCGTACACCGGGCAGACGTTGAGGCAGGCCGAGCAGCGGATGCAGCGCAGCGCCTGACGCCCCACCTCGTCGGCGAGGGCGTCCGTGCGGCCGTTGTCGAGGAGCACCAGATGGAAGGCGCTCGGCCCGTCCTCGTCCGTCGTGCCGGTCCACATGCTGGTGTACGGGTTCATGCGTTCGGCCGTCGACGAGCGGGGCAGCGTCTGGAGGAACACCTCCAGGTCCCGCCAGCTCGGCACCACCTTCTCGATCCCGACGACGGAGATGAGGGTCTCGGGCAGGGTCAGGCACATGCGGCCGTTGCCCTCGGACTCGACGACGACCAGGGTGCCGGTCTCGGCGACCATGAAGTTCGCCCCCGAGATCCCCACCTTGGCCCGCAGGAACTTCTCCCGCAGGTGCAGCCGGGCCGCCTCCGCGAGCTCGGCCGGGGTGTCGCTCAGCCCGTCCGGTGCCGGACGGCCCCAACTCCCCATCTTCTCGGCGAAGATGTCGCGGATCTCGGCGCGGTTGCGGTGGATGGCCGGGACCAGGATGTGTGAGGGGCGGTCCTCGCCGAGCTGCACGATGAGCTCGGCGAGATCCGTCTCGTAGGCGGCGATGCCCTCGGCCTCCAGGTGTTCGTTGAGCCCGATCTCCTGGGTGGCCATCGACTTGACCTTGACGACCTCCGTCTCGCCCGTGGCCCTGACCAGGGCGGTGACGATCCGGTTGGCCTCCGCCGCGTCCGCCGCCCAGTGCACGGTGCCGCCCGCGGCCGTCACCGCCGCCTCCAACCGGACCAGATACGTGTCCAGATGGCGGAGCGTGTCGTCCTTGATCCGCTTCCCGGCCTCCCGCAGCGCGGCCCAGTCGTCGAGCTCGGCGACCGCCCTCGCCCGCTTGTCCCGGATCGTGTGCGTCGCGTGCCGCAGGTTCGCACGGAGGGTCGTGTCACCGACCGCCTCGCGCGCCGCCTCGGGAAAGGACGGCATTCCCATGAATGCCCTCCCGTCACCCGACCGCCGCCCCTCATCGAGCGCTGACGCGCGCACCTTCTTGTCACTCACCGCCAGGGCTCCTCTTCCGTGCTCGCCAGGATCTCCGCCAAGTGCAGTGCGCGCAGCGGGTCCTCCCGCCGTCTCAGCATCCCGCCCAGGTGCAGCAGACAGGAGTTGTCCGCGCCGCACAGCACCTCCGCGCCCGTGGACAGCGCGTTCGTGATCTTGTCGGCGCCCATGGCGGCCGACACGTCCGGGTTCTTCACCGCGAAGGTCCCGCCGAAGCCGCAGCACTCCTCCGCCCCCGGCAGCTCCACGAGTTCCAGTCCCTTCACCGCCTCCAGGAGCCGCCGGGGCCGCTCGCCGAGCCCGAGCAGCCGGAGCCCGTGGCAGGACGGGTGGTACGTCACCTTGTGCGGGAAGTACGCGCCCACGTCCGTCACACCGAGCACGTCCACGAGGAACTCCGTCAGCTCGTACACTCGTGGGCCGAGGCCCGCCGCCTCCGCGCCGAACGACGGGTAGTGGTGCCGCACCATCGCCGCGCAGGAACCGGACGGGACGACGACGTGCTCGTACCCCTCGAAGGCCCGGACCGTGCGCCGTACCAGCGGCCCGGTCTCCTCGCGGTAGCCGGTGTTGAACTGCGGCTGGCCGCAACAGGTCTGCGCGGCGGGGAAGTCGACCTCCACGCCGAGCCGTTCGAGGAGCCGGACCGTCGCCACACCCGTCGCGGGGAAGACGGCGTCGTTGACGCAGGTGACGAAGAGGGCGACGCGCATCACGGGTTCCTCGGGGACGGTTCGATTCGGGCGGCGGCCGCGTCCCAGGCGGCGCGGCCGGCGGGATCCTTCCGCGGTACGTAGTGTCGCAGGGGCTGCGTCGCCGAGACGAGCCGACGCGTCGAGGGCAGGTCGCCGACGAGCCCGGCCGCCCGCGCCTGCACGAGGACGTTGCCGAGGGCCGTGGCCTCGACCGGACCGGCGACCACCGGCAGCCCGGTGGCGTCCGCCGTCAGCCGGCACAGCAGCTCGTTGCGTGCCCCGCCGCCCACGAGATGGATCCGCGTGATGTCCCGGCCGGCCAGCTCGGCGGCCTGCCGCAGCGTCCGCCGGTGGGCCAGCGCCAGGCTCTCCAGGACGCAGCGGACCACCGCCCCGGGGGTCTCGGGTGCGCGCTGCCCGGTCCCGCGGCAGTGGGCCCGTATCCGCGCCGGCATGTCGCCCGGGGCCAGGAACTCCGGTGCGTCCGGGTCGACGAGCGCCGCGAACGGCTCGGCCCGGGCCGCCAGCGAGAGCAGCTCCGGCAGGTCGGCCACCGGGCCCCGCCCCTGCGCCGCCCACGACCTGCGGCACTCCTCCAGGAGCCACAGGCCCATGATGTTCCGCAGGAAGCGGATGGTGCCGTCGACTCCGCGCTCGTTGGTGAAGTCGGCCGCCCGGGACGCCTCGGTGAGCACCGGGGCGTCCAGCTCCAGACCCGCCAGTGACCAGGTGCCGCAGGACAGATAGGCGAAGTCCTGGGCGGTGGCCGGGACGGCGACCACGGCCGAAGCGGTGTCGTGCGAGGCGACCGTCGTCACCGGGGTCCTGGCGTCGAGCCCGGTGAACTCGGCGACGTGCGGCAGGAGTTCACCCGCCGGATCGCCGGGCGCGCGGAGCGGCGGCAGCAGCCCGGGATCCACCCCGAGCCGGTCGAGCACGTCCTTCGACCAGCTGCCCGCGCGGGCGTCGAAGAGGCCCGTCGTGGAGGCGTTGGTCTCCTCGGCTCCGACCGTCCCCGTCAGCCAGTGGACCATCAGGTCCGGCATGAGCAACAGCGTGCGCGCCGCTTCCAGTTGGGCGCTCCCGGCGGCCGCGGCGAGCTGGAAGACGGTGTTGAACGGCAGGTACTGGAGGCCGGTGACCCGGTACATCTCCGCCCGGCCGACCCGCGCCCACACGGCCTCGGCGGCGCCGTCGGTACGCGGGTCGCGGTAGTGGAACGGAGCGCCGAGGAGGGCGCCGTCCGCGTCGAGGAGGCCGTAGTCCACGCCCCAGGTGTCGACGCCGACCGAGGCGACCCCGCCGGCGCGGGCGGCCGCGCGCAGCCCGTCCAGAACGCCCCGGTAGAGGCCGAGGACGTCCCAGCGCAGCCCGTCCGGCAGCCGGACCGGGGTGTTGGGGAAGCGGTGTGCCTCGGTGAGGTCGAGGATCCCGGGTCCGACGCGGCCGAGCATCACCCGCCCGCTGGTGGCCCCGAGATCCACCGCCGCGAAGACGTCCCGGGGCCCCTTCGCCGACCCGTTCACCGGAGGAAGGCGGCGGCCACGCCCGCGTCCACCGGGACGTGGAGACCGGTCGTGTGGCCGAGGTCGCCACCGGTGAGCGCGAAGACCGCGTTGGCGACGTGCTCGGGCAGCACCTCCCGCTTCAGCAGCGTCCGCTGGGCGTAGAAGGCGCCCAGCTCCTCCTCCGCGATGCCGTACGTGGCGGCCCGCTGGGCGCCCCAGCCGCCGGCGAAGATGCCCGAACCGCGCACCACGCCGTCCGGGTTGACGCCGTTGACCCGGATGCCGTGCTCACCCAACTCGGCTGCCAGGAGCCGCACTTGATGGGCCTGGTCGGCCTTCGTGGCGGAGTAGGCGATGTTGTTCGGTCCGGCGAACACCGCGTTCTTGGAGGCGATGTAGACGATGTCGCCGCCCAGCCCCTGGGCCGTCATCACCCGCGCGGCCTCCCGGGAGACGAGGAACGAGCCCCGCGCCATGATGGCGTGCTGGACGTCCCAGTCCTGTGCCGTCGTCTCCAGGAGCGGCTTGGAGATGGAGATGCCCGCGTTGTTGACGACCAGGTCCACCCCGCCGAAAGCGAGCAGCGCCGACCGGAAGGCGGCCCCGATCCGCTCCTCCGACGTGACGTCCACGGCGACCGCCACCGCCTTGTCCGGACCGCCCAACTCCTCGGCGACGGCAGCCGCGTTGGCGGCATCGAGGTCGGCGACCACCACACACGCGCCCTCCGCGACGAGCCGGTGCGCGATGGCCCGGCCGATGCCGCTGCCCGCGCCCGTCACGAGCGCCACCCGGGTCGCGAGCGGCTTCGGCGGCGGCATCCGCCGCAGCTTGGCCTCCTCCAACTCCCAGTACTCGATGCGGAACTTCTCCGACTCCTCGATCGGCGCGTACGCGGAGACCGACTCGGCCCCGCGCATCACGTTGATCGCGTTGACGTAGAACTCGCCCGCCACCCGCGCCGTCTGCTTGTCGCGGCCGAAGGAGAACATGCCCACGCCCGGGACGAGGACGATCGCCGGGTCCGCGCCCCGCATCGCGGGGGAGTCCCCGCTGGCGTGCCGCGCGTAGTACGCCGCGTACTCCTCGCGGTACGCGGTGTGCAGCTCCCGCAGCCGCTCGACCGCCCGGTCGAGGGGCGCGTCGGCCGGCAGGTCGAGGACGAGCGGTCGGACCTTCGTCCGCAGGAAGTGGTCGGGGCAGGACGTGCCGAGGGCGGCGAGGCGCGGGTGCTCGGCGCGGGCGAGGAAGTCGAGCACCGCGTCGGAGTCCGTGAAGTGGCCGACCTGCGGATGGTCCTGGGACGCGAGCCCCCGGACGTACGGGGCGAGCGCCGCGGCCCGCTCCCGGCGCTCGGCCCCGGACAGCGGCGCGTACCCCTCGACGACCGGGCCGAAGGGCTCCGGGCGGCCCCGCTCGACGAGGAACGCCTCGGCGGTGCGGATGATGTGCAGTGCGTTGCCCTCGCACTCCTCGGAGGTCTCGCCCCAGGCGGTGATGCCGTGGCCGCCGAGGACGACGCCGATCGCCGCCGGGTGGGCAGCCTTCACCGCGGCGATGTCCAGGCCCAGCTGGAAACCGGGGCGCCGCCACGGCACCCACACCACCGTGTCGCCGAAGCATTCGGCGGTCAGCTTCTCCCCGTCGGCGGCGCAGGCGAGCGCGATCCCCGCGTCCGGGTGGAGGTGGTCGACGTGGGCCGCGGGCACCAGGCCGTGCATCGCGGTGTCGATGGACGGGGCCGCGCCCCCCTTCCCGTACAGGCAGTGGTCGAAGGCGGCGACCATCTCGTCCTCGCGTCCGACGCCCGGGTAGACGTCGACGAGCGCGCGCAGCCGGTCGAGGCGCAGCACCGCGAGCCCGTCCTCGGTGAGCGTGCCCAGGTCGCCGCCGGAGCCCTTGACCCACATGAGCTCGGTCGGGCGGCCGGTCACGGGATCGGTGACGGAGCCCTTCGCGGAGGCGTTGCCGCCGGCGTAGTTGGTGGTGCGGGGGTCGGAGCCGAGCCGGTGCGCGCGTCCGAGGAGAGAGGTGACGACGAGGGGTGTGGCCGGGGTCATGTGGTCTTCCTTCGGGCGGGAGGTGAACGGTCAACGAGGGGGGCTACGCGCCCCAGCCGGCCTGGTCCCCGCCGACGCGCTCGGCGGCGATCCGCTCCTGCCGTCCGGAGCGGAGATAGGCGGCGACCGGGTCCGGGTCGAGGCCCCGCTCCTCGCGCAGCGCGCGCAGCAGGGGCCGTACGTCGGTGTCGTAGGCGTCCATCAGGACGGCGTTGGCGGCGAGCACGTCCCCGTCCCGCTGGGCGGCGGCGAGGGCGTCGGCGTCGACGAGCAGCGCCTTGGCGGTGGCCTCCTGGACGTTGGCCACGGAGCGGATCACCGCGGGCACCTTCGCCTCGATGTTGTGGCACTGGTCGAGCATGAAGGCGACGTCCGCCGCCGGGGCGAGGCCGCCGTTGCGGACGACCTCGTGCATGATCCGGAAGAGCTGGAAGGGGTCGGCGGCGCCGGCCATCAGGTCGTCGTCCGCGTAGAAGCGCGAGTTGAAGTCGAATCCGCCGAGCCTCCCCTCCCGCAGCAGCAGGGCGACGATGAACTCGATGTTGGTGCCCGGCGCGTGGTGCCCGGTGTCGACGACGACCTGCGCCCTGGGGCCCAGCCTGAGGCAGTGCGTGTAGGCGGTGCCCCAGTCCGGCACGTCGGTCGTGTAGAAGGCCGGCTCGAAGAACTTGTACTCCAGGAGCATCCGCTGCCCCTCGCCGAGCCGCTCGTACACCTCCGCGAGGCACTCCGCGAGCCGTTCCTGCCGGGCGGTGACGTCGTCCTGGCCGGGGTAGTTCGTGCCGTCGGCGAACCACAGCTTCAGATCGGCCGAGCCGGTCGCGTCCATGATGTCGACGCAGTCGAGCAGGTGGTCCACGGCCCGGCGGCGCACGGCGGCGTCCGGGTGGCAGACGCTGCCGAGCCTGTACGCGTCGTCCTGGAAGGTGTTGGAGTTGATCGCGCCCAGTTCGAGCCCGCGCTCCTTCGCGTACGAGGCGAGGGCCGCGTAGTCGTCGACCCGGTCCCACGGGATGTGCAGCGACACCTTCGGGGCGACGCCCGTGAAGGCGTGGACCTGAGCCGCGTCGTCGAGCTTCTCGTACGGGGTGCGGGGCACGCCCGGCTGCGCGAAGACCTTGAACCGGGTCCCGGAGTTGCCGTAGCCCCAGGAGGGCGTTTCGATCCGCTGGGCGGCGAGTGCGGCCTTCACGGCGGCGATGTCGGGCATGTCCACCTCAGAGTGCTCGTAGCCATGAAATGAATCGATTCATTATGTGGGGGAAGCTAGCCAGCGCCCGGGGTGTCGTCAAGACTCTTGACCGAAGGAACGATCACGTCCTAGCGTCGCGACCCAGAGAAATGAAACATTTCAGTCGACGGAGCGGAGGGCGAACATGCAGCGGGTCTGCTTCCTGCTGAAGGTCCGGGCCGAGCGGGTGGACGAGTACCGCGCACGCCACGAACACGTCTGGGCCGACATGCTCACGGCGCTCTCCGCCGCCGGCTGGCACAACTACTCCCTCTTCCTGCGCGAGGACGGGCTGCTCGTCGGCTACCTGGAGACCCCGGACTTCGACCGGGCGCGCGCCGCGATGGAGGCCGCAGAGGTCAACGCCCGCTGGCAGGCCGAGATGGCGGAGTTCTTCGAGGAGCTGGACGGGCGGGCGCCGGACGCGGCCATGCGCCCGCTGACCGAGGTCTTCCACCTCGCGTGAGCACGTGAGCGTGAGCGTGTGAGTGCGAGGGGGCGGACCGGTGGGGCCGCATAGGATGAAACGCGGGGCGGAAGCCCACCCGGACCGGGTGGCGGCAGGGGCAGGACGGACCAGGTGGGACGGATGACGGACACCGCGCGAACGGTCGGGAACGTCGGCATCAAGGACGTGGCACGCGAGGCGGGCGTCTCCGTCGGCACCGTCTCCAACGTGATCAACCAGCCCGACCGGGTCTCGCCCGCGACGCTCCAGCACGTGCGGCGGGTCATCGCCCGCCTCGGCTACGTCCGCAGCGAGTCCGCCCGCCAGCTGCGCGCCGGACGCAGCAGGATCATGGCCCTGCTCGTCCTCGACATGGGCAACCCCTTCTTCGTCGACATCGCCCGCGGCGCCGAGCGCACCGCCCGGGCCGCCGGCCTCGTTGTCATGGTCTGCAACAGCGACCAGAACCCGGGCGACGAGGCCGACTACCTCTCCCTCTTCGCCGAGCAGCGCGTCCGCGGCGTGCTCGTCACGCCCGCCGACCCCAGCGGCGCGAACCTCCGGGAGTTCCGCCGCCACGGCATCCCCTCCGTGCTCGTCGACCGCGTCGCGGGCGACGGCGCCGGCTGCTCGGTCTCCGTCGACGACGTCGTCGGTGGCACCCTCGCGATCCGCCACCTCGCGGCGGCCGGACACCGCTCCTTCGCCTACGTCAGCGGCCCGTCCCACCTCCAGCAGATCCGCGACCGGCGCGAAGGCGCCCTCCTCGCGCTCGCCGAGGCCGGCCTGCCCGCCTCGGCCCTCAGGGAACTCCCCGCCGAACGCCTCGACGTGGCCTCCGGGCGCGACGCGGGCGCGCGCCTCCTCGGCCTCTCCGAGCGGCCGACCGCCGTCTTCTGCGCCAACGACCTGCTGGCCCTCGGCGTCCTCCAGTCCCTGTACGCGGCCGGGGTCCGGGTCCCGGAGGACATGGCCATCGTCGGCTACGACGACATCGAGTTCGCGGCGGCCGCGACCGTGCCCCTGACCTCCGTACGGCAGCCGGCGTTCACCCTCGGGGCGAAGGCCGCCGAGCTGCTCCTGGAGGAGACCGGTGAGCGGGCGGACGAGCACCGGCACGAGCACGTGGTGCTCCAGCCGGAGCTGGTCGTCCGCCGCTCGACTCTCGCCACGCGCTGACTCTCGCCACGCACTGACGCCCGCCGCCGCTCGGGGCCGGCGGGCGGCTGCGGGCTCGGCGGACGCCGAGGCTCAGCGGACGCCGAGGAGGTGCTCCAGGGCCAGCTGGTCGAGGTGCTCGAAGGCCATCGAGCGGGCGGCGGCCGCGTCCGCGTCGAAGGTCTCGTACGCCGTGGGGTCGGCGAGCAGCGCGGCAAGGCCGTCGGCGGCCGTGGGGACGGCGAGCTCGGGCAGCCGCGAGGCGGTCAGCGCCGCCTGGACGTCGGGGTCGGCGCGGAAGGCCGCCGCCCGCTCCTTCAGGACCAGGTAGTTGCGCATGCAGTTCTTCGCGGACTCCCAGACCCCGTCGAAGCCGTCCGTGCGCACCGGCTTGAAGTCGAAGTGGCGCGGCCCCGTGTACCCGGCCGTCTCCAGGAGGTCCACCAGCCAGAAGGCCTGGCGCAGGTCGCCCGCCCCGAAGCGGAAGTCCTGGTCGTACTTGATGCCCGACTGGCCGTTGAGGTCGATGTGGAAGAGCTTGCCCGCCCACAGGGCCTGCGCGATGCCGTGCGGGAAGTTCAGGCCGGCCATCTGCTCGTGACCCGTCTCGGGGTTCACCCCGACGAGCTCGGGGCGCTCCAGGCGCTCGATGAAGGCGAGGGCGTGCCCGATGGTCGGCAGCAGGATGTCGCCGCGCGGCTCGTTCGGCTTGGGCTCGATCGCGAAGCGCAGGTCGTAGCCCTGCTCGGTGACGTACTCGCCGAGGAGGTCGAAGGCCTCCTTCATCCGGTCGAGTGCGACCCGTACGTCCTTGGCGGCGCCGGACTCGGCGCCCTCCCGGCCGCCCCAGGCCACGTACACGGTGGCGCCGAGCTCGACGGCGAGGTCGATGTTGCGGAGGGTCTTGCGCAGGGCGAAGCGGCGCACGTCCCGGTCGTTGGCGGTGAAGGCGCCGTCCTTGAAGACGGGGTGGGTGAAGAGGTTGGTCGTCGCCATCGGGACCGCGAGTCCGGTCCGCTCCAGCGCGGCGCGGAACCGCTTCACGGTGGCGTCGCGCTCGTCCTCCGAGGCACCGAAGGGGATGAGGTCGTCGTCGTGGAAGGTGACGCCGTACGCACCGAGGGCGGCGAGCCGCTCGACGGCCTCGACCGGGTCGAGGGCGGGGCGGGTGGCCTCGCCGAAGGGGTCGCGGCCCTGCCAGCCGACGGTCCAGAGGCCGAAGGTGAAGCGGTCCTCGGGGGTGGGGGAGAAAAGCTCCGGCACGGTGTGTCCTTCCCTTGCTCTCGTGATTTGTTATCTGAGATAACTAATACGGGATGAGGGTGCCACGGCGCCAGCCCCGCATCCGGGGCAATCAGTGAAAGACGCCGGCGGACGAACCGGCGGGACGACTCGGCGGGACGACCCGGCGAGAGACCCAGAGAGACGAGGTGAGGGCGTGCGCACCAGCCGCTCCGTCGTGATCGGCGTGGACAGTTCGACGCAGTCCACCAAAGCCGTCGCCGTCGACACCGCGACCGGCGGGCTCCTCGCCGTCGGACGCGCCCCGCACACCGTCACCGGCACGGGCGGCGCGCGGGAGAGCGACCCCGAGGAGTGGTGGACCGCCCTCGCCACGGCCGTCCGCGCGGCCGTACGGGACGCGGGGATCCCGGCCACCGCCGTCACCGGCATCGCGGTCGCCGGGCAGCAGCACGGCCTCGTCGCCCTCGGCGCCGACGGCCGGGCCCTGCGCCCGGCGCTGCTCTGGAACGACACCCGCTCCGCACCCGAGGCCGCCGCCCTCGCCGCCGGGCTCGGCGGCCCGAAGTCCTGGCTGGAGCGCACCGGTTCGGTGCCCGTCGCCTCCATGACCGCCGCGAAGTGGCAGTGGCTGCGCGAGCACGAACCGGCGCACGCCGCCGCGACCACCGGGGTCCGCCTCCCGCACGACTACCTCACCGAACGCCTCACGGGCCACGCGGTGACGGACCCCGGAGACGCGTCGGGGACGTGCTGGTACGGACACGGAGGAGGTGCGGGAAGGGACTCCTACGACCCCGAGATCCTGGACCTCCTGGGTCTCGACCCCGCCCTCCTGCCCGCCGTCGCCCCCTCCGGCGCCACCCGCGTCGGCACCCTCACCGCGGCCGCCGCGGAGGCCCTCGGACTGCCCCGTACGGTCGTCGTCGCCGCCGGCACCGGCGACAACATGGCGGCGGCCGTCGGCCTCGGCCTCGGCGGCGCGGGCCTGCTCGACCACCCGGTCGTCAGCCTCGGCACCTCCGGCACGGTCTTCGCCGCCACCCGCACCCGGCCGGCGGACCCCGGGCTCGCCGGGTTCGCCGCCACCGACGGCACGTACCTCCCGCTCGGCTGCACCCTCAACTGCACGCTCGCCGTCGACCGGTTCGCCGCCCTCCTCGGCCTCGACCGCGAGGACGCGGCGCCGGGCGCCGACGCGGGGGTCGTGGTCCTGCCGTACCTGGACGGCGAACGCACCCCCGACCTGCCGCACGCCGCCGGACTCGTCACCGGGCTGCGCCACACCACCGACCCGCGCGCGATCCTCGGCGCCGCCTACGAGGGCGCGGCCTTCACCGTCCTGCATGCCCTCGACGGACTCCTCGCCGCCTGCGGCCTCGACCTGACGGACTCCGCCGTACGCGACCGTCCGCTGCGCCTGATCGGGGGCGGCGCGCGCGGCAGGACGTGGACCGACACCGTCCGCAGGCTCTCCGGGCGCCCCCTGGTCGTCCCCGCCGCCGAGGAACTCGTCGCCCTCGGCGCGGCCGCCCTCGCCGGGGGCGCCGTGACCGGCGAGGACCCCGTCGCCCTGGCCCACGCCTGGGGCACCGGCGCGGGCGAACTCCTGCCGCCGCTCGCGCGCTCGACGGAGACATGGGACCGGATCGCCGGAGTCCTCACGGCGGCGAGCCCGGGCCTTCTGCGCTGACCTGCCCGGCAGAGGACTTCTGTAGGGTCGACGGATCCGACGATCGGATGATCAAGGAATCAAGGGGGAGTCGCATGTCCAGGTTCTCGGCACCGGGCGCGGTGGTGGTGGCCGTGACACTCGCCGTGCTCGGTGTGGGCTGCGGTGCGAACGACGCGAAGGACACCCCCGAGAAAGCCGCGTCGACCGCCACGACCGCTCCGGCCGCCCCGGCCGACACGACCGCACCGGCCGACGGGGAGCCCGGCACCCCGGCCGCCGACGAGGCCGGGACCGGCACCCCGCCCGTCACGCCGGAGGCGTCCTCGGCCCCCGAGGAGACGCCCCCCGGCCTGGTCCGGGACGCCTTCGCCGGGCTCCAGGCGACCTTGAACGACTCGTGCGGCGCCCCCGGCGACTGCGCGTACTTCCTGGGGCGGGTCTACGACGAACTCCACCGCATGGACCGGGCCATGAAGGCGGACCCGAAGGGGCCCGGGCACTTCCCCGAGCCGATCGCGCTGATCGAGAAGCTCGACGCAGCGCTGGACGGCGACCGTTCCTTCGAGAACCTGAAGAAGCACCAGAGCCTGTTGATCGGCACGCGCGACCGGATCAACACGTGGATGCAGGGCCATCCCGACGACTACCGCTGAAGCACGGGATCTTCCCCGGGATCACCGGGGGCGGTTACCGTGAGGAAAACGACGGGGGAGTCACCATGATCGCTGTACTGATCCTTTTCGGGGTGCTCGGCGGCGTCGGGGCGCTGCTGACGATCACGCTGCTGCGGCGGGGCAGCAGCCGCACGGAGACGGCCGAGGGCATCCTCCAGGAGCAGGAGGCCCTGCGCCAGGCCCACCACGACCGGGTGTCCTTCGGCGCCGGGGCCGTCCACAACTCCGTACCGACGGCGAGCGACACGTACAGCCGGCGGGGCGGCCGCCCCTGATCCGGCGACGGGCCCGGAAAGCGACGATCGAATTCAGGACCCGGTCCCTACACTGAGGGGCATGGCATGCCGCATCAGTGAACTGGTCGTCGACTGCGCGGATCCGGCCCGCCTCGCCGTGTTCTGGAGCGAGGTCCTGGGCTACGTCGAGCTGGGCCGGGAGGGCGACGGAAGCATCGAGATCGGGCCGCCCGGCACCGGTTTCGGAGGCCCGCAGCCCACGATGATCCTCAGCCCGAGCAGCGACCCGCGGACCGGGAAGCTCCGTCTGCACCTCGACGTCAACCCCACCGACCGCGACCAGGACGCCGAGCTGGCGCGCCTGCTCGCGCTCGGTGCCCGACGCGCCGACGTCGGCCAGGACGGCACCGAGAACTGGCACGTCCTGGCCGACCCGGAAGGCAACGAGTTCTGCCTCCTGCGCGCCCGGATCCCGTCCGTCTGACCGACCGGGTCGCACCGCGCACTTGATCCCCGGCCCGGCGATCAGCATGATCATCCGAGTCCGGCGCGACCGGACGCGACACACCTTCAAGAACGGGGATCCCACACATGCGAGTCAAAGCCTTCGACCACCTCGTACTCAACGTGACCGACGTCGACAAGGCGCTCGACTTCTACACCACCGCGCTGGGCCTCGCGCCCGAGCGGGTCGAGGAGTGGCGGGCCGGGAAGGTTCCGTTCCCGTCCGTGCGCATAGACGAGGGCACGGTCATCGACCTCTTCTCGCGTCCGCGAGGCGAGTCCAACGTCGACCACATCTGCCTGGTGGTGGACCCCCTGGACTGGCAGGAGGTCATCGACTCCGGGACGTTCGACGTCCTGGAGGGTCCCGTCCCGCGCTGGGGCGCGCGCGGCTCGGCCCAGTCGGTGTACGTGAAGGACCCGGACGGCAACACGGTCGAGCTGCGCTGGTACCCGCAGGACACCGAGGCCTGACGGCCCGGCGGAGTCGACGCGGGTCGCTCCTCGCCGAAGGACCGGCGAGGTGGCGGCGCGAAGAGCACGCCGGGCTCCGCGCACCTCGGGCTGGTGCGCGGAGCCTCGGCATGCAGGGGACCGCTACGCGTCCCGGTACCGGTCCCTGACCTCGGGCAGTCGTCGGAAGCAGGCCGCCTCATAGGCGGCGACGGCGCCGGTGTTCGAGCTCGGGGTGCAGACGTCCGCGCTCGACGAGCCCAGCTCCCGGAGCGCGGCGGCAGCGGCGAGGCTGATCGCCCTGCCGTGGCCGCGACGCCGATGCGCCCGGTGCACGCCCATCGGTTCGAGCAGCCCGGGCCTGCCCGGACCGGCCGACCACACCGTCACCACCGCCACCGCGTCGCCCCCGTCGTCGTACGCGATCAGGCACCGCGCGTCGGTGAACGGCAGCCCGGCCGCCTTCGCGTGCCAGCGGTCCTCCGTGAACGTCGATCCGTCGAACGCCGCCCGGAGGACGGCGGCGTACACATGCGCCTGCTCCGGCCGGGCCACCTCGATCCGCACGCCCGGGTCGGTCACCGGCTCGGTGAGGTCGCGGCGCAGGGGCGTCCACGGCTCGTCGGTGTCCCAGCCCTCACCGGCCAGCACGTCCTGGACCAGGGCAGCCGTCGGCGCCTCGATGTTCGCCTTTCCCGCGGGCAGTACGCCGCGCTCCGGCTCGGTCACGTCGTCGACCAGACGCCGCGCCAGCTCCTCGTCCCGCAGAGCGTCCGGCGCGATCGTCAGGCGCAGCAGCCCGGGACCGTCCAGCAGCCCGACGGCGAGAATCCGTCCGTCCCGGCTCCACGTCCTGACCGCCGCGGCGGTCGCCTCCCCACCGAAACGCCAGAACCAGCCCAGGTCCCCCGGATGCAGCTGGAACGGCGCTCCGTCCGCCTGCCACTCCCGGAGCGCGCCCACCGCCCGGCCCAGCCCGTCGACGTCCGGCTTGCCCAATTCGATTGCCATGTCCGCGATCACACCGCACGGAACCGCCGGCGCGCACCCCGATTTCCGTCAGGCCGGCTTCCGTCGGCGCGCTGCGTCCGGACCGCGCGCTGCGTCCGAACGGCGTCAGGCGTCTGCCCCGCACGGGCGCGTCCGGCCCCGTGCGCGGAGTGTTCCGGCGGGCGCAGCCGGTGTTCCGGACATAGTGCGGCCCATGACACGCACCCCCTTCCGTACCCGGATGCGGCCACGTACGAGCCCCCGGGCGGGCGCCCGCAGGGCCCTCCTCTGCGCCGCCCTCCTCGCCGTCACGATCCAGACGACCGCCGCCGCGACCGTGTCCGCCGAGGAGCCCGGCAGCCGGGCCGGACACGGCGGGCGCGACTGCGTGCGGACCGAGGGCCCCCGCGACGACCGGGCCCGCCGCATCCTGGCCGTCACCCGCAAGGCCAAGAAGGACCTGCGCCTGAAGTCCGTGCAGCTGCGCGTCACCGTCGACGGGCGCGAGGTCGTCACCGACGCGCTGGGCGAGTCCATGACCGGTGTCCCGGCCGAGCCGGACATGCACTTCCGCGCCGGCTCCGTCGCCTTCGCCCACATCGGTACGGCCCTCCTCCGGCTGGTCGAGGAGAGGAGGGTCCGCCTCGACGACACCGTGGAACGCTGGCTGCCCGACCTGCCCAAGGCCGACCGGATCACCCTGCGCATGCTGGCCACCAACACCACCGGCCTCCACGACTACGTCTCGGACCCGGCTTTCCTCGCCGAACTGGAGACCCACCCCTTCCGCGCGTGGACCCCGAAGGAACTGGTCGCGTACCCCCTCCGACACTCGTTCTGGTACGAGCCGGGCGCCAGTTGGAGCTACTCCCACGCCAACTACGTGCTGCTGATCGCCGCGTTGGAGAAGATCACCGGAGTACGGATCGACCGACTCGTGCGGGAAAAGGTCACCGGCCCCCTCGAACTGCGCGACACACAGAACAACTTCACCCCCGACATCCCGCGCCCGGCCCTCCACGCCTTCACCTCGGACCGCGGCTTCTACGAGGAGTCCACCTTCTGGAACCCCTCGTGGACCACGGCGCCCGGCGCCGTCATCACCACCCACATCTGCGACCTGGCCCGCTCGGCCCAGGCCATCGGCAGCGGTGAGCTCCTCTCGCCCCGCTCCTACCGCACCCTGCTCGACCCGGGCACGGTCGGCCTCGGCGGCGCGACCGCGAAGTGCCCCGCCTCCATCTGCCTGAAGCAGACCGAGGCGAAGCACTTCGGCTTCGGCGTCATCGTGATCAACGGCTGGGTGCTCCAGAACCCGTCGTTCTCGGGGTACGCGGCGATCCAGGCGTACCTCCCGTCCGAACGCCTCGCCATCGCGGTCTCCGCCACGAAGACCGCGACCACGCCCGACGGCAACATGGCCCAGGAGGTCGCCGAACTCATCGCGGCCGAGCTCGCGCCGGGCACGCCGCTGGACGACCTGAGCTGACCACCGGCGGCCGGCCTTTCGGTCCTGGGTGGGCCTACAGGCCGGCCGCCGGAGCGCCGACCCGGCGCTGGTGGACCCGCAGGTGCAGGGTGGCCAGGTCGAGCAGCGGGGTCGCCACATTGAAGTCGCGCGCACGGTCGGTCAGATCGCCGAAGAGGTGCTCGACCTCGGTGGGGTGTCCCGCCGTCAGATCCCGGTACAGCGACGGCAGCATCGGCGAACCGGAGGCGGACACCACGGCGAGCGTCGCCGCCCGCTCCTCCTCCGGTACGGGATGACCCGCCGCCGCGGCGACCGCGGCGGCCTCGTCCAGGACCGCCGGTCCGAGCGCGGGCCCGCCCGGGGTGTCGTACACGTCGCCGACCGTGCCGCGCATCAGGCTCGTCACGGCGCCGAAGGTCGTGATGAAGACCCACTTGTGCCACATCGCGGTCATGACCCGCTCCGGCACCGGCGCGTCGATCCCCGCCGCCTCGAGGACGGCCCTGATCCTCTCCACGCGCGGGGAGACCGTGCCGTCCTGCTCGCCGAAGGTCAGATGGGCGAGCGGGGCCAGACGTCGGATGTCACCCGACGCGTCGAGCGTCGTGACGACCTTGGCCACCCCGCCGAGAACGGCGGACGCGCCGAACCGGGCGTTGAGGACGTCGATGTGGGCGAGGCCGTTGAGGAGGGGGACGACGGCGGTGTCGGGGCCGACGGCCGGCGCGACGTCCTCGACGGCCCGGTCGAGCCCGGTGGACTTCACCGAGAGCAGGACGAGGTCGTACGGGCCGGTCAGCTCGTCGGCCGTGACGAGCCGTGGAGCGACGACCCACTCCTCGTCCCTGCCGACGACCCGCAGCCCGCGCTCGCGCAGCGCGGCGGCGCGGGCCGGGCGGACCAGGAAGGTGACGTCCTGTCCGGTCCGGGCGAGCAGCGCGCCGAAGTAGCCACCGGTGGCACCGGCGCCGACGACCAGGATCTTCATGGGTGCGAACCTCTCGTGGTGCGCCGCTGGGGCGCGGTGGTGAGCAGCGGGGTGAGCAGCCGGTGCGGGCGGGCGAGCGCCGCCGTCACCGGGTCGGCGTCCTCGGCCAAGGGCGGGAGCCCCTGACCGGGGGTGACCAGGACGTCTCCGA
Source organism: Streptomyces gardneri (assembly GCF_006539185.1). Taxonomy (GTDB): domain Bacteria; phylum Actinomycetota; class Actinomycetes; order Streptomycetales; family Streptomycetaceae; genus Streptomyces; species Streptomyces gardneri. The sequence goes on from NZ_BJMN01000006.1 coordinate 197,663, forward strand.
CGGGTACGGCCGCGCCGCAGCCGGTGCAGCGCCCCTCGGGGCCGATCGGGGCGTCGTCGTCGACGTGCCGGAAGACGCGGCGCGGGCCGCCCTCCGCCGCGTAGAACTCCTCGCCCCAGGCGGTGAGCGCGCGGACGGCGGGCCAGAGCGCGATCCCCTTGGGCGTCAGGACGTAGACCTCGCGGCGGCCGGTGCCCGTCTCGGGCCGCCGGTCCAGGACACCCGCCTCGACGAGCGTGGTGAGCCGGTCGGTGAGGACGGCCCGGGGGACCGCGAGGTGCGCCGCGAACTCGCCGAACCTGCGGACCCCGTAGAAGGCGTCGCGCAGGACGAGCAGCGTCCAGCGCTCGCCGACGACCTCCATGGAGCGGGAGAGGGCGCAGGTCTGGCCGCGGTAGTCGCGCGGAAGCGTCATGGGGGAGACACTAGCGGAGAACAGTTCGGTCACCGAACTGTTTTCAGGTGAGCGAAAGGGACGACTAGGCTCTCGCTCACCATGAACCAGCCCACGGAACCCAAGGCCGACAAGTCGGGAGTGCGCCGGCACAACCTGAGCCTCGTCCTGCGGACCGTCCACGAGGCGGGGGAGACGACCAGAGCGGCCGTCGCGGCCCGCGTCGGACTCACCAGGCCCGCCGTCTCCTCGCTCGTCGAGCAGCTCCTCGACCTCGGCTTCCTCGTCGAGTCGGGCAAGACGTTCAGCGGGCAGGCGGGCCGGCCGGGCACCGTGCTGAAACCGGCGGACACGGGTCCGGCGGGACTCGGCGTCGAGGTGAACATCGACTACGTGACGGTCTGCGTCGCCGACCTGACCGGCACCGACCGCATCCGGCGCTCCGAACGCCTCGACAACCGCGCGGCCGGCGCGGCCGAGGTCCTCGACCGGGCCGCCCGCATCGCGGCGGACGCCCTCGACGAGGCGGCCGATCGGGGGCTGGTCCCGGCCGGCGCCGGGCTCGCCCTCCCCGGACTCGTCACCGGAGGGACCGTCCGGCAGGCGCCCAACCTCGGCTGGAACGAGGTCGACGCCGAGCGCCTCTTCGGCGAGGCCCTCGCCGCTCGGCGCCCCGGCACCGGCGGACCTGCCGGCCTGGCCCTGACGTCCGACAACGAGGCCAACATGGCGGCCCTCGCCGAGCTGTGGTTCGGCTCGCTCGGCGACCTCCGGACCTTCCTGTACCTGACCGGCGAGATCGGCGTCGGCGGTGCGATCGTCGTCCGCGGCGAACTCCTGCGCGGCGCACACGGCTTCGCCGGCGAGATCGGCCATCTGGTCGTCGACGCCGAGGGGCCCCGCTGCCGCTGCGGATCGCGCGGCTGCCTGGAGCAGTACGCGGGTCAGGCGGCGCTCCTGCGGGCGGCGGCGGCCTCCGACGTCGCGGAGCTCGTACGCCGTGCCGAGTCGGCGGACCAGCGCGCGCTCGGCGCGCTCGCCGAGGCGGGCCGCATGCTCGGCCGCGCCCTGTCGGGCGCCGTGAACCTCCTCGACCCCGAGGCCGTCGTCCTCGGCGGCATCTACCCGCTCCTCATGCCCTGGCTCGCCCCGGCCGTCGCCGAGGAGCTCTCGGAGCGCGTCGTCTCCGGCCTCTGGCCCCAGGACGCCGCCCGCCTCCGGGCCGCCTCCCCGACGTCCGACGCGGCCAGGGGAGCGGCGGCCCTCGTCCTCCACGACGTCCTGACGGACCCCCTCGCCTACGCCACGACGGTCGCCTGACGCTCCTCAGGAGGGAGCCGGCGACCCGGGCGGTGCGACGAACGGGCGGGTCAGGTGGGCCGTCGCCAGTACCGCTCCGCGTTCGACGGCCCGCGCGAGCAGCTTCTCGCGGGAGGCCCGCGCCGTGGCCGGGTCGCGCTCGTGGGCGTACGCGACGGCCGGTGCGGCGAGCTGCACGGCGTGGACGAGGAGGTCGCCGGTGACCAGGACGTCCCGGCCGTCGGCGCGCTCGACGAGGACCGACTGGTGGCCAGGGGTGTGCCCCGGCGTGGGCAGCAGGGTGACACCCGGGCGCAGGCGGTGCGTTCCGTCGACCTCGTGCAATTGACCGGCGGACCGCAGCGGTTCCACGACCCAGGACCACACCGGGTCGCTCCGGTCGAGCGCGGCGGTCTCCGCGCTCTGGACGACGTAGCGGGCGTCCGGGAAGAAGGGCCTGCCCGCGGCGTCGGCAGCCCAGCCCGTGTGGTCCTCGTGCAGGTGCGTCAGGACCACCGTGTGGACGTCGCCCCGGTCGATCCCTGCCTCCGTGAGCAGCTCCGGCAGCCGGCCCGGGACGGGACACCAGGGCGCTCCGGGGCCCTCGGCGGGGCCCACGCCGGCGTCGATCAGGGTCCAGCCCGTACCGCCGGGGTCGGCGACGGCGAAGCACCGGAAGTCCAGCCGCCAGGCTCCGTCGGGCCCGACCGAGCCCGGGTCCAGGGCGGCGGCGGCCGCCCAGTCGGCCGGGCCCGCCCCGGGGAACGCGTCCCGCGCCGACCTGAAGAACATCCCGGTGGCGTCGAGCAGCGCGGTCACCGGCCC
>NZ_BJMN01000007.1 GCF_006539185.1 Streptomyces gardneri
TGCCGTGCCGGGTCCGGCTGCACCGGTCCCTGCCGTGCTGCGTCCGGCTGCACCGGTCCCTGCCGTGCTGCGTCCGGCTGCACCGGCCCTTGCCACACCGCGTCCCGCTGCACCGGCCCCTGCCGTGCCGCGTCCGGCCGCTCCGGACCCTCGTGTGCCGTTCCCGGCCTGACCGTTCCCCTGTCGTCGGACATGGCGCCGACTCTGCCACCGGGGGAGCCGGCCCGCCCAGGGATCCGTTCGATTCCCCGTCCCGACCACCGGGCTGACGTGCTCTCATCCGGCTCTCACGCGGGCCTTATCCCACCATCACGCGCCGCTCCTACCTTCGCGCCATGTTCTTCACCTACCTCCGGCGCGAGCTGCGCCGCCGCAGAAAGGCGGCGCTCGTCGTCGCCTCCGGGCTCGCGCTCGGGATCGCGCTGGTCATCGTCGTCAACTCCGTCTCCTCCGGCATGAAGGTCGCCCAGGGCAAGGTGCTCGAGTCCTTGTACGGGCTCGGTACGGACCTGACGGTGACCAAGGCCCAGGAGCAGCTCCAGGAGGGCGCGCGGCCGCAGCGGCCCCGGTTCGAGTTCGAGGGCCAGGGGGAGGGCGAGGAGAAGCAGAGCAGCGACCGCCTGATGGTCCAGGGCTTCCAGACCCTCGCGGACTCCACCGTCGCCACGGTCGCGAAGCAGCAGGGCGTCGACCGGGCGGTGGGCGGGCTGAGCCTCGTCAACCTCAAGATCGACGGCGAGTTCACGCGCGGCCGGATCCAGCGCGGCGAGCAGCAGCCCGGGCAGCAGGCCCAGCCCGCCCAGCCCGTTCAGCCGGGCGATGCCACAGGAGGAGGCTCGGGCGGTCCCGGCGACACGGTCACCGGCGGCGGCGCGGCCTTCGACGTCGACTCCTTCACGCTCTACGGCACCGATGTCACGGCCCCCGATCTCGGCCCCCTCACCACCTCCACCGTCTCCAAGGGCCGTACCTTCAAGATCACTGAGACCGACGCGAAGGTCGTCGTCCTCGACAGCGCCTACGCGCAGCAGGAGGGTCTCGCGGTCGGCGGGAAGCTGACGGTCAAGGGTGTGTCGTTCGAGATCATCGGGATCGCGACCGCCGACAGTGGCCAGTCCGCCGCCCAGGTCTACCTGCCCCTGAAGCAGGCGCAGACGCTCTCCGCCTCCACCGGCAAGATCACCACGATCTATGTGAAGGCCAACGACTCGACGAGGATCGAGGCGGTCAAGACCGCCATCCAGAAGAACGTCTCCGGTACCACCGTCACCACCTCGGCCGATCTCGCCCAGACGGTCTCCGGCTCCCTGGACACCGCCGCGAACCTCGCCTCCAGCATGGGCAGGTGGCTCTCGTACGCGGTGCTCCTCGCCGCCGTCCTCGTCGCCGGCCTGCTCACCTCCTCGGCGGTCGGCCGCCGCGTCCGCGAGTTCGGCACGCTCAAGGCGCTCGGCTGGACGAGTGGCCGGGTCACCCGCCAGGTCGTCGGCGAGGCCCTCGTCAACGGCGTCGTCGGCGGAGCCCTCGGTATCGCGATCGGCCTCGCCGGGGCGTACGCGGTCACCGCCGTCAGCCCGAACCTCACCGCCGAACTCGGCTCGAGCGTGGGCGGCTTCGGCGGTCGGGGCGGCGGCGGGGCGGTCTTCGGCGGCGCCGCGGGCGGCGGCCCCGGCGGAGCCCGTACGGCCGTCGGCAAGACCGTCGACATCGCCCTCACCGCCCCGGTCGGCGTCACCACGGTCGGTCTCGCCGTGCTCCTCGCGCTCGGCGGCGGTCTCGTCGCGGGCGGCTTCGGCGCGTGGCGCGCCTCGCGCCTGCGCCCCGCCGACGCGCTGCGCCGCGTCGAGTAGCCGAGCAGCCGGGCACGCGCGTGGTCGCGGGGCCGGGCAGCCAGGTACTCGCGTGGCCGAGCGCCCGCACCGCACCACCTCACACAGGAGTCGCACCATGTACGAACTCATCGGCGTCACCAAGCAGTACCGGCGCGGCCGGACCAGAGTCGACGCACTCGCCGGCGTCGACCTCGCGATCGGCCAGGGCGACCGGCTGGTCATCCAGGGCCCCACGGGCGGCGGCAAGTCCACTCTCCTCCAGATGCTCGGCGGCCTCGACCGCCCCACCTCCGGCAGCGTCCTCCTCGACGGCACCGACCTGGCGAAGCTCTCGGAGCGCCGGCTGACGGCCGTACGCGGTCAGAACATCGGCTTCGTCTTCCAGAGCTTCAACCTCATCCCCACCCTCACCGCCCTGGAGAACGTGGAGACCGCCCTGGTCCCGCTCGGCGTCAAGTCCGCCGACCGCCGCGACAGGGCGGCCGAGGCGCTGGAGTCGGTCGGGCTCGGCGAGCGCCTCGGGCATCTGCCGTCCGAGCTCTCCGGCGGTCAGCAGCAGCGCGTGGCCATCGCCCGCGCGCTGGTGAAGCGGCCGAAGGTGCTGCTCGCCGACGAACCGACGGGCAATCTCGACGAGTCGATGCGCGACGAGATCGTCGACCTGCTCGAAGGGCTCTGCGAGGAGCACGGGCTGACCTTCGTCATGGTCACCCACGACAGCGCCGTCGCCCGCCGCGCACCGCGCCTGGCCACGATCCGCAAGGGGCGGATCACGGTGAAGGAGAACCGCCCGGTCGGCTGAGAGGTCGAGTGGTCGGGTGGCTGAGACGGGGATCACTCCACCGTAACGGTGTTCGGCATTGTCGAACGCCGTTACGGTGTCCGGGCGTCAGGAGCCAGGATTCCGGCGCCAGCGGTCCGCAGTCCGCAGTCCGCAGTCCGCAGTCCGTAGTCCGCAGTGCGCAGTGCGCAGTCACGAGTCAGGAGAGCCGCGATGTTCACCTTCACCTCCCGGGACGGGATCGCCATCCACGTCCACACGTGGCTCCCCGAGGGGGACGCGCGGGGCGTCGTGCAGATCGCGCACGGCATGGGCGAGCACGCCGCCCGCTACGCCCCGCTCGCCGAGCACCTCACCGGCCTCGGCTTCGTCGTCTACGCGGGCGACCACCGCGGCCACGGACTCTCGATGCACGCGGGCGCGGGCCACTTCGGCGAGAACGGCTGGAACCTCCTCGTCGAGGACATCGCCGCCCTCACCCGGATCGCCCGCGACCGGCACCCCGGGGTGCCGGTGATCCTGCTCGGGCACAGCATGGGCTCCTTCGCCGCCCAGCAGTACCTCCTCGACCACGCCGCCCTCGTCGACGGAGTCGCCCTCTCCGGCACCACGGCCGTGGACGGGCTCCTCACCGGGCTCGCCGAGGCCGCCCGGCAGGCCGCGGAGGCGGGCGTCGAAGGAGGCGGGGTCTTCGACGCCTTCAACGCGGGCTTCGCGCCCAACCGTACGGAGGCGGACTGGCTCAGCCGCGACGAGAAGCAGGTCGACGCGTACCTCGCCGACCCGCTCTGCGGCTTCGCCGCCGACGACCGGGGGATGGCCGACATGGGCGCCGCCGCGGGCCGGCTCGCCGCACCCGAGGGCATCCCGGCGGGCCTGCCGGTCTACGTCCTCGTCGGCGACCACGACCCGCTCAACGCCCGCCTCGCCCTCTCCGACCTGCTGGTCGCCCGCTACCGCGAGGCCGGGCTCACCGACCTCACGTACCGCAGCTACGAGGGCGCCCGCCACGAGGTCCTCAACGAGACCAACCGGGACGAGGTCGTCGCCGACCTCACCGCCTGGATCGAACGCGTGGCGGGCTGACCCCTCTTCCCCTACTTCGCCTCACGGCTCCCTAGATGCGCACGCCGTGGCCGCGCAGATAGGCCAGCGGGTTGACGTCCGAGCCGAAGTACGGCGTGGTCCGCACCTCGAAGTGGAGGTGCGGACCCGTCACCCGCCCCGTCCTCCCGGACCGCGCGATCCGCTGACCCGCCGACACGCTCTGCCCGGGGGACACGTCGATCCGCGAGAGATGGGCGTACTGGCTGTAACGGCCGTCGGGATGGCGGATCACCACCTCGTAGCCGTACGAGCGGCTGTACTGGGCCGTCACGACGCGCCCCGGGCCGACCGAGCGGACCGTCGTACCGATCGGCACCGCGAAGTCCTGCCCCGTGTGGTAGCCCCGCGACCACGCACCCGGCTGGCCGTAGTACCCCGTGAAGACGTACGAGGAGACCGGCGCCGTCCAGCCCCGCGAGGACGGAGCGGTCGGGGCCGTGGGGCCGGTCGGCTTCGAGGTGTTCCCCGAGGTGCCCGTCCGCTGCTCGTACTTCGACTGGTGACTCGTCCAGTACCAGTGGCCGCGGTACTTGTACCAGTAGACGCGGTCCTGGGCGTCCCAGCCCTGCCGCCCCCGGAAGACGGGCTCGCCGGTACGGCCTCCGCCGGCCGCGGTCCGCTGCCCGCCGCTTCCGGAAGCGCTGCCGCGGTCGCCGCCGCCGGCCGTGCGCTGGACGTACGTGGAGTGGTGGCTGGTCCAGCGCCATTCGCCTGCCGCGTTCCGGAACCAGTACTTCGAGCCGTCCCAGCCGGCGTGCGCCGGGGCGGGTTCGGCGAGTGCCGCTCCGCTGCCGGCGCCCACCAGGGCGACCGCGCCGACGGTCGCGACGACGGCGCGGCGCACCCCGTGCAGGGTCGCGGCGCCGGAGCGCACGCCGTCCGTGCCCAGGCTCCGGGCGGCTGCGCCGCAGCCCGCGCAGGAGCAGTCCAGAGGTATCTCGTCGGTGAAACCGGGTGCGGCCAGTTCGAGTTCGAGTGCAGTGAGGTCGGGTGCGGTCGGTTCGGGTGCAGTGAGTTCGGGTGCGGTGAATCCGGGGGTGTTCACGATCCTCGTCACTCCTGATTCTGTGGGGCCGGCCCGCCACGCCGGGTGTAGAAGGCCACGGTCAAGTCCTTGACCAGGGCCTGGCGTTCGAAGTCGTCGAGTTCGACGAGTCCGCGTGTGGTCAGCCGGGTCACCGTGTCGTCCACGGCGTCGATCACGCCGGTCAGGACGGTGTCCCGGTGCTTGGCGTCGAGCGCCGCGATCTGCCGCCGCTGCATCGCGGCGGCCACCTCGGGGGCGTACTCGATACGCGTCGGCTGGGCGGAGAAGACCGCGATGCCGACCGGCCGGCACTCGGCCGCGAGCATGCAGGTGAGGGCGTCGCCGACCGCCTCGGCGTTCCGCAGGGTCGGCGCGCCACCCCGGAAGGCGTCGGCGGGCAGCTGGGAGAGGACCCGCGCGGCGGCCGCCTCCACCTGCTCCCGCAGATAGCCGAGATGGTCGTCGACGGCGAAGAGCGCCCGGGCGGTGTCCCGTACCGACCAGACCACCAGGACCACGACGCGCAGCGCCGAACCCTCGGCGTCGACGACGGAGATCGGTTCGCTGCGCCAGTGGCGCAGCCTGACGTCGATCCGGCGGCGCAGCACGAACGGGCTGATCCAGGCCAGGCCGGTGCGCCGCACGGTGCCGCGGTAGCGGCCGAAGAGCGACAGCACCCAGGCGGAGCCCGTGCGTCCGCGGGTCAGGCCGCCGAAGGCGACGACGGTGACGACGGCGCAGCCGGCGAGCGCGGCCCACTGCCAGGGCGGCAGTTGCGCGCCGCTCAGGGGGCGGGCCCGCCACAGCGTCGCCGCCGCCCCGGCGAGTGCGGTCAGGCCGGTGAGCACGGCGAGCCAGCCGGGGGCGGCGGGCCCGCGGCGCTCGACGAGGTCGGGGTCGGGGTCGGAGGGCGGCGGACGCCGGGAGACGGCGACCGCAGGGACGGTCTGTGGTGACTGCGGGGACTGTGGTGACTGAGGGGGCTGCGGGGAGTGTGCGGCCCGTGAGGCCCGTACGGACGCCGGCCGGCCGTGGGCCTGCTCGGCGGACTCGGCCGCTCGTACCGCTCCGGTCAGTCCGCTTGATTCGGTCAGTTCCGCCGCCTCCGGCCGGTCGTCGGGCCTGAGCAGGGTGCCGGTCGGTAGCGCGGGATCCGACCGGAAGAGGTCGTCCATCGGTATGCCGTCGGGGTGGCGACGCACTCGGACGGGCAGGGGCCGCTTCTGTGGCTCGGTCATGAGGCCCTTCCGGCCGTCGTCCGGAGATGACGGCACGTCGGATGATCTTCAAAGACCATCGTCACAGGGGTGAATGTCCGGAATGCCGCGACGAAAGTCCCGAATGTCCGGGACTTTGGTCCCTTGGCCAAGGCTTCACGGCGGGCTGATGTCAGTGGCGGCCCCTACCGTTTCCGTATGACGACGACGAGCGGTGGGGGAACGTTCGAGGCGGCGACGGGGGACGGCCCGCCGCTGCCCGCGGCCGAGGCCGAGCAGCGTTCGCGAGAGGTCCGGACGGCCCGGGACGGCCTGCTCCAGATCAGACGGCTGACGAACGGTCAGGGTGGCGACCCGAAGGCCGTCCCCGCCGAGTGGGAGCGCGGCAGACCGGTCCGCGCGGTGGCCCTGGCCCTGGAGTCCGGCGGGCTCACCCCCTCCTCCGTCGACGCCTCGGGCACGCGGGTCGACACCGGCTACCGGGTCCGGACGGGGGACAGGCCGGCGACGGCCGTGGTGGAGTGGCTGGGCCCGCCGGGCTCGGGGGCCGCCCAGGAGGAGGCGGAGGCACTCGCCGCGTGCATGGCCGCCCTCACCCGCCTGGGCTGGGACGCGCTCCTCTACCGGGGCCCGCGGGGCCGCCGCTTCCTGGAGGTGGAGCCCATGAATCCGTGACTGCGTGAAAATCCTGAGGGCAGCCGGTGACGGCGTGCCAGAATCCGGCGCATGGCGATCCGTTATCCCCAGCCCCTGCGCCCCGGCGACCGCATAGGTGTCACCTCTCCCTCCAGTGGGGTGTCGAAAGACCTGCGGGCGCGCCTCGACGTGGCGATCCGTGACGTGGAGGCACGGGGGTACGAGGTGGTGGTGGGCGACTGCATGGATGGCGACGGTCACCTCAGTGCGCCCGTCGCCGATCGCGCGGGCGAGCTGATGTCGATGCTGACCGACCCCGCCATCAGGGCCGTCGTGCCGCCGTGGGGCGGCGAGACCGCGATCGACCTGCTGCCGCACCTCGACTGGGACCGGCTGCGGGACGCGGAGCCGACCTGGCTCGTCGGGTTCTCCGACATGGCGACCGTCATGACCCCGCTGACGCTCCTCACCGGGACGGCGACCCTGCACGGCAACAACCTCATGGACACGCCCTACCGTGCGCCGGACGGGCTCCTGTCCTGGCTCGACATCGTCACCGCCCCCCGAGGGCACCGGTTCACGCAGGTCCCGCCGAACCGCCACCGAACCGACGGATGGGACGACTACGCGGTCCACCCCGAGGTGCGCGAGTTCACGCTCGACACCCCAGGGCGGTGGACCCGGCTGGACGGCGACGGGGACGTGGACGTCGAGGGGCGCCTCATCGGGGGCTGCATCGAGATGCTGTGCAACCTCGCGGGAACGCCCTACCTGGACGCCTCGGGTTTCGCCCGGGCCGAGGCCCCCGAGGGGCTCCTCGTCTACGTCGAGGCGGGCGGCGACGACTCCTTCGCCATCTGCAGGTACCTGCACGGGATGCGGCTGGCGGGCTTCTTCGACCAGGCGAACGCCGTCCTCGTCGGCCGGACCTCGGCACCCGGCCACGAGTCGCTCGGCCAGCACGAGGCCGTGCTCGACGCCCTCGCGCCGCTGAACGTGCCGATCATCGGCGACGTCGAGTGCGGGCACGTGGCGCCCTACCTGCCGATCGTCAACGGAGCGCGCGGCCGCGTCGTCCACACGGCGACGCACAGCGAACTGACCCAGACTCTGGACTGACGCCGGACCGACGGGCTCGGCCCGACGCAGAGAGGACGCGACCCGATGGGGGCCGCGTCCTCTCGTACGGACGACGATCGACAGGCGATCGTGCGGGGCGATCGTCAGGCGATGGAAGGCGTTCGTCAGGCGATCGAGGCGGAGACGATCGCCGAGACCGCGAGGTTGCAGGAGGCCGTCACCCACACCGCCGGGTGCGGCTCGGGGTCGACGAGCGTCGCGCCGAGCTTGCCCGGCGTCACCAGGTCCAGGACGAGGAAGGCGACCGCCATCATCACGAGGCCGAGCAGGCCGAACGCGGCAGTGGAGACGAGGCCCTTGCCGAAGTTGTCGTACGTGGTCCAGATCGAGGTGAAGACGATGCCGCCTATGCCGAGGAGCGCCGAGCTCAGCAGGATCGCGGCGTTGCGGTTGCGCTCTTCCCAGATCTGCCGGCCGAGCTTCCCCGGCGTCAGCAGATCCACGAGCACGATGCCGAGGATCAGCAGGACCACGCCGAGGGCGCCGTAGGCACCTGCGCGGCCCAGGCCGTTGACGATGTCGCTCATGGGATGCCGGCTCCGAAGGGTTGCGATCGCGGGGGATCGGTGGTCAAGGACCGGCAAAATGTAGCGCACAGGTCAAGCGCCCCCGCCGCCCGCCCGGGAATCGGGCGGACGGCGGGAGCGCGGTGGGGGTGTGGAGAGGCGGCGGGCAGCGGCGACGGGCCGCTCCGTCAGGCCCCCGGAGGCAGGTTCCCGGCGCGCGAGCGGATCATGAAGGCGGTGGCCGCCTCGACCAGGCCGACCATGATCAGCCAGATCCCGGCGAGGACGGTGAGCACCTCCGCCGACTCCAGCGGCGACACGATGAGCACCACACCGGCCACCGCGCTCACGATGCCGAGGAAGATCTGCCAGCCTCGGGCCGGCATCGTGGGGTCGGAGGCCGCGGCCACCGTCTGCGTGATGCCCCGGAAGAGCCAGCCGATGCCGATCCAGAGCGCGAGCAGCAGGGTCGACTGCATCGCGCCCCGGAAGCAGAACAGGCCGAGCAGGATCGAGAGCGCGCCGCTGATGAACGCCATGACCCGCAGCGCGGTCGTCGCATGCGTACCGAAGGCCGTGACCAGCTGCATCACGCCGCTGAAGAGCAGATAGAGGCCGAAGAGCACCCCTGCCACGCGCAGGGAGGCATCGGGCCAGACGAGCACCATGATGCCCAGGACCACCGAGACGAGCCCGGCCACGAGCAGTGCCTGCCAGGCCGCGCCCGCCAGGACGCCGAGTGGACCGGGCGGTACGTCGTTCCGGGTGGGTCCGTCATGAGTCTGTGTCATGGAACCATCGCTCCCTTTCCGTTCGGGGTCGCCGGGGCCGCCGCAGTCGACGGGGTCGCCGGGGTCATCGGGCCGCCGCCGCGTAGCCGCTCAGGAACAGCGCCTCGGCCAGCGCCATGTGCTCGATCTCCGAGGGGTCCACGCTCTCGTTGGGCGCGTGGATGAGGCAGCCGGGCTCCTCGACGCCGATCAGCGCGATCTCCGCCTCCGGGAAACGGTCGGCCAGGACGTTGCACAGCGGGATCGACCCGCCCTGCCCGGACTCGACCATCTCCTTCCCGTACGCCTCGCGCAGCGCCGACGCCAGGGCCCCGTAGGCCGGGCCGTCGGTGCGCGCCCGGAAGGGCTGCCCGGCGCTCTCCGGCTCCACGTCGACGCGGGCGCCCCAGGGCGCCATCGCGGTGAGATGGTCGGTGAGCGCGCGGAGCGCGTCGTCCGAGTCGATGCCCGGCGGGACCCGCAGGCTGACCCTGGCCCGTACCTTCGCCTGGACCGCGGCCGAGGAGCCCACCACCGGCGGGCAGTCGATGCCGAGGACGGTGACGGCGGGCCGGGCCCAGAGCTCGTCGGCGACCGAACCCGTACCGACGAGGGACACGCCGTCCAGGACGCCCACGTCGGTGCGGAACTGCTCGACCGGGTAGTCCACGCCGTCCCAGGAGCCGTCGCCCGGCAGTCCCTTGATCGCGGTGTTGCCGTCCGCGTCGCGCAGGCTGTCGAGGATCCGTACGAGCGCGGCCAGCGCGTCGGGCGCGGGGCCGCCGAACATGCCCGAGTGCATCTCGCCCTTGAGCGTGGAGACGGTGACCACGACATTGGTCAGCCCCCGCAGCGAGGTGGTCGCGGTGGGCAGTCCGAGCGCGAAGTTGCCGGTGTCGCAGATCAGCAGGGCGTCGGCGGCGAAGAGGTCGGGCTGGAGCGGCACCAGCTGCTCCATGCCGCCCGTGCCCTGCTCCTCCGAGCCCTCCGCCACGAACTTGATGTTCACGGGGAAGCCCTTGCCCTCCGGCCCGCCCAGCGCGCGCAGGGCCGTCAGGTGCATGGCGATGTTGCCCTTGCAGTCGGCGGAGCCCCGCCCGTACCAGCGCCCGTCGCGCTCGCTGAGCTCGAAGGGCGGTGTCCGCCAGGCCGCGTCGTCCAGCGGGGGCTGGACGTCGTAGTGGCAGTAGAGCAGCACCGTGGGCGCCCCCTCGGGGCCGGGCGCGTGGCCGACGACCGCGTCCGTGCCGTCCGGGGTCGTCACCCGCCGCATGTCACGGAGCCCGGCCTCGGTGAAGGCCCGGACGAGGAAGTCGGCGGTCTTCGCGCACTCCTCGGGCGGGAACTGCCGGGGGTCCGCGACGGAGCGCATCGCCACCAGCTCGGTGAGGTCCTCCTTCGCCCGGGGCATCAGCGCCCGGACCTTCTCCCGCAGGGCTGCGGTCTCGGGGGACTCGGCGGTCATGCGTACCCACTTTCATCGGGACGGCCACAGCACCCTCACTTAAGCAATGGAGGACAAACGCCGCAAAAGATGACTCCGATGGAGCAGAGGACGGCGGTCCCGGGCGGCGCGGCCCGGGGAGCGGGCCGAGAGTGGACGGCGTACGAGTCCGCGCCCCCGACGTTACGGAGACCCCCTCATGGCCGACCTCAACCGACGCGACCTCGGGCTGCTCGTGCTGCGGGTCGGCACCGGCGCCGTACTCGCCGCCCACGGCGCGCAGAAGCTCTTCGGCTGGTTCGGCGGTGGTGGCATCGAGGGCACCGCCAAGGGCATGGAGGCGATGGGCTTCTCACCCGGCCGGGAGAGCGCGATCGCCGCCGGTCTCGGCGAGGCGGGCGGCGGTGTCCTCCTCGCCCTCGGCCTCGCCACCCCGGCCGCCGGCGCCGCCGCGGCCGGCGCCATGACGGGAGCCGTCGCCGTCCACGCCCCGGCCGGCTTCTTCGCGCAGGGCGGTGGGTACGAGTACCCGGCCTTCCTCGGCTTCACCGCCGCGGCGATCGGGATCGCGGGCGCCGGACGGTACTCCCTGGACCACGCCACCTGCCACGTCCTCGACCGGCCGTGGGTGGTGGCGACCGCCTTCATCGGCACCGCGCTCGCGGCGGCGGCCGTGGTGGGCCGCCGAGCCCAGGACCAGGCGTCCCCGTCGAACGGCGAGTCGGCGGACACCGAACCGGCCGACGCCGCACCGGGCGAGGAGCGTTAGGCTCGCCGCAGAGGAAGGGACGGCGCCGCGCATGAAGATCGATCTGACGGACACCAACTCCAGCGAGATCAACAAGGCGATCCTGGAGGGCCGGCGGGCCGTCGGCACACCCGCCGTCGGCGTCGTGCTCACCCTCCTCGTCGTCACCGACGAGGAACACGCCTACGACGCGGTCAAGGCCGCCAAGGAAGCCTCCCGGGAGCATCCCTCCCGGACCCTCGTCGTCATCAAGCGCCATGCCCGCACCCCCCGCGAGCGGCACGAGACCCGGCTCGACGCCGAGGTCAGGCTCGGGTCCGACGCCGGCGCGGGCGAGACGGTCCTGCTCCGCTTCCACGGCGAACTCGCCGCCCGCGCCGACTCCGTGGTCCTGCCGCTGCTCCTGCCGGACGCGCCCGTCGTCGTCTGGTGGCCCGTCGACGCCCCGGAGGTCCCCTCCCGGGACCCGCTGGGCGCCCTCGCGCAGCGCCGCATCACCGACATGTACGCGGTCGAGGACCCGCTCGCCGCACTGGAGGCCCGGGCCGCCTCGTACGCCCCCGGCGACACGGACCTCGCCTGGACCCGGCTCACCCCGTGGCGTTCGATGCTGGCCGCCTCGCTCGACCAGGCCCGGGCGACCGTGACCTCGGCCGCCGTCGAGAGCGAGGCGGAGAACCCCAGCGCCGAGCTCCTCGCCCGCTGGTTCGAGGTCCGGCTCGGCGTCCCCGTCGACCGGATCGTCACCGACGGCCCGGTCGTCACGGCCGTCCGCATGGGCACGCCCGACGGGGAGATCCGCATCGACCGGCCGGAGGGCCCGGTGGCCCGGCTCGCCATCCCCGGCCAGCCCAGCCGGGTCCTCGCCCTCAAGGTCCGGACGACCGCCGAGCTGATCGCCGAGGAACTGCGCCGTCTCGACCCCGACGAGGCCTACGCGGCCGCTCTGCGCGGCCGCGTGTGACGTACTCCGTACGTCGACCTCGTCGGCTCAGCCCTCCGGAGTGAAGGCCACCGGCAGCGTCGCCATGCCCCGCAGGATGCCCTCGCGCCGTGAGAGATCCGCGTCCGGGTCCGCGAGCCGCAGATCCGGGAAGCGGCGGAGCAGGGTGCCGATGGCGATCCGGGCCTCGGCCCTGGCCAGCGGGGCACCCAGGCAGAAATGCACACCGTGGCCGAAAGCGAGCTGTTGTGGGACCTCGCGGCGTGCGATGTCGAGGATGTCGGCGCGGTCGTAGCGGGCCGGGTCGCGGTTGGCCGCGGCGAGCCCGATGATGATCATCTCGCCCGCCGGGACGGTCACCCCGCCGATCTCGTAGTCGTCCACGGTGAAGCGCGCGACACCCCGGCTCACGGGGCCCTCGTAGCGCAGCAGTTCCTCGATCGCGCCGGGGAGCAGCGAGGGGTCGTCGCGGAGCGCGGCGAACTGCTCCGGGTGGCGCAGGAGCGCGTGGACGCCGTTGGCGATGAGGCTCGCCGTCGTCTCGTGGCCGGCCAGCGTGAGCAGGATCGTCATGGCCGTCAGCTCGCGGTCGCTGATCCGCTCCTCGGCCTGCGCGGCACACAGCGCGCTCAGCAGGTCGTCCTTCGGGTCGGCCTTGCGCTGGGCGATCAACGGCAGGAAGAACTCGGCGAGTTCGGCCCGGGCCTGTGCCCCCTTGGCGAGGCGCTCGGGTGTGTTGGGCGGCATGATGAGGCCGACCGCGAGGCGGGCGAAGTCGGGCTGTCCCTCGGCCGGGATGCCGATGAGTTCGCTGAGTACGGCCATGGGCAGCGGGAGCGCGAACTCGGAGACGAGATCGGCGGATCCGCGGGTCGCGAAGGCGTCGATGAAGGCGTCGGTGTGTGCCTGGACGCGGGGCGCCATCTGCTCCACGCGACGGAAGGTGAAGGCCTTCGAGACGAGGTTGCGCAGCCGCGTGTGGTCCTCGCCGTTGGCGACGAGCATGCTGGCCATCAGGACGTTGGTGCGCTCCTGATGGGCCATCTCCTCCTCAAGTCCGTTGACCCCGACCGGGCTACTGCTGAGCCGGGGGTCGGTGAGCGCCGCCACCGCCTCGTCGTAGCCGGTGACCATCCAGACTTCAAGGGTGGGATTCAGCCGGACACGCTGGACGACTCCGTGTTCGCGGATGCGCTCGAAGAGGGGGTAGGGGTTGGGCTGTTGGGCGACGTTTACCGGGACATCGTGAACTATCGTCTGGTCTTGGCCGGTCATCTTCCGTAACTCCCCGAAGATTTGTGAAGGATCTCTGGCAGGTAGTCATACCAGCCACCTCAGTTGCGTGGTAGCGTCACCGGCGCTCGGCTCGAATGATGTACGGGGAAGGACCGGCGAACCGCCGGTGACACACCAGCGAGGCGCTCCGCCCACCGGCGGATCGGCGTCTCGCACAGCTCGACTCGTCAGCAGTCAAGGCCTCAACCAGGCCCTATGCGAAGGGGGAGATGTTTCGTGGAGCAAGCGACAGGCGTGGACCCGATCCTGGACCTGATCCGTCCGTCGAACCTGCGGAACCCCTACCCCGCGTATGCCCGGATGAGGGAGTCCGCCCCCGTCTACTGGCACGAACTGCTCGGTTCCTGGGTGCTCACCCGGCACGCCGACTGCCTCGCCGTACTCACCGACAGTCACCGCTTCGCCTCCGACTGGCGCCGCGCCGGGGAGGACATCCCCGCGCCGCTGCTGAGCGTGCAGACCCTCGACCCGCCGGAGCACACGGCGATCCGGCATCTGCTCCTCGACGGCTTCCGGGCCCAGGACCGACGGGCGTTGCACGACGGTCTGGACCTCCAGATCGACGACCTGCTCGCGGAGTTGGCCGAGCGGCCCTCGTTCGACTTCGTCGGAGAGCTGGCCGAACCGGTCGCGCTGCGCTTCGTCACCGCCTTCCTCGGCGTCCCGGCGCCCGAGCTCGACTGGTTCGTGCCCATGTCCCGTACCGTCGTCGACGGCATGGACGCCGGCCTGTGGCCGGAGAAGCACGAGCCCGCCGTCGCGGCGCGGGCACGGCTCGCCGAGTACGCCGGCGGGTGGCTCGCGGACCCGCCGAAGGAAGGGCTCATCGCCTACGTCGCCGAACACGCGGCGGACAGTGGCGTAGAGGAAACGATTCTTCGGAACAGTCTGCGCGCGGTCCTGCACGCCGGCTACGAATCCGCCTCACGGCTCCTCGGCAACGCCGCGGCGGCCCTGCTCACCACCCCCGGCGCGATGGCCGCCTTCCCGGCGACCCCGGCCTCCGCCGTGGACGAACTCATCCGGTACGACGCACCCGTCCAGGCGGACGCCCGGGTCTGCGTCACCGATACCGAACTGGGTGGCGTCACGATGAGAGCGGGTGATCCGGTCACGCTCTTCCTGGGCGCGGCCAACCACGACCCGCTCCGCTTCGACCACCCCACAGAGCTGCGACTCGACCGCGCCCCGAACCCACACCTCGGGTTCGGACGCGGGGCCCATGCCTGTCTGGGCGCGTCCATGGCGATCCGGCTTGCCGGATCGGTCCTCGGGGCCCTGGCCAGGGACTACCCGGACGCACGGGGAGTCGCGGAACCGGAACACCGGCGCAATCTGACCCTCCGCGGTCTCGACCGCTTCGAGGTCACTCTGCGCCCGAGAGCGGGGGAGGGGGTACGACCATGAAGTACTGGCACTGAAACCAGTGAGCGGGGCGCCCGTCCGGGAGGCGCGCGCCACGCCTCGTGCACGACCGTGCACGACCTGAAGCCCGAGCCTGTTGTACGGCTCGGGCTTCAGCCCTGTCCGGAGCGGGACGGACGACGGACGCGGAGGGATCCGGACCCGGACCCGGGCGGAATCGAACCGGACCCGGACCCGGGCGGAACCGAACCGGAGCCGAACCCGGTCGGACCGACCGGACCCCGGACGGGTCATCGGCGTCAGCCGCGCAGCCTTCCCGGCAGCCAGCGGAGCTGGGCGGCCTGCTGGAAGGAGCCGCCGCCCTCGTGGTCGTTGAAGTCGTAGACCTCGATCTCCTTGTCGTCCTCCGCGTACGCGTTGAAGGCCGCGAACACCGTGGACGGCGGGCACGTCTGGTCCTCGAGGGCCGTCGAGAACAGCGCCGGCGCGGTGGCGCGGGCGGCGAAGTGGACCCCGTCGAAGTACGCCAGGGTGTCCCGCGCCCGCTGGACGCGGCCCCGGTGGGCCTTGAGGTAGTTGCCGATCTCGCGGTACGGCATGCGGTCCGTGAGGGTCGTCGCGCGCGGGAAGTCGCAGAGGAACGGCACGTCGGGGGCGACGGCCACCAGGTCCCGTACGAGCCCGGCCACCGCGAGGGTGATGCCGCCGCCCTGGCTTCCGCCGGTCACCGCCGTGCGGCCGGCGTCCACCAGCGGGTGCGAGCGCGCCGCCTCCACGGCGCGGACCGCGTCCGTGAAGAGCCGCCGGTAGTAGTAGGTGTCCGGATTCTCGATGCCCCGGGTCATGAATCCGGGGGCGGCGGGCGCGCTGCCGACCGGGTCGGGGGTGTCGCCGGTGGCCCACCCGCTGCCCTGCCCCCGGGTGTCCATCACGAAGTGCCCGAACCCGGCGGAGGCCCAGAGCAGATGCGTGTGCGGCAGCCCGCGCCCGCCTCCGTAGCCGAGGAACTCGACGACCACGGGCAGCGGTTCCGAGATGCCCGCGGGCAGCGCGAACCAGCCCTTGACCGGCTGGCCGTCGAACCCGGCGAACGTCACGTCGTACGTCTCCACCGTGGCGAGCCCCGTGGCGACGCGCTCGAAGCGCGCGTCGAGCGGGTGCGCGCGCGTCTCGGCGAGGGTCTTCGCCCAGAAGGCGTCGAAGTCCTCCGGCTCCACGGACGCGCTGCGGTACGTCCGGAGTTGGTCGATGGGCAGGTCGAACTGGCTCATGGAAACCGCCTGGTGAGTGAGGGTCGCGTTCGAAATCTCGACCGGTCACTCCGGTCCTCCCCACCCTAGTAGGACCCCTCGGCCGATTCATATACGTGAATCGGTCGAGGTGCCATCCAGCGGCGCCGCACCGACACATCACACGGAGCGCGCCACGAGAACGCCCCCGGGGCAGTCCCCGTGGCATCCTCGGACGATGCCCCACCGCGTCCGGCTGCGGGCCTTCGTCGTCCTGCGCGGAGGAACACCATGCTCATCAGCCACACCGTTCGCCACCACGTCCTGCACGTGGCGCTCCACCGCGACCTGGACGTCACCAACAGGGCCGCGGCCGCCCTTCAGATCCAGGCTCTGGTCCAGACCCACCGCCCGACCCGGGTGGTCATCGCACTCCCGGCAGCCGACCCCACCCCGGCCACCCTCAGCGCCCTCGCCCGCGCCCACCGCATGTGCGGAAGCCTCGGCATCCCCCTCACCCTGACGGGCGCGAGCACCCGCACGAGCCGCCTCCTGGAGGCGAACACGCCTTAGGGGCCGCGGAGAATTCGCATGCGGCGGCACCGGCCGTCTGCTGAGCATGCGTCGCTGTGGAGATCGACGACTCACTCGTCCGCCGCGCTGTCGACCATGTGTGGTGCCCCGAGGATCCCCAGCGCTCCGGCCGAACGGTCGGAGCGCTGGGGAAAGCCGCCTGACCGTGAACCGAACGGGGGCTAGGCTCGCACCGTGACTGCTGTATGGGAACCCACGACGGCGGGCGTGCTGCGACTGCCCTCAGGCCGGCTCGTCCGCGGCCGGGGACTGAACTGGCCGCTCCCGCAGGGCCCGCAGCCCACCTTCGCGCTCTACCTGCTGGGCCACCGGCCACCACCGGTCGCCTGGGAAAGCCGCTGGCTGCGCTGGCCCGACTTCCGGCTGCCGTCCGACCGCGCCACAACCGCCGAAGCGTTGCGCGAGGCATGGGAGCGTGCCGAGAGCGAACGTGTCGAGATCGCCTGCGCCGGTGGACGCGGACGAACCGGCACCGCACTCGCATGCCTCGCCGTGCTCGACGGAGTACCCAGCCGCGAGGCCGTCGCCTACGTCCGGGAGCATTACGCTCCGCGCGCCGTGGAGACACCCTGGCAACGCCGTTACGTCACCCGCTTCCCGTAGCGGCATCGCTCATCCGTCACAGACACCACCCGACGTGACCGACAGGCGGTAGGCGGAGCCCGAGGTGAGCTCGGGGCCGGGTTCGTGTTCCTCGAAGGAGAGGTTCTCGGCGGTCAGGAAGTAGACGTCCAGCTGGGCCGACTCCCCGCCTTCGGTACGCGAGAAGCACAGGCCCTCCGGCTTCCCGGGCGGCGGAGGAGTGGGGTTCGAGGGCGCCTTCCAGCCGTCGCGCTCCGCCGCCGTCCGGTAGTGCCGGAGCACTTCGGCCCGGGTGCCGGGGAACGCGTACGTCCGGTCGGCGTACACCATGACGTCTCCGCTGTCCGCCCAGCATCCGGCGTCGACGTTCTCGTAGTGCACGGGGCTGGTGGCCCCCACGGGCCGGGAGTCGAGGATCGCGAGCGACTCCAGTTCCTTCACACGCCCTTCGGTGCCCTCGCAGTCCTTGAGCAGGTCGAGCGCGGCCGAGCAGCCGGTGAGGCCCCCGACCCCCAGCACCGCCGACAACAGCAGAGCGGTCGGGCGGATCCGTATCGGCAACGTCGGCTCCCGGGTGAACGTCGAGGTGGGTGAGTGGCGCACGCCATCCGCGGAGAAGGCTATCCCCACGCCCGGGTCAGGGATTCCTCTGAACTTCCCGGCCGTACACATGGAACCCCCGGCCGGTCTTCCGGCCGAGCAGCCCCGCCTCCACCATCCGCTGCAGCAGCGGGGGAGGGGCGTAGAGCGGCTCCTTGAACTCCTCGTAGAGCGACTCGGCGATCGAGTGGACCGTGTCGAGTCCGATGAGGTCGGCGAGCCTCAGCGGTCCCATCGGGTGGGCGCAGCCGAGTTCCATGCCGCGGTCGACGTCCGTGGCGGAGGCGTGGCCCGACTCGGTCATGCGGATCGCGGAGAGCAGGTACGGGACCAGGAGCGCGTTGACCACGAATCCGGCGCGGTCGGTGGAGCGGACGACGGTCTTGCCGAGGGTGAGGGTGGCGAAGTCGTGGACGGCTGCCGTGGTCGCCGCCGAGGTGTGCAGCGTCGTGACGAGCTCGACCAGCGGCAGTACGGGGACGGGGTTGAAGAAGTGGAGACCGACGACCCGGTCGGCGCGGCCGGTGGCTCTGCCGAGGCGCATGACGGGGAGCGAGGAGGTGTTGGTCGCCAGGATCGCCTCCGGATCGGCGACGATCTTGTCGAGCGCCGCGAAGACCTCGGTCTTCGCCCGGGCGTTCTCGGTGACGGCCTCGACGACCAGCTGCCGGTCGGCGAGGTCGGCGAGTTCCGCGGTGACCGTGACACGGGCCAGGGCCGTCTCGGCGGAGGACCGGTCGAGCTTACCGCGCTGGACGGCCCGTTCCAGGGACACGGCGATCCGCTCGCGGGCCGCCGTCGCGGCTGGACGGGAGGTCTCGGAGACGATCGTGTCGAGTCCGGCGCGGGCGCAGACCTCGGCGATGCCCGCTCCCATCCGGCCGCCGCCGACGACGCCCACGCGCCGGATGTCCAGGTGCTGGATGTCGACGTGCTGGATGTCCACGCCTCGGGCGCGCGCGCCGCTCATGACCGGTCCTCGGCAATCCGGACGAGGTGGCGCTCGTACGCGGAAGGGGTGAAGAACGAGGGCAGCTCGGTCGCGAGCGTCGTCTCGGTGAACAGGTCCCGTACCTCGTCGAGCGCGGCCCACGGGAACTCGGCGCCGAGCGAGGCGAGTTCCTCCTCCAGGATCCGCAGGACGGTGTCACGCTCCACCACCCGGTGGCGGAGCCACTGCCAGATCTGGACCCGGGCGATCTCGGCGGTGGCGGCGTCCTCCATGAGGCCGTACAGCGCCACGGCGCCCTGGCCGCGCAGCCAGGCGTCGAAGTACCGGAGGGTGACGGCGATGTTGGTCCGCACGCCCTCCTCGCTGGGCGGGCCGCTGATCCGGCGTACGGAGAGCAGACCGGCCGCCGTGGCCTCCACGTCCTCGCGGGTCCGGTGGAGCTGGTCGGGGCGGTCGCCGAGGACACCGTCGAAGACCTCGCGGCAGGTCGGGACCAGGCCGGGGTGGGCCACCCACGAGCCGTCGAAACCGTCCTCCGCCTCCCGTTCCTTGTCGAGCCGCACCTTCGCCAGGGCAGTGGCGTTCGCCTCCTGGTCCTTGCTCGGCACCTGGGCGGCCATGCCGCCGATCGCGTGCGCACCGCGCTTGTGGCAGGTGCGGACGAGGAGGTCGGTGTACGCCCGCATGAAGGGGGCCGTCATGGTGACCTTGGCCCGGTCGGGAAGAAGGAAGTCGGTGCGGTGTCCGAAGGTCTTGATCAGGCTGAACAGATAGTCCCAGCGGCCCGCGTTGAGCCCGGAGCTGTGCTCGCGCAGCTCGTGGAGGATCTCCTCCATCTCGAACGCGGCGGTGATCGTCTCGATGAGGACGGTCGCGCGGACCGTGCCGCGCGGGATGCCGAGGAGCTCCTGGGCGAGGAGGAAGACGTCGTTCCACAGCCGGGCCTCGTAGGCGTTCTCCAGCTTGGGGAGGTAGAAGTACGGTCCGTGGCCGGCGTCGATCTGCCGCCGGGCGCAGTGGAAGAAGTACAGGCCGAAGTCGACGAGCGAGGCCGGCACGGGGCGTCCGTCGAACAGCAGGTGGTGCTCCTCCAGATGCCACCCGCGTGGCCGGACCACGATCGTGGCGGGGTTCTCGCGGAGGCGGTACTCCTTGCCCTCCGGTGTGGTGAAGTCGATGCGCCGCTCGATCGCGTCGAGGAGTACGAGCTGTCCGCCGATCACGTTCTCCCAGGTGGGCGCGGTGGCGTCCTCGAAGTCGGCCATCCACACCCGGGCACCGGAGTTGAGGGCGTTGACCGCCATGCGCCGGTCGGCGGGCGGGCCGGTGATCTCGACCCTGCGGTCGGTGAGGCCGGGCGCGGGCGGCGCGACCCGCCAGGAGGCGTCGGAGCGGACGGCGGACGTGGTCAGGGGAAAGTCGAGAGGGGTGCCTGTGGCGAGGCGGATCGCCCGCCGCCGGCGCTCCTTCAGGAGCCAGCCCCGGCGCGGGGCGAAGGCATCGACGAGCCGGGCGACGAAGTCGAGGGCCTCGGGGGTCAGGATCTCGTCGTGACGCTCGCCCGCGGCGGCGAGGACACGGAGGGAGCGCGGTGGGGCACTGGGAGGCATCGGTTCTCCTGAACGGCGGGGCGAGGGCGGGCCGAGGTGGGGGTGGGGCGGGGGAGGAGGAGTACGGGGCGGGCGGTACGTGGAGCCGCCCGCCCCGTACGGCTGTGGGCCGCGCGACGCGCGAGGCGTGGGCCGTGTCCGGCGGCCCGCGGCCTGACAGGCCCTAGTGGAACTGCTCCTCTTCGGTGGAGCCGCTGAGCGCGGTGGTGGAGGAGGCGGGGTTGACGGCGGTGGAGACCAGGTCGAAGTAGCCCGTACCGACCTCGCGTTGGTGCTTCACGGCGGTGAAGCCCTGAGCCTGGGCGGCGAACTCCCGTTCCTGGAGGTCCACATAAGCGGTCATGCCGTGCTGGGCGTAGCCGCGGGCGAGGTCGAACATGCCGTGGTTGAGGGAGTGGAAGCCGGCCAGCGTGATGAACTGGAACTTGTAGCCCATGGCGCCGAGTTCGCGCTGGAACTTGGCGATCCGGTCGTCGTCCAGAGCCGCCTTCCAGTTGAACGAGGGCGAGCAGTTGTACGCGAGCATCCGGTCCGGGTACCGGGCGTGGATCGCCTCGGCGAACTCGCGGGCCTGGTCGAGGTCCGGGGTGCCGGTCTCGACCCAGATGAGATCGGCGTACGGGGCGTAGGCCAGGCCGCGGGCGATGACGGGGCCCATGCCGTTGCGGACCCGGTAGAAGCCCTCGGCCGTGCGTTCTCCGGTGACGAACTCGGCATCCCGCTCGTCGACGTCGCTCGTGAGCAGGTTCGCGGCGAGCGCGTCCGTACGGGCGATGACGAGTGTCGGGGTGTCCGCGATGTCGGCGGCGAGCCGGGCCGCGTTGAGGGTCCGGACGTGCTGGGAGGTGGGCACGAGGACCTTGCCGCCGAGGTGGCCGCACTTCTTCTCGGAGGCCAGCTGGTCCTCGTAGTGGATGCCGGCCGCACCGGCCGCGATCATCGCCTTCGTGAGTTCGAAGGCGTTCAGCGGGCCACCGAAGCCGGCCTCGGCGTCGGCGACGATCGGCGCCAGCCAGTCCGTGCCCCCGTCGGTCGAACCGGTCGTGCCGCCCTCGGCGGTGGCGATCTGATCGGCCCTCAGCAGCGCGTTGTTGATCCGACGCACCACCTGGGGAACGGAGTTGACCGGGTAGAGACTCTGGTCGGGATAGGTGTGACCGGCCTGGTTGGCGTCGGCGGCGACCTGCCACCCCGACAGGTAGATCGCCTGGAGCCCGGCCCGTACCTGCTGCACCGCCTGCCCGCCGGTCAGCGCGCCCAGCGCGTGCACGTAGTCCAGCTCGTGCAGCTGCCGCCACAGCCGCTCGGCGCCGCGGCGGGCCAGCGTGTGCTCCTCGCGGACGCTGCCGGAGAGCCGGACCACGTCCTCGGCGGAGTACGTGCGCTCGATCCCCCGCCAGCGCGGGTCCGTCGCCCAGCGCCGGGCCAGCTCCTCGGCCGCCCGTGTCGTCGCCGCTGCCTGCGCCATGATGTTCTCTCCTCGGGTGTGTCGAATCCTGCAAAGATTCGTGGGAGGTGAAGGACGGCCCGCAGGTCGCGGTGTGGAGGCGTCCGAAACCGGCGGTGTCAGGGCATGAACCGCGCCCCGGTTTCCGCCTGTCAGAGCTGCTCTCGGCGGGCCGTTGCCATGACTTTCGCAGTGGCACCCCGTGCCAACAACCGTGGCCGACTGCCAAGTTCTGCGAATCTTCCCGCGCGATTCCGCGAAGTCTGCGAAGCCCTGAGCCAGGCGCGACCCGACTAGGCTGCCGACGACCCGTAGCCGCGACCCGAGGGAGGACCATGAGCAAGATCTACGCGGGCGGGAGACTGCGCAGGCTCCGTGAGGAGCGCGGGCTGAACCAGGCCGACCTGGCCAAGGTCCTCAGGATCTCGCCGAGTTACCTCAACCAGATGGAGCACGACACCCGGCCGCTGACCGTGCCGGTGCTCCTGCGGCTCACCGAGTCCTTCGGCCTCGACCCGGAGTTCTTCTCCGAACGGGACGCCAGCCGGCTCCTCGCCGACCTGCGCGAGACCCTGGCCGACGAACTGGACCGGGCCGCGCTCTCCGCCGCCGACCTCAAGGACCTGTCCGGCCGCCTGCCCCACGTGGCGGCCCTCCTGCTCGACCTCGGCCGGAGGAACCGCGCCCTGACCGAGAGCCTCGCCGAACTGACCGGGGCGCGCGGCGGTACGACCGCCCCCGGCGCGGCCCGCACCCCGCACGAGGAGATCCGCGAGTTCTTCCACCGGCGCCGCAACTACCTCCACGACGCCGACCGTGCCGCCGAGGACCTCGCGCATGAGATCGGCGTCCGCCCCGGCGAGGTGGGACGGGCCCTCGCCACCCGCCTCGACGAGCACCACGGCGTGCGCATCGCGAACGACGCGGGCGACCGTCTCCACCGCTACGACCCCGGCGCCCGGATCCTGCACCTCTCGCCCCGACTGCGCCCCGGCCAGCAGGCGTTCCGCATGGCCGCCCAGCTCGCCCTGCTCGAACACGACGACCTGCTCCGCGCGTACGCCTCCGAGGACTACGAGGAGGCCACCACGACCTGGTCACTGGCCCGCATCGGCGTCGCCCAGCACTTCGCCGCCGCCCTGATCCTCCCGTACCGGGTCTTCCACGCGGCCGCGGAGGAGAGCCGGTACGACATCGAGCGGCTCGCCGACCGCTTCGGCCTCGGCTACGAGACCATCTGCCACCGCCTCAGCACCCTCCAGCGCCCCCGGCTGCGCGGTGTCCCCTTCTCCTTCGTACGGGTCGACCGCGCCGGCAACATGTCCAAGCGGCAGTCCGCCACCGGATTCCACTTCTCCCGCGTCGGCGGCACCTGTCCCCTGTGGAACGTCTACGAGGCGTTCGCGGCGCCCGGACGCATCCACGTCCAGGTGGCGGCCATGCCCGACGCACAGCGCTACCTGTGGACGGCCCGGACGGTCACCCGCCACGGCGGCGCGTGGGGCGCCCCCGGCAAGACCTTCGCCATCGGCCTCGGCTGCGAGGTCCGCCACGCCTCCCGCCTGGTCTACTCCGACGGCCTCGACCTCGACAACCGGGCCGCCGACACCCCGATCGGCATGGGCTGCCGAGCCTGCGAACGCCTCGACTGCACCCAGCGCGCGCTGCCGCCGGTGGGTCGCGCACTGGCCGTCGACGAGAACGTGGGCAGCTTCGTGCCGTACGTCGTGGAGGACACCTGACCGCATTCGATACGGATTACCATGTGTGAAAGCGCACCAAAGGCGCATAAGCACCTACGAAAGACGCAGGCAACGGAAATCGACTTTCCGCTACCACCGCCCGACGTTCGGTGACCGGGAGGAGATGGCCGTGACACTCGGATCGCGCCGCCACGGTCGCCGGAGAAGGCGTCGTGCGCGGGCCCGACGGACTCCGGGCGCTCTCGTTCGCCGAGGTGTCGTGCGCGTGGCGAAGTGGGAGCTCCGCCTGATGGCCTGGAGCGTCCGGACGCGGTTCCGGGCGGCATGCCAAGCGGCGCTGCCGACGGCGGTCCGGCGCAGGCTGTAGGGCTCTGGGGCGGGCCGGTGCGAGTACAGCAGGATTCACGACACGGGACCTCGCGTCCGTCGGGGCGTGCGCGGGCCCGTGGCTGAACGCGTGCCCCGTCCGTCCATGAACATCCCCTGGAGGACAGCGAATCGACGGTTCCGGCGTGCTCGCGGGCCGGGAGGGATCCGGGCCGAACGTCTCCGAGGACGGACGGAATGATCCCCGGAGACCCGGGTAGGCGGACGCTGTCCAACCCGCAGGGAGGAGCAACCAACCATGGGTCTGGGACTGTTCATCATCATGATCGCCGTCGGCGCCATCCTCACGTTCGCGACCGACTGGGAGCTCGCAACGGTCGACCTCGATCTGGTCGGCCTGATCCTGATGGGCGTCGGCCTGCTCGGGACCGCCGTCTACAGCAGCGTTCTGCGCCGCCGCCGGATGGTGGTCCCGCCGGTGGCGCCCACGGTCACCGACGACGACCGTCGTGGCCGGCTCTGAGGCGGCCCACACGTCCGGCGCCGCGCCCTGCACGAACACACGACAGAGGAGTGACAGCGATGACCGACCATCTGTGGTCCTTCAGCACCGAGTCCGGCCACCTGGCGGGTACCGATCTCACCGGGTGGCGCGTCGAGGCCTCCGACGGGCACATCGGCAAGGTGGACAAGCACTCCGACGAGGTGGACGACTCCTATCTGGTCGTCGACACGGGCGTCTGGATCTTCGGCAAGGAGGTGCTCATCCCGGCGCGGGCGGTGACCCGCATCGACCTGGAGGAGCAGACCCTCCACCTCGCCCTGTCGAAGGAACAGGTGAAGGACTCGCCCGAGTTCGTCTCCGACAAGCACCTCGCGGACCGCCAGTACCGCGAGGAGATCGGCCAGTACTACCGCACGTCCTGGCCCTTCCCGGGAGGTATGGGCGGCTTCTGACGGGCCGTCGGTCCACGCCGGTACTCGGGTTCGTCGAGCGTAAGGCGGCCGACGACCTCAAGCGGTCACGTCGTTCATCGAGGAGCGGCGGCCTGCAGGCAGGCGGCCGGCGCGGATCGGTCCGATGATCCGGCGCCGGCGCGCCCTTGGCAGGGGTGACAGGAGTCGAACCTGCGGCATCCGGTTTTGGAGACCGGCGCTCTGGCCAGCTGAGCTACACCCCTTCGGTGTGCGGCAAGCGTGCCACTCCGACGGGAGGCGGCGCCACCGGATATCGCGGCGGGGAGCGGACGACACCGCGCACCCGGTACCTGCCGGGTCGACCATGGATCGGACGAGGATCCACCTGAGGTTCGTCGGGGAACTGGCCCAGGATCAGATCGGTGGGTGCTGGCCCCGCCCCACCGGAGGGCCGGCCAGTGGCGTGGGGGAGAGTGCCGACGGTTCCTCTCCCGGTTCCAGGAGGGTGTCGGCGGCGCCCACGATCAGGGGATCGGGCCGGCCCACGGCCTCGGCGTCCTTGTTGGCATAGTCGATCCGCCACAGCAGATAGCGCATCGCCTCCAGCCGCGCCCGGCGCTTGTCGTTGCTCTTGACGACCGTCCACGGCGCGTCGGCGGTGTCGGTCGCGCGGAACATCTCGATCTTCGCGGCGGTGTACGCGTCCCACAGGTCCAGCGAGGCCAGATCCGTCGGCGACAGCTTCCACTGGCGGACGGGGTCCACCTGCCGGATCGCGAACCGGGTGCGCTGCTCCGCGCGGGAGACCGAGAACCAGAACTTGACCAGGATGACGCCGTCCTCGACCAGCATCGACTCGAAGGCCGGGCACTGCCGGAGGAAGAGCGCATGCTCCTCCTCCGTGCAGAAGCCCATGACCTTCTCGACACCCGCGCGGTTGTGCCAGGAACGGTCGAAGAACACGATCTCGCCGCGCGCCGGCAGGTGCGGGACGTACCTCTGGAAGTACCACTGTCCCGCCTCCCGCTCGGTCGGCTTGTCCAGAGCGACGATCCGCGCCCCACGGGGGTTCAGCCGCTCCGTGAAGCGCTGGATCGTGCCGCCCTTGCCCGCGGCGTCCCGCCCCTCGCAGATCACGACCAGCCGGGCCCCCGTCTCCTTGGCCCAGCGCTGGAGCTTCAGCAGCTCGATCTGCAGGACCCGCTTGGTCCGCTCGTACTCCCGGCGGCGGACCTTCCGGTCGTAGGGGTAGTTCTGGCGCCAGGTCCGGATGGGTCCCCCCTGCGCGTCCAGCAGGACGGGCTGCTCCGGCTGGCTGGTGTCCACCCTCAGCCCGGCCAGCAGGTCGTCGGCGGGGTCGTCGGCGTCCGGGGCGGCGGATCCGGGGTCGTCCCGGTCGCCGTCGTGAGTGCTCATGGGGGCCCCTTCCCCCGTCGGCGGACCGACACGAGCGTGACAGCCGATACATCACCCGGACGGCGCGGTCGGGCCGGAGGGCGCCCCGCTCCGCGGAACGCGCTCCGGCCCGGCCCGGCGGATCCCGCTCAGACGAAGGTCACCGTCACCCGCTCGAAGCCCAGGCCCCGCAGCAGTTCCCGCAGCATCGCGGCGGTGTTCCGTTCCGCCCGGGACGTCAGGTCGGACTCGCGGGCCGCGTCGCCGATGCGCCGGGCGGCGAGGACATGGACGGCCTGCTCGCTCGCGGGGTTGTCCGAGAAGAGGTCGCCGATCCGGTCGAGCAGACCGCGCTGCTTCGACACGGCGTACGACCGCTCCGGATCGAGAGCCGGGTCGGCCAGCCGGGCGTGCGGCAGCCGGAGGGTGGCCTCGGTCCGGTCGGCGTCGACGGTCACGGCGTCGTCCCCGAGGCCGCCGAACTCGACGTAGGAGGCGACGCTGCCGCTCGCCACGTACAGGATGCGGGTGCCGCGGATCGCGTCCGGCAGGAGCCGCGCGTCGTGCTCCAGGTCGACCACCACCTGGTAGGTCCCCGCCGCCCCCTCGTACCGGCTCAGGTCCTGGACGGACTTCAGGACGGCGGGGCCGGAGCGGTCCTTCACGTCCGTCCCGAAGACGTCCAGGCCGGGGACCCGGAGGAACTGGCCGATCAGCATGAGGGCGACGGCGAGCACGAGCAGGACGACGACGGCGAGGCGCCACCTCCCTCCGGGGCGCTTCCACGATCGGCGGGCCGGCGCGGGACTGTTCTCGGTCTCTTCTCCCATGCGGGCCGGATGCCCGAGTCCGCCGCTCCCACACCCGACTCCGCCCGAAACGCGCTCTGTTGGGGCCCGAGGGGAGGGTGGTTCGGAGGTGAGCGCCCCGGGGGACCGCAGGGCATGCGGTCCCCCGGCGGGGGTACGCGGGATCCGTTCGCACCAGGGCACCAATGGGAGGAGACGGCTCATGTTCGGTCGGAGAGCGTCCAAGGGACGGGGCGGTGCTGCGCCCGCCGGAGGTGACGGGGGCGACGGGGGCGAAGGAGGAGCCGCGGGGGGCGCGGGCGGTGTGGCGCCGGCCGGCGGGAGCCCGGAGCGGAAGGAGCCGGACACCGCGGCGCCCCCGGCGGCGGTCCCGGTCCGGCGCGGCCCGGGTCGGTTCGTGCGGACGCTCGTCGCCCTCACGGCCCTCGCGGGCATGGTGGCGTTCGCCGTGGTCCTGGCCCGGCTGACGCTGGAGGCCTCGCCGGCCTCCGTGCCCCTCACCCACAGCAACCTGACGCCCGGGCGCTCGATCGAGGCCTACCTCGGCCGGCCCGCGTTCGTGGACACCGTCAAGCAGCTCGGGGGCAACATCCTCCTCGGCGTCCCCTTCGGGATCCTGCTGCCGCTGCTGTCCCGCAAGGCCCGCGGCTTCCTCCGCGTCGCGCTCCTCACGTCGGCCACCATGCTGCTCGTGGAGCTGGTGCAGGGGGCGCTCGTCACGGGCCGTGCCTTCGACATCGACGACGTCCTCCTCAACACGACGGGAGCACTGCTCGGCTACGTGACCGTCGGCCGGAGGCTGGGCCGTGCCGTGCACCCCCGCCCCCGCCCCCGCCCCCGCTGGTGGCAGCGCCGGCGCCCGGCCCGTACCTCGCCATGACAGCCGGGACGGCGGGCTCCGGCGTAGGACCGGCCGAGGGGGGTAGCCGCCCGGGCATGGCCGAACGGAACGTCCCGGAACGGCGGGCTCCGGAGTCACGGACCCCGCCCCCCGACCCGTCCGACGCCGAGGGCCCCGGGCCGGGCCCCGGCGTCGAGGAGCGAGCCCCCGATTCGCCCGCCGACCTCCCCTGGGCCTCCTGGTTCGCGGTCCTGAAGGGGTCGGTGCGCGAGTTCACGGACGACGAGCTCATGGACCGGGCGGCGGCGCTGACGTACTACGGCGTCCTGTCGCTCTTCCCCGGACTGCTCGCCCTGGTCTCGCTGCTCGGGATCAGCGGGCAGCGGACCACCGACCGGGTGACGGAGAGCCTGCGGGAACTGGCGCCGGGACCGGCCCGCGACGTCCTGGAACAGGCGCTGGCGGCCCTGAGCGGCAACACCGGCACCGGCGCCGTCATGGCCGTGGTCGGACTCCTGGTGGCGCTGTGGTCCTCGTCCGGCTACGTCGGCGCCTTCATGCGCGCCGCGAACCGCGTCCACGACGTCCCCGAGGGGCGCCCCGCGTGGAAGCTGCTGCCGATCCGGCTCGGCATGACGGCGGCGCTCATGGTGATGGCCGCCGCCGGCGCCCTGATGCTCGTGCTCAGCGGTGACGTGGCACGCCGGGCCGGAGAGGCGCTGGGCGTCGGCGACACCGCCGTGACGGTCTGGTCGGTGGCCAAGTGGCCCGCCCTCCTCCTTCTCGCCGTGGTGATGGTCGCCCTGCTGTACTGGGCGAGCCCGAACGCCAAGGGCCGCGGATGGCGCTGGATCACCCCGGGCAGCGTGCTCGCCCTGCTGATCTGGATGGCGGCCTCGGCGGGCTTCGCGGTGTACGTCTCCGAGTTCGCCTCGTACAACCGGGTCTACGGCACCATGGCCGGCGTCGTCGTCTTCCTCGTCTGGCTGTGGATCAGCAACCTGGCCGTGCTGCTGGGCCTGGAGTTCGACGCCGAACTGCTGCGCCGGCGCGCGGTGGCCGGTGGCATGCCGCCGGACCGGGAACCGTACGTCAGGCCGCGCGACACGCGGACGTGGAGCGACGAGGAGCGCCGCGAGGCAGGCCTGCCGGAGAAGTCGCACCACCACGACGGATGAGCACGACGTACGGGACCGAGGACCGCCGCCGGCGCGGCGACCCGGAGCGACGGCATCGGGCCCGGGTTCGGAGCGCCCCGCTGCATCCGTCACCCGCCCGGCGGCGGAACTGGATACGAGTCCCTCGACGCCGCCGAAGAACCGGAGGCCCTCATGCCCCGCACCTGGGAACCTGAAGGACGTACCGCCGTCGTCACGGGCGCGGCCCGCGGGCTGGGCGCCGCACTGGCCCGCCGGCTCGCCGGGCGCGGGATGCGCGTGGCGCTGCTCGGGCGGGAGCACGCCACGCTCGCCGCCCTGGCCGAGACGCTCGGCACGGAGAGCCACGCCGTCGAGGTCGACGTGACCGACGACGCGGCGATGGAGCGGGCCGCCGGGGAGGTGACCCGGGTCCTCGGCGCCCCGTCCGTCGTCGTCGCCAACGCGGGCGTCGCCGAGGGCGGGCCGTTCGAGACCTCCGCCCCCGAGACCTGGCGCCGCGTCGTGGAGGTCAACCTCGTGGGCAGCGCGATCACCGCGCGCGCCTACCTGCCCGGTCTGCGTGCCAGCGGGGGCTACTTCCTCCAGGTCGCTTCCACCGCCGCCTTCGGCGCGGCCCCGATGATGAGCGCGTACTGCGCCTCCAAGGCGGGTGCCGAGGCCTTCGCCCGCTCCCTGCGGGCCGAGGTGGCGCACCAGGGCGTCGGCGTGGGCGTGGCGTACCTGCACTGGACCGACACCGACATGGTCCGCGACGTCGACCGCCACCCGGTGCTGCGCGAACTGCGCGGGCACATGCCCGGACCCGCCCGCCGCGTGTATCCGGTGGACCGGGTGGCGTCCTGGCTCGTGCGGGGAGTGGAACGGCGCTCCGCCTCCGTGTACGCCCCGCCCTGGCTGAGGCTCGCCCAGGCCGGCCGGCCGTTCTTCCCCCTCGCGGTGGACCTGCTCTCCCGGCGCGAACTGCCCCGTCTCATGCGGGCGCACTCGTTCGAGCAGACCGGACTGCTCGGCGCGGGCGGCCGCATCGAGGAGAGGCTGATCGACCGGACGCCCGCCGGGCCGCCCGCGGACGGGCACGGAAGGTGACGAGGAGCGGGATTGCGACGCCGAGCCGAGCCGTCGGCTCACCACGACCCACCACGAGGTCGGTTACTCGTCGTCCTCCTCGTCTTCGTCGTACCAGCCTTCGATCATGCCGACGAGCCGTTCGTCGATCGGGTTGTCGAACTCGTCCTCGGTGACGAGGAGTCGGCGAAGCGTGTTCAGGGGGTACCAGTGCTCGCCGGGCTTGGCGTCGGGCGCGCCGACGCAGGGGGTATCCAGGTATGCGGGGTCCGGGACCGCCGGATAGAACGCCGGGAGCAGGCCGAAGGTGACGTCCGGTTCGAACTTCCATACCCAGCCCTCGCGCCGTCGGCGCAGGGTCTCGCCGATGTACCACACGGCACCCTGGACGAAGGGGGAGCGGCGCTGTGCGGTGATCTCCTCCGACTCGGCGAATGACTCCTTGACGAGGTCTTCCAAGGCATCGAGGGAGGCGTCGGAGAAGTCGAACCGGTCGACGCCGCCGGCTTCCCGAGCCCAGCGTTCGAAGGCGGCCTGGCGTTCGGTGAGCCAGACCAGGAGGTCGGGGTGGCGGGTGGAGTCGTAGTCGGAGTGGGGTGTGGTCATGGCCAGAACCTACCGAACCGCGCTGTCACCCACGCAGGATCTTCGCGGAGTCATCACACGCCACGTCAACAACGCCTTGTACGCGCGGTGTTGACGGCCTCTAGTGTGGTGGGTGGGCAGGAGTGGGCACGATACGGGGGCCCCATGTCCGGCCTGCCCTCCCAGTCTTGAGTCCCGTGGCCCCCACGACCAGGGACACTAAGTGAGCACATCCATACGACAGCGCCTGAAAAGGCGCCTCTCTGCCGCGCTGGCGGTCGTTTCCTCGGCGGCGGTGCTGCTGGTCGGCCTGCCGTCCGTGGCGTCGGCCGCGCCCGGGGACTACGCGAAGATCAGCGGCGGCAAGCGGTGCGATCAGATGCACCTGAAGAGGACCGTCCCGCGTACGCCCAACAACTCGGGTGCGCCGACGGGTCAGCACCAATGGACGAAGTCCGGGCCGGACGAGGAGTACTACTACAACAACGCGTTCAAGGGCTTCGAGAACGTTCCCGCGCCCACTGCGGCCGAGCTGGGGCAGGTCACCGGCAGCCGCGCGGACATCGACAAGTGGGACAAGGCGTACGCGGCCTCCAAGGACCCGGAGGACATGCGCAAGGCGATCTACTCCCGCTATCAGCGGCACCGGAACGAGTCGAACAACCCCAAGCCGTTCGGCAGCTGGAAGGTCAACCTGATCAGCGCGCAGGTCAGCAAGCAGAAGGGGGGCGTGTTCGAGGTCAAGGCGGTTCAGGACTTCAACATGGTCGGCCCCGACTGGCTGTGCGAGGTCACGATCGAGATCTTCGACAAGGACGGCAAGAAGATCGCCTCCCGGCGGTACGACTCCTACAACCAGCGCACCGGTGAGCTGGGGGAGTTCAAGTCCGACGGGAAGCGCAAGCCGGCCCAGCTCCGGGCCGACAGGATCATCCTGCGGCACAAGGACGCGAACCACGACTTCACCCGGCACCGCCTGACGATGTTCACGTCGGAGAAGCCGAACGGGGCCACCCTCCGCGACTACAAGGCCGAGAACGACAAGCTGCGGGCGGAGCGGGGGACGGGGAACAACCCGATCCGGATCGCGGAGCGCCGGGCGACCGCGAAGGGCCTGTGGCCGGAGACGAAGTACACGAAGACGTACAACGTGTTCAACCCGCTGCCGAACCGCGGCACCCAGGGCCCGGGCGCCTCGATCGCCTACGGGTCGGGACAGAACCCCGCCCAGGCCCGGCAGTTGCAGAACCAGTACCTGGCGGACAACGCCCGGTCCGCGCTCGGCCGGGGCCCGGGCGGGGTGGACTTCTCCACCCTGGAGCTCCAGTACGTCGGCAACCCGGTCAAGGGCAAGGCCCTGGACTACTCCATGAAGGCCGACCTCATGCCCGATGAGGACGACAACCCGGGCTGGGGCGGACAGGCGAAGCTCGAACTGGCCTCCGATGCCCTGTTCACGTGGCTGGCGCTCACCCCGGACCGGCAGTGGGTGAACCTCAACCCCGACCAGCCCGACACCATCATGGACAAGGCGTTCGGTGAAACCGACGCCGGCCGTGTCCTCCTCGTGGCCGACATGGAGATGAAGCGGGACTTCTCCCGCGCCATGGACCCCAAGAAGTCCCCGGGCAAGGAGTTCATGGAAGCCGCCCCCAAGGTCGACGGGGTGCCGTGCTGGGGATCGGGACGCAACTGGATCGTTCCCGGCCGGGCGAAGGTCCGCGAGCAGGACGGCGGGATCTACATCCTCGACGCCCCGCTGGAGGTCAACCACGCGGCGATGGACTTCGACACCCCCGTACAGGGAGAGGACTGCTCGAAGAAGCTCAGCAAGGAGGAGAACGAGCGCAGCCACCGGCTGATCACCCAGTACCTCGTCCCGCATGTCGAGAAGCAGATCAACACCGACCCCAAGTACGCCGACCTGCGCCGCGTCTACAAGTCCCGCGTCGCGGCCGAGTGGATCCGCCAGCAGGACGCGAGGAAGGCCACCGACTTCCGTCCCCTCATCAACAGCAACAGCCTGAAGCGGTGGCCGCTGCGCGGTGAGAATGCCCACTGGGACAAGCGGACCGTGTGGCGGGAGATGGTGAAGTCCTTCACCGAGGGCGACTTCACCTACGAATGGCCCCTCGGTGACGGCCGGATCTACACGTTCTTCGTCGGCGGCATCGACTTCGCGAAGGCCCCCAAGCGGAACGTCACCGCAGTCGAGTTCACCGCCCAGCACCGTGAACTGCCCCGCACGACGAAGGACTCCGTCCGCACGGAGACCTCCGCCCGCGACAGCGACACCGCGTTCCTGGGCGGCAACGGCATCGCCCCGGCAGATGACGGGAAGCCCGACCCGACACCGACGCCGACGCCAAAGCCGACGCCGACCGACCCGACACCGACCGACCCGACGCCGACCGACCCGCCCACGTCGCCGGGCCCGGACCCGACCAAGCCCGGCAACGGCGACACCGGCGGCAGCGGGGGCGCGACGCCTCCGGCGAACCGACCGGACCCGGACGGCGGCCTCGCCGACACCGGATCGGACACCCCGATCGGCCTGATCTCCGGCATCGCCGCGGCGATCGCCGCCACCGGCGCGGCCCTGGTGTGGTGGACGCGGCGTCGCCGCACCGTCCAGGAGTAGCCAGAACGAGCAGCAAACAGGAAGGGCCCCACCCCGGTTCGCCCCGGGGCGGGGCCCTTCCCATGTGCACTACCGGTGTCACAGATCAGGTCGCTCGACCGTCCACGACCTTTCAGCACGGCGTGAAAGCCCAGGTGTGAAGCCGTCCAGCCTGACCGGAAGCGATGTTCCTCACAACCATCGAATAGGGGTGTCGGTGTAGGGCCGAGAAAGCCCGTGACCTGCACAAAGCAGGCAGGGAGCCGTCTCGGAGGAGTCCCGAATGCTGCGCATTCTGTTCAAGTCCAAGATCTGACTATTTGGCGTCGCCGCAGGTCAGGGGCATCATGTGCCCTCCTCAGGTCAGCAAACGGTCAGCATGCGTCCGCATGGTGTCCCCGCTCGCTGACCTTCGACCTGCAGTGCGGTGCCTGAGCATGATTCCTGGGCTGGATCGGATGGGTCGCCACATCGCCCGACAGCTCGCCCGCGGCATGGGTTCCTTCTTCAAGGACTGCGTCTGCGCCAAGCCCACCCACTGCCCCCACCCCTACTCGATCCGTTTCCGCGACGCGCGCGGCAAGCAGCGAGAGGAGTCCGGATACGGCACGCAGGACGACGCGATCGAACGCCTCACGCAGCTCTATGCGGAGAAGAAGACCACGGTGCCCTCAGTGGCGGTGGCCCGCCGTGAGCTGGGTCAGCTGACGATCGAGGAGTACGCGATGCAGTGGCGGCCCCGGCAGCGAAGGATGACGGACTAATCCACCGGCTGGCACGTCGACAGTTCGATCAACGTCCACATCGTCCCCCGCCTCGGATCGCGGAAGCTGAACGCGGTCACGCCGATCGTGGTCGAACGGTTCCTGGACGAGATGGAGAACGATGGATGCACGATGCGACCGCAGCACGCAATGAAGGCATCGCCGTCTGTTTCCAGCACTTCCCAGGGGTGGAAGTGCTTCTGGATGACGGCTACCTCGGCCTCAGACGCGACCACCTCGATAAGGCGATCACACCGCTCAGAAAGCCCAACAAGATCGCCGTCTCGCAGGTGCACGCCGCCAGAGAAGAGGCCCGGCACCGGCACTCATCGAAGCGCATCACCGGCGAGCACGCGCCCGCCGACCACAAACGCTGGAAGCAGCTGACCCGCTGGACCCACCGGCGAGAGGTCTTGCCCGACACCTACCGGGTCATCGCCGGCCTCGTCTCCGGACCGCAACACCATCGCCTGACAAAACCACCAGCTCAGGACCGTGCATCTCCAACGCAATCACGCACCAGTTTGTCAGCGCCGGACAGTTCCCATGCCTTGCAGTCGTTGTACGGCTCCTGATCCCTGCGCCGGCTCCGGCGCTGGGGTCACAGGTCCCGGTGCCCGCCGGGTGGGGCTGCCCGGCTCTCGGCGGTGCCGGGTGGACCCGGCGAGGACTCGCCCGCCGCGAGGTGCTCCAGGACCTCCGCCAGTTCCTGGCAGGCGCGGCGCACCGACCGGCGGGTCGCACGCTGCTCGGTGATGACGGAGGAGAGAAGCAGGGCGGTCAGGGCGGCGGAACCGTTGAACGCCTGGAGCTTGGCCATGATCTCGACGTCCGTCAGGTGGAGGAACGCGCCCCGCCCGGAGGTCGCCTCGAAGGTGGTGAGCACGGAGGCGAAGAGCGCGCACAGCATGCTTCCGGCGAGCTGGAAGCGGAGTGCTGCCCAGATCAGCAGGGG
Organism: Streptomyces gardneri; assembly: GCF_006539185.1. Lineage (GTDB taxonomy): Bacteria > Actinomycetota > Actinomycetes > Streptomycetales > Streptomycetaceae > Streptomyces > Streptomyces gardneri. The sequence goes on from NZ_BJMN01000007.1 coordinate 34,969, forward strand.
GAAGACGAGGAAGAGCATGCTCATCGGGCTGAGCACGGCCATGGGCATGAGGACCAGGGTCGTCAGCCCCAGAAAGGCCGCCTCCTTCCAGCGCCGTACCCGGAACCGTCCGGCCGGCCCCGCGAGGACGAGCAGGAGCGGGGCGACGAGCAGCACCCCCATCGTGTCGCCCACCCACCAGGCCAGCCAGACGGGCCAGAACTCGCTCTTGTCCAGGGAGCCCTTCGCCACCTGTAGTCCGACCCCCGCGGTCGCGCTGATCAGCATGGCGCCGAACCCGCCGAGGAAGACCAGGGAGAGTCCGTCCCGCAGCCGCGCCATGTCGCGCCGGAATCCGGCCCGTCTCAGCAGCAGGAAGGCGCAGAGCGGCGCGACGGTGTTGCTCACCACGGTGACCACTGTGGTGGGCCCCGGAGCGGTGAGGGAGGTGATGACGAGGAAGGAGCCGAGGGCGATCCCAGGCCAGACCCGCGCGCCGAGCAGCAGCAGGGCGGCGACGGCGACGCCGGTGGGCGGCCAGATGGGGGTGGCCACCACGTCTTCGACGACGAGGCGGCCCATCAGGCCGAGTCGTCCGGCCGCGTAGTAGCAAACCGCCACGGCCAGCGACATCAGAGCCGCCTCCGTAGCGGACCGGAACTGCCGAGTATCCAACACGTCAGCCATCAGACACCGGCCGGGCCGCCACGACCGGGCAAGGCCCCTGCGTGTCGGGCGCCGCCGTCCGGCACGGGCCCGGGCCGGTCCGAGGACCGACCCGGCCCGAGGAGAGCCCCCTCCCCTCACTCCTCGGCCGCCGACCGCGCCGGACCGCCGTCATGGCCGACGACCAGGACGGCCGCGTCGTCCTCGTGCCCCACCGTGGCCGCCAGCTTCATGACGGCGGTGGCGAGCGCGTCGACGTCCAGCCCGGCGACGGCGGTGATCCCGGCGAGCCGCGTCACCCGGTCCAGACCCTCGTCGACGTGGAGCGAGGGCCCCTCCACCACCCCGTCGGTCAGGAGGACGAAGACACCGTCGGCGGTGAGCCGGTGGCGCGTGGCCGGGTAGTCGACGCCGCGGAGCACACCGAGCGGAGGCCCGCCCTCGCTGTCGTCGATACCGGAGCGGCCATCGGTGGTGGCCCAGATGTAGGGGATGTGACCGGCCCGGGCGCACTCCAGGGTGCCGGCAGCGGGGTCGAGCCGCAGGAAGGTGCAGGTGGCGAAGAGGTCGGCGCCCAGAGAGATCAGCAGGTCGTTGGTGCGACCGAGCAGCTCTCCCGGGTCTCCGGTGACGGAGGCCAGCGCGCGCAGTGCCACGCGGACCTGTCCCATGAAGGCGGCGGCCTCGATGTTGTGCCCCTGCACGTCACCGATGGACATGCCGATCTGCCCGCCGGGCAGGGAGAAGGCGTCGTACCAGTCACCGCCGACGTTGAGCCCGTGGTTGGCGGGCTCATAGCGGACGGCCAGCCGGGCGCCCGGAAAACTGGGCAGGTCCGAGGGCAGCATGTCGCGCTGCAGGGCCACGGCGAGCTCGACCCGGGAACGCTGCGTCTCGGCCAACTCCCGCGCCCTGGCGGTCAGCGACCCGAGCCGGACCAGAAGGTCCTCGCTGTTGTCGGCCGGCCGTCTGCGGAACATCGATCACTCCGACGTCACGACAATCCTCGCATCACTCCGTCCCGTCTCCAGCACGCGGGACCACAGGGGACCACCTCGGTACGAACAGGTCCTTCCCCACTCTGCCCGGAGGGGACGGCGTCCGCATCTCATCGGCGGAGAACGCGGCGGATCCCAGCCGGGCCACCCCACACCGCCGGAAACGAACAGCGGTTCGGCGAGATCGAAGGCATCGCCCGCCCCTGACCTCTGTCCGGACCGAGCAGGCCGACGCCGCGCGACTCGCCCGGCGGTCACCCGCCGCACCCGCCACCCCGGCGCCCGGTGCCTGCCTGACCTGGCGGCAAGGCACCGGCGGCCCCAAGAACGGCGGGCACGACCACGAACCACACCCTCGCCCCCCGGGCGCGCCGGCCGGTCTCGCGGGCGCCGCTCAGCACACCTTCCGGTAGAGGATGCCGGAGGCGCTGCCGCGGTCCTCGACACCGACCGGCGCGTCCCGCAGCACGAGCCGGTCCCGGTCTGGGGCTCCGCACACCCCCGTCGCCACCTCGGGGCCAGTGCGTCCCGCGCCGTGACCGGCCCGAGGACGTCGCGGCCCTGGTGGCATACCTTGTGGGCCCCTCCGCCTCGTTCATCGCGGGGCAGTCCGTCCACGTCTACGGCGGCTGGCTGCTGCACTGAAGACCGTCAACAAGCAAGGAGACGAACCGAAATGATCGAACGAGTCCGCGCCGTCCTCGTCACCCCCGACGACACGATGCTGGTCATCCGCCGCACCCGGCCCGGCATCCCCGAGTACTGGGTCCTTCCCGGCGGCGGCGTCGAACCCGGCGACGCGACCCGGGAGGCCGCCCTCCATAGGGAGATCCACGAGGAGATCGTGGGGAAGCCCAACATCGTTCGCCTCCTCCACACGATGGAGTCCGACGACGAGCGCCAGCTCTTCTACCTCGCCCGCATCGCGACCTGGTCCTTCGACGACCGCACCGGCCCCGAGTTCAGTGCCGAAGGCCGCGGCGAGTACGCGCTGGAGGAGGTCCCGCTGACTCTGGAGGGGCTCGACGGCATCGACCTCAAGCCCGAGGAGATTACCAACGTGTTGAGGGGAGCCATCGGCGCCGGGAGCCTTGGAGCCGGGGTACCGCTCTGAGCCTGCAAGCAGATCGAGATCGACATCCCGTCGGGGCCGGCTCCGAGGAGGGTCGGCCCGGACGGCGATCCCCGGTCCTACCGGGGCTTCTCGTCCTGCCCCGGCAGCAACCGCAGGGCGAAGACGGAGCCGTCGGCGTGGACGGAGACGGGGCCTCGTCAGCTCTTGTCGAAGGTGAGCCGGGGGCGAGTGTCGCGGCCGGCGTGGACGACGGCGCGGTACTCCTCGACGTCGCCCCTGGCGAGGAGACGGAAGAGTGCCTGGTCCACGCCGGAGAACGCCTCGACGTGAGGACCGTTCAGGCGGAAGACGTGGTCGGTGCCGACGTACTCGGTCCCCAGGAGCTTGTGGGCAGTGTCCTGCACACTCGTGCTGGCCGCGTGTCGTAGGCCGGTGAAGCGTTTGTGACCCTGCGGCTCGGTGAGGTAGCGGGCGGATGGCGCGGCCGGAGCCCGTAAGGGCCATGAGGCCCGCCGCGGTGGTGTGGGCCAGGGACTCCTGGAACCAGGCGAAGTCCTTCGGCTGCACGTGGCAGCCCCGCACCGGATCGGGAGCCACCAGGCCCTGGCCGGCGGGTGGATGTCCGGCATCACGTTCGCTTGCGTCGGAGACGCGTCCAGGTTCGGCTCCCGGCCCTCCGCCGGGGACAACCGGCCGCCGCTGCCCGGCGCCTCAAGGGCGTGGACGGCCATTGTGCCCCCGTCCGTCGGGATCTCCGTGCTGCACAGCAGGGCCGGGGTCTCGTTCCACGCACCGATGTGGACCGCTTCGGTGTGGACGGAGGCGGAGGCCAGCTGGTCGGCGGAGGCAGCGGAGTTGCCGTGGTCGCCCTTGCAGGCGAGGGGGAAGACGCGGGACGCCTCGCCCGGCCGCCAGACCTCGGCGAAGTACTGGGGCCAGTAGCGGTACTTCACCTTCTCGCCCTTGTCCCGGCTGGTGAGGGCCCAGCCCGCGCGCGATGCCGTGTCGGCGGGGACGATCGTCACCGAGTGGCCGGGGAAACGGCGGCGCAGCATGTGCTCGGCGGGGGTGAGCGCGAAGCCGATGTCGAGCTCGCCGGACTGCAGCGACTTGTTGTCGCAAGCACCGTCAGCTGGGAACCGGCCCTGGGCAACGTCTCTTCCTCAGGTCGTTCGAGGGGTTCCTGTTGACGCTTCATCCCATCGGCGTAGCGTGAATCTAGGCCCTGTCCATTGGCAGGCGGCCTCGGGGCTCGCGGGAAGTTCCACCGTTGGACGCCGCGCCGCTGCCACAGGCACCACGCCTTCCGAGCCAGGGCAAGAGGAGCGATGGCCATGGGTAACCTCTCTGTGGACCAGCTGCGCCAACGTGTGCGTGGCGCGGTCGTCACTCCCGGGGACAAGGCCTACGACGAGGCCCGCAAGGTATACAACGCCATGATCGACAGACGGCCGGCCGCTGTCGTGCGTTGCGTCAACGCGGGTGACGTCATGGCGGCCGTCGACTTCGCCCGGGAGAACGGGCTCGACCTGGCGGTCCGTGGCGGCGGGCACAGCGTGCCCGGCTTCGGCACCTGTGACGATGGCGTGGTCGCCGACCTGTCCGCAATGCGTGGCGTCCGCGTCGACCCCGTGCGCCGGACGGCGCGTGCCGAAGGCGGCGCGACCTGGGGCGACTTCAACGCGGCCACCCATGCCTTCGGCCTGGCGACGACCGGCGGGATCATCTCCACCACCGGCGTCGGCGGCCTCACCCTGGGCGGCGGCCTCGGTTACCTCGACCGCGGACTGGGCCTGAGCTGCGACAACCTGGTATCGGCCGACGTGGTGACCGCGGACGGCCGGCTCGTCGTGGCGAGTGAGCAGGAGCACGAGGACCTCTTCTGGGCGCTGCGCGGCGGTGGTGGCAATTTCGGCGCGGTGACCTCCCTCGAATTCCGGCTCAGCCCCGTCAAGGACATCTACGGCGGGCCGATCCTCTTCGAACTGGACAGCGCCGGCACGGTCCTGCGCTCCTTCCGGGACTTCATCGCCGACGCGCCGGAGCAGCTCGGCGGGTTCCCGGCCTTCCAGATCGCCCCGCCGCTGCCGTTCATCCCCGAAGACCGGCACGGCGAGCCCTTCGTCCTGATCGTGTCGTGCTGGGCGGGTCCGCCGGAGGAGGGCGAGCGGGCGCTCCAGCCCTTCCACGACTTTGCCCCGGTGGTCGCGGAGCACGTCGGCGTCATGCCGTACCCGGCACTCAACAGCGCCTTCGACGCGCTCGTGCCGCCCGGTCTCCAGCACTACTGGAAGGCCAACTTCGTGACGGAGCTGAGCGACGCCGCGATCGAGGCGCACTTGGTGCACGGCCCGCGCCTGCCCGCCGTGAACTCGACGGTCCACATCTACCCGATCAACGGCGCCTGCCACCGGGTCGCCCCGGATGCGACGGCCTTCGCCTACCGGGACGCCTCCTTCGCCACCGTCATCGCGGGCATGTGGCCGGACCCCGCCGACAACGAGGCCAACACCGCCTGGGTCCGCGACTACTACGAGGCCACCGCCCCGCACTCGGAGGAGGGCGGCTACGTCAACTTCATGGCGGACGACGACCAGGGCCGCATCCGTGCCAACTACAAGGGAAACTACGACCGCCTCGTCGAGGTCAAGCGCACGTACGACCCGGGGAACCTCTTCCACCTGAACCAGAACATCAGGCCTTAGCGGGTGTCTCACGTGGCGGGATTTGCGAGCCTCTGCGTTCGCCGGACTCGATGCCGGGCCGAGCGATGTGCGTGACGATCCGGTCACGCTGCCACGCACCATCGCGGTCGCGGCTTGGGTCAGGACGGCGACGGCCCCGATGACGGCTGTGATCCGCTGTCCGGCGATGAGGCAGTGATGGCGGGGGCGGAGACCAGAAACGGGGCGTTGCCCGGGGCCCTCCCCATGCGAGGAACCTCTTCGACCGCGGGTCACATCGGTCCGTGCTGAGGCCAGGGCCCGGTCTGGCCACGGCGGATGTGCGGCCCGCATCGGATCTCGTCTTGGCCGGTGCTCTCGGCCGGGCTGCGAGGGGGCGGGGGCCCGTGCATGCTGGCTTTTGAGGCGGTGAGTGTCGGGCCCGCCGGGCCGGCCGTCCTGGATGAGGGTGAATGCCGGTGTGGGGCGAAGGGGAAGCGTACGAGCCCTACATCGGGCGGTGGAGCCGGCAGGTGGCGGTGGAGTGCGTCCGCCGGCTGGACGTCGCGGAGGACAGCGACTGGCGGGACATCGGCTGCGGGACGGGTGCCGTCACGCGAGCGGTCCTGGACGTGGCCGACGCCCAGCGGATGGCCGGGCGTCGGTGGCGATCAGCGGCCTGGTCCTCAACTTCGTCCCTTGCTCCCGAGCGGGCCGTCGCAGAGATGGCCCGCATCGTGCGCCCGGGCGGCACGCTCGCCGCGTACCTCTGGGACTACACCCAGGGGGCATGGAACTCATCCGCTACTTCTGGGAAGCCGCCGTCTCCCTGGACGAGGGCAGCCGGGAGCTGGACGAGGCCCTCCGGTTCCCTCTGTGCGCGCCCGGTCCGTTGGACGAGTTGCTGCGAGCGGCCGGCCTGGCGGACGTGGAGGTCGACGAGATCAACATCCCCACACGCTTCAGGGATTTCGACGACTGCTGGGCCCCGTTCCTGGGCGGGCAAGGGCCTGCCCAGTCTTACCTCGCTTCACTGCCGCCGAAGGGGCAGGACGCGTTGCGCGAGCGTCTGCGCGCTCGCGTACCCATCGAGGCCGACGGTTCGATCGCCCTCACCGCTCGCGCCTGGAACGGCCGGGGAAGACGTCCGACCCGCTGACGTCAGGTTACGGGCCTCACGCCCCCTACGGGGAGGGGAGTGGGAGCAGGCCGGGACAGACGATTCGCCCCGCCTGCGCCGTGCCAGCCGGTCGCGACGGGGTACCAACCGACGTTCCCGCCTGCGGCGTCCCGTCTCTCGCCGACCCTGGCGCTTCAGGCATAGGCACGCGAGTCTGCGCTAGCAGATGAGGGTGCAGGCGATGCTGGTGAAGGCGAGGAAATGCTCGGCTTTGCGCCGGTCGAGCATCATGTGGCCAGCGTCCTCCCCGTCACCGTCGCGACGGCCCAGCCGACACGCCCGGCTCCGCGCATGAGGTGCCTCCTCATCCGGCTCTCACTTCCCTCCTGGACCGCTCCGTTCCGTACAGCGTGCACATGTGGCACCCGCACGATGACGAAGCGCAGCCGGGAGAACCCCCGATCGGCGGCGAAACAGACGCTGCCGCCGCGGCCACCTCCATCCGCCGGTCGATCCTGTCCCGCTCCCAGGTGCTGGTGTCGACGTACTTGTCGTGGCCGTAGCCGCGGTCACCCAGCACCACGTCAGGCCGGCGTCGAGGTCGGCCACGCCGGCCGCGCACGGGCGGCACGGCCTGGAGGAGCGGGATCAGCTGGGTGACGTCGCTGCGGGTTGCCACCGGTCAGGTGGCTGGAAGCGGGATGCCGGTGGCGTCGGTGATCAGGTGGTGCTTGCTTCCCACCCTGCCCCGGTCCACTGGGCTTCGTCCGGTATTGGGTCTCCTTTTAACGCCCGGATGTGGGACCCGTCGACCGCCGCACGGGAGAAGTCCAGAACGTTCGCGCCGCGGAGTCTGGCGAGGAGGACCTCGCGCAGAGGACCTCGCGCAGAGGTTCCACACACCAGCCTCAGCATCATCAGGAGTCCTAAGCGCCGGTGGGCTCGGGGTTCGGTTCCAGCAGTCGCTCGGCGAGCTGTTGGAGCTGGACCCCGCGGGATGCCTTGACCAGGACGACGTCCCCGTGTCGGAGCGTGTCGCCGAGCAGCTGGAGGGCGGTGTCCTGGTCGGGAAGGTGGACGGCGCGCGTGGTCCTTCGCATGCCTGATGGCTCATCAGGTAAGTCAGCATCCGGTCAGCATGAGTCGCCAGGCAATCCCGAGCGATTGCCTGTAAAGGCGTCGGTGACGGCGCGAAACCCCAGGTAGGGAGCCATCTCGCCTGACCGGAGCGATGTTCCTCACAAACATCGAATAGGGGTGTCGGTGTAAGGTCGAGAGCGCCCTTGACCTGCACAAAGCAGGCAGGGAGCCGTCTCAGAGGAGTCCCGAATGCTGCGCACTCTGTTCAAGTCCAAGATCTGACTATTTGGCGTCGCCGCAGGTCAGGGGCATCATGTGTCCCCCTCAGGTCAGCAAACGGTCAGCATGCGTCCGCATGGTGTCCCCGTTTGCTGACCTTCGACCTGCAGTGCGGCGACTGAGCGCGGTTCTTGGGCTGGAACGGATGGTGCGTCACATGGCTCGACAGCTCGCCCGCGGCATGGGGTCCTTCTTCAAGGACTGCGGCTGCGCGAAGCCCACCCGCTGCCCTCACCCGTACATGATCCGTTTCCGCGACGCCCTCGGCAAGCAGCGCGAGGAGTCCGGTTACGGCACGCAGGACGATGCGATCGAGCGCCTCACGCAGCTGTATGCGGAGAAGAAGACCACGGCGCCGTCCGTGGCGGCGGCCCGCCGTGAGCTGGGTCAGCAGACGGTCGAGGAGTACGCGAAGCAGTGGCGGCCTCGGCAGCGCAAGATGACGGACTACTCCACCGGCTGGCACGTCGACAGCTCGATCAACGTGCACATCGTCCCGCGCCTGGGGTCGCGGAAGCTGAACTCGGTCACGCCGCTGGTGGTCGAGCGGTTCCTGGACGAGATGGAGAGCGACGGGGTTGGCCGAGGCAACCAGGTGAACATCTTCCGGGTCCTCAAGACCATCCTTCGGGACGCGTACGCCAAGGGGGGGCATGGCGGACGACCCGGTGAAGGGAGTCCAGGAACCGGAGTACGTCCGCGAGCAGGTCGCCATCCCATCCCTCGCCTACGTGAAGAAGGCACTGACGGTCGCCGACGAGGACCTGGCACTGGAGATCGTCATGATGGCGGGATGCGGCCTGCGTAATGGTGAGGCGCGGGCGGTGAACGTCCACAACGTCGTGGCCCAGGACGTGTACCGGGTGCGCGAGCAGATCCACTCCAACACGCTCAAGCCGGCGAAGCTGAAGCACCGCAAGACGGGGGAGTTCCGGGAGGTTCCTCTGCCACGATCGGTCCGGGAGGCGATCGAGCACTACGCGGCCAAGCACGGCACCACGAAGGAGGGCTACCTCCTGTGCGGCCCGGGCGGCTATTTCACCGAAGGCATGGAGCGACGCCGGGTGAAGAGGCTCTTCGAAGACCTCCCGCCGGAAGAAGGTGTCGGGATGTACGGCTTCCGGCACTACTTCGCCTCGAACGCCCTCGACAGCGGCATCCCGATCACCGACGTGGCGGAATGGATGGGCCACAAGTCCATCGAGGAGACGTACCGGACCTACCGGCACCTGATGCCGGGCAGCATCACCAAGGCCGCACGGATCCTGGACGCCGGCCTCTGGGAAGCAGCCTGAAGGGCGGTTAGAGCGACACATGACCTGTTGAGGTGGCGAGGAGATCTTCTTGAAGTCGTCGCCCTCAATGCGCTGACCTGCGAAGATCGCTGTACGAGGTGTGCTGACCTGGGGCTTTGCTCGTTTCTGGGGCTTTCACGGTGACGCCGTTTTACGCGTTCGATTCTCCCCAGCCACTCCCCGGGGCAGCTCCATTCTCCCCAGATTCTCCCCAGCGAACGCTGGTTCCGGGTGGTGTTTCCGCTGGTCATTCGGCTCTTCCTGGACCTGCGAGACGCTTACGCGCTGTATCGGCGGGGCGCGCGGCGTGTGTCGGACCGGTAGGTGATACCTGACTGTTGGAAGCAGGGTCATGGCTGTGGAGGGAAGGGTGGGGCGGTTAGCAGGGAATACAACCACCACCGTTTTCGCTGAGATCGGAGGCTCGGCGTACCCCGGGGTTCGTGCTGGTCGAGGGGTGCGTCTACACGGCGCGGCGCTGGGTCCTGAAGGCAACCGCCGCTTGGACATGTACACAGGCCCGCCCGTGGAGCGGAGGCGTCATCCGCGCGGGCCCGCGAGGCGAGGCCAAGGCGTCATACGAGGCCGCCGTCGACACCATGCTGAATCCCGGCGTGTTGCCGTCGAACGGTGCCCGCGTGGAGTTCCTCGCCACGCCGCTGTTCCACCGCGACGGGGCGCTCGTCGCCACACCGGTGTTCGTCGCCCTCTCCACCTGCCGGCGGAACGGGGACGCCGGCGGCTGATGCGCCCGTGTCCTCCGAGCGGCCTGCGTTGGGCCAGTGACGCGTGCACTGGTCTGGACGCCCCACGTCGGGGCCGGTGCAGTCCGCGGCCCCCGATTCCGTGCTCTGGCGTCGGGGCCGTGTCAGCTCCCCCGATGCATGCGAAGGTCCCGATCTCCCCGAGCGGTCGGGGCCTTGCTCATCGTGTCCATCAGGCCCCTGGTCCGTGATCGCCAGAACCGGCCCCTACCCGTCCGTGGCGTGTGCCCGGATATGCGGTGAGTAACCCGGCGATGACCGCCCCGCGACCCTCCGCGTCACCGTTCGAGGTCGATTACCTGCCCACCGGACACACGGAAATCTATGTCGGCCGGAGTAGACATTGGGTGGTGGCGTGGTTATGGTTTCTCTCGTAGCCCAGAGAGACGGCAGGGCCTGGCAGGGACGAACTGCCGGCAAGCAGTACCAGCAGTACAGGTAGTTGCAGTGAGCAGGACGGTGCGGCGGTGGAGTTTCGAAGCCAGGTTGTTGCAGGACGGCGACGGGACCGACGGCCGGACCGGGTGGCCCGCAGTGATCAGGGGCCGCCGTGAGCGGGACCGCGGTCATGGCAGGTGCGGTACCCGTGAGTGCAGTGCGCAGTACCCAGCAGTGAAGTCAGTGAGCAGTACCCCTGGTGAAGGCGTCGGCTGCGGACGCGCGCACCGGGAAGTTCGGCAGTGGGGTTCTAAGCCAGAGCAGACGCAGGACGGGCGACGGGGCTGGCTGCCGAAGTGTGGCGCTTTCACAGGCCACTGAGTGGTTCGCATCACCAGCAGTACCCGCAGTACGCAGTACCCCGTAGTAAGTAGTTGATCACCGAGGAAGAATGGAGGAACTCGCGCCATCAGGATCGCCCGGGCGGAAGTCTGAGCCCGGGTACCGCAGGACATCGATATCGAGGTGGTCTCCGGTCAAGCAACCGCGATCCCCGCACCCCCGACAGCAGCCAGGTCGGGTACGCGGACACAGAACGCCGGCGCAGTATCAGGGCCGGCAGGTGGTGTAGAAGTTCCTTCGGGGCCCTGGTGCCAGTACGGCACCAGGGCCCCTCCACGCGTTCCACGAGAGAGGTGCAGATGACAGCAGACGACTCGTACGGCCGTCTCGACGACGACGACTACCCCGCCTACACGATGGGCAGGGCCGCCGAAATGCTCGGCACCACACAAGGATTCCTCCGCGCCATCGGCGAAGCCCGCCTCATCACCCCGCTGCGCTCGGAAGGCGGCCACCGCCGCTACTCCCGCTATCAGCTGCGCATCGCCGCCCGCGCCCGCGAACTCGTGGATCAGGGCACACCGATCGAAGCCGCCTGCCGCATCATCGTTCTGGAAGACCAGCTCGAAGAGGCCCAGCGCATCAACGCCGAATACCGCCGCGCCACCGAAACGGCCCACCCGCCGGCCCCGGCCTGAGGCGGTGCCAGCCCGCCGGGACCGCGCACTCACCCAGGGATACGTTTCCTCTGGTGACAGGCTGTGCGGACGTGTACCGTCCCCGTTAGCTGTCGTGGTTCGGAAGTTCCCTTTGCCCACGCCTAGGCGTGGGCGTTTTGCTGTGCTGTGCCGCAGGAACCAGGGCGATCACCTCCGTCTTCCGCAGGGTGCGGGAGGCGTCCATCGACTGGAAGGCATGAACATGGCTACCGGAACTGTGAAGTGGTTCAACGCTGAGAAGGGCTTCGGCTTCATCGCCCAGGACGGCGGCGGCCCGGACGTCTTCGCCCACTACTCGGCCATCAACTCGACGGGCTTCCGTGAGCTCCAGGAAGGCCAGGCCGTCACGTTCGACGTCACCCAGGGCCAGAAGGGCCCCCAGGCGGAGAACATCAACCTCGCCTGACCCGTTCCACCCGCCGGTGGAGGTGGAACCGGGGGCACTGGGCTCAGGGCGCACGGCTGCTTCGCGTGTTCCGGGTTGAGTGTCCCCGGAACCCGCTCATGGCCTCGTCGCCACCGTGGCACTGGCGGTATGAGCAGGGCCCGGCGATGCCGGGGGGACCTGGCGCAGTGGGCGCTGGTCGAGGCGAGCGCGCGCCGGTCGCCGAGCTGCATCGATGTTCACCGCGGCCCTACTGCCAGTAACGTGCCGCGCCGCGATGCGGCAGACCTGTGGCCGACTCTCTCCTGGGGGATGATGTGTATGTGAAGAGCCTGGCTGCTGGCGCTCACCCTGGCGGATTGCCGTGTCGGCGCGGGCGGGGCTCGTCGAAGGGACCGTGGCCGTGGCTGCTGGGCAGAGTGAGCTTCCTCGGCTTCTGACCGCAGCGGAGACGGCCGCGCCGGTGGAGGCCGTCGACGTCGTTGCGCGGGATCTGCGTCGGCGGTTCGAGGCCGTCGAGGGCTCCTTCCTCATCGTGGACCTGACGGGGAGGGCGGTGGCCCGGCTGTCCACCACCGCTGCGGGGGAGGGCGGCCGGGGAGCGGAACGGATTCCCTTGCTCGGCAGCGTGTACGAACATGTGCCGTACCCAGCGGCTGTACCAGGAGGCGACCCACCGCGGACACCGCGTGATCGCGCCGGTCACCAACCGGGGGGACGCGATCGGGCTCCTGGAACTCCTTCTGCCGGCCGGACCCGGCGAGGGCACCCTCACCGCGGTCGAGGAAGCCGCGCACGTACTGGCTTACGTCGTGATCGCCAACGGTCGCTTCACCGACCTCTACACCTGGGGCAAGCGCTCCAGACCGCCCACCCTGGCCGCGGAGATCCAGTACCAGCTGCTTCCCCCGTCCCTGTCGTGCGAGGCGGCCCAGTTCACCCTGTGCGGGAGCCTCGAGCCCTCCGAAGACCTCAGCGGCGACACCTTCGACTACACCCTGGACCGCGACACCCTGCACGTGTCGGTGACCGACCCCATGGGGCACGACATCGACGCGGCCCTGGCCGCCACCGTGCTGGTCGGCGCCTTGCGGGGCGCCCGTCGCGCAGGTGCCGGCCTGGTGGAGCAGGCCCATCTGGCGGACCAGGCCCTGGCCGACCACGGCCAGGGCCACGCCACGGGGCAGCTGTTGCGCATCAACCTCCACACGGGGCGGTCCCAGCTCGTCAACGCCGGTCACCCCTGGCCACTGCGACTGCGCCAAGGGGTCGCGAAGGCGATCACCTGCGAGGTGGACCACCCCTTCGGACTGTCCGTCCCCGTGCCCCACCCGTACCGCGCTCAGGACGTCGACCTGCGCCCCGGCGACCGACTGCTCATGTTCACCGACGGCATGCTCGAGCGCCACGGAGAGAACGTCGATCTCCCCGGCCTGTTGGAGCGCACCCGGAACCTGCACCCCCGCGAGGCCGCTCTGGCCATGACTTCAGCGGTACGGGGCGCAGCCGGCGACCGACTCGAGGACGACGCCACCGTGATGTGCCTGGACTGGCACGGCCCTCAGGAGACCCAGCGGCAGGTCAGCTCCGGGGCGGACACCCACCAAGCCTCGCCCGACCGCCCGAAGCCGTAGGCTCGGCCGTACCGGCCGCGAGAGCGAACGCCGCAGAGCAGCGTGGTTGCCTTCGGCCGACGCGGTCGGCCGGCCTTCGGGGTCTTCTCCCGGATGCAGCCGCGCTCGATCCGTCTGGCCCCACGGCAAGCACGGCGAAAAAGCCTGGCGTCGATGCCGTTGGGGTCGTAGATGCCGGTGAGCGGGCCTGTGAGGAGTTCGAGCTGGATACCGCCGGCCTGGAGCTCGGCGGACATGCCATCCCTGGTGAGAGCTCAACCCCTGTCGCGACCCTGGCACTGGTAGTCCCCCCGAGAGCGCTGGGCCAGGTCCTGCCCGCTCCCCACTCAGCCCGCGCTGAACGCGCTGCCCGACATGGCCGCCCCTCGGCCCCAACGGCCTGCTCGCGGAGAACAACCTCTGCTCCCCGCGTTAGAGGCGACGGGCTGGTACTGGGACGAGGGCGAGGTCGCCGACCTCGACTCGACAGCGGAGCGCATCAGCGCGCACGACGACCTGCACATGGGAATGGACGGCCGATGACCCGCCTCTACCACTTCGCATGGGGTGACAATTCGGGCGGTGAGGGCTCCCGAGTGTCTTCTCGTGGCCGGCTGGCCGGGGCGGCCGCCTCCGCCTACGGCATCCGCCGGTTCACCGTATGTCCCGGCTGATGAACATCTCTGCGGGGTGGCGAAGCGGCCCTCGGTGCGTATCGAGCTGGGACCTGACCTGGCCGGCGCGGATGTGCACCAGGTAGGCGAGGTGCTCGCCGCCCGGGCGGGAACCCGACGCGTAGCCAGAGGTGGTCGGCAAACACGGCATCCCGGGAGACGCTGACGACAGCACTGTCAGCGGGCCGGGTCACCGCGGCGGAAGGGCCGGACGGGTGACGTCAGGGCACGGCGGGACGGGCGGCGGCGATCCACCGCTCCGAAGGGGCCGATGGTCGGGCATGGACAGTGACGCGGCGTGGTGTCAGACCGACCTTCCCGGCCTCGAAGTCCACCGTGAGGGAGACGCGGTGCTGGGGGTCCGTCTGTTCGGATGGCAGGAGGTGCTGCCGCGATCTCTTGTCGCCGCCCTCCATGTCGATGGCCACTGACGATCGACGTCCACGCAAGAGGGCGACCAACCGAGAATCCCCCGTCCTTAAACCGGTCCGCTGCCCCTTCTGCGCTGATGATGGACCTCTGCCGCCGGATTGAAGCCCGGCGAACGGTCCGCGCGTGACGTCGACCGGGTTCGCGACGGCCCGACGTGACGGCCTTCTCGGCGTGAGCGTGAGCGAGCAGGCATCCTCCGGCTCGCCGGCCTCGGCTCATCGTGGCTCGGCGGTCAGCCGCACTGCCGTGCTGCACATGGACTACGTTCCGCGTTCTTGCGCACTGGCGTCCCTACCTCCGAATCGTGGCCGAACCGCTCAGGCCGGCCCGGGCCGGCACGACCAGCGATTGGATCGCCCGCCTTGTGAGGGCCTGCCAGGTCGTTGGCCGGAGGGGCGATAGGGGTTCTCATAGGGGTGCGGCGCAGCGGAAGCCCGCGTGCCCGCTGGAGCTGTCCGGGCTGTTGGCGCTGCGGGCCGCGACGCGGTAACGGTTGCAGTAGGACTTGTGGCACATGTGGGAGCCGCCTCGGATGACCTTTTCGGTACCGGCGGCCGGGCCCTTGGGATTCACCAGGGGGCGGGCTGCGTCGTGGTCGGTGGTCCACCAGTCGGTGCACCACTCCCATACATTGCCGGCCATGTTCCACAGGCCGAACCGGTTGGGTGAGAAGGCGTCGACGGGGGCGGTGCCGCGGTAGCCGTCCTCGGCGGTGTTCTTCGCGGGGAAGTGCCCGCGCCAGATGTTGCAGCGAAAGGCTCCGTCCGGGTTCAGCTCGTCGCCCCATGGATAGCGCTTCTGTTCCAGGCCGCCGCGCGCCGCGTACTCCCACTCGGCCTCGGTCGGTAGCCGCTTGCCCGCCCACCGCGCGTATGCCGCCGCGTCGTTCCAGGACACGTGCACCACCGGGTGCGCGCCGCGACCCTCCAGCGTGCTGCCCGGCCCCTCGGGGCGATGCCAGGAGGCGCCCTCGACGCCGCACCACCACGGGGTGCCCTCGGGCCGCGGTGCGCCGCGCCGTAGGTCAGCGGGGAGGAAGCCGGCGAACACGTACGACCAGCCGAACCGCTCGGCGTCGGTCTGGTATTCGGTGTCGGCGACGAAGGCCGCGAACCGTTCGTTGCTGTCCCCCGCCTCGGATCACGAAAGCTGAACTCGGTCACGCCGCTGGTGGTCGAGCGGTTCCTGGACGAGATGGAGAGCGACGGGGTCGGCCGAGGGAACCAGGTGAACATCTTCCGGGTCCTCAAGACCATCCTGCGGGACGCCTATGCCAAGGGGGGCATGGCGGACGACCCGGTGAAGGGCGTTCAGGAACCGGAGTACGTCCGGGAGAAGGTGGCCATCCCGTCTCTCGCCTATGTGAAAAGGGCGCTGCTTGTCGCTGACGAGGACCTCGCGCTGGAGATCGTCATGATGGCGGGATGCGGCCTCCGGAACGGCGAGGCGCGGGCGGTGAACATCAACTATGTCGTGGCGCAGGATGTCTACCGGGTGCGTGAGCAGATCCATTCCAACACGCTGAAGCCGGCGAAGCTGAAGCACCGCAAGGTGGGGGAGTTCCGAGAGGTGCCCCTGCCACGGTCGGTGCGGGAGACGATCGAGCGCTACGAGGCGAAACACGGCACCACGAAGGACGGCTACCTGCTGCGCGGTCTGGGCGGCTACTTCACTGAAGGCATGGAACGGCGCCGTGTGAAGAGGCTCTTCGTGAACCTTCCGGCGGAGGAAGGGGTGGGGATGTACGGCTTCCGGCACTACTTCGCCTCGAACGCGCTTGGGAACGGGATCCCCATCACCGACGTAGCGGAATGGATGGGCCACAAGTCCATCGAGGAGACGTACCGGACCTACCGGCATCTGATGCCGGGCAGCATCACCAAGGCCGCACGGATCCTCGACGCTGGCCTCTGGGAGGCAGCCTGATTGCACCGTTTCGGGGAACAACAGGTTCTTCGTCTCCTGGTGGCACAGGCTTCGTGTGGCCGCCGACCAGCGGAGACGGCAGAGAATCGGTCGACCAGCAGCTGGCTGGGCAGCGCACGGTCCGGATCTTGGTTTGAGCCTGCGCGAACAGGTCGTCGACGCGGGAACAGCCTGCGGTGAACTGGGGCTTGGGCACGGGCAGCACGTAGCCGAAGTCCCGACTGCAGCAGCCGACGGAAGCGGCTCTCCTGCCCGTAGGCAGCGTCCGCGGTAACCCAGGTGATGGGCATCGGCGAGGTGACGGCGCGCAGCACCATGCGCCGGGACGGTTCGTCATTCGTGGCGAGCTCCCGGTCGTCGGGGACTTTGGCGGCGCGGCATCGTTCGCGGTCCTCGGTCCAGGACTTGGGCAGGTAGAGCTAGCGGTCGGCCAGGGCCCGGCCGCGGGTGGCGACATAGGCGGCGAAGACGTTGAGCTGGCAGTTTTCGGTGCGTCCGAGGGTCCCGGAGTGCTGAGGCTGGAGCCTGGCGTGGCGGGGACGGGGTCGCCGATGGCTTCTCTATGGACCGTTGACTGCCTGTAGCGCTGGATCCCGATGCTCGCCGGAGTCGTCGCCGCGTTCGTCGCAGGCAGCAGGGCCGCCCGGGCTGTGGCGGGCGTCCTGTGGAGCGTCATCTCCCCGACGGCCGCCTTCAGTCACCTCATGGCACGCGACGATCCGGCGGGAGTCGCGCAAGCACACCAGGCGGCTCGACAGCCCCGTCGCCGCCGCATCGTCCGTTCCCGCCGGACACGAGGGCGAGAGTTCTTACTCTCGGGAAGGGAGCTGCTCCGGGACGTCGCCGGGCTCGACGTGCTTCTCCGGTGCGTCCTCCTTGCCGAACTGGCGGGCGGCGCGGTCGAAGTAGCGGAGAAGTTCCACCGGGAAGGGCATGACGAGCGTGGAGTTCTTCTCCGCGGCGACCTCGACGACTGTCTGCAGCAGGCGCAACTGCATGGCCTCCGGGGTGTCGGCCATGATCCGCGACGCGTTGGCCAGCTGCTGAGCGGCCTGGAACTCGCCGTCCGCGGTGATCACTCGGGCCCGCCGCTCGCGCTCCGCCTCGGCCTGCCGGGACATCGATCGCTTGAGCGACTCCGGCAGCTGTACGTCCTTGATCTCGACCCGGTCGATGTGGACGCCCCAGCCGGCCGCCGGGCTGTCGATCATCAACGCGAGGCCCTCGTGGAGTCGTTCGCGGTCGGAGAGGAGGTCGTCCAGGTCGCTCTTGCCGATGATCGAGCGGAGGGAGGACTGCGCGACCTGGCCGACGGCGAAGACGTAGTCCTGCACCTCGATCGTGGCCTGCGCCGGATCGACGACCCGGAAGTAGACGACCGCGTCGACCTTGACCGAGACGTTGTCCCGGGTGATGCCCTCCTGCGTCGGGATCGGCAGGGTCACGACCTGGACGTTCACCTTCCGCATCCGGTCGGCGAAGGGGACCAGGAAGGTGATGCCGGGCTGTCGATGGCCAGGCAGCGCCTTGCCGAGGCGGAACACCACGCCCCGCTCGACCTGATTGACCACGCGCAACCCGCTGCGCAACAGCAGCAGGATGAAGACGACGGTGATCACGGCTCCGACGACTGCGCCATCCATGACGGCTCACTCCCTCTTGAATTCGTTCTCGACATTCGGCAGGACGTCCGTGGGGGAGTGTCGGATGCAGGGCGAGACGTCAGGAACGTGTCAAAGTCTGCGTGCGCCTCGGCCCATTCCTCGCATGTCCAGAAGGAGACGCTGCCGGTTCCGCCGGGATGGCCCGTCCCGTACAGGCCGTGCGAGCGGGGAGGCCACGCTCTGCTGATCCGGCTTCGCAGAGCGTGGCGGAGGTCGGCGCGCATGATGGAAGGAGAGCGTGTGGGTGCGACAGACCGGCAGGAGCTCGTCGATGCCGCGTGGACGATTGCGGATCTATCTCGGGGCAGCCCCTGGGGTGGGAAAGACGTATGCCATGCTCGAAGAAGGCCAGCAGCTGCGCTCGATCGGGGCCGACGTGGTCGTCGGTTTCGTCGAGCCGCATGGGCGGCGGCCGACCGCCGCCCTGGTCGAAGGGCTGGAGACCATTCCCCGGCGGAGCATGACGCATCGCGGAGCGGCCTTCACGGAGATGGATCTGGACGCGGTGCTCGCCTGCCGCCCGCAGGTCGCCCTGGTCGACGAGCTGGCCCACACCAATGTGCCCGGCTCCCGCAACACCAAGCGATGGCAGGACGTCGAGGAACTCCTGGACGCGGGTACGGATGTCGTCACCACGCTCAACGTCCAGCACCTGGAGTCCCTGGGCGACGTGGTCCGGCAGATCACCGGCGTACCGCAGCGTGAGACCCTGCCCGACGAGGTCGCGCGCCGCGCGGACCAGATCGAGCTGGTCGACCTGGAGCCGGAGCTGTTGCGCCGTCGCATGCTGCACGGCGAAATCTATCCCTCGGACCGCGTCGAGGCCGCCCTCACCCACTACTTCCGCGTCGGCAACCTCACAGCTCTGCGGGAGCTCGCCCTGCTGTGGCTCGCGGACCGCGTGGAGGAAGGCCTGCAGCGCTACCGTGCCGAGCACGGCATCACCGCCCCCTGGGAGACCCGCGAACGCATCATGGTCGCCCTGACCGGTGGCCCGGAGGGCGAGACTCTGATCCGCCGGGCTGCCCGCGTCACCGCCCGCACTCCCGGCAGCGAACTCCTGGCGCTTCATGTCGTGCCGAGCGACGGACTCGTCCACGCCGATCCGGCTGCCCTCACCGCCCAGCGTGCCCTGGTGGAGTCGCTGGGAGGCAGCTACCACCAGACGTCCGGCGAAGACCTCCCCGCGACCTTGGTGCAGTTCGCCGAAGCCGAGAACGTCACCCAGATCGTGCTGGGCGCCAGCCGGCGGGGACGGCTGTCCACGTTCCTGTACGGAAGTGTGGGACACCGGACGATCCGGCGATCCGGCCCCATCGACGTACTCGTCGTGACCCACGAGCACGCCGCAGGGGAGTCCTCCCCCCTGCGGCTGCCCCACCCGACCCGAGCCACCGGGCCGCGGCGCTTCTGGGCCGCGATGCTGATGACGGCGGTCGCACTGCCGGCCCTCACCCTGTTGCTGGCCGCCCTCCGTGACGACGTGGAGCTGGCCTTTGTTCTGGTGCTGTATCTCCTGACCATCGTCGTCATCGCACTCGTCGGTGGGCTTGTCCCTGCTCTGCTCGCCGCTCTGGCAGCGGGCCTGCTCGCCGACTACTACTTCACCGCGCCACTGCACTCGCTGCATGTCGAGCGCACCTCCGACGTCCTGGCCCTCGTCGTGTTCGTGGTCACGGCCGTCGTGGTCGGCATGGCCTCGGGCACGGCCGCGCGCCGCACCTACGAGGCTGTCCGCGCGAGATCCGAGGCTCGGGCGCTGAGCAGGCTGGCTGCCGCCCTGATGCACGGCGAGGGCCTGGCGTCTCTCCTCGAACAGGTCCGGGAGGACTTCGGCCTGGATGCGGTCAGCCTGCTGGCGGAAGACACGGAGCACCCAGCCGCGCCTCGTTGGCACATGGTCGCCGGCGCCGGTGAGGATCCCCCGGAACGCCCGTACGACGCGGATGTGGAAAGCCCCGCCGCCGACGGACTGATACTGGCCGCCCGAGGCCGATCGCTGAGCAGTGACGACCGGCTTGTACTCGAAGCGTGTGCCGCGCAGTTGGTGATGGCACACGTGCACGGCCGGCTTGCCGCCGTGGCGGCCGAGACCGGCCTTCGTGCCGAGGCCGAACACACCCGGGCGTCCCTGCTCCTCGCCGCGAGCCGTGACCTGCGGGCCCCGCTCCGCACCGCCGATGAGGCGCTCCACCGCCTTTCCAGCCTCCCTGCCGGGCCGGACAGCCGGCCGCCCGTCCGGGAAGTGGAGCGGTTCCTCGCCACAGCTCGATCGTCGGTGCGCCGTGCCGTCCAGCTCGTCACGGACCTCGACGACCTCAGCCGTCTGCACGCGGAATCCCTCGACATGTATCCGCGCCCGGTCGACCTCGACGAAGTGCTGACCGCGGTCCTGGACATCCTCGGTCCCGGCAGCCAGCGGATCCGCTGCAGCCTGCCGGAGCAGTTGCCCGACGTGATCGCCGACGCGGCAGTGCTCACCCGCGTTCTGGCCGCGCTGGCGGCGGAAGCCCTGCGCCACGCCCCACCCGAGCGGCCCGCGGACCTGACCGCCGAGACGGGGCCCGGACGCCTGGCCATTCTCGTGACGGACGGGACCACTGGCGATGCCGACGGTGTGGTGTCCGGGAAGCAGGAGGGCCGAACGACGGACAGCGTGATCCTGCGGCTGTCCCGCGACCTGGCCGAGGCCATGGGCGGCACCCTGGCACCCGTCGCGGCCCTGCCGGGATTCGCGATGGTGCTCACGCTTCCGACGGCGGGCCCCCTGGCGTCGCGGAAACCGGCGTAGGCGCGTCAGAGAAGTGTCAGGCGCACGCGGAGGCCATGGTCTGCCGCTGTCCTCGGGCGTATGCAGGGAGCGCAGATGTCCGAAGGTGCGTACGCCGAGGGGTGATGGAGCGATGAGCGGTGCCGAGGGGCGGCGCGTCGTGGTCGGAGTGAGTGGTTCGATGGGCAGTCTGACAGCGCTGCACCGGGCCGTGGACGAGGCACGGCGTATCGGGGCGGAGCTGGTGGTCGTGCTGGCCTGGCTGCCACCGGACGGTGAGGCGGCTCAGCGTCACGTGGTGACCCCTCCGGCGATCGACTTCCGCCGGGCGGCGGCGGACCGGCTGCTCGAAACCATCGAAGACGCGTTCGGCAGTGACGGCCCGGGGGTGCCCTGGCAGGGCATGATCGCGCGTGGTCATCCGGGCCCCGCACTCGTGGAATCGGCTGACCGCGACGGTGATCTCCTGGTGATCGGCGCGGGGCGACGCGATGGTCTGCGGCGGCTGCTGTTCCCGTCGGTCGTCCGGTACTGCGTCGCCCATGCCGCCTGCCCGGTCCTCGCCGTACCGCCCTCGCCCCTGCTGAGCGACCTCGCTTCCGCGCACCGCCGGTTCAACCGGTGGCTGCGGTTCGACGCCCGTCAACTGACGGAGGGCACGCCCTGACCGAGCCCCGCTCCTCCTGCCGCCTGCATTCCGTCAGGAGCGCGTTACGGGGCAGGGGAATCCCGTCAAGCGCCCGTCAGCGGAGTGGCCGGACCCCATCCCGGCGGGCATAGCTTCATCTCGGAGCAGGCACGGCCGATCGGCCGGGCGTGCGATGGCCGGCTTCAACGGAGCCACCGACTTCCACAACCTGCTGATGGTGGTGGCGATGCCGGCCGGGCGTTACCTGCCGAGGGTCTGCGTCCTGGCTCTCGCCGGGAGGCTTGCCAAGCAGCAGCCCGGTGTCGTCACGGTGGGCACCCTCCGCGCGCGCACGGCGTGAGCTTCGTCGTCCTGGCCACGGCGGCTTCGGTGATCCTGGCGTTGCTGAACTTCCTCCCCGCCCTCTCGCTCGGATCGGTGGCGGACGGACTGCTCCAGCTGCTCCGGCGACGACCGAGCTCGACCGCCGGTTCCACGGGCGCACGGCCCTCGTGAAACCGGCGGGAGCGTATGTGCTGCCGGGGAGGGCAGGTGCCAAGGGGTGCGGCGGGAACGGTCGTTCATCCGCCCGGTGGCCTGGGGTCGCTGCCCGTCCCGGGCGCCCGCTCAGCCGACCAGGTGGCCGACGAGGTCGGCGAGGCGGTCGGGTTGTTCCTCGATCACGAGGTGTCCGGCGCCCTCGACGACCCCGAGTTCGACGTCGAGCGTTCGGCGCACGGCGGCCCGGAGCCGTCGCGGAGGCAGGAACACATCATGCTCGCCGGTCACGACGCGCCGGGGGACGGACCGGCTCGCCACGTGGGCAAGCCCCGGGGCGCCGCTGGACCGGGCGTGGCGGGCGACGAGCGTCATCCAGTCCACCAGCGCGGGCCGGGGAGTGCCGCCGGTGCCGTACATGGTGCGGAGGAGCCAGGCGCTGTGCCGTGGCCGGGGAATCGCGAGCCAGGTGGCGGAAGCACACAGAACACCGGGCGTCAGCCGCAGCCCGGTGAGGCCGCCGGGGGAGACGAGGATCTGCCCGTCGATGCGGGGAGAGGCGCTGGACAGCGCGATCGCCGCGCCGAAGGAGTGGCCCAGCACGATCACCGGCCCTGACGCGCAGGCCTCGACGGCGTCGGACAACCATGCCCCGTACCAGTCGAGCCGGCCCTCCGCCAAGCCTCGCTCACCCGAGCTCAACCCCGGCTGACCCGGTACGTCGATCAGGACGGTCCGGTACCGGGTGGCGAGGGCGGTGGCCAGAGGCAGGCAGGTCGCCGCGTTGAAGTTCGTCCCGGGTACGACCACCACCGTCGGCCCGCCGCTGCCGGCGACGACCGCATGGGTCTCGACACCGCCTGCCTTGAACACCCGGCATTCATGCGGTACTTGCCATGCAGCCAGCTCTTCGACACACCAGCGCCGAACGGCTTCCCGGCCCTCCGCGCTTCGATAGATCGACATCACGCGGCGAGTATCACACGGGCTGTCCGGGGCAGAGCGGTGTCTTCACGCTCGCTTGACGGCCCATGCATCCACAGGATTCAGAGAGGATCTCCGTATGAGCAAGGTGACGAACAGCGGAACCGGTGACACCAGTGGTCTTCCGGAGTTGTCGATCCTCGACGGTCGGCACCGGTTGGCGGTGCACGGTCTGACCATCCATCAGGACTCCTTCACCATCCGGTACACGATCACTCCGCCCCTGCCGGGAGGGGACGACGAGGCGTCCATCCTGCTGTTCCTCGAGGCGGAGGACGACCTCGGTCGTACGTACTCCGACTGGGGTGGCGCCTTCGGACGCAGTCCCGACGGCACGCACACCGACGGAAGCATCACGGGGCAGCCGGCCGTCGCTGCCGGGGCCGGCGAGATCCGGGCGCGGATCACCTTCCTGCGCGACGGGGAGGAGTTTCCGTACGCCCTGACCCTGCCCCTGCCCTGACGGGCTCCGGGCTGCCCCCGGGTCACGGCGGGGAGTCTCGCTGCGGGCGCGGGAGGCATGTCGAGGCATGACGACGGGACGAGTCACCGCCATGACTCGTCCCGTCGGAGGTCTGGCCGATGGGGCGGCCGGAACCTCACGCCACCGGACATTCAGGTTGTTCGGCGACTGAAGAGGAACCTAAGGCTCCGTCGGGCTTCAGAGGCGTTGCGCGGGACAAACTTGCGCACTCTTGACGGTCACCCCGCCCCGTCGTCAACAACGCGTGAATCCGGCCCCGAACAGCATCAGAACCACGTAAACGAGCGCCGCTCCTGGCCAGAACAGATCACAGAATGATCGACGCGGGGGACGGAAGACCCTTCGTGGCGTGGGTCGGAGGCGATTGACCATCACCTCCGGAGAAACACGAAGTCCGGAAGCGGGGGCCCGGACAGGCGTGAAAGACCTGCCACGGACGGTCTCCCCGAGGGGGACCGCCCGGGCCGAGCTGAGGGGCAAGGGCCGGGCGGTCCCCGTACTCGGGTACAGCGGCGGACCGCCGCCGCAGCGGGGTCCCTTCCCGCGCCCTATCCGTATGGGAATCGTCAGGACTGCGTCAGCATCGCCCCGGACCGCGCAAGAGAGCCGTCAAGCTGACTGTGCGCCCCGGATGCGGCGCGGTTCTGTGTACCTGAATCCGTACTCCAAGGTACGTACGGGCAAGGGGAGTTGATCGTGCATGGGCGTGGAGAACGTCGTCGGCCTCATCGTGGCCATCAGCCTGGTCGGCCACCTGGTGGCCGCCCTGATCCGCCCGGAGAAGTTCTGAAGCACGAAGAAACCCCGGCTGCCTCGCCTCTGCCCGCGACGCGCCCGGGAACGCTCAAGGTCTTTCTCGGCGCGGCACCAGGAGTCGGGAAGACGTACCGCATGCTGGACGAGGGTCGGCGCAGGGCCGCACGTGGCATAGATGTGGTCGTCGGATACGTGGAGTGCCACGGCCGGCCGCACACCGAGGCGATGCTGGACGGCCTGGAGGTGCTGGAGCGAGCCCGGCGGGAGTACCGCGGGAGTACGTATCCCGAGCTCGATCTCGACGCCGTGCTGCGGCGCCGACCGGACGCCGTCCTGGTCGACGAGCTCGCCCACTCCAACGTGCCGGGCTGCCGGAACGCCAAGCGCTGGCAGGACGTGCAGGAGTTGCTGGCCGCCGGCATCGACGTCGTCGCCACCGTCAACATCCAGCACCTGGAGTCCCTCAACGACGTCGTCGTGAAGATCACCAGGGTTCCGCAGGTGGAGACGGTGCCCGACGACGTCGTACGCCGAGCGGACCAGATCGAGCTCGTGGACATGCCTCCGGAGGCGCTGCGCCGCAGGATGGCGCACGGCAACATCTACCCGCCGGAGAAGATCGACGCCGCGCTCGCCAACTACTTCCTGCCGGGCAACCTCACCGCGCTGCGCGAACTGGCCCTGTTCTGGACCGCCGACCGCGTCGACGAGGCCCTGCGGAAGTACCGCTCCGAGCACGGCATCGGCCGGGTGTGGGAGACCCGGGAGCGGGTCGTGGTGGCGCTGACCGGCGGGCCGGAGGGCGAGACGCTGATCCGCCGCGCCGCCCGGATCGCCGACCGCACGGCCCAGGGCGGCGCCCTGCTCGCCGTACACGTCGTCCGCAGCGACGGTCTCGCCGCGGGCGCCTCGCACTCGGCGCTCGTCCGGCAGCGACGCCTCGTCGAGAGCGTGGGCGGCAGCTATCACACGGTCGTGGGCGACGACGTGGCCACCGCGCTGGTGGAGTTCGCACGCGCCGAGAACGCCACCCAGCTGGTCCTGGGAACGAGTCGGCGCGGTCGGCTCGAACGCTTCCTCACCGGCCGTGGTATCGGCGAGACGACCGTCGCGCTCTCCTCCGACATCGACGTCCACATGGTCACCCACGAGCGGGCCGGCCGCGGCCGACTGCTGCCCTCCCGCCGCCGTACGCTGCCGACCTCCCGGCTCGTCGCCGGTCCCGTGGCGGGTCTCGTCCTACCGGTACTGCTCACGCTCTTCCTCGACCGCACCCGGGGCACCTTCAACCTGACGAGCGAGGCGCTGCTGTTCCTGGTGACCGTGGTGGGCGTGGCCTCCATCGGCGGGGTCGTCTCCGCGCTCGTCGCCGCGGTGACCGCGTCCCTGCTGCTCAACTACTGGTTCATAGCGCCGATCGGCGAGTTCAGCTTCAGGGATCCCGACAACCTGCTCGCGCTCGTCGTCTTCGCCCTGGTCGCGGGCACGGTGGCCGCGATCGTGGACCGCTCGCTGAGAATGTCCCGGCGTGCCGCGGCGGCCACGGCCGAGGCGGAGACGCTCTCCTCACTCACCGGCGACGTCGTGCGGGGCGACCAGGCGATTCCGGCGCTCCTGGCCCGTACGCGGGAGACCTTCGCGATGGACTCAGCCGAACTCGTCGAGCAGCAGGTGGACGACCCCGCCGCGACCCAGGTGTCCGTGGGCCCCGGTCTCCACCTCGTCCTGCGCGGCCGCGCCCTGCCGTCCTCCGAGCGCCGGGTCCTCGCCGCGTTCGCGGCCCATGTCTCCGCGGCCGTCGAGCGGGCCCGGCTCGCCGAGGCCGCCGCCGAGGTCGAACCGGTCAAGGCCGCCGACCGGATGCGCACCGCACTGCTCGCGGCCGTCAGCCACGACCTGCGCACCCCCCTCGCCGCGGGCTGGGCGGCGGTCGGCTCCCTGCGCAGCCCGGACGTGCAGTTCACGGACGAGGAGCGGGGCGAACTGCTCGCCACCGCTGACGAGTCCATGGCGCGCCTCAGTCGGCTCATCGACAATCTGCTGGACATGAGCAGGCTCCAGGCCGGAGCGCTCACCTTGAACCTTCGCGCGACGAGCCTGGAGGAGGTCCTGCCCTCCGCCCTGGACTCGCTGCCCCCGGACGCGGCACCGCCCGTGCTCCACGGCGTGGAGGCGATCCCGCTGGTCCTCGCCGACCCGCCACTCCTTGAACGCGTCATCGCCAACCTCATCGGCAACGCCGCGCGCTTCGCCCCACCGGGAACCCCGGTGCTGGTCACCGCGAGCGCGCTCGCCGACCGCGTCGAAGTGCGCGTCGTCGATCGCGGCCCCGGCCTTCCGCCCACCGACCGGGAACGGGTCTTCGAACCGTTCCAGCGGTTGGGCGACACCGACAACTCCACCGGCGTGGGCCTCGGGCTCGCCTTGTCGCGCGGCCTCACCGAGGCCATGGCGGGCACCCTCACCCCGGAGGACACCCCGGGCGGTGGCCTGACGATGGTCGTCTCGCTGCCCGTCGCGGAACCACCGGGAACGGCCGCAGCGCGGACACCGTACGGCGTCGGTACGCAAGGAGCCGCCGGCATGTGAGGAGCTTGTAGGCCGGGTTGGTTTCCCGCTGTGGGCCGACTGGGTGTAGGAGGTTCGTCAAGACGGTGCATGGCCTCGTAAGGGCGTCGTCAACGGAAGCCGCGACGTGGCCGAGAAATGATTCTCTCCAACCGTCCCGCAGTTGCTTCTTCCCCCCCCGACGCCCCACCCCGGTTCTCAGCTCCCTGGAACAGAAAGGCCGCACGTCGATGAGCCAGGTGCTCGTGGTCGAGGACGATCCCCGGTTGGTTCGGACTCTCACGATCAATCTGAAGGCACGCAACCACGAGGTGGCAGCCGCGACCGGCGGTGTCGCGGCGCTGAGGATCGCCGCGGGCGTCCCTCCGGACGTGATCCTGCTGGACATGGGTCTGCCGGACATGGACGGAATCCACGTGATCAAGGAGTTGCGTCGTTGGAGCAGAGTACCGATCGTGGTCGTCTCCGCTCGTCGAACCTCCGGCGAGAAGATCGCGGCCCTCGACGCCGGCGCCGACGACTATGTGACCAAGCCCTTCGACATGAACGAACTCCTTGCCCGGCTGACGGCCGCTGTCCGCCGCAGGGAGACCACCGGGCCGGCCGCTGACGAAGTGCAGGTCGTCACCACCGACGACTTCAGCGTCGACCTCGTGGCGAAAAAGGTCCGGCGTGCCGCCCACGACGTGCGGCTGACGCCCACCGAGTGGCACCTGCTGGAGACCCTGATCCGCAACCCGGGCCGGCTCGTCAGCCAGCGGCAACTGTTGGAGGAGGTGTGGGGTCACCATGCGGGAGACAGGACCAACTACCTCCGGGTCTACATGGCGCATCTGCGGCGCAAACTCGAACCCGACCCGTCGCAGCCGCGGCACTTCATCACCCAACCGGGCATGGGCTACCGCTTCGAGACGTGACCCGGACAAGAGCTGACCGAGGCCACCTCATGACGTACTGAAGTGTCTTGTGGTGCTGGAGAGTCCGGGCATCGTCCGTGCCCGGTCGGCCGCAGGGCGTATGCATCACGTTGGGTGGCGGTCGTCCTGCGTCAAGAGATCGCGAATGATTCCGGCCAGAACGTGCTGGGGGCTCCGGGGGATCGAGGATCGACCCTCATGGGAGCTGATGTTCGATGACAACAGAGGTCATGTACGCGATGACGGACGGCGCGTGGGAGCAGCCGGTCCGCTGGTACTCGGCGAACGGGGCCCCGCAACCGCAGCACATCGCCACCGTCGCGGACACCATCAGTGTCGCCGCGGCGCACCGCCTGATGGCCGAGGGCACCGCCCTGCTGTGGTCCGGGGACTACGAGTCCGCGCGCCGGCTCCTGGCGGCCCTGGGCCGTCGCAGCGAGCGCAGGCAGCCCGCTCTGGCCCAGAGCCCTGCCGAGGCGTTCGGGCGGCACCGTCGTGAGCAGGAGAGGCGTGCACGGCTGCTGGGGATGCTGCTCGTTCCGTACGGCGGCGACTGGATAATCCCGCTGCGCCGGGCGCCCCGTGTCCGCGAGGCATGCCTGCACGCCTACGGCCCGTCCGGCGGCCCTGGCGTCGGCTCGTTGCGGGAGCTGCTCGGCGTGATCGGCGCGTACGAGTGGTACAGGAAGGGCGTGGAGATCCCGGCGCTCGGCGGTGAACGCATCCATCCGCACTACGGTGTCTTCTCGCCGGTCCGGGGCGAGTACGTGGATCTGGTGGCCGAGGCGAAACTCCCCAGGGGAGCCACGGCCTTCGACATCGGCACGGGCACGGGCGTGCTGTCCGTCCTGCTCGCCCGCCGCGGGTTGCGCCATGTCGTCGCCACCGACCAGGACGCCCGCGCCGTGCACTGCGCCCGCGACAACGTCGCCCGGCTCGGGCTGGCCGACAGGATCGCCGTACGGCACGCCGACCTGTTCCCCGCGGGCCGTGCCCACGTGATCGTCTGCAACCCGCCCTGGCTCCCGGGCCGTCCCCGTACCCCGCTCGACCAGGCGGTCTACGACCCGGACAGCCGGATGCTGCACCGCTTCCTGACCGGTCTCCCACACCGTCTGGAGCCTGGCGGAGAAGGCTGGCTGATCCTCTCCGACCTGGCCGAACGGCTCGGGCTGCGGGGCCGTACGGAACTCGACGACGCCATCCGGGCCGCGGGCCTGCGCGTGCTGTCCCGCACGGTCACGAAGCCGCGCCACCCGCGTGCGTCGGACCCATCGGACCCCCTGCATCGGGCCCGCGTGGGGGAGGCGACCTCTCTGTGGCGCCTCGGAGTCGCCTGACCCCCCACTGCTCCGGGTCCCGCAGGGCGGTCGAACCGCCGCGGTCGATGCCGACCCTGGGGACGCGGGCGCTCGTGAGACTCGGAGGGACCGTCAACGGCACTCCGCCCTCCCGCCAGAGGACCTTGCCCAGCCGGATCGCACGGCGCTTGCCGACCGGCCTGAGCGTGTCAGGGATTCGCATGAAGACGACCGGTGGCCGTCAAGGTCCTGTCAGGGCCCGGCCGCAGGTGTGGGGACCTGGGCATAGCTTCGAAGCCGTGCCGGATCACGCTCACGCGTACGGCAGGTATCCACCCGTTTCGAGGTTCCTCAAGGAGCGCCTCATGTGCCTCTTCCAGTACGACGACGATCCCGAGCCCGAGGAACCCGGCCCGGCCGGGCTCCTGTACGTCCCGGTCCGGCCGGGAACACACGCGGTGGCGGTCCGCGTCTTCCGCACGCCGCTGGGCAGCCGTACCGCTGTCGGGTTCACCACCGTGGCGAGGCTGGCCGTCACACTCGGCGCGGAGCAGCCTTGGATCCGGCTCTCGGAGTCGGTCCTGCGCTCTTTGGCCGAGCCGCTCGGCGCAGAGCTGCTGACCGTCGACCCGACGCTCACCGCCCCCGCGGTCACCAGTCCCGCGGCCTCCGCCCTGGCGTCGCGGAAGGAGCCGGCTGCCCAGGAGGTCGGTCAGACGGCCCCGACCGCCTGACCGTGCTGCACTCCGCGCCTCGCCGACTCCGCCCCGCCGGTACCGGCGGGGCGCGGTAGTGACCTGCACGGTGCGGCCGGACACGTGACGCGGTGGCTTCCGCGATGTGGCTCGCGGGCCGGCTCCGGTGTCAGCCGACGTGGACGCGGGGGCGGCGGTCGCGGTCGGGTTCCGCCTCGCGCAGGACCTCGCGGGTGACCGGGGCGACCTCGCCCTGGCCGAGGAGGAAGAAGCGGAGGAAGTTGGCGAACGGGTTGCCCTCGGTCCACTCGAAGTAGATGTGCGGGCGGGTGCCGGTGGTGTCGCGGGCGTGGAGGAGGAGCGCGGCGAGGCCGTTGGGGATGGAGGAGGACTCGATGGTGAGGACGCGGTAGCGCCCGTGCAGGACCTCGCCCCGTACGGTCAGACCGGCCTCGAACTCGGACGGGTCGGTGACCGTGACCTCGACGAAGACGAAGTCCTCGGAGGTCGGGATGTCGTTGTCGGCGCGGATCTGCTCGATCTTCTCGCGGTACTCGGCGATGTCCCTGCGGTCGGGCTCGTTGGCGATGAAGCGCGGTGTGCGGCGTGAGATGTCCTGGATGAAGCGCTCGGCCAGCTCGTCCAGCTCGACGTGCGTGACGCGCAGCTCGAAGGCGCGGCCGAGGCGGGAGAGGAGGGAGATGAGGATGATGCCGGCGATGAAGCAGGCACCGATCTTCACGCCGTCGGGGCGCTCGATGACGTTCACGACGGTCGTGTAGAGGAACACGACCGAGATGACGCCGAAGCCGATGGTCCAGCCGCGCTGGCCGGCCTTGCGCGCCGCGATGGTCACGGCGATGGCGGCCGAGCAGATCAGGACGAGGACACCGGTGGCGTACGCGCCGCCCTGGGCGTCCACGTCCGCGTCGAAGATCCACGTCACCAGGAACGCGACGAGGGTGAAGACGATGACCATGGGGCGCACGGCGCGCGCCCAGTGCGGGGCCATGCCGTACTTGGGCAGGTAGCGCGGCATCAGGTTGAGCAGGCCGGCCATGGCCGAGGCGCCGGCGAACCAGAGGATGGCGATGGTCGAGACGTCGTAGACCGTGCCGAAGGTGTTGCCGAGGTACTCGTGGGCGAGGTAGGCGAGGGCGCGGCCGTTCGCCTGACCACCCGACTCGAACTCCTTCTCCGGGATCAGAACCGTGGTGATGAAGCTGGTGCAGATCAGGAAGACGCTCATGATCAGCGCCGCGGTGGTCAGGAGCTTCTTGGTGTCGCGGATCCGGCCGGTCGGCTTCTCCTCGGTGTCGCCCGGGTCGCCCTGGACGTGCGGCATGACGGCGACGCCGGTCTCGAAGCCGGACAGACCGAGCGCCAGCTTGGGGAAGACGAGCAGGGCAACGCCGATCATGGCGAAGATGTTGCCGTGCTCGGCGGTCAAGGCGCTGGTCCAGTCGGTGACCACATGGCCCTCGGTCACGACGTGCCAGAAGCCGGTGACCACGACGACCGCGTTGAGCGCGAGGTAGATCCCGACGAGGACGACGGCGACGCCGATGGCCTCCAGGAACCCCTTGAGGAACACCGCGCCGAGCAGCGCGATCAGGACCATGGTGATCAGGACCTGCTTGTTGTGCAGGGCCTCTTCCAGGTGAGGGTTCTCGACGAGGTGGGTGGAGGCGTCGGCGGCCGACAGGGTGATGGTGATGAGGAAGTCGGTGGCGGCGAAGCCCAGCAGCGTCAGGACGAACAGCTTCCCCTTCCAGAACGACAGCAGTCGCGACAGCATCGCGATCGAGCCCTCGCCGCTCGGGCTCTCCTCGGCGACCCGGCGGTAGACGGGCAGTGCGCCGGCCAGGGTGACGATCACCAGCACGATGGTGGCGATGGGGGAGAGGAGACCGGCCGCGAGGGCGGCGATGCCGGGCTGGTAGCCGAGGGTCGAGAAGTAGTCGACACCGGTCAGACACATCACCCGCCACCAGCGCTGTCCCCGATGACCGGCATCCGGCGCCGACTCGACGGGCCGGGAGGGTTTGCCCTTCCCCATGTCGGAGAGGCCCTCCAGCATCCACGCGCGCAATCGTCCCGTGCGCGCGTCCTTCGTGGTGGCCATGGGAGTACTCCTGAGCTGCTGCTGGGTGAGGGGTTCCGGCCATCGTGCGGACGGCCGGGCCAGCGTAAGCAAGGCGTCAACGGCGGATCGGGGCGGGCGCGTCAGGAAAGCGTCAAGATCCACCGGGCGGGCTCATCCCGGGTGCTCACCGACCGAGGGCGCGCTCGGTGAGGCCTCAAGGCCGACACGTGTGCCCGAGGAGGCCGAGGAGGCGAGCTGGACGGCAGGGTGCCGACGCTGCCTCACGGGCGGTAGACGAGCTCGATCAGGACGGCCGCGATGAGGAGCCAGGCTCCCACGCCGAGCAGCCACATGGCGTCGTAGACGACTCCGAGGACGCAGACGGGCAGGCCCGCGGCGGCGAGCGACAGCGACATGCGTCGCATGCGCCTGTCGGCGGGTGTCCGCGCGCTGTTCCGGCTCATGGCATGACCGTAGACCCGAAGGACGTCCATGGGGCGCTCGATGAGCGGCGGTTTCCGGCCGCTCGCGTCAAGAAGGTGTGAAGAGAGCGCCGTCGGGCGCCAAGAACCCGCCAGGGACTGTGGGGAGCGCGCTGACCAGGGCACACCCTGAGCGGACCTGAGTACGAAGGAGAACCCCCGCATGTCCGCTCTGACCACCGAGAACGGTGCCACGCCCGCCGTCGAGGAGCCCCCGGATTCCGGTGCGCGCCACAAGCTGACGACCGTCACCGGGCTCGCCGCGCTGTCGCTCGACGCGATGGCCTCCGTGGCGTACGGCCCCGAGGCGATCGTCCTGGTCCTCGCGGCGGCCGGCGGCTACGGCCTCGGCTTCACGCTCCCGGTCACGCTGGCCATCGCGGGCCTGCTGGCCGTCCTCGTGGCCTCGTACCGGCAGGTCATCGCGGCCTTCCCGGACGGCGGCGGTTCGTACGCGGTGGCCAAGACGCATCTGGGCCGTCGCACCAGCCTGGTCGCGGCGGGCTCGCTCGTCCTCGACTACGTTCTGAACGTCGCCGTGGCCGTCACCGCCGGCGTTGCCGCCCTGACCTCCGCCTTCCCCGAGCTGTACGGCGACCGGCTGTGGATATGCCTGGCGGTTCTCGTGCTGATCACGGCGGTCAACCTGCGAGGCATCGTCGACTCGGCGCGTGCGTTCATCGTCCCGACCGCCGTCTTCATCGGCGCGATCCTGGTCATGATCGCCGTCGGTCTCTTCCGCGACGGCCCGGTGTCCACGGCAGCGTCCGCCGGCCATGCATCCGTCCTCGCGGACAACGCCACCACCGTCGGCGCGCTGCTCCTCCTGAAGGCCTTCGCCTCCGGCTGCTCGGCTCTCACGGGTGTCGAAGCGATCGCCAATGCCGTCCCGTCGTTTCGCGCCCCCGCGGCCAAGCGGGCGATGCGCGCGGAGGTCGCGCTCGGCGCGCTGCTCGGCGTGATGCTGATCGGCCTGTCCGTCCTGATCTCCCGCTTCGGCCTCCAGCCGGTCGAGGGCGTCACTGTCCTCGCCCAGCTCACCGACGCTTCCCTCGGTCACAACTGGGCCTTCTACGTCGTGCAGTTCGCGACCATGGTTCTGCTCGCGCTCTCCGCGAACACCTCCTTCGGCGGCCTTCCCGTCCTGCTGAAGCTGCTGGCCCGCGACAACTACCTGCCCCATGTCTTCGGTCTCAAGGCCGACCGTCAGGTCCACCGCCACGGCGTCGTCTGGCTGGCGGTCGTCTCCGCGGCCTTGCTGGTCTTCTCCGGTGGAGACACCAACACCCTGGTCCCGCTCTTTGCGATCGGTGTCTTCGTCGGCTTCACGATCGCCCAGACCGGCATGGTGCTGCACTGGCGCCAGGAGAGAGGCCCCAAGTGGGTGGCGAAGGCCCTGCTCAACGGTCTCGGCGCCGTCCTCACCGGTGTTTCCGCGGTCGTCGTCACGGCCACCAAGTTCCATGACGGCGCCTGGCTGATCGTGATCGCGCTGCCGGTTCTCGTCCTCGCCTTCGAGGCCGTGCACCGGGCGTACGGCAAGATCGGCGAGCGCCTCGGCGTCGGCCGGATCCCCGAGCCCCCGCACCGCGAGCGCTCGCTCGTCCTCGTCCCGGTCTCGTCCCTCACCCGGCTCACCAGCGAGGCGCTGACCGCCGCTGTCTCCCTCGGAGACGAGGTCCGCGCCCTCACGGTCTGCCACCCGGATGCCGAGGACCAGGCGGCCACCGAGGCCCTGGAACGCGACTGGGCCCTGTGGAACCCCGGCGTCCCGCTGGTCCGGCTTTCCTCCGAGCGCCGCTCGCTCGGCCGGCCCATCACCGCGTACGTACGCGATCTGGGGACGACCGAACCCGGCACTCAGGTCACCGTCCTCATCCCGGAAGCCGAGCCCGAGCGTCTCTGGCAGCGTGCCCTGCAGAACCAGCGGGGCGCGGTCGTCGCCCACGCTGTCCGTCGCGACACGAACGCTGTCGTCTGCCGGCTCCGCTTCCGCTGCTGACGTCGACCGCTGCCCGTCAGGGATCCGTCAAAGACACCTCCGCCCGGTGCCACCCACGCCGCACCGGGCGGAGGCTTGACGTGTCGGGGGATAGCGGGGGGCTGGATCCTGCGAGGTGGATCATGAGGATTCCGCTTCGGGACACGGTCGCCGTCGCCGCCGGAGTCCTGGCACCGTTCGTCGTGGCCCGTGTTGATCCCGCTGCGGACGTCCGTCACGCACACCAATCTCGCGCTGCTGCTGGTCGTCGTGGTCGTCGCCGTGTCGGCGTTCGGCAACCGGTTCGCCGGCGCGCTTGCCGCGCTGTCGGCTGCCGCGTGGTTCGACTTCTTCCACACCGAGCCGTACCAGAGCTTCCACATCGAGGACCGGGCGGACATCGAGACCGCCGTCCTGCTGCTGGTCGTCGGCCTGATCGTGTCCCAACTGGCGGCGCGCGCCCGGACGATGAAGCGGGTCGCGGTCACGGACGCCACGCATCTGGAGCGGCTGCACGGCACGACCCGCCTGGCCCGTTCCGGCACGTCTTCCTCCGACGACGTCGTCCAAAGGGTGCGGCACGAACTCGTCGAGGTGCTGGAGCTGAGGGCGTGCCGTTTCGAGTACGGCACGCTCATGGGGCGTCCGCCGCGGCTCGACCCGGACGGGACGGTGAAGGTGGACGGCTGGATCTGGGACCTGGAGCGGCAGGGCTGGCCGGAGGGTGAGACCGAACTGCGCGCCATCGTCCACGGGCGGTACCAGGGCCGCTTCCTTCTGACTCCCGAACCCGGCTCCGTACCGCCGCCGCTGGAGGCGCGGCTTGTCGCCGCCGACCTGGCGGGCCCAGGCAGCCGCCGCGCTGGACGACGACGAGGTCAGTGCAGGCCGGAGATCGTGAAGACGGAGTGCGCGGTGTCCCGTTCGACGTGGCGGGCAAGCCGGTCGAGGTCCCGCACACCGTGCCTGAGGGTGCCGTTCGCGTAGGAGGTTCTCGCGTCGGTTTCCAGGAGCAGCCAGAGCGGCGGGTTGGCGAGGAGCACACGCAGGTCGATCCGGGCCCGGCCGCCGTCCGTGTCGGTCAGCGTGAGGCGCCGCTCGATCCCGTCCGGCCAGTGGAGGGTGGCGAGCCGGTCCGTGCGTACGGACGTCCGGGTCCAGAGGGTCCGGACGGTCAGCCGGCCCGGTGCCGCGACGACCCTCGCGGGCAGCAGGGCCATGAAGAGGGCGACGGCCAGGGCGATCCACAGCAGCGCCGCAGGCAGGTTCAGGCCGCCGTCGCAGGCCTCCACGATCAGTGAGACGACCAGCAGGAGGCCGGCGCAGCCGACGGCGGCCCGGGCCTCGCCGGCCCATGTGTTGTCCTGGACGGTGAGACCGTCGGATTCTGACTGCGGGACGAATCGTGGCTCCATGGAACGGACGCTAGAACCGCGGCGGAACGCCACCGGTCCGTCCTGACGCCGTTCCTACGCGGCCTCGGTCAACTTTGACGCGTGGCTGACGGGTCCGGCGACGTGGTGGACGTACTCGTGCTCCAGGCGGAAGCCGGCGGTCCAGGCGAGGAGACGGCTGGGGCGGTTGTCGCGGGAGCAGCTCCAGCTGGCGAGCCGGCCGCGCGCCGCGATGTCGGCGGTCAGTCCGGCGACGCAGGCCAGGGCGAGGTGCTGACGGCGCTCGTCGGGCGCGGTGGCGCAGGCGACGTCCTCGTAGCGGTGGCCGAGGTACCGGCTGCAGGCCACGGCGAGGACCTTTCCCTTGCGGACCGCCACCCAGCCGAGCCCCGACGCGGCGAGGGCAGAGGGTCCTTCCCAGCTCTCGTGGATCCAGGCCATGGACGGGTCGAGCGCCGCGAGTGCCGGGGCGTCCTCGGGGGAGAGCCGGCGCACCGTCACGCCCCGGGGCACACGAGGCGTGACGGCCTCGGCGCGGTGGAGGTAGAGCATCCGCTCCCAGGGGACGAGCTGCTCGAAGGCGGCGCCGAGGACGGGGACGAAGCGGCCCGGCGTGTCGACGTAGTGCCGGGCGAGCGGGGCCAGTTCGTCGGGGGTGACGGCGCTGGGGTCGCCGGCCAGGAGGGCGTGTCCGCCGCAGGTCACCGCCACCACGCGGGGCTCTTCGGCCCGGTCGGTCCACCACTGGCCGTGGCCGGTGGTGAGGACGTGCTCGGCGAGGGCCCCGGTGCCGGGCGCGCCGGACAGGAACACACGGGCAGGGGCGGGCGGTTGGTGGGACGCGTGGGGGATCACGGGCACCTCCTGGTGCGGGAAGGACGCGGAAGAGGGGGCGGCCCGGGTGCGGGCCGCCCCCGGGGGGTTCAGCGGGCGCCGGCCCTGCGGCCGTGGTTCGCCTTCTTCTTGCGGCGGTCCTTCTTCTTGCGGGCGCGCTTGGACATGGCGGTACGGGTTCCTTTCAGGTCGTGCAGGTCGTGCAGGCCGTTCACGGCGTGCGGGGCATCAGGAGTTCTGGCCGACGAGGAGGTCGGCCAGCTTGGTGAGGCGCTTGACGGTGCGTTCCTCGGAGGCGGCGGGTGCGGGGGCGACGCGGTGGTCGCGGTCGTAGTAGGCGCCGTTGACGATCTCGACGGCCGGGTCGCAGAGCCGTACGACGTGGGCGGCGCCCTCGGCCGGCGCGAGCCCCTCGTGGGCGTACAGGGGGAGGAGGCTGGTGGTGCAGATGCCGGGGTGGACGGAGACGGCGGTGACCCGCGGGTCGGCGGCAAAGACGGTGAGGGCGAGCTGCGACTGGGCGTAGGCGGCGAGGCGGGAGTAGCGGCGGACGCGGTTGGGGTCGTTCCACTGGATGGAGCCGGTGCGGTGCAGGGAGGACGAGACGTTGACGACCCGGCCGCCGGGGTCGCTGGTGAGTGCCGGCTCCAGGAGGTGCGTGAGCAGGTAGTGGGCGAGGAAGTTGACCTGGAACGCGATCTCGTTGCCGTCGGCCGTGACGGTGTGCCGCTCGGGCGCCGCCATGCCCGCGTTGTTGACGAGGACGTCGAGGCGCGGGTGCTCGGCGAGGATGCGGGCCGCGAGGTGCTCGACCTCCTCCAGGTGCGTGAAGTCGGCTTCGAACGCACACAGTCGGTTCGCGTCGACCCCGGACAGGGTGACGAGCCGGTCGGTGGCGGCGAGCGCCTCCTCGGCCGTGCGGCCGTGGACGAGCACCGTGGCTCCGCGCTCGGCGAGGAGCCGGGCGGTCTGGTGGCCGATGCCGGAGGTGGCACCGGTCACCAGGACAGTGCGGGAGGAAAGGTCGGATTCGGGCATGACTGGTCAGTCCCTCAGGGATGAAAGGTGTGTACGGGTACGAGGAAGGGGCGCCGGACAGGGATGTCACGACGCCCCCGGAACTCCGGAGACTTCGGTCAGCGGTGGGCTGAGGTCTCCGGGCAGCGGGGCTCGCGACGGGGCGCCTGATGAGGCGGCCGGTCGGTCAGGAGCCACGCGCTGTTCATGCTTCCCATCGAAGCCGCACGGGAAGACCCGGGCAAGCGGGGCGGGAGATCCCTGACGCCGCCCTGACGGAACTTCATCCCAGGCCGGGGATACCGGTGATGAGCAGGTCGATCGCCTTGATGCCGAGGAAGGGGAGGGCGAGTCCGCCGAGCCCGTAGACGGTCAGGTTGCGGCGTAGCAGGTCGTGCGCCGAGGCGGGCCGGTAGCGGACGCCGCGCAGCGCGAGGGGGATCAGGGCCACGATGATCAGGGCGTTGAAGATGATGGCCGAGGTGATCGCCGAGGTCGGGCTGTGCAACCCCATGATGTTCAGTGCCTCCAGCCCCGGGTAGGCGCCGGTGAACATGGCCGGGATGATCGCGAAGTACTTCGCGACGTCGTTGGTGATCGAGAAGGTCGTCAAGGCACCTCGGGTGATGAGGAGTTGCTTGCCGATCTCGACGATCTCGATGAGCTTGGTCGGGTTGGAGTCGAGGTCGACCATGTTGCCGGCCTCCTTCGCGGCCGACGTACCCGTGTTCATGGCCACGCCGACGTCCGCCTGCGCCAGTGCGGGGGCGTCGTTCGTCCCGTCGCCGGTCATCGCGACGAGCTTGCCGCCCTCCTGCTCCTTCTTGATGAGGGCGAGCTTGTCCTCGGGGGTGGCCTCGGCGAGGAAGTCGTCGACGCCGGCTTCGTGGGCGATGGCGCGCGCGGTGAGCGGGTTGTCGCCGGTGATCATCACCGTACGGATGCCCATGCGGCGCAGTTCGGCGAACCGTTCCTTGATGCCGTCCTTCACCACGTCCTTGAGGTGGACGATCCCGAGGACCCGTGGGCCGTCCCAGTCGTTGACGGCCACCAGGAGCGGGGTGCCGCCGGCCGCCGAGATCTGGTCGCTCCAGGCACGCGCCTCGCCCGGCACCTTCCCGCCGTACATCTCGACCCAGGCGACGACCTGCGCCGTCGCACCCTTGCGGATGTGGCAGGCGGCGCCGTTGTCCCAGCGCAGGTCGATGCCGCTCATCCGCGTCTGTGCGCTGAACTCCACGAACCGGGCGTTCGCCAACTCGCCCTCGGCCGGGGCCCGCAGCCCGTACCGCTCCTTCGCGAGGACCACCACGGACCGGCCCTCGGGCGTCTCGTCGGCCAGCGAGGCCAGTTGCGCGGCGTTGGCGAGCTGCGCCTCGTCGATCCCCGGCAAGGGGACGAAGTCGGCGGCCTCCCGGTTGCCGAGGGTGATGGTGCCGGTCTTGTCGAGGAGGAGGGTGTTGATGTCGCCGGCGGCCTCGACCGCGCGGCCGGACATGGCGAGGACGTTGCGCTGCACGAGCCGGTCCATGCCCGCGATGCCGATCGCCGAGAGCAGCGCGCCGATCGTCGTCGGGATCAGGGTCACGAGCAGGGCGACGAGCACGGTGGTGGAGGGGACGGCGCCGGCGTAGGTGGCCATGGGCTGGATCGCGACGACGACCAGGACGAAGACGACGGTGAGGGCGGCGAGGAGGATGTTGAGCGCGATCTCGTTGGGCGTCTTCTGCCGGGAGGCGCCCTCGACCAGGGCGATCATCCGGTCCATGAAGGAGTGGCCGGGGCGGGAGGTGACCCGTACGACGATCCGGTCCGACAGGACCGTCGTCCCGCCCGTCACTCCCGTCCGGTCGCCGCCGGACTCGCGGATGACGGGGGCGGACTCGCCGGTGACGGCGGACTCGTCGACCGCCGCAACGCCGTCGACGACGTCGCCGTCGGCCGGGATCAGCTCGCCCGCCTCGACGAGCACGAAGTCGAAGAGCCGCAGGTCGGTGGCGGCGACGGCCTCCGTCTCGGCCCGGTCGAGGTCGGTGCCGTACCGCCAGTGCTTCAGCCGCAGCGCCACCGTGTCCGTGCGTGCCTTGCGCAGCGACTCGGCCTGCGCTTTGCCGCGGCCCTCCGCCACGGCCTCGGCGAGGTTGGCGAAGATCACCGTCAGCCAGAGCCAGACGCTGATCACCCAGGTGAACACGGACGGGTCGTAGAGCGCCGACAGCGTCGTGAGGACGGAACCGACGCCGACGACGAAGAGCACGGGATTGCGCACCAGGGCCCGTGGATGCAGCTTGCGTACGGCCTCCGGGAAGCACTTCACCAGCTGGACAGGGTCGAGCAGGCCACTGCTCTGTGCGGAGTGCCGCCGCTTCGGCCCGGGGTTCGGGTTGCGGGGTGGAGCAGACGGCGGAGCCGACATGGGCGGAGCGGAGGGCGCCTGCTGGGGCGCGCGGGAATGCATCGCGGAAGACCTTCTGATGAAGCCCGGCCCGCCCGATCGGCGCCGGCCGGGGAGAGCACGGCAGGGCCGCCCTCGTCCGCGCCCCGTGGGCGCACAGGGAATTTCCCGGCGCCCACAGGACGGCTGCGGACGGACAGCGACGCTCGCGGAGCGGGGGCACGGCAGCCGGATGGGAGGGGCAGCCGTGCCCCCGCGGTCCGGGGACGATCAGGCCACTGACGTCCGCGGCCCGGTGAGCGACCGAGAAGAAAGCTAGGCCCACGGCAAGGCGGAAACGGCATCGGAACGCCCGAATTGACGTCTCTCTGACGGACGTTGGCCCCGGCCGTCAAGGGACCGTCAAATCGGACCCGAGAACCGCCAGGGGCACGTCAATGCCGTTGGGTGGTGGCCGCATCGGACCCCAGACTCCTCGGCACGGGGGATCGGACAACCGTCCGAGTCGTGAGGGTGGGAGGGATGCGTGGCCACCACAACCGGTAGCGCGCACGGTCCGGAGACGACGGCCCGGACCGTCACCACCACACCCACGACGGTTGTACGACCGGTGGGCCGTCCCGGTCCGCGACCACGAGCACGTCGCGGACCGGGCGGCCCGTCCGCCGGCCCCGCCGGCAAGGGCTTCGAACGCGTGAAGAACCGCCTCAGCACGCTGCGGCGCCGCTCCTGGGGCACGCAGCCCGCTCGCCTGCGCCTGCTGCGTACGGCGATCCTGCTGCTCACGGCGGCCTGCGCCGGGTTGATGATCACGGCCGGACTCACCGCCTCCGACACCTGGGACGCCGTCACCGGCCATCACGCCCCGCGCACCGTGAGTGCCGCAGGCCTCAACCTCGCCCTCAACGACATGGACGCCCAGGCCGTCAACTCCCTCCTGGCGAACGGCGACGCGGGCAAGGGCCGGATGACCGTCCCGTACGACAAGGCCGTCCAGCTGTACGACGAGGCACGCGAGGCCGTCAGCCGAGACCTGCGTACTCTCGGCGTGGCAGCGGAGGGCGACATCGAGGCCGAGCGCACCGTCGAACGCCTCACCGCCGACTTCGCCCGGTACCAGGAGTTCATCGGACGAGCCCTGGAGAGCGACACCCGCACCGGCGGCAAACCGGACGCCGTCGAGAACTACCGCACGGCCAACGACATGCTCACTCAGCGGCTCCTGCCGGAGGCCCGCACCCTCGTCGACGGCACCAACCATCAGTTCGAGGACGCCTACGCCGCGGAACGATCCGACCTCGGCACACAAACGACCCTGCTCCTGGCCCTCGGCCTCACCCTGCTCGCCGTACTCGCCCTGCTCCAGCGGTACCTCGCGCGCAGCTTCCACCGCATCCTCAACCCGGGCCTGCTCGCCGCCACCGCCTGCGCACTCCTCGCCGTCGTCCTCGGCTCCCAGGCGCTCACCACCACCTCCGAGCAGCTGAGGGTCGCCCGCCGCGACGCCTTCGACTCGACCGTCGCGCTCTCCCGCGCCCGCGCGATCGCCTACGACGCCAACGCCGACGAGAGCCGCTACCTCCTCGACCGGGACCACCGGACCACCCACGAGACGGCGTTCCTGACCAAGTCGCAGAGCCTGTACGGGATCACGGGCGCCGACCTTCCCTCGTACGAGCCACGGCTCGCCGAGACCTGGAAGGCGTACCAGGAGGACCACGAGGACAAGCGGTTCACCGGCGAGTTCCGGCGCGAGCTGGACAACATCACGTTCCCCGGCGAGCGGGCCGCCGCCGAGCGGACCGTCGAGGCGTACGCGGTGTACCAGCGCGACGACCGCACCATTCGCTCCCTGGTCGCCGCCGGCAGGGAAGGGGAGGCCGTCTCGTTCTGCATCAGCTGGGAACCGGGGAAGTCCAACGCCCACTTCGGCACGTGGATGAAAGCACTCGACGAGGTCACGGCCGTCAACGGCCGGGCCTTCGACACGGCCGCCGACGACGGCAGGGACACGCTCACCGGGCGCCTGCCCTGGGCCATCGCCTGCCTGCTCGCCGCCGCCGTCCTGGCCGCCCTGGGCCTGCGCCCGCGCCTTGCCGAGTTCCGCTGACCGCGCTGCTCCGCTAGAGAACCGCCAAGACGCCGTCAGCATGCGAAGGCGCCTCGCAAGGGACCCGTCAAAGTGCTCGTACGCGCGCCGCGCACCGGGTTTCCTCGCAACAGGACACCCGCAGGGACCCACCAGGAAGTGAATCGCTCATGAGCGTGGAGAAAGTGGTCGGACTGATCGTCGCCGCCAGCATCGTCGGCTATCTCGTCGCCGCGCTGATCCGCCCGGAGAAGTTCTGAAGCGGCCCGCGCCGCCGGGGCCCGTCGACCCGGAGGTCCGTCCGGGGAGGCTCAAGGGCTGCCGACCATGCACGTGACCTTCGCCCGCCACGACTGACCACGCCTCGTGAACCGACGAAGGCTCCTGCCGGGACTTGGTTCAGGCGAGGTCAGTGGCCTCGTGGGGCGTACATGATGACCGCCATCCCGGCGAGGCAGACCAGCGCGCCGATGATGTCGAAGCGGTCGGGACGGTAGCCGTCGGCGACCATGCCCCAGGCGATCGATCCGGCAACGAAGATCCCGCCGTACGCGGCGAGGATGCGGCCGAAGTTGTCGTCGGACTGGAAGGTGGCCACCACCCCGTAGAGGCCGAGGGCGATGACTCCGGCGCCGATCCAGATCCAGCCCCTGTGTTCGCGGATGCCCTGCCAGACCAGCCAGGCGCCCCCGATCTCGAACAGCGCGGCGACGGTGAACAGGGCGATGGAGCGGGCGACGAACACGGGCGGGACTCTCCGGGGCAGGGGAAGCTGGAATCGGGTGCCGGTCAGGCGACCGGTGCGCGGTCAGGCGGCCGGGCCGAACAGGGCGGTGAGCAGGCCGGAGGCGTCGGCCGGCGCGCGGACCTCCAGGTGCAGGTGCGGGCCGTCGAGGTGGATCCGGAAGTCGAAGAACGGGCAGCCCTGCTGCTCGGCCGCTGCCAGCGTGGCCACCCGGGCCGTCCGATCGACGGGCAGCGTCAGCCGCAACCCGTCGGGCACCGCGTTCCGAACGGCGCCGTCGACCGCATCACGCCACTGTGCGGTCCGCTCGTGCAGGCCGTTGCCGGTCAGGGAGCAAGCCACCGGCGCCGTGCGCCACCCCTCCACCTCCGCCTCGGTGGCCTGTCGGCTGGGCGCGAGCACCACGTCCACCGGCCGCGTACGTGCGGCGGGCGGAGACGAAGGGGAGAGGAAGCCGCACTCGGGATCACAGGGGCTCGCACGGTCAGGCAGCGCGTCCAGGTGCTCCATTGCCGTGTGCAGGGAGGCGGTGAAGGCGGCCAGCTCGGCCGCGCGGGACTCGGCCTCGGCCAGGCGGGCGGCGATCCGCGGCCGCAGATCGGCCTTCACGTCCCGACAGGCACCGGCCTCCCACACCGAGAGCAGCTCGCTGATCTCCTCCAGCGGCAGCCCCAGGTGCTTGGCCGCGCCGATGAACGCCAGCCGCTCGACCGCGTCCTCGCCGTACACCCGGTACCCGCCCGGAGTCCGGTCAGCGGGCAGGAGACCGGCGCTCTCGTAGAAACGCAAAGTGGTCGCCGGCACGCCAGAGCGCTCAGCGAGCCTGGAGATCCGCATCATGCTCACGCCGTCGACGATAGACCTTCGCCCCAGGTCGAAGGTCAAGCCCAACCACGGGCCGTCTGCGGCTACGGTCGGTCACGACTCCGTTCGTGCGCCCCCGCGGCAGGGCAGCCGGGAGATGGTTCAGGGCCTGCAGAGGAAGCCATTCTGCAGGCAGAGAACCGAGTGTTGGCCACGGCTGATTCGAGGCTCTCCGGCGATCCTGACGCGATCTTGACGTCGAACTCTCGTGCGAAGGGAGACGTGGCGGGCTCCGTTCGGCAGGGTTGCCGGACGTGACGTCAACGATCCATCTCCGTATGCCACTTGGGCAGCGTTCCCAGCACATGGTGATCTGTGGGGACGACGGTCTCGCCCATCGCCTCGCCGTCG
This sequence comes from Streptomyces gardneri, assembly GCF_006539185.1. GTDB lineage: Bacteria > Actinomycetota > Actinomycetes > Streptomycetales > Streptomycetaceae > Streptomyces > Streptomyces gardneri. Next base: position 78,860 of record NZ_BJMN01000007.1, read on the forward strand.
AACTCGACGCCGTGTGCGGCGAGGCGGTCACCGTCGTCCTCCCTTCACGGCGCGACCAGCACGGCGCCGACATCGCCGCCCTGCACCGTGACCCGCACTCTCCGGTCGAACTGATCGTGGCCCCGGGCCCCGACGAGCGGACGCTCCGGGCCGCGGGCGTCGAGCGCGCCGCCGCCCTTGCCCTCACCTATGCCGACGACCAGGTGAACATGACGGCCGCGCTCCTCGCCCGCAGTCTCAACCCGTCCATACGCCTGGTCATCCGCATGTATCACCGCGAGCGAGGGCGTCACCTGGAGCGGCTCCTGGACCGGGCCGCAGGTGTTCAGGGTGAGTCGGACGCCTCGACGACCGTCCTCTCCGACAGCGACACGGCCGTCCCCGAGCTGGTGGCCGCCGCCGTCGGCGAGGGCCACACCCTTCAGGTCGAGGGAAAGGTCTTCCGCGGCGTGGTGCGCGCGGCCGGAACATCGCCGCACACCGCCGACCTCGCCACGCTCGCCATCCTTTCCGGGGCGCACGAGAACGACCCGGCGAGCGAGGACAGCGCCGAGACCGCCGGCCTCGGAGGCACCCAGCTGCTGCCCGACACCAGGACCGCGGACCGCCGTCAGTTCACGCACGGCCGTCTCATGCTCGAAGAGGTCACTCACCACCACGCGCCGAGAGTCCCGGACGACCGGAGCGCCAGCCGTGCCTGGCTGCGCGCACGGCTCTCGCACCTGCCCTGGAAGGTGTTCCTCGCACGCGAGGTCCTGGCCGTCTTCGGCGTACTCGCCGCGATCGTCGTCGCTCTCTCCGTGGCCACCTGGCTGGTCGAGGACGGCCCCCTGTGGAGAGCCGTCTATCTGCCGCTCCTGGACATCTTCACCATGGGCGACCCGGCGACAGGGGAGGGCGAGTCGCCGGCACGGCGGATACTCCAGCTCATCGCCGGCTTCGTGGGGCTCGCCATCCTGCCGCTGGTGGTCGCCGCGACCATGAACGCCACCGAAGCCTTCCGCTCCGGCTCGGCGAACCAGCCACCCGCTCCGGAGATGGCCGACCACATCGTCCTCGTCGGCCTGGGGAAGATCGGCACCCGCGTCCTGGCCCGCCTGCGGTCCACCGACCACAGGGTCGTCGTCATCGAGCGCGACCCGGCGGCCCGCGGCGTCGCCTACGCCCGTGAGCTGGGCATTCCTCTCCTCCTTGAGGACGCGACCGCGCCCGGGGTCCTGGAGCAGGCCAGGATCCGGCACAGCAAGTCCCTTCTGGTCGTCACGCACGGTGATGGGGAGAACCTGGACCTCGCGATGGCCGCGCGGGAGATCAACCCGGCGATCCGGGTGGTCATGCGCCTGTACGACGACGATTTCGCCGCCACCGTGTCCGCCACCATGCGTGCCTCGTACCCCGACGCGCTCACCCGCAGCCGCAGCGTCTCCGCCCTCGCCGCTCCGGCGTTCGCCGCCGCCATGATGGGCCGCCACGTCCTCGGTGTGATGCCGGTCGAGCGGGGATCGCTGCTCTTCACGGCTGTCGACGTGGCCGGACACCCGGAGCTGGAGGGGCGCTCGGTCCACGAGGCGTTCCGGGAGAACGAATGGCGGGTCCTCGCCGTAGGGGCGGGGAGTGTTCCACCGGCGGCCGCAGGGGACACCCTGGCGGGGATTCGATACGACCGGGCCACCGGCTTCGACTGGCGTCCGGTGCACGGCCGTGTGCTGCGCGCGGGTGACCGCGTGGTGCTGGCGACCAGCCGACAGGGCTTGGACGTACTAATGTCCGGGGTCCAGCCGCACCCGGGGCGCAGACGCGAACGGGCGGGGGAGTGACCTGGTTCCGCGTCGCGAGCCAGGGAGCCGTAGGAGACGCGTCAAGACCGCGCTGCGGGACGTAAGAGCGGCGTTAACGAAGGCCGATCCGTGGCCGAAAGGCGATTTCCTCATCTCGTCCGAGAATCCGTTCTTCCTTCTTCCTGCATCCGGGAGCTCACGATGGCCGACGTGGCCTTCGTCGTCACCACGATCGCGATCTTCGCGCTGGTGGCCTTCATCGCCAAGGGGGTGGCCAAGCTGTGAGTGCCGAGAACATCATCGGTCTGATCGTGGCCGCCGCCCTGCTGGTCTATCTCGTCCTCGCCCTCGTCAAGCCGGAGAGGTTCTGAGTACGGATATGAGTCCTGTTCTTGCTGGAGTCCTCCAGCTTCTGGCGTTGATCGTCGCCCTGGGTCTGTCGTACCGGCCGCTGGGTGACTACATGGCGAAGGTGTACTCCTCGGAGAAGCACTACAAGCCCGAGAAGTGGATCTACAAGGCCATCGGGGCCAACGCGAACACGGAGATGCGCTGGCCCGCGTACCTGCGCGGTGTCTTGGCCTTCTCCGCGGTGAGCGTCCTCTTCCTGTATCTGCTGCAGCGGGTGCAGGGTTCGCTGCCCGGCTCGCTGGGCTTCGTGTCGATCGATCCGGACCAGGCGTTCAACACGGCGGCGTCGTTCGTGGCGAACACCAACTGGCAGTCGTACTACGGCGAGCAGGCCATGGGCCACGTCGTGCAGACCGGCGGCCTCGCGGTGCAGAACTTCGTGTCGGCGGCCGTGGGTATGGCCGTGGCCGTCGCGCTGGTGCGTGGCTTCGCCCGGTCCCGAACCGGTGAACTGGGCAACTTCTGGTCCGACCTGGTCCGGGGAACGGTCCGCATCCTGCTGCCGATCTCGGTGATCGGCGCGCTCGTGCTCGTCGCCTGCGGCGCGATCCAGAACTTCGCGGGCATCCACGAGGTCGGTCAGTTCATGGGTGGCGCGCAGCAGTGGAACGGCGGGGCGGTGGCCTCGCAGGAGGTCATCAAGGAGCTGGGCACGAACGGCGGCGGTTACTTCAACGCCAACTCGGCCCACCCCTTCGAGAATCCCAATCCGCTGTCGAACCTCTTCGAGATCTACCTGATCCTGGTCATCCCGTTTGCCCTGACCCGGACGTTCGGCCGGATGGTCGGCTCGATCAAGCAGGGGTACGCGATCCTCGGCACGATGGCCACCATCTGGGTCGTCTTCACCGGCCTGATGATGTGGACCGAGTTCGCCCACAACGGTCCGGCCTTCGACCTGGCCGGCGGTGCGATGGAGGGCAAGGAGACCCGCTTCGGGATCGGCGGTTCGTCGCTCTTCGCGGTGGCGACCACGCTCACCTCGACCGGTGCGGTCAACTCCTTCCACTCCTCGTACACGGGCTTCGGCGGCGGGATCACGATGCTGGGCATGCAGCTCGGCGAGATCGCGCCCGGCGGTGTCGGTTCCGGCCTCTACGGCATGCTGATCATGGCGGTCATCGCGGTGTTCATCGCCGGTCTGATGGTGGGCCGCACCCCCGAGTACCTGGGCAAGAAGATCGGCACTCGCGAGATCAAGTTCGCGGCCTGCTACATCCTGATCACCCCGGCTCTGGTGCTCTGCTTCACGGCGGTCGCGATGGCCCTGGACACCCCGTCGAACTCGATGACGAACTCCGGCGCGCACGGCTTCTCCGAGATCCTCTACGCCTACACCTCGGGTGCGAACAACAACGGTTCGGCGTTCGCGGGTCTGAACGCGGACACGCAGTGGTTCAACTCGACCATCGGCATCGCGATGCTGCTCGGCCGGTTCCTGCCGATGGTGTTCGTGCTCGCGCTGGCCGGCTCGCTCGCCGAGCAGACCCCCGTACCCGAGACCGCGGGCACGCTCCGGACGGAGAAGCCGCTGTTCACCGGCCTCCTGGTCGGCACGATCATGATCATCACCGGTCTCACCTACTTCCCGGCCCTCGCGCTGGGACCGCTCGCCGAAGGGCTCGCGGCATGACCCACGACGTAAAGAAGCACGAGGACGGCATGTCCACCGCGACTGCGACCAAGGCGCCCCACGGCGACCTGTCCGGGGGGCATCATGCCCCGGGCCGGGTCGGTGGAGGTCTCTTCGACCCCAAGCAGCTGATCAAGTCCTTCCCGGACGCGGTCAAGAAGCTCGACCCGCGGGTGATGATCAAGTCGCCCGTGATGTTCGTGGTGCTGATCGGCTCGGTGGTCACCACCGTGCTGGCCGTCAAGAACCCGGGGGACTGGTTCGGCTGGGCGATCACGGTCTGGCTGTGGCTGACGACGATCTTCGCCAACCTGGCGGAGGCGGTCGCCGAGGGCCGGGGCAAGGCGCAGGCCGACACCCTGCGCAAGGCCAAGACCGACACGGTCGCCCGCCGTCTCATCGGCAGGAACGAGGAGCGGGTCCCGGGCACCGAGCTGCGCATCGGTGACCTGGTGGTGTGCGAGGCCGGCGACATCATCCCCGGCGACGGTGACGTCGTCGAGGGCGTCGCCAGCGTCGACGAGTCCGCCATCACGGGCGAGTCGGCCCCGGTCATCCGCGAGTCCGGCGGTGACCGCTGCGCGGTCACCGGCGGTACGAAGGTGCTGTCGGACCGCGTCGTCGTCAAGATCACGACGAAGCCGGGCGAGACGTTCATCGACCGGATGATCAACCTGGTCGAGGGCGCGTCCCGGCAGAAGACGCCGAACGAGATCGCGCTGAACATCCTGCTCGCCTCGCTGACGATCGTCTTCCTGCTCGCAGTCGTGACTCTGAAGCCGTTCGCGATCTACGCGGGCGCCGACAAGCAGACCTCGATGATCGTCCTGACGGCCCTGCTCGTCTGTCTGATCCCGACGACGATCGGCGCGCTGCTCTCCGCGATCGGCATCGCGGGCATGGACCGGCTCGTGCAGCGCAACGTCCTCGCCATGTCGGGCCGCGCGGTCGAGGCCGCGGGCGACGTGTCGACGCTGCTGCTCGACAAGACCGGCACCATCACCCTCGGCAACCGCCAGGCTTCGGAGTTTGTCCCCGTCAAGGGCACCACCGAGGCCGAACTGGCCGACGCCGCCCAGCTCTCGTCCCTCGCGGACGAGACACCCGAGGGCCGCTCCATCGTGGTCCTCGCCAAGGAGAAGTACGGCCTGCGCGAGCGCCACCAGGGCGAGCTCGCCCACGCCACCTGGATCGAGTTCACCGCCCAGACCCGCATGTCGGGTGTCGACGTCGACGGCAGGCAGACCCGCAAGGGCGCGACCGGCTCGGTCGTCGCCTGGGTCCGCGAGCAGGGCGGCACGGTCGCCGACGACGCCGAGACCCTGACCGACCGGATCTCGCAGGCCGGCGGTACGCCGCTGCTCGTCGCGGTCAAGGACGACAAGGGCGCCCGCGTCCTGGGCGTCATCCACCTGAAGGACGTCGTCAAGGAGGGCATGCGGGAGCGGTTCGACGAGCTGCGCCGCATGGGCATCCGCACGGTCATGATCACGGGCGACAACCCGCTGACCGCGAAGGCCATCGCCGAGGAGGCGGGTGTCGACGACTTCCTTGCCGAGGCCACCCCCGAGGACAAGATGGCCCTCATCAAGCGCGAGCAGGCGGGCGGGAAGCTCGTCGCGATGACCGGCGACGGCACCAACGACGCACCCGCGCTGGCCCAGGCGGACGTCGGTGTCGCGATGAACACGGGCACGTCGGCCGCGAAGGAGGCCGGCAACATGGTCGACCTCGACTCCAACCCGACCAAGCTCATCGAGATCGTCGAGATCGGCAAGCAACTCCTCATCACCCGAGGCGCGTTGACGACCTTCTCGATCGCCAACGACGTGGCGAAGTACTTCGCGATCATCCCCGCGATGTTCGCCGTCGCCTACCCGAGCCTCGACAAGCTCAACATCATGGGCCTGGCCTCGCCCGAGTCCGCGATCCTCTCGGCCGTTATCTTCAACGCCCTGATCATCATCGCCCTCGTGCCGCTCGCCCTCAAGGGCGTCCGCTACCGGCCGTCCAGCGCCGACTCGATGCTCCGTCGCAACCTAGGGATCTACGGACTCGGCGGCCTGGTCGCCCCGTTCATCGGCATCAAGATCATCGACCTGCTCCTCTCTCTCATCCCCGGAATCGGCTGACCACGATGAACAACTCAGCAGCGAACACCGGCCGCGTGCTCTGGGCGGGCCTGCGCGCCCTCCTCGTCCTCACCGTGATCACGGGTGTCCTCTACCCGCTGGCCGTCACCGGGATCGCCCAAGTGGCCTTCCCTGGCAAGGCGAACGGCTCCGAGGTGAAGGTGGACGGCAAGGTCGTCGGCTCCGAGCTCATCGGCCAGACGTACAACCTGCCCCTCAAGGAGGGTGAGGAGACCGCGGCCCCGGACCTGAAGTGGTTCCAGCCGCGCCCCTCGAACGGCCTGGGCTCCAACAGCGTCAACACCCAGTACTCGATCATCCTCTCCGGCGCCACGAACCGTTCCGGTGACAACGAGGATCTGATCACCTGGGTCAAGGACGCGAAGGCGGCCGTGATCAAGGACAACTCGGTGAACGGCTACACGGTGAAGCCGTCGGACGTGCCCGCCGATGCGGTCACCTCCTCCGGCTCCGGCCTGGACCCGCACATCTCCCCGGAGTACGCGAAGCTCCAGGTCCACCGGATCGCCGAGAAGAACAACCTCGACGTCAAGCCGGTGGAGAAGCTCGTCGCCGACCACACCGACGACCGGATCCTCGGCTTCATCGGTGAGCCGCGCGTCAATGTCCTCCAGCTCAACATCGCGCTCAAGGAATTGACCAAGGGCTGATGGCCTTATCGAAGCGGCATGGGAGCCGGCGGACCCGGGAGTGCCCCGGGTCCGCCGGCTCCCGCAGCACGACGAACGACACGAACTACACGAACCGCACGTACAAGAGGAAGGCAGCACGCCGATGACGCGGGTGCTGGTGGTCGAGGACGACGCGCAGCTCGCACGAGCGCTGGTGATCAACTTGCAGGCGCGCCGATACGTGGTGGATGCGGCACCGGACGGTGCCACGGCGCTGTCCCTCGCCGCTTCCGAGCCACCGGACGTGTTGATCGTCGACCTGGGGCTGCCGGACATGGACGGCGTCGACGTCATCAGGGCGTTGCGGCGCTGGAGCCGTTCCCCCGTGCTCGTCCTTTCGGCGCGTAGCGGTTCCGAGGACAAGATCCGTGCCCTCGACGCGGGCGCGGACGACTACATGACCAAGCCCTTCAGCATGGACGAGCTCCTGGCCCGGCTGCGGGCCGCCACCCGGCGTACGGCCGAGGCGCCGGCGGAGTCACCGGCCACGGGTGGCGGCCGGGTCGTCACCGATGAGTTCACCGTCGACCTGGTGGCGAAGAAGGTGAAGCGTGTGGACCGGGACGTACGGCTCACCCCGACCGAATGGCATCTGCTGGAAATACTGATCTGCAACCCGGGGCGGCTCATCAGCCAGCGCCGGCTGCTCCAGGAGGTATGGGGCCCGAGCTACAGCACCAAGACGAACTACCTCCGGGTCTACATGGCCCAGCTGCGGCGCAAACTGGAAGTGGACCCGTCGCATCCTCGCTATTTGATCACCGAACCCGGTATGGGTTACCGGTTCGAACCGTAGGAGAGACGCAGTACATGGGACGCGGAAAGCTGCGCATCTACCTGGGAGCGGCGCCGGGCGTCGGCAAGACGTACTCCATGCTCTCCGAGGGGCACCGGCGCGTCGAACGCGGTACGGACTGCGTCGTCGCCTTCGTGGAGCACCACAACCGGCCACGGACCGAGGTCATGCTGCACGGCCTGGAGATGATTCCGCGCCGGACGATCGAGTACCGAGGCACCTCCTTCACGGAAATGGACGTGGACGCCATCCTGGCGCGGCGGCCCGCCGTCGCGCTCGTCGACGAGCTGCCGCACACGAACGTGCCGGGCTCGCGGAACGCCAAGCGCTGGCAGGACGTCGAGGAGCTGCTCGCGGCTGGTATCGACGTCGTGTCGACCGTCAACATCCAGCACCTGGAGTCCCTCGGGGATGTCGTCGAGGCGATCACGGGTATCCGGCAGAAGGAGACCGTCCCCGACGAGGTCGTCCGCCGCGCCGACCAGATCGAACTGGTCGACATGTCGCCCCAGGCGCTGCGCCGCCGCATGGCGCACGGCAACATCTACAAGTCGGACAAGGTCGACGCGGCCCTCTCCAACTACTTCCGCCCCGGCAACCTGACCGCCCTCCGCGAACTGGCCCTGCTGTGGACGGCCGATCGGGTCGACGAGTACCTCCAGGAGTACCGGACCGAGCACCGTGTCTCCAAGATCTGGGGCTCGCGGGAACGCATCGTCGTCGGCCTCACCGGCGGCCCGGAGGGACGGACCTTGATACGCCGCGCGGTGCGGCTGGCCGAGAAGGGCGCGGGTGGCGAGGTCCTCGCTGTCTACATCTCGCGCAGCGACGGTCTGACCTCGGCATCCCCGAAGGAGCTGGCGGTCCAGCGGACCCTCGTCGAGGACCTCGGCGGCACCTTCCACCACGTCGTCGGCGACGACGTCTCCGCGGGGCTGCTCGAATTCGCGCGCGGGGTGAACGCCACCCAGATCGTGCTCGGGGTGAGCCGCCGCCGCTCCTGGCAGTACCTCTTCGGCCCCGGTGTCAGCGGGACGGTCGCCCGCGAATCCGGGCCCGACCTCGACGTCCACATCGTCACCCACGACGAGGCGGCGAAGGGCCGTCGGCTGCCCGGTCCCGGGGGCGCCCGGCTCGGCCGGTCCCGGACCATCTGGGGCTGGCTCGTGGGCCTGGCCGGTCCGGCGCTGCTCACTCTGCTGCTCAGTACCGCCGCCCCCGACGTGGGCCTGGCCAACGACGTCCTCCTCTACCTCACGCTTACCGTCGCGGCAGCGCTCCTGGGCGGGCTCAAGCCGGCCCTTGCCTCCGCGGCCTTCGGATCGCTGCTCCTGAACTGGTTCTTCACCCCGCCGATACACCAGCTCACCATCGCCGACCCGCGCAACATCGTCGCCCTGGTGATCTTCGTGGGGGTGGCGATCTCGGTGGCCTCGGTCGTGGACCTGGCAGCCCGCCGGACGCACCAGGCCGCCCGCCTGCGGGCCGAGTCGGAGACCCTGTCCTTCCTCGCCGGGAGCGTGCTGCGGGGCGAGACGACGCTCGAAGCGCTCCTCGAACGGGTCCGGGAGACCTTCTCCATGGAGTCGGTCGCCCTCCTGGAACGCCCCGACGAGACGGAGCCGTGGTCCTGCGTCGCCGTCGTCGGCCACCGGCCGTGCGACCGCCCGGAGGACGCGGACGTGGACATGCCCGTCGGCGACCACCTCGCGCTCGCGCTCACCGGCCGAGTGCTGCCCGCCGAGGACCGGCGGGTCCTCGGCGCCTTCGCAGCCCAGGCAGCCGTCGTCCTCGACCGGCAGCGGCTCGTAGGAGAGGCGGAAGAGGCCCGGAAGCTCGCCGAGGGCAACAAGATCCGTACGTCACTCCTCGCCGCCGTCAGCCACGACCTGCGCACCCCGCTCGCCGGCATCAAGGCCTCCGTCACCTCCCTCCGCTCCGACGACGTCGAGTGGTCGGAGGACGACCGGGCCGAACTCCTCGAAGGCATCGAGGACGGCGCCGACCGCCTCGACCACCTCGTCGGCAACCTCCTCGACATGTCCCGCCTGGAGACAGGCACCGTCACCGCCGTCATCCGGGAGACCGACCTCGACGAGGTGGTGCCGATGGCACTGCTGGGAGTCCCCGAGGACAGTGTCGAGCTCGACATCCCCGAGACGCTGCCGATGGTGGCAGTCGACCGCGGCCTCCTGGAGCGGGCCGTCGCCAACATCGTCGAGAACGCCGTCAAGTACAGCCCCGACGGCGTGCCCGTCCTCGTCTCGGCGAGCGCCCTCGCCGACCGCGTGGAACTGCGCGTCGTCGACCGGGGCCCCGGCGTCCCCGACGAAGCCAAGGAGCGTGTCTTCGGCGCCTTCCAGCGCTACGGCGACGCCCCGCGCGGCGAGGGAGTCGGCCTCGGCCTGGCGGTGGCGCGGGGGTTCGTGGAGGCGATGGGCGGAACTCTGACCGCGGAGGACACCCCCGGCGGGGGCCTGACCATGACGGTCACCCTGCGGATGGCCGCCGGCGCCGTGCCGTCCGTACCGGACCTGGCGGCCGAGGCGACCACCTGACACGGGCGTGCCGGGGTCAGTCCCGGTGCTCGTCCGCCGATTCCTTCAACAGCTGCTCCAGCTGACTCCCGGCCTCGTCGTACCCGGCGTCGGAGATCCGTTGCAGCTCGCGCAGGTCGCCGGCCGCGGCCGCGCGTCGGGCGAGGAGGAGCCCGGCGCGCAGGGATCCCTCGTCCAGCAGTTCGCTCAGCTCGTCGAGGTCACCGGCTGCGTCGACAAGGTCGGCCAGCCGGTCCAACGCGGTCTCGTTGCCCTCGTCGGCCAGCTCGCGCAGGGTCTCCCGATCGATGTTCGTGTTCTCCATGACGCCATGGTGCGACCCTGCCCCAGGGGAAAGGTCAAGTGCGACGATGGCCGGGTGATCACCATCGGGCAACTGGCCGCCTATGTCGGAGTGTCGATCAAGACCATCCGCGTCTACCACGACAAGGGGCTGCTCCCCGAGCCCGACCGCGATGCGTCCGGCTACCGGCGATACGACGCCGACGACGCCATCGACCTGATCAAGATCCGGACGCTCGCCGAAGCCGGCGTCCCCCTGGCCCGTATCCGAGAGCTGAGAGCGGCGACCGACGGGGAGTTCCGGGAGGCACTGAGCGAGATCGACGAGGAGCTCACCGCACGCATCAGGGACCTGCGGGCGACACAGGCGCGCCTTCGCCGACTCGTCGCCGGGCAGCCGGCACCGGTACCTGCCGAGGTCGCTGCCCACCTGGAGCACCTGGCCCGCTGGGGATTCACCCCGTGGTGGGTCGATCTGCAACGCGACCTGTGGATCCTCGTCTTCGCCACCCACCCGGACCACGCGATCACTCTGTTCCACGACCAGGCCGAGTCCCTGGCCGAGCCGGCCCTACGGCAGCTCTTCCTCGACTACGACCGCGCGCACGACCTCGACGCCCGGGATCCCCGCATCGACGACCTCGCCCGCCGCATGGTCCAGGCGACCAAGGCTCGCTACGGCTCCGAGGAGCTGCCCCACCTGGATGAGGACTCCGGCATCCCTTCACTGATCCAAGGCACGGTCAACGCCTCGTCTCCTGCGTGGCGGCGAATCGACGCGCTGGTTCGGCAACAGCTCAACGCGTGAGGCGAAATTGCCGGATGCGCTGACACTGCCCAGAGGGTCGGACGTGAAGATCCTGCGCTTCGCGGATCGCAGAGTCCGGTCCGCGTTCACCGAACCCTGGCAGCCTCCACTACTCGGTGATACTGTATAGCAGTACTCGGTACTACGGAGTACCGCTAGGCCGAGGAGGACTCGCGATGGAAGACCTGACGGAGATGCTGAAGGGCACGCTCGAGGGGTGCGTGCTCGAGATCATCGGCAGCGAGGAAACCTACGGGTACGCCATCACCCGTCAGCTGAACGAGCTCGGCTTCGCCGACGTCGTCGAGGGGACGGTGTACACCATCCTGCTGCGGCTGGAGAGGAACAAGCTCGTCCAGGTGACGAAGCGGCCGTCCGGTGTCGGTCCGCCGCGTAAGTTCTACGCGCTCAACGACGCCGGACGCGAGGAGCTCGCGAAGTTCTGGGCGAAATGGCAGTACGTCTCATCACGCATCGACAGGCTCAAGGAGGGCGGGAGATGAACTTCTGGGAGACCATCACCGGCAGCGATCTCACCAGGGAATGGAAGGCGTTCGAAGCCCGGGCGGAGGCCCTGCCGGACGACTACCGGGCGGCGTGGGCGCAGATCAAAGCCCACCTCTTTCCCCATGGGGACTTCACCGGCCGCAACCTGATGCCGATCCTCGACGCCGCCCTGGGGCTGCTCGAAGAAACGGCGGCGGACGGGCAGGGCGTCCACGAGGTCCTCGGCGACGACATCCGAGGCTTCTGCACGGCGCTGGCCGGTGGAGAAGGCGCTCGCACCTATCGCGACCGGTGGCGCGAGCAGTTGAACAGGAACGTCGCAAGGAAACTGAGCCGGCTGGGAGGCTGACATGGGCATCCAGGACATCATCGAGGGCAAGAAGCAGTGGCGGGCGCACAAGGCTCGGGTCAAGGCACTCCCGCCGGACTACCAGATCGTCTACAAGGAGATGGAGAAGTACTTCTTCAAGGTCGGACCGGTCGACCTGCCGGACGGGCCCCTGCTCCCCGGGATCGTCGACTTCTTCGAGGGGGGCGTCGCCTCGGGCAGGGGGGTCCTGGAACTCATCGGCAACGATGTCGCCGCGTTCTGTGACGACCTGATCAAGGACTCTCCCACCTACGCGGACGTCTACCAGGAGTCCATCAGCGGGGAACCCGGCGCGGCCGGGAAGTAACACCCGGCTCCTCATGGCCCGTGCGCGTAGCCCGCACGCGCGGCTCGTTCGCCTCGGCGCAGCGCGAACAGGCGTGGGCCCACCGGCCGCCAGAAGCCGCCGCAGATCCTGTCCAGCGAGGTGGTCGAGCAGGCCGGCGAGCCCTGGCTCAGTCCTGCCCGCGGTCCCGGCGGGCAGGTCTCCGGCGGCGGGCCGCTCGACACCCTTCCTCAAGACGACACGACTGACGTGCAGTCACGGACAGTCGCTCGATCCGAGTTGCGAAACAGCCCCCCCCTTTGTCTTCAGCCTCCGAAAGGAAGCCTCCATGCCTTCATCTGTCATGCCCACATCCAGGCAGGGTGACGGTCACCTGTCGACGACTGCAATCTCCGCCGTCGGGCTACGCAAGTCGTACGGCGAAAAGCTCGTCCTCGACGGTATCGATCTGCACATCCCGGCCGGGTCTGTGTTCGCGCTCCTCGGCCCGAACGGCGCCGGCAAGACCACCGCCGTCAAGATCCTCTCCACCCTGATCGCCGCCGACGCCGGCGAACTGCACGTCGGAGGCCATGACGTGGCGGCCGACCCGCAGGCGGTCCGTGCCGCGATCGGTGTCACCGGCCAGTTCTCCGCGGTCGACGGCCTGATCACCGGCGAGGAGAACATGCTCCTGATGGCGGACCTCCATCACCTGTGCAAGCGCGAGGGTCGGCGGGTCGCCGCCGAACTCCTGGAGCGTTTCGATCTGGTGGACGCCGCGAAGAAGCCGGTCTCCACGTACTCCGGCGGTATGAAGCGCCGCCTCGACCTCGCGATGACGCTGGTCGGCAGTCCGCGGATCATCTTCCTCGACGAGCCGACGACAGGGCTCGATCCGCGCTCCCGCCACAACATGTGGGCCATCATTCGCGGCCTCGTCTCCGACGGTGTCACCGTCTTCCTCACCACCCAGTACCTGGACGAGGCCGACGAACTCGCGGACCGCATCGCCGTGTTGAACGACGGGAAGATCGTCGCCGAGGGCACCGCGGAGGAACTGAAGCGGCTCGTCCCCGGAGGCCACGTACGGCTCCGCTTCACCGACCCGACGGCGTACCAGTCCGCAGCCGACGCTCTGCGTGAGGTCACTCGGGATGACCAGGCGCTGTCGCTGTCCATCCCCAGCGACGGCAGTCAGCGCGAACTGCGCTCCATTCTCGACTGGCTCGACTCCGTCGGCGTCGAGGCGGACGAACTGACCGTCCACACACCCGACCTCGACGACGTCTTCTTCGCCCTCACCAGCGGAGGCAACGTCCCCCACCAGCCCCAGAAGGACGCCCGATGAACTCCCTGTCCCTCGCCGTCCGCGACTCGCACACGATGCTGCGCCGCAATCTGCTGCACGCCTGGCGCTACCCGTCCGCGACGCTGAACCTGCTGCTCACGCCGATCATGATGCTGCTGCTCTTCGTCTACATCTTCGGCGACGTGATGAGCGCGGGCATCGCCGGCGGCGGCGCCGACCGCTCCGACTACATCGCCTACATCGTCCCGGGCATCCTGCTGATGACCGTCGGCAGCACCGTGATCGGGGCGGCGGTGTACGTCTCCATGGACATGACCGAGGGCCTCATCGCCCGTTTCCGCACGATGGCGGTCTACCGCGGCTCGGTGGTCGTCGGGCACGTCGTCGGCAGCGTGCTCCAGTCGGTCGCCAGCGTGGTCCTCGTCGGCGCCGTCGGCGTGGCCATCGGCTTCCGGTCCACGGACGCCACGGCCTTGGAGTGGCTGGCGGCGTTCGGTCTGATCGCGCTGTTCGCCCTGGCCCTCACCTGGATCGCCGTCGGCATGGGCATGGCCAGCCCGAACCCGGAGGCTGCCAGCAACATGGCGATGCCGCTGATCCTTCTCCCGCTCATCTCCAGCGCCTTCATCCCGGCCGGTACGATGCCGGGCTGGTTCCGGCCGATCGCCGAGTACCAGCCCTTCACCCCCGCCATCGAGACCCTCCGCGGCCTCCTCCTCGGCACCGAGATCGGCCACAACGGCTGGCTCGCCCTCGCCTGGTGCGTCGGCCTGATCGCGCTCGGCTACCGCTGGTCGACGGCACAGTTCAACCGCGACCCGATGTAGACACGACCGCGCCGGCCGCCTCCCGCAGCTCGTCCCGCCCCGTCTGCGTCAGACGGGGCGGGACGAGCTGCGGGAGTCCCATCGCAGCGAAGAGTGCACGGCTAGAACGCTGGCTCTTTCCCAGTCATTCACCGTCGACGGATCGGGTGTGGGGAGGGCGAACCGGCAACGAGAAGTTCACGAGCAGCAGGTGCAGCCCGGCTTGCAGCCGCACGCGTCCGCCTCGGTCGCGACGGCCCCGGCGGGCGCCGGGGTGTGGGTGGTGGGTGCGCAGCAGCCCTTGCCCTGCCAGGCGTCGTGGCCTTCCTTGACCGCGATGGCGGCGATCACGAGGGCGGCGATGGGGTCGGCCCAGGACCAGCCGATTGTGGCGTTGAGGGCCAGGCCGACCAGAAGGGCGGCGGAGAGGTAGGTGCACAGGAGAGTCTGCTTGGAGTCCGCGACCGCGCTGGCGGAGCCGAGTTCGCGTCCGGCGCGGCGTTGGGCGGCGGAGAGGAACGGCATGATCGCCAGCGAGAGGGCGGCGATGACGATGCCGGGGACGGACCGCTCTGCCTCGCCGGTGCCGGTGAGGGCGCGGACGGCGTCGACGCCGACGTAGGCGGCGAGGGCGAAGAAGGAGACGGCGATGATCCGCAGGGTGCGTTGCTCGCGCGCCTGGCGGACGGCGTGGTCGCGGGCGGAGAACTGCCAGGCGACCGCGGCGGCGGAGGAGACCTCGATGACGGAGTCGAGGCCGAAGCCGATCAGGGCGGTGGAGGAGGCGATCGTGCCGGCGGTGATCGCGACGACGGCCTCGATGACGTTGTAGGTGATCGTGGCGGCGACCAGGAGCCGTATTCGTTTGGCGAGCGCGTCGCGGCGGGCCGGGGACGGCCCGAGGGATATCGCGGTCATCTCAGCAGCAGTCCTTCGTGGCGGCGTCCGGGCAGGTCTGGTCGGACTCGACCGCGACCACGGCGGCCAGGAGGTGCTCCAGGGCATGGCCGAGGCGTGCGTCGGCGAGCTCGTAGCGGGTGCGCCGCCCGTCCGGCACCGTGACGACCAGGCCGCAGTCGCGCAGGCAGGCCAGGTGGTTCGACAGGCGGGTCCGCGAGATGCCGAGCGCGTCGGCGAGGTCGGCCGGGTAGGCAGGCGCGTCGCGCAGGGCGAGCAGGATGCGGCAGCGGATCGGATCGGCGAGCGCGCGGCCGAACCTGGCCAGCACCTCGATGTCGGAGGCAACAGTCAGCACGGCATGAAGATACACGTATCTCTGAATTCAGGGAACCCTGAACTGCGAGATCGAGGCGGGATGGCGGGATGTAACGCCTGCTACATTCTCGGTCGTGACGAATGCTGAGCAGGCTTTCCGATGGCTGATCCTGGTGGTCAAGCTGCCCGCCGACCCGTCCCGCCACCGCGTGGCGGTATGGCGAGAGCTGCGCAAGATCGGCGCCCTCTCCCTGGGGCAGGGCATCTGGGCGGTGCCGGAGGTGCCCGTCTTCGCCGACGGGGTCCGGCGCGCCCTCGAACTCACCGACAGCGCCGGCGGCCAGGGCGTGACGCTCCAGGCGTCCGGCCGCTCCGACCAGGACGCCGCCCGGTTCCGGGAGATGTTCACCGCCGCCCGCTCCGCGGACTGGACGGAGTTCCTCGCCGACTGCGCCAAGTTCGAGGAGGAGATCGCCAAGGAGATCCGGATCGCCAAGTTCACCCTGGCCGAACTGGAGGAAGAGGAGCAGAGCCTGGAGCGGCTCCGCCGCTGGCACCGCGACCTGACCGCCCGGGACGTCTTCGGGGCCCCCGAGGCAGCCGAAGCCGGCCGGCGGCTCAAGCAGTGCGCCACCGCCTGCGAGGACTACGCCGAGCGCGTCTTCGACGCGCTGCACACCACGGACGAGGACCTCGCATGACCGCGCAGCCCATAGCCCCGGCCGCCCCGAGACAAGCCATGTGGCCTCTGTACGCGGCCGGGTTCACGACCGCCTTCGGCGCCCACGGCATCGCCGCCAATCTCGGCGGCTTCTCCGAGGACGCCGTCACCTCCCTGCTCGTCCTCGGCGGACTGCTCGCCCTCTACGACGGCGCCGAGGTGCTCCTCAAGCCCGTCTTCGGTTCGCTCGCCGACCGCATCGGCGGCAAGCCCGTACTGCTCGGCGGTCTCATCGCGTTCGCCGCCGCTTCCGCGCTGTACGCGATCGCCGACAGCCCCGGCTGGCTGTGGGCCGCCCGCCTCGGCCAGGGTGCCGCGGCCTCCGCCTTCTCGCCCTCCGCATCCGCGCTGGTCGCCCGCCTCAACCCGGCCGCCAAACGCGGGCGCGCCTTCGGCTCGTACGGCTTCTACAAGTCCATCGGCTACACCCTCGGTCCGCTCCTCGGCGGCCTCCTCGTCTGGGCAGGCGGCCTGCGCCTGCTGTTCACGGTGATGGCCCTGTGCGCGGCGGCCGTCGCCGTGTGGGCCGCACGCGCGGTGCCCGTCGTGCCACCGCTGCCGCGCAAGCGGCAGACCGTCGCCGACCTCGCCCGCCGCCTGGCCGACCGCTCCTTCCTCGCCCCGACTGCAGCCCTCGCCGCCGCCACCGCCGCCCTATCCGTCGGCGTGGGCTTCCTGCCCGTCTCCGGAGCCGCGGCGGGACTCGGCACCGTCGCCACCGGCGCCGCCGTCTCCGTCCTGGCCGCCACCGCCGCCGTCGTCCAGCCGAAGTCCGGCCGTGCGCTCGACGCTGGACGCCTCACCATCAGCACCGGACTGCTCAGCGGACTGCTCATCACCGCCGCCGGCCTCGCGGCCGCCATGCTTCCCGGCCTCGCCGGCGTACTTCTCGCCGCCGCCCTCATCGGAACCGGCACCGGGCTGATCACCCCGCTCGGCTTCGCCGCCCTCGCCGCCTCCACCCCCGAGGAACGCATGGGCCAGACCATGGGATCGGCCGAACTCGGCCGCGAACTCGGCGACGCCGGAGGTCCCTTGCTCGTCGCCGGCGTCGCGACCGTCTCGACGCTCACCACGGGCTATGCGGCCCTCGCCCTGCTGCTGGCAGTCGGTCCGCTGCTCGCGTTGGCAATCCGTCCCCGCACGGCACCCGCGGCAGAGTAGCCCGAACACTTGGGTGCGTAGGTGAGGTCGGAGACCACCCATAAACGAGGTTCGAGAGCAGAGGATGACTTGGCGTCGCGCAAATGTCGCTGAGAGCTGACAGCACCCGCGAGCCGGCTAGTGCTGATCAGCTGTCACAACTGCTCGGCGGAGATGGCGGAGTCGCTGTGGTTGCCCTTGCAAGCACGGCTCGCCCGGCCGCCAAACCGCCGCGAAGTACTGGGGCCGATAGCGGTACTTCACCTTCTCGCCCTTGTCCCTGCTGGTGAGCGCCCAGCCCGCGCGCAACACGGTGTCGGCGGGGACGATCGTCACCGAGTGGTCGGGGAAGCGGCTGCCCAGCATGTGCTCGGCGAGCGTGAGCGCGAAGCCGATGCCGAGCTCGCCGGACTGCAGCGACTTGTAGTGGTCCGCGATGCGGTGGCCCTCGTCGGTGAGGCCGAGGAAGGAGTTACGACCGCCGGCCAGGGCCTGGGTGTACTTGAGCGCGCCCCAGTGCTCCGCCAGCCCCCGGCCCGCACCGCGCCACGACAGAGCGGTGGCTCGGGCGAGGGTGTGGAGGACGTCCCAGAGGGTCACTTCGAACTGCCGGGGCAGCTCCGTCTGCGGGATCGAGGCGAGGTCGGGCTTCCTGCGGAGCGGCTCGTCCTCGTTCTCCTTCCGCTTCCTGTCGTCCGCCGTGACGGCGGCCTTCACCTTGCCGATGAGTGCGTCGTCGGAGTGGACGGAGATGTTCGACGGCTGGGTCAGTTCCTGGAGCACTTCCTCGGCCGGCTTCAACAGCTCTCCTCACGGCGTGCGCGGGTGGTTCACCATCGGCCGGACCGTACGGAAGGGAGGAGCGGCGCACGCATGTGCGCAGGGGCGCGTGACCTGGGCTTCGGCCCTGGCAGGCCGGCGTCTGCGCCTTGGCCCCGCCTCGCTCGCGAGTTCCGCACTGCCGAGGGGCCTCGGGCGGGTGGCAGGCAGCGAGCTGGCTTCCGAGGCGGCCGAGCGTCGACCGGCTGATGGCCGAAGGAGCCGTGTTCCGTGAACCGGAGCGATGCCGTGCCCGACAGGGCGGTGGTGTGTGGGCGTACGTCGTGCCTGTGTGCAGAGCGGTCTCCCGCATACCTGATGGCTCATCAGGTAAGTCAGCATTCGGTCAGCATGAGTCCTCGCGCGTTCCGGGACGGTCGTCCCAACAGGCGTCGGTATGAAGGGAAAGCCCAGGTAGGAAGCCGTCTCACCTGACCGGGGCGATGTTCCTCACAAACATCGGACGGGGGTGTCGGTGTAGAGTCGAGACCGCCCTTGACCTGCAGAAAGCAGGCAGGGAGCCGTCTTCGAGGAGTCCACAGTGCTGCGCACTCTGTTCAAGTCCAAGATCCACCGGGCGACCGTGACCCAGGCCGATCTGCACTACGTCGGGTCCGTCACCGTCGACGCCGACTTGATGGAGGCGGCCGATCTGCTGCCCGGCGAGCTCGTGCACATCGTCGACATCGACAACGGGGCCCGGCTGGAGACGTACGTCATCGAGGGCGAGCGTGGCTCCGGGGTCATCGGGATCAACGGTGCCGCCGCCCACCTCGTGCACCCGGGCGACCTCGTGATCCTCATCAGCTACGCGCAGGTCGAGGACGCCGAGGCGCGCTCGTTCAGGCCGAGCGTGGTGCACGTCGACGCGGACAACCGCATCGTGGAGCTCGGGGAGGACGCCTCCGCGCCCGTTCCCGGGAGTGACACGGTCCGTGCACCGCACGCCGTGCCCGCACAGGTCTGAGCCGAGGGAGAGCCGCCGCATGCCCGAGCTGAAGATCCGCGACGACCGGACGAACGGGCGCCTGGAGGCGTTCGAGGGGGACACCTACGTCGGTGTCGTCGTCTACTTCGTCCTCGACGCCGAACCCCATGCCCTCGTGGCGGTCCACACCATCGTCGAGGACGGGCACGAGGGGAAGGGCATCGCCGGAGCGCTCGTGCGCGAGTTCTACACGATCGCCGCCGGCGAGGGCGTGCCCGTCGTGCCGCTCTGCCCGTACGCCGCCAAGTGGGCCGAGCGCCACCCGGACGAGGCCCCCGTCCCCCCGGCGGACGTCGTCCGCGCGGCGAAGCTCCAGCTCAAGGCCACCCCCGGCCTCTGGTGACCCCCGAAGGAAGGGACCCGGCGGGCGAGAGTCCGTCCGTCGGGTCACCCTGGGGAAGGCAGGATCCCGACGACCGAGAGGTCCGTGATGACGCACCCCTTCCCCGATCCGCAGCCCTCGCCCGTACCGCCCCCCGTGCCCTCCCCGCCGCCCGTACCCCCGCCCAACCCCGTACCGGTGCCGCCGGATCCCGTGCCCAACCCGGTGCCCGAGCCCGGCGGACCTGTTCCGGAACCCGAGCCTCAGCCCCAGCCGGGCCCCGCCGGGCTCCGCCCGCCGTCAACGGCAAGGTGACGTAAGAGGCTTGAGGTTCCGCGCGCGCCCTTGTCACGGAGCGTGCGCCACCCCTAACTTGGACGGCTGTCGCTGTGTTCCAAGGGGGGCCCATGGCCGTACGCGGACGTCACCGCCGCCACCAGCCGAGCCGGATCAACCGTGCCTCGCTCACCGTCACCGCCGGAGGTGCCGGCATGGCGCTCCCGCTGATCGGCGCGGGAGCCGTGCAGGCGGCCTCTCTGGACGTCTGGGAGAAGGTCGCGGCCTGCGAGTCCTCCTCCAGCTGGCACATCAACACCGGGAACGGCTACTTCGGCGGCCTCCAGTTCAGCCAGTCCACCTGGGAGAGCTACGGCGGCACGCACTACGCGCCGCGCGCCGACCTCGCCTCCAAGGACCAGCAGATCGTGATCGCCGAGCGCGTCCTCAAGGGGCAGGGGCCGGGCGCCTGGCCCTCGTGCGGGCCGCGCGCGGGCCTCGCCCGGGGCGGCGAGGCCCCCGACACCACCACGAAGTCCGCGTCCACCAGGGGGAACGCGCCACGGACCGCCTCCGTGCCGGGCCAGCGCGTCTTACCCGAGCAGGCCACCCGGCGCGCCGATCCGACCACCGTGCCCACGGTCCGCGAGATGTACACGGTCACGCCCGGCGACTCCCTCTCGAAGATCGCCCGCGAGGAGCGCGTCCAGGGCGGCTGGAAGCGGCTGTACGAGTCGAACCGGCCGGTCGTCGGCGACGACCCCGACCTGATCCACCCCGGCCAGCGGCTCACCCTGCGCATCGCCGCCCCCAGGAAGTCCGCCGAGTCTCCCGAGCTGATCGACGGGGGCAAGGCGACCAAGGGAGCCAAGGCGGTTCCGCGCGTCGTGACGTCCCCGGCCGTGAAGCCCGCCCCCTCGAAGCACCCGGTCGCGAAGACGCCCCCCGTGAAGACGCCTCCCGCGAAGACTCCCGCGGCGAAGGCTCCGGCCACCAAGGCGCCCGCCTCCAAGCCCTCGACTCCGAAGGCGCCCGCCACCAAGGCCCCGGCTCCCCGGGGCACTCCCGCGGCGAAGCCTTCCGTCAAGCCCAAGCCCAAGCCCAAGGCCACCAAGCCCGTCAGCCGGCCCGCGTCCAAGCCGCGGCCCGCCGCCGCGCCGGACGAGGACCGCTACTCCGCTCCCATCGCCGCCGGCATCGGCACCAGCTACGGCACCCGCGGCTCCTCCTGGTCCAGCGGCTACCACACCGGAGTCGATTTCCCCGTTCCCACCGGCACCTCGGTCAAGGCCGTCGCCGACGCACGGGTCGTCTCCGCGGGGTGGGGCGGCGCGTACGGCTACCAGGTCGTCCTGCGCCACGACGACGGCCGCTACAGCCAGTACGCGCACCTCTCCGCGCTCACCGTCCGCGAGGGACAGCGGGTCCAGGGCGGCCAGCGCATCGGACGCTCAGGGTCGACCGGCAACAGCTCGGGACCGCATCTCCACTTCGAGGTGCGGACGGGTCCCGGGTACGGCTCCGACATCGATCCGCTGGCCTACCTCAGGGCGCGGGGCGTCTCCATCTGACGGCGCCCCCGACGACGGCACCGATCGCGGTGACGACCCCGATCGCTCCGACGCCCCCGATCCCGCCGACGCCCCCGGATCTGACACCGACAGGGCCTCCGGCGGGACCGTCATGCGGTCGAGGGTGAGCTGGACCAGGCCGCCCGCCGCGACCGCGCCGCAGGCCAGTGCGGCGACGGTGCCCGCCGTGCCGTAGCGGAAGCTCTCGCCGAAGAGCGTGAGACCCACGGCCGCCGCGACCACCGGGTTCACCACGGTGACCGTGGCGAGCGGGGCGGCGAGCCCCGCGCCCCGGTACGAGGCCTGCGAGAGGAGCAGCCCGGTCACGGCGAGTGCCGAGAGCACGAGCAGCCCCGTCCACTCGGCGAGCGGGGCGGCGGAGGTCCACTCCTCGGCCACGGACTTGGTGAAGACCGAGGCCATGCCGAAGGAGACGCCGGCCCCGGCGGCCAGGATCACGCTGCGCAGCACGGACCGGCCCACCAGGTGGGCCGCAGTGAAGAGGACGGCCACCACGGCGGTCGTGCCCGCCGCGAGCATCCATCGCTCCCCGTCGGCGAGCGACTGCGCGTCGGAGCCGTTCGTGAGGCTCAGCAGGCCGGCGAGGCCGACCGTGGCCATGAGGGCGCCCCGCCAGGCCCGCCGCCCGGCCCGGCGGCCGACGAAGAGGGCCGCCATGGGCAGCGCGAAGACGATCGTGAGGGCGCCCAGCGGCTGGACCAGGCTGAGCGGACCGTAGGCGAGCGCGACCACGTGCAGGGTCGCGCCGAGACCGTTGAGCAGGACGGACACCCACCACGCCGGGCTGCGCAGCGGCGCGTAGCGCGGACCGGAGGCGGAGGCCGCGACCCGCTCCTGCACGATCGCGGCGGCAGCGTAGGCGACCGCCGAGACCAGGGACAGGAGCACGGACAGCAGGAGTGGGCTCATACCTTCCACGATCTCTCTTCCGGGCGGATTCGGCGTCGTACCAGGGAACGCTTCGGGGGGTACCGCCGTCGCAGTACACGGCGCGCGCGTACGACCGGAGATGTACACCCGCGCAGGTCGGAAGGGGTGGAACGGGATCATTCCGGCGTCCGGTTCCCGGTGCGGAAGAATCATGGAGGGGCGGCGGGCCCCGCCATGGACACGAGGAACCGGGGGCAGGCACGTGGGACCGGAGCTGGATCTCGTCGAGAGCGGATCGGTGGGCGGATTCTTCGCGCTGCGGACCACCCCGCCGGAGACCGGAGGGGAGCACCGCCCCCTCTCCCTGCTGTACGCGGGGGAGGACGGCCCCCTCACCGCGCGCGTGGACCGGGTCGCGGCCCGGCTCCACGCCCCCGAGCGGCGGGTCGGGGCCTCCGTCGCTCACCTCGGGCTCGCGGCGAGGCTCTGGTCGACCGCGCTCGGGCCGGCCGCGCTGTACGGCGCCTTCCCCGACCTCGCCCCCGGCGAGCTGCACTGGGACGGGGCGCTGACCTCGCCCGACGACCTGTGGTGGTCCGGTTCGGGCACCCGCCCCGCCACCGTCGACGCCCTCCGCGAGGCCGTTCAGGAGGCCCACCTCGTCCCGCTGCACGCGGCGCTGCGCCGCGACGGCCGGATCTCGCCCCGGCTGCTCTGGGGCAACGCCGGCTCCGCCCTCGCCGGCGCCCTGCGCGAGCTGACCCGCTGGTCCCGCGCGCGGGACCGGCCGGAGGTCGCCGAGCGGGCCGCCGCCCTGGTCTCCGGGCTCCTCGACCAACCGGACCTCGCCGGCACGGTCCGCGGCCCCCGGCTGCGCCGCTCCAGCTGCTGCCTCTACTACCGGTGTCCCGGTGGCGGACTGTGCGGGGACTGTGTCTTCGACCACGCCCCCCGAACGGGTTTGGAGGCGCGGCCCCCCGCTCCGTAAAGTTGGGTCTTTGAATGCCCGCGAACGGCGACGTACGAGCGAACGAGGAACCCGAAGGCCATGACGGTGACCGAAGAAACCCAGGACTACGGGCCGGGCGTCGACCCCGAGCGCCTGGCCGTCTGCCTCAGCGTCCTCGACGAGCTCGACAAGCTGGACGTCGACCACCCGGACGCGATCATGGTCCGGCGCGCCACCGCCGGGATCTACCGGACCGTGAAGCAGCGTCGCCGCCAGGAGCGCCGGGCCGCCAAGACCGCCAACGACAAGGCGGTCACCGAGGCCACGGCCACCGGTTCCGCGCAGCGCATCGACGACGAGACCGAGGGCATCCTGCCCTCCTCGGTCACGGAGGAGGGGCGGATCGCGGGGATACTCCAGCGTCCGCGCTCCTGCTACGTCTGCAAGACGCGCTTCGTCGAGGTCGACTACTTCTACCACCAGCTCTGCCAGCCGTGCGCGACGCTCAACCGGGCCAAGCGGGACGCGAGCGCCGACCTCACCGGCAAGCGCGCGCTGCTCACCGGCGGCCGGGCCAAGATCGGCATGTACATCGCGCTGCGGCTGCTCCGCGACGGTGCCCACACGACCATCACCACGCGCTTCCCCAAGGACGCCATCCGCCGCTTCAAGGCCATGGACGACTCCGCGGACTGGATGCACCGACTGGAGGTCGTCGGCATCGACCTGCGCGACCCGGCCCAGGCCGTGGCGCTCGCCGACCAGATGGCCGAGGCCGGGCCCCTGGACATCCTCATCAACAACGCGACGCAGACCGTGCGCCGACTGCCCTCCGCCTACGCCGCCCTGGTCGACGGCGAGAGCGCCCCGCTGCCCGCGGGCGAGCTCCCGGCCCACCACGTCATCGGCGCCTTCAACTCCGGCGCGGTCGGCGAGCTCGTCAGCGGCTCGTCGCTGCCCGCCGGCGTGAGCGGCCTGGAGGCCCAGCAGGTCGCCGACCTCGCGCTCGTCGCGGGCAACGCCACCATCGCCAAGCACCTCGACGGCACCGCCATCGACGCCGGCGGCCTGGTGCCGGACGTCGTCGAGAGCAACACCTGGGTGCAGAGCATCGAGCAGATCTCCCCGGTGGAGCTCCTCGAGACCCAGCTGTGCAACTACACGGCGCCGTTCATCCTGATCAGCAAGCTCCGTCCGGCGATGGCCGAGGCCGCGAAGAAGGCGGCCAGCGGGCGCGCCTACGTCGTCAACGTCTCGGCGATGGAGGGCGTCTTCAGTCGCGGCTACAAGGGCGCCGGGCACCCGAACACCAACGCGGCGAAGGCCGCGATGAACATGGTGACGCGGACCAGCGGCCAGGAGATGTTCCAGACCGACGGCATCCTCATGACCTCGGTCGACACCGGCTGGATCACCGACGAGCGTCCGCACTTCGACAAGCTGCGCCTGGCCGAGGAGGGCTTCCACGCCCCCCTCGACCTGGTCGACGGCGCGGCCCGCGTCTACGACCCGGTCGTGCGCGGCGAGGCCGGCGAGGACCTCTACGGCTGCTTCCTGAAGGACTACGCCCCCGCCAACTGGTAAACGGCGGATCCCGTCCCCGGTCGGGGGCGGGTCCGGCCCCCGGCCGGACCGCGGCCCTGTGCCGTCCGAAAAGAGCGCTCTACTCCCTGGTAGAGCGCTCTTTTCGGCTTCATTCACTCGAACGCATCACACTTCTGAGCCCGGTAGAGCGCGGACGCGCTCATTTGGTTACTCTGATGTTCACGGTCGGCCACCGAGGAGACACACCATCCTCACGGCCGGTCCGGGGACTGGCCTTCCACCAAGGCCGCGGTCCCGCCCGACGAACGGCGCCACCGCGACCGACGGCACCAAGTCCCCATTGGTACGCGACACAAAGGAGTGCGCGGTGACACCCGAACTGACGAAGCAGGAACCGGCACCGGCCGAACCCAAGGACCGGCCCCGCCGGAACGGCGAGCTCGGAAGCCTCGACGTGTGGGCCCACGCGGCCCCGATCCGGCTGGCGGGCTACGAGGACGACCTCGCGGAGCCCCACATCCTGCCCGGTATCGACTGAGCCTCCGGTGCCCTGACCGTCCTGACGTGACCTTTGCTTCACCCGGTGCCCCCGACCGCCTTCCGGCCGGGGGCACCGCCGCGTCCCGCGCGCGTACGCGTCCGTCAGCGGTCCGCCCGCTCCCGGAGCCGGATCGGTGGCAGGTACTCCCGCAGCAGTGTGCGGTGCCACCAGGCCCCGGTCGCGCGCAGCTCGCGCCAGGTCGTGTACCGGTACCGGTACAGCCGGGCGCGGACATGCGTCGGCGGCGCGTCGGGGAACGGGTTGTGGGCGAGCAGCCGCAGCGTGTCGCGGTCGCCGTCGAGCAGCCGCTCCACGAAGGGCCCGAACCAGTCCCGCGCGTACCCGGGGGAGAGCGCCGCGAACCACATCAGCCAGTCCAGGCGGAGGTGGTACGGGGCGAACTGACGCGGCAGCCTGCGGGGGTCGCCGGGCTTGCCCCGGAAGCCGTACTCCCGCCACACCGTGCCCGCGTGCGGTACCGGGTCGTCGGTGCCCTCGACGACGATCTCGTCCCGCACGCGGCCGACCGTGCCGAAGGCGCCGTAGGTGTTGACCAGGTGGAACGGGTCGTACGAGCGGTTCATGGCCTGGTTGCGGGAGAGTAGGTTCCGCACCGGGCGGTAGCTCCGGACCAGGACGAAGCCGGTCACCGCGACGACCGCGACCACGTACCAGAGCGGCGGATCCGGCCGTGGGTGCGCACCGGTGAGCGCGGAGGCGTCCACGACCGAGACGGCGAGCACGATGGTCAGCCAGTTCAGCCAGGCGAAGTTGCCGGAGAGCACCAGCCACAGCTGCGTCGCGATCATGAGGCAGGCGGCGAACGTGGCCACCGGCTGCGGGGTGAAGAGCAGGAACGGCACGAACAGCTGGACGACGTGGTTGGCGCCCGCCTCGACCCGGTGCAAGGGGCGCGGGAGGTGGTGGAAGAACCAGCTCAGCGGGCCGGGCATCGGCTGCGTCTCGTGGTGGTGGTAGAGACAGGTCAGGTTCCGCCAGCAGCGGTCGCCCCGGATCTTGATGAGACCCGCGCCGAACTCGACCCGGAAGAGCAGCCAGCGCAGCAGGAAGAGGACCAGCACGGGCGGTCCCGTGTCGGCGTTGCCGAGGAAGACCGCGAGGAACCCGGTCTCCAGGAGCAGCGACTCCCAGCCGAAGGAGTACCAGGTCTGGCCCACGTTCACGATCGACAGGTACAGCGCCCAGAGCACGAACCACAGGAGCATCGACACCGGCAGCGGCACCGCGTCACCGGCGCCCGCCACGAGGGCCAGGGCGATCGCGGCCCCGGTCCAGGCGACGGTCGCGAACAGCCGGTCGGAGTAGCGCCAGTGGAAGAGCGAGGGGGCGTGGCGGGGCCGGGTCCGGCGCAGGTACTCCGGTACGGGGAGCATGCCGCGCTCGCCCATCAGCGCCCGGAACTGGAGGGCGGCCGACAGGAAGGCCACGCAGTACAGCCCGGCGAGGCCCCGCTGGAACAGGATCCGGCTCAGCCAGAGGTCGGGCGCGGTGAACCACTCCATCACTTCCAGTATCGGCCCGGCGTCACGCCCTGACGAGACGCCGGAGGGTCCGGCCGAGTCGGCGGGCGTACGCCCGCTGGAGCACGGGGACCAGCGGGCCGGCGAGCCGGGTGTACCAGGCGGCGGGCCGGCTGAACGCGGTGACCGTGAACCGGACCGTGCCGTCGGGGGCGAGGTCGACGACGAAGGACTCCTCGCCGCACTCCGGGTGCCCGGTCAGGGTGCCGTAGGCGAAGCCGGTCCGGGTCTCCTCGTACGCCGTCCAGATCACCGTGCAGGGGACGCCGAGCCGGAGCCGGCCGATCCCCGCCGACACCTCCAGGTGGGCACCGGGCTCGGCGCGGACGGCCTCGCTGCGGACGGTCGCCCCGGAGGCCCTGTGCGTACGCCAGGTGGTGACGGCGGCACCGGCGGCCTCGAAGGCGGCACGGCCCTGGCCGACGACCGTGCTGTACCGCAGGTGGTGGTAGCCCTCGGGGAGGTCCTCGGGGGAGCGGGTGGCGCCGACCTCGCGGTAGGTGAGGCCCGGGCGGGGGCGGGCGGTGCGGGAGAAGCTGTTCGTGAGGCGGGTCATGCCGGGAGCTCCGTTCGCGGGTGAGCCGGGTGAGCTGGGTGAGCCGGGTGGGCCGGGTGAGCTGGGTGAGCCGGGTGGGCCGGGTGAGCTGGGTTGGCCGGGTGAGCTGGGTGGGCCGGGCGAGGCGGTGCGGGTGCTGGGGGTGGTGTGTGCTGGTCGGTGCGGTCGCTCTGGAGGCGGCGCCGGGCGAGCAGGGCGCAGACCGCGAAGCCGAGGGCGTTGCCCAGGCCGTGTGTCGCGGCCGTCCAGGTCAGGCCGAGGTGCGGCAGCCCGGTGGCCTCGCCGAGCGCCCAGCTCAGCGCGAGCAGCATGGTGACCACGAGGACCAGGGCCGAGACGGCGAGCAGTGCGCGCGTGAGCCGGCCGGTCGCGAGCTCGCGGCGCTCGCGCAGGGTCAGGACGGCGACCCCCGCCATGCCGGCCGTCAGGACGACCGCCCCGGCGAACTCGGCCCAGTCGTCGAGGAAGTAGCCGACCAGGACCAGCAGCGTGCCCGCCGGGACGCTGAGCGCGGCGAAGCGGGCCGTGGGGCCGTCGTCGGCGCGGCAGACGAGACCGGCGACCAGCGCGGCGGCGAAGCCCGCGAAGTGGAAGTGCGGGACGGTCAGCGCGAGGAGGTCCAGGTCGAAGCCGAAGAGCGGGTACGAGGCCCGTTCGGCGACGAGCGCCAGGCCGGCGACCGAGGGGGCGGCAAGCGCGGTGAGGACGGCGACCTCTCTGGGGTGCAGGGAGCGGGTGAGCACGAGGCGGGCCGGTGCCTGGAGCGCCAGGGCCACGGTGGCCAGGGCGTAGACGGCGGCGAGTCCGGCCGAGACTCCGGAGCGGGGCAGCCACAGGGCCAGCGCTCCGGGGACGGCGAGCAGCGGCCAGGCGCGCCGGAGTGGCTCCAGGCCCGGTGGCCTGGGTGCGTCCAGGAGTGCGAGCCCCGTCGGTACCACCCAGAACATGCCGATCATCACGACCGGATTCACCAGGATCGACAGCGCGGTCACCGGACACCCCCCGACTTGAACGTGTTCAACTGTCGAGCCGAGCCTAGAGTCTTTCTTGAACGTGTTCAAGTGGGGTGTTCGGCCGGGCGGGTGCCGACCGACCCGGTCGGCCTTCCTCCGCTTGCGGGGCCCCGGGTGCTGCGACAGATATGAGGGACTGGCCGGAACCGGGCGCCGGGCCCCGGATCGAGACAACGGGAGAACCAGGTGCGCACATCTCAGCGGCGCCGGACGCGGCGGACCCCCACCGCGATCACCGCGGCGCTCGCCTCGGCTCTCCTCGTCGCCGGCTGCTCCTCCGACGAGCAGGGCGGGAGCCACGGCGAGCAGCCCGCAGCCGCCGCGGCCCAGGAGATCCACCTCCAGCCGCTCACCGCACGGGGCCCCGACCCCTTCACCGCCTCCACCGCCCGGATCACCGGCCGGACGGTCGTCCCGGAGCGGGACCCGGCAGCCGCCTCCGTCCAGCAGGCCCGCGAGATCACCGGCTCCACCCCCGGCCTCTACGGCGGTACCCGCTCGGAGGCCAGCTGCGACGTCGAGCAGCAGGTCTCCTTCCTCTCCGGTGACCCGGGCAGGACGCGCGCCTTCGCCGAGGCCGCCGGCATCCCCGAGGTGAACGTCCCCGGCTGGCTGCGCGGGCTGACCCCCGTCGTCCTGCGCGCGGACACCCGGGTCACCAACCACGGCTACCGGGGCGGCCGAGCCGCCCCCTTCCAGTCCGTCCTCCAGTCCGGTACGGCGGTCCTCGTCGACCAGTACGGCTCCCCGCGCGTCCGCTGTGCCTGCGGCAACCCGCTCCGCAGCCCGGTCTCGGCCCAAGGAGGAGTCCACCAGGGCGAGCCCTGGGAGGGCTTCGACCCCGAGTACGTGATCGTCGTCCGGCCGACCAGCACCGTCGTCACCAGCCTGGTGATCGTGAACGCCGCGGACAAAAGCTGGATCGAGCGCAGGACCGGCAGCGACGGGGCCGAGGACCGGAAGCCAGCCGTGGACCCGGACTGCGACCCGGACGCGTGCCACCTGACCGGCACCGTCACCCCGGAGACCCCGGACTCGGCGACCCCGGACTCCGTGGTGCCCGCCCCCGCGACCCCCGAGCCGTCGCGCCCCGACGTGGCCACGCCCTCCGCGCCGGATCCGACCGGCCCCGCTCCCGTGAACCCCGACCCGTCCGGGGCCCCGACCCCCGACGCGCCCGCGGAGCCGTCCACCGACCCGTTCGCCGATCCGCCCGTCGATCCGCCCTCGGACCCGTACGAGAATCCGTACGCCGACCCGTACGCCGAGCCCCCCGTCTCCCCGCCCGACGTCCCGGAAGGGGAGCTGCCGCCCGGGGAGCTCTTCCCGCCCGACATGCAGGAGCAGCCCGACACGGGGCAGGAGCAGCCCGAGACCTTCGAAGGATGAAGGGGGCGAAGGGGGGAAACGGATCTTCGTGGTGCGCAGGGGCGGGGCTGCGCCTAGCGTGGCCCCATGAACGCGGGTAGAGGGGGCGGGGAGGCGGCCGAGCGGGCCGGAGCCCGGATCCTGCACGACTACGGCTCGGCCTTCCGGATGGGCGGCTTCGACTGGGACCTGCTCACCGGGACGATGAGCATGGACGACGCCGCCCTCGAGGTCTTCGACATGGGCCGGGACGAGTACGCCGACCGGCCCGAGAGCCTCGGTTCCCGCGTCCTGCCCGACGAGGGCCGCCGCCTCGACACGCTGGTGGCCCAGGCGCTCAAGGAGGGCAGCGACCAGTACGGCGCGTACTTCCGCATCCGCCGCCGCGACGGCAGCCACCAGTGGACCCACACCCAGGGCCTGGTCGAGCGGGACGACACGGGCCGTCCGGTGCGCATCGTGGGCGTGATCCGCGACGCCACCCACGAGCTGACCGAGTCCGCCGCCCGGCTGGGCCTCGACGAGGGCCGCCGGCAGCGCGCCGGTGTCGTCGAGGGCACCACGGCCGCCCTCGCCTACGCCCGGACCGTGCAGGACGTCATCGACCTGCTCAACGACTCGCACGCCCTCGAACACTTCGGTGCCGCCAGCCTCGTCATGGGTCTCCTCGAAGCTGGCCGCATCCATCTCGTCGCCGAGGGGCCCAACGGCGCCTTCGTGCCGGGCACCCGCTTCACCCGGGTGGACGAGCCGTACCCGATGAGCGAGGTGATCAGGACCCTGCGGCCCCGGTTCATCGACTCGGCCCGCGACTTCGCCGACTCCTTCCCCGTGCTCTGGCCGCACATCAGCGGGCTCGGCATCACCGCCGCCGCCTATCTGCCGCTCATCGCGCAGGCCCGGCCCATCGGCGCGCTCGGCCTGCTCTACAGCGACAAGACCGGATTCAGCGAGGACGAGCGGACCCTGCTCGTCGCCCTCGGCAGCAGCATCGCCCAGAGCCTCCAGCGGGCCATGCTGTACGAGCAGGAGCACGACCTCGCCGAAGGGCTCCAGCAGGCGATGCTGCCGCGCCGGATCCCCGAGGTGCCCGGCGCGCAGACGGCCGTCCGCTACCGCTCGGCCCGCCTCGGCCGGGACATCGGCGGCGACTGGTACGACATCATCGCGCTCCCCGGGGGGCGCGTCGGCGCCGTCATCGGCGACGTCCAGGGCCACGACACCCACGCGGCGGCCGTCATGGGCCAGCTGCGGATCGTGCTGCGCGCCTACGCCGCCGAGGGGCACCCCCCGGCCACCGTCATGGCCCGGGCCTCGGTCTTCCTGCACGAGCTCGACACCGAACGCTTCGCCACCTGCACGTACGCCGAGGTCGACCTCGGCACCGGGGTCGTCCAGATCGTCCGCGCCGGCCATGTCGACCCGCTGGTCAGGGAGATCGACGGCAGTTGCCGCAGGCTCCCCGTCGAGGGCGGGCTGCCGCTCGGGCTCTCCGCGGAGTTCGGCCGGCTCGACTACCCCGTGACCACCCTGGAGCTCGACCCCGGACAGACCCTGATGCTCTACACCGACGGCCTCGTGGAGAAGCCGGGCGCCGACCTCGACGAGGGCTTCCAGTGGCTGACCTCCCTCGTCCGGCGCGGCTCCGCCGACCTCCAGCAGCTCGCCGACCACCTCTGCGACGTGGTCGCCGACCGCGGCGGCGAGGACGACGTGGCGATCCTGCTGCTGCGTCGTCAGGCCGCCTTCGCTCCCCACGGGGCCGGGCGGTTCCAGCAGCACGTGGCCCAGAGCGACCCGGAGGCGCTCAGCTCGGCCCGGCACATGATCAGGGCCGCGGTGCGGGCCTGGGGCGCGGGGGAGCGCGCCGACGAGATCGAGCTGGTCGCCGACGAGCTGATGACCAACGCGCTGATGCACACCGACGGCGGCGCGATCGTGACCCTGCGGGCCCTCAGCGGGCCCGAGCGGCTGCGCGTGGAGGTCGAGGACCGGTCCAGCGCGCTGCCCAGGCGCCGCGAGGCGGGAGACGCGGGCGTCTCCGGGCGGGGGCTGCTGCTGGTCGAGCAGCTCTCGGACGCGTGGGGCGTCGAATCGAGGGGCGGCGGCAAGTGCGTCTGGTGCGAGTTCACGGTGACGCACTGAATGATCCGAGGATGTTAACTTAGCGTGAAGTGATCGTACTTGACCGTAACTGTCGGTACGCGATTGACTTCGTTCTCCCGCCTCTCCGCGCAGGACGTGAGGACACACTTGAGCAGCAGTGAGCTACTGGCCCCCCTGGACCTGGCCTTCTGGCATCTGGAATCGCCCACCCACCCCCTGCACCTCGGGGCCCTCGTCCACTTCGGGCCCGTCCCCGCCGCCCCGGGCCACGAGCCGCCGGTGGACGTCCTGGAACTGCTCGCCCGCCGCGCCGCCGCCGTCCCCCGGCTCCGGATGCGCGTGCGCGACGTCCTGATCCCCGTCGGCGGCGCCGCCTGGAGCGCCGACCCGGACTTCGACGTGCGCCGCCACGTCCGCGAGATCACCCTCCCCGGCGCCGACTTCCCCGCCGAGGCCACCCGGATCGCCGCCGAGCTCATGGAGAGCCCGGTCGAACGCGGCCTGCCGCCCTGGGAGATGTATCTGCTCACCGGCGCCCCCGACGGCTCCTTCGCCGTCCTCGTGAAACTCCACCACGCCCTGGCCGACGGCATGCGGGCCGTCGCCATCGGCGCCGGGATCTTCGACGAGATCGCCGCCGGCCGCCGGCCCGCGCGCCGCCCCCGCCCCGTACCCCCGCGCTCCTGGCTCCCCGGCCCCGGGCGCCTCCTCGACCTCGCCCGGGACCGGCTCGACGACCTCGGCCGCGCCGTCGAGGTCGGCGCCTCGGTCGTCGGTGCCTCCGTCGTCCGCGCCGGCCGTCTCGACGCCCCCGCCACCGCGCTCACCGCCGAGTCCAGCGGTACGCGCCGACTCGCGACCGCGACCCTGCCCCTCGACCGCGTCCACCGGATCCGCCGCACCACGGGCGGCACCGCCAACGACGTCCTCCTCGCCGTCACGGCCGGAGCCCTGCGCCGCTGGTTCGACGGACGCGGCCTGCCGCTGCCCGGCGCCGACCCCCGGGCGCTCGTCCCCGTCTCCCGCCGCCGCCCCGGTGCCGCACCCGGCTCCGGCCCCGGCAACAGCCTCTCCGGATACCTCCTCGACCTGCCGGTCACCGAAGCGGACCCGGCGGCCCGACTCGCCGCCGTACGGCACGCGATGGACCGGAACAAGGCCGCGGGCCCCTCCAAGGGCGCGGGCGCCGTCGCCCTCCTGGCCGACCGGCTCCCTCCGCTCGCCCACCGCTTCGGCGCGCCCCTGGCCTCCGGCGCCGCCCGGCTCCTCTTCGACCTCCTCGTCACCCAGGTGCCGCTGCCCCGCTCCGCGCTCTCCCTCGGCGGGGCCCCGCTGCGCGCGCTCTTTCCCATGGCGCCGCTCGCCCGCGGCCAGTCCCTCGCCGTCGCCATGTCCCCCTACGGGGGACAGGTCCACGTCGGTCTCGTCGCCGACGGCGAAGCGGTCCCCGACCTCGACGCGCTCGCCGCCGCGTTCACCGCCGAACTCGACCTCCTGGACCCGTGAACGTCACGCCGTGAACGTCCACGCCATGGACGTCACGCCGTGCAGGTCGTGCCGGGCAGGACCTTCGTGAGGGAGATCAGGTACGCCTCGACCTTCCTGTCGACACAGGCACTGCGACCGTATCCGGTGTGGCCGGGGGCGTCCAACGACAGCAGCATCCCGCCGGGGAACTGGCGCGCCAGGCTCACGGCCTCCCCGTACGGCGTGGCCGGGTCGCCCGCCGTTCCCACGACCAGCACCGGCGGCACGCCCTCGGCCGTCACCCGGTGCGGGCGCTTCGGACCGGCCGGCAGGTCCGCGCAGACCAGCTCGCTCGTCACACCGGTGGTCCCGTAGGCACCCGCGGCCTTCTCCGCCGGGGCGAGGGCGTCCCAGTAGGCCTGGGCGTCGCGCGGGTGGGGGACGTCGCGGCAGTTGATCGCGATCAGGGCGGCTTCGGCGTTGTCCTCGGGCACGCCGTCCGTCCCGCTCTCGGTCGGTCCCTCGGACGGGTCGGCCTCCGTGGGTTCCCCGGAGGCCTCCGCGTCGGGGTCCTGGGTCTCCGCCTCGCCCGCCGCCAGGGCCGCGAGCCGCGTGCCGTCCCCGCCGTCCGCCGCGACCAGCGCCTCGGACAGGGCCTGCCACTGAGCCTCCGGCGTGTACATGGACAGGCTCAGCGCCGAGATCAGGGCCGGGGCGTCGAGACCGTACGCGGAGTCGTCGACCGGCAGCGGCTCGCGCCCGGTCCGCTCCAGGAGACGGTCGATGAGCGCGCGTGTCTCCTCGGGCGTCGTGCCGGGGCAGGCGTCACCGACGGTGTCGGCGCAGGTCTCGGCGTACTCCGCCACGGCCTTCCTGAACCCCGTGGCCTGGCCGAGCATCCGCTGCCGCCAGTCGAGCGACGGGTCGACGGCCCCGTCCAGGACCATCGCCCGTACGCGGCGCGGGAACTGCTCGGCGTACGAGGTACCCAGGCTCGTGCCGTACGACCAGCCGACGTAGGTCAGCCGTCGCTCGCCGAGGGCCGCCCGCAGCACGTCCAGGTCGCGGGCGGCGTCGTCCGTCCCGACGTGGGGGAGCAGCGGACCGCTGGCCGCGCGGCAGCCGGCGGCCGTCGCCCGGGCGCTGGCGAGGGCGTCGGCGCGCTCGGACGCGGTCCGGGGGTGGAGGGGCACGACGGCGGCTTCCTCGCCGTCCGCCGACTCCTTCGATTCGTTCGATTCGTTCCACTCTGTGGAGTCGGCGGTCGTGCAGGTCAGGGCGGGCTTGCTCGCGCCGACTCCGCGCGGGTCGAAGGACACGATGTCGAACCGCTCGCGCACGCCCCGGCCGATGTCCTCGGCGACGCCGTCCTTGATCAGCCGCACTCCACGCTCGCCGGGTCCCCCGGGGTTGAGCACGAGCGAGCCGACGCGCTTCCCGGTGACCGCGGTGACGGCCTTCGCGACCGGCAGGACGAAGGTCTTGCCGTCGCCGGGGCGGGAGTAGTCCATCGGGACGGTGAGCGAGGCGCACCGGTGGTCGCCGCAGGGCCGCCAGTCGAGCTTCTGGTGGTAGAAGCGCCGCAGGTCGGGGCGGGAGGCGGGGTCGGCCGGGGCGGCGGAGCTTCTCGGCCGCTTCCCGTCCGCGCCGGTGCCGGTGGTGCAGGCCGCGAGAGAGGTGGCGCCGAGGACGGCGAGAGCGAGGACGAGGGCCCGACGGCGGCGGGTGGGGGCGGTGATCACGGAGTACTCCCATGGGTGGTCGGTCCAGGGAAGGATCACGCGCGGATGCTGAGGATTTGCTGAGGGCGGGAGGGGGCCGGGCGCGGGGCGGGCGCGGTGGGAGTCGCTCAGTCCGACGACGTCGGGAGTCGCAGGACGAATCGGGCACCGCCGCGCTCCCCGCTCCCCGCCGTGAGCGTGCCGCCGTGGGCGTGGGCGACCCAGGACGCGATGGACAGGCCGAGGCCCGTGGACCCGGATCCGCTGCGGAAGCGTTCGAACAGGGCGTCCGCGACCTCCGGCGGCAGGCCGGGACCCGCGTCCTCGACCGTCAGCGTGCCGTCCCGGGCCACCGTGACCAGCACGTCCGCCGGAAGCCCGGGGGCGTGGCCGTGGGCGAGCGCGTTGCCCAGGAGGTTCCCGACCGCCCGGCGCACCAGATCCGGGTCGGCGACCACGACCGTGTCCTCGGCCTCGACGCGGACACGGTGGCCCTCCGCGTTCGCCTCGGTGACTTCCTCGACGACCGCCTCCACCAACTGGTCCAGGCGCAGCGGCTGGCGCGCCACCGTGGCCGTACCGGACATGAGCCGGGCCCGGGTGAGCAGCCCGTCGACCAGTCGGCCCATGCCCTCCGCCAGGCGCAGCGTGCGCCGGTGCACCTCCGTGCTGTCGGTCTCGCCGCGCAGCGCGGTCTCCGCGAGCGTCCGGAGCGAGGCGGCCGGGGTCCGCAGGTCGTGCGCCGCGTCCGCGAGGAACGCCTCCTGCTGGCCGAGCGCGGCGAGCGCGGGCCGCACCGCCCGCCCCGACAGCACGTGCCCGACGGCCGCGGACAGCAGCACGAGCACCGCGCAGCCGCCCGTCACCACCCACACCAGCCGCCGGTGGTCGTCCCGCTGGGCCGTCGCGTCGGCCATCGCGACCAGGACGCCCTGCGGGCCCTCGTCCTCCGCCGCTTCCGGCGCGTAGAAGGGCAGCGCGAACACCCGTACCGGCCCACCGCTTGTCGTACGCCGGTCGAAGCCGTGCGCCTCGCCGGTCCGTGCCGCCGCCTGCCCGGCCTCCAGGACCACCCCGGGGCTCACCGACAGGCACGGCTCGGACGGCGCGTGCTGGACGGTCAGGCCGCCGCCCGTACGGTCCGGGTCGTCGCCGTTCACGAGGAGCACGGTCAGCGGCGGGCAGCCGGTGTTCACCGTGTCCGCGAGGACGTCCGTGGCCAGCCGCCCGTTCTCGTCGGTCTCCAGGAGACCGAGGGCCCAGCTGGTGTCCGCGTCCATCGCGTGGTCGAGCTGCTCCCGCCAGCGGGCGCTGTCGCTCCGCACGGCGAGCACGGCCATCGCGATCAGCCCCACGGCGCTGGTCAGCGCGAACAGCAGACTGATCCGCCGACGCAGGCGCAGCACCCGCGCGGTCGGCGTGAGCGGGCGCTTCGGGCGCGCCCTGCGGGTGAGCGTCCGGAGCGGGTGCGCGGGACTCACCGGGCGTCGTCGGCCGCGAGCCGGTAGCCGACACCGCGCACGGTGTGGATCAGCGGCGGGGCCCCGAGCTTGCGGCGGAGCTGCGAGACGAGCACCTCCAGGACGTTGGACTGCGGCTCGGCCATCTCGTCCCAGCAGCTCTCGATCAGCTCGGCGCGGGAGACCGCCTGGTCGGCGCGGGTCGCGAGGACTTCGAGGACGGCGAACTCCCTGGTGGTCAGGGAGAGCAGCACCCCGGCCCGGCGGACGTGCCGGCGGGCGGTGTCGACCTCCAGGTCGGCGACGCGGTGCACCGGAGGGCGCACGGCGGCGGAGCGGCGGCACAGGCTGCGCACCCGCGCGACCAGTTCGGGCACGGCGAACGGCTTGACCAGATAGTCGTCGCCGCCGCTCGCGAAGCCCTCCACCCGGTCCGCGACGGTGTCGCGCGCCGTGAGGAACAGCACGGGAACGTCGCGGCCGCCGCGCCGCAGCTCCTCGACGTAGGCGGCGGCGTCCCCCGACGGCAGCATCCGGTCGAAGACCGCGCAGTCGTACGCGGTGACGAACAGCGCCTCGTCGGCCCGGGGCAGATCGGCGGCCTCGTCGACGGCGAGCCCGGCGGCCCGCAGAGCGGCGGCCACCCCGAACCGGAGGTCTTCGTCGTCCTCGACGAGCAGTACGCGCACGTCACACACCCTAGGCGGTCACAGGGAGACGGGGCCGACGTCAGCGGCGGTTTGGGTCAGTGCGCGGATGGTGGGGCTGTCGGCGGTGGAGCGCCAGATCAGGGCCAACCGCAGGTCGGGGGCGTCGTGGATGGGCACGAAGGCGATGCCGGGGTGGCTGTTGTAGCGAGCGGCGAGCACGCCGAGCGGGTGGACGCAGACTCCGGCGGCCACCAGGGAGAGGATTTCGTGGAAGGTGTGCGCGGCGGGCCCGCGGGGGATGCGGCGGCCGAGTGGTGTGCGCGTGGGGACCATGGAGTCGATCCAGTACTCGGGTGCGTCGGGGCCGAGGTCGGCGACGTGGTGGTCGGCGAGGTCTTCCAGGGACACGGAGCCGCGAGCGGCCAGCGGATGGTCCACGGGCACGGCCAGAACGCGTCCTCCGGTGGCCACGGTGGGGCCGACGGTGAGGTCCGGTTCGGCGACAGGCAGCCAGAGCACGTTCACGTCCGTCTCTCCGGTGCGCAGGGAGGTGAACGGGTCACTGCCCACGACTTCGGTGAACTGCACGTCGCTGCCGGGGTAGCGGCGGCGGAACGCGTCGAGGTGGGGGCGCAGTTCGTAACCGAGCGTGCCGATGACGCCCAGCCGTACCCGGCCCGCGCCCAGACCGGCCGCCTCGGCGCGGGCCAGTCCCGCCTGGAGGAGGTCGTGGGCTTGCTGCAGATCCTCACGGAGGCGCCGGCCGACCGGGGTCAGGGCCACGCGGCGGCTGGTGCGGTCGAACAACGCCGCGCCGATGCGCCGCTCCTGTTTGCTGATGGCCTGGCTGACGCGGGCCTGGGACACGTGCAGCCGTTCGGCGGTGCGGCCGAAGTGCAGCTCCTCGGCCAACGTCAGGAAGATCTCGATGTCTCGTAACTCCACACATAACTCCAGCGTTATCGATCGCCCCACGAAGCCTACGTTGTTCCGCCGGTGACCTCCCTCGATGCTGGACATGCCACCGCCCGGTGGCAGACGTCCAGCTGACAGCGCATCAGGAAGGGAACCCGATGAGCATCCCCCAGTCCATCGCCGACCGCTTCGAGATCGAAGCGCTGCGCGGCGAGCTCAGCGACGCGGTGATGATGCGCGACTACGACCGCGCCGCCTCGCTGTTCACACCCGCCGCCGCGATGCGGTGGCCGCACATCGACAAGGAGTTCGTCGGTCGCGACGAGATCCGCGCCGGGATCGAATGGGGGCAGGGCCTCTGGGAGTTCTTCGTGCAGAACGTCCACCCCGGCACCATCCGGCTGAACGGTGACAGCGCGGTCGGCCGGGCGTACGTCCAGGAGTTCGGGCGCATGCGTGACGGCGGCTCACACGCGAACCACGCCGTGTACCACGACCGCTACCAGCGCACCCCCGACGGCTGGAAGTTCGCCGAGCGCGTCTACGAGGTCAGATACCTCGACTCCACGCCCCTGGCCGGCTCCCCGCTCCCCGCGCTCCCCGTCCCGGTGCGACTACTCCCCGGGGAGTAGTCGCACCGCCTGCCGCCGGGGGACGACCACGGCTCCACGCGGGCGGCATGCTGGCTTTCGCGCGCCGGGGTTCCACGCCCGCACCGCCCGCCGGGGCCCCTGTCGCATCCCGTCACCTCATCCCTTCACCTCTCTTGACCCACGATCGAGGAGATGTCATGACCACATCAATCCAGGACTCCCGCTCGGCCTCACTCAGGGGTGCGGCCCCGCGCCCGAGCGGCGCCGTCGCGCTGCTCGCCGCCTCGCTCTCCTACGCAGTGCTCACCGCCGCGTACGTCGTCGCCAACCGCGCCACCCCGCAGCCCGACACCCCCGGCCGCGACGTCCTGCGGTACGTACGCGACCACGGCACAGCGATCAACCTGGGCGCCTTCCTGCTGCTCGTCACCGCCGTGCTCCTGGTGCCCGTCGCCGCCGTCCTGTCCCGGCTGGTGCGGCGGGGGCGGGGACAGGATCAGGGCGCCGCGGCGGCGGCGGTCCTCGCCGGTGGACTGCTGGCCAGTGGCGCGCTGGCCTCCAGCGCCGCGTTCACCTGGACCCTTGGCCGGCTTCCGGAAGAGGCACCCGCAGACCTGGCCCGGGCCCTGGCGGACCTGGCCTTCCTCGCCGGCGGTGTCGGATACGCCGTGTCCTTCGCCCTCCTGGCGGCGGGCACCGGCCTGGCTGCCCGCCGGAGCGGGCTCCTGTCGCGCGCCTGCGCCACCACCGGGCTGGTCATCGCCGCCGCCGGCCTGGCCGCCACCCTCACGCTCCTCGCCCTCGACTTCGGCTACCTGCTGCCCGTCGTCCGCTTCGGCGGCACGGCATGGCTGGTGTGGGCCGCGTGCGCACTGGTCCGCTCGCGCCCGACCGCACCGGGCGTGAACGCGTGAGCGCGAGCGAACGCACGAAGGCCACCGCGCCCGTACGATCGCGCTCGGCCTGGCGGATCCCCGTCGGCGCGGCCCTTCTGCTGCTCGCGTCCGCCGCCTTCCACACGGTCGTCCTCGTGCTGGACGGCGGCCCGTGGGACGGCCCCGTCTCGTGGCGGAAGCCGATCACCTTCGGGCTGTCCTTCGGTGTCAGCGTGCTGACCGTCACCTGGATCTGCCGGCTCCTCCCGCTCGCCGAACGCACCCGCACGCTCCTCCTGGCCGCGTTCACCGCGGCGTCCCTGCTGGAGACCGGCCTGATCACCCTGCAGGCATGGCGCGGTGTCCCCTCGCACTTCAACACCGAGACCACCTTCGACGCCTTCGTCACCCGCGCTCTCGCGGCCGGCGGCATCACCCTCATCGCGGTCGTCGTCGCCCTCACCGTCGCCGCGCTGCGCCCCGCCCCGGGCGTCGACCCCGGCATGCGGCTCGCGCTCCGCGCCGGGCTCGTGGCGCTCACCGGCTCCATGGCGGCCGGAGCGGTGATGATCGCCTACGGGCTGACGCTGGAAGGCGCGGGCCGCGCGGCCGAGGCCTACCGGTCGGCGGGCTTCCTGCGGCCCGCCCATGCCGTCACCATGCATGCCGTCCTGCTGCTGCCCTCCCTGGCCTGGCTGCTGAGCCGTACCCGACGACCGGAGGCGGAACGGCTACGCCTCATCCGCGTCACGGTCGCCGCGTACGGGGCCGTCGCCGCGCTGGTCACCGCCGCGGCCGCGGTCGGCCTCACCCTCGCCGACCCGGCCACCACAGCCGTGGTGAGCGCGGTCGTCACGACGGCTCCGGCCTTGGCGTTCCTGGCGTTCGGCGTATCGCCGTCCGTACGGGAGAACCGCGCTTCCACCCGGCCGGGCAACCCCGAACCCACGCATGGCTCGCACCGTGCCGCCCTCGCCGGCGGCCCGGACGACGACCGGAGGCATGACGCATGACGCGTACCGTGAGCGAGAAGCACCCCGGACCCGCGGTCCGCCCGGCAGGCGGCCCGGCATCCCGTACCCGAAAAGCGCCCGCTGGAAAGGGTCGGCGCCTGCCCCCGCGCCGGCGCAAGGCGATCCTCACCCTCCATGTGACGGTGGCGGTCGGCTGGGTGGGAATCGAGATCGCCCAGCTGCTCCTCGGGCTGGTCGGCCTCTTCACCGACGACGAAGCGGTCGTCCGCGCGACCCACGTCGTCATGGAGATCCTCGGGATCGAACTGATCGCCGGCATCGCCTGGATGACCCTGCTGACCGGCCTGCTCCTCTCGGCGGCGACGCAGTGGGGCCTGCTGAAGCACTACTGGATCGTGGTCAAGCTCGTCCTCACCGTCGTCCTGATGCTGGACGGCCACTTCTTCCTCCAGCACTGGCTGCGCGAACAGGCCGAGACGGGCGGGGCCTCCGAATCCCTCGGACTGCGGCTGGTCGTCAGCATGAGCGTCGCCCTGGTGCTGCTGGTCGCGGCGACGGCACTGTCCGTCTACAAGCCTTGGGGCAAGACCCGCCGCGGCCGCCGCCCCGCGGCCAGGAGCGCCCGCCCCTGACCCGCACCCGCCGCGCGATCCCGCCACCCGTACGGCAGGGTGGTGCCATGCCCGAACTGCCCGAGGTGGAAGCGCTGCGCGAGTTCCTCGACGCGCATCTGGTCGGCAAGGAGATCGCCCGCGTCCTGCCCGTCGCGATCAGCGTCCTCAAGACGTACGACCCGCCCCTCACCGCCGTCGAAGGCGCCGAGGTCACCGCGGTCGGCCGGCACGGGAAGTTCCTCGACCTCACCACCACGGGCGCGGCGGGCGAACTCCACCTCCTGATCCACCTCGCCCGCGCGGGCTGGCTCCGCTGGCAGGACCCGCTGCCCTCCGGGCCGCCGAAGCCCGGCAAGGGCCCGCTGGCGCTGCGTACCGCGCTCACCGGAGGCGACGGCTTCGACCTCACCGAGGCCGGCACCACCAAGCGCCTCGCCGTCCATCTGGTCCACGACCCGGGAGACGTGCCGGGCGTCGCCCGGCTCGGCCCCGACCCGCTCGGCGAGGAGTTCGGCCCCGAGGCCTTCGCGGACCTCCTCGCGGGCGAACGGCGGCAGATCAAGGGCGCCCTGCGGGACCAGCGCCTCATCGCGGGCATCGGGAACGCCTACAGCGACGAGATCCTCCACGCCGCGAGGATGTCGCCCTTCAAACCCACCCAGAACCTCACCCCGGAGGAGACCACCGCCCTCTGGACGGCGATGCGGACCACGCTCCGCGAGGCCGTCGAGCGCTCCCACGGACTCGCTGCCGGCCGCCTCAAGGCCGAGAAGAAGAGCGGCCTGCGGGTCCACGGCCGCGCCGGCGAGCCCTGCCCGGTGTGCGGGGACACCATCCGCGAGGTGAGCTTCAGCGACTCCTCCCTCCAGTACTGCCCCACCTGCCAGACCGGCGGCAAGCCGCTCGCCGACCGCCGGATGTCGAAGCTCCTCAAGTAGCCGCGCGGGGCGTCCCACTACACTCCGCCGCATGCTGCGCGTACTGGCCGTCGACGACGAGGAACCCGCCCTCGGGGAGCTGCTCTACCTGCTCCGCGCCGACCCCCGGGTGCGTACCGCCGAGGGCGCGGGCGACGCGACCGCGGCGCTGCGCAGGATCGGGCGCGCCCTGGAGACCGGGCCCGACGGGGACGACGGCATCGACGTCGTCTTCCTCGACATCCACATGCCCGGGCTCACCGGACTCGACGTGGCCCGGCTGCTCGCCGGCTTCGCCCGCCCGCCGCTCGTCGTCTTCGTCACCGCCCACGAGGGCTTCGCCCTCCAGGCCTTCGACCTGAAGGCGGTCGACTACGTCCTCAAGCCCGTCCGCCGCGAGCGTCTCGCCGAGGCCGTACGCCGTGTCCACGACCTGGTCCACGTCACGGCCGCGGCCCCCGCCCCGCCCGCCGCTCCCGCCGTGAACGAGCAGATCCCCGTCGAGCTCGGCGGAGTCACCCG
Source organism: Streptomyces gardneri (assembly GCF_006539185.1). Lineage (GTDB taxonomy): Bacteria > Actinomycetota > Actinomycetes > Streptomycetales > Streptomycetaceae > Streptomyces > Streptomyces gardneri. Next base: position 121,483 of record NZ_BJMN01000007.1, read on the forward strand.
CTTCGTCCCCGTCGACGACATCGCCTATGTGGAGGCCCACGGCGACTACGCCCGCCTCCACACCGACCACGGCAGCCACCTCGTCCGCATCCCGCTCTCCACCCTCGAGGAGCGGTGGGCCGCCCGGGGCTTCGTCCGTATCCACCGCAGCCATCTCGTCGCCCTCGACCGGATCGACGAGCTGCGGCTCGACGGAGGGTCCACCTCGGTACGGCTCGGCGACACCGACCTCGCGGTCAGTCGCCGTCATGCCCGCCACCTCCGTGACCTGCTGATGCGCCGGGCCGGCGGCTGACCCGGGAACCCCTACCGGCGCCGGGCGCCGTCTGCGTACACTCCACGGGCCTGGGGCCTGTCCGACCCTTCCCGTCGGGTCCGGCCCGCCCGGCACGCACGCCCCGGCCCGATCCGACGCGCATGGTCGGACAGGCCCCAGCCAGTCAGAGAGCGGACGCCGATGCCGGAGCCCCACCCGCCGCGCAGACCCCGGCGCGAGACCGTCACCTACGCCTCCGCCCACGGGGACCCCGCCCATGGCGTCGTCCCCGGGCCCGCCCGGCGGCCTCTCGCGCACGCCCCGGCCCGCTCCGAGATCGACGAGCAGACCACCCTCGGGCACACCTACGTCCGCTCCCTGATGCGCAGCCAGCTGCGCGCCGCACTCACCGCCCTCGCCGCGCTCGCGCTGCTCGTCGGCTCGCTGCCCCTGCTGCTCGCACTGCCCGCGCCCGAGGCCCTGGTCTGGATCGCGCTCGGCGCCGGGGTGTACCCCGTCGTCTGGGCCATAGCCCACTGGTACGTCCGCCGCGCCGAGCGCAACGAACGCGACTTCACCGGCCTCGTCGAACGGTGAAGCACCCCGCGTGAACCAGACCTACGCCGTCGCGGCCGTCACCGCCGTCGTCCTCGCGACCGTCCTCATCGGCGCCCTCGGCCTGCGGATCTCCCGCACGACGTCCGACTTCTACGTCGCCTCCCGGACCGTCAGGCCGGGCCTCAACGCCGCCGCCATCAGCGGCGAGTACCTCTCCGCCGCCTCCTTCCTCGGCATCGCCGGACTCGTCCTCGTCCAGGGCCCCGCCATGCTCTGGTACCCGGTCGGCTACACCGCCGGATACCTCGTCCTGCTCGTCCTCGTCGCCGCCCCGCTGCGCCGCTCCGGCGCGTACACCCTCTCCGACTTCGCCGAGGCCCGCCTCGAATCCCGGCGGGCCCGCCGCCTCGCCAGCCTCTTCGTCGTCGGCATCGGCTGGCTCTACCTGCTGCCGCAGCTCCAGGGCGCGGGACTCACCCTGGAGATCCTCACCGGCGCTCCCGACTGGGTCGGCGGGCTGCTCGTCGCCCTCGTCGTCACCGGTACCGTCGCGGCGGGCGGGATGCGCAGCATCACCTTCGTCCAGGCCTTCCAGTACTGGCTGAAACTCACCGCCCTGCTCGTCCCAGCCCTCTTCCTCCTCGCCGCCTGGTACGGGGACGGAGCTCCCCGGGCCCGCTTCGACGCCCCCGCGGTGCTCCGCGAGCACACCGTCGTCCGGGTCGCCGACACGGTACGGATCGGCCTCGACGCCCCGCTGACCGTCACCGTCACCGGCCGCGTCGACGCCGTCCCGTACGAGCACCGGACCGTCACCCTCGCCCCGGGCACCCATCACGTCCTCGCCGGGACCGAACTCGCCTTCGCCCCGGGATCGGTGCTCCCCGAGAGGGCCGCCAGCGGCACCGATCCCCTCGGCTGGTCCCAGCCGCTCGCCGGGGGACACGACGGACACCAGCTGTACGCCACCTACGGACTGATCCTCGCGACCTTCCTCGGCACCATGGGCCTGCCGCACGTCGCCGTCCGCTTCTACACGAGCCCCCACGGCCGCGCGGCCCGCCGGACGACCCTCGTCGTGCTCGGCCTCGTCGGCGCCTTCTACCTGCTGCCGCCGCTCTACGGAGCGCTCGGCCGGATCTACGCCCCCGAGCTCGCCCTCACGGGCTCCGCCGACGCCGCCGTGCTCGTGCTTCCCGAGCGGATCCTCGGCGGACTCGCCGGCGACGTCCTCGGCGCGCTCCTGGCGGGCGGGGCCTTCGCCGCCTTCCTCTCCACCGCGTCCGGGCTCACCATGTCCGTCGCCGGCGTCCTCACCCAGGACGTGCTGCCCTCCCGGGGCGTGCGCCACTTCCGCCTCGCGACCCTGTTGGCCACCGCCGTCCCGCTCGGCGTCGGCGTCGTCGCCTCCAAGGTGCCGGTCGCCGACGCCGTCGGCCTCGCCTTCGCGGTCTCCGCCTCCTCCTTCTGCCCGCTGCTCGTCCTCGGCATCTGGTGGCGGCGGCTCACCCCGCCCGGCGCGATGGCCGGACTCCTGCTCGGCGGCGGCTCGGCCCTCGCGGCCGTGATGGCGACCCGGGCCGGGCTCGCGCCCGAGGGCTGGGCCCACACCCTGATGGCCTGGCCCGCCGTCTGGTCCGTCCCCCTCGGCTTCCTGACGATGGTCCTCGTCTCGCTCGCCACCCCCGGCCGGATCCCGCCCGGCACCCCGGCGCTCCTCGCCCGGCTCCACCTGCCGGAGGAGTTCACCGGCTCCGTCCCCTCCCAGGAGGTACGCCGATGACCGGCACCGCTCCTTCCCGGGGGGTACGCCGATGACCGGCATCGCCCTCGCCGCCGCGGCCGCCGTCGGGGCGGTGCTGCTCGCGGTCGGCTTCGTCCTCGGGCGGTTCACCGCCCGGCGCGGGGGCCGTACCGCCGATCCCGACCTCGGCACCCCCGTCGAGCGGGCCACCTTCCACACCCTGCACACGGCCTCGCTCGCCGCGCCGCCCCTGCGCGCCGGGCTCACCGAGGAGACCGCCCGCAAGGCGGCGAGCACACTGCGCTCGCTGCTCGGCACCGAGGCGCTCTGCCTCACCGACCGGAGCGCGGTCCTCGCCTGGGACGGACCCGGCGGCGACCACCATCGGGCGCACGTCCCCGCGCTGGCAGCCGACACCCTCGACACCGGCCGCAGCAGGTCCGCGCACACCGACTGCGACGACCCGGCCTGCCCCCTGCGCTGGGCGGTGATCGCCCCGCTCACCGGCGAGGACGGGGTCCTCGGCGCGCTCGTCGCCTACGGCTCACGGGAGTCGGCGGTCCTGGTGCGGGCCGCGACCGAGGTGGCCCGCTGGGTCTCCGTCCAGCTGGAGTTGGCCGAGCTCGACCGCTCGCGGACCCGGATCGTGGAGGCCGAGATCAGGGCCCTGCGTGCCCAGATCTCGCCGCACTTCATCTTCAACTCCCTCGCCGCCATCGCCTCGTTCGTCCGCACGGACCCCGAGCGGGCCAGGGAACTCCTTCTGGAGTTCGCCGACTTCACCCGGTACTCCTTCCGAAGGCACGGCGACTTCGCCCAGCTCGCCGACGAACTGCGCTCCATCGAGCAGTACTTGGCGCTCGCGGGGGCGCGCTTCGGGAGCCGGCTGAAGGTGACGCTCCAGATCGCCCCCGAGGTGCTGCCGGTGACCCTGCCCTTCCTCTGCCTCCAGCCCCTCGTGGAGAACGCCGTCAAGCACGGCCTCCAGGAGCGCGAGCGGGGCTGCCGGGTGACGATCGCCGCCCGGGACGCGGGCGCCGAGGCCGTGGTGACCGTCGAGGACGACGGTGTCGGCATGGACCCGGAGCTGCTGCGGGCCGTCCTGCGCGGGGAGCACCCGGCGGGTTCCGGCATCGGTCTCTCCAACGTGGACGAGCGGCTGCGGCAGGTCTACGGGGCGGAGCACGGTCTCGTCATCGAGACCGGGGTCGGCGCGGGGATGAAGGTGACGGTGCGCATTCCCAAGTACCGTCCGGGCGTGCACCGTTCAGCATAGGTAGAGCGACAGGTGGGCGAGGGGCAGGCCCAGCTTCCAGGCGGGGAGCCAGACCTGGTCCTGCTCGTCGACCGGCGCGGGAGCGTCCGTCGCCGCCCCGGAGTCGCCGGTGGAGGGGCCGTCCAGGTCGGCGGCGCGCACCCAGGTGTCGCGCAGTCGTCGCCAGGCGGTCAGGGCGAGGGCCAGGTCGGGTCCCTCCCCCTCCGCCGCGAGGCGCTCCGCGAGCCGCTCCTCGACCCAGGAGGTCCAGGGACGGTCGTGCGCTGTACGGCGCAGCAGGGCCTCGATCCGTACGGGGGCCCTGCGGCCGCCGGGCCCCTCGGCGCCGTCCGGCCGGTCGGCGTCGTCCGCGTCCTCCGTCAGATGGACGGTGAGGGCCAGGGCCTGGAGGCCGGCCCGGTACTCCAGCGAGCCGGGCGCCACGAGCGCGGCAGTCCGCAGCACCTCGTCGGCCAGGTACTCGGCGCACAGCCAGGCCATCGGGACGGCGAGCCCGCCGCCGCTCCTGCCGCCGGTGCCGTTCGTGCTCTCGGGCAGCAACGCTCCCACCTTCTTCTCCCGGACGTCGGGCCCCGGACGTCGGGGGCCCGGGGGAGAGCCTCCACCGTGAAGGGCCCCCGCGGGTCCCGCTTTGCTCAACTCGCCGGTGTGGTTTCGGATACGTTTCCCGGCCGGATCGGTGCTGGTGGGATTCCTGTTACCACAGGTGGCAGGCGGGGGAGGAGTGGTGCGGGCGGCCGCGGTGAGAGGGGGCGTGGCCCGTTCAGCCGAGCAGCGCGTACACGGCGGTGGCGTGGGCGGCGATCTCCTCCGTGCCGTCGGCGGTCATCGTGATGTCGGCGAAGGCCATCCGCTTGCCCGACTTGGTCAGCCGGGCCCGCACCAGGACGTCGCTCCCGACGACCGCCCGCTGGAAGGTGATGGACTGCTGGACGGTCGTCATCGGGACGAAGCCGCCGCGGGCCGCCGCGACCGCGATGACCGTCGCGGTGTCGGCCGCGGCCATCAGGGCCTGCCCGGAGAGGCCGCCGCCCTCCCGGGCGAGCCGGTCGGACCAGGGGAGCCGGAGCACGGCCCCGGAGCCGTCGGCGGATTCGATCGTGAGCCCCAGGTCGAGCACCCAGGGGGCGAAGTTGTCGGCGAGGATCTTTTCGGCGGCGGCGGTGGGGGTCAGGGCCGCGGCGTCGGGAGTCGGCGTCACGGCGTCATTGTGGGGCCGCGGCCCGCGGCCGGGCAACGCCCGCGCGGCGCGGGCGGTAGCCGGGCAGGGATCGGCCGAGCTGCCGCAGGGCGTAGTGCGAGCGGGACTTGACGGTCCCGGCGGGGATGCCGAGGTCGACGGCGGCCTCGTTGACGGTCAGGCCGTGGAAGTAGATCCGGACGAGCACCTCGCGGTGCTCGGGGCTCAGTTCGCGGACGGCGGCCCGTACGTCGAGCGCGGCCTCGGCGGAGGCGGTGGCGTCGGCGGGGTCGGGTGTGACCGCGAGGACGCCGTCGCCGATCTCGGCGGGCCGGGCCAGGCGTGAGCGGCGGGCGTCGATGGCCAGCCGGCGGGCCACGGTGAAGAGCCAGGGCCGCATCGACTCGTAGGGCCCCTCGAAGGCCTCGGGGTGGAGCCAGGCGCGCACGAGTGTCTCCTGCGCGAGGTCCTCGGCGCGCTGCCGGTCCCCGTAGGTCAGGCCGAGGAGAAAGGAGAGCAGCGCCGGGCCGTGGTCCCGCTGCAAGTCCTCCAGGTGCCGTTCTTCGGTCGTCGCCGTCGTCATGCTCTGTGCCTCTCCCTCGGCTCCTCGTCCCGGCGGTATACGAACGCATCCGGAAGCGGAGAGACAGGGAAGGGACATCGGTATGCGACGAACGGTCGCACGGAGCGGCGAATGGTACGGCGAACGGTCAGGCGGAGTGGTTGCGTCCGTTTCGGTGTGGTTCATGAGCTTGTGCGGCCTTGACCCTTGACTGCGGCTTTCCCGCGCGATCAATTCTTCAGAACAGGTGTTCATAGCAAGAGTTGAGCGGAGTGCCGTAGATGACCTCACGCACCACAACGGCGGCGGTGGCGGTCGCCGCCCTCGTCGTCGCGGCGGCCACGGGCTGCACCGGGGGCAGCGCCCAGGGCGGTGGCACCCCGGCCCCCGGGATCTCGGACCGCCCGCCCGCCGCCGAGCGGAGCGGGCCCCCGCCGTCCGCCGCCCCGGGCGCAGCCTCCGCACCCGCCGGATTCACCCTCGTCGCGTCCGGTGACGTCCTCCCGCACGACTCCATCATCCGGCGCGCGGCCCAGGACGCCGGCGGCGACGGCTACGACTTCGGCCCCATGCTCGCCGGCGTCAGGAGCGTCGTCGCCCCGGCCGACCTGGCCATCTGTCACATGGAGACCGTGTACGGGAAGGAGGGCGGCCCCTACACCGGCTACCCCGCCTTCAAGTCGCCGCCCGAGGTCGCCGCCGCCCTCAAGGCCACCGGGTACGACTCCTGCTCCACCGCCTCCAACCACACCCTCGACGACGGCGCGGACGGTCTCCGCCGCACCCTCGACGCCCTGGACGCGGCCGGGATCCGGCACGCCGGCTCCGCCCGTACCGCCGAGGAGGCGGGGCGACCCACGCTGATGAAGGCGGGCGGTGCCACCGTCGCCCAGCTCGCCTACACCTACGACACCAACGGCTACCCGCTGCCCGAGGGGCAGCCCTGGGCGGTGCGGCTGCTCGACGAGGGCAAGGTCATCGCCGACGCGAGGGCCGCCCGCGCGGCCGGCGCCGACGTCGTCGTGGTCAGCGTCCACTGGGGCACCGAGTGGCAGACGGCGGCCGACGAGCGGCAGCTCTCCCTCGGCCGGGCGCTCACCGCATCCACGAGCGGCGGCCGACCCGACATCGACCTGATCATCGGCACGCACGCCCATGTCCCGCAGGCGTACGAGAAGGTCAACGGCACCTGGATCGTCTACGGGATGGGCGACCAGATCGCCGGAGACATGATCAACCACGAGGGCGCCTTCGACCCCCGGGGCAACCAGGGCACCCTCGGCCGCTTCACCTTCGCCCCGCCCAAGGAGCCCGGAGCGCGCTGGGAGGTCACCAAGGCCGAGTTCGTCCCGCAGTGGTTCGACACCGGCCGGGGCCGGGTCGTCAACCTCGGCTCATCGGGCGACGGCGACCCGCGTCATACCTCGATCCGCGAGACGATCCGGCAGGTGGTCCTCGGCAGGGGCGCCGAGAAGGACGGCCTGACGATGGGGAAGTAGGGCGACGGCCTTGCCAGGGCTATCGGCTCATCGGGTGTTTTCGGACAGGGGGCCGGTGTCGATGAGCCGGGCGGGCCCTCGCCCGGACGAACCATTGGTCATGAAAAAGGATCAGATGCCTTACGGGCGCCGGGCGGTACTGCGGCTCGCCGCGGCGCTCGGCGCCACGGCCACCCTCGGATACCTCGCTGTGGACCGCTTCGGCGAGCCCGAGCGACCCGCGGGCGCCGCCCCCGCACCCCAGGGCCCGCCGGGTGCGGGGCCCGGAGCGGCGCCGGCCGCCGGTCCGCAGGCGGCGCGCGCGGCCCGGCTGCACCCCTCCTCGTACCGGCTGCAGCCGATGACCGCGTACGCGCCCCCGGCCTTCCGGCGCGCGGTGCCGCCCGTGCGCCGGCGGCCCTTCCTCAGCATGTCGGGGGTCGGCCGTTCGATGGTGCTCTCCTTCGACGACGGCCCCGACCCCCGCTACACCCCGGCCATCCTGGAGACCCTGCGCCGGTACGAATGCCGGGCGATGTTCTTCGTCTGCGGCGAGATGGCCGTCGAGAACCCGGACCTGCTGCGGGAGATGGCCGCCGACGGACACGTCGTCGGCAACCACTCGTGGTCCCACCCCCTCATCCCCAAGCTGCGGCCCTCCCGGATCCGCGACGAACTCGGCTCCACCAGCGAGGTCGTCGAGCGGACCCTCGGCGCGGCGCCGCTCTGGTACCGCGCCCCCTACGGGGCCTGGAACCGGCACTCCTTCGAGATCGGCGCCGAGCTGGGCATGGAGCCGCTCGCCTGGACCGTCGACACCCTCGACTGGAAGGAGCCCGGTACGGGCACGATCGTCCGCCGCGTGCTCGACGGCGCCGCACCCGGCGCCGTCGTCCTCTCCCACGACGCGGGCGGCGACCGCTCCCAGAGCGTGGCCGCGCTCCGCCGCTATCTGCCCGAACTCCTCGACGCGGGCTACCACATCACCGTCCCGAGACGCTGACGAAGGCCGTACGCGAAGGGCCCCGGCACCTGTGGATGCCGGGGCCCTCCGTGCGCCGCGAAGCTCAGCGGGAGCCCACCATGCGGGCGTACACGACGACGTTCCCGTCGTAGCCGTGCGCCCGTGTGTAGCCGCCGCCGCAGGTGATCACCCGGAGTTCGGGCTGCCCGGTGTCCGCGTAGACCTGCACGCCGGGGAAGTCGTTCTTGGCGTAGACCTCGACACCGTAGATCTCGAAGACGGCGACCCGGCCGTCGTACCTCTCGACCTCGACGTGCTGTCCCTTCTCCAGCGACCCGAGGCCGTAGAAGACCGCCGGGCCCTGCGCGTTGTCGACATGGCCCACGACGACCGAAGTGCCGCGCTGGCCGGGGGAGATGCCGTTCTGGTACCAGCCGGCGAGGTTGGCGTCCTGCGGGGGCGGCGCCGCCACCCAGCCGTCCGCGTCCAGGCCCACGTCCATGATCGGCGCGGCGACCCGGATCGCGGGGATCTTGATCCGGGAGGCCGGCGCGAAGGGCAGCGGCTCCAGACCGGTGGTCGCCTCCGTCGGCGGCGGCGGGACGACCGGCCGCGCCACGGGCCGTGCGGCGGCGGCGGGTTGGGGCGGTCCGGGGGCGACATCGACCCCGTTGCGCATCATGGCGAGCCCGGACAGCATGGCGAGGGCCAGGACGCCCCAGGGTCGGCGTCTCCTGCGCTCGAAGACGCGGAAGTCCTTCGGGGGCATGGTTCTCCCTTCGTGGCGTCGTCAGAACGGTAAGGGCGGGGGGACGGTCCGTCGCCCCGGACGCGGCGAACGGGTGGGGGGCGCCGCCGGACGGGTGCAGGGGCGCGGGAGAGCGGCCGGAGAACCGGCGAACGCGGACCGCCGGGCGCGCTCCGGGGGCCGGTGCGCTCCCCGTGGGGACAGCCGGGTGACAAACGGCTGGCCCATCCGAGTATTCGTCAGATAAGCACCCTGGGCGGCTGTGACCTGCGGTTCCGTCCCGTGCGCGGGGTCGATTCCGGGCGTGTCGCCTCACCGAGGTGGACCAGCGCCGACGTGCACGGCTTGCCCCGACTTGTGATGGTTCGTCATGGAAGGCGTACTCGTCGAATTTCCCGGAGCACCGCTTTGGGGCGTCTTCCACTGGAGGTTCAACCATGCGTGCTGCACGCACTCTGGCGGTGGCCGCCACCGCGTTCGCGGCGGTCGGGCTCGCCGCACCCCTCGCCGCCGCCACCTACGGCCCGGGCAACGTCGTCACCGGTGGCTCCAACAACACCCCGAGAGACGTCACCGTCAGCCCCTTCGAGGTCCACCCGGGGTCGACGCTCACGATCACCGCCAGGGGCTGCAACCGTGGCGGCACGGTCACGTCCAACGCCTTCCCGGACGCCACCCTCTCGGGCGGCAACAACCTCAACACCGCCGTTGCCCGCGTCCACAACAACGCCACGCCCGGCAACTACAACCTGGCTGTCAGGTGCAACGGCGGCTCCAACGTGGTCACGGAGTCGTTCCGCGTCCTCCCGGGCCGTGGTGCGCAGGGCGGTCTCGGCGGTTCGCTGGCACCCAGCTCCACCGAGATGGCCGTCGGCGGCAGCCTGGTCGCCGCCGCCGCGCTCGGCGGCGGACTCTTCATCATCCGTCGTCGCCGTATGACCGGCGCGGGAGTCTGACCGGCCGAACCTCCCGGTCGGCCTGCTGTGCCCGTCGCCCCCGAGTCCTCGCGAGGACCCGGGGGCGACGGGCGTCCGGGGACGCCGGTCGCGGGTCCGGTCCGCGTCACGCTTCCATCGTTCCCGGTCAGTGGCGGCGGGAGGAGCCGGAGCGGCGCCGGACCACGTACACGACACCGGTGGTGGCGGTCAGGACCAGGGCCGTACCGGTCGCGAGCATTCCGGTATTCACCTCGTCCACGGACCCGCCGAGACCGCCCCGCACCCCGCGCGGGGGAGTGAGCAGCGTGGCGCTGATGGTCGGGGTGGCCGTGGGCGTACCGCTGATCGTCAGATCGACGGTGTCCTGCACGCCGCCGGTGCAGTTGAACGACACCGTGTACACCGCGCCGGGCCGGGCGTCGAAGTCCACGGTGGCGGTCGCCGTCGAGTTCGGGGCGATGACCACGGTGTCGAAGATGCCGGCCGAGGCCGTCGCCGTACTGGCGCAGCCGGGGGCCCTCAGCGTCACCCGCCCGCCCGGGGCGACGACCGAGGGCGACACGACGAAATCGCCCGGTGCCTTCGCTCCCGGTGCCCGCGGATTGGTGGCGGGGGCACCCTCCGCCGCGTGGGCGACGGTGGCGGGGGCGGCCAGGGCGAGGGCGGCCGCCCCCAGCAGGGCAGTGGACGCGGCACGTATCGCGCGCATGGTGAATCCTCCGGGTCCCGAGGGGCAGCCGCGGAACGGGATTTCCGCGAAAGGCTGCATGCACCTCGATGCCCGACACGCTAGGAGCGCACTACCACAGCCGCGATCCCAGACGTGCGAATGGGGCACGCTTGTCCCTCGTGCGGCCCATTCGGACGCCCTGACTCACCCCGTGACCTGCGGGAACAGATCGGTGAACGGCGTGGCGGTGGCGGAGATGCCCCGGCCGAACGGCGCGTCGAAGTCCCAGATCAGGAAGAGCAGGAACGCGATCAGCACGCTGAACAGCCCGGCGAGCAGCACCTCCCGGCCCGTTCTGCGGATCTGGAGCGTGAAGATCAGACCGACGGTCACCAGGGCGCCGATGATCAGGCCGAACCAGACCACCCCCGGCATCGTCGCCCCCGCGCTCTGCCCGCGAGCGCCCCGGGCGTCGTCGGCCGCGGCCACCTGGTCGACCAGCGGCTGGTAGGCCTGCCCCTCGAAGTCGTTGGCGGGCTGGTAGTCGGTGACGCTGCGGCGCACCTTCTCCAGGAGGGCGGTGCCCTCCTCGCTCAGCTCGCCGTTCTCGGACATGTACGTCCACTCCTCGTCGACCACGTACGCGACGTACGCGTCGACGTCGGCGCGGATCCTGGTGCGGACGTCCACGGGATAGACCTCGGCACGGGCCGAGATCTCGTGCATCGCCTGGGCCTCCTGCCGCACGGTCTCCTGGGCGGCACCGCGGGCCTCCCAGACGCCGGCGATCGCGAGACCGAGGACGATCGCGTAGATCACGCCGATCATCATCGTCATGTACTCGATGACGTCGGGGGTCTCGCTGGGGTCGTCGTCCTCAGGGATACGACGGTGGTTGATGACGACGATGGTCAGGACGACGGCGCAGGCGGCGGCCATCGCGAGGGTGAGCACGAGCCATTCGGACATGAAGGGACCTCAGGGGGAGTTCAGCGGGAGCGGGGGCGCAGGATCGCGGTCGCGAGCACTGCGGGGGCGATGATCACCAGCGTCATCGTGACGACGGACGTGCCGCCCTTCGGCTGGGGCCGCGAGGTGCGGCGGTAGTGCGGGAGGGCGACGGGCCCGGGGGCCGCGGGCCGGGGCCGCGCGCTGGCCGTGGGGGCGGGCGCGGGCGCCGGGGCGGGAGGTGACGCCGGCGGCGCGGGCGCCGGAGTGCGCTCCGGCGGGACCGGGGTGGCCGGTGCGGGGGAGGCGGGCTCCGGGCGCGGTGCGGGGGTCGTCACCGGGGGAGGCGGCGGCGTCGTCGTCCGTACGGGAGGCGGGGGTGGCGCCGGGACGGTCGGGGGCTGCGGCTGAGGCTGCGGCTTCGGCGTCGTGGGCCTGGGCGCCGGCTTCGTGGGCGGCGGAGGCGGTGGTGGTGCGGGGGTGGGTGAGCACGCGCCCGGCCCGATGACCGCCACCGAGGTGTGCGAACCGTCGGGGCCGGTCGTGGCGTAGGCGCAGGAGTCGGCGGCGGCGGGGACGGGTGCGGCGAGCAGCCACACCAGTCCGAGGGCCGCCAGCGACCGCGCGAGGAGTGATCCGTACAGAGACACGCCGTCGAGCTTGATCACAGGCGCGGCGAACCGGGGCCGAATCGGCGGGGATTCGCCGGATGGTGGGGTTCTCACGACGCGTGGTTTGACGTTTCGGCGGCCCGGAGGCGGATTCGGCGCAATGACCGGGTATCGCCGAGCCGTGCGATTCGGCGCCCGCGCTCATCTCCGCTTCGGCGGGCCGGCGACCTGACTTAGTCAGGGTCTCGTCGGTACTCCGGCGGTACTCCATGGGACTCCGTGAGGGCCCCTGTGCAAGAAGTGTCCGGTTGTCGCCCTGCCGGGGGCGTCGGCCGGCGGGGCTCCCCGAGTCGTCGACGGGGCCGCGCAGGCGGCAACGACCGAGGTGCGCCAAGGGCCTGGGCCCCCGTAAGGTGCGGCTGACACCGGCCGGGAAGTCGACGCACACTCATATGCACGTGAATTTGCACGAGCTGAAGGCGTGAACTCTGCGCTCCACGAGCATGTGCCAATGACGTGTGACCAAGAACGGACCGCTAATTTCCGTTTCTACTCGCTCTCCCGGCGGGCGATCAGTAGCCTCACCTCGAACACCGGCCGCGAACACATGGCCGCATCCCCCATGGCGACTTGTTGGAGACATTGATGGAGCGTCCCGCCTGGGCTCCGCCGGGTATCGACATTTCGGTGCCGAGCGTGTCCCGTATGTACGACTTCTATCTGGGCGGCTCGCACAATTTCGAAGTGGACCGGGAAGCGGCGCGCAAGGCCATGGAGTTCATGCCTGGCCTCCCCAAGATCATGCAGGCGAACCGTGCCTTCATGCGTCGCGCCGTCCGCCACGCCGTTGACAACGACGTCACGCAGTTCCTCGACATCGGCTCGGGCATACCCACCTTCGGGAACGTGCACGAGGTCGCCCGGGCCGCCGACCCCGCCGCGCGGGTCGTCTACGTCGACCACGACCCGGTCGCCGTCGCCCACAGCCGCGCCGTCCTGGAGGGGGACGAGACCGCCACGGTCGTCTCCGCCGACCTGCGCAAGCCGGCCGACATCCTCTACAGCCCCGAGGTGACCCGACTCCTCGACCTGGACCGGCCGGTGGCCCTGCTCCTCGTCGCCGTCCTCCACTTCCTGGAGGACCAGGACCGTCCGTACGAGGCGGTCGCCGAGCTCATCGACGCCCTCGCGCCCGGCAGCCTCCTCGTCGTCACCCACGCCTCCTACGAGGGCATCCCGCTCACGCAGGAGCAGGCGGGCGGCACCGTCGGTGTCTACCGGAACATCCGCAACCCCCTGGTGATGCGGTCGGGCGCCGAGATCGCCCGCTTCTTCGACGGCACCGAGATGGTCGAGCCCGGCCTCGTCCCGATGCCGGCCTGGCGACCGGACAGTCCGGTCGAGGAGGAGGATCCGTACGCCTTCTCCGGTTTCGCAGGGGTGGGGCGCAAGGCGTGAAGGTCCCGTCGCAGCCCACCGGTTCCGTCGCCGAGGCGGACGGTCCGGAGGACAGACTCAGGCGGTTCGTCACCATCTGGAGCCGCGCGATCTTCCCGGTGACGGCCACCTCGCTGACCCGCACCGAGTTCGAGGGGCATCTGCTGCCGCTGGCCCGCACCCTGTGCGACGCGCTGCACGCCCGGCCCTTCGACACGACCCCGGCCCAGCGCGCCGGCGAGGGCCTCGTCGCCGCCCACTGCACCGACCCCGACGCCCTCGGCCGCAGCCTCGGCGTCGTCGACTCGTACCTGGTCCTCTACTGCGGTACGGAGTCCGACGTCCCCGCCGAGGAGCTGCGCGCCCGCTGCGCCCGGCTCCAGCACGCCATGGCCACCGGCTACGCCCAGGCCCTGCGCGAGCGGACCCGCGCCGAACAGGAGGCGATCGCCCGCTCCGCGCTCGCCGCCCGCAGCGCCGCCGAGATCGCCCTGCACGCCACCGAGAGCCGCTTCCGCGCGGTCTTCGACGGGGCGGCCATCGGCATCGGCATCGCCGACCTCGACGGCAACGTCCTGGAGGTCAACGAGACCCTCACCCGCATGTTCGGCGGGATGGAGGGCCAGGTCCGCAGCCGGAACGTCAGCGAGTGGGTCCACCCGGAGGACGGCCCGCACGTCTGGAAGCTGTACGAGGAGCTCGTCCGCGGCGAGCGCGAGTCCTACCGGGTCGAGAAGCCGTACTACCGAGGCGACGGAACGGTTCTGTGGACCAACCTGACCGTCTCGCTCCTCCGCGACGCCGACGGACGGCCCCAGTACCAGCTCGCGCTGATGGAGGACACCACCGAACGGCGGCTGCTCCACCTGCGCCTGCGGTACGAGGCCACCCACGACGCCCTCACCGGGCTGCCGAACCGGACCCTGTTCTTCGAACGCCTGGAGAAGGCGCTCGTCTCCGGCGACAACGCCCGCTTCGGCCTCTGCTACCTCGACCTCGACGGCTTCAAGGTCATCAACGACAGCCTCGGCCACTCCGCCGGCGACCGGCTGCTCGTCGAGGTCGCCGACCGGCTCCAGAGCTGCGTCACCGGCCCGGGCGAGATGGTGGCCCGGCTCGGCGGGGACGAGTTCGTCGCCCTCACCACCGGGTGCGCCGGCCAACGGGACGTCACCGAACTGGCCGACCGTATCCTCAACGCCCTCGCCACCCCCCTGCGCATCGACGGCCGCGAACTGACCGTCCGCGGCAGCCTCGGTGTGGTCGAGGGACCGGCGGGGGAGCGGACCCCGGCCGAGGTGCTCCGCAGCGCCGACATCACCATGTACCGCGCCAAGTCCGCGGGCGGCAACCGCTTCGAGCTCGCCGACGCCGAGGCCGACGCCCGCGCCATCACCCGGCACGGTCTGACGACGGCGCTGCCCACGGCCCTGGAGCGCGGCGAGTTCTTCATCGAGTACCAGCCGCTCGTCCACCTCGGCGACGGCAGCGTCCACGGGGCGGAGGCACTGGTCCGCTGGTGCCACCCGCAGCACGGCGTGCTCGGCCCCGACCGGTTCATCCCGCTCGCCGAGGACACCGGCCTCATCGTGCCGCTCGGCCGCTGGGTGCTCCAGGAGGCCGTGCGCCAGGCCCGCTTCTGGCAGGCACGGCACTCCGACGGCGGACCGCTGCGGATCAACGTCAACCTGTCCCCGACCCAGCTGCACCACCCGCGGCTGGTCGCCGACACCGTCGACGTCCTCGAGCGGTCGGGGCTCGAACCGGGCGCGCTCTGCCTGGAGGTGACCGAGTCGGCGCTGATCGGTGCCGACGAGGACCTGCTGAAGCCGCTGCGGCAGCTCGCCGAGATGGGCGTGGACATCGCGCTCGACGACTTCGGCACCGGCTACTCGAACCTCGCCAACCTGCGCCGCCTGCCGGTGAGCGTCCTGAAGCTCGACAGGTCCTTCACCCGGGGCATGCAGCAGCACCCGGTGGACCCGGTCGACCTCAAGATCGTCGAGGGGATCGTCTCGCTGGCGCACAGTCTGGAGCTCGCCGTCACGGTCGAGGGCGTGGAGACCGGCGCCCAGGCCCGCCGGCTCCGCGACCTCGGCTGCGACACGGCGCAGGGCTGGTACTACGCCCGCCCCGGCGCCCCGGACCGCATCCACTCGCTGCTCCTGGCGGACGCGGTCTGAGGGCCGGCACGTACGAAACCGGCCTCCCCGCACGGAGCGGGGAGGCCGGGAAGAAGTACGGGGGAGGAAAGCGGAGAGGCTATTCAAGGAGTATGAGAAGGAAGCCTCTCCATGGCCTCGCCCCGGAACGACCGTAACACTCAGGCGGGCAGCAGGTCGCGTAGATTTTCCGGGGTGAACACGCGCGAGCCGGGGGCGAGGCTGTCCGGCCGTTCCAGACCGATGTACGTGACCGGGGCGTCCGGCACCGTCCGGCCGTCCCACAGTGTCGTCCGCGCCCCCGACTCCTGCATCAGCGACACGAGGTGACGGACTGTCAGAGAACTGCGCCCCATCAGGCCGCGCAGCAGGACCGCGATCGACACCCGGTGCTCTTCGACCTGGTTCGCCGACGGCTCGCCCTGCAGGTAGAGGTGGAGCCAGTGCGCGTGCCAGCGGCCCTCGTCGTCCCGGCGGAAGGCGAGCGGCAGCGCCACCCGGCCGGGGCCGCGCAGATCCGACTTCATGCGCACCGTACGCGGCTCGAACGGCCGGCCGCGCTGCTCGGACTCGCGCAGCATGAAGCCGAAGAAGCCCTCCGCCACCTGGTCGAAGCCCTCGCCCGAGTAGACGTGCACCTGCGGCACGATGAACGTGCCGCGTACCGCGCCGAGTCGCAGGTCGATGAACTCCGAAGCGCCGTCCGGGGCCGCGGTGACGTCACCCGAGTGCCGGCCCTCGACATCGGTCAGGGCCGTGTACGACAGCCAGGTCACGGTCGCGTAGTCCGCGTCCAGGACGAGCGCCGACAGATCGAGGTCGGTCGTGTGCCGCGCCTCCCTCCAGTGCGTGAAGAAGCGCAGCAGTTCGCCCTCGACCGGCGAGACGGAGCCGCGCGGCAGGACACCGAGCCCCGCCGAGGCCGCCCGGCCGCTCAGCGGCAGGGCCACGTCCAGGACGTCGGGGTCGATCAACAGGTGCCCCGGGGACGGGAGTCGGCGCCGGGTTTCGGCATCGAGGACCGCGACGAGCCGCTCGCGGTCGGCCTCATCCAGCGGCGGACGCGTGTCGTCGGCGACCCAGGCCTTGCCCTCCCGGTTCACGAACACCCGGCGCTCCCCGCCGCTCCCGCCCGCGCGGTTTCGGACGTGCTCGCGCACCGACAGGACGACCCGGCCCGACACCTCCGGCGCGGCCCGCTCGACGGCCGCGAGCACCGCCTCCCGCTCTTTGCCGTCCGCCGCGGTGCGCAGCAGCCGGTCCAGCGCGCGGAACAGCCGCCCCGGGGCGTGCGAGGCAAGGAGCTCCGCCGCTGCCACGACATCGCCCCGCGTGAGCAGTTCCTCCACGCGGCTGTCGAACGACGGGGCCTTCCGCTCGCCCCGGGCGACGGCGAACACCTCGGCGGCGTGCGGCCAGTGAGGGTACTCGTGGGGGTGCAGCCGCTCCCCGAGGCGCTTCCACGCCTCCGCGTGCGCGGACACGTCCGACAACTTGGCCGGGGACGCGGCCACGACCGCGTCGAGCCCCGCGAGAAGGGTGCGGCGGTACGGGCGGGACAGTGCGCGGAACCGGGTGGGCTCCCGCAGGGTGACATCGCCCTCCGCGAGGGCGCAGGCCAGCCGCAGGACGTCCGTCACGGTGTCGAACAGCGGAGTCGCGCCCGCCCGGAGTCGGGCGTGGTTGACGACGCCGCGGTTCTCCCGGACCGGGATCTCCTCGGGTTGGGGGCCGTCCGCGCCGTGCTCGGCCAGCACGGCCAGATCGCTCAGGTGCTCCTCGCCGAGCGGGGTCGTGCTCCCGGCCAGGGCCAGATAGAGCGCGGTGACCTCGGTCTCCCCGTCATCGCCGAGGTGCAGCACGGTCAGCCGGTCACCCGCCGCCGCGATCAGCTCGTCGTGCGCGGCGAGCATCTCCTCGTACGTGTGCCGGTACCGGCCGTACGAGGGGAGGGTCAGCAGATCGAGGACGCCCTCGCGCAGCTGGTCGAGCGTCCGGGCGCGGGCGTCGCCGTCGTCGAGCGTCTCGGCGACGCAGGCGATCCAGAATTCGAGCGTGTCCGGCACGTTGGCCGGGAAGTCGATGAAGTAGACGTTGTGCCGGACGTGGTCGCCGACGAGCTCGCGGACCGTGGCGAGCGTGCGGACGGCGGTCTCGACGACGGTCGGCTCGGCGAACCCCGAAAGGCGCTCGATCAGCTCGGCCGAGAGCTTGAACCCCGCGGTCATCAGGGCCGCGTCGAACCGGCGCGCGGCGGCGGCCCCGTCCCCGGCCGGGCCGGCGGGAGACGGGAGACGGTGGGTATGGCGGACGACCAGGTGTTCGAGAGCGTGGACCATACGGGCATGCTCGCAGCCGCCGACCGCCGACCGCACGGGGTTTTGTCCCACCGCCTCGGTCGGTCACCGCCGCCCGGTCGGGGGTGCTCCGGCTGCTGTCTCCGGTCAGGCGTCCGCGTCGCGCGCCGGGTTCCTCCGGAGCGAGGCGAGCAGGACCCGCTGGAGCTCCCGCGCCGCCCGGGGCGGCGCCACGTCGCTGCGGTGGGCCAGGGCGATAGTGCGGCGCAGGCCCGGCCGGGCGAGCGCCGTCACCCTCAGGTCGCGGCCCGCCCGCGCCGCGACCATCGCGGGGACGACCGCGAGCCCGAGCCCCGCACGGACGAAACCGAGCACCGCGTCCAGCTCCCCGCCCTCGACCGTGAAGGTGGGCTCGAAGCCCTCCGCACGGCAGGCCGCGACGGTCAGTTCCCGCAGGTCGTAACCGTGCCGGAACATCACGAGCGGCTGGTCCCGCAGGTCCTTGATCCGCACCGGCCGGGTCGGCGCGGGCGCCGAGGCCGAGGAGACCGCGACCAGGTCCTCCCGGAGCAGCTCGACCGTCGTGAGCGCCGGTGACGGTGACGGCAGCGGCAGGACGACGAGCGCCAGGTCGAGCGCCCCGCGCGCCAGCTCCCGTACGAGATCGTGCGAGCCGCCCTCCTCGATGAGGAGCTCGATCCCCGGGTGCAGGTCGTGGAAGGCGCGCAGCACGTCAGGAAGGAGCCCCGTGCACAGGCTCGGGGTCGCGCCGAGCCGCACCCGGCCCCGCTTGAGCTGCGCCAGCTCCTGCACCTCGAGCCGTGCCGTCTCGGTGTCGGCGAGGATGCGGCGCGCGAGCGGCAGCAGCGCCTCGCCCGCGTCGGTGAGCGTGATGTTCCCCCTGGCCCGGCTGAACAGCTCGGCGCCCAACTCCTGTTCCAGGGCCTTGATCTGCTGGGAGAGCGAGGGCTGTGAGACATGGACGCGCTCGGCCGCCCGCGTGAAGTGCCGGGTCTCGGCCACGGCGACGAAGTAGAGGAGCTGCTGGAACTGCATGACCCCAGCGTATGCGACATGGATAGGTGATGCCTATCGAGATCAGCCGCACCATGTCTTGGACCTCTGGGGTCCTTCGGCCCTAGCGTCGTGAGCATGGCTCTGGCACCCACGAGGGACCGGACGACGGGCCGCCCGCCGTCCCCCACACCGTCACGCGGATTCCTGTCATCGACCCTCGGCAAGAAGACGGTCATGGCCGTCAGCGGGCTGTTCATGCTCGGCTATCTCGTCGCCCATGTCGCCGGAAACCTGAAGGTCTTCTTCGGCCCCGAGGAGTTCAACGCCTACGGCCACTGGCTGCGGGTCATGGGCGCCCCCGTCCTGCACCACGAGTGGGCCCTCTGGCTCGTCCGGATCGTGCTCCTCGCCGCCGTCGGCGCCCACGCCGTCTCCGCCTACCAGCTCAGCCGGCGCGACGTGAAGGCCCGCCCCACCGCGTACGTCCACCGCCGCAAGCGCGCCTCGTACGCCACCCGCACCATGCGCTGGGGCGGCATCATCCTCGCCCTCTTCATCGTGTGGCACATCCTCGACCTCACCACCGGCACCGTTCATCCCGGCGGCTTCGAGGAGGGCAAGCCCTACCAGAACGTCGTCGACACCTTCTCCACCTGGTACGGCAACGTCATCTACATCGTCGCCATGCTCGCCGTCGGCCTCCACGTCCGCCACGGTTTCTGGAGCGCCGCCCAGACCCTGGGCGTCGGCAACGCCCGCCGCGAGCGACTCCTCAGGGTCCTCGCCAACACCCTCGCGCTCGTCCTGACCGCGGGCTTCGTCTCCGTCCCCGTCGCCGTCATGACCGGAGTGGTGAGCTGACATGACCTTTTCCGAGTACGCCACCGGTGAGCCGATCACCGACATCAAGGCCCCCGCCGGGCCCGTCGCCGAGCGCTGGGACACCCGCCGCTTCGAGGCCAAGCTGGTCAACCCCGCCAACCGCCGCAAGCACCGGATCATCGTCGTCGGCACCGGCCTCGCCGGCGGCTCCGCCGGCGCCACCCTCGCCGAACAGGGCTACCAGGTCGTCCAGTTCTGTTTCCAGGACTCCCCGCGCCGCGCCCACTCCATCGCCGCGCAGGGCGGCATCAACGCCGCCAAGAACTACCGCAACGACGGCGACTCCGTCCACCGGCTCTTCTACGACACCGTGAAGGGCGGCGACTTCCGGGCCCGCGAGTCCAACGTCCACCGCCTCGCCCAGATCTCCGTCGAGATCATCGACCAGTGCGTGGCCCAGGGCGTGCCCTTCGCCCGAGAGTACGGCGGACTCCTCGACACCCGCTCCTTCGGTGGCGTCCAGGTCTCCCGTACCTTCTACGCCCGCGGCCAGACCGGTCAGCAGCTGCTCCTCGGCGCCTACCAGGCGCTGTCCCGGCAGATCGCCGCCGGCAACGTCGAGATGCACGCCCGTACGGAGATGCTCGACCTGCTCGTCGTCGACGGGCGGGCCCGCGGCATCGTCGCCCGCGACCTGATCACGGGCGAGATCTCCACCCACTACGCCGACGCCGTCGTCCTCGCCAGCGGCGGCTACGGCAACGTCTTCTACCTGTCGACGAACGCGATGAACTCCAACGCCACCGCCGTCTGGCGGGCCCACCGGCGCGGCGCGTACTTCGCCAACCCCTGCTTCACCCAGATCCACCCCACCTGCATCCCGCGCACCGGCGACCACCAGTCCAAGCTGACCCTGATGAGCGAGTCCCTGCGCAACGACGGCCGCATCTGGGTCCCGAAGGCCAAGGGCGACACCCGTCCCGCGGCCGAGATCCCCGAGGACGAGCGCGACTACTACCTGGAGCGGATCTACCCCTCCTTCGGCAACCTCGTCCCCCGTGACATCGCCTCCCGCGCCGCGAAGAACGTCTGCGACGAGGGCCGCGGCGTCGGCCCCGGCGGCCAGGGCGTCTATCTCGACTTCGCCGACGCCATCCGCCGCATGGGCAGGGGAGCGGTCGAGGAGAGGTACGGCAACCTCTTCGACATGTACGCGCGGATCACCGCGGAGAACCCGTACGAGGTCCCCATGCGGATCTACCCCGCCGTGCACTACACGATGGGCGGACTCTGGGTCGACTACGACCTGCAGACGACCGTCCCCGGCCTCTTCGCGATCGGCGAGGCCAACTTCTCCGACCACGGGGCCAACCGGCTCGGCGCCTCCGCCCTGATGCAGGGCCTCGCCGACGGCTACTTCGTCCTCCCCGCCACCATCAACGACTACCTCGCCCGCCATCCCCACGCCGAGCCGGTCACCGACGAGCACCCGGCGGTACGCGACGTCCTCGCCGAGACCGAGGACCGGCTGAACCTCCTCCTCGCCGTCGACGGCGACCGCACCCCCGACTCCTTCCACCGCGAACTCGGCGAACTCATGTGGGAGTTCTGCGGCATGGCCCGCACGGAGACGGGCCTGCGCAAGGCCCTCGCCCGCATCCCGCAGATCAGGGAGGAGTTCTGGCGCCGGGTCAAGGTCCCCGGCACGGGCGAAGAGTTCAACCAGTCCCTGGAGAAGGCCAACCGCATCGTCGACTATCTGGAGCTGGCCGAACTGATGTGCCTCGACGCGCTCCACCGCGCCGAGTCCTGCGGCGGCCACTTCCGCGAGGAGTCCCAGACGCCGGACGGCGAAGCGGCGCGCCGCGACGAGGAGTTCGCGTACGTGGCGGCCTGGGAATTCCGGGGGTCCGGGGGTCTCCCCCCGGGAGAGCACGGCACGGCGCCGGGCACCTCACCCGTCCTCCACAAGGAGGACCTCACCTTCGAGTCCGTCCACCCCACCCAGCGGAGCTACGCATGAAGCTCACCCTGCGCGTCTGGCGCCAGCGCGACGCCGCCGCCCCCGGCGCCATGTCCACCTACGACGTCGACGGCATCTCCGCCGACATGTCGTTCCTGGAGATGCTCGACACCCTCAACGAAGCGCTCATCCTGCGCGGCGAGGACCCCGTCGCCTTCGACCACGACTGCCGCGAGGGCATCTGCGGCGCGTGCAGCCTCGTCATCAACGGCGACGCGCACGGCCCCGAGCGCACCACCACCTGCCAGCTCCACATGCGCTCCTTCCGCGACGGCGACACGATCGACATCGAGCCCTGGCGCGCGGCGGCCTTCCCCGTCGTCAAGGACCTCGTGGTCGACCGCTCGGCCTTCGACCGCGTCATCCAGTCCGGCGGCTACATCAGCGCCCCCACGGGCTCGGCACCCGAGGCCCACGCGACCCCCGTGCCGAAGGCCGACGCCGACTCGGCCTTCGAGCACGCGGAGTGCATCGGCTGCGGGGCCTGCGTGGCGGCCTGCCCCAACGGCTCGGCGATGCTCTTCACCTCGGCCAAGATCAACCACCTCAACGTCCTCCCGCAGGGCTCTCCGGAACGCGAGACGAGGGTCCTCGACATGGTGGCCCAGATGGACGCGGAGGGCTTCGGCGGCTGCACGCTGACGGGGGAGTGCGCGACGGCCTGTCCGAAGGGCATCCCGCTGCCGTCGATCACGGCGATGAACAGGGAGTGGCTGCGGGCGCGGAGGAAGGTGAAGGGGTAGGGCATCCGGACAGTCTTGCGACGTGGGCTCCGCCACACGGCGGGCCCTGCGGCGAAAGATCATTCACAAAATGATCACTTTCTCCGTAAGATCTTCGCTCAGGGGTGTCGCCTGCCACCCGGACAGCAAGATCAACTCCGTTCAACTCTGTACATTTTGTTGCAAGTTGTCCACTTCGTAGCCAACCGACGTCCGGCGATTTCCGCCCCGCCCCCACCCCCGGGTAGTGATGGGCGCTGCCGGGGGCATATGACCAAACCCCCGGTCGCACAGACCAACTAGGGGGTTTCATGTCCCACATCACCCGCCGCCGGGCTCTCGGCGTCGCGGCAGGCGCCGCCGGCGCCGCCGCGGGCCTCGCCCTGGCCGGCTCCGCCGTCGCCGACGCTCCCCGAGCCGCCGCTCCCGCGGCCGGCCCGGCCCCGGCGCCCTTCGACGAGGTCTATCAGGGCCGCCGCATCCAGGGCGGGCCCGCGCACGGCGGAGGCCACCACGGGGGGCACCACGGAGGCGGCTACTCCGTGACGATCGACGGCGAGGAGCTGCACGTCATGCAGAACGCCGACGGCACCTGGATCAGCGTCATCAACCACTACGAGCCCGTCGCCACGCCCAAGTCGCTGGCCCGCGCGGCCGTCCGCGAACTCCAGGGCGCCCCGCTCGTACCCCTCACCCTCGGCTGATCGATCCAGGAACGGCACCCGTCATGACCGTACGCAAGAACCAGGCCTCCCTCACCGCCGACGAGAAGCGGCGCTTCGTCAACGCCCTCCTGGAGCTCAAGCGCTCCGGGCGGTACGACACCTTCGTCACCACGCACAACGCCTTCATCATGAGCGACACCGACAACGGCGACCGCGTCGGCCACCGCTCGCCGTCGTTCCTGCCCTGGCACCGGCGCTTCCTCATAGAGTTCGAGCAGGCGCTGCAGTCCGTCGACCCGACCGTCAACCTCCCCTACTGGGACTGGACGGCCGACCGCACCTCCCGCTCCTCGCTGTGGGCGCGCGACTTCCTCGGCGGCACCGGGCGCGCCCGCGACGGCCAGGTGCTCGACGGCGCGTTCGCCCGCAGCGGCAACCGCTGGACGATCAACGTCCGCGTCGACAGCCGCGACTACCTCCGGCGCGACCTCGGCGCCGGCGGCCGCCAGCTCCCCACCCGCGCCGAGGTGGACTCCGTCCTCGCCATGGAGACCTACGACACGGCGCCGTGGAACAGCTCGTCGGACGGCTTCCGCAACCACCTCGAAGGGTGGCGCGGTGTGAACCTCCACAACCGCGTCCACGTCTGGGTCGGCGGCCAGATGGGCACCGGGGTCTCCCCGAACGACCCCGTGTTCTGGCTGCACCACGCCTTCATCGACAAGCTGTGGGCCGACTGGCAGGCCCGCCACCCCAAGTCCTCGTACCTGCCGGCCGCGGGCACCGCGAACGTCGTCGACCTCGGCGACACCATGCGTCCGTGGAACGACGTGACCCCGGCGGACATGCTGGACCACACCCGCCACTACACCTTCGACACGGCAGCCTGACCCCGCCGGACCCGGGCCTCGGCTCCGTCGGCCCCGATCCCGCCGGACGGACCTCAGGACCGTCCGGCGGGCCCCAGGGCCCGGAGCAGATACGGCGCGGTGCGGCTCTCCGCGGCCCGCGCCACCCGGTCCGGGGGGCCCGCGGCCACGATCCGGCCGCCCTCGTCGCCGCCGCCCGGGCCCAGGTCGAGGACCCAGTCGGCGGTGGCGACCACGTCCATGTCGTGCTCGACGACGATCACGGAGTGGCCCGCGTCCACGAGGCCGTGGAGCTGGCGCATGAGGACCTCGACGTCCGCTGGGTGCAGCCCCGTCGTCGGCTCGTCGAGCACGTACAGCGTCGCGGAGCGGCGCGGGCGCTGGAGCTCCGAGGCGAGCTTGATGCGCTGCGCCTCGCCGCCGGACAGCTCCGTCGCCGGCTGCCCGAGCCGCAGATAGCCGAGGCCCACGTCCAGCAGCGTCCGCAGGCTCCGGGCGGCGGCCGGGATGTCGTCGAAGAACTCCGCGGCCGACTCGACGGTGAGGTCAAGGACCTCGGCGATGGTGAGCCCGCGCCACCGCACCCGGAGCGTCTCCGGGTTGTACCGGGCGCCGTGGCAGTCGGGGCAGGGCGCGTAGGTGCTCGGCAGGAAGAGGAGCTCCACCGACACGAAGCCCTCCCCCTGGCAGGTCTCGCAGCGTCCGCCGGGGACGTTGAAGGAGAAGCGGCCCGCCTTGTATCCGTGCTCCTTCGCCTCCGCCGTCTCGGTGAAGAGCTTCCGCACGACGTCGAACAGTCCTGTGTAGGTGGCGAGGTTGGAGCGCGGGGTCCGCCCGATCGGGCGCTGGTCCACCGTCACCAGGCGCCCCACCCCGGGGAGTTCCTCGGTCAGCGCGCCGACGAGCGTCGACTTGCCCGAACCCGACACGCCCGTCACGGCGGTGAGGACACCGAGGGGGAAGGCCGCGTCGACCGCCCGCAGATTGTGCCGGGTCACCGGCCCCGTACGCAGCCAGTCCGCCGGGACCCGCACCGTCCGCGCGGGAACCGGTTCCCGGTCGAAGAGGAACCGCCGGGTCGCGGACGCCTCGACGGCCGCCAGCCCCTCCGGCGGACCGCTGTGCAGGACGCGCCCGCCGTGCACCCCGGCCCGCGGCCCGACGTCGACGAGCCAGTCGGCGTGGCGGACGACGTCGAGGTGGTGCTCGACGACGAAGACCGAGTTCCCGGCGGCCTTCAGCCGGTCGAGGACCACGAGGAGCGCCTCGGTGTCGGCCGGGTGCAGACCGGCGGACGGCTCGTCGAGCACGTACACGACGCCGAAGAGTCCCGAACGCAACTGGGTGGCGAGCCGCAGCCGTTGAAGCTCGCCGTTGGAGAGGGTGGGGGTGGCGCGGTCCAGGCTGAGGTAGCCCAGGCCGAGTTCGGTGACCGTCGCGATCCGGGCGACGAGATCCTCGGTGAGGACCCGCGCCGTCTCCGCGCCCTCCACCGGCGTCGCCGAGAGGAGCCCGGACAGGACCGTCAGCGGAAGCGCGGCCAGCTCGGCGATCGACCGCCTCGCGAAGGTCACCGCGAGCGCCTCCGGACGCAGCCGGCTGCCGCCGCACACAGGACAGGGCGCGCTCGTCAGGAAGCGCTCCGCCTTCGCCCGCAGCGTCGTGCTCTTCGAGTCCGCGAAGGTGCGCAGCACGTACCGCCGTGCACTCATGTACGTCCCCTGGTAGGGGCGTTGGATGCGATCCGCCTCCCGCACCGGGTGCACGGTGACGACCGGCTGCTCCTCGGTGAAGAGGATCCACTCCCGGTCCTTCGCGGCCAGCTCGCGCCACGGCCGGTCGACGTCGTACCCGAGGGTGTCCAGGACGTCCCGCAGGTTCTTCCCCTGCCAGGCGCCCGGCCAGGCCGCGATGGCGCCTTCACGGATGGACAGGTCCCGGTCGGGGACGAGGAGTTCCTCGCTCGTCTCGTGGACCCGGCCGATGCCGTGACACGAAGGGCACGCGCCCGTCGCCGTGTTGGGGGAGAAGGCGTCGGAGTCCAGGCGCGCGGCGCCCTCCGGGTAGCGGCCGGCCCGCGAGAACAGCATCCGCAGCGAGTTGGAGAGCGTCGTCACCGTACCGACGGAGGAGCGGGCGTTCGGCGAGGACCGGCGCTGCTCCAGGGAGACCGCCGGGGGCAGCCCGCTGATCTCGCCGACCGCCGGCGCCCCCACCTGATGGATCAGCCGCCGCGCGTACGGCGCGACCGATTCGAAGTAGCGCCGCTGCGCCTCCGCGTAGATCGTCCCGAAGGCGAGCGAGGACTTGCCCGAACCGGAGACCCCGGTGAAGGCGACGAGCGCGTCGCGCGGGATGTCGACGTCGACCCCGGCGAGGTTGTGCTCGCGGGCGCCGCGGACACGGACGTACGGATCCTGGGGGCTGTCTTGCATGCGTCGATATTAGCTACGGCTTCCTGTTTGCCCCGGTCGGGTGGGTGGGGCGGGGGAGCCGTGCCCCTGCCGGGCACCGCCCATCCGGGGGTCGCGCGGGGCGTGTGAAGCGTCCGCCTGGCGGACGGCGAATGGCGAAATGTGCACGGTCCGCACCACTTGACGGGCGCGACCACCCTCCACCGCGTCCCCGCGCGGGCCGGCTCGTCGGACCGGCCCCGCGAGGCCGGGCACCGTCACCCACCTCGGCTCGCGTCCCGGCGCACCGATCGGCGGACACCGGACCGGCGGCACGGCGGCGGCTCCCCGGCCGGGCCGGAGACCACGGAACGCCCCGTCGAAGTTTGACCGGTTCTGGCAGGTCTCGGACGGACATCCTCCGGTGGATTCTGTAGCTCCGCGCAATCCCGGCTCGTAGGAGGAAACGCATGCCCGTCATCTCCGCCACCCGTACCGACGCGATCGTCACCGCCTGGCTCCAGGGCGCCGAGACGGCCTTCGGCGCCGACAACCCGGCCGGACCGCTCTACGTGGGCGGTGCGGCCGGAGAGGCCGCCCTGACCGACGCCACCGAGGCGCTGCTCACCGGGTGCAGCAGCTGTACCGGTTCGTGGCACAGCTACTGCTGCTGACGAACCGCCGTACGGCACAGCACCTCACGCACCACCCGGGGAGCCCGCACGGGCTCCCCGGCCCGCGTCACCACGGCAGGCCGGATCACGGGCACCAGGCGTCAGGAGAGGACTCAGCATGGGGGAACCGGTGGCAGCGGCCCGCTCGGCCGATGGAGCGCCGCCCGAGGGATGGTTCGCCGCACCGGTGAACACCTTCGTGGGCCCGCTGTTCGCGGAGCTGGACGACCGGATCCCGCAGACCGCCGGGCTTGCCGCCGACGAGCGGGCGGTGCTGCGCGAGGCGACGCGCGAGGCCCTCGGCCGCACCCTGCAGCTCCGCCTCAACCGGGTGCTCCTCCTGGAGCTGAGGGCCGCCGCCCTGGCCGGCGAACTGCCCGGAGCGGACTCGGCCGCCCGCTGGGACTCCTTCCTCCGGCACGCCTCCGCTCCCGCGTTCACCGAGACCCTGCACCGGCGGTACCCGGCCCTGCTCGACCGGGTCTTCGCCTCCGGGCGCCTCCTGATCGAGGGCGCGCTGGAACTGGGCACACGGCTCGCCACGGACCGGGAGGCCGTCGCAGGCCTGCTCGGCGGCGACCCGGGCCCCCTGCGCGGCCTGGAGCTCGCCCGCGGGGACACGCACCACGGAGGGCGCGCGGTGGCCCGGGTGCTCTTCGAGACCGGCAGCGTCATGTACAAGCCGCGGCCGACGGAGGTGGACGCGGCGCTGCGCTCCTTCGTCGCCGCCGTCCCCGGCGCCGAGGACCTGGGCGTGCCGAGGGTCGCGGTCAAGGACGGCTACGGCTGGGCCGAACACCTCGGGCACCACTACTGCCGGGACGAGGCGGAACTCGCCCGCTTCTACCGTGCCCTGGGCGGCTGGCTCGCGGTGATGCGACTCCTCGGCGGAACCGACCTGCACGCCGAGAACCTCGTGGCCCACGGCCCGGTGCCCGCCGTGGTCGACGCCGAGGCCCTGTTCACGCCCGACGTCGAGGTTCCGCCGAGCGGGCGCGGCGACGCCGTCGACCGGGCGGCCCGGACCATCCGCAACACGGTGCTGCGCACCGGCATCCTCCCGCTCCGCACCGACGGCTACGCCCTCGCCGGCGTGGACCTCTCGGCCGCGGGCGGTCTGCCCGGCCAGCAGCCGCAGATCCGTGTCCCGGTCATCGCGGACGGAGGGCTGGACACCGCCCGCATGGAGATCGGTGTCGTGGACCTGCCGCCGGCCGGCAACCACCCCAGCCCCGAGCCCGTGCTGATCCGCCACTGGGACCAGGTGCTGACCGGATTCGACAGGCTCACCGGGGCGCTGGCGAATCTCGACGCGGGCGGCGAACTCGGCACGCTGATGAAGGTGTTCGACGGCTGTCAGGTCCGCAGGATCCGACGGCCCACGCAGACGTACACGGACATCGGCCGGATGCTCTGGCACCCGGCTTCGCTGCACGACCCCGAAGCCGCCCTGGCGCGGGCCCGGGACATCCTCCACCGCAACGCCCTCGCCGCCCCGGGTGCGCCCCGCGAACCCGCGGTGATCGACGGGGAGATCGCGGACCTGCTGACCGGTGACGTCCCCGTGTTCGGCGAGCGGGTGGACGGACAGCGGCTGACCGCCTTCCTGACCGGCTGGCGGCAGGCGGACCTCACCCGCGAGCGCGACACTATCCGCAGCGCGCTGGTCGGCGCCTATCTGAACGAACGGCAGCTCCCCGACCGGGTACGGACACCGGCCCGGTCTCCGAGCGCCGAGGACCTGGACCGGCGCCGCCGGACCCTGGCGGCCGCGGCCGTGGACACGATCTGCGCGGCGGCCGTGCGCGGGACCGACGCCACCGCGACCTGGATCAGTCCGGTGCTCACCGACTACGGCTGGGCCGTCCGCCCGCTCGGCGCGGACCTCTACACCGGCCAGGGCGGCGTCGCCCTCGCCCTCGCGGAGTACCTGCGGGAGCAGCGGGCGGGGCGGGCCGACCCGGTGGCCGACGTCGAGCCCGTGCTGGCCGGCACCCTGGAGGTGCTGGCCGCCACCGAGGACACCATGCCGACCCGCCAGCTCGGCGGGTTCACCGGGCTTGCCTCGCAGGTGTGGACCTGGGCTGCCCTCCACCGTGTCCTCGGGACGCCCGGGCTGCTCGACCGGGCCCGCGCCAGGGCCGCGCTGCTGACCCCGGAGGTCGTCGCCGAGGACCGGGCCCTCGACGTGCTCGGTGGTGCGGCCGGGGTGATCGTCCCCCTGCTCGACCTCGCCGAACTCACCGGCCAGGAGCGGTGGGTGGACGTCGCCGCCGAAGCCGGGCGCCGACTGGAACGGACCGCGGTGGTCGACGACCGCGGAGCGCGGTGGTCCACGGTCATGTTCCCGGAGGGCATCGGCGGATTCGCCCATGGCGCCACCGGCGCCGGCTGGGCGCTCACCCGGCTCGCCCTCTCCGCCGCCGGGAGCACGGCCGACCGGCGCCGCTGGCACGAACTGGGCTCCCTCGCCCATGACTTCGAGGAGTCCCTGTACTCGCCGGGGGTACGTGCCTGGGCCGACGCGCGGGTCGGCGGAGACGTCGACCATCCCACCGCGTGGTGCCACGGCAGCACGGGCATAGGCCTGGCCGCGATCGATCTCCACGGGCGCACCGGCGACCCCCGCCATCTCGACACCGCGCTCCGCTCGGCACCGGCGGGCCTGCGCGAGGGCTTCGGCTGGAGCCACACCCTCTGCCACGGCGACCTCGGACTCTGGGAACTCCTCCACCGCCTGCGCGGACTGACGGGGTACGAGGGGCCGTCCGCCGCCGAGGCCGACGCGGAGTTGCTCACCGGAATCGAGCAGCGCGGTCCGGTCGGCGGCCTCGCCAAGGAGGCGTTCGCACCGGGGCTGCTCCCGGGGCTGGCCGGAGTGGTCCACCAGCTGCTGCGGATGCACCAGGACGCCCGGCTGAGCTCTCCACTCCTCCTGGCTCTCCCGGCTCCTACGCTGGGACCGTGACACGAGACAACCGGCCGTTGGCCGTCTTCGACCTGGACAACACCCTCTCCGCGACCGCCCATCGCCAGCACTTCCTGGAGGGGCGGCCCAAGAACTGGGACGGCTTCTTCGCGGCGGCGTCCGACGATCCGCCGCTGGAGGTGGGCGTCGCGCTGTGCCGGAAGGCGGCGGAGGAGTGCGAGGTGGTCTACCTGACCGGGCGGCCGGAGCGGTGCCGCCGGTCGACCGTGGCCTGGCTGGCGGCACAGGGCCTGCCGGAGGGGCGGATCCACATGCGGAGCAACCGTGACTTCCGGCCGGCCCGGGTGACCAAGGTGGAGGTCCTGCGGCGGCTGGCCGCCGACCGCGAGGTCCGGATGCTCGTCGACGACGACGTGCTGGTGTGCGACGCGGCGGAGGCGGCCGGGTTCCGCGTCGTACGCGCCGGTTGGGCGGCCCCGTCGGAGGCGCTGAGGGACGCCCAGGAGAAGGAGGGCCGGACCTGATCCGGGCCTGGTCCCGGTCCTGGTCCCGGTCCTGATCCCGGGCCTGATCCTGGACGTGGACACGGGCCTGATCCCGGGCCTGACGCCGGATCTGGCCCAGGGCGGCATGGCCCCGGGCCCGGTTCCGGCCCTCGGTCAGGCCGCCTCGTCCTCCAGGCGGAAGCCCACCTTCAGCCCGACCTGGTAGTGCTCGATGGCGCCGTCGACGATGTGCCCGCGGACCTGCGTGACCTCGAACCAGTCGAGGCCCCGCAGCGTCTGGGAGGCGCGGTTGATGCCGTTGCGGATGGCTTCGTCGACGCCTTCGGTGGAGGTCCCGACGATCTCGGTGACGCGGTACGTGTGATTCGACATGGGGGCCGAACTCCTCTCGGTGCGTCCCTCCACCGTGCCCCAGGCCGCGTCGGCGCGCGACAGGACTGCCGCCGTACGACGCGCGGTCGATTACCGAGGGTAATGATCATGGCCTGCTGTCCGGAGGCCGGAACGGGATGGTCAAGGACTTGACCACTTCGTTGGTCCAGACCAGAATCCAGGCCACATACCCGCGCGAACACCCCGTTCGGTCCCCCCACGTCGGGTCAGCCCCCAATGCCGCACGAACCTGTGCAGAACCCGCAGAAGGTGACCTACGTGAAGAACCGCCATCTCGCCTGCCCCTTGGCAGCCGCCACCGCGCTCGCGCTCGCCGGGTGCGGGATGCTGCCGGGCGGGGGCCAGACGAAGACCGTCAACATCTGGCTCATGCGGGACAGCGCCAGCGAGGACTTCCTCACGCGATTCACCGAGGCCTACGAGGAGGAGCACGACGGGGTCGACCTCAACATCACCATCCAGGACTGGACCGGCATCGGGAAGAAGGTCACCGAGGCCATCGAGGGCTCCGGCGGACCCGACGTCATCGAGGTCGGCAACACCCAGGTCGCCCAGTACGCCGACACCGAGAAGCTCTACGACCTCACCCTGGAGTCCGTGCGCGACCTCGGCAGCGAGGACTGGCTGCCCGGTCTCGCCCAGCCGGGCAGCATCGGCGGGTCCCAGTACGGCATTCCCTGGTACGCGGCCAACCGCATCGTCATCTACAACAAGGACCTGTTCCGGGACGCCGGCATCGACAAGCCCCCGGCCACCCAGGCCGAGTGGCTCGCCGACACCGAGAAGCTCAACCGCGGCGGCACCCAGGGCATCTACCTCGCGGGCCAGGACTGGTACACCCTCTCCGGCTTCATCTGGGACGAGGGCGGCGAACTCGCCGTCGACAAGGGCGGCGAGTGGACCGGCGCCCTCGGCAGCCCCGCGGCCCTGCGCGGCATGGACTTCTACAAGAAGCTCCAGTCCCTCGGCAACGGCCCCAAGAACGCCGACGAGCAGAACCCGCCGCAGGCCGACGTCTTCGCCAAGGGCGACGTCGCCCAGATCATCGCCACGACCAGCGCCGTCGCGCCGATCCTCAAGGCCAACCCTGACCTCAAGGACAAGCTCGGCTACTTCGCGATACCCGGAAAGAAGGCCGACCAGCCCTGCGTCGTCTTCACCGGCGGCTCCGACCTCATCATCCCGGAGAACGCTCCCCAGCGCGGCGCCGCCCTCGACGTCGTCAAGGCGCTCGCCGGCGAGAAGTGGCAGACCGAACTCGCCCGCGCCATGGGATACGTGCCCAACAAGAAGGGGCTCGCCTCCGTCGTCTCCGGCCAGGAGGCGACCGCCGTCATGGCGGCGGCCGCCGCACGCGGCCGGGCCACCCCCAACTCCCCGCAGTGGGCGAACGTCGAGGGCGACAACCCCATCAAGCCGTACATGACGGCCGTCCTCCAGGGCGAGGACCCGAAGGAGGCCGCCGAGAAGGCCTCGGCGGAGATCTCGGACACGCTCGCCGAATAGCATTCAGCGTTCGCACATCCGCGAGCCCCCGGACGGTCATGTCGAATCCAGCCGGTGACGGAAGAAGTAAGGAGCCGGGCCACCGCTCACGCGGCCCGGTCCCGCACCTTCCCCTTCCGTCCGCCGGAGGAGCCCGACATG
The DNA here is from genome assembly GCF_006539185.1 of Streptomyces gardneri. GTDB lineage: Bacteria > Actinomycetota > Actinomycetes > Streptomycetales > Streptomycetaceae > Streptomyces > Streptomyces gardneri. The sequence continues at coordinate 153,972 of NZ_BJMN01000007.1, forward strand.
ACCGCACCGTCGCCCACGCTCGCCGTCCCCGCCGGAGCCCTCGCCACCGGGGCCGTTCCCGTCGGGGCGGTATCCGTCCCCGCCCAGCCCCAGCCCCAGCCCCGCACCGAGCAGCCCACGCCCCGGTACGTCGTCGGACTCGCCCGTGACCAGGAGGACGTACGGGCCGCCCAGCGGCTGCGCCACCAGGTCTTCGCCGGCGAACTGGGCGCCCGGCTCGACGGCCCCGAGCCCGGCCTCGACTCCGACGCCTTCGACGCGTACTGCGACCACCTGCTCGTCCGGGACGAGGCCACCGGCGAGGTCGTCGGCACCTACCGGATCCTGCCGCCCGAGCGGGCCGCCGTCGCCGGCCGCCTCTACTCCGAGAGCGAGTTCGACCTCACCCGACTCGCCCCCGTCCGCCACGACCTCGTGGAGGTCGGCCGGTCCTGCGTCCACCCCCTCCACCGCAACGGCGCCGTCATCTCCCTCATCTGGGCCGGCCTCGCCCGCTACATGACCCGGACCGGCCACAACTGGCTCGCCGGCTGCTGCTCGATCCCCCTCGCCGACGGCGGCACCCTCGCCGCCTCCACCTGGGACACCGTCAAGGCCAAGCACCTCGCCCCCGAGGAGTACTGGGTCACCCCGCACAGGCTCTGGAACGCCGACGGCATCGCCCGCCCCGAAGGCCGCACCGAACTCCCGCCCCTGCTGCGCGGCTACCTCCGCCTCGGCGCCTGGGTCTGCGGCGCCCCCGCCCACGACCCCGACTTCGGCGTCGCCGACCTGTACGTCCTGCTCTCCCTGCGCCGCACCAACCCGCGCTACCTCAACCACTTCCTGTCGCTCGCCCCCGCCCCGTGACCGGCTCCACGGCACCCTCGCCGTGGCTCCCCACGGCGCCCTGCACCCCGGGCCGCTGCGCCGCCCACCCGGACCCGGCGGCCGACCGCACGGCCCTCGCGGCGGGCGCCGCCCTGGCCTCGGCGCGGCTGGCCGCCGGGATCGGCGCGGTCCTCATCGGCGTCCTGTGCGTGCCGGCCGCCCGACTCCTGCCGACGCCGGTGCGGCTCGCCCTCGTCCGGTACTGGGTGCGGGCCGTGGTCCGCGCCTTCGGCGTGCGCGTCCGCTTCGCGGGGCTCCCCGCCCCGGCCGACAGGCCGCTCCTGGTCGTCGCCAACCACGTCTCCTGGCTGGACATCCCGCTCCTCGCGGCCGTCCTGCCCGGCCGGATGGTCGCCAAGACCGAGGTCCGGCAGTGGCCGGTCCTCGGCGCGCTCGCCGTGCTCGGCGGGACCCTCTTCATCGACCGGGACCGGCTCAGGGCCCTGCCCGGCACCGTGCGGGCGATGGCCGCGGTGCTCGCGGGCGGCGGCCGGGTGATCGTCTTCCCCGAGGGGTCGACCTGGTGCGGACGGGCCGGGGGCCGCTTCCGGCCGGCCGCGTTCCAGGCCGCGCTGGACGGCGGGGCCGACGTCCAGCCCGTACGGATCGACTACCGGCCCACCGACGCCGCCGCCTACGTCGGGGACGACCCGCTGGGCGCCTCCCTGTGGCGGCTCGCAGCCACCCGCGGAGTCACCGCCGACGTGACGACACTGGAACCGATACCGGGCGCCCGGTACCCGGACCGCCGCTCCCTGGCCGCCGCGGCTCAGCGGGCCGTCGCGAGCGAGAGTGCGAACCTGCCCTCGTCGTCCGTCCACCAGCGGGACAGATCGAGCCCCGCCTCCGCCAGCTCGTCCCGCACTCCCGCCTGACGGAACTTCGCCGACACCTCCGTCCGTACCTCCTCGCCCGCGGCGAAGGGCACCACGAGGTCCAGCTCCGGGATCTTCACCGTGAGCGCGTGCCGCGCGCGCAGCCGCATCTCGATCCACTCGCGGTCCCGGTCCCAGACCGCCACGTGGTCGAAGTCGCCCGGATCCGCGTCGGCGCCGAGCTCCCGGTCGATCACGGACAGGACGTTCTTGTTGAACGCCGCCGTCACCCCGGCCGCGTCGTCGTAGGCGGCGACGAGCGTCTCCTCGTCCTTCACCAGGTCCGTGCCGAGCAGCAGCGCGTCGCCCGGGGTGAGCATCGCCCGGACCGAGCGCAGGAAGGTCCGCCGCTCGGCGGGGAGCAGATTGCCGATCGTGCCGCCGAGGAACGCCACCAGGCGCGGACCGGGCATCCCCGGCAGCGCGAGCCCCCGGGTGAAGTCGGCGACCAGGGCGTGCACCCGCAGCTCAGGACGGTCCGCGAGCAGCGACTCGGCCGCCCCGGTCAGCGCGGACTCGCTCACGTCCACGGGCACGTAGCCGTCCAGACCGGGAAGGAGCGCGTCGATCAGGAACCGGGTCTTCTCGGAGGATCCGGAACCCAGCTCGACCAGGGTCCTGGCCCCGGTCGCCGCGGCGATCTCCGGCGCCCGGGCGATCAGGATCTCCCGCTCCGCCCGGGTCGGGTAGTACTCGGGCAGCCGGGTGATCTCCTCGAACAGCTCGCTGCCCCGCGCGTCGTAGAACCACTTCGGCGGCAGGGTCTTGGGGGAGCGGGACAGCCCGTGGAGGACGTCGGCGCGCAGATCGGCGCCCGCGGCGTCCGGGGCGAGGGTACGGGTCAGCTGGAACGGGCTCACGCGGACGGCTCCTTGAGCGGGGTGAGGGTGACGTCGCCGCGGTCGGCGGTCACGAGCGTGTGCTCGGGGACCTCGCGCCACCGCGGATCGTCGTCGTACGGTTCGGAGGCCACGACCACGCGGTCGGGGCCCGTCAGGTACCAGAGGCTGTTCCCCCATCTCGTCGCGGTGACGGTCGTGCCGTCGGTGAGCAGCACGTTCAGCGAGGATCCTGGAGCCGCGGCGGCGGCCTCGCGCACGGTGTCGGCCAGGGCCGTCCCCGGGGCGTCCCCGGCCCGCAGCCGGTGCAGCACGAGCGCCCACAGGAGCGCCGAGTCGGTGCGCGCCTCCAGCCGCAGCAGCGCCTCGGCCGGGAGTGCGCCGGCCAGGGCGGCCAGCGACTCGGCCCAGCCGGTGACGGCGCCGTTGTGGCTGAAGAGCCAGGGGCCGGCGGTGAACGGAGCGGTCGCGGCCTCCCCGTCGGCGCCGGCCAGGGTGGCGCCCCGTACCGCCGCGAGCAGCGCCCCGGTGCGGACCACCCGGGCGAGGTCCGCGAAGGAGAGGTCGCCCCAGATGGGCGCCGCGCGCCGGTAGCGCGCGGGCACCGGATCGCCCTCCGCGTACCAGCCCACCCCGAAGCCGTCGGCGTTCACGACACCGCTCGTCTGGTGACGCGGTTCCCAGGACTGCCGCAGCAGGGCGTGCTCGGGCCGGACCAGCAGCTCTCCCAGCGCCACCGGCCTTCCCACGTACGCCAGATGACGGCACATCAGTCGAACTCCGCGGTCCGAGCCGTGCGGAAGCCCGAGAAGATCTGGCGCCGCACCGGCAGGTCCCAGTTGCGGAAGGTGCCCCGGCAGGCGACCGGGTCCACCGCGAACGAGCCGCCCCGCAGCACCTTGTGCTCGGGCCCGAAGAACACCTCCGAGTACTCCTTGTACGGGAAGGCCGTGAAGCCCGGGTACGGCAGGAAGTCGCTCGCCGTCCACTCCCACACGTCACCGATCAACTGCCGCACCCCGAGCGGCGAGGCGCCCTCCGGATAGCTGCCCGCTGCCGCCGGCCGCAGGTGCCGCTGCCCGAGGTTCGCGTGCTCGGGACCGGGATCGGCGTCGCCCCACGGATAGCGGCGCGAGCGCCCCGAGACCGGGTCGTGGCGGGCGGCCTTCTCCCACTCGGCCTCGGTGGGGAGCCGGCGTCCGGCCCAGCGCGCGTAGGCGTCCGCCTCGTACCAGCTCACGTGCAGGACCGGCTCCTCCGGGGGTACGGGCTCGGTCACCCCGAAGCGGCGGCGCAGCCACTGCCCGCCGTCCCGGCGCCAGAACAGTGGCGCCCCGATGCCGTGCTCCCGGATCTGCGCCCAGCCCTCGGGCCGCCACCAGCGCCGGTCCGTGTACCCGCCGTCCGCCATGAACGCCAGATAGGCGCCGTTCGTGACGGGGGTGGTGTCGAGGAAGAAGCCCGGAACGATCCGGGCGTGGGCCGGGCGTTCGTTGTCGAGGGCCCACGGCTCTTCGGAGGTGCCCATGGTGAACGGGCCGCCCGGGACGAGGACTTCGGGAGGGAGCGGCCCGGACCGCGAGACCGGCGGCGGGGGCGCGGTGAGCGCCGCCGGACCCCGGCGCAGCTGATGGGTGATCAGCATGGTCTCGTCGTGCTGCTGTTCGTGCTGGGCGATCATGCCGAACGCGAAGCCGTCGTCGAGCAGCGGCCGCCCCTCCAGCGGGGCGCTCTCCAGCACGTCGAGGATCCGCAGGCGCACGTCCGCCGCATAGGCGCGGGCCTCGCCCGGCGGGAGCAGCGGGAGCGAGGGGCGGCTGGCGCGCGGGTGCTCGAAGGCGTCGTAGAGGGAGTCGATCTCCGGCCGCAGCGCGTCCCGCCCGGCGACGGCCCGCCACAGCCACTGCTCCTCCTGGTTGCCGATGTGTGCCAGGTCCCAGACCAGCGGCGACATCAAGGGCGAGTGCTGGGCGGTGAGTTCCTCGTCGTCGACGCAGGAGGTGAGGAGGGCCGTGCGCTCGCGCGCGGCGGTCAGGGCGGCCAGGGCCCGCGCGCGCAGCGCCTCCGGATCGACGGGATCGACGGGATCGACAGGATCGACCGGATCGACGGGATCGACGGGATCGACCGGATCGATCGCGGGGGCCTGTTCGGTCCCGGTGGCCCGATGGGTCCCGGTCATGACGTCACCACCTGAAGCTCGTCGGCCGGGCAGCCCCCGGGGATCACGTACCTCTCCTGGAAGGCGGCGACGGACCGGCGCACCTCCTCGCTCGCCCCGATCCGGGGCAGCGCCGCGAGAGCGGCCGAGAAGACCGCGCGGGCCGCGGTGTGCAGCCCGGGATCGGTGAGGCCGTCCCGCGCCGCCGCCAGCCACAGCGGATTGCGCGGCGCCGGCCCCGGACCGGCCCGCTCCGCGAGGGGTTCGACCGCCCGGTGGACGGTCTCCGCCGCCTCCGGGTCCTCGAAGACGGCCGTCGTCACGGCCACCGGCACCATCCAGCCGTCCGGGCCGGGCTGCGCGTCGATCATCCGCAGCTCCAGATGGCCGCGCGGCCGGACCGGCGGGAAGAGCGTCGTCACGTGGTAGTTCAGATCGTCGAGGCCCGCGGGCCGGGGGTGACCGGTGCGCAGCCACTCGCGGAAGGTCAGCCCCTCCGGCACCGCCCACGGCCCCTCGTCGGCCCGCACGCACAGCACAGGGGTGTCCAGGACGTGCGCGGTCCACTCGTCGCGGGGTTTCCCGTCCGGCGGCGGCGCGAGGGCCCGCCGCGGGTCGAGGTTCGTCCACAGCGCCTGACGCGTCGAGCGCCAGCCGGTCCGACGGCCGCCGTGCACCGGGGAGTTGGCGAAGACCGCCACGAGCACCGCGCCGAGGACATGGGCCAGCCGCCAGCGCCGGTGGTAGCCGAGCGGACCCGGCTCGTCGAGCCCGGCGTCGAGACAGACCTGCACGGAGGCCGAGTCGCACATCATCGCCCGCCCGGCCGGCCCCGTGCGGTCGAGCGCGATCTCCATGGCGTCGTACCGCGGCTCGTGGAGCACCCGGCCGCGCGGCGCGTGCCACGGGTCCACCCCGTAGCCGTTCAGGGTGAGACCGAGCGGTCCGAGCGCCTCCCGCACCACGCGCAGATCGGCGGCGAGCGAGTCGAGACACTCCATGAGCGACCCGGCCGGACGCGAACTGAGCTCCAGCTGACCGCCCGGTTCGAAGGTGAGCGACGAGACCAGCGGCAGGGACCGCACGGTGTCGAGCGCGGCGGCCAGTCTCGGCGGCCGTACGGGCAGACGCGGGTCGCGCAGATCATGGACGAGCCACTCCAGCTCGGCCCCGACCGTGCGGGGCGGACCTGTCTTGAAACAGATGCCGCGCAGCAGTTCCTCCGCCTCCGACTCGGTGAGTGGGGGGCCGCCACGCGGTGTGCCGCTCGCTGCCATCCGTGCACCTCCTGATCCACTGGACAGGCCCGGAAGGGCTGGCCCCGGATGCCGCTGCTTCCACCTAAAGCCACTGCCGACCCGCGTGCAAGAGCGCCTCACAGTGACCGCACGCGCCCCCTGCGCCCCCATTGGCCCGAAACTTCCCCCGGCGGTGGAAACCTCGGAAAATCCGTTGTCCCCGCCCAGGGGAAACGATCATGCTGGCGGCCATGAGTGCACGACTGCGCGAGATCGCCCGGAGGACCGAGGAGATCGTGGCCGCGGGCGGATACCGGGCCCCCGACGGCCGGACCGTCTCCCTCACGGAAGACCTGACCGCCGCCCTGGCCGGAACCCGCCTCCACGGACCCGAGCCCGTCCCCGTCACCCCCGACACCGACCGCACGGCCACCCTGGACGTCACGGGGGAGAGCAGCCTGGCCGCCGCGCGCCGGATGGTCTCCGCCGACCCCGCCCGCCCGGTCGCCGTCCTGAACTTCGCCTCCGCCCGCAACCCCGGCGGCGGCTACCTCAACGGCGCCCAGGCCCAGGAGGAGGCGCTCTGCCGGGCCTCCGCCCTCCACGCCACGCTGCTGCGCGCCCCCGGCTACTACGCCCACCACCGTGCGGACCCGGACGTGTTCTACACCGACCGGGTCATCCACTCGCCCCGGGTACCGGTCTTCCGCGACGAACGCGGCGCGCTGCTCGACGAGCCGTTCACGGTCGGCTTCCTCACCTCGCCCGCCCCCAACGCGGGCGTCGTCCGCCGCCGCACTCCCGAACGGGCCGTGCAGCTGCCGGCGGCGCTGGCAACCCGCGCCGAAAGGGTCCTGGAGACGGCGGCAGCGGCCGGCTACCGACGGCTCGTCCTCGGAGCCTGGGGCTGCGGGGTGTTCCAGAACGATCCGACGGTGGTCGCCGGCGCCTTCGGAGCGCTGCTCAGGGGTGACGGCCGGTTCGCCGGCCACTTCGAGGAGATCGTCTTCGCCGTCCTGGACCGCTCCTCCGGCGCGCCGACGCTCGCCGCCTTCGCCAGGGTCCTCGCCAGTCCCGTCTGACATGCGGCTTTCGTCCCCCCGTGCGAGGCTGAGGGCATACGGACCACAGTCCGAGACCCCTTCATGGGAGGCACGATCGTGGGCAAGAAACAGACCCGGACCAACCGAGGCGCCCGTACCGGCGGTCATGAGCACCGCACCGAGGCGGCCGCGAAGGAAAAGACGGCGGCGACCCCCACGAGAGAGCCCCAGATGCCCCTCGTGGAGCACGCGTCCCACCGCAAGGAACGGAAGTTCGGCCACAACTGAGGCCCGGACGCAGCCGACGCCGAAGCGCGGCTGACGCCAAGGGGCAACCGAGGCCGGCGCACACCTGAGGCCAGGCCTCCACCCAGGCCAGGGGATCGCACGAACGGGCCCGGCGCCGTGACGGCACCGGGCCCGTCGCGCGGGGCCGACCGCATCGGCCGACCCGCGCACTCACTCACCGCGTCGGCCACACCATGTCGGCTGCACCGCGTCGGCTACTCCGTGTCGACGACTCCGTGTCGGGTAATCCGTGTCGACCGCTCCGCTTCGGCTACCCCGTGGCGACTACTCCGCATCGCCGACCGTGATCTCCACGCTCTCCTCCGACCGCGGAGCCGGCGGCACCCCGCCCAGCCGCTCCGGCGCGCCCGGGTTCATCGTGGAGAGCAGCTGCCGGGCCAGACCGAGACCGGTCCCGCCCATGGTCAGCGCCTTGGCGAAGACGTCCGCCATCCCGTCGGCGCCGTTCAGCAGCACCATCTGGTCGACGTTCCCGAAGGCGGACGCGCCGGCCGAAACGATCTCCGGCCACTTCTCCGCCAGCTGCTGGGCGACGACGGCCTCCTGGTTCTCGGCGAGCGCCGCCGCACGCGCCTTGATCGACTCGGCCTCCGCCAGACCCTTCGCCCGCGTCGCCTCGGCGACGGCGAGCCCCTTCGCGTGCTGCGCCGCCGCCTCCGCCTCACCGGTGAGCCGGGTCGCCGTCGCCTTGGCCGCGCTCGCCAGCTCGGTCTCCTTCGCATCGGCCTCGGCCGCCGAGATCCGGGCGTCGCGCTCGGCCGCGGCCAGCGTCCGGGTCTCGTACGCCATGGCGTCGGCCGGCTTGCGGACCTCCGCCTGGAGCTGCTGCTCCTTGCGATGGCCCTCCAGCTCGGCCACCCGGGTCTCCTGGACCACGACCTCCTGGCGCGAGGCCGCCTCGGCCAGCGGGCCGGCCTGCCGGGCCTTCGCGGATGCCTGGTCCCGTTCGGCCTGGTAGCCCGCCTGGAGGATCTCGCTGTCCCGGGTCGCCTCCGACATGCGCGCCGCGGCCTGCTGCTCGGCCTCGGTCGCCCGCCGGTTCGCCTCCGCCTGCGCGATCCGCGCGTCCCGCTGGACGGCGGCGGCGTGCGGGGCGGCCAGGTTCTTGATGTACCCGGTCGGGTCCTCGATCTCGTGGATCTGCAGCGAGTCGACGATCAGACCGAGCTTCTCCATCTCCGTGCCACAGGCCGAACGCGCCTGCCCGGTCAGCTTCTCCCGGTCACGGATCATGTCCTCCACGGTCAATCCGCCGACGATGGCGCGGAGATGACCGGCGAAGACGATGTGCACCCGCTCCGACATCAGCTTCTGCTGGTCGAGGAAGCGGCGGGCGGCGTTGGCGATCGACACGAAGTCGTCACCCACCTTGAAGATCACCACACCGCGGACCTTGAGCGGAATGCCCTGGTGGGTGACGCACTCGACGGACAGCTGCGTCTCGTTGAGGTCGAGCGAGAGCTTGCGCACCGCCTGGACGCCGGGCATCACGAGGGTGCCGCGACCGGTGACGATCCGGAACCCCATCCCCGCGCCGAGACCCTCGTTCTTGTGGTTGGAACCGGAGATGATCAGCGCCTCGTTGGGTTCCGCGACGCGCCACATCATCTTGAAGACGACGATCAGAAGGACGAAGGCGCCGACGACGACGCCCGCCAGAATGCCGATGCCCATGGGCAGTTCCCCCTTCACCGGAGCCGTGCGGATCCGGTGAAGGGAGTGTGCGCCCGTCCCGGGCGCCACTCAACGGTCCGGTCAACTGTCGTACGCGGCTGTGACATAGACGGTGCGTGGAGGGAGATGTTCCATGACCATCACCACCGTCCCCGTCTCGATCCGCTCCTTCGGGGACGCGGGATAGGCGAGGAAGTGCTCGGCGCCGCCCCGGATCCGGACGATCACCTCGCCGACGAGGCCGGGCCCGATCACGCCGGTCACCCGGCCCAGCAGGCCCACCATCGAGGAGTCCATCGACGCTTCGTCCATGGATCAACGGTACGTCAGATCCAGCCGTCCAGCGCGGACATGAACCCGTCGAAGTCGTCCCGGTGGATCGTGTGACCGGCACCCGCGACGGTGCGGAGGGTGAAGCCGCGACCCTCCAGCATCGCGGCGTCACCGGCGGGGATCAGCGCGCTCGGATCGGCGAGGGTGACGAGGGAGGGGACCACGGGGTGCGCCGGCCACATGTCCGTACCGACGACGTCGACCAGGCCGTACGCCGACCGCTCGTCCCAGACGCGTACCGACTCCATCTCGGTGTCGAGGTCGTCGTCCGACCAGCCCGGGTTGAACTCCTTCACGAAGTCCCTGGAAAGGGACTTGCCCCGGACGAAGAGCTCCGGCACGTATCCGAAGGGGCCGCTCTTCAGATGCCATGCGGGGTCCGAGTACACCGCGCGGGCCGGCTTCAGCCGCTCCACGGCCCGCGCCAGGGCGAGCCCGCCGAGCGAGTGCCCGACGGCCAGGTCGGCGCCGGCCGGGAGAGTCTCGACGAGGTCGTCGGCGTAGTCCTCCGGCCGGTACTCCTCGGGCCCCGCCGCCCGGGCGCTCGCCCCGTGCCCCCGCAGGTCCACGGCCATGACCCGGTAGCCCCGCGAGGCGAGGGCCGGCCCGACCCGTCGCCAGGTGCGGTGGTCGGCCATGAGGCCGTGGACGAGCAGGGCTGTCCGGTCACCGGATCCCCATGTGGTGGTGTGCAGACGCACGGTGCTGCCTCTCCTGGTGGTGCGACGGGTACGGGGGTGCCCGGCGGATCAGGGGCATCGACAGCCCCTGATCCGACCGGACACCCCCGGGCGGCACCGACCGTCGGTCAGCGCACGCCGCGGATGGGGCGCACGGCGAGCGCGCCGAGCACCGACAGTACGGCCGCCACGAGGAACAGGGCCGTGTATCCGCCACCGCTCAGCGAGACGATGAGCGAGGCCACGAACGGGGCGATGATCTGCGGTCCGGCGTTGGCGACGTTGAGGACGCCCATGTCGCGGGCCGCGTCCTCGGCCGTGGGCAGCACCATCGTCACCAGGGCGGTGTCGACGGCCATGTAGCAGCCGAAGCCGAGGCCGTTGACGACCGAGAAGGCGAGCATCGCGGTCCAGCTGGTCGACACGGCCGGGATGACCAGGGCGACGGCGGCGAGCGCGGCCGACGCGCCCACGAAGAGCTTGCGGCGGTCGAAGCGGTCGGAGAGCCAGCCGCCGAGGACGGTGGAGACCACCATGGCGATCGCGTTGAGCGGGGTGAGGACGGCCACGGCCTCCTCGGCGGACAGTCCGGCGGGCAGCACGGTGTGGTCCTTGAGGATGTACAGCTGGAATCCGGCCACCGCGAAGTAGCCGAGGATCAACAGGGCCCGGCCGATGAACGCCCAGCGGAAGTCGTGGTGCCTGAGGGCGCTGCCGAAGGCCGCTATCTGCTGCCTGACCGGCAGGGGGGCCTTCGGGGGCATGCGCTCCTCGCGGGCGCAGGCGGTGAAGAGCACGGCCGTGCCGGCGACGATCGCGCCGAAGACGAGGTAGCCGGTGCGGTAGTCGTCGGAGAAGGCCGCGCCGACGAGGGCGCCGATCGTCGAGCCGACCGGCAGACCGAGGCCCACGGCCGCCGAGGCCTTGCCGCGCGCGCCCATCGGGACCCGGTCGGGCACCACGGAGGTGATCGCCGCCTGGTAGATGTTCATGACGGCCTGGCCGAGACACCAGGCGATCGTGACCAGCAGGATCGTGTCGACGCTGCCGAGGAGCAGCATCACCGGGAGGGCGAGCAGTCCGCCGCCCAGGATCCAGGGGTTGCGCCGTCCGGACCGGTCCGAGAGCGCGCCCGCGACCGGGTTGAAGACGGTCGCGAAGATCGCGGATATACCGGCGACGAGGCCGAAGTTCGCCACCTTGTTCGCGGGGTCGATGTCCTCGATCTGGAGCGCGAGGAGCATCCCGGCGACGCCGACGTACAAGGCGTACATCGCCGAGTTCCCGGCGAGGAGCAGCGGCAGCAGCCCGCGCGTCGGCCGGCCGGCCGCGGGGGAGTCGGGGCCGGCCGTACCGGATGCGGGGCCGGCGGTGCCGGTTCCGGAGCCGGTTCCGGAGGAGGAAAGGGCCACAGTGCCCTCCTGGGAGAGATCGCCCGATGAGGGGGCGAGGAGCGGAATGAGCGAGGGGGTTACACGTGTCAGTGACGCGTGTGAGCACTGTGTAGCACTCAAATCAGGCCATCCGCCAGACCCTGTGCCGGATCGTTCTGGAAAGATGCCGGAGCGATGAGCCACTCAACCGATCAGACCCCCGAACGCCCCACCGGCCACGCGGTCCCCACCAGTGCCGACGTCGCGCGCCTCGCGGGCGTCTCCCGGGCCACCGTCTCGTACGTGCTGAACAACACCTCGGCCGTCCGGATCAGCGAGCCCACCCGTCGCAGGGTGCGCGAGGCGGCCGAGGAGCTGGGATACGTCCCCCACGCGGCGGCCCGCAGCCTGCGCGCCGGCCACAGTCGGATGGTGCTGCTGCCGAGCGCCCACATCCCCGTGGGACCGCTCTACAGCCAGTTCTTCAACGATCTCCAGTGGGAGCTGCGGCGCCTCGACTACACGGTGGTGCAGTACGGCAGCGTCGGCCTGAAGCCCGACGAGGCGGCCCGCGCCTGGGCCGAGCTGCGGCCGGTCGCCGTGGTCTCGCTCGGCGAGGTCGAGCTCACGGAGCAGGCGGTCGAGCTCCTCAAGCGCTCCGGGGCCCGCGCGGTGATCACGCTCGGCACGCAGCAGGTCCCGGGCACCCACTCCCTCGCCATGGACCAGGGCCGGATCGGCGAGGTCGCCACCGCCCACCTGATCGAGAGCGGCCGGCGCCGGATCGGCGTCGTCGTCCCGGAGGAACCGGGCCTCGGGATGTTCTCGCGGCCCCGCCTGGAAGGCGCGCGGCGCGCGGCCGAGAGCGCCGGCACCGGGGCCGCCGCCGGCGCCACCGTCGTCCCCCTGCCCCTGCGGTACGACGAGGAGTCCGCGGACGAACTGGCCGGGCGGTGGCGCGAGCTGGGCCTCGACGCCGTGTTCGCCTACAACGACGAGTACGCGATGCTCCTCATGCGGGCGCTCCAGGACGCCGGGATCTCCGTACCGGAGGAGACCGCCGTCGTCGGCGCCGACGACCTGCTGCTCGGCCGGCTGCTGCGGCCGCGGCTGAGCACCGTCCACATCGACATGGTCCTCGGCCGCGAGCTGGCCGAGCTGGTCGACCAGGCCGTGCGGGACGCGGACACCCCGCCCCGCTCCCGCCGCCTCCTCGACTCGCGGGTCGTCCGGCGGGAGTCCAGCTGAGCGCTTAGCGTCGGTGCATGAGCACAGTTCCGAAGCGCTTCGAGATCCTGCTGGTGTCCGAGCACGTCGAGGACCGCGGCGGCGCGTCCGTGGAGGACAGCGCGGTCCGCTCGGCCGTCGTCGAGGCCACCGGGCGACACGGCGCCTCCGGCTATCCGATCTACGAGGGACACGGCATCGTCGCCGACATCGACCCCGAGACGCGGACGGTCGAGGCCCTGCTCGTCGACGGCCGTGAACTCGACTACGGACTCACGGCCCTCGTCCGCACGGCGGCGCGCGGCTGACGCGGCGCTCTCCCACGGCACACGCCACGCGCCGCACGGTCCACGGCGCACGGCGCATGACCCACGGCATCGGCATCGGCCTCGCGCCTGACCTGGCACTCTCCCCCGCGGGCCGGTCCCGGTGCGGCTCGAAGACGCCCGTTGACACCGTGCGGCGACGGGCACAGACTCGGCGGCGCACGCCGGAGACGAAAGTCTCCACACCAGGCGAACAGAGTCGTTCCGAAGGTCACGTGGGAGAGAACCGATGAGCATCCGCGACGTCTACATCGTCGACGCCGTCCGCACACCGATCGGGAAGTTCGGGGGCGCGCTCGCCGGGGTGCGCCCGGACGACCTCGCCGCCCACGTGGTGCGCGCCCTCGTCGACCGCTCGCCCGCGCTCGACCCGGCCCGCGTCGACGACGTCTACTTCGGTGACGCCAACGGCGCGGGCGAGGACAACCGCGACGTGGCCAGGATGGCCGTCCTCCTCGCCGGACTCCCCGTCAGCGTCCCCGGCGTCACCGTCAACCGCCTCTGCGGCTCCGGCATGGAGGCCGTCATCCAGGCGGCCCGCGCCATCGCGCTGGGCGACGCCTCCGTCGCCATCGCCGGCGGCGTCGAGTCCATGTCCCGTGCCCCGTGGGTCCTGCAGAAGCCCGAGCGGGCCTTCCCCGCCGGTCACCAGCAGCTCCACTCGACGACCCTCGGCTGGCGCATGACCAACCCGAGGATGCCGGCCGAGTGGACGGTCTCCCTCGGCGAGGGCGCGGAACTCGTCGCCGACAAGCACGGCCTCACCCGCGAGCAGCAGGACGCCTTCGCGCTCGCCAGCCACCACAAGGCCGCCGAGGCGTGGGCGAAGGGGCTGTACGACGACGAGGTCGTCCCGTACGCGGGCGTGGACCTGAGCCGCGACGAGTGCATCCGCGACACCACCTCCATGGAGGCGCTCGCCAAGCTCAAGCCCTCCTTCCGCCCCACGGGCGGCACGGTCACGGCGGGCAACTCCTCGCCGCTCAACGACGGCGCGGCGGCCCTGCTCCTCGTGGACGAGGACGGACTGCGCGAGACGGGCCGCGAGCCGCTCGCCCGCATCCGCACGTCGGCCGTCACCGGCATCGAGCCCCAGCTCTTCGGCCTCGGCCCGGTGGCGGCCGTCCGGCGGGCCCTGGAGAAGGCGGGACGTTCCTTCGCCGATCTGACGACCTTCGAGCTCAACGAGGCCTTCGCGGCCCAGGCGCTCGGCTGCCTCGCCGAATGGCCGGAACTCGACCCCGAGATCGTGAACCCGCGAGGCGGCGCCGTCGCCATCGGCCACCCGCTGGGCGCCTCGGGCGCCCGGCTCGCCGGGTCCGTGGCGCACCAGCTCGCCGCGGCCGGCTCGGGCACGGGCCTCGCGGCGCTCTGCATCGGCGTGGGCCAGGGCCTGGCGCTGGTCCTGGAGCGCTGAGCCCACGCACGTACGCACGCATGGACGCGTGTGCCGAGCCGCGCACGCCCGTGCCGGGCTGAGCCCGCGCGCGTACGCGAGAGGGGTACGGGAGACTCTCCCGTACCCCTCATCGTCCCGTCGTCACGGGGTCACTGCTGCTGAGCGGCCTCCACGGACTTGCGGACCTCGTCCATGTCCAGCTTGCGGGCCTGCCCGATGACGTCCTCCAGGGCGGCCTCCGGCAGGGCGCCCGGCTGCGCGAAGACGGCCACGTTGTCCCGGACGATCATCAGCGTCGGGATCGAGCGGATCTCGAAGGCGGCGGCCAGCTCCTGCTGGGCCTCGGTGTCCACCTTCGCGAAGACCAGGTCCTGGTGCCGCTCGGACGCGGCCTCGAAGACCGGGGCGAACTGACGGCAGGGACCGCACCACGAAGCCCAGAAGTCGATCAGGACGAAACCGTTCCCGCTCACGATCTCGTCGAAGTTGTCCTTGGTGAGCTCTACGGTGCTCATACCTGCCTACCTTTCGGGGTCTCCTGGCGGTGTCCTCACGGTCCCCTGGGGACTCGCCCGGCACAACGGCGTATCGAGCCGCGCTATTCCGGGCCCCTGCCAGCAGACTGGGATCATGACACGAGCGGTGGAAGAGAGCACGTACGACGTGGTGGTCCTCGGGGCGGGACCGGTGGGCGAGAACGTCGCCGACCGGGTGCGGGCGGCCGGGCTCAGCGCCGCGATCGTCGAGAGCGAGCTGATCGGCGGCGAGTGCTCGTACTGGGCGTGCATGCCCAGCAAGGCGCTCCTGCGCCCCGTGCTCGCCCGCTCCGACGCCCGCAAGGTCGCCGGCCTGCGCGAATCGGTCTACGGTCCGCTCGACGCCATGGAGGTCTTCAGGCACCGGGACACCGTCGTCGGCCACTGGAAGGACGACGGCCAGGTCGACTGGCTGGATTCGATCGGCGTACGGGTCTTCCGCGGCCACGGCCGCCTCGCCGGGCCCCGCCGGGTCGCCGTCGCAGGACCCGAGGGGGACGAGCACGTCCTGACCGCCCGGCACGCGGTCGTCGTCAGCACCGGCAGCCGCGCCGTCCTCCCCGAAGTGCCCGGCCTGACCGGGGCCAGGCCCTGGACCAGCCGAGAGGCGACCAGCTCCGACCGGGTGCCCGCGCGACTGATCGTGGTCGGCGGGGGAGTGGTCGGCGTGGAGATGGCCACCGCCTGGCAGGCCCTGGGTGCGAAGGTCACCCTGCTGGTACGGGGCGGGGGGCTGCTGCCCCGGATGGAACCGTTCGTCGGCGAGCGGGTCGCCGAGGCCCTGACAGCGCGGGGCGCGGACGTCCGCACCGGCGCCCGGGTCACCGCGGTGGTACGCGACGGGGGCACCGGCCCGGTGACCGTGGTCCTGGAGGGCGGCGACCACGTCGAGGGCGACGAGGTGCTCTTCGCGACCGGCCGGGCCCCGCGCACCGAGGACCTCGGCCTGGAGACGGTCGGCCTCGCGCCGGGCTCCTGGCTCGACGTCGACGACAGCCTCCGGGTCACCGGCAGCGACTGGCTCTACGCGGTCGGGGACGTCAACCACCGCGCGCTCCTGACCCACCAGGGCAAGTACCAGGCCCGGATCGCCGGCGCCGCCATCGCCGCCCGCGCGCAGGGCGGCGATCCTCCGGCCGACGCGCGCTGGAGCGCGCACACGGCCACCGCCGACCACGCGGCCGTGCCGCAGGTGGTGTTCTGCGACCCCGAGGCGGCGGCCGTCGGGCTCACCCTGGCCGAGGCCGAGCGGGCCGGTCACCGGGTCCGGGCGGTCGACGTCGACATGCGGCAGGTCGCCGGTGCCGGGCTCTACGCCCAGGGCTACCGGGGACAGGCCCGGATGGTCGTGGACCTCGACCGGGAGGTCGTCCTCGGCGTCTCCTTCGTCGGCCCGGGGATCGGCGAGCTCCTCCACTCGGCGACGGTCGCCGTCGTCGGCGAGGTCCCGATCGCCCGGCTCTGGCACGCCGTACCGTCGTACCCGACCCTGAGCGAGGCGTGGCTGCGTCTCCTGGAGGCCTACCGGGGCTGACGGTGCGTCACGTCTCTTCCGTGCGGGGCGTGTCGGGGGCGTACGGCGCGATGAGCAGCCGTGCCGCCGAGCGCGCCGCCTCCAGTGCCGGGCGCGCGTCCCGGCCGGACTCCTGACCCAGGACGACTCGGGTGCTCAACCCGTCGAGCAGGGCCAGGAGTTCGGAGGCCCGGGCGGTGGCGTCGAGCGGTGCGAAGCGCCGCCGGGCGACCCCCGCCGTGAGCAGGGACTCCAGGTCCTCCTGCCAGCCCTGGTCCAGCGCGTCCTGGGCCTCGCGCAGCGCGGTGTTGCCGGGGGTGCGGGCCCAGAGCTCGATCCAGAGCGTCCAGCGCGGGTCGCGGGGCCCGCGCGGCAGGTAGAGCCGCAGGAAGAGGTCGAGCTTGCGCTCGGCCGGGATCCGCCGGGCCAGCAGGGCGGCCCGCTCCCCGGTGAGCGCGGCCTCGCTCCAGCGGAGGGCGGCGAGCAGCAGGAGGTCCTTGCTGCCGAAGTAGTACAGGATGTGGCCGCCGCTCGTGCCGAGCCGCTCGGCGAGCGCCGACATGGTGAGCGAGGTGAGGCCCTCCTCGGCGATCATCGCCATGGCCTCCTCCAGCATCCGCTCCTGGGTGACGTTCCCGTCCCGCCGTCGTGTCGCACCGGCCACCGCCGCCATCCCCCGATCCGGGTCCCGATCCGTGTCCCGCAGTCCCGCTGTCCGTGGGGTCGACCTTAACCGCAACATGCGAAGGTCTTGACGTGGCCTGAATTCATCGCCCATCTTGAATGCCGTTCTAAGACTTAGAACAGCATTCAAGACAGGAGTGCGGTCGTGATCGGACACGAGACGGCGCCCATGACCACGGGGACCACGGGCCGGGACGAGGTGTTCCAGGTCGAGGAGCACGGGATCGACCCCATCCCCGACGCCGAACGGCACGGCAGCGCCAAGGACGTCTTCTGGCTCTGGTTCGGCTCGAACCTCACGTTCACCTACGTGATCAACGGCGCCCTCGCCGTCGCCTTCGGCCTCTCCTTCTGGCAGGCCACCGCCGTCGTCGTGATCGGCGGCCTGTCGTTCCTCGCCATCGGCGCGGCCGGACTCAGCGGCGTGCGCACCGGCACCGCGACCCTCGTGATCTCCCGGGCCGCCTTCGGCGTCCGCGGCAACTGGCCGGCCGGTCTGCTCAACTGGATCGTCAGCATCGGCTACACCGTCGTGAACACCGTGGTCGGCACCCTCGCCCTCGAAGCCTTCTTCGCCGACCTCGGCTGGCACGGCGGACACCTCACGCGGGCCCTCGCCCTCGCCGTCACCCTCACGCTGACCTTCGCCGTCGCCCTCTGGGGCCACGCCACCGTCCAGTTCGCCGAACGCTGGATGGCGTACGTCCTCGCCGTCGGCTTCGCCGCGCTCCTCGTCCTCGTGCTGCCCGGCGCCGACACCTCCGCCCCCTCCGCCGCGCCCGGCGCCGCGGGCTGGAGCATCGCCTTCGTCGTCATGCTCGCGGGCCCCTTCTCGTACGTCCCCATGCCCGCCGACTACACCCGCTACCTGCCCCGCACCACCTCCCTCAAGGCCGTCACCCTCAGCGGCGGGCTCGGCGGCTTCCTCTCCTCCGTCGCCCTGGGCGTCGCCGGTGTCGCGGCCGCGACGCAGGTCGACATGACCGACGCGGTGGCGGGCACCGAGAGCCTGCTCCCCGGCTGGTTCCAGCCCCTCTTCCTCGCCCTCGTCCTCGGCGGCTCGGTCACCAACTCGATCATCACGCTCTACTCGTCGAGCCTGAACCTCCAGGTCCTCGGCATACCGTGGAGCCGCGCCCGCGCCATCGTCATCAGCGCCGCCGTGACGGCCGTCGGCTCCCTCGGCGCCCTCTTCCTCACCGACTTCACCACCTCGCTCCTCTCCTTCCTCTCCCTCCTGATCATCGTCTTCGCCCCCTGGGGCGGGGTCTTCCTCGCCGACATGGTGCTCCGCCGCTGCGCGTACGACTCCGCCGCCCTGCACGCGCGGGAGGGCGGCGCCTACTGGTACCGCTCCGGCTGGCACCCGGCCGGCATGACCGCGCTCCTCTCGGGTCTCCTCTTCTCCGCGCTCACCTGCGACTCGGAGCTCTGGACCGGCCCGCTCGTCGCGCCCCTCGGCGGCGCGGACCTCACCCTGCTCGGCGCGGTGGTCTCGGCCCTCGTGTACGTGCTCCTCGCGGGCAGGACCGTCGCGCCGGCACGCGGCGCCTGAGCCCCGCCCGAACCCCTCGCAGCTCCCTCGCACACGCCCAGCGGTACGCACGTCATGGAGTCACCCCGCATGCACGGCACCACCCCTTCCCCTGCCCCCGCCGATCTCGTCCTCACCGGCGCCCGGATCCACACCGTCGACCCCGCGCTCCCCGAGGCGCAGGCCCTCGCCGTCAGCGCCGGCCGCATCGTCTGGATCGGCTCCGAAGCCGGAGCGGGCGCCTGGACGGGCCCCGGCACCCGGGTGCTCGACGCCGGAGGGCGGCTCGTCCTGCCCGGCTTCGTCGACGCCCACAACCACGTCCGCCTGGGCTCGGACGACGCCTGCGTCCAGCTCGCCGGCGCCCGCACCCTCGACGCCATCCACGCACGCATCCGCACCTGGCGCGAGGCGCACCCCGACGCCGAGTGGATCGAGGCCGAGGCCTTCGACTACTCGGCCGTCCCCGGCGGGCGCATGCCCACCGCCGCCGACCTCGACCCGGCCACCGGCGACACCCCCGCCGTCGTCCTCAGCTACGACGTGCACACCGCCTGGCTCAACACCGCCGCCCTGCGGAGACTCGGTGTCGACCGCGACCACACCGATCTGCCCTTCGGCCGCGCCGTGACCGACCCGGACACCGGCGAACCCACCGGATTCGTCAAGGACTTCGCGATCAAGGGCCTCTCCCGCGACGGCCATCGCGCACTGCGCGAGCTCGGCGTCCCGTGGGCCTCGCCCGACCGGCAGTACGGCCGGCTCGCCAAGAGCCTGGACGACGCCATCGGCTACGGCATCACCACCGTCGTCGAGCCGCAGAACTCCCTCGACGACCTCGCCCTCTTCCAGCGTGCCCGCGCCGAGGGCCGACTGCGCTCGCGGATCGTCGCCGCGCTCTTCCACCCGCGCGGCACGACCGACACGGACCTGGACGCCTTCGAGGCGGCGGCGAAGGAGTTCGAGGACGACCGGCTGCGGGTCGGCCCGCTCAAGCTGTACATCGACGACGTCGTCGAACCCCGTACGGCCGCCCTCCTGGAGCCGTACGCGGGCTGCGCCCACCATCGCGGCGACACCTTCTACCCGCCCGAGGAGTTCGCCGAGCTGCTCACCCGCCTGGACGCGCGCGGCTTCCAGTGCTTCGTCCACGCCACCGGCGACCGGGGCATCCGCACCGTCCTCGACGCCGTCGCCCGCGCCCGCGCCGCCAACGGGCCGCGCGACGCGCGCCACCAGATCGTCCACGTCGAGTGCCTCGACCCGGCCGACACCCCCCGCTTCGCCGAGCTCGGCGTCGTCGCCTGCATGCAGCCCCGGCACGCCGCCCCCGACATCGCGGGCCCCGGCAAGGACTGGGCCGAGAACATCGGCCCCGACCGCTGGCACAAGGCTTGGCCGCTGCGCAGCCTGCACGCGGCCGGGGCGGTCCTCGCGCTCTCCAGCGACTGGAACGTCGCCGAGATGGACCCCATGGTGGGCATCCACGCGGCCGTCACCCGCCGTCCGCTCGACGGCGGGGAGAGCTGGACGGCGGGCGAGACGATCGACGTCGCCAGCGCCGTCGAGGGCTACACGATGGGCTCGGCGTACGCCAACTTCCTGGAGGACGAGCGGGGCTCGCTGACGGTGGGCAAGCTCGCCGACTTCGTCGTCCTCTCCCGGGACATCCTCCGCATCGCACCCGAGGAGATCCCGGGCACGGTGGCGGAGACGGTCGTGGTGGGCGGCGAGGTGGTCGTGGAGCGGCGCGCGGGGTGAGGGCCGCGCGGGGTCAGTGGCCCTCCTTCCCCGAGGTCACCGTGACCCGCCGCTCGAAGGTCCGCCCGCCGTCGCGCGACTCGTACACCCCGTCCTGGGTGGCGACGAGCAGCCGGCGGGCGTCCACGACGGTGAGCGCCTGCGGGGCCCC
Source organism: Streptomyces gardneri (assembly GCF_006539185.1). GTDB lineage: Bacteria > Actinomycetota > Actinomycetes > Streptomycetales > Streptomycetaceae > Streptomyces > Streptomyces gardneri. Next base: position 174,498 of record NZ_BJMN01000007.1, read on the forward strand.
GCCCGGCACGGCGGCGACCCGGTCCCAGCGGATACCGGAACCCGTCGCGGCCCCCGTGCTCGTCTCCGTACCGCGGAAGAGGACCCCGCTCTGATCGACGCCGAAGAGGGCGTCGCGAGCACCCCAGGAGACGTACGCGAGGACCTGGCCCTCGCCGGGGGCGAAGGTCCTGCCGCCGTCCGTGCTGCGGGCCACCCCGGTCTCGGTGGTGGCGAGGACGGTGGCAGGGCCGGCGGGGGAGACGGCGATGTCGAGGGCGCGCAGCGCGGCCCGGTCCTCCCAGGTGACGCCGTCGGGGCTGACCCGCAGGCGTCCGTTCGTGCTGTCGTATCCGTAGACCGTGGAGTCGGGTGCGGTGTCGAGGGAGTGGAAGTCCACCTCGCCGCCGAGGGACTTCTCGTGCCAGGTGCGTCCGGAGTCCGTCGACTCGACGAGGCCGAGGTCGGCGGGCCCGCCGGAGCCGGGCGCGGGGTGACCGCTCGCGAGGAAGGCGCCCGAGGCGGTGACCGTGAAGCCCATGAAGTCGTCCCTGCGGTCGCCGACGCGTGTCGGGCGGCCGGTGGCGTCCGGGGTGTGGATGCCGTCGTGCGTGGCGACGTAGAGGGTGTCGCCGCGTACGCCGAGTCCGTGGATGTGGCTGAGGGCGCCGCCGGGGGAGTCGTCGGCGGCGGGCTCCTGCGAGCAGGCGGTCAGGGTGAGGGCGAGCGTCAGGGCGAGGGCGGCGGCGGTGGTCGTGGCCGAGGGCCCGGGGAAGTGCTTCTTCATCGTTCTTTCGCCGGAGGAGAGGAAGGGGAAGGGCACGGGGGCGGCGCGGCCGGCCCCGGTGAGGGACGGGCCGCGCCGCATGGGCCGGGTCAGAGCCGGTCGAGGATCTTCCGCAGCTCGGCGATCTCGGTGGACTGGGTCCGGACGACGTCGTCGGCGAGCTTCTTCGCCGAGGCGTTCCGTCCGTTCTTCTGCTCGTCCTTCGCCATGGCGACGGCGCCGTCGTGATGGGCGATCATCAGCTCGGCGAACTTCCGGTCGAAGGCCTCGCCCTTGACGGCCGCCAGGTCCTTCATGTCCTGCGCGGACATCATCCCGGCCATGCCGTGACCGGCACCGGCGGACGCGGGCTTGCCCCAGCCCTTGAGCCAGGCCTTCATCTTCCGGATCTCGGGGTCCTGCGCCCCCTCGATCGCGGCGACGAGCTTCCTGACCTCGGGGTCCTGGGCACGGCCGTCGGCGAGCTTCGCCATCTCCAGGGCCTGCTCGTGGTGGGGGATCATCATCTGGGCGAACATGACGTCCGCGTCGTTGAAGGCCCCGGGGGCGGCGGCTTCGGCGGACGCGCCGGCGGATGCGGAAGCGTCGGTGGATGCGGTGGCCGTGGCGGAGACCGTGGCCGTGGCGGAGGCCGTGGTGGACTTCCCGCCGTGATCCATCCCGCTCATCCCGCCGTCCTCCGTCCCGCAGGCGGCGAGCAGGAGCCCGGTGGCGGTGACGGCGCCGGCGAGGGCGAACTTCTTGGCGGTGGCACGCGTGAAGGTGCGCATGGGAGTGATACCTCGTGTGCTGTCCGTACGGAGCGTGAGCCCGTACACGCGGAAAAAGGGCAGGTCGAAGGCGTTCACGGGCAGCGCGAGGCGCCCGCGGTGGCGATACGGCCTAGATCCGCAGGATCGACAGCTGGGCGAGGTCGGGAGGTCTGCGCGGCGGCGCGTGGGGCCCGAGGGCGGGAACGAGCCGCGCGAGGACGGCGGCGAGCCAGTCGGGGCGCCGGGCCAGCGCGGCCCGGACGAGCCCGGTGAGGAGCCAGGCGCCGAGGACGGCCACGCACAGCGTGGTCATGTCCATCCCCGCCCCGGGGTCGTGACGCGCGTCGGAGCCCTCGGTGGCCGGCGAGCCGGTCTCCGGGGCGGTGTGGTGGGCGGCGGCGGTGGTCTCCGCTGTACCGCCGGAGCCCTCGGGATGGCCGACGGCGTGCATCAGGAACACCCCGAGCGCGAGCACGACGACGAGCAGGAGGTGCGCAAGGGCACCTCCTGCTCGCATTCCGCGCTTTCCGCGGGCCGCCCGACGTGTACGCAAGACCAGGACCTCCTGGCCCGACCATACCGTGCCGGGGTATCAGAACCGCGTCAGTACCGCGGTCGGCGGCGGCGGTGTCAGGAGGGGGTCTCGCCCGCCATCGCGGCGGCCATCCGCAGGTGCGGCGCGGCCTCGTCCGTGCGCCCCTGGCGCTCCAGGGTGCGCCCGAGCATCAGGCGGGCGTAGTGCTCGACGGGGTCGCGGTCCAGGACGGCCCGCAGCTCGGTCTCGGCCCGGGAGAGCTGCGCGGAGTGGTAGTAGGCCCGCGCGAGGAGCAGTCGCTGGGCCGTCTGCTCCGGGTGCTCGGCGACGAGGCCGCGCAGGATGCGGACGGCGGTCTGGTACTCCTTCGCGTCGAAGAACAGCCGCGCGCGGTCCCAGCGTTCCCCGGCCGTTCCGAACTCGTAGTACGTGTCGCTCACTTGCTCTTCCCTTCCGGCTTCCCGGATCTGCCACTCTGTGTGACGGTCGACCAGGTCAACAAGCCTGGATGGTTGAACATTCCACTACGATTGGTTGAGCGTCATGAGCAATCTTGATCGTCAGGCCGCGTTGACGGTGTGCGGTGGCCGAGGCTTCGTCGTCGCCGAGCCTGTGCGGGAGCTCCTCAGCCCGCGGCGCGTCCAGCTCGGGGAGTCGACCGAGGTCCGCCGACTGCTCCCGAATCTGGGTCGGCGCATGGTCGGCGCATGGGCGTTCGTCGACCACTACGGCCCCGACGACATCGCCGACGAGCCGGGCATGCAGGTCCCGCCCCACCCGCACATGGGGCTCCAGACCGTGAGCTGGCTCCACGAGGGCGAGGTCCTGCACCGCGACTCCACCGGCAGCCTCCAGACGATCCGCCCGCGCGAGCTGGGCCTCATGACCTCGGGCCGGGCGATCTCCCACTCGGAGGAGAGCCCCCGGCCGCACGCCCGCTTCCTCCACGGCGCACAGCTCTGGGTCGCGCTCCCCGACGCCCACCGCCACGTGGAACCCCACTTCCAGCACCACGCCGACCTGCCCCAGGTCACGGCCCCCGGTCTCACGGCCACGGTGATCCTCGGCGCCCTCGACGGCGCCGCCTCGCCCGGCACCACGTACTCGCCGCTCGTCGGTGCCGACCTCGCGCTGGCGGCGGGCACCGAGACGAACCTCCCGCTGGACCCCGACTTCGAGTACGCGGTCCTGTCCATGTCGGGCGAGGCCGAGGTCGACGGCGTCCCGGTCCTGCCCGGCTCCATGCTCTACCTGGGCTGCGGCCGCACCGAACTCCCCCTGCGCGCGGTGTCGGACGCGGGCCTGATGCTCCTCGGCGGAGAGCCGTTCGAGGAGGAGATCGTCATGTGGTGGAACTTCGTGGGCCGCACGGACGAGGAGATCAGGAAGGCCCGGGAGGAGTGGATGACGAGCGACCGCTTCGGCGAGGTGAAGGGCTACGACGGCGCCCGCCTGGACGCCCCGGAGGTCCCGGCGACCCAGCTCAAGGCCCGGGGACGGGTGCGCTGACCCACTCCTTCCTCTCCCGGGTCGATGCGGGAGGGGTGGTCCGGCCTCCTGATGACGCTGACAGGCTGACGGGATGAGGCCGTGCCGCGGTGCGCCGTGGCGCACGACGGGGCGAAGCGCTGCTTGGTGGGCCCAGGCGCCGCCTGGGCCTTCGTGGCCGGAACCGACGGCGTGGTGCGCGCGTCCTCGGTGGCGGACGGTGTCCGGCGCCCGATCGGGTTTGGCCGAAGGCGGCTTCGCCTCGGTCGTCTCCGTCCTTTTGCGGGGCGTGAGAATGCCGCCTATCCGCCCAATCCTTGATTTAACGGACTACCCGAGTAATCGCCATACTCTACCGGTCGTGAAGCGGCTCGATCCATGCTGTCGGAGTGGAACGCATGGGGGGCGGAAGTTCGCTGACGGCCATGGTCCCGGGGTCCGCACACGGCCGGTACTTGTCGGTCGCGGGTGTGGGGGCGGTCGGGGTGCCTTGACGGTGCCGAGGTGACCAGCCGTTTCTGAGCCGTACTCGGTGGTGGGGCTCAGAGTGCGTCCTGTTGTCGCGATCTCCCGCAGTGTCAGTAGCCAGTAGCCAGTAGCCAATACCTGTACCAGTGCCAACGCCAGTGCCGGCGTCGGTGCCGGTGTTCGTCGTGCCCGCGTCCACGGCCGCAGGCGCCCGACCCGGCGGCCGTAAGGGCACGACCAACAGCAGACCAATCCGTATCCCGCCGAACCGGAGGTACCCATGGACGGCGACACCCAGTCCTATGTGGTCGTACTCAACGACGAGGAGCAGTACTCGATCTGGCCGGCCGACCGTGACCTGCCGCTCGGCTGGCGCGGCGACGGCGTCAGCGGTTCCAAGGAGGAATGCCTGGCCCACATCGGCGAGGCCTGGACGGACATGCGTCCGTCGAGCTTACGCCAGGCCGGTCAGACCGGTTTCTAGCCACCCCACTCAGAGCGAAGGATGACGTGCCAGATGGTGCTCAATGAATTCCACGCCCGGGTGGCCGAGGCACCGGATACGGTCGCGGTGCAGGACGGTGACCTGAGACTGACCTACCGGAGCCTCGCCGCGCACGCGTCCGCTCTGGCGACCGAGCTCACCGAGCGGGGGGTGGGCCAGGACAGCGTCGTGGCCGTCTACGCCAACCGGTCGGCGGAACTGGTGGTCGCGGAGCTGGCCGTCCTGCTGGCGGGCGCGGCCTACCTGCCGCTGGACCCGGCCCACCCGGCCGCTCGGATCCGTCAACTGCTGGAGGCCTCCGGCGCCGTGGCGGTCCTCAGTACCGAGCCGCTGGTGTCCGGCGGGGCGCCGCTCGGCGACGACGTCCTGCTCGTCGACCTGACCGAGGAGCCGTCCGGCGCGGCCCTCCAGGCACCGCCCCGCGTGGACGGCGCCGCACTCGCGTACGTGATCTACACGTCGGGTTCCACCGGCCGGCCCAAGGGCGTCGCGGTGAGCCACGCCAGCCTGGCCAACCTGATGCACTGGCACCACAAGACCTACGGGACCCGGCGGGAGGACCGCTCGACCCTGCTGGCCAGCCCGGGATTCGACGTGTCCGTCCAGGACATCTGGTTCACCCTGACCGCCGGCGCCACCTTGGTGGTGCCGCCCGCGGAGGTGCGCACCTCGCCTCCCGCGCTCGCCGCCTGGCTGGCCGACGAGCAGATCACCGTGACCTTCCTGCCCACCCCGCTGGCCGAGGCCGTCCTCGACGAGACGTGGCCGGCGCACACGGTGCTGCGGTTCCTGCACACCGGCGGCTCGGCGATGCAGCGCGGTGTGCCGGACGGCCTGCCGTTCACGGTGATCAATCTCTACGGGCCGACCGAAGGCACCGTGAAGGTCACGGCCGGCGAAGTGCTGCCGCAGGGAGTGGTGCCGCCGCCGATCGGGGTGCCCGTCGACGGCGTGCGCTGCTACGTCCTGGACGGGCTCGACCCGGTGCCCGACGGCGAAGCCGGCGAGCTGTGCCTGGGCGGCGCGTGCGTGGCACGCGGATACCTGCACGACCCGGTGGCCACGGCGGCCGCGTTCGTGCCGGACATCGCCGTCCCCGGGCAGCGGATGTACCGCACCGGCGACAAGGTCCGCCGCCGCCCCGACGGGGTCTTCGAGTACATCGGCCGCTACGACGACCAGGCCAAGATCCGCGGGTTCCGGATCGAACCCGGCGAAGTGGCCACGGTCCTCAAGCAGCACCCGGGCGTCCGGGACGCCTTCGTCGCGGTCGAACACTCCGGCCGCCCCGACGCGCGCCTGGTCGGCTACGTGGTCACCGCCGTCCCCACGGCCGAGCTGGTCGACTTCGTCGCGGTCAAGCTGCCCAGCTACATGGTGCCGGCGGCGCTCGTCGTGCTGCCCGAGCTGCCGCTGACACCCAACGGCAAGGTCGACCGGGCCGCGCTGCCCGCCCCCGACCGGGCAGCGGCCGGCCTGGCCGCCGCCGCCGTCGCGCCCCGCACCCAGACCGAGGCGACGCTGGCGGGGATCATGGCCGGGCTGCTCGGCGCCGCGGAGGTGGGCGTCCACGACGACTTCTTCGCGCTGGGCGGGAACTCGCTGCTCGTCGCCGGTCTGGCGGGGCGCATCGCCGCGGAGCTGCACACCGTGGTGAGCGTGCCCGAACTGTTCGGCGCGCCCACCATCGCCGACCTCGCCGTGATCATCGACCAGCGGGCCGCCGAAGGCGACGGCCGTGAACCCGTCGCCCAGGCGATCGCGCCGACCGCGCCGCCGGTGCGCCGAGGCGACCGGAACCGGCCGATCCCGCTGTCCCTGCCGCAGGAGAGGGTCTTCTTCTTCGAGCAGCTCTCGCCCGGCAACCTCGCCTACAACTTCCAGGCCACGGTGTCCTTGCAGGGCGACGTGGACGTCGACGCCCTGCGCGCGACGCTCGACGAGATCGTCCGCCGGCACGAGGTCCTGCGCACCGCCTTCGTCGCCGTCGACGGCGTGGGCTACCAGCGTCCGCTGGCAGAGGCCAAGGCATCGCTGCTGGTCCTCGACGTCCCGGCCGAGCAGGCCGACGAGGTCGTCGCCGCGCAACTGCGCGAGCCGTTCGACCTGACCAAGCCGCCGCTGGCCCGCTGGGTCCTGCTGCGGCACGGCGACGGGCAGAACACCTTCCTCCACGTGGAGCACCACTTCGTCCACGACGGCTGGTCGCTCTCGGTGTTCCTGTCCGAGTTCCGCGCCCTCTACCCGGCCTTCGCCGCGGGACAGCCTTCGCCGCTGCCCGAACTGGAGGTCCAGTACGCGGACTACGCGATCTGGCAGCGGGACTGGATGCGCGGCGACGTGCTGCGCGCGCACGTCGACCACTGGACCGCCCGGCTGGCCGGCGCCCCGGACACCCTGGAACTGCCCGCCGACCGGCCGCGCCCGCCGGTGATGACCTTCCGCGGCCGGGCGCCGCGAATCCGGATCCCGGACGAACTGGCCCGTAAGCTGCGAGCCTTCAGCCGCGAGAACAGGGTCTCGCTGTTCTCCACCATGTACGCGGGCTTCGCGGCACTGCTGCACCGCTACACCGGGCAGCAGGACATGCTCGTCGGCACCGGCGCGGCGAACCGGAACGTACCCGAGCTGGAGCCGCTGCTCGGCATGCTCGTCAACACGCTGGTCATGCGCACCAAGGTGTCGGCCGACCAGTCGTTCAACGACCTGCTCGCCCAGGTGCGCCAGAGCGTCGCCGAGACACTTGCCTGGTCGGACACCCCTGTCGACGCGGTCATCGACGCGATCGACCCGGCCCGTGACCCCTCGCGTACCCCGCTGTTCCAGGTCATGTTCAGCTTCCATGACTCCGCGGTGCCCGACATCGACTTCGGCGGGCTCACCGGCAAGGTCACCGAGCGCTCGAACAAGACGGCCAAGGCCGACCTCAACGTCATCGTGATCCCGCGAGGCGAGCAGCGCATGGGTCGAGCGGCCCGGCCCGAGGACGACGACCTCACCATGATCTGGGAGCACTCGGCCGACCTGTTCGACGAAGCCACCATGGAGCGGATGGTCACGCACTACCTGACCCTGCTCTCCGACGCCGTGGCCAGTCCGGACACCCGCGTGGGCACACTGCGCATGCTCCCGGACGCGGAGGTCGACGAGCTCGACCGCTGGGCCCGCGGACCCGCACCGGCCGACACCCGGCCGGTGACCGAACTGATCGCCCGGCAGGTGCAGGAGCGCCCGGACGCCGTCGCGGTGCGCCGGCCGGACGGACAGCTCAGTTACGCGCAGCTGTGGCAGCGCGCCGGCCAACTGGCCAACAGGCTCCGCGAATCCGGCATCACCGCCGAGGAGCCGGTGGCGGTGTACGCCGACCGCTCCCTGGAACTGGTGGTCGGCGAACTCGCGGTCCTCATGGCCGGCGGATGCTATCTGCCCGTCGACCCGGCCTACCCGGCCGAACGCATCGCGTTCATAGTGCAGGACGCCGGCGTACGGAAGATCCTCACCACCCCCGAGACCCGGAAGCAGCTGCCGGAGTCCTCCCGGAACCTGCATGTACTCGACCTCGACTTCGATATCACGGACGAGCCGATCCACGCCGACCAGGTCACCCCGGAGCGGTTGGCGTACCTCATCTACACCTCGGGATCCACCGGCCGCCCCAAGGGAGTGGCACTGCCGCACCAGGGCCTCTCGAACCTGGTCGCCTGGCACATCGCCGAGTACGCGCTCGAACCGGCGGACCGCACCACACTGTTCGCGAGCCCCGGATTCGACGCCTCGACATGGGAGATCTGGCCCACCCTCGCGGCAGGCGGCACCCTGACCGTCGTCCCGTCGGACCTGCGGGCCGCACCGGCGGAACTCGTGCGCTGGCTCGGCGACGAGAAGATCACCGCGACATTCCTGCCCACCCCCATCGCTGCCGCCGTCCTGGCCGAGCCGTGGCCGGCCGACACCGCGCTGCGCGCACTGCTGACGGGTGGCGACGTCCTCCCGGCAGCGCCCTCCACAGGGTTGCCGTTCCGGTTGTTCAACCACTACGGACCGACGGAGAACACCGTCGTCGCCACGGCGGGCCTCGTACCGCCGGACGCGGCAGGACTGCGCCCGGCCATCGGCAGGCCGATCAGCGGGATCGACGCCCGCGTGCTGGACGCCGAAGGACAGCCCGTACCCACCGGCGTCCGCGGCGAGCTGTACCTCGGCGGAACCGCGGTGGCCCGCGGCTACGTCAACCGCCCCACGCTCACCGCGCAGAGCTTCCTCGCCGACCCGTTCACCGACCGACCCGGCGCACGCCTGTACCGCACCGGCGACCTGGTCCGCTGGCGCCCGGACGGGCAACTGGAATTCCTCGGCCGCGCCGACGAGCAGGTGAAGATCCGGGGCTTCCGCATCGAACCCGAGGAGATCGCGGCCACACTCAGGGAACACCCGGACCTGCGGGACGCCGTGGTCGTCGCCCACACGCCCGCACCGGGAGCCGAAGCCTCACTCGTGGCCTACGCCTGCGCCCACACCCCGAGCGCGACCGTCCTCGAGGACAAGCTCCTTTCGTTCCTGCACGACCGGCTGCCCGTGTACATGGTCCCGGACAAGGTCGTCCTGCTTCCCGCTCTGCCGCTCACCGAGCACGGCAAGGTCGACCATGACGCGCTGGCCGCCCTGACACCCGCCACGACGGCCGAGCCCGAGGCGCAGCAGACGCCGCGCACCCCGGAGGAGGAGCGCATCACGCAGCTGGCCTCCGCGCTGCTCTACGACCAGCCGGTGGGACGTACGGACGACTTCTTCCGCGCCGGCGGCCACTCCCTGCTGGCGGCCCGGCTGGTGGCCCAGGTCAACGAGGCCTTCGGCGTCGAGGTGTCGATCGCCACGTTCCTCCAGCGCCCCACGGTGGCGAGCCTGGCGGACGCCGTGACCGCCGCGGTCGCAGGGACCGCATCGGGCCCCGCCCCGATCAGGCCCCGCACCCGCCGCTCGGCCGTGAGGCCGTCCTCCGAGTCCGACCGGACCGGTGGCAGGAGCGACCAGTCGCACCTGCCCGACACGCACGAAACCGAGGTGGAGCAGTGAGCGGAGCCATAGAACCGGAGACCGAGGAAGAGGACGGTCCCGCTCCGCTGTCGTACGCGCAACAGCGACTGTGGTTCCTCGACCAACTCCAGCCCGGCAGCTCGGTCTACAACGTCCCGCTCGGCTACGACATCACCGGCCCGCTGCACCGCACGGCCCTCGAACAGGCGCTCGCCGAAGTCGTGCGCCGCCACGAGATCCTGCGAACCTCCTTCCGGTCCACCGGCGGAACCCCGCACCAGGTGGTCCTGTCACCCGCTCCTGTGTCCGTACCCGTCGTCGACCTGACCGCACCCGGCCGGACCGCGCACGAGATCGCACAGGAGGCGGCGCGACTCGCGGACGAGGAAGCCGGCACCCCGTTCGACCTGGTCGCCGGCCGGGTCATCCGGGCTCGCCTGCTGCGCCTGGGTGAGCAGCAGCACCGGCTGCTGCTCACCGTGCACCACCTCGCCTGTGACGCCGCGTCGGTCGCCACGCTCGGCAAGGAGATCGAGGTCCAGTACCTGGCCGCCCTCTCCGGCCAGGAGCGGCGCGAGCCCGATCTGCCCATGCAGTACGCCGACTTCGCCGACTGGCAGCAGAGCACCCTCGCCGGACCCGAACTCGACCGGCTCCTGGCGTACTGGAAAGACAACCTGGCCGGCATGCCGGCCCACCACCTGCCCACCGACCACGCCCGCCCTCCGGTGCAGAGCTACCGCGGCTCCGCGCTCACCTTCCAGCTGCCGGCCGAATCGGTCCAGCGGCTCGAAGAACTGGGCAGGTCCGAAGGCGTCACGCTCTACAGCGTGCTGCTCGCCGCTTTCGCGGTGCTGCTGCGGGGTCACGTCGGCGAGGACGAGGTCGTGGTCGGCACCCCGGTCTCCGGACGGGAACGGCCCGAACTGGCCGGCCTGATCGGATTCTTCACCAACACCCTGGTGCTGCGCTGCGACCTCACCTCCGGCCCGACGTTCCGTGAACTGATCCAGCGACTGTGGACGCAGGTCAAGGGAGCACTGGCCCACCAGGACCTGCCGTTCGAGAAGCTCGTCGAGGAACTCCACCCCGACCGTGATCTCGCCCAGAACCCGCTGTTCCAGGTGCTGTTCAGCTATCGCTACGAAGAGGAGGGCGCCGGGCTGCGTCTGGACGGCTGCCAGGTGCAGCCCGTCCTGGGCGACACCGGTGCGGCGCGGTTCGACCTCACGCTCAGCCTCACCCGGAACCCGGCGGGCGTGACCGGCCGACTGGAGTACAGCACCGACCTCTTCGAAGCCACCACCGCCCAGCGGATCGCGGAGCGCTACGTCAACGTCGTCACCGCCGCCGCGCTTGCCCCGGACCGGCCCGTCGACGAGCTGACGGTGCTGCCGGCGGGCGAACTCGCCCTCCTGGCCGACTGGCAGACGGGCACCCGGGCCGAGACCACCGACGCCCTGGTCCACCAGCTGTTCGCCGAGCGGGTGGCCGCGACACCCGACGCGGTCGCCCTGGTCGCCGCCGACGCCACGTTGACCTACCACGAACTCGACCGGCTCGCCGACCGCTTCGCCGACGAGCTGCACCAGCTCGGCGTGGCGCCGGACGAGCCGGTCGGCGTCCATCTCGGACGCACATCCCTGCTGATGGTCACCCTGCTGGGGATCCTCAAGGCGGGTGCGGCGTATCTCCCGCTGGATCCCGGCTACCCGCGCGACCGCCTGGCGTTCATGGTCAACGACGCCGGCGTGCGACTGGTCGTGGCGGACGCGGGCTCCGCCGCGGCCGCCGGGCGGCTCGGTGCCGCCCATGTCGTGGTCCCCGATCTGACCGGGGCACCGGACGGTCCGCCCGGCAGTCCGCGTCCGGCTGCCACGGCCGACAACCTGGCGTATGTGATCTACACGTCCGGGTCCACCGGACAGCCCAAGGGCGTCATGGTCACCCACCGCAACGTGGCCAACCTCTTCGCCGGGATGAACGACGTGTTCGGCGCCGACGAGCCCAGTACCTGGCTCGCGGTGACGAGCGTCTCCTTCGACATCTCCGTCGTCGAGCTGCTGTGGGCGCTGACACACGGCCACCGGATCGTGCTGCGCGCCGAACCGCCCCTGCCGTCGGTCCAGGCCGCCGCGGAATCGGCCGCGGCGGCCGAGGCCCGCGCCCGGCCCATCGACTTCAGCCTCCTCTACTTCGGCAGCGACTCCGAAGCCAGCTCCGACGACCGCTACCGCCTGCTGCTGGAGGGCGCGAAGTTCGCCGACCGCAACGGCTTCACCGCCGTGTGGACCCCCGAACGCCACTTCCACCAGTTCGGCGGTCTGTACCCGAACCCCTCGGTGATGGCCGCGGCCGTCGCCGCGACCACCGAGCGGGTCCAGGTCCGCGCGGGCAGTGTGGTGATGCCGTTGCACGACCCGCTGCGGGTGGCCGAGGAATGGTCCGCCGTGGACAACATCTCGGCCGGCCGGGTCGGCATCTCCCTCGCGTCCGGTTGGCACGCCAACGACTTCGCGCTCGCACCGGACCGGTACGAGAAGCGCAAGCAGCTGATGATGGACGGCCTCGCGGAGGTCCGAAAGCTGTGGCGCGGCGAGAAGGTGACCCGGTCCAACGGCGTCGGCGCCGAGGTCGAGGTCGGCGTGTACCCCCGGCCCGTCCAGCCGGAGCTGCCGGTGTGGCTGACCAGCGCGAAGCACCCGGAAACCTTCCGGATGGCAGGCGAGGCCGGCACCGGGGTGCTCACCCACCTCCTCGGGCACAGCCTGGAGGAACTGGCCGAGAAGATCGCGCTGTACCGCAAGGCCTGGCGCGAGCACGGGCACCCCGGCGACGGTCACGTGGCGGTCATGGTGCACACGTTCGTCGGCCCGGACATCGACGAAGTCCGGAAGCTGGTCCGGGAACCGATGAGCCGCTATCTGGAGACCTCCTTCGACCTGATCGCCTCGCTCGGCGCCACCACCGGCAGCGCCGAGGACTTCAGGGCGCTGCCCCCCGGGGAACTGCGGGAACTGGTCGACCGGGCCTTCGACCGGTTCTTCGCCACCGCCAGCCTGCTCGGCACACCCGAGGTCTGCGCCGACATGGTCGACCGGATGAAGGCCGCCGGCGTCGACGAGGTCGCCTGCCTGATCGACTTCGGCGTCGAGGACCAGGCGGCACTCGACGCCCTGACCCATCTGACGACCGTCCGGGAGATCAGCGACGAGCGCAGGAACGCCGCGCTGGCAAAGGCCGAGGACCCGGTCGCCCAGCAACTGCGCGAGCACGAGGTGACACACCTGCAGTGCACGCCCTCACTGGCCCGCGCCCTGCTGGCGGACCAGGAGACGCGCGCCGAACTGCCCCGCCTCAGCCGGCTCCTTGTGGGCGGCGAAGCGCTCCCCGCCGACCTGGCCCGCGAACTCGCCGAGACCGTCGAAGGCACGGTCCACAACATGTACGGGCCGACCGAGGCCGCGGTCTGGGCCACGACGTCCCGGATCGCCGCCGACGGCGGTCCGGTGACCATCGGGCGGCCACTGGCGAACGTACGGGCCTACGTGGTCGACCGCGACACACGGCTGTGCCCGACGGGCGTACCCGGAGAGCTGCTGCTCGGCGGGGACGGCGTGGTCCGCGGCTACCTCAACCGCACCGAGACGACCGCCGAGCGTTTCCTGCCCGACCCGTTCACCGACCGGCCCGGCGCACGCGTCTACCGAACGGGCGACCTGGCCCGCTGGACACCCGACGGCACACTCGAATTCCTCGGCCGGCTCGACGACCAGGTCAAGCTCCACGGCCACCGCATCGAACTCGGTGAGATCGAGACGGCACTCGCCGAACACGCGGGAGTCCGCTCGGCGGTCGCGGTCATCCGGGGCACCGGCGCGGAACAGCGCATCATCGGCTACTACGTCCCGGCAACCGACCGGCCCGCCACCGGTGCCGAACTGCGGGACTTCCTCGCCGCACGCCTGCCCGGCTACATGCTGCCGAGCGCCCTCCACCCGATCGATGCGATGCCGTTGACCCCGAACAAGAAGGTCGACCGCAGGGCGCTGCCCGACCTGTCGGACACGCGACCCGAGGGCACGACGGCGTACGCGCCGCCGACGAACGCGACCGAACGGCTGGTCACCGACGTGTGGCGGGACGTACTCGGCGTGGACCGGGTGGGCCTGGACGACAGCTTCTTCGCCCTCGGCGGGAACTCCCTGCTGGTGGTGGTGGCCAGGGCCCGGCTGCTCGAGCACCGCGACAGCGGGCTCTCGCTGGTGGACATGTTCCGATACCCGTCCGCCCGGGCACTGGCCGAGGCCATGGACCGCAAGCCGACCGAAGGGCCCGACGAGGCGGTCGACGCGGGTGCCGCACGAGGAACCGCCCGCCGCGTCGCCGGACGGGCCGCCGCGCGGCGCGCGGGCAGGACGGGGGCGTGACAGTGCCAACGAACATACCGATACGGCATCGAGCCGATGGGGGACTTGAGTGAGTACCGGAATGGAAGACGGGATGGAGCCGATCGCCGTCGTCGGCCTCGCCGGGCGGCTGCCCGGAGCCCCGACCATCGACGCGTTCTGGCGCAACCAGCGCGACGGCGTCGAGTCGGTCTCCAGGTTCAGCCCCCAGCAACTTGCCGACGCCGGATGGCCGGCGGAAATGGTCGCCCACCCCGATTACGTGCCCGCCGCGGCGGTCATCGAGGACGCCGACCACTTCGACGCGGAGTTCTTCGGGTACACCGAGGAGCAGGCGAAGATCAGCGACCCGCAGCAGCGGATCTTCGCCGAAACCGTCTGGCACGCCCTGGAGGACACCGGCCACGACCCGTCGCGGTTCGACGGCGCCGTGGGCGTCTACGCCGGCCAGTTCGCCAACAAGTACCTGCCGCTGAACCTCCTGGCGAACGCGGAGTTCCGGGGATCGCTGTCGGCCTTCTCCGCACGCCCCTACAACGACAAGGACTTCCTCGCCACCAGGGCCGCGTACCTGTGCGATCTCCGCGGCCCCGCGATGACGGTGCAGTCGGCATGCTCCACGTCACTCGTCGCCATCCACCTCGCCTGCCAGGCGCTGCTGGGCCACGAGTGCGACATGGCACTGGCAGGAGGAGTGGCGCTGCCGGTCCCGCTGATCGGCGGCTACCCGGTGGTCGCGGGCGGCATCTTCGCACGCGACGGACACTGCCGGCCCTTCGACGCCGCTTCCAGCGGAACCGTCCCCGGATACGGCGTCACGGTCGTGGCACTGCGCAGGCTGAGCGACGCGCTCGCGGACAACGACAACATCCGCGCGCTCATCCTCGGCAGTGCGGTCAACAACGACGGCTCGGCGAAGTTCGGGTTCAACGCCCCGAGCATGCAGGCACAGGCCGAAGTGATCGCCACCGCCCACACGGTGGCCGGCGTGCCGTCGGAGAGCATCGGCTACATCGAGGCACACGGCACCGGCACCCCGCTCGGCGACCCGATCGAACTGGCCGGACTCACCAAGGCCTTCAACACCAGCGAACGCGGATACTGCGCGATCGGGTCGACGAAGGCCAACATCGGCCACCTGGACGCCGCCGCAGGGGCAGCAGGTTTCGCCAGGGCCGTGCTGGCACTCGAACACGCCGAGATCCCGCCCAGCATCAACTACGACGCGCCCAATCCGGCCCTGCTGCTCGACCGGACACCGTTCTACATCCCGACCACCGCCCGTCCTTGGCAGCCCGCCGAGACGCCCCGAAGAGCCGGTGTCAGCGCCTTCGCGGTCGGCGGCACCAACGCGCACGTGGTCCTCCAGGAAGCACCCACGCCGCAGGCCACCGCACCGAATCCACGCGACCGGCACCTGCTCGTGCTGTCCGCACGCACCGGCAAGGCCCTGGCGGAGGCGGCGGGCAACCTCGCCGACCGCCTGGACCGGCCGGACGACCTCGACCTCGCCGACGTCGCCCACACCCTCCAGGTCGGCCGACGCGAGTTCCCGGTCCGCCGGTACCTGGTGTGCAGCGACCGGGCCGAGGCCACAGCCGCTCTCCGGACGCTGGCCCGACCCGGCACCGTGGACACCTCCGGCGACATCGACGCCCGCCAGGTGGTCTTCATGTTCCCCGGCAGCGCCTCCCACCGGCCGGACGCCGCCGCGGCCCTCTACCGCAGCGAACCGCTCTTCGCCCAGGAGGTGGACCGCTGCGCCGAACTGGCCCGGCCGCTGCTCGGCTACGACCTGCGCGGGCTGCTCTTCCCGTCCACCTGGGACGGCCCGCAGCCGGGACAGGACGACCCGCGCGGCGCGCCGACCGCGGCCTTCAGCCTCCAGTGGGCCCTCGCCCGGCTGTGGCAGTCGTGGGGAGTACGCCCCGACGCGATGATCGGCGAAGGCGACGGCGAGTACGTGGCAGCCTGCCTGGCCGGCGTGATCGACCTGGCCGACGCCATCGACGCCACGGCCGCCTCCGCCGAGATCCACTCCCGGACCGCGACGGGCACGGTGACGGACGCGTACGCCTCCGAGTTCGCCGCCAAGGTGGCGCGCTACGAGCTCAAGCCCCCGCAGGTGCCCTACATCTCCGCGGCCACCGGAACCTGGATCGACCCCGAGGACGCCGTGGACCCGACCCACTGGGCCCGCCACCTGCGCGAACCCGCCCGGTTCACCGACGGCCTGCGGGAACTGGCCGACGAGCCCGGCCGCATCCTGCTGGAGGTCGGACCGGGCAGCACACTGACCGAGACCGTCGCGCGGCAGGAGACGGCGAAGCGACTGGTGGCACTGCCGTCGCTCGCACCCGCCGACGGGACCCGAACCGACCTCGCCGCCCTGCTCGACGCCGTCGGCACGCTGTGGCAGTCCACCGTGGACATCGACTGGCACGCCTTCCGCGGCACGTCACGACCGCGGCGAGTATCCCTGCCGGGCTACCCCTTCCAGCGCACCCGCTACTGGATCGGCCCCGACTCCGGCAGTTACGAACCCCTGGGACTGGAGGAGGCGTCATGGACGAGCCACTGATCGCCATCGTAGGCGCGGGCGTCATGGGCACCGGGATCTCGACGCTCGTCGTCGGGCACGGACTGCCCGTCGTACTGGTGGACGTCGACGAAGACGTGCTGGAACGCGCCGCCACGGCAGTCGCCAACGGCCTGCGGCACGCACAACTGACAGGCTCCCTGCCGGCCGGAACCACCCCGGCGGAACTGCGCACCACCCTCTCGCTGAACGACATCGCGGACGCGGCGGTGGTCATCGAGGCGGTCACCGAACTGCCCGAGAAGAAGGCGGAAGTACTCGCCGCCGTCTCGGCCCTGGTCCGACCCGGAACCCCCCTGATCTCCAACACCTCCGGCATACCGATCGACGAAATGGCCACATGGGTGAAGTCCCCCGGCGACCTCATCGGGACGCACTTCATGAACCCCGCGTACCTCATCTCGATGGTCGAGGTGATCCGCGGCCCGCAGACGGCGGACAAGACCGTCGAGTCGGTGCTCTCGCTGCTGACCCGGATCGGTCGGCGACCGGTGGTGGTCCGTGACGCGCCCGGCTTCGTGACCAGCCGGCTCCTGCACCCCATGATCAACGATGCCGCGCAGGTCGTCAGCGCCGGCACCGCCACCGTCGAGGACGTGGACACCCTGATGCAGGGCTGTCTCGGCCATCCCACCGGACCGCTGCGCACGGCGGACCTGATCGGCATCGACAACCTCGTCGACGCGCTGGAAGCGCTGTACGAACGGACCGGAGACGAGCGGTGCCGTCCCAGTGAGCTTCTCCTCGAGAAGGTTCGGCTTGGCGAGCTCGGCCGAAAGAGCGGCCGTGGCTTCTACAACTACAGTGAGGCACAGTCATGACCCCGGAACAGCAGACCGAGAAGGCGCCCTTCGACACGGACGCCGTCGTCGACGAGATCACCAGGTTCGTGGCCAAGCAGACCCGGACCAGCCCCGAGGCGGACCAGGACCTCTTCGCCACCGGGGTCGCCAACTCCATGTTCGCCATGCAGCTGGTCGTGTTCCTGGAACAGGCCTACTCCGTGACGGTTGCCGGACCGGACCTGCAGCTGTCCAACTTCCGCACGGTCAAGAGCATGGCCGCGCTCGTCGGGCGACTCCAGGCAGACGCTGCCGCAGACAGCGATGTCTGACGGACTCTCCGCAGAGCACCAGGACATCTGGCGTTTCGTCGGCGACAACGCCGGCGCGTGGGACATCGCCGGCGAGATCCCACGAACCGTCCTGACCGAACTCGGCGCCTCCGGCGTGCTCTGTGCCGAAGTGCAGAAACAATACGGCGGACTCGGCCTGGGCAGCCAGGAGAGCGGGGCCCTCACCGCCCACGCAGGGAGCCTCTGCAGCTCCCTGCGCAGTGTGATGACCTCGCAGGGCATGGCGGCGTGGACCGTGCAACGCCTCGGCACCCGTGACCAGCGGGCCATGTTCCTGCCGCAGCTGATCGGCGGCCGGCTCGCGGCCGTCGCCTTCAGCGAACCGGACGCCGGCAGCGACCTCGGTGCGATGACCACCGAGCTGCGTTTCGTCGACGACACGGTGATCGTCGACGGCAGCAAGACGTGGATCACCGCGGCGGCCTACGCCGACATGATCGTCGTCATCGGGAAGGCGGGCGACAACGCGGCGGCGGTCGTCGTGCCGGCCGACGCCGAAGGGGTCCGGATCGAGAAGATCCCGCACCCGACCGGCTGCCGGGCGGCAGGGCACGCCCGGGTGCGGCTGGACGGCGTACGCGTACCGGCCGCGAACGTCCTCGGCGGCACCGGACTGTCCCTGCCGTTCCTGGTGACCACGGCCCTGGCCTACGGCCGGATGTCGGTGGCGTGGGGCTGCGTCGGCATCCTGCGCGGCTGCCTCGACGCGGTGACCGAACACGCCCGAACACGGCAGCAGTTCGGCAAACCGCTTGCGGAGCACCAGCTGGTCTCCCGCAGGATCGCCGAGCTCTACGCCGCCGAGCAGATAGCCACCGCGGTGTGCCGGCACGCCAGCGAGCGCTGGGATTCGGGCTCGCCCGACCAAGTGATCGCCACCGTCCTCGCCAAGCACGTCAGCGCGACCCAGGCCGTGCAGGGGAGCGCGTCAGCGCTGCAGGTCATGGCCTCGGCGGGCGCCTCGGACGGCCATGTGGTCGCCCGCGCCAACCGGGACGCGAAGCTGATGGAGATCATCGAGGGCAGCAGCGAGATATGCCAGCTCGAACTCGCCAGACACGCCCTGGCGACCGGGAACAGTAGCGTCCGGCAGGAGGAGGCGCAGTGAGCGGACCATTGCCACCCAACGAACCCGTCAGCACCGTCAAATGTGTCGTCTGGGACCTGGACAACACGCTGTGGAAAGGCACCCTGCTCGAGGGCGACGACGTCGTCGTCGACGACCTGATCCGCGAGACGATCGTGGGCCTCGACTCCCGCGGCATCCTGCAGGCCGTCTCCAGCAAGAACGACCACGACCCCGCCTGGCAGCGCCTTGAGGAGCTCGGTGTCGCCGAGTACTTCGTCCTCGCCAAGATCGGATGGGGCCCGAAGTCGACGTCGGTACGGGAGATCGCCGACGAACTGAAGTTCGCCCACCACACGGTCGCCTTCATCGACGACCAGCCGGCGGAACGCGCCGAGGTGCAGTTCCATCTGCCGCAGGTGCGCTGCTACCCGGCCGAGTCCGCGACCGAGTTGCTGACGCTTCCCGAGTTCACCCCGGCGACGGTGACGGCGGACTCGCGCCGCCGCCGCCAGATGTACCAGGCGAACGTACGCCGCGAGAGCGAGCAGGAGTCGTTCGGCGGCCCGTCGGAGGAGTTCCTGCTCTCGCTGGACCTCGAGATGGAGATCAGCCGAGCCACCGCGAGTGACCTGTCGCGGATGGAAGAGCTGACTCTGCGCACGAGCCAGATGAACGCGACCGGTGTCCACTACTCCGATGCCGACCTGCGCGCGCTCCTGGACGACGCACGCCACGAGATCCTCGCGGTGACGATGAGCGACCGTTTCGGGTCGCACGGCGCCGTCGGTGTCGCGCTGGTGGAGACCGGACCGGCGGTGTGGCACCTCAAGCTCCTGGCCACCTCGTGCCGGGTCGTCTCGTTCGGTGCCGGCGCCACCGTGTTGAACTGGCTGGTCAACGAGGCGGCGACGGCCGGTGCCCACCTCGTGGCGGACTTCCGGCCGACCACACGCAACCGGATCATGGAAGTCGCGTACCGGTTCGCCGGGTTCACCGACGAGCTCTGCACCTGCCTGGCCGAACTGCCGCCGGACAGCGGGCAGACGCAGCGACTGCACATCACACCGGCACCGAGGCCGGCGCCCGGGACACTGCGTCTCACCGCCGTTCCCCTGGCCGCGGCCTGATCCCTGAGACCGAACGCTCGCCGCCCCCGCTCCTCTGCGGGGGCGGCGGGCGTTTCGCGTTGCGCCACCGATGCGCACGTCGATGCGCTCACTGCGTTCGGCGACTTCGGCGCGCCGCCGGCAGCCGACCCTCCTCGGCCATGACCCGCCTGGCCGAGGAGGGTCGGCAACCCCGCGGTCCGGGCCCGGAGTTCTGCCACGCCGGGTGCACAGCGCGAACCCTGCGGCGCCGGGGCCAAGCACGAAGGAGTCCTCCGACCGGCTGTCGGAGGACTCCTGTGTTCGTCGGATCCCGCTACGTCACTTCTTCCGGGCGAGCGTGATTCCGTCGGCCATCGTGAGCATCGAGACGTCCACGCGCGGATCGTCGCGGAGCGATGCGTTGAGCGCACGGACCGCGGCGGTGTCCGGGTCATTGCTGTCCGGGTCGACCACTCGGCCGAAGAAGAGCGTGTTGTCGATGACGATCAGCCCTTCCGGACGCACGAGGTTGAGCGCGGCCTCGTAGTACGTCCCGTAGTTGGCCTTGTCCGCGTCGATGAACACGAGGTCGAAGCTCTCACCGCCCCGCTCGTCCGCGAGGGCGACGAGCGTCTGTGTCGCGTCACCGATGCGCACGTCGATGCGGTCGTCGACTTCGGCGCGCCGCCAGTAGTCGGCGCCGATCGCCGGCCACCGCCCTTGGAGGTCAAGGGTGACGACCGTGCCGCCCGGTGGCAGCGCACGCGCCATGCACAGCGTGCTGTAGCCGGTGAAGGTGCCGATCTCCAGCACCGATCGGGCGCCGGTCAGACCGACGAGGAGCGCAAGGAGCTGGCCCTCCTCGGCCATGACCTGCATGGCCGCACCACCCGGCAACCCCGCGGTCTGCGCCCGGAGTTCGGCCAGGATCGGATCCTCTCGCGAGGACACGGAGCGCACGTACTCGCGGATCTCCGGTGTCGCCAGAATCTGGTCTGCCATGCCGGCGCTCACCGCCGCCGGGCGGTGCAGGAGAACGACAGCGGGATCGGGTCGCCCGGAATCCGCCAGTTGTGGTCGCCGTCGGGCACCATCAACGGGAGCCGCTGCCGTGCGTCGTAGGGAACCTCGCGGATGCGCTCGATGGTCAGGCCGGCGCCTATGAGCGCGTTCAGGACCTCCTCCACGCTCCACCGCCAGCCGTAGATGCTGTGCGTCTCCACCTCCACCTCGTCGGCGATCCGGTCGGCGTAGGTCGCGGACATCTCGTGGTGCACGTCCCGGTTCTGGAACAGCGAGCGGGCCACCCGCAGTTCCCCGTCGACGTCGCCGAAGAGGGTGAGCATCGGGTGGATCTCCACGACCGTGAGCGTGCCGCCGGGCTTGACGTACTGCGCCGCCACCTTGGCCCAGGCGTCGATGTCGGGCAGGAACGAGAGGGTGCCGTATCCGGTGAACACCATGTCGAACTCGCCGTCGAGCACCTTCGGTAAGTCGTAGAGGTTCGCCTGGACGAAACTGGCGTCGAGGGCGAGGTCCTCGGCGAGCCCGCGAGCGATGTCGATCGCCTCGTCGGATATGTCGGTGCCGGTGACCTGTGCGCCCATGCGGGCGAGGGAGAGCGAGTTGACGCCTATGTGACACTGCAGTTCCAGAAGGGACTTGCCGCGGACGTCGCCCAGCTCCTCCTGTTCCAGCCTGCGCAGCATGTTGTGCCCCTGCTTGAACCTGTCCACGTCGTAGTACGAGGACTGCATATGCGCTCGTGCTCGCAGGTTGAAGCCTTCTCGGTTGGCCGAGATCTTGTCGATGTCGCTCATGGAGGTCATTGCTGTTTCCCTTCGGCGTGGATGGGCGGTTACGGACGGTCGCCGACGACCAGCGGAGCCAGATCGCGGCGGCTGGTCACCCCGAGCTTCTGGTAGGCGCGGCCCAGGTAGTTGTCGACGGTGCGGGCGGACAACCCCAGCCGTTGTCCGATGGCGGGGCTGGTGGATCCGTTGGCGGCCAGCAGCGCCACGTCCCGCTCGCGGCTGGTGAGTTCGGCCAGCGGGGCGGTGAGCTGCAGGAGCGGGGTCGTCGCGGTCGGACACGCGACGGCATCGGGGGGTCGGGACGTGTGTCGCAGTGCGGCCGCGGCTGTGGCGGTCTCCGCGGCGAGCAGCTCCATCCCGAGTTCGGTGAACGTCACCGTGGCGACGTCCAGAGCTCCGGCATCGGAGCGGGCCAAGGCGGCCGCGGCGTCGGCCATGGCGGGCACGACCGGCCCTGGCACCCGGTCGGTGAGCGCGGCCAGGCGGTGCCGTACAGCCTGGGGGTTGCCGAGACGGGCCACGTCGTAGCTTGCGGTGGCTTCGACGGCGTCCTGGCCCAGGGCCCTGGCGATGTCGGCCGCGGAGAGTGCCTGCCTGGCGGCGCGAGTGGTGTCTCCGCCCGCCGCCGTGGTCCACGCTTGGCTCAATGTCGACCACGGGAGGAACAGGCGGCTCTCGGGTGCCCGGTCGGCGGGCTGCCGGGTCTGTGGTGTGCCGGCCTGATCGCCGAACACGGCGAGTTCGGCCAGGCGGGGCGCCAGCATGAGGCGTGAGTTGCCGCCGTCGAAGAGGCGCGAGGCGCTCTCCGCTTCGGCGATGGCGGTGGCCACGTTGGCGACCTGGCCGCGCAGCGCCAACCAGCCGTCGGCCATCGCGGTGTTTCCGGCGGCCGCCTCGTCCCGGTACCCGTTCTCGGCCATGCGGCCTGCGTGCTGCACCTGGCCGGCCATCAGCAGTGCGAAGCAGTGCGCGTAGCCGATCTCGGCGAACCAGGGCCGGCCCGGGTCGGCCCGGCCGAGGGCCGCCGACGCCTGGTCGAACCAGTCGTCCGGGCTGGTCGCGACGACCACGGTGGTCACCGCCGGCCGGATCGCCCCGTCGGGCACGTGCAGGTCGCCCGATACTTCCTCGTGTGCGGCCGGTGCCGCGTGGGTACAGCCGTCCAGGAGCAGCAAGCCGGCCCAGTGCGCCTCGGCCACCGGGCTGCCGACATCGCTCTGCCCCGGGGGCGCGGCCCCGGCATCACCCGCTCCCCAGAACGGGATGGCCGCCGCGGTCACCGCCCAGTGGGTACATCGATCGGCCGGGGCGTTGCCTGACGGCTGGTGGGGCGGCGGGTCGGTCACCGCGACGGAATATAATCGGCGTTCGGTTGTTGCGTTGGATAATCGGCGTTCGGCCGATTCGTTTGCCGGAGCCGTGCCGACGGCGCTCATGCCGACGATCACGACACCCGCTCGAGCCGCCAGTCTTGCCTTGGTTATTGACTGCACAACAAATAACCCCCCCCGAGTCGTAAACGGAAACCCTTCGTGCTGATCCCACTGTCCGGAATCGGACCGTGCGTGAGTGAATGACGTCACCATTCGTGACGGCGTCCCGAATCGATCGCTCAGGAGCTGTATCCGACTCGGGACGCCCGAACTACGACCAGTGTTCACGAAATCCCTGCGGCGGTGCAGGGAATCCCCATCGCTCCCGGGTCGTACGACCGTCCGAGGGACGTGTCCTAGACCTCGACGGCCTTTTCGATGGGGGTCCCGCCGCCGATCACCACGTAGATGCGGCCGGCGGTCTCGGGCCGGTCGATGAGCGCCACGAGCACGGCGGCGACGTCTTCCCTGGCGACCTGGTCGAACCTGGCGTTCCGCGGCCCGACCCTGTCCCCGGCGGTGAGTTCGACGGTGCCGTCTCCGGCGCCGTCGGTGAGCACGCCCGGCCGCAGTACCGTCCAGTCGAGGTTGTCCCGGGTGAAGATGTGCTCTTCGGCGGCGCGCTTGGCCCGCAGGTAGACGGTGTACCCCTCGCCGATGCCGCGCTCGTCGGCACTGCCCACGTTGATCGAGCTGACGTGCAGGAACCGTCGCACACCGGCCTGTTCGGCCGCGTCCATGACGAGCACGACAGCGGCCCGGTCCATCTTGTCCCGGCGTGCGGCGGTGGCGCTGTTGCCCGAGCCGGCCGAGAAGACGACAGCGTCCGCGCCGACCAGGGCCGCGGCCACCTCGTCCACCGTCGCGTGTTCGAGATCGAGCACGACGGCCTCCCCGCCCGCCCTCCTGACGTCGTCGACGTGGCGGGGGTTGCGCACGATGCCGACGACGGATTCGCCGCGTTCGGCGAGGCGCCGGGTTAACCGCAGGGCGATCTTGCCGTGGCCGCCGGCGATGACGATTTTCATTCGATGTCCTTTTCCGGATTCGGTGCTTCGGGTTTCCCCGGATTCGGTGCTGCGGGCGTGGAAAGCTACCCCGCTGATTCTGCGCCGTGCCGAATGATAGGTTCCGGCGACTTGCCCGGCCCGGTTATTGACGTAAAGGTTCGGCCAAGCAAGTTATGCCATCGCCCTGCCGGCCGCCGCGACGGCCCCAAGTACCTCACTCGAATGAGGAATGAGTCAAGCATCGGTCTCGCCTATCGGTCAATCGCGTCTCAGCCGCCCTCCCGGGCGTCGGAGTCGATTTGGGGCCGGGCGGCGAGTGACCACAGGTAGCTCAGCGGCTCACCGTCGGGTTCGTCGGCGTACTCGGCGATCAGTTCCTCGATCCGGCGGTGCAGCGACTCCACGGACTCGGGCCGCAACCGCAGTACGCCCCGCTTGGCGCCGCGGCCGGAGTCCTTGCCCGCGGCGATCAGCTCGGTGCGGTGCGCGCCGAGCACGGCCAGGTCGACCCTCTGGGCCAGACCGGAGTCGTCGGGCGGGATGATCAGGCCCCGGGTGCGTGCCGTCGCGCGGTAGGGCCGTTGCAGCGCGCCGTGCTCACCGGTGACCACCGGTTCGGCGACCAGGAAGTTCGCCTTCACCAGGGCGCGGACGTGGCGCAGGGTGGTGGCGGGAGCGATGTCGAGTTCGACCGACAGCTCCTTGTTGGTGAAGGCGCGGTCCAGGCACAGCCGCAGGATGCGCCAACGGAGCGGGTGCCCAAGTGCTTTGAGGTCTTCGATCGTCGCTTCCACATCCCGGACTGTACCTTGCCAAGCCGGCCCTGGTTTGCTTGACTGCTATCGATTTCATTCTGTGCAATCGGTTGGAGGCTCTGTGATCGAGCAGCTCCGAGACTGGGTGGATTCCCAGGACTTGGCTGGTGAGCTGGCGGACTGGATCTCCCAGCCGAGCGTGAGCCGGACCGGCGAGGGCATGGTCGAGGCAGCGGCCCATGGTCTTCGGCTGCTGCGCGCCTCGGGTCTGCAGGCGCGCGAAGTCGAGACCGGTGGCTGGCCCGCGCTGGTGGGGACGGCGGACGGGCCCGGGCCGCACGTGCTGATCTACGGTCACTACGACGTGCAGCCGGCCGGGCCGCTCGAACTGTGGACGACGCCGCCGTTCGTGCCGTCGATCCGTGACGGCCGGATGTACGGGCGCGGTACGGGCGACAACAAGGGGCAGCACCTCGCGCAGCTGCTGGGGCTGCGTGCCCTGCGGGACCTGACCGGCGGATTCCCCTGCCGTGTCACGGTGCTGCTCGACGGCGAGGAGGAGATCGGCAGCCCCAACCTGGCCAAGGCCGTACGCCAGGTCGGTCAGCCCGACCTGGTGATCTGGAGCGACGGGCCCGTGCACGACTCGGGCCGGGCGTGCGTGGTCCTCGGCGTGCGCGGAATCCTGATGTTCGAACTGCGTGCGCGGGGCGCGAACCGGCCGTTGCACTCGGGGAACTGGGGTGGAGTCGCGCCGAATCCGGCGTGGACGCTGGTGCAGTTGCTGGCCACCATGCGGACGGCGGACGGGACCGTGACCGTGCCCGGCTTCGCCGACGGTGTCGCGCCGCTGACCGACGGTCAGCGTGCCGCGCTGGCGGACCTTCCGGTGGACGTGGCCGGAACGCTCGAGGAGATCGGGGCGGCGGGCATGGAGCCACCGGCCGGGCTGGGATTCCATGAACGCCTGGCCACGCCCACGCTGACCGTGAACTCGCTGAGCTGCGAGGATTCCGGCGACCACCGCGCGGTGATCCCTGACGTCGCCATTGCCCGATGCGAGGCCCGGCTGGTCGGTGGCCAGACACCGGAGCAGGTCGCCGACGCCATCCGGCGGCACGTCGCGAAGTACGCCCCCGACGTCGAGTTCGTGCCCGGCGCGGCCATGACACCGTCCACGACGTTACCCGAGACCCCTTACACGGCAACGATCCTCCAGGCGGTCGAGGACGGGATCGGACAACGGCCGCTGCTGGTTCCCATGCTCGGCGGAAGCCTGCCGATGGCCGTGCTCAGCGACGGGCTCTCCTGCCCCTGTTACGGCGTGCCGTTGGCCAACGTCGACGAGGCCAACCACGCGGCCGACGAGAACCTCGACCTCGACCTGTTCCTCGGTGGGGTCGTCACCGCGGCGATGATCCAGCTCGCACTGGCGGCCCGCTCATGACCGTCTGGGGAGCTTGGCCCGCGAAGGACGGCTTCGCCTGCATCAGTGACGAGTCCGGCCGGCCGCAGCCGTGGTTCCAGACCTGGGCGGGGGAGCGGCGGATACTCCCGATCGACGGTGCGGTCACCCGGCTGGCGTGGCGGCCCGACGAGACACGCCTGCTCGTCGTGACGGACGTGACCGGCGGCCAGGACTACCGGCTGGCCGAACTCGATCCGGTCAACGGTGAAGTGGAGTGGCTGGCGGCGGAACCCGGTGTGCGGCGCGAGATAGGCGTGCCGTACTCGAGCGGGAGCCAGCCGTACAGCCCGGACGGCCGCCTGCTCGCGTACGCGACCAGCGCGCGCGACGTCACCTGTCTCGACGTCTACGTGCGGGACCTGGCGACCGGCGAGTCCAGGATGGTCATGGAGGGCGACGACCGGTACGTGCCGATCTGTTTCTCACCCGACTCCAGATACCTGCTCGTCCTGAAGTTCCATCAGAACACCGACCAGGACCTGTACGCCTGCGATCTCGCGACCGGCCTGACCGAGCACCTCACCCCGCACGAGGGCCCGGCGAAGTACCAGCCGGGCGGGTGGAACGAGGACGGGATCTACGTGTGCACCACCGAGGGCCGTGACTTCCTCGGTGTCGCCCTGCTCGTGCCCGGCCGGCCGTTGCAGTGGATCGCCACGCCGGATGCCGACGTGGAGAACGTGATCGTGGGCCCGCAGGTCGTCTGGGCTCTGCCCCGCGACCAGCGCACCGTGCTGTGCACGCCGCAGAGCGAGGTCGAACTGCCCGGATTCGCCTCCCAGCCGTTCGGCTACGACGGCTTCGTCCCGCGGTTCGCCGGAGACCGCATGCTCGTACAGGTCGGCGCCGGCGACCGGGCGACCGACTACTTCCTGGTGGACCTGGCATCCGGCGAGTCGACCCGACTCACCGACTTCGGCGACGGGCTGCCGGACGACCTCGTCGTGCCGGAAACGGTCTGGTTCACCGCGGCGGACGGGCTGGAAATATCCGGGCTGCTGTACCGCCCGCGTTCGGCGGCCGGTCCCGTCCCCGCGGTGCTGACCATCCACGGCGGTCCGGAGTGGGCCGCGCTGCCGGTCCACGACCCTTTGATCCAGCGGCTGGTACGAGCCGGAATCGCCGTGCTGGCGCCGAACGTGCGCGGGTCGACCGGACGGGGGCTGGCCTATCAGCGGCTGATCTACCGGGACTGGGGAGGCGGCGACCTGGCCGATTTCGACGCCGCCGCACGGTTCCTGCGAAGCCTGGACTGGGTGGACGGCGACCGGCTCGGTGTCCACGGGATGTCCTACGGCGGGTTCGCGGCGCTCAGCTGCCTGACAAGGCTGCCGCAGCACTGGCGGGCCGGTGTCGCGATCTGCGGGCCGGCGGACCTCGAATCCGACGTCCGCGCCCTGCCGCCGACATGGAGCCGACGGGTCGTGGAGTGGATAGGGGACGTCGACGACCCGGAGGACCTGGCGAGGCTGAAGGCAGCGAGCCCGCTGACCCATGCGGCGGACGTCCGGGCGCCGCTGCTGCTGGCCCATGCGGAAGGTGACACCACCGTCGTCATCAACGGCACCGAGCAGCTGTACGAGACGCTGACCGACCTGGGCAAGACCGTGCGGTTCATCCGCCTTTCCCGCGGTCACCTTCCGGACGACCGAGAGGAACGCGACGAACTCGACGCCGCTTTCGTGCAGTGGTTCCGCGATCACCTCGAGCCGCGTCCGGACGACGCGAAAACGACCACCGAACACCAGTAGACAGACCGCGCCCGGCACCGCGCCGCCTCAGCCGCCGTACGCCACCGGCCCGTCTTGCACCCTGCGTTACTGACAAGCACCCGAAAAACCCGGAAGGAACAGGCAGAGAAATGCCTTCTGCAGTCGCCGGCGCCCAGGCGCCACCCCGCCGACGCCTCGGCTTAATCCTCGCACTGTTGGCTTTTGCCCAGTGCATCTACGCAATTGACTACAGCATCGTGTTCGTGGCACTGCCCGAAATCCGTGCCGGCATCGGCTTCTCCGCACAGACCCTCCAGTGGGTCGTCAGTGCCTACGCCGTGGCCTTCGGCGGCTTCCTGCTGCTCGGCGGCCGTGCGGCAGACCTGTTCGGACGCCGCCGGATGTTCACCTTCGGCCTGTTCCTGTACGCGGTCTCCTCGCTCGCCGGAGGGCTGGCGGGCGACCCGACGACCCTGATCATCGCGCGTGCGGTGCAGGGCATCGGTGGCGCCTTCCTCGCCCCCGCAACGCTCTCCCTGGTCACCACGACCTTCGCCGAAGGCCCTGAGCGCAACCGTGCCCTGGCGATCTGGGGCGGCGCCGGCGGCAGCGGCATGATCCTCGGTTCGCTGCTCGGCGGCGTACTGACGGGCTCGTTCGGCTGGGCGTCGATCTTCTTCGCCAACGTCCCGCTCGCCGGCGGTGCCATGCTGCTCGCGTTCGCCATCATTCCCAAGGACACCGACCGGGCCGCCTCCGGGCGCAAGTTCGACCTGCCCGGTGCGCTGACCGCGACCGTCGGTTCGACGCTGCTGGTGTTCGCCCTCGTCCAGGGACCGGTGTCGGGCTGGACCTCGCCGACGATCCTGATCACCGCGGCCATCGCGGTGGCCGTGCTCGCCGTGTTCTTCACCATCGAGGGCCGCGGCCGCGACCCGCTGCTGCCGCTCCGCCTGTTCCGCAACCGCAACCTGAGTACCGGCACCGTCGTCACCTTCATTTTCATGGGGACGTTCGGAGCGCTGCCCTACTTCTTCACCGTCTACTTCCAGACCGTGCACGGCTACTCCGCGACGATGAGCGGTATCGCCTTCCTCCTGCCGTGCGTAGGGGTGCTCATCGGCAACCTCTCCGGAGGGAAACTGGTCACCCGCTTCGGAGTGCGTGCCACGCTGATCGGCGCGCTCCTCATGGGGCTCGTCGGTACCGTGGCCTTCACCTTCTCCGTCTCGCCGAGCGGTTCGTACTGGGAACTGGTACCGGGCGTGCTCATCCTCAGTCTCGGCCAGGGCACCGTGTTCACCGCGATGTACGCGGCGGCGACCACCGGGGTCGCGGCCGAGGACCAGGGCATCGCCTCGGGCGTCGCATCGACCGGCCAGCAGGTCGGCGCCGCGGTCGGCCTCGCCCTCCTGGTGGCGGTCGCCAACTCCGGCAACGAAGGACTGACCGGCGAGGCGCTGCGCGTCGCCACCTCCGACGGCGTGCGCTCCGCCATGTGGGCCACCGTGGTCGGCATCGTCCTGATCGTGCTGGTCGCGCTGAACTTCAGGCGAAGCCCGGCGGTCACCGTCGCCGAGGAGCCCGAGAGGCAGGACGACGTCACGACCGTCGCCTGACCTTCCGGCACGAACAGCTGAAAGATGATTCCACTTCGTGTTCGACGCGCACGGGTGGAATCACCTTTTATCCAGACACACTCGTCCACGAAGCGAGAGAAGGAGGCGCAACCCCAGTGCACCGGATCGTGAACGTGGTCGGTGTCGGCGGATCGAGCCGGCCGGGATCAACCGCCGAGCAGGCCCTGCGGGTGGTACTTGACGCGGCGGAACAACGCGGCGCATCAGTACAACTGATCGCCGGCCCCGCACTTGCCATGCCGCTGTACGACCCCCGGCACGGCGCCACCGCACCCCAGGCCCGACGGCTCCTGTCGGCCATAGCGGGCGCCGACGGGCTCGTGCTCGCCAGCCCCGCCTACCACGGCGGGATCTCCGGCCTGGTGAAGAACGCCCTGGACCACGTCGAGGAACTACGTGAGGACATACGGCCCTACTTCAGCGAACGGCCCGTCGGATGCGTGGCGGTCGCCCAGGGCTGGCAGGGCGCCGTCTCCACCCTGGCCGCGCTGCGCGACGTGACCCACTCGCTGCGCGGCTGGCCCACACCCCTGGGCGCCGCGATCAACACGTCGACACCGTGCTTCTCACCCGCCGGAGACTGCAAGGACCCCCACGTCCAAGAACACCTGGAGGCAATAGCGGCGCAAGTCGTCGAGTTCGCCACCATGCGCGTCCTCGCGGCATCCAGGACGGAAATCGCCCGGTGACCGATGCCGCCGGTCCACCACGACCCGGCGGGCCCCATCGCGGGGCCCGC
The DNA here is from genome assembly GCF_006539185.1 of Streptomyces gardneri. Classification (GTDB taxonomy): domain Bacteria; phylum Actinomycetota; class Actinomycetes; order Streptomycetales; family Streptomycetaceae; genus Streptomyces; species Streptomyces gardneri. The sequence goes on from NZ_BJMN01000007.1 coordinate 204,856, forward strand.
CGCTGAGCGGCCCGGGAAGGCCGTCCGGGCGGTGAAGCCGGTGGACACCGCACCGGGTCGTGGATCAGCGGGCGGCGGCGTCCGTCGCGATCTCCGCTCCGGTGAGACCGGCGCGTTCCGCGAGGGCGCCGCCCTGGAAACGGCTCTCCGCCCCCAACTCCTCCATGAGTTCGGCGATGTGACGGCGGCAGGTGCGGAGTGACATCCCCATGCGCCGGGCGATCACCTCGTCCTTGACGCCCTCCGCGAGCAGCCCCACCAGCGCCCGCCGCAGACTGTGGCCGACCTCCTTGTAGGCGGCCTCGCTGGTGCCCCGGAACGGGGCCGCCGCGGACCAGTGCTGCTCGAAGACCCTGCAGAGGTACGCCACCACGTCCGGGTCCCGGACGAGCACCGCCCCCTCGCCCGTACCGCCGTCGGCCCGCCGCGGCAGAAAGGCCACGGACCGGTCGAAGACCACGGCCCGGTCGGGCAGTTCGGCGGCGGTGCGGTACTCGGCGCCGGCCTCGGTGAGGCTCTCCACGTACCCCTGGGTGGACAGGCTGGCCCGTGCCGAGTGCTGGTACAGGGTGCGCATGCGCACACCCCGGCCGAGCATCGCCACATCCCGCTCGACAGCGGCCTTGAGGCGGTGCGGTGCCCGGCCCCCGCCGGGCTGGATGCTGAACACCTCCTCCCGGCAGCGGGCCGATTCCTCGGTGAGCATCGCGGATGCGGAGGCCATGTCGGGCAGTACGTCGAAGCCCTCCCGGCGGCCCTGCTCGCGCCGTGCGGCGCGGTAGTGCGGCATCAGGGAGTGCAGTTCGTCGCGGAGCGACTGGGCCCGCACGGCGGCCCGCGCGAGCTCCGCCTCCAGCGGGCCGACCACTTCCGCCGCCGCGGCGTCCGGGCTGACCGGAATCAGTTCCCCGGGCCTGCCGGGAGCCGGCCTGAGGAGGCGTAGCCGCTGGAGCGTGCGGCAGGCCGCCTCCATCTCCTCCTGGCTCAGCCCGACAGCCGGAAGCACGTCGGGTGTCCGGGGCGCAAGGCTGCCGCGCTCCAGTACGTACGCGAAGACGGCGACGGCCCTCGCGTCCAGACGAGGTATTCCGTCCACATCCATCCCAGTAGTCACGTGTTTCCCCCGTGATGCGGCCCTGCTACTTCCGTGCCATGCAGGGTATTGCCAGGTCATGGCGCTGGACCAAGCGGGCTCGCCGGGATGAACTGGTGGTGTCCGGTCGAGGGAAACCCCATCAGACCGACATTCGACGTGAACCCGCCAGACGCGGATGTTCCCGCCTGCCACCTCATCTCCCGAACCAGGAGCCGCACCATGTCCGTTGCCGTCCGCTGCCTCCTTCTCCTCACGGTCCTGCTCGCCGGCGGCGCCACCGCCGCCGCCACGGCGGACGGCGGACCTGGGGCGACGCGGACGGTCGCCGGGAGCCCTCTGGACACCAGCTGGGGCGACGACTACGTCAAGCCCGTCCTCTAGGTCCCGTCCAGGGCTTGTCGAGCGCTCGTCGAGTGCTCGTTCCCATGCGAAAGGCGAGGACGTAGAGCGTGTCGTCACCCACTGTGAGTCCTTCCCCGTCCGGCCCGGGGCCCCGGCGGTCCCGCGCCGAGAGCCCCTCGGACCTCGCGCTGCTACCCGACATCGTGCGCGCCGTGATCGCCCGGAGCACACCGGGGGAGCGCGGCGGGCGGGGAACGACAGGAGCCGGGCCGGCGGACTGGAGCGTCGAGCAGGGCGAGTTCTGGTGCCACGTCGTACCGGGCGAGCCCGTCGGGCGCGCCCAGGGCTGGAAGATCCACGTCCCGGCCACCCCGCTCTCGGCGCCTCTCGTCCTGGCCCGCTCCGCCGAGGTGCTCGTCGCCCACCGCGCGGCCTTCAAGTTCGCGGGGAGTCCCGCCAGGATCGCCGCGCTGGTGTCCGGGCGCTTCGCGCGGGGCGGCGGCGGGAAGTTCCTCACCGTGTACCCGGCGGACGACGACCGGTTCAGGCTGCTCGCCGAGGAACTGCACCGGGCCACCGAGGGCCTGCCGGGCCCCGCGGTCCTCTCCGACCGGCGCTACCGGCCCGACAGCCAGGTCTTCTACCGGTACGGCGTGTTCAGGGGAGTCCGAGAGCTGACGGCCGACGGCGCCTTCGCCGCCCGCCTCACCGATCCCGAGGGCCGGCCGGTCGCCGACGAGCGCAACGCCTGGTTCACCCCGCCGGCCTGGGCCGGAGACCCGTTCCCCGACCGCCCGGCCGCCCCGGCCCGCAGCACGGCCACGGCCAAGCCCGTCCTCCTGAACGACCGCTTCCTGGTACGGGGCGCGATCCAGCACTCCAACAAGGGCGGCGTGTTCCGCGCCGAGGACACCCGGACCGGCGAGCAGGTCGTCGTCAAGCAGGCACGGCCCCACGTGGGAGCCGGCCTCGAAGGTCTCGACGTCCGGGACCTGCTGCGCCGCGAGGCCGCGCTGCTCGAACGGTTCGGCAGCGCGCGCCCCGACCGCGTCCCCGGGCTCGTCGAGGTGTTCGAGCAGCAGGGCAGCGTGTTCCTGGCCACCGCTTCGGTGCCGGGGGCGACGCTGCGGCGCACCGTCGCCGAGCGGCTGGCCGGGGACGGCAGCGGCTGCCCCGACGCCCGTACCGCCGACTCCCTGGTCCGGCAGCTCGTCGAGCTCGTCGCCACCGCCCACGAACTGGGCGTCACCCTGCACGACTTCAACCCCAACAACGTCATGGTCACCCCGGACGGACGGCTCGTCCTGATCGACCTGGAGATGGCGGCCCGGGAGGGGGAGCGGTGGGTCCTCGGCGCCACCCCCGGCTACACCGCACCCGAGCTGCGCACCGTCGACCAGGTGGCACCCGCGCTGCCGCCGACCGTCGACATGTACGCCCTCGGCGCGACCGTCCTGCACGCCGTGAGCGGTGCCGATCCGCTCTTCGCCGAGGACCTGCCGCGGGACACGGCCCGGCCGGACGAGCAGCGTCTGGCGCGCCTCGTGGAACTGCTTGGCCGCGACCACGCGCTCGTACGCCGCTTCGCGCCGCTGATCCGGGGGTTGATGCGGGACGAACCCGAGGACCGCTGGACCCTGGAGCGGGCCCGGGAGTTCGTCACGGGCGGCCAGGGGAAGTCGACGTCGCCGGAGCGAGTGGGCGGCCGGCAGTCCAGGGCCGTCGATCCGGAACGGAACCCCGGCCCGGCGCAGGAGGCGAACCTGGACGCCGAGGCCACACGTGCACGCCTCCTGCACGACGGCATCGCCCACCTCCTGGCCACGATGCGCCCGAACGACCCCGAACGGCTGTGGGCCTCGGACTCCTTCGGCGAGACCTGTGATCCGGTGGCCGTGCAGCACGGCTCGGCGGGTGGTGTCGCCCTGCTCGCCCGGGCCCTGGACCGATGGGCCGCCGGCACGACCGGGCCGTTCGGCGCCGGGGGCACCGGGGCGACGCCGCCCGTGACCCGCGAGGCGCTCGCCGAGGGCCTCCGCTCCGCCGCCCGCTGGACGATGGAACGGCAGGACGAGCTGCCGGGCAACCTGCCCGGTCTGCGATTCGGCCGTTCGGGTACGGCCTGGGCCCTGCTCGACGCCGCGCGGGCGCTGGACGACACCGTCCTGGCGGACCGCGCCACCGCACTGGCGCTCGCCCTCCCCGTCCGCTGGCCCAACCCGGACGTCTGCCACGGAGCGGCCGGCTCCGGTCTGACCCAACTCCACTTCTGGCGCACCACCTGCGATCCGCGGTTCCTGGACCGTGCCGCACAGGTCGCGGACGGGCTCCTGGACGCGGCTCGGCGTACCCCCGAAGGGGTGTTCTGGCCGGTGCCGGAGGACTTCGGGTCGGCTCTCGCGGGTGCCTGGCACTACGGCTTCGCGCACGGCGTGGCCGGGGTCGGCACCTTCCTCCTGCTCGCGGCGGAGGCCACCGGGAACGAACGATTCCTCGACGCGGCCACCGAAGCGGGAGCCACCCTCGTGGCCGCCGCCCGCAGCGGACCCGCCGGTGCGCTCTGGCCCGTCGACCGCGCCCGCCACCTCTCAGACTCCCCGGAGCTCGCCCGCCACTGGTGCAGCGGCTCGTCCGGCGTCGGGACCTTCCTGGTCCGGCTCTGGGCGGCCACCGGCGCGTCCGACAAGGTCCTGCGCGACCTGGTGGACGGCGCGGCCCTCGCGGTACGGGCCGGCCGGGTGACCGACTCGCCGGCCACCTGCCACGGGCTCGCGGGCAACGCCGAGTTCCTGCTCGACACCGCCGTACGGACGGGCGACGAGCGCCACGGTGCCGCCGCCGAGCTGCTGGTCGAGCACCTCGCCGCCCAGGCCGTGCTGCGTGACGGGCGCCTCCTGGTGCCCGACGAGAACCGCAGGACCGTACTCGCCGAGTACGCCACCGGCCTCGCAGGAAGCCTCTCCCTGTTGCTGCGCATGCGCTGCGGAGGCCCCCGCGCCTGGCTGCCCGAGGGCGGTCCGGCCCACCCCTGAGTGTCCGGTGGCCGCCGGCCACCGGCATCCCGTCGAAGCAACCGAAGAAGGAGACCGTCATGACGGAGTACGACATCGATGCCCTGCAGGTTCTGCCGGAGGAGGTCCGCACCGAGGACGCCCGCGGTGAGGAGCACGCCGCCGCGCTGATCACCGCCTGCCGCTGGCTCACCAGCGGCTGCTGACCCACCCCGTGACCGGGCGGCGCACCCCCATGGCCGCCCAGGGTGGGGACCGGCGTGGGGCCGGTCCCCACCCGGCGGAGGCCGGGTGGCGGGGCGGCCCCGGTCCGGGCACCGCCGTACCCGGAATCTCGTCGGCGACCCTAGGTCCGCCGCCCCTACGGTCCGGCCGGTGGTTCCCGACTCCGCGGATCTGGACTTTCGGGTCACTTCTTGGATCTTCGTGGCTTCTTCGTGAGAGAGCTCGCCGAGGTCGTCAGGGTGGGTGTCATGACCTTGGAATCCATGCTGCTGAACGCTCGGCACTGGGCAGAGCCCCCGGCCGCCCTCGCACTCGACGACGACGTACTGACCGTGGAGGCGGGTGCCAGGACGGATGTCTTCACCAACCCGTTGACCGGAGAGGTCAGGAACGACGCGGCACGTGCTCTCCTGGTCCCTCCCCCCGGCGACTGGCAGTTCTCCGCCCGCCTCCGTGTGGACTTCCGAGCGCCGTGGGACGCCGGCGCCGTGGTCGTCTGGTCGGCACCGGACGTCTGGGCCAAGCTCACCTTCGAGCAGGCGCCCGACGGCCCGCCCACGTTGTACTCGGTCGTCACACGAGGGCTCTCGGACGACGCCGTGGGATGGCCCCTGCACCACGGTCCGGTCTGGCTGAGGATCAGCCGCCTCGACGGCGGCTTCGCCTTCCACGCCTCGGTCGACGGCGAGTCCTGGCGCCTGGCACGCCAGTTCAGTCTGGACGGTGCGCCCGACGTGCGGGTCGGGATCGAAGTCCAGTCCCCGGTCGGAGACGGCTGTGCCGTCGGATTCGACCGGATGACGCTGACGCCGTCGCGGCTGCACCATCTCTTCGACGGGCGCTGACCGGTACCGGTGTCCGAGGGGAGAAGTGAAGAATCCGAGAGTGCGGTGTGAGAGGTTCGGTCCGCCCTTCTTCTTTTCCGTCGGGAATTTCCTCATGAGCCTATGGCGGACGGCTTGTCGAATCGCTCGAACTCGTCGGTAACTCATCGCAGGGCCCGAGTTCCTCGCCCGTGCACCGTTTTGACCTGCTCAAATGCCATGGCGCCGTGGCGCCGTGGCGGCTTAAGGGCCCGTTCATGGGTGCGTGCGGGCGGGGGTATGGTCGTCCCCGTTCGAGCGTTCGGATGCCGTCACACATCACGTGCGGCACGTGTCATGGGATTTCACAGCTGGGGGAAAAGCCGGGAATTCCGATACGGAGAGGGGAATCGAGACACACTCGGACCCCGCGTACGCAGACGATCGAAAGATGTTCGAGGCGAGGCAAACCGATGGATGCTCCGACCACTCCGTCCGCCGATGGCGACAGGTCCGGCGACAGATCCAGCGGCAACAGTCGGGGCGCCGGCTGGTTCGGTGCGAGCCCGCAGCATCCCCAAGACGGGCAGCGGGACGGTCGGCAGGACGGGCACCGGGACGCCGAGGGTCGTGTGCCCAGCCGAACCTTCACCCAGATACGCCCCGTGGGCAGCGGCGCCGGCCGGAGCCGCACGGCACCCGCTGCACCCGCCCAGGTTCCGCCTCAGCGGCAGGGCCCGACCCAGGCCCCCGCCCCGACTCCGACCCCGACGGCTCCGACTCCGGCCCCGACGGCCCCGACTCCGGCTCCGGCCCCGGAGGACACCTCCGACGTAGGCCTCCTGCGGCGCACCATGGCCGAGATCGAGCCGATCGCCGACAAGGTCACCTCGCACTTCTACTCCCTGCTCTTCCTCCGTCACCCCGACCTGCGGGCGCTCTTCCCCGCCGCCATGGACACCCAGCGCGACCGCCTCTTCAAGGCGCTGCTCACCGCCGCGACCCACGCGGACGACACCGCCACCCTGGCCGCGTACCTGTCCCATCTGGGCCGTGGACACCGGAAGTACGGCACCCTTCCCGAGCACTATCCCGCCGTCGGCGAATGCCTCATCGGCGCCCTCTCCCGCTACGCCCCGCGGAGCTGGGACCCCAGGACCGAGTCCGCCTGGGTGGCCGCCTACACCACGATCTCCCAGATCATGATCGACGCGGCGGCCGAGGACGCGCTGCGCGCCCCCGCCTCGTGGCAGGCGGAGGTCGTCGCCCATGACATGCGTACGCCCGACATCGCGGTCGTGACGGTACGGCCCGACCAGCCGTACCCCTTCCTCGCCGGGCAGTACACCACCCTGGAGACCCCCTGGTGGCCGCGCATCTGGCGGCACTACTCCTTCGCCGGCGCACCCCGCTCCGACGGCCTGCTCTCCTTCCACGTCAAGGCCGTGCCGGCGGGCTGGGTCTCCAACGCCCTCGTGCACCGCGCCCGCCCGGGGCACGTCATCCGGCTCGGTCCCCCCGCCGGATCCATGACCGTGGACCACAGCACCGACAACGGGCTGCTGTGCCTCGGCGGCGGCACCGGCATCGCGCCCATCAAGGCCCTGGTCGAGGACGTGGCCCAGCACGGCCGCCGCCGCTCCGTCCAGGTGTTCTACGGAGCCCGCAGGGACCACGATCTGTACGACATCGAGACCATGCTCCGGCTGCAGCAGTCGCACTCCTGGCTCTCCGTCCGTCCGGTCGTCGACGACGGCCCCGGCGGCGGCCTGGGCGCCCGGCTCCCGGAGGCCGTGTACGAGTACGGCCCGTGGCACACCTACGACGCGTACCTGTCGGGCCCGCCCGGCATGATTCGCCGCGGCGTCGACACCCTGGTGGACATCGGCATACCCGCCCACCGCATACGGCACGACTCCATCGAGGAACTGGTCGGGGCGAGGAATTGAGCACCTTCGAACGCGAACAGGCCGGGCTCCGGCAGGCCGCGCCGGTACGCACCACCCGCCCGGGGAGCGACGGCGAACACCGGGTCCAGCAGCACATGGGCACCACCGAACGCGCCGACAGGTTCTACGCCGACCAGGTCCTCGACCGGCTCAACACCCGGATGCGGGAGTTTGCGGCACGGCAGGAGATGTTCTTCCTGGCGACCGCCGACCGGCACGGCGAATGCGACAACACCTTCCGGGCCGGGCCGCCCGGATTCCTCCACGTCCTGGACGACCGGACCCTCGCCTATCCCGAGTACCGGGGCAACGGCGTCCATGCCAGCCTCGGCAACATCGGGGAGAACCCCCACGTCGGCATCCTGATGATGGACTTCCTCCAGGACCGCATCGGGCTCCACGTCAACGGCACGGCGCGGATCGTGGCCGACGACGAGATGCGCCGTACGCACTTCGGCCTCGCGTACGACCCCGTACCCGGCCGTCGGGCCCGGGTCTGGGTGGAGGTCGCCGTCGAGGAGGCGTACATCCACTGCGCCAAGCACATTCCCCACCTGCGGAAGGTGCCCCCGCGCGACGCCGGCCGCGCGTGGGGGACGGACGACGTCAAGCGCAAGGGCGGCGACTTCTTCGGAGCCGCCGCCGAAGCGGACGAGCGTGGCACGTTCCTGCCCCCGCCCCGCGCGGACGCGGCCTCCTGGCGAGCGGAGGCCGAAAGGATGCTGGAACGGGCCGAGCGGCGGGCGCCCGCGGCGAAGGAGCAGACGTTCAGCGGCTGGTTCAGCAGAAGCGTCTCCGCCTGACCGGTCGATGAGGAGCACCGGACGGTCGGCTCCCGCGCGAGGGGCGGGATCGCGCCATGTGGGAATGAGGGCCCGCGCTCAACTTCCAGGACTCGGGGGACAGTCGTATGCTCCTGCGTCGGACGAAGGGTTACCGCCGGTAAAAGGGGTTGGGTATGGACCACCGTACGGGCACCTCACGACGCACCTTCGTGGCCGGAGTGGCCGCCACGACCGGAGCGGTCGCCGTCGGGGCGGTCGCTCCCGGCGCCGCACCGGCTGTCGCTGCGGAGCCGTCCGCGCCGCAGTCCGTGGCTGTTCTCGGTGGTGGGGTGGCGGGACTGACCGCCGCCCACGAACTGGCCGAGCGCGGCTTCCGCGTCACCGTCTACGAGCGCCGGGCACTGGGTGGCAAGGCCCGCTCCATGGACGTACCGGACAGCGCGCGCGGCACCCGGCGCCCGCTCCCTGCCGAGCACGGCTTCCGGTTCATCCCCGGCATCTACCACAATCTCCCCGACACGATGCGGCGCATCCCCTTCCCGGGGAACGCCAACGGGGTCTGGGACAACCTCGTCGCTCCGGCCGAGATGTCCTTCGCCCGAACCGGCCGCGAGGACCTGCGCATCCCGCTCCCCTGGCCGGGTCACCGTCCTGCCGAACTCACCCTCGACGAGATCCGCGCCGCCCTGACCGCCCTCCTCGACACCGCCCGCTCCATCCCGCTCCACGAGGCCGCGTACTTCGTCAACCGCTTCCTCGTCTTCCTGACCAGCTGCGACGAGCGGCGCGACGAGACGTGGGAGCGGACACCCTGGTGGGAGTTCCTGCGGGCCGAGCGGATGAGCTACGACTACCAGCGCATCCTGGCCGTCGGACTGACCCGCAACATCGTCGCCACGAAGGCCGAGGAGGCCAGCACCCGTACGGTCGCCACCCTCCTGGAAGCCTTCACCTTCAACGCCTTGGGGCGCGGCGCCGACGGGCCCCTCGACCGGATCCTGAACCTGCCCACCAACGAGGCCTGGATCGATCCCTGGGTGGCTCATCTGACGAGCCTCGGGGTGGAGTTCCGTGTCGGCTGGACCGTGAGGGAGCTGGTCCACGACTCCGGCTCCGGGCGGATCGGCGCGGTCGTCATCGAAGATCCCCAGGGCGTCCGCCGCTCGGTGACCACCGATCACTACGTCTCGGCGATGCCGGTGGAGCACGCCCGGAGGACCTGGGGCGCGGCCCTGCGGGCGGCGGATCCGCAGCTGGCGCGGTGCGACAAGCTGGAGACGGACTGGATGACGGGCATCCAGTTCTACCTCACCGAACACGCGCCGCTGCTCGCCGGACATGCCAACTGCATCGACTCCCCGTGGTCCTTGACGGCGATCCAGCAGGCGCGCCACTGGCCGTCCCGCGACTTCCCCGCCGACTACGGCGACGGGGCCGCCGTCGACTGTCTCTCGGTGGACATCTCGGAATGGGACCGACCCGGCATCCTCTACGGCAAGACAGCCAAACAGTGCACGCGCACGGAGGTCGCCCGGGAGGTCTGGGCGCAGCTGAAGGCCGCGTTCAACGACACCGGCCGTACGGTCCTGAAGGACAGCGCGCTGCACTCCTGGTTCCTGGATCCGGGCGTCGACGGCCTCGGCACGCCGAACCCGACCAACGAGGACCAGCTCCTCGTCCATCCCGTCGGCACGTTCCACAACCGACCGAAGGCTGCCACCAGGATCCCCAACCTCTTCCTGGCCGGCGACTACGTGGCCGTCGACATCGACCTGGCGACGATGGAAGGCGCCAACGCCTCCGCCCGCCAAGCCGTCAACGCCCTGCTCGACCGGACGGGCTCGGCCGCGGCGCGCTGCACGGTGCGGCCGCTCTTCCGGGCCCCGGAGCTGGAGGGGCTCAAGCGCCACGACCGTCTGCGCCACCGACTCGGTCTGCGGAACGCGCTCGACGTGGGCTGAGGCCGGCGTGCGGGTGCGCAGCCCTGCCAAGGTCGCTCCTCTCGCGCCGGATGGACAATGGGCGCATGACCGTACCGGCACAGGAGCCCCGCTTCGACCAGGACCCCTACGCTTCCTACGCTTCCTCCACGGCCCTGCGGTCGGCATGCCCCGTGCAGTTGCGGCCCGTTGACTCCGGCAAGCGCCCAGGATGCCTGGTACTGGGCTATGCGGAGGCCAGGGAAGCTCTTGCCGACGCCCGGTTCTCGAAGGACACGGCGGCGTTCTTCGAGGGCAGCGGGTCGCGGCGGCGCCTGCACCCCGCGGTGGGCCGCACCATGCTGGCCAGCGACCCGCCCCGGCACACGCGGCTGCGCAAGCTCGTGACCAGGGCGTTCACGACAGGGGCCGTCGCGGAGCTTCGTCCCTTCATCGCCCGGGTCGCCGACGAACTGCTGGAACGGTGGTCCCCCGGCGAGCGGTTCGACTTCGTGGCCGGTCTGGCGGTGCCGCTCCCCGTCATCGTGATCTGCGAGCTGCTCGGCGTCCCGGAGTCCGACCGGGCCGATGTCCGACGCTGGTCCGCGGAACTGTTCGCGGCGGGAGAGCCGGACGTCGTCGACAGGGCCTCCCACGCGATGGCCGACTACATGACGGACCTCATCACCGCCAAGCGCCTGCACCCGGGGGAGTCCTTGCTCGACCGGCTCATCGCGGCCCGCGCCGGGAACGAGGAGCTGAGCGAGGACGAGTTGGTCTCTCTCGCCGTGCTGCTGCTCGTCGCCGGGCACGAGACGACCACCAACTTCCTCGGAAACGCCCTCCTGGCGCTGCTCCGGCACCCGGCCGCTCTGGGCCGCCTTCGGGACGACCCGGACGGGATCCCTGCCGCGCTGGACGAGCTGCTGCGCTTTGATCCTCCCGTGAGTACGGCCACCTTCCGGTTCTCCACGGAAGCCCTCACACTCGGCGGCGTCGAGATCTCGGCCGGCGTCCCGGTCCAGGTCGCTCTGGGGGCGGCGAACCGGGACCCCGAACCGTTCCCGGCGCCGGACCTGCTCGACCTGGACCGGGACGCCACGTCACATCTCGCCTTCGGCCACGGCATCCACCGCTGTGTCGGCGCTCCCTTGGCCAAGGCCGAGGGAGAGATCGTCCTGCGAGCGGTGCTGCACCGGTTTCCCGGAATCCGGCTCGCCGTCCCGCCTGAGCGTCTGGAATGGCGGCGGACACGACTCGTTCGCGGGCTCGCCGCGCTCCCCGTTCTGGCGTAGCGCTCGAAGCCTCTGCGCGACGGGTCAGCCGGATCAGTCGGACGCCGGGGTCGCGCGCGTGAAGTGCAGGCACACCACGGGGGTGTCGTCGGTGACGACGCGGCCCTCGCTGTCCTGCCAGTAGTCGGCGTGGACGCGGCGCCAGTGGGCGACGTCGGTATAGCCCTCGCCCTCGGCCTCGGCGAAGGACCAGGGCACCTCGCCGAAGGGCACGGTCGTCACGGCAGTGACCCGGAGTTCGGCGAGGACCGTACCGTGGCTGTCGAGCAGGGCGAGGACCTCTCCGGGCGTCTCCAGGGCCTCCTCCTCTTCGGCGTACTCGGCGAGCAAGGTGGCGGTGGCGGTCTTCGTGCCCGCGAGCACGAGTGCGCTGAGCCTGTCGCGAAGGCTGCCAGGAGTGCCCAGCTCAAGCGTCCGCATGTCATTGATCCGTGGCCACATGTCGTGGAGCCTAACGATCCCTTTCCGCCTGCTGCGCCGCGGGAGCGGTGACGACCCTGGGGAGGGCGCCCGGATGCTCCCGTGCGAGCCAGCCGACGAGTTCCTCCCGTACGGCGCAACGAGTCGTCCACAGGTCGTCCGCGTCCTTGGCGGTCACGATCGCCCGCACGGTGATGCCGGTCGGCGAGGTGTCGGTGACGGCGAGGTCCCAGCCGCGCCCGTCCCAGGTGTCGCACGTGGTGAGGAACTCCTGGAGGTGCGCCCGGGCGAGTGCGACCGGTGTGGTGTGGTCGCAGTGGACGAAGACCGACCCCGTCATCTCCGCGCCGCCGCGCGACCAGTTCTCGAACGGCCGCGAGGTGAAGTACGAGACGGGGAGCGTGACGCGACGCTCGTCCCAGGTCCGGACCGTGAGGAAGGTGAGGGTCACCTCCTCCACCACACCCCATTCGCCGTCGACGACGACGGTGTCGCCGATGCGGACCATGTCACCGAAGGCGATCTGGAAACCGGCGAAGAGGTTGCTCAGTGTCGACTGGGCCGCCACGCCGGCCACGATGCCGATGATGCCGGCCGAGGCGAGCAGGGACGTGCCGAGGGTACGGAAGGAGGGGAAGGTGACGAGGGCCGCGGCAGCGGCGAGCACCCCGACGGCGACGGACACCACCCGCATGATCAGCGTGACCTGCGTACGGACGCGGCGGAGCCGTGCGGCGTCACGTGAACGCCCCGCGTACCGCGCGTACGTGGACTCGACGACGGCCGCGACCGTCCGTACCGTCAGCCAGGCGCCGGCGCCGATCAGGCACAACAGCAGGACGCGGTTCACCGCCTCCGTATGCATCGCCGGCCCCCGGCCCGCCGCCACCGGATAGGTCCATCTGAGCAAGGCGGCCAGCAGGACGACGTACAGCGGCGTACGACAGCGGCGCAGCAGCCCCCACAGCGGGGTCTCCGGATGCCGCGCGTCGGCGAACCGCGCCAGCAGGTCCGCCGCTCGGCACACGACGAAGGCCACCAGTGCCGAGCCGCCGACGGAGATCGCCAGCCGGACAACGCTCTCCATGTGCTCCCCAATCGATGAGTCGACGAGTCGAACAGGCCCGTCCCCTACGCCTCACCGCCCGCGAGCACGCCAAACATCCGCCCGGGACTCCGGCCGCCACCGGGGAGCAGGCGCCCGCCCGCACGGGACCAGGTCAGTCGGCGGTGCGGGCGACAGTCGTCTCCGGGCCCGTCGGGGCCAGGACGGCGGCCGCCAGGTGTTCGCGGAACCAGCGGTGCGCCGGATCGGTCGAGTTGCGGGGGTGCCAGGCCATCCCGAGGTCCAGGGGTGCCAGGTCGAGAGGGATGGGAAACGTGCGCAGTCCCATGGCGGCGAGGGTGTCGGGGAGCCAGTCGGCCAGGCTGAGCGCGACGAGGTCGGTGTCCCGGGCGAGCATCATCGCGCTCGTGTGGCTGGGCACCACGACCGCGGTCCGGCGTCGCAGCCCCAGTTCCGCGAGCGCGCTGTCGATGGGCCCGAGGCGCTTGCCGAGGCGGGAGATGCCGATGTGGTCGGCCGCGGCGAACCGGCGGGCGTCGATCCGCCCGTCGAAGAGGGGATGACCGCTGCGGGCGATGCCGACCAGCGGCATGCGCGTGAGCTGCCGGGTCCGGATCTCCGGGTCCAGGTGTCCCAGGACGCCCAGTTCGACGTCCACCGAGCCCTGCCGCAGCCCGGGGCCGCCCTCCATCGCCTCCGGCAGGAAGACGACGTCCACCTGCGGGGCCTCGGCGTGGATCCGCTCCGACAGGCTCCCCGCCAGTCCCACCAGCAGCAGGTCGGCGGCCTGCACCGTGAAGGTGCGCTGGAGACGCACGGCATCGAAACCGGGACCGGGCCGCAGGACGTCGTCGCAGCCCCGCAGCAACGCGCCGACCTCCTCGCGGAGTTCCACGGCGCGCGGGGTCGGGACCATCCCCTGGCCGGCCCGGACCAGCAGCGGATCGCCGACGGCGCGGCGGAGCCGGGCCAGGCTGCGGCTGACCGCCGCGGGCGAGGTGCCCAGACGCTCCGCCGCGCGGGTCACGCTGTTCTCCTGGAGCAGGACGTCCAGGATGCGCAGCAGATTGAGATCCATCGAGCTCTCCTGAACTGCATCTTTACGCCTGAGTCAAGGATTGTGTGCCCATCTTTGCATTGCTGCGACATGCCCCGGAGCGGAGAGTGGGGATGCCCGCGAAGACGCACGGGCATCCCCTTCACCCTTTCAAGGAGCCGCTGTGCACAAGTCCCCCCGTGCCGGCCGGGAAGGCGACGTCCTGGCCGTCGTCAGTCAGAGCGGACCGACGGTCTCGTTCTTCGACGCCGCCTCCGACCTGCACCTAGGCGACGTACAAGTCCCTGCCGAGCCACACGAGTTGTGCTTCGACCCGACGCGGCGACTGCTGTGGTGCACCCTCACGTACCACTCGGGCTACTACCACGCGAACGGCGGCCGGCGCACCGAACTGGCCGTCATCGACCCCGACACCCGCCGGATCGTCGAGATCGTCGACCTCGCCCCGGAACACGGTCCGCACGGACTGGCGTTGGACGCGGCGAGCGGTCGCCTCTACGTCAGTGTGGAGAGCACGGACGACCGGCCCGGCGGCGTCGTGCTGATCGACACGGAGACCCGCCGGCCCCGCGGCAGGATCGACACGGACGCACCCGGCCCGCACTGGTTCGCCATCGACCCGGCGGGGCGGAGGGGCTACGCCACCAACAAGGAAGCGCCGTTCGTGTCGATCGCCGACCTCGAACGGGGCACTCTCACCGCCAAGGTCGAGGTGCCGGGCAGTGAGGGCCTCGCCGTCTCCGCCGACGGCACGCACGTCTTCGTCGCCGCGCCCTACGGCAACTTCGCCGGCCCCGCAGAGGAGCGGCCGCCCACCGGAATCCGCGTCATCGACACCCGGACGGCGTCCGTCGTCGACACCCTGCCCACCGCGGACATCGTCCTGCCGGTGCACCTGACGTCGACGGGCAGGCTGCTCGCGGGTGAAGTACGGATGGATCCCGACCCGGCCTCCCGGCTCGGACGCCACGCACCCGGCCGCCTCACCGTGTTCTGCGCCGACACTCGCAAGCAGCTGGGCGCGCTCGAGGTCGGCCTCTTCCCGCTGACCATCACCTCGTCCCCCGACGGCCGACTCGCCTATGTCGCCTGCGTCGTCTCCTCCACCGTCGACGTCGTCGACCTGGAGACGCTGGACCGCCTGGCCCGGCTGGACATCGACAGGCTCGGCGAGCCCGGCGCGCACGGTCTGGCGTACATCCCGCGTCCGGTCTGACCGACCGCCGCCCGGAGCCACCAGCCACGGGGTGGACTCAGGTGTCGCTTCCGACACCGCGATCGGGTGCGCTCATGTCTCCCGTGGCGGGCGTGCCGTCGGCGAGCCCGTAACGCAGGTACACGGCGCCCTTCGGGCCGGCCGCCGGGGGTTCGAGGAGCGTGAGGCTGGTGGGCACCGCGCCGTCGTCGAAGACCTTCTTCCCGACGCCGAGCACGATCGGGTGCAGCCAGAGGTCGAGACGGTCGAAGAGCCTCTCGCGCAGGAGGGTCTGCACGAGGTTCAGGCTCCCGACGACCTTCACGTGCTCGTGCCGGTCGCGGATCTCGCGCACCGCGGCGGCGAGATCAGGGCCGAGGTGTGTGGACCCGGCCCACGAGAGATCGGGCGTGCCGCGGGAGGCCACGTACTTCGGGACGCCGTTGAAGAGCGTGGCGATCTCGCTGTCCGCGCCGCCCCGCTGGTGAGGCCAGTAGGCGGCGAAGATGTCGTAGGTCCGCCGGCCGAGCAGGAGGGCGTCCGTGCCCTCGTACGCGGCACCGATCTGTGCCCCGGCGACCTCGTCCAGCAGGGGCGCCTGCCAGCCGCCGAACGGGAACCCCACCGGGTCCTCGTCGGGGCCGCCGGGTGCCTGCCCGACGAGGTCGAGGGTCGCGAACAGCTCGATGTGGATGAGGCCCATGGCTCACTCCCGATGAGTCGGTTGTCCGGTGTCACCCGCCCGCTTGCCGGCAGGCCGTAACGGGCGTGATGCTGACGCTGACGTCAGGAAATGTGCCAAGGCCTCGCAGATCGGTACTCCGGCAAGGATCTCGACGAAGAGGAACTGTCCACCGGGGTTCACTTCCAGGAAGACGTGACGGCCGTCGTCGTCGACCTTGAGGTCCACGGCACCGAAGTCCAGGCGCAGTTCTGCCATGAACCGGAGAAGCGCCGCGTGGATCCCGGCCGGAAGCTCGTACGCCTCGCACGGTACGGCGAGGTCCAGTCGCGTGTCGACGGGCGAATCCGCCGTCGAGAACCGGGCCGCCAGGATCCTGTCTCCGACGATCGTCGCCCTGATGTCGTAGGCGCCCGTGATCTCCTCCTGGAAGATCACGGGCGCGATGGGCAGCGTCTCGAGCCGGCGCGTGTCCGCCGGGTCCCACCGACGCGTGTCGAGCATGAGGTGACGAGGTGAGGACATGGCTTTGTGGATGACCTTGCCATGGTGCCGCTCCACGAACTCGACGACCTGCGCCGGGTCGTTGCTGATCAGCGTGTCGGGAATCGGGAGGCCGGACCGGAGCGCCGCTTCCAGTTGCCGCGGCTTGGCAGCCTCGATGTCCGCGTCCGGTCGGTTCACCAGCACTGCCGGTGTGTCGGCGAGGACGGCATCGAGCAGGTGGCTCCATTCGTTGCGAGCGAAGCTCCGGTCGTCGGGATGGCGGACGAAGTCGGGCGGCTGCGCCGGGTAGGCGCGGCGCAGCCAGATGGCGCCCAACTCCGTGACGGACACCGTCATACCGCGACGCGTCCTGACGGTCGGCGGCGTACCGACGTGCCATTGCCATGTCTGCTCATGCGGTTGCCGTGTGTCGAGGATGACGCTGTCGCCGCCGAGCCGGGCGACCTCCCTGGCGACGGCCAGTGCATGTACATCGGTTTCGGGCGCCAGGATCCC
The DNA here is from genome assembly GCF_006539185.1 of Streptomyces gardneri. GTDB lineage: Bacteria > Actinomycetota > Actinomycetes > Streptomycetales > Streptomycetaceae > Streptomyces > Streptomyces gardneri. The sequence goes on from NZ_BJMN01000007.1 coordinate 221,703, forward strand.
GATCACGGGATGTGTCATCGGATGCCCCGAGCGTCGAGGAACGCCGCTTCCATGTCCCGATATCCCTGAGGGTGGCTGTAGTCAGGTGGCGTCGGCCGGGTGGCTATCGCGAACGGCCGGTCCGAGCGGCGCACGATGTCCTCCGGCATGCTCTCGCAGAGGTCCAGGATGGTCAGCGGCAGCGCCACGGTGACGCGGACGGCCGGCGCCGTCACCCGATCAGGCTCGGTCTCGATGGACTCGACCTTGACCACGGACTGACGAGGCAGTGTGAAACGCAGATGGCCGACGACGAGAACGAGCTGCTGATCGTCGGCAGAGGCCAGGAAGCAGTTGATGACGGCCATGTGTCCCCGAGCGGAAGGAAGCGTGGGAAGGTGTCCCAACAGGCTCGAAAGCCCGTCGTCGCGCCCGGCCTGCTCCCTCTTCCCGCTCACGATGTCACCACCCCATCCCGGGCGGGGGGTCGTCGTGAGTGCTCGGGCGGTGAGTATGGTCATCCGTCGCATCCTCGCCGACTTCACCGCAGACGGTCGCGGTGTCCACTCCGTCACTTTCGGTCATGGTCGAACCGTGACTGAGCAGGCTGCTGGGAAGGAACCAGCCCTTCGATCCAGGCAGGCGCACCCGCGCCAGCTGCCCGTCGCGGCTCAGTGTCTCCGGGTAGCCCGGCACGCGGACAGGAAAGACGATCCGAACCGCGGCGGGGTCGGACAGCTGCAGCGTCACCAAGGTCGGGTCGCTCGGTCGCGAGGCGCAATGCGTCACGATCGCCAGCGGCACTTCGACGATGCCGTACGGCGAGGCAACGTGGACAGCGTTCTCCGTGCGGCTGAGTGCTCGCCCTCGAACGAAGCCGCCCATCGGCTCTTCGTCCGAGTACATCGGCAATTTTTCCAGGACGTGATGCATAAGATCCGCTTCCACGGTTCTCACCGATCCTTTCGCCTGAGACGGCCGAAGCCGCGGCTTCCGTGGAGCCCGATGGTGTCCACCACTTTCGTGACGGTCCGTCGGTTTGCTCAGGCGGGCCGTCACGAAGGGTCGAGGTCAGTAGCGGAGCGGCCAGAGAAGCGGCCCGCATACGTGCCACTCGAATTCGGGGCCGTGGTAGATGTGGTGCAGGTGGGCGATGTACCAGAGCACCAGGTCCTGTCCGTCGATGTTCTCGTTGTTGACATGCGAGGAGATCTGGGACGAGTAGGCGGTGCCCAGACGCCCCTTCAGGTCTTCCGTTCCGTGGTACGCGGTGGCGTACATGTCCCCGGGTTCGAAGGCGTCGGACGGCTTGTCGTGCGGGCCGCGGTCGATGAGGTACCCACGGTTGGTCCCCTTGTTGAGTACCGCCCACCCGGTGGCCGCACTCGTCGCCTGCCAGGTCTCACGCGGCAGCGGCATCCAACCGGTTCCGTAACCCCAGTTTCCACCGGTGGCCACGTGTGCCAGTGCCAGGTTGTTGGCCGCTCCGTCGATGTCGAAGTCGAACCGCCAGTAGACGTGGTGCTGATGGCTGGCGGGGTGCTGCAGGCCCGCGCTGTGAAGCTGGGGCAGGATGAGCCCGTCGCTGCGGAAGAACCATCGATTGACGAGGTGGTACTGGCCGATCCGGTGGTAGCTCTCCACCACCAGGTGGCGGTAGCCCGACTGGTTGTGCTCGTAGACCTTGACCGGGCCCTGCATGTTTCCGATGCTCAGCGGGTCCTTGTAGGGGCCGGCGCCCGAGTCGTAGCGGACACGGATCATCGGCAGGCTCGCCTTGTGGCACACCTTCTTGCCCCGGAAGTTGATGTTCCGGAACGCGATGGCCTCGCTGTCACCGTCGTTGACCTCCCACGTGAAATTCCACACAGGGGCCTCTGGAGGCCAATTCACCTGGCCGGACACGCTCATGACGCCCCTCCTTCCTGCGACACGAGACCCGTCCGGACGACCTCCTGGTCGCTGAGATCGACGATGGCGAAGGCCGTGGGCAGGTACTGGTTCTCGGGGCCGAAGCGCAGGTCCACCAGTCGGTGCCCGTAACGAGGACTGCGAAGGTTCACATCCTCGACGATCAGTCCCACGCCGGTGGAGAGGTCGACATCCGACTCGGTCAGCTGATTGCCGTCGCGCACCAGCTCCAACGCCTGACTGTGCTCGGAGTCGGTCAGCGGGGGTTGGTAGTTCTCCACGGTCACTTCGTGCACCGCTCTGCGGACCTGATCGATCGTCACTTCGACGACCTCGTCGTCGGTGTAGTTGTAGATGATCACCAAGGGGTGGTCGGTCTGACGATCCAGCGATCGCGTTCCCACCTCCAGCACGGCGTAGCGCTTGCCTTCCAGCCTTCCGGAGGTCCTGTCGGAGGCGAGGGCCACGTCCACGGCCTGCTGTCGGCTCTCGTCGGTGACCCTGGGTTCGAGCGTCTCGAATTCGACGGGGCTGGTGTCCGCCGGGGTGAGGTACTGGCTGAATTCCGGGACGTCGACGAAGGGGGGAACGATGACGGGCCCGAAGTTGGGGATCTCGGCGCTGCGCAGGCCGGGCGGAGGCAGCTCAGGGGTAGGCAGCCGGTATGTGTCGGACATGATTCCACCTCACTGGGGCATGTGGTCGTCGAATGGCGAGTGGGAGACAGCTGCTCTCTTGCCGATGCCGTGGAGGGTCACCGCCTGCCTGCAGCCCAGGGAACATGAAGTCCCGACCCGCCTCAGCCGCCGACGACCCCAGGCTCTTGGCCCGCCGTAAGGGGCTCGGGAATGACCGTCGGAATCGCCTGCTGAAGCACTGCCTCTGGCGAGATCGCGAGGAAGTCGCGCTCCGGCGCATTACAGCCGGTCGGCAACCTGTCGCACATAGCACAATCGTTGCGCGCATAGGCCTCCTCCGCAAATTGGCCAAAGACCGGAGGGCGCCTCGCCTTGCATGGGTACTGCTACGGTAGTTTGAACGCGTTCAAGTCTTCGGAGTCGGGGGTGGGTCATGCAGGCCGCTGCGCGAGAAGGTGTGCACCCGTGGCAGTTCGGCCTCGTGCTGCTCGCCGCGACAACTCCGCTGATCCCGTTGATCTCCTGGTCGGGTCAGGGGTACGACATCCTCTCCCTGGCTCTCGTGACCGCCGGGGTGGCTGCCCTCCCGCTGCTGCTCCACGCCCGGCCGTCGGGCTTCGGCTGGTGCATCGCCGTCGTTTCGGTGCTGCTGCTGCCCTGGACCTTTGTGGGTGCCATGGCCGGGATGTTCCTCTTCTTCCCTTCGGTGCTGCAGCTCTGGCTGGCCGCCGGGGCGGACCCGCGACGCCGACCGACGGCAGCCAAAGTGATGACCGTTGCCGGTCTCCTGCTGTCGGTGGTCGTACTGGCGCGCTTCTTGAGCGAATAGGCGGCGCCGGACAGTTCCGACGGAAGTCGACGGACGCTCGCCCTATCATCTGTCGTGACTGGCAGGGGGCACCCGTGGGTGAAGGGACGGGCATGTCGGCGGTGGACGAGGCACGCGCGTGGCTGCTGTTGTGTCCGGGGCTCAGCCCCGGCGTGGACGGCGCCGGCGGCGGTAACCCGGGTCCGGTCACGTCCTCGCTCATCGCCTCCTTCACCGCGGAGCTCGGGGACCGGGCCGCGGTCGTCCGCAGCAGCCGGCTCGTACTCGGTGTGGAAGGCGGGCGGCTCACACTCGCCGACACCAGCGGGCGACGCGTCCCCGCACCCGCCGTGGCCTACGCCCGTCTGTCGACGCCTCAGCTGTCGACCGACCGGGAAGTCACCCTGCTACGGCACCTGGCCGCGATGGGCACGCAGTTGATCAACCCCGCCGAGGCGGTCCTGGCGGCGGTGAACAAGTTCTGGCACCTGCAACAGCTCGCCGCCGCAGGCATCCCCGTCCCCGACACCCGCACCCACACCGACGCGCCACTGGAGCACGTGCTCGACAGCGGTGTGCCGCAGCCGTGCGTGGTGAAAGCCGTGCGCGGCCACCGTGGCCGGCGGGTCTTCCTCTCCACCGACGACACGTCGCTGCGAGCCGTGGTGGGCAGTCTGGACGACCGGCACCCGTATCTCCTCCAGCGGTACGTCGCCCACTCCCACGGCCGGGACCTGCGCGTCATCGTGGTCGACCGCCGGGTGGTGGCCGCCGCCGTGCGCACAGCCTCCGACGACCGTCTCGTCTCCAATCTGGCGCAGGGCGGGACCCACACCGTCTGCACAGGCCGGTACCCGGCCGCGGAGGCGCTGGCCGTCGAGGCGGCGGACGCCATCGGCCTCGGCGTCGCCGGCGTCGATCTCCTCTTCGAAGCGGACGGCTCCTTCACCGTGTGCGAGGTGAACTGCAACCCGACCTGGCGACCCGACATGCCCGGAATCGCCGAAGCCATCGCCCTCGCCTGCCGCACCCGCCTCGGAGCCTAGCGACGAGCTGTCGGGGCCGAGGTGGGGCGGAGGGTTCCGGGGTGGGGTTCAGCGGACGGGGTAGCCGTAGATGTGGCCCTGTTCCTTGAGTCGGGGAAGGAGCTTGCGCAGGGCCTGGACGGTCTGGGAGCGGTCGCCGCCCGCGTCGTGGAAGAGGAGCGTCGGTCCGTTGGGGAGCTCGCGTTCGACGGTGGCGATGATGGCGGCGGTGCCGGGGCGTTCGAAGTCCTTGGTGTCGACGTTCCAGCCGAGCGGGCGCATGCCGCGGGAGGCGGCGAGCTTGCGGCTGTACGGGGTGAAGGCTCCGCCGGGTGCCCGGTAGTAGACGGGGCGTACACCTCCGGACGCCTCGGTGATCATGCGTTCGGCGTCGAGGATCTGCTGCTTCTGGTAGGCCTCGGAGGCCTTGTCCATGGCGGTGTCGTGCGAGACGGAGTGGTTGCACAGCCGGTGTCCGGCCGCGACGACCTTCTTGACGAGGTCGGGGTGGGCCCGCGCCTGCGTCCCCACCATGCAGAACGTGGCCTTCACCCCGTACTCCTTGAGCACGTCGAGTATCTGAGGGGTCCACACGGGGTCGGGGCCGTCGTCGATGGTGATGTTGACGCCCCGCGCGCCGGCCTCCGAGGCGTGCGCGATGGATATCGCGACCGGCTTGACGACCGCGCGCGGCGTGGCCGGGGCGCTCGCCTTCGGCGGCGAGTCGCTCGTGGGGCCGGCCTGTGCGGTCCATACCGAGGCTCCGGCTGCCAGGAGCGTCACCCCCAGCGCCGCCCCGACCAGCTTGCCGTACCAGCTCCGCCCACCACTGTGCCGCGCCATGTCCGCCCGCCCCACTCTTTCCCGCAGTTCTCACCGGCTCCCGGTCGCGGTGCGACCACGTGTCAGGACGACGCCGGGCGGCCTGCGGATGCGTCCGTTACCGATCACGGACAATTTCGGGAGGGTTCACGGACAACTGCCCCGTCAGCGGGGGCCGGAGGCCGTACGTCCGGTCAGGAGGCGGACCAGAGGAGCAGCATGTCCTGCCCCGACGTCTCGGCGGAGAAGTCCGTGTCCCGTTCCAGGTGGGCGCGCACCCGGCCTTCGAGGTCGGCCACCTCGCACAGACCTCCGTCCTCGGTGACGAACTCCCTCCAGTGCTCCCGGAAGATGTCCGGGCTCAGGTCCCAGGCGATCAGGTAGGAGCCCTCCCTGAAGAGGAAGCGGAGCGTGTCCCCGGTCATGCCCGCCAGCAGCGAGGCGACCACCTCGTCCGCTTCCGACGTCGGGGTCACCGCGTCGGGTTCTCTGTCCAGGCCCTGGACGACGTCGCTGTCCGGGGCCTCCCGCTCGTCGGTCACGCCGACGAGGCGCATCGGCAGGCTGAACCTCTCCTCCCACCAGGCGCGGAGGTCCGCCACCACGGCGTCTGCTTCCTGCTGCCGACGGGCTGCCTCGCGGCGGTCCGAGGCGGCGGCGCGCCTTCCGGATTCATCCGTCATGTCTTCCCTCACCGTGGTGCGAAACGAAACCGGGTGGGGCCTGGGGCCCCACCCGGGTCAATCTATCGAGTCATCGGCGGCAGACCGGGCACCGGCCGTAGCCATGCCTGGTCTTGGCGTTCGCCGTTCCCTTGCCGTTCCGGATCTTGGGGTTCCTGGTGTTGCCGCTGTAGCCGCCTCCCCAGATCCCCCCTTCCCAGTGGTTGCGCTTCCCCTTGTCCTTCTGGTGAACGATGATCACGTTGCGCCCGTTCACCTGGTACATGTAGCCGCGGCCGTCCGGGTTCTTCCACCGCTTGGTGGGGCGATGCCGTGCGGCCACACCCCACTGCCGCTTCGCCGCGCGGAACGCGGCCCGGTTCGTCCGGTGGATCGTCCTGAACTCCGAGTCGCCACCGCTGCAGTTGTGCACGACGACGTCGGAGCCGCCACCGGCGGACACGGTGTAGGTGTGGGTGTTGCCCACGTTGAGGTTGTGGACCAGGCGGTCCTCGACCTCACCCAGATCCCGGACCGAGGTGACGGCGGAGACCGAACCGTCCGGCGACAGCAGTTCCTCACCCGGTGCGATGGTGGAGGCGTCGCTCCATCCTCGGCCCACGACCCAGATGGGGTGGTTGGCCGTGGCCACCAGCGGGGGAGTCGACACATCGAGATCCGTGTCGATCTCCACCAGGTGTTTGGTGCCGAATCCGGAGATGACCTCGACGACCGGCTCCGCCGTCGTCACTCCGGTCGCGGGGTCGGTGGCCAGCACCAGGTCACCGAGGACGAGGGCACCGATCGGAAGGTAACTGCCGTCGGCCATCAGGACCGGGGTGTCCGGGGTGAAGGAGTTCCAGCGGCGGCAGCCGGTTCGGCGGAACACCCGCTTCGCCCGGGAGTAGGAGCGTTTGACGCGGCTCGCCTTGCGCAGGCCGCGCGCTGCCTTGAAGCCCCTCACCGCGAGACGCCCGGCGGAGCCGAAGGCGATGCCGACGCTCATCTCGGCGGCCTTGCGCCAGTTGCCGGTGGCCGCGTAGGAGATCGCTCCGACGGCGGAGGCGATGTTGCCGATGGGGCCGGGGATGTACGAGGCGATCTCCGCGACGCGGGCGACGCGCTTGAACATCTTCTTGAAGCTGAAGCCCCAGTTGCCGTCGAGGTCGGTGCAGTTGACGGGGTCGCCCGCACAGTAGTCGTACGGGTTGGCGTTGCCTCCGGGCTGCGGGTCGACCTGGAGGAAACGGCCGAGCGCGGGGCTGTAGAGGCGGGCTCCCATGAGGACCACGTCGTCGAGGGCCTCGGAGGAGCGCTGCTTGGCGCCCAGCCAGCCGTACCGCTGCACGGCCTGGCCCTCGGCGGCGATGCCGAACTCGTCGAAGGTGAAGACCTTCGGCGTGGTCGTCGCGGTGTCGAGGGAGACGGCCACGTCGCCGTGCAGATTGGCGAACTGCAACGCGATGTCGCCGGTCGCGGACGTGGTGGCGGTCAGGTCGCCGTCCGGGCCCGAGACGTTGCGCGTCAGGGTGCCCTGAGTGGTGTCCTCGATGATCCAGCGGGGCTCGTCGGAGTCGTCTCCGTAGTGGTTGAGCTTGCTGCTGGAATTCGCCCAGGTGCCGTCGGCCTGCTTCACCTCGGTGGTGAAGGCGGTGAAGCGGTGGGCGGGGTCGAGACTCCAGGTCTGGCGCTTGTCGCCGACGGTCTGGGAGGCGACGAGGTCGTTGTCCCAGTAGGTGTTGGCCGAGCCGGTGCCGGTGGCGGTGGTGCGGCCGAAGGCGTCGTACGTGTAGCCGTCGGTCAGGAGCCGGTCGGCGCTGTCGTACGAACTCGCCGTGACCGTGCCGCCGGTGCTGGTGCAGGAGCCGTCCTCGGCGGCGGCGAAGACCGTCTTGGAGGTGCGGTTCATGCGGCCGGTGATGCTGCGCCCGGCCTCGTCGAAACCGTAGGCGCGGGTGGTGCAGCCGGCGGTGGTGTTCTGGACGGCCTTGGTCAGGCGGCCGAGCCGGTCGTACGTGTACTCCTTGCTGTCCGTGGAGTTGGTGTCGGCGGCGACCGCGCCCTGGGTCGTCATGTCCAGGTGCTGGCCGTAGACGACCGCGCTATCGGAGACGCGGGTGTACGTACGGCCGGTGGCCGCGCCGCTCGCGTTGAAGCTGTCCTTGCGGACGTAGCCGCCGGGGTAGGTCTGCTCGACGAGCTGGCCGTCCGGGCCGTACTTCGCGGTGAAGGTGCCGGCGATGTTGTCGGTCACCGAGGTGACCATGCCGCGCGGCTCCTGCGCCCGGTCGTAGGTGTAGGTGGTGTAGCCGGTGTCGTCGCTGACCTTGACCGGCTTGCCGAAGCGGTCGAACTCGGTCGTGGTCGTGCCGCCGTCCGCGTCCGTGTAGGAGAGCAGACGGTCGAGCGCGTCGAAGACCCGGGTGACGGTCTTCCCGCCGGCCGTGGTCCTGACCGCGTTGCCGGCCACCGGGTCGTACTCGGTCGTGACCTGGGGCAGGTCCTGGCCGAGGTCACCGGTGATCTGCGTGGAGACGATCCGGTCGGCCGCGTCGTAGACGGTGGTCGACGTGCGGGTCTTGCCCGCGTTGGTCTCCGTGACCTCCTCGGCGTCGCCGAATCGGGAGTAACGGGTGATCCGCTTGACCGGAAGGGTGTCGGGCATGCGCGCCGTGTCCGCGCCGGTGACCGCCCCGCCGGGGAGGGTGACGCACGGCTGGCCGGCCCACTCGGGGCGGTTGCCGCAGGCGGCGTCGTCCGGGTTCGTCCCGGCCGTGTAGAAGACCGTCCTCACCGTGCCGGTGTCGGCACCGTTCGAACCGGGCCTGCGGGACTCGACAGCGCGGCCGGCCGCGTCGTACTTGATGAGGGCCGTCAGACCGGCCCCACCGGCGTCCGTGGTCACCGAGGTCTCGGTGCGCAGGGTCCAGCCGGAGGTGCCGCCGATCGGGGTGCCGTAGCCGGTCTTGGTGACCCGGACCTCGACGTCGTCCGTGTAGCCCTCGATGCGGGCACCGTCGAGAGTGGTGGTCTCCAGGTGGTAGGCCGCGCCGTCGGGCTTGCCCTCGTCGTACTTGTGGACGGTGTGCTCGCGCACGACCACCGAGGCGCCGACGGCGAGTGCGGGCATCGGCGGGTTCGCCTGTGCGGGAACGGCCTCGTCCAGCAGTGCCCGGAAGACCGGACCGGTCTCCTCCAGGAGATCCTGGCCGTCACGGCTGTAGACGCTGCGGGAGTCAAGCAGCGCCGCACGCGCGGCGGAGTCGTCGGGCAGCGCCAACTCGACGGTCTTCTCGTCGACGTCGTCGCCGAGGCCGAGCGCGAGGAGCCGGCCCGTGGCGTCCAGGGTGCGGACGGTGTTGCCGAAGCGGTCGTACTCGGCCGTGTCGATGTCACCGGCGCCGGTCGGCGACCAGGTGGCGGTGTTCACCTCCTGCGCCGAGGCGTTGAGGTAGTGGACGGTCGCCTGCTGGTAGCCGTCCCGTCCCGGCGTGGTCGCCGTGGCCGTGTTCACGGACGGGGTGGACTCGACGTCGAAGACGGCGGTCGCGTCCGTCGGAGCGCCCGCCTGGCCCCACTTCGCGGCGCTGGGGCCGTCGAGGTCGTACGGACCGCCGGCCGCGCGGGTCAGCGGAACCTCGTAGACCACCTTCGAGGCGGTCTCGCCCTCGACCACGTCCTTGCTGCCCGGCGCGAGCGCGGGGCGGCGGACCTGGAGCAGCCGGCCCGGGTCCTGGTCGGCTCCGGCCGGGCCGTAGTCGAAGTACCAGGGCAGTTCACCGGCGGTGTCGATCCCGGTGAGGCGGTTGCCGCCGTCGTAGGTGTACGTGGTCTTGAAGACGGCCGTGTCGCCTGCGGATCCCTTGCGCGGGTCCCAGGCCTCGACCAGCCGGCCGAGCTGGTCGTAGCGGTAGCTGGCCACGTCGACGGCGTCGACCGCGCCGGCGGCCGGGTCCCAGGACCAGATCTTCACGGCCTTGACGCGGTCGGTGAAGTCGCCGGGCGTGCCGGCGGTGGCCGTGGTGGTCGTCGCGTAGACGTACTCCAGGACCTCGCAGCCGCGCGCCGGGACGGCACCCGTGCACTGGCCGCCGTCGTCGACGCCCGGCTCGGTCTCGGCGATCACCCGCTTGACGAGGGTGCGGCCGTCGACGGTGTCGTACACGTACCGGCTGGTCGAGGCCTCGTCCGTACCGGAGACGGAGTCCACGACGTACACGTCCGAGCCGGTCTGCTTCCTGAACCGGGTCAGCATGCCGTCGTCGTCGGTCAGCAGGTAGTCGCTGCCCGAGGCCTTCAGGACCAGGCCTTCGGAGCCGGGCTCGGGGCTGAACGAGCCGTCCGAGCTCTTGGCGAAGGTGGTCGTCGAGTCGTCGTAGCCGGTGATGACCGCGACGTCACGGCTGGGGAAGGTCAGCGAGTGCAGGTCGTTGTCCGTGATGCCGCCTGCGGCGCCGCCCGCCCACTGCGGACCGAAGGGGGCGACCAGCTCACGCAGGGAGAGGTGGTCGAAGTACACGGCCTTGCCGGAGTTCGCCGGGAAGCCGTTGTACAGCCGCAGGAAGGCGGTCGTCGCGTCCGCCGGCACGGTGAAGTCGAGCGAGAGCTCCGCCCAGGCGTCGGTGAACGGCACCTTGCGGGAGGTCGGCTCGACGATACCGCCGGGCGTGGAGAAGCCCGCGTACAGCTTCAGGCCACGGGCGTGCTGCGGGGAGAGCCCGGTCGCGGAGGGCACATAGGCCCACGCGGAGAACCGGTACGTCTTCCCCGGCTTCATGCCCAGCCGGAGGGCGGTCTGGTCGCCTCCGACCATGGCGAACGAGTCGCCGGCCGCGTTGGTCGTCGGGACGACCTTCAGCGAGTCGGTGGAGCCGTCCTGGCCGATCGTGGTGTCCCGGGTGACCGTCGCCGTGGTGGCGGTGAAGCCGGTCGTGTCCGTGGAGACGTCCTGCTGGTTGGCCGTCAGACGCTGGCCCTGCGGCGTCCAGCCGCGGTCCGTGCCCCGTGAGGAGGCGGTGCGGGAGGAGGACAGGCCGAACTCGTCGGCGTCGGTGACATCGACCGAGTAGTCGCCGGTGAGCAGGTTGACCGCACCGGGGCCGACCTCGTCGGAGGAAGCGCCGTCGGCGTTCGGATCGACCGTGAAGCCGCGCCACTCACTGATGTAGGGCGTGTCCGCGTCGTTGTCCGTGTGGAGGACGGCGCGGACCTGGACGACACCGCCGATCTGGCCGAGGGTCTCCAGGACCGACCAGTTCGCGTACGCGCCGATCTGCGACAGGGGTGTCTTGGCGGCGGTGACCGGGGTGTTGTCCTGCTTGGTCAGGTTGGCCAGGGGCACGTCGTAGACGCTCGCGCCCGGGCCACGCCGCCACTGGTAGGTGACGCGGGTGTACTTGGGCTGCGCGTCGACGGCGATCTGCACGCGCCGGGCGCTGACGGCGCCCTCCGAGGGCTGCACCATGGCGCCCTGGCCGACCAGGAAGTCGTAGAGCACCGCCGTCGAGACGTTGCCCGCCTTGTCCTTCGCCTGGACCTTCAGCATGCGGTGGCCGTCCGCGGCCGGCGTGATGGACACCGTGCTCGCGCCGGTCGCCGCCACGGTCACCGGGGCGGCGCCGTCCAGCGAGTACACGTAGCCGGCCAGGTCGGTGCTGCCGGAGGCCGGGGTGAAGGTGAACGAGCCCGCCGTACCGCCGCTGCCGTGCCAGGCGCCGTCCTGCGGGTAGGTCGCCGAGGACACGAAGGGCGCGCCGGGAGCGGTGGTGTCGACCGTGAAGGTCTGCCAGGCCGACCATGTGCCGTTCCAGTCCTGGCCGTCGTAGACCGCAGCCCGCCACTTGTACGCGCCCGGGGCGAGCGCCGTGCCCGGTGTCCAGGTCGCGGTGGCGCCGGAGGCGACGTACGTCGAGGTGCCGGACTGGAGAGCCGCGGTGCCGTCGGACTTCCAGACCTCGAAGGTCAGCCGGACGGTGTTGCCGTCGACGTCGGTCGCCTTCGCGGACAGCGTCGGCGTGGTGTCGTTGGTGGCCGTACCGGTCAGCGGTGAGAGCGGGGCGGCCGCACCCGGCCTGGTGTTGTACGTGACCGAGATGTACGGCGTGTTGGAGGCCGCGTTACCGGAGTTGAACCGCTTCCAGGCGAACTCGTCGGTCTCGTCCGTGGCCCGGATGCCGAGGGTGTTGGTCCCGTTGCCGTTGCCCGCCCAGGCGGTGGCCAGGCTGGTGATGTCCGTGCTCACCCAGCCGTCGGCGCAGGTCGACGAGTAGCCCTTGGTGGCCGTGGACGTCGACCACTTCTTGTTCCAGTTCGGCTGGGCGGTGTAGCGGGTGGCGGTGGAGGCGGAGCCCGTGTCCCAGACCTCCCAACTGCGGGCGCTGCACGACCAGGAGTGGAAGTTCCACAGGTTCAGGCCGGCCGACTTGATCACCTTGCCGGCGATCTTCGACATCGGGAAGGCGAGGAACGACTTGGCGATCTGGCCCGAGCCGTTGTTGCCCAGCTTCAGCTCGGTCGAGGTCGACTGGTCGGTGGTGTAGCCCTGCTGCACGAAGGTGTCGAAGCTCGCGCCGATGTTCACGGCCGGGTCGACGGTCACGGGGAACTTCGTCGCCGGATCGGCGAGGAAGGCCGCGTCCGGGGTCAGTGTCAGATCGACCGTGGCACCGTTCTGGACGACCTTGAGCCCGACATCGGCCCTGTTCTCGTGCTCGCCCGTGTTCGGGTCGACCGTCGCGTCCCACATCACCGGCGCGGGCAGCACGCCCACGTTCTTCCCGGTCCGGGGGTCGAGGAACGACACCGAGCGGTCCGCGTTCGCCTTGACCCTCAGGCCCTTGGCCTGGAGCGTCATCGTCACGGAACCGTTGGCGTCGACCGCGCCGCGGTCCTTGAGCTCCAGGAACTGCTCGAAGCCCGTACGGGTCGACTCGACCAGCATGTCCGTACCGGGCGCCACACCCGGATACCGGGCCTCGGTGCCGTGCACGGTCGGATCGGGCAGGGCGCCGCGCCACGAGAGGATCATCTCGTGGCCCTCGCCGCTGTCGAGGGAGACCAGCGGCACGGCGGGCGTCTTCTTCCCGCCCGGCGCACCGCCCGAGGCCTTGACCCGCGCCCGCTCCGCCGCCGACGACTCGCCGGCGAGCGTCAGGTCCAGGGGGTGGGCGACCGCGTGGACCCCACCGTCCGGAGCCTCGACCAGGCTCGGATCGACCTTGCGCCAGGTGCCGTGGTCGTCCTTGAACCGGACCGGACCGGTGTACGACTCCAGCGACATCGAACCGTCGGGATTCGCCCAGCTCGTCGTCGCCTCGGTCCGCTCACCGAGCACCTCGATCCGGCGGTTCTGCAAGCGCGCCGTCAACAGCGCGGACGCGGCGTCCTCCGCCTCGGCCGGCCCCTTGGCGCGCGGCTCCTCCACCGGGGCCGTCGGCGGCTCCGCGGCCGCCATCCCCTCCATGAACCCGAAGGTCATCACCAGCGCCGTGGCCAGGGCTATTCGCCTCATCCGGCCGGCCGACGGCAGCGGATGCCGCTCTCTCGGAGCGGACGTCCGTTGTCTCATCCTGCTCGTTCCTCCCCTTGTTGATCACCCGTTGGTGACAGGGAGGGAATTTATCGGAACCGAATATGGTACATATCGGTTTAAATGTGCTTCTCCATGGCGTTATGCGCCGGGGATGAATCGAGGTCACCACTCCAGTGCCCTGCCGCGATCCACATGCCGAGCGGCCCCACCGGGAGCGAAGCCGGTGGCGCGGGCCGATCGGTACCTGGCCGGCCTTCGTCCTCGCGGTCGTCGTCCTCGCCGCGGCGAATCTGCTGCTGCACCGCTGGACCGGCCCGCTCCGCCTGGTGACGGCCGTCGCCGTCAGTGCCCTGCTGCTCGGTGTGCTCCGCTGGGCGGGAGGCACCCTGGCGGACGCGGGACTGGCACCCGGGACGCTGGCCCGCGGCGCGAGGTGGGCGCTGGTCCTGGTGGGTCTCGTCGCCTGCGTCTACGCGGCCGGGGCGCTGCTGCCGGACACCCGCTCGCTGTTCGAGGACCGGCGCTACGACGGGATGACCGGGGGCGAACTGGCGGTGCGCGTCCTCGTGACGGTCCCCGTCGGCACCGTCCTGGTGGAGGAGATCGCCTTCCGCGGAGTGCTCTACGGGCTGGTGCGCCGGGCCCGGGGAACCGTCTGGGCGACCATCGTGTCGAGCGTGCTGTTCGGCCTGTGGCACGTCCTGCCGTCCCTGCATCTGGCGACCGCGAAGCCCGCGCTGACCTCGGTCCTGGGAGACTCCGCCCTCGGCTCCGTCCTCGCGATCGCGGGCGCCGTACTGTTCACGGCCGCGTCGGGCGTCCTCTTCTGCGAACTACGACGCCGCAGCGACAGCCTGCTGGCCCCCATGGGGCTGCACTGGGCGGTCAACGCGCTCGGCTACGTGACCGGCTTCCTGTTGCGTTGAGCGCGCGACCCGGGGCGGCCAAGGGGGTCAGTTCTCCGGCGGCTGGATGATGTCCCTCAGCCGGTCCAGGTCCTGCGGCGTGAAGCCCGAGGGCCGCATGACGGCGTTCCAGCCGTCGACGTACGCGGCCTTGTACGTGTGACCGTGGCCGTCCGGCACACCCGTGGAGAACGGCAGGTCCGCCGTGACCTGCCAGAAGGTCACGAAGGGGATCCAGAACATCCCCTCGAGCACGTCGCCGCCGGGCGCCTCGCCGATCCAGTCGGGCTCGGAGAGCGCCAGCGAGGGGCTCCACCAGACGATCGGGTCGGACGGGTGCATGAGGTACAGCACCCGAGTGCCGTCCCACGGCGCGCCCTCCGGGGTGATCCCGGTCGTCGGGTCGTCGGTGAACCGTACGGTCCGCCCCTGCTGGTAGACGGGCTCGATCTCGGGGCTTCCCGGGTCCCGGTGGTCGCTGAACTCGCGGAACAGGGTGTTGAAGTTCGGCGGACCGGCGAACAGGGTGCCGGCGGTGCGGTTGCGCAGGTCGTACTCGCCGCTGAAGGCCGTCTCGCCGCCGAACGACCCCAGGCTCTCGCCGGCGACGAACAGACGCGGGCGCTGGTCCTGGGGCAGCTTGGACCAGACGTCGTAGACCGCGTCGAAGAGCTCCCGGCCGGCCTGGCGCGCCTTGGACTGGTCCACCAGGTAGGAGAGCCACGACGGCAGGTACGAGTACTGCAGGGCCACGGTGGCGACGTCGCCGTCGCCGAGGTACTCGAACGTGTCCACGGCGGCGGGATCGACCCAGCCGCTGCCTGTGGTCGTCATGACGAGCAGGTTCGCGCGCTCGAAGCCGCCGGCCCGCAGGAGGTCCGCGACGGCCCGCTCGGCGCGGGCCTCCGTGTCGTCGGCGGTCGCGAGTCCGGCGTACGCCCGTACGGGCTCCTGCGCCGGGCGATGGGTGAAGGCGCCGATCTCCGGGGCCGTCGGACCGGTGCCGGTGAAGGCCCGGCCCTGGTAGCCGAGCGTGTCCCACGGCACGAGCGAGCCGGGCCCGCCGGAGCGTAGTGCGGAGGTGGGCTGGTGCACGCCTTCCGGCGTCTCCGTGTCACGCAGCGAGAACGCCTCGTTGGTCGCGTTGACGAAGCCGGCCAGCAGGACGCCGCTGATCACGGACCATGCCAGGGCGGCCACCACGACCCAGCCGACCACCCCGGCCGCGCGCGGGCCGATCCAGCGGCGGAGGTGACGGGCGAGCCACCGGTACAGGCGCCGCAGCCCCCGGCCCGCGAGCAGCAGGAGCCAGAAGACGAGCGCGGCCACGAAGGGGCAGGCGATGGTGGTGAGGACGTCGTAGTCGGTGACCCCCATGAGCTCGCGGATCTCGTGCTGCCAGTACTGGCCGAAGGCGAACGCCAGGCCGAACAGCACGATCGCGCAGACGAGGAGAACCTGCCACGACCTGCGCGACGCGTCCCGCGCCTCCCGGTCGGCGAACGCGCGCCACACATAGGCCGCGATCACGCCGAGCCCGTAGCCGATGGCCGCGCTGATACCGCAGATGAGTCCCTGGAGCACCCCGCCGCGAGGCAGGAGGGAAGGGGTGAAGGAGAGACAGGCGAGCAGGAGCGCACCCCAGCAGCCGGGGAGCGTGAGCCGGAGCGACCGGCGGCGCTTCCCGGAGCCGGTCGTCGCCGGCTCGGGGCCCTCGGCGCCCTTGGGGCCGTCGGCATCCTCGGCTTCCTCGCGGCCCGGAGAGCCGTCCGGTTCCGGCGGGGACTGGTGCACATCAGGGGCCATGGCTGTCCTCCGGGAAAAATGATCCCAAGGACGGCCCCGACGTGCCACCGGTGGCTCCCCGCGACGTACGAGCCCCGTGGGGGATCCGAGCTCCCCTCGGGCCGGGGGCGCTGCCCGGCCTGTCAGTCGGTGGGGGAATCGGCGTCGGCCGGTCGGTCCGGAAGTCCCGGCGCCGTGTGCCGCGCGATCACCACGGGCTCCTCGACGAGCCGCACGGTCGACGGCGTCATGGGCACCGGCCGCTGCCACGCGGTCGGGACGTCCGGGACCTCCCTGAGGTCCCAGTCCCGGCAGGTGCTGTCGATCACCAGCGGGTAGAGGGTGAGTGTGCCGTCGCGGGCGAGGTGCATCCGGACGAATCCCGTGCGGTCGTCGATGGACTGCCCGGACATCTGCCATTCGGCGACGAGGCCGTGGTCCGTCCACAGCACCCACAGGGCGAAGAGCTCGGAGCCGAAGAAGGCGCCCGTCACCGCGGTGAGGGCCAGCGCGATCAGCAGCGGCCAGACCCCGTGCCAGGACTCCGGCAGGGCACTGGCCACGGCGACGGCGATGGCCAGGACCCCGAGGGTGACCGCCAGCTGAAGCAGCACGGCGACGAACGGACCGAACCGCGGCCCGTGCCGGGCGCGCGCCAGGCGTCGTCCCAGGCCGAACACGAACGGCAGGGCGAACAGGACGGCACTCGTGCAGAGCAGTCCGAGGACGTCGTCGATGCCGGCCATCCGCACGGTGTCGAGGGGATGGTGCCCGCCCTTGGCCAGCGCGAACGCACCGCTCGCCACCAGGACGAGCAGCAGCTGCATCACCCCGGCCAGTACGGCGAAGCCGCGGTTGCGCCGCGGGAGCCAGTGCGGCGACCGCGGGCTGGCGATGGCGTGGGCGAGCGAGCGGGACTCCTCCGCGTCGGGGTACGTGTGCGGGGCGAGCTCGAACATCGACGGCGGGTCGTCCCTGTCCCGCATCCGCGAGGTGGACGGCGGCAGCGGCAGCTCCTTCGGGAGCCTGTGGGTGGCGGCCAGGAACGCGCCGCCCAGGCCGCACGTCACCATCTGGCGTCTCCGGGGGTCCGGAGGCAGGGTCGCGCCGGAGTCGGACGGGTCCTCGGGCAGCCGTTCGGCGTAGCGGGCGTAGTGGTGCTTGTCGCCGGTGATCCACAGCCGGATCGACGCGCCCGTGTCCACGTGCTCCCCGTTCTCCCGGTCGAGCCGCGTCCGGATGATGTTCCGGTCGAACCAGTGGAGGGTGTTGAAGGCGTCGCGATCCTCGTCGCTCCTGACCCAGGTGGGTGCGGCGGAGCAGACGATCACGCTGTCGCCCGGCAGCAGCCGCGGCGAGAGGGCGGTCTCGAAGTAGCGCCGCTGCGGATCGTCGACGTAGGAGCCGAGCTGGCTGTCCAGGCCGACGAGCCACCAGCGGTGCGGCAGCCGCACCGCGAAGTAGCTCCGGGTCTGCCGGGTCTCCCAGCCGCCGATGGGCCGCCCCTGGGCGAAGACCCGCAGGAACGCGGTGAGTCCGTCGTACCAGTCGTGGTTGCCCGGCAGCGCGACCATCAGAGGCCGGTCCGGTGCCGACGGGAGCGCGGCGCGGTAGGGCCCCTTCATCCGGTCCTCGTACGCCGTCGTCGACGCCACCGGATAGACCTGGTCGCCGCCGAGGACGAGGAGCGAGCCGCGGGGGCACGAGACGCCCTCGGCGACGGTGAGTTCGGGCGCGGCCAGCGCGTGCGCCACCGAGGACGTCGACTCGAAGCCGTCGCCCAGGTCGGCGACGAAGTCGATCCAGGCCTCCTCGGCGTCGGGCCGCGCCAACGGCGCGTGCAGGAGCCCGGCCGGGAGCGCGCCCTGCATCTCGCGCTTGTCCGCGTAGTCGGCGAACACGGCGGCCAGTCCGACCTTGACCGCCGTCCGTGCCAGTTCCTTCGGAGCCAGCCAGCGCACGGGCTCCTGTGGGGTGAACAACAGCTCCGTCGCGTGCTCGCGCAACTCACGGAGGTCCATGGCGCCTCCTCGTTCACAGGGGTGACCAGGGCAGGACGTTCTGTGCGTACACGTCCCACAGCTTGCCGGTGAAGAACTGTCCGAAGCGTCCCAGCGTGGTCACCCTGCCGGGGAGCGTCGGCGCTTCGACCCGGAAGGTGGTGAGCTGCTTCAGGAAGTCGGCCGGGCGGATGCGTACGGCTCCGGAGGCCACCACCTGGGCTTCGGGCTCCGCGTCGGCGTCGACGTGGCCGCGGAGGACGCGGGTGTGGAGGACGGAGGTGTCCTTCCAGACTCCCCGGCGGGAGTCCTCGTCGACGTCCTTGTGTCCGCTGAGGGTGAGCGGATGGCCGGCCCGGTCGGTGAAGTGCAGGCGGTAGTTCATCCGGAGGTGCTGCGGGTCGGGCTCTTCCACGAACAGCTGGAACGTCCCGCGTTCGACCGGGAGTCGTCCGCCCAGCGCCTGGCAGACGATCTCTCCCCGGACCGCGGCCTCGTGCTCCGGGCCGGTGAGGAAGCGGTCCACGCCCTCGATGTCGATGGTCACCCGCAGGGTCAGGTCGGCGGTGGCACCACGCTCCGGCGCGGGGATCTCCTGGATGTCGTGTTCGCCGAACGCGACGCGTCCGACCATGCGTTCGGTGAACCGGATACGGGTGGGGTCGTCGGCGGGGTCCGGAGGGGCGCAGGGCCGCCAGGGAATGCCCTGGGCGGTGCACCAGTCGCGGGCGCGCTCCACTCCGAGTTCCACGGCCTGGGCGAAGCGGTCCCTGCTGAAGTTGACGAGGTAGTTCAACGGGACCTCGGCGCTGAGGAGTCGGACGTCGATGATCCGTCCGAACTCCCCGTGCTCGCCTGCGCGGAGGGCCGCGTTGCTGACCTCGATCCGGCGCAGCCAGTGCTTCAACTGGCCGTTGGCCACCGTCTCGATGATGTGGAAGTAGTTGGCGACGAACCCGTCGCGCCAGCGGTGCCGCCGGCTGACCGTCCAGATGATCCACAGTTCGTCGCAGCCCCGACGGATCGCCTCCTCGACGTTCCCGTCCGTCAGGTAGACCGGGTCGATGTAGGTCTTCCCGTCGATCACGACGGGAGGGAACCACATGGGCAGGGCCACCCCGGCGCAGAAGCGGTCCTCGTCCATGAGGTCCGGGGTCACGGTCTCCAGCTCGTTGGAGCTGAAGTCGTAGAGGTTGAAGGTGGCTTCGCGGTCGGTGGCCCGGATCCTGTCCCAGTCCAGTCCCCAGCCCGGGAAGACGTGACGCCGGTAGCCGTCGAGCGTGAAGAGCGATCGGGCGTACGGCCCCTTCGGCAGTTCGCGCCAGTTCGGGGTGACGCCCTTCAAAGGGGACAGGGTGCGCCAGTTGTCCGCGATCTCGCGCCCGGACATCCCCTGGCAGTACATCGCGAGGTTGAACACGCCTCCGCTGGCGCCGTCGACATGGTCGAAGCGCAACTCGGCCTCGTCGAGGAGTACTTGGAGGACTCCCGCCTGGAAGGCCACCTTCAGGCCGCCGCCGGCGAGGATGAGGGATCTGCGCGGGGGGTCGTCGCGGCGTTCGCCGCCCTGGCCGGTGGTCATGAGGGCTCCGTGGAGGGCTTCCGGTGATCCTCGATGATGCGGTCGGCCGACCGGTCGGCCAGCGCCGCGATGGTCAGTGAGGGGTTCGGGCCCACGGGGCCGGGCATCACGGACCCGTCGGCGATGGTCAGCCCCGGGTAGCCGTACACGCGCCCGAAGGAGTCCACCACGCCTTCCCGCTGGTGGCGTCCCATCGGCGCGCCGCCCAGGGGGTGCACGGTGATGAGGCGGTTGAGCCACCACAGGGGGTTCGATGCGTAGTGCCCGCCGACGCTGTGGGACACCCGCCTCATGGTCCGGTTCATCTGCTCGAAGTACGGGCCGGAGGCGGCCAGGTCCCAGTCGAGGTCCAGATGCCCGTCCCGGAGGAACATGCGGCCGTTGGGGACGTCCCTTCCCATGCCGAGCAGCGGCACGGACGTGGCGGTGAACAGCCCCTTGCCCATGGCGTCACCGACCTGCCGACCCACACGGCTTCGCGCGGTCCCCGTCAGCTGCGACCAGCCCCGCCGCAGCAGGAACCTCCCGACCCTGGTCGACATGGTGAGGACGTTGTGCTCGACGAGCCAGTTGAGGAACTCCGGGTAGCCGGCGTCCTCGATGTAGGCGCCCCGGGCGTCCTCGTCGTTCTCCGTGCGCTCCAGGCGCATCGCACTCGTGATGACCGGGCCGAAACTGGGCCTGAGGAGGCGTGCGTCCGTCTCCCCGGACCGTTCCCGACGCCTCAGCCCCGCCTTGAGCACCAGCCCGAGGAAGTCGCCGTTCCCCGAGAAGCGCGTGCCCAGCGCCGGACCGATGGCGGGGAAGGCGCTCCGGTTCCGCAGCAGCAGATAGGTGGTGCCGAGGGTGCCGGCGGAGAGGATCAGCCTCTTGGCCCTGACGGTGTGCCGCTCGGGAGGGGCGAGCGGATCCCCGTCGCCGGCGGCGACGTGCTTGATGTAGGAGACCAGGAAGCCCTGTGCCACCGGTTCGAACGAGAAGACCTCGCAGCGGGTCCGGATGTCCGCCCCGAGCCGCTCCGCGGCGCTGAGGTAGGTGAAGTCGAGACTGTTCTTGCTGCCGAAGTTGCAGCCGAGGTCGCATTCACCGACGAGCCTGCACGTGTAGCGCGGGCTGTGATGGATGTTGTCCTCGCCGCCCTCGATGGGTACTCCCGGCACTGCCGGGTCCCCGAACGAGACGGCCAGCGGCGGAAGTTCCCACGGAAGATTCAGCCGCTCCGCCGCCTGCTTCATCGCGACGGTCTTGGGTGTGTCCTGATAGGGCTTCACATCGAAGGGGTACCGCTGCGCGCCGAGCATGGTCTCGACGCGGTCGTAGTGCGGATCGAGGTCCGCGCGGGTGACGGGCCAGTGCTCGTAGCCGCCGTCGAACGACTCGTGGACGAACCAGCTCTCCGGCTTGCGGATCAGCACGTTGGCGTAGATCAGAGAGCCCCCGCCGAGCCCGCTGGACACCAGGGCGTCGAGCTTCGAGAAGCTCCACAGGTCGTACATCCCGTACCGGCGGTAGTCCGGGTCCCAGAAGTTCTCGGCCGTCTCGTGGGGACTACGGGGAAAGGACCCCGGCGGGAACGGCTTTCCCCGTTCCAGCAGGCATACGCGCAGATCCGCCTCGGCCAGACGGAACGCGGTCACGGATCCGCCGAAACCCGAACCGACGACGACGGCATCGAAGACGTCCACGCTCGCCACCTCTGGAAGGCTCGCCACCTCTGGAAGCCGGAGCCCGTGCCTGCCTTCCCCCGCACCCCGTCGCCGCGGGCACGACCTCCTTCAATGGTTCACCCGAGGGTGGTGACGCGCATGTCGAACCGCCGGACTACACGGTCGCGGCCGCGCCGACGGGCGCGCCGGCGGGCGGCTCGTCCGCCGACGGCTCGTCGGGCTCCGTCTCCCGGTGGGGGTCTTCGAGCTGGCCGCGTACGTAGTTCCAGACGACGGCGATCAGCGCGGCCACGGGAACGGCGAGCAGGCTGCCCACGATGCCGGCCGTGCTGCCGCCGAGCGTCACGGCCAGCAGGATGACCGCCGCGTGCAGACCCAGGCCGCGGCTCTGGATCATCGGCTGGAAGACGTTGCCCTCCAACTGCTGGACGACCACGATGAGCGCCAGCACGATCAGCGCGTCGGTCGGGCCGTTCGACACCAGGGCGATGAGGACCGCGACCAGACCCGCGAACAGGGCGCCGATGATCGGCACGAACGCGGAGACGAACGTCAGGACGGCCAGCGGAAGCACCAGGGGCACGTCGAGGATCCACAGCCCCAGGCCGATGAGGGCGCCGTCGATCAGACCGACGAACGCCTGGGAGCGCACGAACGCGCCGAGCGTGTCCCAGCCGCGCTCGGCGACGACCGGGATGTCGGTGGCGAGCCGGCCGGGGAGCTGCCGCGTGAGCCACGGCAGGAAACGCGGCCCGTCCTTGAGGAAGAAGAACATCAGGAAGAGCGCGAGGAACGCGGTGACCACGCCGTTGAAGACGGTGCCGAGCCCCGTCGCGAGGGCGGTGACCATGCTGCCGATGCTGTCCTGGAGGCGGGCGACGGCGGTGTCGAGCGCTCCGGTGATCTGGGTGTCGTTGATGTTCAGCGGGGGCCCGGCCGCCCACTCGCGCAACCACCCGATCCCGTCGACGACTCCGTCGGCGAGCTCACCGGACTGGGACGCCATCGGCACGGCGATCAGCGCGACGATGCCCGCGACGGACAGGAGGAAGAACACGGTCACCGTGGCCGCGGCGAGGGCGGGGGGCCAGCCGTGCCGCCGCAGGAACCGGACCGGCGGCCAGGTGAGGGTGGTGAGGAACAGGGCCGCGATCAACGGCCACACTATGGACCACATGCGGCCCACGAGCCACAGCGTCACCGCGGCCATCAGCAGCACGAGGAGCGATTCGGCGGAGACACGTGCGGCTGTCCGGAGCGCGGCAGCGGATTTCGTGGAACTCAACATGGGGGACATCCAAGCATCCCGGGGAGCGTCACTCCCCGGGGTGCTCCCCGAGTCAGCGCTTCCCCGCCGCCGCGTCCGACGCGGACAGGTCGCACAGCGCCTCGCGGTCCTGCCGTGCCGTCTTGGTCAGCAGGGCCGCCACGTGCTTCTCGACCGTCCGCGGCGAGATGTAGAGACGGCCCGCGATGGCCTTGTTGCTCAAACGTTCAGCCAGCAGCTGGAAGACCTCGTACTCACGGACCGTCACCCCCAGCGTCCGCAGCGGCGCCGGAATGCGGTCCGCGCCGCTGCGCCGCTGCCGGACCGAGACACCGGACTGGCGCAGCAGCGCCCGGCAGGCACCCGCCACGTCCGGCACCGACGCGGCATGGAAGTGCTCCTCCGCCCGGCGCAGCCACATGGCCGGATCCCCCCAGCCGTTCTCCAGCGCCGCCTCGGCCGTCAGACGCAGCCCCAGATGGAGTGCCGTCGGATAGGGGGCGGCCAACCGCTCCGCCTCGGCCACGGCCGAAGCCGCCGACTCCGCCTCGCCCGAGCGGCCCAGCAGCACCGCGTGGGCCAGCAGCACGAACTGCCGGTTCCAGCGCATCCGGCTCGCCGAGGTGGCCGCCGTACGGTGGTAGTGGTCCCAGTCGGCCTCGCCGGCCAGCACGTCGAGCAGCAGCCGCAGCCCGTGCAGACCACTCAGATGGAACGTCGTCGGACTGTCCAGCTCCTGCGCGCGCGCCCGGTCCAGCTCCCGGAGCGCCAGCGGCCGGTTCTCCTCGAGGAGCGCGCAGAACGCCCGCGCCAGGCCGATGCACAGCGGCTCCTCCTGCGAGCCCGCCCCGTCCCAGCCGGCGAACTCCCGCAGGGCCTCCTCCATCGCCGGCCGGTCGCCCTGGTGCGCCGCCAGCGCCGCCCGCGTCATCAGCGCGTACCGCGCCACCGGAGCGAGCCGCAGCCGGGCCGCCGTCGTCGATATCTCTTCGCCGAGCCGCGCGGCCTCCTCGAACCGGCCGCAGAGCACCGCCTGGAGGACGTCGATCGCGTCGATCGAGTACGCGATGGTGACCGCGCCGAGCCGTAACGCCTCCTCGCGCGCCAGCTCCAGCGAGCGCGTCTCCCCGTGAGCCAGCCACTCGTTCCCGCCCACCCGCACCAGCGCGTAGACGCGCGGTATCGGCAGCCGGTGCTGCTCGGCGATCCGCCGCGCCCGCTCGAAGCACAGCCGCGCCTCCTCCAGGTCGCGCTCCCGGGCCAGCACCCCGAGCAGCTCCCAGGCCTGGCAGGCCACCGCCGGCTGCGGCCCGGCCTCGGCCGCCGAGACCGCGGCGCGGGCCAGCTTCTCGGCCGTCTCGGTACGGTCCGGGCCCGGGGTGTCCAGCGCCAGATAGGCGGCCACCACGTCGACGGCGGCCGACTGCGCGGGGTCCCGCACGGTCGTCAGGAGCGCCCGGGCCTCGGCGATCTGCGCATTGCCGTCGGCCCAACGGCCCGCCAGATGCGCCACCTTGGCCAAGCGGGTGTGGAGCGCGGCGAGACGGCCGGCCTCCACCCCCGCGCCGACCAGCTCGTGCAGGCCCTCCGCGAGCTCGAAGGCGCGGTCGAACTCACCGCTCTCCGCCAGCGCCGGCAGCAGCGACTCCAGCACCTCGGCCCGGGCCACCCAGTCCTGACGGTGCGCGAGGAGAGAGTCGGCGCCCAGCAGCAGCGACACCCCCGAACCCACGGCACCGTCCGCCAGCGCCCGCCGGCCCGCCTCCGTGAACAGCCGCGCCGCCCCCACCCGGTCACCGGCGTCCCGGCGCAGCGCCGCCACCAGCGGGCACCACTCGCCCGGCAGCCCGGGATGGAGCTCCTCCACCACCTCGGCCGCCCGGCCGGACAGCTTCGCCCGGTCGGTGGGGGTGAGCTGGGCCAGCAGCGCCTCTGCGGTCAGCGGATGCCGGAACGCGTACCAGTCGGGAGCCGGTTCGTCCGGCACCACCAACTGGGCGGCCACCCCCGCGTGCAGATGGCTGAGCAGCCCGTGGTCGTCGATGCCGGACATCCGCTGGAGCACCGGCAGCGGAAAACGACGGCCGAGCACGGCAGCCGCGGACAGCAGCATCCGGCCCTGCGGTCCCAGCCGGTCGGTACGGTGCGCGATGCCCCGCACCAGCGTGCTCGGCACCTCGGTGCGCAGCGAGCCGACGACCTCCCAGGCGACGCCCCGGTGGACCACCGAACCGTTGCCGATCATGCCGTGGAGCAGCTCCTCGACGACGAACGGATTGCCGACGCTGGTGTCCCAGAGCCGCTCCACGATCTCGTGGGGCACCTGGTCCGTGCCGGTGTCCAGGCAGGAGGCGATCATCCGGGCGACCTCGGAGCGGTCCAGCGGCCCGAGGCCCAGCAGGACACCGGAGCGCCGCTGGGTCACCGAGTGCGCCAGGTCCAGGGCGGCGCACGGCTCCGCGCGGGTCGTGGCGAGCAGG
This sequence comes from Streptomyces gardneri, assembly GCF_006539185.1. GTDB lineage: Bacteria > Actinomycetota > Actinomycetes > Streptomycetales > Streptomycetaceae > Streptomyces > Streptomyces gardneri. Next base: position 246,765 of record NZ_BJMN01000007.1, read on the forward strand.
ACCACCGGCAGGTGCTCCAGGTTGTCCACCAGGTATTCGAGCACCACCAGGGTCTCGGTGTCGGCGTCGTGCAGGTCCTCAAGGACCACGAGGGCGCCGTGCTCCCGGGACACCACGGAGAGCAGCCGTAGGACGGCCTCGGCGAGCACCACCAGCGAGCCGCTGTTCTGCGCCTCACCGGCCCAGTCGGGGACCAGACGACCCAACACCGGCCGGTACGGTCCGAGTTCGGCCTCCTCCCACGGCTCGCCACCGCGGAAGAGGGACATCAGGGCCTCGGTGAGCGGGCGGAACGGCACCATCGGGCCGATCGTGCTGCCCCGGCCGCGCAGCACCCGCATTCCGGCGGAGAAGGCCAGGCCCGTCGCCTCGGCCGCGAGCCGTGATTTGCCGATGCCTCCGTCGCCGACCAGGAACACCGTGCTGCCGCGCCGCCCGCGAGCGGTGTCGAGGGCGCGTTCCAACTGGGCGATTTCCGCGTCACGTCCGACGAGGAGAGGAGCTCGGGGATGCATACCCGAGAATTTACCCGTTCATGCCAGGGCATAAGTGACGGTTCGATCAGGTGCCCGCACACACGGCGCCGGCGGCCGTCTCCGCAGGGATCGGAGGGCGGCCGCCGGGGACGGAGATGTCAGGTCGGAGCGTCAGATCGGCAGGATCGGGAAGCTCACGGTGGTGTCGATGTCGTTGAGGATCGCCACGAGTCCGGTGCCGAGGGCGAGACCCGCGAGGGCCCGGGCACGGGCCGTGGCCCGGTCGCGCCCGGAGAGCGCGATACGCCCCGCCGGCTCCACCGCGCCGGTGGCGCCGGGGCCATCGACGGTCGTGTCGGTGAGGGCGATGGCGGTCTCGGGGGACGGCGTCTGCGGGTTCATGGAGGTCCTTTCGGGGTGCGGTCGGATGGACGTGCCTGCGGTGCGTGCGGTACGTGGTGTGCGTGCGGTGCGTGTGGTGCCTTCTGTGGTCCGTGCGGGTCGTGCAAGGGGCGGCGGGGTCACCGCTCCCCGGGAGTGGGGTCGAGGAGGAGCACGGAGGGGACGGTCTCGGCGAAGCCCAGTCGGAGCAGGGCGTAGCCGATGCCGGACGATCCGGTGAGGAGCCCGGGAGAGGGCACCGTGTCGGGGGTGGCGCAACGGGGTCCGTACCCGTCCAGTGCGCCGAGTACCAGCCCGGCCCGATGGGTGAGCCGGCCCGCGGCACCGGGGAGTCCGTGCGCGGCGGCGACGGCCAGGGCCTCCACCGTCCCGAGCTCCCCGTGGCACAGGCTGAGATCGCTCAAGGACGGGCGGTCTCCGGCCAGGCGGTCCCACGCCGCGTCCGGTACGGCCGAGGCGGGGACGGTGGCGCCGGTCGTCGTGGACCCGAGGGCGGCCACGCCGGCCAGGAGGGTGCCGGAGAGCCCCGAACACCAACCCAGGTCCGTTCCCGTGCCTGTTCCTGTGCCTGTGCCCGTGCCTGTGTCCGAGCCCATGCCCGAGCCCGCCGTTGCCGGGCCGAGCAGGGCGCGACCTGCGGCCGCGTACGTACCGTCGGGCGAGGCGGCATCGGCCTCGTAGCGGCACAGTGCCCAGCCCGCCCCGGCCCGCCCCCGCAGGAACCCGTCCGGGAGGGCTCCGGTCGCCGGGAGCAGTCGGTCGGCGAACTCCGCGGCGAGCGTGGCGGCTTCGGGCAGCCCGGTCTCCCGGTGCACCGCGAGCAGCGCCGCGAGACCTCCCGCGAGCCCGGTGCCGACGTCCGCCGGAGGGCCGGCCGGATCGTGCGTACGGGCCGAGGCGGCCAGTGCCCGCAGCGCGAGCGGCAGGCAGTCGCCGAGCCGGTCGTCGCCGAGCAGGGTGGTCAGCCGGGCGAGCGCGTAACAGAGCCCGCCCAGGCCGTGGAATCCGCCGGGTCCGACCGCGCGGCTCAGCTCCGGGTCGGAGGCGAGCGCGTGGATGAGCCGCGGCAGCGGGCGGACGGCCCGCGACGCCAGGTCCGTGTACCGGCCGACGCCGGTCAGCCGCCCCAACTGGGCGAGGAACAGCGCCACTCCGGTGTAGCCGTCGGCGAGGCCTGCGCCCATCGGGGTCACCGCCCAGTGCCTGCCGTCGACGAGTTCCAGGCCGATCCAGTTGGCCCGGGAGTCGTCGCGGACCGCGCGTCCGACGATCTCGTCGGCGATGCCGCAGGCCGCCGCGAGGAGACGGCGCGGCTCGGGCACCGCGGCGGGCGCCGTGGGCAGGGCCGGTGCGTCGGCGCGGTGCGTGACGCGGCGGGCCCGGCGGGTGGACAGCGCGGCGGAGATCAGCCATTCCTGATGGTGCCGGTCCACCTCGTCGAGGGCGGAGATCTTCTCCTCGGTGGCGCGGAGCGCGGGCGCGGCCAGCAGGTCGGGCAGCCGGGCACCACGGGACGACCAGACGTCGGTGCTCCCGGGCCGGTGGACGAAGACCGGGACGTCACCGTCCCAGAGGTCCGCGATCTCGTGCTCGACCAGCCGCCGCCGCACCGGGTCGCCCGCGGACTCGGCGTACAGCAGGGAGAAGAGCACGTCCCGGTCGACGGCGTCGCCGAGCACGTCGGGGTGGGCCGACTCGTCCAGGAGCGTCGCGTACAGACGGGTCGCCCGGCCCACGAAACGGGCCGGCGCGCTGTCGAAGGCCGCCAACGGTCCCTCTGCCGAGAGGAGTTCCGCCCGGTGCGCGACCAAGGTGTCGTAGCCCAGCCGGAATCCGGTCAGCAGCGCCGCCCCGTACGCGCCCGGGTCGATGTCCCGGCCGTCCAGCGAGGGGCGGTTGGGGCTTCCGGAGTACGGGACCCGTCGGCGCACCAGGTGCATCGTGTCGGTGCCGGGGTTCGCCCAGTCGACGGCGTCGGCGGGGGACAGGGCGGCCTGACCGCCGCCGAGGGCCGAGATGTCCAGCGCTCCGTGCTCGCCGATCAGCAACTGGGGAAGCAGGCAGGTCCGGTGCACGGAGGCGGCGAGGGCCAGCGCGGCCGGGTCGGGGCCCGCCGTGGTCGCCACGGGCACCGAGGGGTGCAGCAGCGTCTCCACGTCGACCAGCACCGGCTGGTCCCCGCAGGCGATGAGGTTCTCGCAGTGCATGTCCGCGCCGTCCAGCGCGTACAGCAGAGCCAGGAGCGCGCCCTGCCGCCGGTAGAACAGATCGGCCTCGCCGACCGAACCGCAGGGCCGGTGGCCGACGAACTCCAGCCAGCCGTAGCCGTCGCGGCGCAGGACCGTCACGGTCCGCAGGCCGAGGCCGGGCAGCCGGTCGTCGAGCCAGGCCACCAGCCGGTCGAAGCCGGCGTGCTGGTCGAGCGGGCGGGGCTTGTACACCACCGTGCGGCCGTCGGCGAAGCGGAGCATGGCCACCGCGCGGCCCTGCTGGTGGGTGTCACCGTGACCGAGGTCCACGCCCGTCAGCGCGCCGGGGTCGACACCTCCGAGGAGCTCGTCCACGAGCGCGGCCCGATCGGCGACGAACCGTGCCAGCAGCTCGGCGGTGGCGGCGGTGGCGTGGACGCACTCGGTGCCCAGTAATCGGGCGAGCACCGGGTACCGGGCGAACAGCCCGGACAGGGGGTACCGGGTGCCGAGCTCCTCGGCGAAGCCGGCGAACCGGCGCTCGGGCGTGGCTCCTTCGAGCCGCCCCTCGACGCGTGCGCGGTTCAGTTCGAGGACCAGGGTGCGCGCCGCCGGGGCCACCAGCCGGTGGCCGAGCTGCCGCTCGAACCCTGCCCGTACGGAGTCCTGATCGATCTGGCCGGGCAGCAGGCCCGGCAGCGCCCGCAGCCGCTCGGTCAGCGTCCGGCCGGCCGCCCGCGTCAGGGGCGCCAGCGCACCGGCGAACGCCCGCCGCCACGCCTCCCGCGGCGCGGCGGAACCCGGTGCGGCCGCCGCCGGGGCGTCCTCCGTGCCCGAGTCCGGCCACAGCGGCGCCGTGGCCACGGCCCGCTCCACGAACTCCGCCCACGTGGGCCGCTCCGTCCTGGCCGCCAGCCGTGCCGAGGGCTCGGCCGCCAGCGCGGCGACCTTCGGTACGTCGACGCCGAGCGCGGCCAGCCGCGCCAGGAACGCCTCGTCCTGGCCCAGGGCCGTCACCCGGTCCGCCAGCCGCTCCGCCGCCCGGCGGGAGAGCGCGCCGACGGGAGCACCGGGGGCCGCGAGCCGCTCCCGCAGATGGAGGGCCGGAGCCCACCATCCAGGGGCCAGGCCCGTCGTGGTGTCGTGTGTGGAGGTGGTGATGGTCACGTGCGCAACATTCGCAGGACACCCCCCAATCCCACATGGGGGCATCGCCCCCATGTTTGCTCCGCACCCCCCACCCCACCCCCGCTGACCCGCCGCACCCGGCCCGCTCCCCGTACCCCCGCCCGCTCCCCGCACGGCCGACCGGCCCGCGCGCACCCACGGGCCGCACCACCCGTCCGTACCCCGGCGGCCGCTCCCCGGGCCTCTCCGGTTCCCTGCGCGACTCCGTAGGGCCGGGCGACCCCGTAAGGCCCGCGACGCACTGTGGACACGCCCGCCACACCGCCGCGCGAACCCCCCGTCGGCCCGGCTCCCAAATCTGGGGGCGGCCGACCCATGCGGTGCGCACCCGACCGTTCCGACCATGGACGACACCAGGACCGATCAAGGGAGGGGACCCATGACCACAGCCATAGGGACGGACCAGTTCGGCGTGCTGCTGCGCGACCACCGCCGGCGCAGCGGCATGACACAGCAGCAGATGGCCGATCTGGCCACGCTCAGCGTCAGGGCGATACGGGACCTGGAGAGCGGCCGCGCCCGCCGCCCCCGGCAGGAGACGGCCCGGCTGCTCGCCGACGTCCTCCGGCTCACCGGCGCGTCCCGCGACGCCTTCCACGAGGCGGCGCGCAGCCACCTCCCGTCCGAGGGGCCCGGGGTCGCCGGGCCCGAGTCCTGCCCGCCACCCGCGCTGCTCGGCACGACCGTCGGGCGGGAGCACGAGATCCGCTCCCTCGTCGAGCTCCTGACGGTGGATCAACAGAGGCTGGTGAGCGTCGTCGGCCTGGGCGGGGTCGGCAAGACCCGAATCGTACGAGAGGCGGCGGGCGTCCTGCGGGAAGGTCACGGCTGGACGGTGATCTGGGTCCAGGCCGCCGGACTCTCGCCCGACTTAAGGGAGTTGCGCCGCCTCGAACCGGCCGTGACCGGTTCCGGGCGCGGTCGCGGCCACGACGTGCTGCTCGTCCTGGACGGTCTCGCGCGCCGAGTCGAGGGGGACCTGATCCACCACCTCCTCGCACACGGACCGGGCCTGCGTGTCGTCGTCACCGCGCCCACCCCGTCCCGCCTGGCCGGCGAACAGGTCATGCCGATAGCGCCGTTACCCGTCCCCGGGCGCGCAATCGACCACGACGCCGCCGCGCTCGCCGAGTTCCCCTCCGTCCGGCTCTTCCTGTCCCATCTTCGGCGCCTGCGCCCGTACGCCCCGCGTCCCGCCGCGACCGCCGCCGTCGCCGAGCTGTGCCGTGTGCTCGACGGCGTCCCGGGCGCGCTGGAGACCACGGCCGCCTGGGGACTCGTACACGCCCCGGAAGAGCTGCTGCACTCCCTCACCCGGGACCCCGAGCGCTTCTCGTCGCCTCCCACCGCCTGGGGCCCCGCCTCGGGAAGCGGCTGCGGAGCCGTCGCCGGCAGCCTCGCCGTCCTGGAACCGCCCCTGCGCGAGAGGCTGTTCGCGCTGAGCGCGCTGCCCGGAAGCTGGACCCTGGACGAGGCGGCACCGCTCGCCGGGACCTCCCTCGCCGACACCGCCGCCACCGTGTACGGCCTGCTGATCCACGGCCTGGTCCGCACCGCCGACGAGGACGGACGGGACCGCTTCAAGGTCCTGCACCGGGTCCGGTCGGTCCTCGCGGGCCGCGCGGCCCCGCTCTCCGACGGACACGCGATTCCCGCGGGATACGCGCTTCCCACGGGATACGCCTCCGCGGCCCCGACCGTCTGCGCGGTGGCCTGATGCCGGGCTCGCCGCCCGTGGTCCGCGGTCGATTCTGCCGGACACCTGCCGCTCGGACTTCCCTCCGGCCCTCGGGGCGGCCCCTACGGTGAAACCGCGCCCCGATCGGACATTCCCGCCGTCACCAGAAACAGGTGAGGAATACGGCGGGAATCGGTGACGACCGGGAATTCGGAGAACGACCGGGAATCGCGGGCGAGAAGACGCCAACCGTCATGTCGAACGAAGGCAGGCTATGAAAGTGGGCACCCCGGTCACCCCGGTACAGACCCCGATCACGGAGGTTCGGTCCGCACCCGGACTCAAGGTGATCGTCTCCAGCGTCGCGTCGGACGCGCACACCTGGAACCTCGTGTTTCTGCAACTGCTGCTGGAGGAACTGGGCCACCGGGTCGCGAACCTCGGGGCCTGCGTGCCCGACGAGCTCCTCGTCGAGGAATGCCGACGCCAGCGCCCCGACCTCGTGGTGATCAGCAGCGTCAACGGCCACGGCGCCAACGACGGACGGCGGGTCATCCGTGAACTGCGCGGCCATCCCGAGACCGCCGCCATCCCCGTCGTGATCGGCGGAAAGCTCGGCATCGACGGCGCCGAAAGCACCGATCACGCCGGCCTCCTCGAAGCCGGCTTCGACGCCGTCTTCGAAGAAGGCGCGGGCCTGGCGTCGTTCGGGTCGTTCCTCAGATCCATCCCGGCGGGCGTGACGACATGACCGTACCCACGCGCCGCCCCACCCCGGCCACCCCGGCCGGGTCCTTACCCTCAGGCTCCTTCGGAGCCTTCGTCTCCGCCGCGCGGGCGGCCGGCCGCCTGGTCGTCCAGCCCCGCATGGGCATGAGCGACCCGCGGGCCATGCGGGCGGGCCTCGCCGCCACCCGGGCCGCCGACGCCACCACCGTCGGCACGATCACCATCGACAGCTACACCCGCGTCGGGGACCAGGCCGCCGCCCGCCGCGCCCTCGCCGAAGGCGTCCCCCTCAACGGCTATCCCCTCGTCACCTACGACACCGCCGTCACCCGCTCGGTCCTCGACGGCATCCAGGACCACACCTTCCCCGTGCAGGTCCGCCACGGCTCCGCCGCCCCGCAGGACATCGTCGCCGCACTCCTCCTCGCCGGACTCGACGCCACCGAGGGCGGCCCCGTCTCCTACTGCCTGCCCTACGGCCGTACGCCCCTGACCGCATCCGTGGAGAACTGGGCCCGCACCTGCGAGCTGCTCGCCCGCACCCGCGACCACGGAGCCGAACCCCACCTGGAGACCTTCGGCGGCTGCATGATGGGCCAGCTGTGCCCGCCGAGCCTGCTCGTCGCGCTCAGCGTCCTGGAAGCGCTGTTCTTCGCCCAGCACGGACTGCGCAGCGTCTCCCTCAGCTACGCCCAGCAGACCGACCCCGCCCAGGACGAGGAGGCCCTGCACGCCCTGCGGCGACTCGCGGACGTGCTCCTGCCCGACGTCGACCGGCACATCGTCGTCTACACCTACATGGGCGTCTACCCGCGCACCCCCGACGGAGCCCGGCTCCTCCTGGAGGAGTCGGCCCGGCTCGCGGTCCGGACCGGAGCGGCCCGCCTCATCGTGAAGACCGCCGCCGAGGCCCACCGCATCCCGACCGTACGGGAGAACGCCGAAGCCCTGGAGGCCGCGGCGCGCGCCGCCGAGGCGGAGGCGGCTTCGGGACGGGTCCCCGAGGTGGACGGCTCGGGACGGGTTTCCGAGGTGGACGCTTCGGGACGGGTCTCCGAGGTGGACGCTTCGGCACGGGCCTTCGGGCCGGTCCCCGACACGGGCATCCACGCCGAGGCGTCCGCCCTCGTCCAGGCCGTCCTGGAGATCTCGCCCGACCTCGGCCGCGCCCTGCCGCTGGCCTTCGAACGCGGCTACCTCGACGTCCCCTTCTGCCTTCACCCCGACAACGCCCAGCGCACCCGCAGCTACCTCGACACCGACGGACGGCTGCGCTGGTCGGCCATCGGCTCCATGCCGCTCGGCGGCATCGTCGAACTCGCCCACGAGCCACGCCTGACCTCCAGCGGTCTCCTCGGCGCTCTCCGCCATGTGGAGCAGCGCTTCGACGCCGCGGCCCTCGACCCCTCGCCCGCCCACCGGCCCCTCGACGACGGGCACCGCCCGCCGACCCGCGTGGCCCTCTCCGAAGAAGGACGGTAGACACCCCATGCTGCACATCACGGACCCGGCGACCGGCCCCGCCGCCACGGACCGCCTGCCCGAGGCCCCCGCACGGCACCTGACCGACCCGACGACCCGCGCCGTCGTGCGGCTCCAGAACGGCGTGCTCACGGCCGCCCGCGACTTCCTGCGCGGCCACGGGTTCACCGAGATGCTGCTGCCGATGATCGGCCCGGTCACCGACCCCGGCGTACGCGGATCCAAGCAGGTCGACATCGACTACTACGGCCACCGCTACAAGCTCATGACCAGCGCCATCCTCTACAAGCAGGCCTCCCTGCTCGCCTTCGACAAGATCTTCTCCATCGCGCCCTGCGTCCGCCTGGAACCGCTGGAGACCGCGAACACCAGCCGCCACCTGGCCGAGTTCCACCAGATCGACGTCGAGGTCGCGGGCGCCTCCCGCGAGGAGATCCTCCGGCTCGGCGAGGACCTCGTGCGGCACATCGTCCGCGAGGTCACCGAGCACCACGCCGAGGAGTTCGAGAGCCTCGGCCGCGACACCGGTGCCTTCGCCGAACTGCTCGGCCAGTCCTTCGGCCACCGCACCCACGCCGAGGCCGTCGCCGAGCTGCGCGACATGGGGCACGACCAGAGCGCCGACGCGGAGATCGACTGGCAGGGCGAGGCCATGCTCTCCGCCAAGTCCGGCCGCCCCTTCTTCGTCACCGACTACCCCAAGGGTTCCCGGGGCTTCTACGACCGCGAGAGCCGCGACGAGCCCGGCACCCTGCGCAACTTCGACATCATCGCGCCCGAGGGCTACGGCGAGCTGTGCAGCGGCAGCGAGCGGGAGTTCGAGTACGCCCGGATCGTCGCCCGGATGCGGGAGACCGGCGAGAACCCCGCCAAGTACGGCTGGTACCTCCAGATGGTCCGCGAGGGCATCCCGGACAGCGCCGGCTTCGGCATCGGCCTCGAACGCTTCACCCGCTACCTCGCGGGACTCGACTCGGTGTGGCAGGCCAGCGCCTACCCGAAGGTGCCGGGAGTGATCGCCCCGTGAACGGACGACTCACGGACGCGAGCCCTCACGAGAGCCCCTACGACAGCACGGACGAGGGCCCCGACGATCCGGGCCTGCGGGCCGAAGGCCCCGGTCTTCGGGCCGGGTATCCCGGTCTCCGGGCCGACGCCTTCCCCGCCGAGGCCGTGCGCGACCGGGCCCGCCGCGGCACCGCCGCCCTCTTCCCGCCCGTGGAGGCGTACGGGCGGACCCTGTTCGGCGCCGCCAGGACCCCGGCGCACACCGCCCCCGGCGCCGACCTCCTGGACGCGCTCCGCCTCGTGCCGCCCGTCTTCATGCCGCGGCGCCTGGAGAAGCTCATCGACCTCGCCCGCGAGCCGATGCACCACGACGTGGACCTCACCACCGTCGTCGGCGCCCTCAACTCCCCGCTGCCCGCCTACCTCTCCGCCTTCGGTTCGACGCAGGTGGCCAGCGCCGACCTCGGCACGGCGGCCAGCCGACAGGCCGGACGACTCGGCCTCCCCATGGTGATCGGCGAGAACGTCGTCCCCGTCAACGGCTACGGCCGGCTCGGCACCGCAGCCGCCGGGGACACCGAACGCTCCCTGCTCGGCCGCATCCGCGCCTACCTCGACGAACTCCCCGACGGCATGGGCGGCGTCGCCGTGCAGCAGAGCACCGAGGACGCCGACGCCGAGGTGTGGAACCTCGTCTACAGCGATCCCTCCGCCCGCCCGCTGCTCGAATCGGGGCGGCTCGCCTTCGAACTGAAGGTCGGCCAGGGAGCCAAGCCCGGACTCGGCGGCATGACCGTCCTGAACCGCGCCGCCGCCGCCCGCGTGGCGGAGCAGTACGCCGTCGACGACGTCCTCGGCGGCGAGGAACGCGTCCTGCGGTGCAGCAGCCCCGGCACCTTCACCGAGGAGATCCTGCGCCAGCAGATCCGCCTGATGCGCAACAACTTCCCGCGCGCCCGGGTCTGGGTGAAGCTCCACCCCGGCCGGGACGTCCGGGATGCCGCCGCGGTCGCCTGGTCGGCCGGTGCCGACGCGGTCACCGTCGACGGCGCGGAGGGCGGCACCGGCTGGGCCCCGCTCGGCTTCCTCGACGCGGTCGGACTGCCGCTGGGCGAATGCCTCCGCCGCATCGGCCGCCCCAACGGCAGCCTGCTCGCGTCGGGCCGGATGTGGGAGGGCACCCGCGCGGCCAAGGCGCTCGCCCTCGGCGCCACCGCCGTCGGGCTCGGCCGTGCGGCGCTCCTCGCGGTCGAGGAGGACCCCGAGCGGGGACTCACCCGACTCGTGGAGGCCCTGGCCCTGGAACTGCGCCTGCTGATCAGCGCGTTGGGCAAGTACGAGGCGAGCGCGCTGGCGTACGAGGACGTGTGGTCGGCCGGAACGGGTCTGCCGCACCAGGATCCCTCGCTCGCCACCCCGCTGGGCACCCAGCCGTGACGGGCAGCATGGCCACCGGGTCCGTGCCCACCGGCACCCCGACCAAGGGCCCGGGACTCACGGACGGCGGCTACCTCGGATTCGCCCTCGCCATGGGCCTGTCCGCGCTCGGGGACGCCGCCTGGTACGTGACGCTCGCCTGGTCGGTCACCGCCGACACCGGCCCGGCGCGGGCGGGCGCGGTCCTCGCGCTCGCCTCCCTGCCGAGGCTGGTCACACTGCTCGGTGCGGGCGCCGTCGTCGACAGCATCGGCCCGCGCCGCGTCATGGTGGGCGCCGACCTGGCCCGCTGCGCGGTCATGCTCCTCGCGACCGCCGGGGCCCTCGCCCTGGGCCCCGGGGTGCCCCTGCTCGTGGTGGCGGCGGCCGGGCTCTCGCTGTTCGGCGCGTTCTTCATCCCGGCCTCCGGATCGCTGCGCGCAGGGCTGCTGCCCCACAGCCACCTGGTCCGCGGCAACGCCCTCTACCTGGGCGCCCTCCGCGGCGGCCAGGCGGCGGGCGGCCCCCTCGGCGGGGTGCTGATGGCCCTCGGCGGGATCCCGCTCGTCGCGGCGGTCAACGCCGTGACCTTCGCGATCTCGGCCCTGGCCGTTCTTCGCGTACGGGCACGGGGCGCGTCGGACCCGAACTCCGCGACGCCGGGGAAGCCCGACGGCGCGGACGCCGACGCGGAGCGGGGCGGCCTGGACGGCGAAGCGCCGCGGGGCGGTGGCGACGTCCACGCGACGGACGGCGAAAGCGGTGGTGCGGCGGGCGGCGGGACCAGCGGCTCGCCGGGTGGCGCGGCCGAAGCGTCCGGGCGCGGCGCCGTCCGTCCCGCCGCGCCGCAGGCCTCCTTGGCGGCACGGATCGGCGAAGGGCTCCGCGCCGTGGCCGCCGCGCCGAGGCTGAGGGCCGTGATCACCGTGATCGGACTGACCGAGTTCGCCGGTGCGGGACCGATCAACATCGGCGTGGCGCTGATGGCGGACCGGAACGGTTCGGCCGCCGCCGGTGCCGGCCTGCTCCTGACCGCCTTCACCGTCGGCGCCGCCGCCGGGTTCCTGCTGTCCCTGGTGTGGCCGGCCCGCCGGCGAGCAGGACGCGTCCTCGTCCTGGGCACCGTCGGGCAGACCGTGTGTCTGGCGGCCCTCGCCTGGGCACCTTCCATGGCCGCCGCACTCGCCCCGTACGCCGGCCTGGGATTCGTCTCGGCGCTGGTCGGCACCGTGCTGGTGTCGTGCGTGCAGCGCTGGGCTCCCGAGACCGTACGCGGCCGGGTCGTGTCGATCCAGGCGCTCCTCATCTTCGGCGCCGCCCCCCTCGGCAACCTGGTCATCGGCGTCCTCGTCGAGTGGGCCGGAATGACCTGGGCACTGCTGCTGCACGCCCTGGTCGCACTGATCGCCGTCTTCACGGTGGCCCTCACCCCGCTCCTGCGGGAGGCCCGCCTTGACTGACCGTTCCGTCGCCGAGCTGGCGCAGCTGCTGCGCTCCCGCGGACTCACCAGCACCGAGCTGGTCACGGCCTGCCTGGACCGGATCAGCGCCGTCGACCCCGTGGTCCGTGCCGTCCTCGCGGTCGACGACACGGCCCTGGCGCAGGCCGGCGCCGCCGACCGCCGGCACGCCACGGGCCGCTCCCTGAGCCCCCTGGACGGCATCCCCGTCCTCGTCAAGGACAACATCGACACGGCGGGCCTCGCCGGCACCGCCGGCTCCCGGCTGCTCGCCGGGACCCCGCCCGACCGTGACGCGGAGGTCGTCGCCCGGCTGCGGGCGGCCGGGGCCGTGATCCTCGGCAAGACGAACCTCACCGAGTGGGGCAACTTCCGCTCCACCGGCAGCATCGAGGGCTGGTCCGCCGTCGGCGGCCAGACCCGCAACCCGCACGATCCGGAGCACAGCCCGTGGGGCTCCTCCGCCGGCTCGGCGGCCGCCGTGGCGGCCGGGATGGCCCCGCTCGCCCTCGGCACCGAGACGGACGGCTCGCTCGTCTGCCCGGCGGGTGTCTGCGGAGTCGCCGCGATCAAACCGGCCCCCGGTACCCTCCCGGTCGCCGGGGTCGTGCCGATCTCCACGGTCCAGGACAGCATCGGGCCGCTCGCGGCACGGCTGGAGGACGCGGCGCTCTGCCTCGCGGTCCTGACCGGCCACCCGCTCCCCGCCGCCCCGGCCCCGCCCGAGTCCGTACGGGTGGGCCTGTGGCACGTCAAGGGCATGGCGCCCGACGCCCAGGAGACAGCGGAACGCGCCGCCGAACGGCTGAGGGACGCGGGCGCCGTCGTCGTACCCGTCGAGCTCGCCCTGCCCAGGGACATGCTCGTCGACGGACTCGACGCGCTCTGTGCGGAGTTCCCGCCGTCTCTGGAGCGATACCTGGGCGGGCGGCGCGACGCCCCCGCCACCCTCGACGAGATCATCGCCGCGAACCGTCGGGATCCCGTGGAACTCGCCCTCTTCGGCCAGGACCTCTTCGAGCGGTGCGCCGCGCTCACCGACGAGGACCGCGCACTCGCCCCCGACCGGCGGCGCCGCTCCCGGCAACAGGCCCGGGACCTGCTAGCCAAGGCCCTGGCCGATCACGGCGTGGACGTCCTGATGGCCGCGACCAGCGGTCCGGCCTGGCGCATCGACGACGGACCCGACCCGTTCACCCGGACCAGCTCCACCCTCCCCGCCCTGGCCGGCCGCCCCAACATCTCCGTGCCGGCCGGATTCTCCGGAGAACTGCCCGTCGGCATCTCGCTGTTCGGCCCGCCCGACCTGGCGGAACTGCTGCCCTACGCGCTCCTCGCCGAACGCTGCTGCGGCGAGCGCCGCACACCGGCAGTTCTGCGGGACCTGCCGCTCCGCTGAGCCGCGGCATTCGACTGCCGCCGCACAACTGCCGCCCAGCTGCCCGGGGTTCTGCCCTTCCTGAATTCATGGCGGCGATAGTTTTTCGCTGTGCCCGAAGAATTAGAACTGCTTCGAGAACGGGAGAATTCCGATGACCACCAATCCCTTTGAGAACGCGGACGCCGAATACCTGGTCCTCGTCAATCACGAGAACCAGCACTCGCTGTGGCCGGCCGACATCGAGGTCCCGGACGGCTGGACCGCCGTCCACGGAGCCGCCTCCCGACAGGCCTGCCTCGACTACGTCGACACCTACTGGACCGACATGCGCCCGGCGAGCCTGATCGCCGAGACCGCCGCCGGCTGACCGGCCCGGCCCCCCTGGCCCCCGGCCCGACCGGCCACCTGCAGTACCCCGCCCGATACGCCCCGACCGACCGCCCGAGTGATGGAGTTGATGAAGGTGTCCATGGACTGCGTCCACGAGGTCTTCGAGGAGCAGGTGGCCCGGACCCCCGATGCCGCCGCCGTGGTCTTCGGGGAACGGGACACCACATACGGCGAGTTGAACGCCCGGGCGAACCGGCTGGCCCGCCACCTGGTCGCCCAGGGAGTACGGCGCGGCGACACCGTCGGGGTGCTCCTTGAGCGTGACACCGAGCTGATCGTCGCCGTCCTGGCCGTCCTCAAGGCGGGCGCGGGCTACACCCTCTTCGACCCCGCACTTCCCGCCGAGCGCGTCCGCGCCGTCGCCTCGACGGCCGACGTGACCCGGGTCGTCACCCTCGCCCGGTTCGCCGGCCACTGGGACGGCACGCCGGTGCGACCGGTCTCCGTGGATGCGGAGGCGGGGGTGGTGGCCGGGCTGGAGGGTGGTGATCTGGGGCGGATCGCGGGTCCTGCGGATGTGGCGTGTGTGATGTTCACGTCGGGTTCGACGGGTGTGCCGAAGGGTGTGGTGGCTCCTCATCGGGCGATGGCTGGGACGTTGACCGGTCAGGACTTCGTGTCTTTCGGGCCGGGT
>NZ_BJMN01000008.1 GCF_006539185.1 Streptomyces gardneri
TCGGTAGACACAACCCTACGCCACTCACGGCGCCCCCATGACCAGACCTCTCTCGGCGCTGCACAGTCGACCGATCGCTCAGTAGCGGAGCAGACCCGCGTCGATCCGCTCCCAGGCGGCTCGGAGCTCGGCGAGGCGTGGCTGTTCGAAGGGCGCCCGGTCCGCCTGCTCGCGGGAGTCCTCGGACAGGTGGAAGAGCTGGTCGCGGCCGGACTTGCCCCGGTAGTACTTCCAGTCGCCGCGGCGCAGTGCCCGCTCGCCCCGGACCCGCCAGAACAGGTCGCGCTCGGGTACCTCGGCGCCGCGCAGCAGGTGCCCGGCGAGGCTGGTGCCGTCGAGCGGGTACGCGGGGTGGGGGCGGGCGCCGGCCAGGTCGAGGAGGGTCGCCGTCCAGTCGGGGGTGAAGACCGGCAGGTCGCTGACCTGGCCGCCGTCGATCCGGGCGGGCCAGCGCAGGATCGACGGGACGCGGATGCCGCCCTCCTGGAGGGAGCCCTTGTTGCCGGCGAGCGGCCAGTTGTAGGAGAAGCGCTCGCCGCCGTTGTCGCTCGCGAAGAAGACGAGCGTGTCCTGCTCCTGGCCGGAGCGCTTGAGGGCCTTGAGGACCTGACCGATCGAGCGGTCGAGGTCCTCGACCATTTCCTTGTACTTCTCGATCGAGCCGCCGTCCTGGTGCCACAGGGCGGAGCGGTCACCGGCCTTGATCCGGCGGACTATCTCGTCGCTCGCCTCCTTGTCCCCGTCCGCGATCCACGGCCAGTGCGGGGTGGTGAAGTTGAGGTTGAGCGCCCAGGGCTTGTCGTGTTCCCGGCTGACGTACTCGCTCGCCCGCTCGGTGAGGATCCGGGTGTAGTAGCGCAGGTCCTTGTACTCGGCGTCGCCCTCGTAGAGGTCGTACTCGCCGCCGAGGCCGAGCTTGGAGTAATACTCCAGCGCGCCGCCGAAGTTGCCGAAGAACTCGTCCCAGCCGGAGCGGGTCGGGGAGTAGTCGGGCAGGTAGCCGCAGTGCCACTTGCCGATGAGGGCTGTGGCGTAGCCGGAGTCCCGGAGCAGCGAGGCGAGCGTGGGGTGGGTGGGCTCCAGGCCTACGGACTTGTCCGCGATCGGCTCGGCGAGCCCGCCCTTCGTACGGCCCGGGTAGCGGCCGGTGTAGAGGCTGAAACGGGTGGGCGAGCACGTCGCCGAGCCGGAGTAGGCGTCGGTGAAGCGGACGCCTTCGCGGGCGAGGCGGTCCAGGTGGGGGGTGCGGATGTGCGGGGAGCCGTAGGAGGAGAGATCCGCCCAGCCGAGGTCGTCGCCCAGGATGAAGAGGATGTTGGGCCGTCGGGAGTGCCGGCGCGGGTGCGCGGCGCGGAAGGGACGCTCCTGCGCGTCGGTCGCGGGGGCCGCGTGGACGGCGGGCGCGGTAGCGCCGAGAGCGGCCGCGGCGGCGGCACCGGCGGCGACCCCGCCGAGGGCACGGCGGGACAGGGGCGTGGACATACAGGACTCCAGGAGAACGTGAGCGCATGCCTCCGGGGCCGCCCGTCGGTCCGGGCGAGCGGAGGAGCTCAGGGGTGTTGGGCGAGTGGGAGGACAGTCGTTCAGCGGCAGCGACAGACAGCGCTCGCGACACGGACGAGGTCCACGTGTCGGCGCTGTACGAGGGTGACCGAGCGGTCACGCGGGGGCTGCATGAGGCAGGAGTCTTGTCGAGACCGTCTGGGGGCGTCAACGTCGTACGGGCAGGTCGACGCGCGTAGTTCGCATGATCGACATCCTCGCGACACACCCCGCGAGCCTCGCTCCGCGCGGCACATCGCGTGCGGATTCCACCCCGATCGCAGACCGTTCCGGCGGGGCAGAAGGCCCCGCCGGAACGATTCAGAGCCTTCGCCGGCCGCGGCCCGGATCTCGGTCAGTCCCACTGCTGGTCGGCGAGGGAGTCGACCGGCTGGGGCTTGCCGATGACGGCGAGGGCGATGAAGAAGTTGATCTGCCCGATCGCGATGGTGAGGGTGGCCAGCGCCTTCTCGTCGTAGTGCTTGGCCACCTCGGCGTACAGCTCGTCGGAGACGCGCTCCTGGCCGTGCGGCGCGGGCTGGAGGGTGGCCTCCACCAGGGCGAGCGCGGCCCGCTCCGCGTCGGAGAAGTACGGGGCGTCCTGCCAGGAGGAGACGGCGGTGATGCGCTCCTCGGACTCCCCGGCCTTGCGCAGGAAACCGGTGTTCAGGATGGTCAGGTAGGTGTTTCCGACGATCTGCCCGGCGCGCAGGTGGACCAGGCTCATCGTGGCGCGCGGGACCGAGCGGTTGCCTGTGGCCCGGAAGAGTGCGGCACTGATGTCGTTCAGCTCCGGAACGAACTCGCCGGGGTTGGGCATCCTGGAGATCGAGGGCTTCGTCATGGTGGTTCTCCTCCGTCATCGTGTCGCCCTGGTCGGCGTCTTCACAGCCCTGACGGAGCGGGCCGCGCAGATGTGACAGCCGTCGCCGAAGAAGTTTCGCCGGGAGCTCGAACACCGGCCTGGCACCCCGCGAGCGACGGGTCGCCGAGGCCGACCTCGACCGGTCACGCCATTCCTGCCACACAATTCACATAGGACTCAGCCGCTTACTTCAGGACCCCGCTGTGACATCTTCACGGAATGGCCACCGTGTGATGATCAGCGCTCCGTACGCCTTCTCAGCGACGTCGCGGCCGCATTAAGATTGCCCTGCGTGCCGCGTGACTCGCGGTGCGTGATGCAGGGTGCTGCCGTCCAGTTACCGGTATCGCAATTCGTCATCGGATCCGTGACTCATGGAATTGGGTGACCCTATGCCTCCTCGGCTCGTCGGCCATCAAGGCTCCCTGGCCGGACAGCGGTTTCCGATCGGCACCACACCGCTCACCTTAGGTCGCAACGGCGACAACAGCATAGTGATCGTCGGCGGAAACGTCTCACGCTTTCACGCCGAAGTGCGCCGTGAGGGTCACGGATTCGTTCTGTACGACAGCGGCAGCAGTAATGGCACGCGAGTCAACGGGGCGCGTGTGACCTCGCACGAACTGCAGCCCGGGGATCTCATCGAGATAGGCACCGAGACGTTCCGTTTTGAAGCGGCCGACGCGATGGAGACCATCCTCGACCTCTCCGTGCTGCGCCCGCTCAGCCCGTCCTCGCAAGCGACCCTGGCGGCAGGGCCGGTACTGAACGTCACGGTGTCGGGCGGTGGACCCGTCGGTCTGAGTTTCGCTCTGCTCCTGGAACACCTCATGGGGCATCGTGTCGCCATCGCCGTGTACGACAGCCGCTGGACCCAGGACGGGGCGAAGGTCGTCTGGAAGGACGAAAGCCAGGGCAACGTACGCCGGCAGCAGGTCGTGACCGTGCAGAGCCGCCAGTATCTGAACCTCCCCGAGGAGGTTCAGGCACGGCTGTTCCGTGGCGACGCGTTCTCCGAGATGTGGCCGGTCGGCCCCGACTCGATCCGCGGCTGCAGCCCGAGGAACCTCCGGATCGCCTACATCGAGGACACACTGCTCGAACTGGCCAACGAAAAGCCGGACCGTATCCGGTTGATTCCTGCTTCGTTCGACCCGGCCGAGCATCAGAAATCCGAGTCCAAGGATCATGTCCTCGCCATTTGCGAGGGAGGCCGCTCCCGAACGCGCGAGTATTTCGCCGACAGGTTCGGAAACGCCGACAAGTCCATCTACTCGCTCCAGGGCCAGCACATTCAGGATGTCGTCCTGGGCCTGCGCGTCAAATCGACGCTGACCGACCCCATGACCGTCCTGCTGACCGTGGCCCAGAACCGGTTTCTCCTCAATGCCCTTCGCGGCGAGGGATTCCTGAACATGCGGCTCACCGACGCCGAGGCCGCGGAAGTGGTCGGAATCGATCCGGTCCGGCACGTATTCGAGGAGTGCATCGCCTCACGCCCGTGCGTCATGGGGCGCGACGACCACGGTGACTTCCAGTGCTCGACGCACAGCACGCTCTTCCTCCCCGCCATGGTCAGGGGTTCGGCCCTGTGGAAGCGGGTGCTGGAGGGGCTGGCGCTGTTCAGCGTCGCCGAGAAGGACCTGAGCGCCGTCACCGCCTTCCGGCTCGACATGGTGCAGCGCCCCAGGTTCACCACCCGTCTCCGCTCCGCCACGGCGACCTCCCCGGGGACGTACGGATTCCTCCTCGGCGACGCCGCCAACGCCATCCACTTCTGGCCGGGACGCGGGCTCAACAGCGGCCTGGGCTCCGCGATCTCGCTGGCCCGGTCCCTCAACGGAGCCTGGAGGGGCAGGCCGTTCCGCGACGCCGACTTCGCTCGCCACGAAGCAGCGATGTCCATGCTCCAGTACCGGCACAAGAGCCGCGCCTGGAACACGATGATCACCACCGACGAGAACGGCGTCAGCCAACCGATCAAGGAGAGGATCGCCCAGAGCATCGAGGAGTGCGAGGGGAAGGACCTCGACAAAAGCGCGGACATCGACGCCCTCATGGAACGACTGCGGTCGATCCGCGACCGGCTGGCGTCGCGCCTTCCCGGCATGCCCGACGACCCGACGCTCCGGAACCACCTGGAGTCGCTCGACTCCTCGACCCTGCGCACACTGTGGGAGAGCGGACCCTGGGACACCCTGACCGTCGGGGGCGAAGAGGTGGACATCGACATCTTCTACCAACAGGGCTCACCACCCACGACCGACCCGACCAGGACCCGCGCGGCGTCGTGATCACTGGGATTCCGGTCCACTGAGGGTCCCGACCCCGCTCAGGGTCGGGACCCGCATCGCGTCACGACCTGTCGGCTCCTTCCTCCGCCTTTCCCCAGCCCCGGAGTTCTCCCGTGCCGGGCACCGTGCCGGTCAGCCGGACCTGGCCCGTCGCGTTCGTGCGGACGGCGAGGACCTGTCCGCGTACGGTGGCGGAGACGGGACCACCGGCGGTGATCACGGTCAGGGCTCGGCTGCCTGCGGCCAGGTAGTAGCGCGTGCCGGACGGCGCCGTCCAGTACGTTCCCACCAGCACGTGCTGGCCGAAGCGACTGCACGCCGCCGTGTACGCGGGCTGCGGGCCCGGAGGCCGTACCGGCGTCGGCCCGCTGCGCGCGTCCGGTCCCTCCCACGCCACCGCCACGCGGGCGCGCCCGTCCCAGGTCTCCGCGCGGGTGCACGTCCACGTGGCGCGTCCGGCCCGCTCCGGCAGGGTCTGCTGGGCGAACTCCCACCGGTTCACGGCGCGTACTCCGGTTCCCGTCAACTCCGGCAGCCCGCAGGCCGAACGGGCCCATGCGGCGAGGCCCGCCGTCGACGTCGCCTCTCGCGGTTGGCGTGCGGGGGCCCCGGTCCCCGGCGCCGGGGTCCACGTGAGGTGCACGGGGTTGAGCTCTCCGAGGTCCGCCAGCAGGAAGGAGTGGTCCTCGACGATCCGGGCGGAGGACCGCACCTGCAGCGCGGGAACGCTCCGGCAGTCACCGGGCGCCCGGGGTACGGGGTCGGTGACACCGTCCTCGGAGACGGCCAGCCGCCGCGCGGGCACGTCGGGCCGCAGGAGATCGCGCACCGCGCTCTCGTCGATCCAGGGGGCGAGCAGGAACCGCGCTCCGAGCCGCGTCCTGCTCACCGCCACGGCCGCCCCTGTGGTCACGTCCGCGTCGTCGGCCCGGGCCAGTTCGAGGACCGCCCCGCCCCGGCCGGTCAGCGGCTCGGCGTACCGGACGAGCCGGCCGCCGTCGTGCAGGAGGACGACGGCCGAGCCGTCGACCGGGCCGGCGAAGAGCAGTCGGGCCGGCGCGGCGGGCGGGGTCGTCGGCGTGCCCGGCGTGACGGTCACCCGGACGCCCGGCCGGTCGCCGCTGCCCCGCGCCCAGGCGTCGAGGGCACGGGACAGCAGGGCCATGTCGCCGGTTCGCGCCCCGCGAGCGGGCCACGCGGTGAGGTCGACGCGGGCGGTGTCGGACCATCGCTCACCGGGGGTGCTGACCAGGAGCTCGGGGTCGGCCGCGCGGGCGGACGCGACGGTGAGGGCCGTGGCAGGCGGCGGGGGCGCGTCCGCCTCGGGTCCCAGGGTGACCACGGCGGCTGTGGACGCGGCGAGCAGCATGGCGGCGGCGAGGGCGGCGAGTCGCGTCCGGTGCCGGCGGCGCAGCAGGTCGGTGGGGCGCGCCTGCACGGTGCAGGGGTCGAACTCCGCTCCTTGCAGGAGCGATTCGGCATCGGCGCCGACGGCGGTGCGGAGGCGTTCGGCGGCGCGGAGCGCCTCGTCCGGAGCGGGCACTCCCGCGGCGGCGAGGAGGAGGCCGGCGGACTGCGCGGTGAGTCCTTCGAGGACGCGCAGGGCGAAGGCGGCCCGTACCTCGGGGGCCACCGCGGCCAGTGCGGATTCCAGCGCGAGCTCGTCGTCGCCGCCGGCCCGGGGGAAGAGCCTCAGTCCGAGGACGGCGGGGAGCGGGGGCCGCCCGAGGGGCCACCGGGGACGGTCGGCCGCCCGTAGCGCGGCGGTCACGACACGCTCCCGCAGCCAGGCGAGGACCGGCCCCGGCTCGCCACGCTGCGCGGGAACGGTGGGGGCGGGTGCCGGGCCGGGGCGTGACCGGGCCGCCGCGAGGGACTTCTGCACGAGCGCGTGCGCCGCGAGCACGCGGCGGTGCCGGCCGAGGGCGGGCGGGAGAATCAGGTGGGCGAGCCGGACGAGCCGCGGGTAGTGCTCGACGAGCGCCGCCTCGGCCTCGTCCCGAGTGGGGCGAGGGGGCGCGGCGGGGGATATTCCGGTGCTGGGGAACGTGTCGTACGACTGCATGCCTGTGCAAACGAGAGCCGTCCGGAGCGGTCACCTTGGACAGGTGCGCTGAGGGTCCCCCGGACCGCGTACCTCACTGGGGTTCCCGGGCATGGGGTTACCGGGCCGGCCGCGTACCTCACTGAGGTCCCCCGCCGTCGCGCACCTCACTCGCATCGTTTGTGCGTCGTACGATGAAGGCATGAAGGACGCGACACACGGCGTCACCACGGGGGCCGTCGCCCGGCGGCTGGGCGTCTCCCCCACCACACTGCGGTCGTGGGACCAGAGGTACGGAATCGGTCCGGCGGCACGGGAGAACGGCCGTCACCGGCGCTGGTCGCCGGAGGACATCGCCGTACTCGAGGCCATGTGCCGGCTCACGACGTCGGGCGTGCCACCGGCCGAGGCGGCCCGGGTGGCCCGGACCCGTGCCGGGCAGGTCCCACCGCCGTCCGAGGCCCCCGGCGTCGCCGTGCCCGCGCGCGCCCCGGGATCCGGCAACGGGCTGCCCCTCGGGGAGGTCCACCGGGAGTTCCGGGGCCTGGCCCGGGCGGCGGTACGCCTCGACAGCCCCACCATGGACCAGCTGCTGCGCGAGCTGGTGGCCGCGCACGGGCTCGTCACCTCGTGGGAGGAGGTGATGGCGCCCACCCTGCACGCCGTCGGACGCAAGTGGGAGTCCTCGGGCGACCGGTACGTCGAGGTCGAGCATCTGCTGTCCTGGCACATCTCCACCATCCTGCGGCAGTTGGCCGGTTCCGCCCGGCCGCACCCGGCCGACTCGCCGCCGGTCCTGCTCGCCTGCGTCCCGGGCGAGCAGCACACCCTCTCGCTGGAGGCCCTGGCCGCCGGTCTCGCCGAGCACGGCCTGCCGTTCCGCATGTTCGGGGCGGCGGTGCCGGCCGAGGCGCTGGACGCGGCGGTACGGCGGCTGGGGCCGACGGCCGTCGTCCTCTGGTCGCAGTCCCGCTCCACCGCGAGCCACGCGCTCGCCCGGCACGTGGCGGACACCTCGTTCGGCGTCAGGGGCGCCCGGGCCCACCCGCTGGTGCTGCTCGGCGGCCCCGGTTGGGCGGGGCGGGCCGTCGCGCCCGGGATGCTGCGACCCCTGGGCCTGCGCGAAGCGCTCTCCGTCCTCACCCACCGCTGACGGTTCGCCGGTTCAGCTGACGGCTCGCCGGTTCATTCGTGCGTTCGCCCTCGCGTCGCCGGGACTTGGTGCGGGCTGTCGGGAGCGAGGCTGCGGCACAGTCGCTGCAGTCCGCGCCGGGTGTGGCTCTTGACGGTGCCCAGCGGCAGGCCGGTCCGCCGTGCGATCTGCGTCTGCGTCAGGTCGCCGAAGTAGGCGAGCGTCAGGACGTCACGCTGGACGCGCGGGAGCCGGGCGAGCTCGCCGGTGATCACGAGGCGGTCGAGCAGGTGGTCGGGTCCGTCGGCGGCCTCGGGGTGCGGGGGCAGGGCAGCCCCGGCGGCGGCGACGAGCGCGGTCCTGCGGGTGCGGGCGGCGAGCGCGTCGGCGATCCTGCGGCGCGTGATCCCGACCAGCCAGGCCGGGACGGGGCCCCGGTCGGGCCGGTATCCGCGGCGGCCGCGCCAGGCGGCGAGGAAGACCTGCTGGGTGACGTCCTCCGCCTCGCCGGCGTCCCCGATCGTCCGGTTCGCGAGGGTGAGCACCAGGCCTCCCCAGCGCCGGTAGGCCAGGGCGAGGCACTGCGCGTCCCCTCGGGCGAGTCCGGCGCCGATCTCCGCGTCGGTCGCTTCGTCGGTCAGCTCGGCGGTCGGCCCGTCGATGTCCGGTCGGAGGAGCGGGAGGCGTTCTTCGTCGGCCGCGAGGGGCCGCGGGCGGCTGATCGTGGGCACTGCGCTCATGACGACTCCTCCTGCGGCCCGGTGTGCGGGCGGGTGCTCGGTGCCTCCTCAGGTTCCGCCGGACGGCGACAGCGACTCAAGACGCAGCGTTTGTGCATCGTTTTGAGACGGCCTCGGGGCAGGCCGGCCGGGAGCGGGAGATCGGCCGCGCGGGCTCAGTCCTGGCCGCGGGCGCGCCGGAAGCGCCCCAGGCCGTCGGCGAGCGCCACGATCGGGTCGGGGTAGTCGACAGCTGCCCGGTCCAGCGGGGGCAGCTTCCACGGCTCGTGGACCACCGGGGTCGTCAAGGCGGCGAGTTCGGGGACCCAGCGGCGGACGTACGCGCCCTCCGGGTCGTATCTCCGCGCCTGGAGAACGGGGTTGAGGACCCGGTTGGGCCGGGTGTCGGTGCCTGTGCCCGCGGCCCACTGCCAGTTCAGCTGGTTGTTCGCGATGTCGCCGTCGACGAGGAGACCGAGGAAGTGGCGGGCTCCGAGCCGCCAGTCGAGGTAGAGCGTCTTGGTCAGGAACGAGGCCGCGAGGAGCCTGCCCCGATTGTGCATCCAGCCCTCGTGGGCGAGTTGACGCATGGCGGCGTCCACCAGGGGGTAGCCGGTCCGGCCCTCCTGCCATGCCCGCAGGTCCGCCTCGGCCTGCTTCCCGTGCCGCCAGCGGTCGTGCCGGGTCCGGTAGTCCTCCGTGGCGGCGTGCGGGCGGGCGTTCAGCACCTGGTGGTGGAAGTCCCGCCAGCACATCTGGCGGACGAACGCCGCCGCGCCCGCCCCGCCCCGGGACCGTGCGCGGTGGACCACCTCGTTCGCGGAGACCGCGCCGAAGTGCAGGTACGGGGAGAGACGGGAGGTGACGTCACCGGCGAGGTCGTCGTGCCGGTCCTCGTAGGAGTCGACGTGCCGCGACAGCCAGGCCGTGAGCCGCTCGCGGCCCCTGCGCTCGCCGCCGGCCGCCAGGCCCTCGGAGACGGACGCGACGGCGGTGCGCGAGGGCACCTCGTCGGACCGCAGACCGCCGGGCACCGGCACGGATCGGGGCGCCGCGGCCGGGGAGCGCGGCGGCTCGGCCGACCATCGCCGGTGGTACGGGGTGAACACGGCGAAGTGGTCCGATCCGGCCGGGGTGACCTCGCCGGCCGGCAGCACGGTGACGACCCCGTCGTGGACGTACAGCCGGCGACCGTCCCTCTCCAGGGCATGGCGCAGCCGCCGCTCCCGCTCGTGTGCGAACGCGGTGCATCCGGCCGCCATGTGGACCTCGTCCGCGTCGGTCTCCCGGGCCACGGCGCACACCTCGGCCACGGTGTCGCCGTGCCGTACGACGAGACGGCCGCCCCGGGCGCGGAGCCCGGCGTCCAGGTCGGTCAGGCAGTCGGCGAGGAAGGCGAGCCGGTTGGGCGCGGCGAAGCCGACCCGGTCCACAGCCGGGTCACGGACGAAGAGGGGCACCACCTCGGACGCCGACGCGAGGGCGGCCCGCAGGGGCGGGTGGTCGTGGAGCCGGAGATCCGAGGTGAACAGGACGATCGAGACGTTCATGGCACCGTTCCTGGCGATCGGGCACCGGGGCGGTGGTGAGGCGCCCGGTGGGTGGACTGCTGCGAGGGGATCTGCGGTCCTCTTTCACGGGGCGGTGTGCCGTCGGATGCACCGACTTACGGATGCCGCGCCGGCTTACGCCTGCGAGGCCTCGCGCTCGGCGGGAGGGTGTGCCTCGCCCGCGCGGGCGAACTCCTCCGCGGCTCCCGCGATCCTGCGGGCCATTCCGCCGAACACGACGGCGTGGAAGGGGGCGACGCTCCACCAGTAGAGCTGTCCGGCCAGGCCCCGGGGGTGGAACAGGGCGCGCTGCCGGTACCTCGACCGGCCGTCGCCGTCGTGCTCCACGTACATCTCCAGCCAGGCCAGGCCGGGCAACCGCATCTCGGCCCGGAGCCTGAGCATGCTCCCCCGCTCGATCGCCTCCACGCGCCAGAAGTCCAGGGCGTCGCCGACCCGCAGCCTGGCGGCGTCACGGCGGCCGCGGCGCAGCCCGACCCCGCCGGAGAGCCGGTCGATCCAGCCGCGCAGGGCCCAGGCGAGCGGGAACGAGTACCAGCCGTTCTCGCCCCCGATGCCCTCGACGACGCGCCACAGGTCCTTGGGGCCGGCCTCGACGTCCCGCTGCCGTTCGTCGGTGTAGAGGCTGCCGCCGGCCCAGTCGGGGTCGGTCGGCAGGGGGTCGCTCGGCGCTCCCGGCACCGCGGCGGAGGACCAGCGGGTGATGACCTGGGCCTCGCGGACGCGCTGCAGGGCGAGGACGAGGGCCCGGTCGAAGGGCAGCGGTGCCCCGGGCGGGTCGGGCACGTAGCGGGTGATGTCGTGCTCGGCGCAGACGACCTCGTAGCGCAGGGACTCGGCGAGGGGCCGGGCCAGGGCGGCGGGAACCGGCGTGACCAGTCCGATCCACTGGCTGGACAGGCGCGGGGTGAGCATGGGAACCGGCAGGATCAGCCTGCGGGGCAGCCGGGCGACGGTCGCGTAGCGCTCCATCATCTCCCGGTAGGTGAGGACGTCGGGGCCGCCGATGTCGAAGGTGCGGCTGACGTCGTCGGGCATCCGGGCGCTGCCGACGAGGTAGCGCAGGACGTCGCGGACGGCGATGGGCTGTACGCGGGTGCCGACCCAGCTGGGCGTCACCATGACGGGGAGCCGCTCGGTGAGATAGCGGAGCATCTCGAACGACGCCGAGCCGGAGCCGATGACGACGGCGGCGCGCAGGACGGTGGTGGGAACGCCGGAGGCGAGCAGGATCCGGCCGACTTCGGCCCGGGAGCGCAGGTGCGGTGAGAGTTCCTCGTCCGGGCGGTCCGCGGGGGTGAGTCCTCCGAGGTACACGATCCGGCGGACGCCGGCGGCCCGCGCCTCGGCCGCGAAGGTACGGGCGGCGAGCCGGTCGGTCTCCTCGAAGTCCCGCCCGGAGCTCATGGAGTGCACGAGGTAGTAGGCCACCTGGACGCCCCGTAGGGCGGGGCGCAGGCTCTCGGCGTCGGTGACGTCACCGCGGACGGTCTCGACGCGGTCCGCCCAGGGGTGGTCGCGGAGGTGGGCAGGGGTGCGGGCCAGACACCGGACGGCGTATCCGGCGTCGAGCAGCTCGGGCACGAGCCGGCCGCCGATGTAGCCACCGGGGCCGGTGACCAGGCACAGCTCGCCTGTGGACGAGGAGGAGGCAGCAGTGGACGAGGTCCGGGTGCGCGGCGCCATGAACAGCCACCCCATTTCTGACCTGAAGGACACGTCGTATCGAATGTCCCCCCTTACGGGAGGGACGGCATGTCCACTCTTCCCTGTTCCGGCCCCCGCCGGATGCGGCACGGGCTGCCCGCGAGCAGGGCGCGGGCCGCCGGGGAACCTTTTACGACGGTCCCGCGTCTGTTTTGTCGGGTGCCGAGATCGGTGCTCGTGGTGCGTCGACGAAGTGAGGTGCCATGCAGGCCGAGGACTCGACCACGCTGGAAGCCACGCTGGCGGACGGGCGGCGCATGACGCTGTCGCTCCCCGCCACGGACGCGCCGTGGGCCGCCGACGGGCTCCGCGCGCTGCGGCCCGTGCCGCCCACGCACACGGGGCGCGGCGAGGAGCCGCCGACGCTTCCTGAGCAGCCTGCCCTGCCGCTCGAGGTCGCGATCCTCGGCTTCGGGCTGTAGCGGGCCGGTCGCGCCGACGGCTCAGCGCCCCGTCAGGGTCTGATGCCGAACAGCATCCGCTGTCCGGGGTGTTCGGTGACCGTCCAGAGCTGGTCCGGTGAGCCGGGCCAGACGGAGAAGTCCTCGACACCGATCGCCGAGGTGCGTCGGGCGGCCGTCTCGACGAGTCGCCCGGTGGCGGTGTCCGGGCGGGCGACGATCACCTTGCCGTTGAGCGCGCCCCGGCTCTGGCTGAGGTAGTACGTGCCGTTGACGACCGCGGCGCCCTGGACGCCGCCGTTGTCCTCGTAGGCGGTGTTGAAGGGGACGCGGTAGGCCGAGTCGGCGGCCCAGATCCCGTTGGCGTCCAGCGCCGGGGTTCCCCCGCTGTCGTTCATCGGCCAGCGGATCACCCGGCCGGTCCGGTACGCGTCGGTGGCCTGCGCCCGCTCGCACCATTCGCCGGTGGTGATGTGCCGAACGGCCGAGCTGCGGTCGAGGCTCGCGAAGCTGGTCTTCGGAGTGACGTCCGTGGCCTCGCAGGTCTTCTCCTCGTCCTGCATGTCGCAGGGCGTGCCCGGCGGCGGCTCGACCGTGTCGCAGGCGGTGTTCGTCCAGCCGTCGCTCTGCGGCAGGATGTAGCGGTAGCCGTGGGCGTGATAGACGCCGTTCTGCCGGCCTATCGCGGTCTTGGAGGTGCCCCACTGGTCGGCGGGGAGGGCGCCGAGGTCGATGATGTTGCGCAGGTCGAAGACCCGGAATCCGCGGTTGGTGTCGGCGACGTACAGGTAGTAGCCGTACCAGACCATTCCGCCGGCGTGCAGGGAACCGTACTGCTTCTGGCTCGTCGAGTAGTGCTGCGAGGTGCGCACGCTCATATAGCTCGCGTTGCCCGAGGAATTGACGAACGGGTAGACGAGCAGGACGTGGGCGTACTTGCCGGTGCTGGAATCGATGAAGGAGACGCGGACACCCTTGCGTTCGGTGTTCAGGCCGTCCACGTCCGTGTCGTCGGGCTTCTTGTCCTTGTTCCAGTCGTCCTTGTTGTACCAGGTGACCAGCATGGGCTTGTGGTCGGCGGGATTCCATCCCGTCTCGGGGTCGCCCCAGGTCTGGTCCGCGTCGGCGTCGGCGACGGTGGTCACGCCCTGCGGCCACCACTCGGAGTTCGCGTCGCCGTTGTCGGCGTCCTCGAAGCAGAAGCTGCGGGAGAAGCCCTCCGGGACCGTGCTCCCTTCGGTGGCGGCGCCGTTGCAGACGCCGTTCGACCAGGTCCCCTCGCGAGGGGCGACCTTCAGGATCGAATTCACCCCGACATTGGGGAGATCGGCATTCAATTTGCTGACGCGGTCGCGCAGTTCGGCACGATTGGAGATGGGCTGAAGCTCGAAGTTACGCAGATCCAGACCGGGATCGGCGGCGGCCTGCGCGGAGCCGGTCGTGAGCAGTGAAGCGGTGACCGTCGCCATCAACGCTAATAGCGCACGCGTTTTGAACATTCTCTTCACGTAGAACTCCCGCTTATCATGTGCATGACTCGCGGGAGTGTAGGCGACACCCGCCTCCGTTCGGGTGCCCCTCCGAAGTGCTTACTGTGGAACTTTCATGACGACCCACCAGCGGGCCGGTGGGTCGGTAGGTCGGAGTGGATCCGCGTCCTAGTCGCCGGTCCGCGGTCTGCGTGCCTCGATCAGGGTGCGTGCGGAGTGGGCCACGAACGGGCCTTCCGCTCGGATCAGCGCGTCGAGGGCGCGCAGTCGGGGCAGGTGGGACTCCACCGTGAACCCCGGAACGATCCAGATGACCTTGCGCAGGAACCAGACGACGGCGCCGATGTCGTGGAACTCCATGCGCAGCCGCTCGGAGCGGAGGTCGACGATCTCGAGACCGGCGCCGCGGGCCGCCTCGCTCTCGTCGTCGGGGTGTCGGTGCCGGGCCGCCTCCGGTTGCGGGCCCAGGAAGTACTCGACCAGTTCCCAGACGCTGGCGGGGCCGACGTGCTGGGCGAGATAGGTGCCGCCCGGCCGCAGGACGCGGGCGATCTCCGTCCACCACACCGTGGCGGGGTGGCGGCTGGTGACGAGATCGAACGCGGCATCGGCGAAGGGCAGTGGCGGCTCGTCGGGGTCCGCGACGACGACGGCTCCCCGCGGGTGCAGGAGCGCGGTGGCCCGCGCGAGGTTGGGGGGCCACGACTCGGTGGCGACCATCGTCCGCGGCAGCTTCCGCACACCGGCGAGGACCTCCCCGCCACCCGTCTGGACGTCGAGGCCGGCCGAGGCACGGGCGAGCCGGTCGCCGAGCATCCGCTGGTAGCCCCAGGAGGGGCGCTGCTCCGTCGCCCGCCCGTCGAGCCATGAGAAGTCCCAGCCGTCGACGGACGCCTCGGAGGCCTCCGCGACGAGTTCTTCGAAGGTACGTGTCATCCCTTCATGATCCGTGCCGGCCGGGTTGCCGCCCCCACGACCTGCCGCAACTCCCGCCACCTCGCCGGGGGGGGCGGGTCACCGGCACTCAGGTCGCTCGGTCGCCACTGTCCGTGCCTCCCCGTCTGCGTCCCACCCGTCCACCACGCCCGGGAGTTCGACACGGGAGCGGATCCCCAGCCGGGCGAAGACGCCCCGGAGGTGGTGGTCCACCGTGCGGGGGCTGAGGGAGAGGTGGTCGGCGACCTCCTGGTTGGTGGCGCCACGCGCGACGAGTCGGACGATGCGCTGCTGCTGCGGGGTCAGCTCGCGCGGCGCCGCCGGGTCCGTCGCCCCGCCCGAGGCGCCGCCCGTGGCGCGGAGTTCGGAGCGCGTGTGCTCGGCCCAGCCCCCGGCGGCCGCCCGCTCGAAGGTCACGAGGGCGTCGCGCAGGGGGCCGCGCGCGTCCCCCGGTCGTCTGCGGCGCCTCAACCACGTGCCGTACGCGAGGAGGGTGCGGGCCCGCTCGAAGTCGTTCCCGCAGCTGTCGTGGCGGCGCACCGCCTCGCCGAACCAGTACGCCGGCGCCTCACCCTCCCCGAGCAGCGCCCGGCAGCGCGCCAACTGCGCCGGTGCCGGACCGTCGACGCCCAGGGCGGCCCAGGCCGCGTACTCCTCGGCCGCCTCCCGGGCCTCCGCGTCCCGGCCGGTCGCGACCGCGGCCTCCACGAAACAGGGCACCACCAGCATGCGCAGCGCGAAGTGGCCGCCCCGAGGACCCGGCCGGACCAGCGGGACGAGCCGCGCCGCCGCCTGGGCGGCCAGACCCCGGCCCAGTTCGGCCCGCGCCAGCGCCCACTCGGCGAGCGTCGCGGCCTGCACGAGTCCGTGCGGTCCCGCCGTCGCGAGCGCGCGTCCGGCGTGCTCCGTCACCGCGGTGCCGTCGCCCTCCACCGACGCCACCAGAGCCAGTACGGCGTGCTGGTGGGCCGCCACGTTGTGCTGGCCCGTCGCCTCCGCCGTCCGCAGCCCCTCCCGCGCCGTGCGCGCGGCCCGGCTGTAGCGGCCGGCCCGTAGTTCGGCGTAGGCGAGCTGTTCGAGCGCGCGGGGCAGCAGGGCGGTACGGTGCTCTGCCCGCGCCTTGACCAGCGCACGGGCGTGGACCCGGGCCGCGGTCGCGGTGTCGCCGAGGACGAGCGCGGCCGACCCGGCCCGAAGGAGCAACCGGGGGTCGTCCGTGGCGCCGTCCCCCGTGACCACCCGCGTCAGTGCCGTACGAGCGTCGTCCAGCCGTACGGTCAACGCGGCGCTCAGCCCTTCGGCGAAGTCGCGCTCCGTGCCCCGCACGTCCTCACCGCCGTCCAGGGCTGCCAGGCACCCCTCCACGTCACCGCCCGCCCACGCCGCCTCCATCGCCAGGAAGCGGGCGTCGGACGCCTCCACAGGCGCCCGCCCACGCAGCAGCTCCGCCGCCTGCAGCAGTTCTTCATGGGCGTCCATGACCGGGCCGCCGGCCAGCGCGGCAAGCCCCCGGACCAGGTGGGCCCGGCCCCGGGCGACCGGCGAGAGCGCGCGCACGGCGGCGGACGGCCCCAGCCGGTCGGCGCGATGCCCCCGCCCCCGGGCGAGCGCGGCCGCACCGGCCGCCGGGCGGTCCGCCGGAAGGTCCGCCGAGGGTGTCGCCCCCTTGGCCGGGCCGGGGGCCCGGGTCTCCCCTCGCCATGACGGCCGGGCCGAGGCGAGCGCGGCACGCCCGAGGAACGGGTCGTCGAAGCCGACCGCCCCGCCCCTGCGGCGCCGCAGGAGCCCGTCCGCCACCAGCCCTTCCAGTGGCTCGGCCGAGGCACGCGCGCTTGGCGCCCGACCGTCGACCCCACTGCCTCCGTCTCGGACCCCGTACGTCTCCGCCCTCGCGCAGTCGGCCCCCGTACGGCCCGCCAGGACCGCCACGGCGACCGTGGCGAGCAAGCGGCGGGAGGCCGCCGGGAGGCGCTCCAGGAGTCCTCCGTACACCTCGGCGAGGACCGTGTCGTCGACCGCCGGCTGCGGCAGGGGCTGGGTCCCCGCCAGCTGAGCCACGGTCAGGCGCCGTACCGTCGCGGCCAGGACGCCGGGATGCCCGGCGGCCTCGTCGAGCAACCGCTCCGCGACCGGCGGTGCCGGAGCGGCCACCGTGCACAGGTCAGCGAGCAGCGCCCGCGCCCCGGCCGTGGTCAGCCTGCCCAGCCGTACCGTCTCCGCTCCCGGCACTTCGGGGAACCGGTGATGGCGCGCGGCCGACACCAGCCACCCCACGCGGCCGGGACGGCCTGGCCCCCGGCCGTCGGTCTCCTGCCAGGCCGCGGCGAGGGCGGCCCGTGAATGCGCGTCCCACAGATGGAGGTCGTCCACACAGATCAGTACGGGTTCCGCCTCGGTGACGAGGGTGGCCATGGCCCGGGCCAGCCCGCCCTCGCCCCGCGCGAGCCGCAGTGCCCGGCGCGCGGCCGCCGGGGTGGGGGCGAGCGTGGCGAACAGCACCCGCGCCGCGCTCCACGGGCCCCGGTGGTGGGGCGCGGCGACGCGATACGCCGTACCGGGAAAGTCGGACGCCGCCCGGGAGAGGAGGCTCGTGCGGCCCTCGCCGGGGTTGCCGGTGACGAACAGGACGCCTCCGCGTCCGGCTGCGGTGCGGGCCGACAGGCGGCCCACGGCGGCGAGTTCGGCCGTGCGGTCGTACAGCCGCGGGTCGGCGGCGGTGTGCGTCGCTCCGCTCACGGCGGTGACGTTACCGGCCCGTACAGGAGGGCGGAAGGTTCCCGGGGCTGGGCAGTGGCCCAGACCCGGGAACCGGGCTCTGTGACGGTGCACAGAGCGTCAGGAACCGAGCGGGCAGGTGCCCCGGTACTCCTCGATCGTCAGACTCGGCCGCGGCAGCGGGCACAGGAACTGGTCGTAGCGGGTGTCGTCGTCGATGAAGCGCTTCAGCCAGGAGAGGCTGTACTTCGCGATCGTCGTGTTCGACGAGTTCGGGGTGAAGTGCGTGGCGCCGTTGAGCTCCAGATACGCCTTGTCGAGAGAGCCGGGCAGGCTCTCGTAGAACGGTTCGGAGTGGGTGGCGACGGGGGCGATCGTGTCGCCGTCCGCGCCGATGACGAGCGTGGGCGTGGTGATCTCGGGCCAGGTCTTGTCCGTGTTCCACGCGGTCAGGGGGACCGCGGCCTTGAGCGACGGCCGGCTCTTGGCCGCTTCGAGGGTGCCGCCACCGCCCATCGAGTGCCCCATCACACCGAGCCGGCTCGCGTCGACGCGGCCCCGCACCGCACTGCGCTGGGTCAGGTAGTCGAGTGCCGCCAGGAGTTGCCGCCCACGGCTGTCGGGCTGGTCGACCGTGGTCAGGGTGTCGATGGTGAACACCACGAAGCCCTGCGAGGCCAGCCGCGGCCCGAGCCACGCGATCGAGGACTGGTAGGCCGTGAACCCCGGCGAGATCACCACCGCGCCGAAGGTGCCGTCGCTCGTGGACGTCGGGTAGTAGATGGTTCCGCCGCCGAAGCCGCTGACGGCGAGCGAGGAGACGGCCGTCTCGCCGACGCTGTACGAGCCGCGCAGCGCCTCGATGCTCGCCTGGGTGGGCGCCGGACCGCGCTCGTACGGATTGTCCGCGGCTGCCGCCGTGCTCGCGGGAGCGGATCCGGCGGCCTGGGCGCCGGGGGCGAGCAGCAGGGTCAGACAGGCGGCGGCCATGGCCGCGCCGAAGTGTCGTGTCACGACGGAGTCGTCCTCTCGTGTCGTGGGGTGACCGCCGCCCGAGCGTCCGGGCGGCGGCCACGCCGTCATCTGGCCCGGCCACTGTCCGGTCGCCACGCGCCGCGGGCATCGGCAGAATCACCGGCCTTCTCGGGACGGCACTCCTGGACGACGGCTGCGGCAGATCCCGTCGGCTCGCGTCGTTGTCAGTGCCGGGTGACAGCATCACGTCCATGAGCACTGACACGTTCAACTGGCACGACTTCCTGCGCCGTTGGCAGGAGGAGTGGGTTCCGCGCCCGGACGAGGACGACGAGCCGCTCGTCGTGCCCCTGAACCGGCCGGGTGCCGACGAGGCGGTGATCGCCGCAGCCGAAGAGCGGCTCGGGCAGGGGCTGCCTCCCTCGTACCGCGAGTTCCTGGCCGTGAGCAACGGGTGGTACGTGGAACAGACCGCGGGGATCTACCGGCTCGGCGGCGCCGCCGATATCGACTGGTTCCGCGATCCGTTCGACATGACCGCGCTGTACGAGGAGGGTCTGGGCGACGACCCTCGCGA
Organism: Streptomyces gardneri; assembly: GCF_006539185.1. GTDB lineage: Bacteria > Actinomycetota > Actinomycetes > Streptomycetales > Streptomycetaceae > Streptomyces > Streptomyces gardneri. The sequence continues at coordinate 18,969 of NZ_BJMN01000008.1, forward strand.
GGAGGAGGTCCTGCTCGCCGGGATGTGGCGGCGGGCGCTGCGGCTGGAGACCGATTCCGACATGTCGTACGCCCTGCTCGACCCCGGCGACACCGACCAGGACGGCGAGTGGGCGCTGTACGTCCACAAGGGCTGGAGCGGCGAATTCCCCGACCGCTACCCGTCGTTCCGCGCGTACATGGAGGCCATGTACCGCAGCTTCCACGGCGACCGGGCGGGGAGCCCCGAGTTCGTGAACGCGACCACGCGCGCCCAGGACGCCCGGGTGGACGAGGCCCATGCGCTCGCCCTGCACGGACGGTACGAGGAGGCTCTGCCCCTGCTCCAGGAGGCACTGTCCTTCGGCCGGCCACGGAGCGGCGTCCTGCTGAGCCAGCTGCGGCACCTGCTGGCCCCGCACGACCAGCAGGGGTACGGACTCCTGGGGGCGGACCCTCGCTACCTGCCGGAGATCCTCCCGGTGGAGGCCATGGCGGCGGCAGGCCGCGGCGCGCGTCGGCCGGACCACGACGACCACTGGGTCGGGATGATGACCGCGCGCGGGGCCGCCCGTGAAACCGTCGAGGCCGTACTGGGCGCGGTGAGCGAGGGCACCCATCGCTACGCGCCCCGCGGTCCATGGGGCCGGGCCGTCGCCGAGGCCCGGGAGTCCGCCCTCTGGGGTGCGACCGACGCCGCGTGGCGGGTACTGCGGGACGCGCTGCCGCTGTGGGAGCCTCCGGGCCCCTTGCTGATCGCCCCGGTCGGTCTGCTCGCCGACCCGGTCCTGGGTCCGCTGATCACCCCGGAGCGTGGGCGGGAGCTCCTCGCGACACCACGGGCCGGGGGGACGGGGCCCGCTCCCGAGCCGGTGCCCGACCTCGACCCGCCGGGCCTCTCCTGGCTGGCGGAGCCGGCCGCGTACCGGCAGTCGTTCGACGCGTACCGCTGCGTCTGGGTGGAGGGGACCGACCCCGGACGGCTGCCCGCCCTGATCGGCGAGGAGGGCGCCGAGCTGAGCGCGCCCACGGATCCGGACACCGTTGCCCGGCGGGCACCCAGGCCGCACGAACGGGAAGGTGTCGAGCTCTGGGAGGACCGGGCCGTGGTCGCCGTCGGCCGCGCCGGCGCATCATGGTCCTTCGCGTTCGACGGCTACGCCCACCACTACCTGAGCGACCTCTCCCTGTCCCCCGCTGCGGCCGCCTCCGCGTCCGGCCGTGCGGTGGTGGTGTGGAGGGACCCGCGGGGTTCGTCCTGGGCGGACCGTCCCGCCGCGTTCCACCTGTCGGTGGCCGAGCGTGGCGAGGAGCTCTACGCCTTCACCGTGCGGGGTACGGAGATCCGTCGCTCCGGCGTGATACCCGAGGCCCTCGACCCGGCGCGGCTGTTCCACCCGGAGGACGGCGGCGAGGCGGACGCCGAACGGCGCCTGCTCGACGCCCTGCACGCCGAACTGGGGGTCTCCCTCCCCCGCTTCGCCCTGACCCGGGGCAGACTCCCTACCTTCACCACCCGCTCCTGGACCCGCGCGCCGGGCCCGGGTGAGGGCTTCGCCTACCTCAGGTTCGAAGGCCACCGGCCCTGAGTCCGAGCGGGCACTCGCCGCCTGTGACCCACGTCACGGATTCCGTCTTCCTCTTTTCGTTATCCCCGCGCCGGGCCGAGGCTCTCCTCTGCGCAAGGAACTCCACAAGAGGCAAGTGAAGGACGGACAGCGTGCAGCGGACGATGGATCTTGAGCAGCTGACGGACACCGAACTGGTACGGGCGGCGCAGTACGGCGATCCCTGGGCGCGCGAGCAGCTCGTCGCCGTCCACCAGCCGCTCGTCAGCGCCCTCGCGGCCCGCGCCCTCGACGGCCGCCCCGGCGCCGACGCGGCCGTGGACGCCATCGTGCGGGACACCCTCGGCCGCGCCGAGTTCGCGCTGGGCACCCTGCCCTCCCCGGAGGCCTTCCGCCCCTGGCTCGTCGCGATGGCCGTGGACAGCACTCTCGGCCACGCGGCCGCCGCACAGGGTCTCCCGACCGGGCCCGCAGCCCCGGGCACCGATTTCGCCCAGGCCCTCCGCTGGCTGGACGTCGAGGACACCCTGATGGTGGCCCTGTGGTCGCTGGAGGAGGAGAGGTGGCTGAGCCGGCACGAGACGGCCGCCGCGCTGAACTGGACCCCGCACGACACCGCGATACGGATGGATGCGGTACGCATACGCCTGGACGCTGCCCGGTCCGTGACCGCCGCCCTGGCTCGCACACCGCGCTGTGCCGACCTCGGCCTGCAGGCAGCCGGCTGGGCCGGCGAGCCGAGCGCCCCTTGGCGCGACCACCTGGCCCGTCACACCACCCACTGCGCCTACTGCGCCGGGGGGATGGGAATCGGCGCGTCCGTGCCCGTCGGAACGGTCGCAGCGTCTGCTGTCCCCGGCGCCGCCGATCCGACGGAGACCTTCGTTCTCCTCCCCGATCACACCGATCACACCGACCACACCGACCACTCCGGTTCCTTCGCCCTCGCGGAATTCGGCGCCACCGCCGCGGCGGCCGACCGACGCAGCACCCGCGCGTCCCGTCGTCGGCGCCGCCAGGCCGACGAACGCACCCGCCGCCGCGCCGCCGTCGCGGCCGGGATCGCCGTCGCCGCGGTGACCGGCGGGGTCTTCGCGCTGCACTCCGCACGCGAAGGGAACGAGGAGCTGTACGAGGCGAACCGGGCGACCGCCTCCGGCCTCGACATTCCCCTGTCGAACGAACCGGGCGCTCTGACCGCCTCTCCGCCGACGGTCACCGCCTCGCCTTCCACGGCTTCCGCCTCCGCGTCCCCTTCCTCGGCCAAGACCTCCGCCTCGGCCAGCGCCGGCGCCTCCGCCTCCCCTTCCAAGACGCCCGCCCCCAAGCGGACCACGTCCACGCCCACCAAGAGCCCTCGCCCCACCGCGAATCCTGTGACGAAACGCCCCACCACTCCCACCACCCGCCCCGACGCCACACCCTCCGCGCGGCCGACGACCACCGCCCCCACGGGCGGCACGGACTCCGGTCCCGGGGGCGGTACGCAGCAGGACACGGGCCAGAGCTCGGCGGCGGAGCAGGTGATCGCGCTGGTCAACGCCGAGCGGGCCAAGGCCGGCTGTGGGGCCCTGAGCTCCAACGCCACCCTGGCGAAGGCGGCCCAGGGCCACTCCGACGACATGGCCGCGCGGGACTACTTCGACCACACCAACCCCGACGGCGACGGCCCCGGCGAGCGCGTCACGGCCGCCGGCTACCCGTGGTCGACGTACGGCGAGAACATCGCGATGGGTCAGAGCACCCCCGAGCAGGTCATGGAGGGGTGGATGAACAGCCCCGGTCACCGCGCGAACATCCTCAACTGCGACTTCAAGGAGATCGGCATCGGCATCCACACCGACGGCGGCCCCTACTGGACCCAGGTGTTCGGCGCCCGCTGAGTCCTGGACCCCGTACCCCCCTGACCGCGGGCACTGGCACCCGCGGGCAGGACTGGGGGAAGTGTCAGAGGGCACGGCTACCGTGCTGACGTGGCGAACTCTTACGTGGCGAACTCTTATACGACGTTGTGGACCAACAGCTTGTGCCGAGAGCTTGAACGGTCCGGCCGTGCCGGTCAGCGGCTCACGATGCTGTTCGGCGGGCCGTACCAATCCCTGCCGAGCTTCCTGCGTGCGGGAGTCCGTCCCGGCGACCGCATCTACCCGATGCGAGCCCACCGCACCCGTCTCCACGTGCTGGGGGTGCTGGAGGTCGCTGACATCGTCCCTTACGAGGTCGCCGGCTCGGCGCTCCCCGACGACGACTACATGAAGTTGCTGGACTGGCGCCTGCTCAAGACCGGATGGGTCACCGAAGTACTCGTCGGACCGCCTGGTGCCCCGCTCAGTTTCGACACGGTCGTCCCCGGAGACCTCCTGGAACGGCTGACGTACACATCCCGCCGGGGCGAGCGCGTGCTGAAGCACGTCGAGGACGGACGCCTGCTCCGTTCGGCCGGTCTCCAGGGCATCTACCGCCTCGCGGCCGGCTCCGCCGAGGAACTCGACCAGCTGATTCGCCGCGAAGAGTGCGCGACCTCGGTCTGAGCGACGGTGCGCATCGCGCGAACCCGGCCGCGGTCGGACGGCGCTCGGTCCAGGTTGCGATCGAAACGCCTCACCTTCCTCATCGCGCCAAGGGGCGAGATCCGAGGCATCAGCGGGGCCGCGGAACCATTCACATCTGCTCATCGTCGGATGATTCGAGCTCTGCCAACACAAAGCCCTTGCACCGTCCCCGAGTGCCCGTTACCTGGCAGGTGCGCGCCAAGGGTTCGGACCGGCGCCACCTCCAGGAGATCACCTTCATGCATCCGAGACCACGCCGACGACGCGTGCTCGCCGCTGTTTCCGTGCTGCTGCTCGGCGCGCTCCTGTCGCCTTCGGCGACCGCGAGTGCCTCCCCCGCAGCACCCGGCACTCCGGAACCGGCCAGGATGGACCTGGTTCTCGACCTGTCCGGGTCGATGAACAAGAGCGATGCCGGCGGCCAGACCCGCCTCGCCGCCGCCAAGCAGGCCGTCACCCGGATCATCGACACCGCCCCCGAACAGGCCCCGCTGGGACTGCGCGTGTACGGCGCCACGTATCTCGGAAAGGACAAGAAGCAGGGCTGCGCCGACACGCAGCAGGTCCTGCCCGTCACCGCGATGGACCGGGCCGCGCGTGCCGACGCGAAGAAGCGGGTCGCGGGCTTCAAGGCCGTCGGGTTCACACCGATCGGCGTCTCGCTCCGCGAGGCCGCCAAGGACCTCGGCACGAGCGGCAAGCGCCGCATCGTCCTGGTCTCGGACGGGGACGACACCTGTGCGCCGCCGCCTCCGTGCGAGGTGGCCCGTGAACTCAAGGCGCAGGGCGTCGACCTCGCCGTGGACGTGGTCGGGTTCCGGACACCCTCCTCGGCGCGCGCGCAGCTGAAGTGCATCGCCGACGTGACGGACGGATCGTACGCGGACGCCGACGACGCCGACTCGCTGACCGACACTCTGGGCACCCTGTTCCGCAAGGCGTGGCGGACCTACCACGCCACCGGGAAGCCGGTCGTGGGCTCCCTCAACGGCTGCCAGGACGCTCCGCTGGTCACGCCCGGCCAGTACCTGGACAAGTTCACCGGAGGGCGCAACCTCTACTACAAGGTCAAGAAGCGGACGGACCAGCGGCTCCAGGTGAGCGCCACCGCCGTCGCCGAGGAGGGGTACGAGCGCGGCTCCATCATCGTCGTCGCGGCCGGCCCTGCGGGTGACGGCGAACCCCGTGACTGGCTGCGGGAGTTCGACCAGTCGATGGGCTGGGCGAACATCATCTCCACCGGAGGCCGCAGCACGCCCGGAGCAGGCAACGAGAAGCCCGCACCGGACGACACCGGCTGCATCATGGTCGAGAACAAGGTGACCCGGTCCGGCGACAAGGCGATGCCCGTCGAGCTCCTCGTCGGCATCGCCGACAAGACGACCCAGAGCGCCGGCGCACGGACTCCGAAGCCCCGCACCGGGACCTACGCCGAGGGCGGCTTCTCGTTCAACAGCGCCACCCCGATCGGACCGGGCACCCACCGCCAGTCCATCGCCGTCGGCGAGGCCCCTTTCTGGCGGGTGGAGCTGAAGGCAGGCCAGAAACTGACGGTCAAGGCCGGCGTGGACATCCCGGAGGACTTCCCCCACTCCGCCACCACCGGGTGGGGCGTCACCGTCTACAACGCTCAGCGTGAGTCGACGATGTGCAACGAGGACAACGACGCGACCGAGCTCTTCGCGGGCAGGACCGGGCACATCGAGCGTGTCTGCGGCCCCTGGGAGATCACCGAGCAGGGCGACACCCAGAGCCCTGACCCCAACGGGTACGACGTGCCCGGCACGTACTACATCCAGGCACAGGTCGCCGAGCCCGACGAGAAGGCGAAGGGCATCGTCGTACCGATCTCGCTGACCGTGGACGTCTCCGGCACACCGACCTCCGGAAACAGCCCGGTCTTCTTCTTCGGTGACGATGTCGCGGACGCCCAGGGCCCGTCCCCGTCCGGCGAGAACGGGAGCGGGAACGCCGAAGAGGGCGCGACCGGTGACAAGGGCGCGGCCGGCGGCGCGACGGTTGCCGCCGAGGACGAAGACTCCCTCGTGGGCGAACTCGCGCTGCCGATCGGCATCGGTGCCGGGGTCCTCCTGCTCGTCGGCATCGGCTTCTACACCGTCAGGCGCCGCAGGGCCTGACATCAGCGCTGGGAATCAGCCGGAATGCCCCTCGGGAAGGGGCGTTCCGGCGTAGCGGGCCACGGCGACGTCGATCGCCGTATCGGCCTGCTCCGAGGTTCCGATGGTGAGGACCTCGATGTTGTCACCGTCCACCACGCGAGCACGAAGGTGAACGACGATCTCGTCGATACCGATGGATCCGGTGACATTGCCCGGACCACCCGGTGCGGAGGCGAGATCGATGGCGATCCGGTTGCCACCGGCGGTCCCCCCGGAGCACCCACGCAGATCCTCGAGCAGCTGGGTGTCGTCCCCGTCTTCCACCACGTACTCGATGAGCTGATCGCCTTCGTCGGAGAGGTATCCGATGCGCTGGTCGGCCTCGGTTGCCACGCGCGCGTATGCGGGGCAACAACGCCGCCGACCTGTCATGCCGGGCGGCGACAGTGATGTGGAGTCTTGTTGGTTTGGCAGAGCCTTTACGGGCCGAGACCCTACTGACGCCTGCCATCACATGCAATACGGCCTTGAAACTTTTCTGAAGATCCATCAATGGAGGATGGAAACACTTCAGCTGATGACGCAGCCGTGCGTGCCGCCGGGGCACCCCGAAGCGCCGCTACCGCCATGGCCAGCAGCACGGGGAGCCTCTCCTATCATGCGTGTGACCTGTGCATTCATGCGACTTCCGAGACCTCGCCCCACGGCTGCGACACCTTCGAAGCATTGCCATCAGGGTCGACACCCTCACACCTCGCGACTGCGGCCGACGCAAGCGATGTGAGCGCGAAGTATTGACAGCGGCTTCACTCAAAGCCTCAATATTCAACACAGTTCAACAAGGGGTTCAGGTGCTCGACCGCCCCGCGGCTCCGCTCCTGCCCCCCTGGGACTCCCTCCCCCACTCGAAAGGATCGACCGCAGATGCGTCGTTCTGCCTGTGCGATGACCGCTGTGCTCGCAGTGGTCGGCACCGCACTCGCCCTACCCGGCCCCTCGCCGGCGATGGCCGCCACCGCCACCGCCGCCGGTGCGGCGGCGGGCCCGTACGTGATCGAAGCCGAGAGCATGTCGCTGACCAACTTCGCGACGGACACGGTGAACCACACCTGGAACGGGACGACGGTCGACAACGTCACCTACGTCCGGGGCGCGTCGGGCCAGGCGAGCACCGCCAGGACCACCTTCTCCGGCACGGCCGGGACGTACGACCTCATCACGCGGTACAACGGCATGACCGAGAACGGCGTGACGTACAAGATCACCGTGAACTCCGACGCCGTGGATTCCTGGGGCACTTCGCGCCGCCACGGACGCGACTACACCGACCCGGTCAACATCGACACCCGCACGTCGAGCAAGGTGCCGCTCAAGCCCGGGGACGTCATCGAACTGACTGCCACCTCGACGGGCGAGGTCCCACGGATCGACCGGATCACGATCCAGGAGCATGTGGGGGCGCCGACCAGCACCCTGAGCATCAAGTCCCCGAACACGGCCCTGAACGACGGCTTCACCTGGGGCAAGAATCGGGCCCTTGCCATGACGTTCTACCCCGGCAACCCGATGATGGGCCACGAGCCGGAGTGGTGGCGGCTCAAGAACGCGTCGCACCCGACGGTGGAGCCGGGCTACTGGGGCGCGTACACGAACCGCGAGTCGTACTACAACCGCGACATCTCCCACCAGTCGGACGGTGCGCACGCCGTCGGCCTGGACGCGGAGACCTTCCACATGATGAAGACCTTCGCCGCCGACGCCGACGACCCGGGCCAGAACGGCTGGCCGCTGTGGGCACACAGCTCGTACGGCGCCATGTACTACATCGACGGCACCGGCTTCCGCGAACTGCCCTCGCCCTTCAACCTGATGACGAAGGCCTACAAGCAGTACCAGTGGACCGGCGACCCGGCGTGGCTCAACGACCCGGACCTCTCGAAGTTCTACGACTCGACGATGGGGACGTTCCTCACCGGTCACGAGGTCACGTGGAACGACGCCAACCCGACGGCGGAGCAGCCGGTTTCGCGCAAGCAGCCGGGCGAGTACACCGCCACCTTCTTCGAGTTCCCGAACGAGAACCTGGTCTCGGCCGCCGACTCCCTCGGTTACCAGTACCAGTCGATGCTGGCGTACTCGGCGATGCTCAAGGCGAAGGGCGACAACGCCGGCAGCACCACGTGGGCGGAGCGCGCCAAGCGGGTCCGCGCCCACTTCGAGAACAACTGGTGGGACTCGGCGAACAACCGTTATGTCCGGGGCAAGGACGCGGCCGGCACCGGCTACAGCAGCTGGGGCCACGAGGCCAGCTTCCTGATGATGCTGACCGGGCTCGGCGACCACGGCCCCCGGGCCGACAGCTACCTGGACTTCATCGCCGCGAACGACAACGACCTGAACGTCGAGGCGACCTCCTACCTGCCCGAGATGTTCTACCAGTACAACCGCTCGGCGGAGGGCTGGGCCTGGCTCAAGAAGCTCATGGCCGACAGGAACACGTACCCCGAGATCTCCTTCCTCGCGGTGAGCAGCACGATCGACGGCATGATGGGCGTGCAGCCCGACGCCCCGAACGACAAGGTCGCCACCGTCTCGCGGCTGACGTCCGAGACCCCGTGGGTGGAGATCGACCACCTGAAGGTCGGTGACAACGACCTGAAGCTCCAGCACACCGGTACGACGGCGTCGAAGCTCACCAACAACTCGGGCGGCACCGTGAACTGGGAGGCTCAGTTCTACGGCTCCCACGGCACGATCACCGTGAACGGCACGCCGTACGCGGCGCAGACCAAGTCGCTGTACGGCAAGACCGTCTCGTACGTGACGGTGCCGGTGACCGCCGGCGCGGCGGTGACCGCGACCGCCGGGACCCCGACGGGCGACACCATCGCTCCGACCGCACCGACGGGCCTCGCGGCGAGCGGCGCGACCTCCGACAGCATGGAGCTGGCCTGGACGGCGTCCGACGACAACGTCGGCGTGACCGGCTACAACGTCTACCGCGGCACCACGCTCATCGGCACGACGACGGGCGCGACCACCCGCTTCACCGCCACGGGTCTCTCGCCCTGGACGCCGTACACCTTCACGGTGAAGGCGGTCGACGCCGCCGGGAACGTGTCAGGAGCGAGCAACGCCGTCACCGCCTCCACCGGCGGCGACGGCCGGCAGGTCGACCTGAGCACGCTCACCTGGAGCAGCGCTCGGAGCGACTTCGGCAGCGTCACCAAGGACAAGAGCGTCGGCGGCGGCCCGATCAGGCTCAACGGCACGACGTACGCCAAGGGCATCGGCACGCACGCCAACAGCACGATCACCTACGCCCTCAACGGCGGCTACACCCGCTTCCAGTCCGACCTCGGCGTCGACGACGAAGTCACCAGCAACGCGACAGTGAAGTTCGAGGTCTGGGGCGACGGCACCAAACTCTACGAATCCCCCGCCCCGATGACCCCCACCACCGCCACCACCTCCATCGATCTCGACGTCACCGGAGTCACCACTCTCACCCTCAAGGTCACCGACGCCGGCGACGGCATCAACAGCGACCACGCCGACTGGGCGGGAGCCAAGCTCATCACCCGACCGCAGACCCGGACGGCGCTCAGCGACCTGAACTGGACGGGCACGCCCGCGATCGGCTGGGGCACCGTCCGCAAGGACAAGAGCGTCGACGGCAACACCATCAAGCTCAACGGCACCACCTACACCAAGGGCATCGGCACGCACGCCAACAGCACGATCACCTACACCCTCAACGGCGGCTAC
>NZ_BJMN01000009.1 GCF_006539185.1 Streptomyces gardneri
CCACCTACACCAAGGGCATCGGCACGCACGCCAACAGCACGATCACCTACACCCTCAACGGCGGCTACACCCGCTTCCAGTCCGACCTCGGCGTCGACGACGAAGTCACGAACAACGCGACCGTGAAGTTCGAAGTCTGGGGCGACGGCACCAAACTCTACGAATCCCCCACCCCGATGACCCCCACCACCGCCACCACCTCCATCGACCTGAACGTCACCGGAGTCACCACCCTCACCCTCAAGGTCACCGACGCCGGCGACGGCATCAACAGCGACCACGCCGACTGGGCCGGAGCCACGCTCCTTACCTAGACGAGCAGTTGCGATTGCCGACGGCCCGTCCCAGGGCCCGGTGAAGGCGGCTCGGCTGATCCATCAGCGCAGGTCGAGCCGCATCAGGACCCGGGGATGGCCGGCCAGCACCGAAGTGGTGTCGGCGGCGTGGGTGAAGCCGGCGCGTTCGAAGTTCTTGCGGATCCCGGCGTACGCCATCGTCACGTCGATCTTGGCGCCACCACTGTCGATGGGGTACGCCTCGATCACCGGAGCGCCGTGGGCACGGGCGAACTCGACCGCGCCGGCGATGAGGGCGTGCGAGATCCCCTTCTTGCGATGACCGGGGCGTACCCGGATGCACCACAGCGACCAGACCGGCAGATCGTCGACATGGGGGATCGTGCGGCTGCGCGCGAAGGAGGTGTCCGAGCGCGGCGCCACGGCGGCCCAGCCGACCGGTTCGTCACCGTCGTAGGCGAGCACCCCCGGAGGGGGTCCCGTCCGGCACAGCTCGGCGACGTACTCACCGCGGGCCGGGCCACGGAGCTCGTTGTTGAGCTTGGAAGGGATCCGGTAGCTCAGGCACCAGCAGACGTTGGCCCCCGGTGACTTCGGACCGACCAGGGTGCGGACATCCTCGAAGGCTGAAGCCGGGCGGACTTCGATGGTCATGACACTACGATGTCACGGCGGACCTGGTGCCCGCCGCTCGGCCTCCGATGGCCGGCGAGATGACGGCATCGGTTGCTCGACGGCTTGCACGATCGCAGTCGGTCCGGTCCCGCTGACCGCCGGCGCCCGCCATGGAGTGCGGGGGCGCCGGCGGTCTCCTTGCGGGGTCGATCCCTTTCAGCAGGGGTTGACGGTGAGCTTGAGGTTGGTGGTGTTGCGGATGTTCTCGGCGTTGTCCTGCATGCGCAGGCAGTTGAACGTGGCCTCACCGACGGCGGGGCCCTGGCCGGGCTCGGGCATCTCGTTGGCCCAGATACCGATGCCGGACTTGGCGTTCCAGGCGTCACCGCTTCGCTTCGCACCGGTGATGGAGATGTCCGTGAAGACGGTGTCCTTCACCGGGTTCTCGGGCTGCGAGCCCGTGTACTTCGTCTGGAACATGATGCCGCTGTACGTGGGGTCGACGATGTCCACGTGGCTGACCCGGATTCCCTGGAAGACCTTCGAGGCGGAGAAGATCCAGATGCCGGGGAAGGCCTGGTTGCCCCAGAAGTGTCCGCCCGCCCGGACGATCGAGATGTTCTCGAAGTTCGTCGGGACGGTCCCGAAGCCGTTCATCGGGTAGCCGAAGTCCAGCGACGAGATGGTGATGCCGGAGTAGACGAGGGTGTCGGCGATGTGGATGTTGCGGAACGTGTTGTTGTATCCGCCGTACACCGCGATCCCCGCGGCCCGCCACGTGAGCGAGGTGGTCAGGTTCTCGTAGACGTTGTTCTTCATGTCCGCGCCGCCGGCGTCGATCGCCGAGAACAACGCGAAGCTGTCGTCGCCGGTCGCCCGGGCGTCGTTGTTGGACACCAGGTTGTCCGTCGATCCGTTGGTCATGTTGATGCCGTCGGCGAACATGTTCCGGATCCGCGAGTTCTTGATCGTCATCCGGTCGGTGTTGGCGCCCCAGTAGAGGCACACCATGTGCTCGTTCCAGATGTCGTCGATGACGATGTCCGCGACGTTCTGGAAGTCGAAGACCTTGCCCGGACCGTCGATGCGGGTGACGTAGTTGCCGAAGTAGGCGAAGCCCTTGAAGAGCGAGCCGTTCGCCGTGGCCTCGGCCCGGAATCCGATGTCGGTGTTGTCCTGCGTGGTGGGTGCCCGGAACTTCGTGAACCAGGGGCCCGCGCCGACGACCTTGACCGCCTTGCCGTACACCTGGAACTTGCTGGACGTCTGGTAGTCGCCGGGCGGCAGGTAGACGCCGACGAGCTTGCCGGTGGTGTCCATGCGGACCTTGTCGAGCGCGTTCTGCACGTCCTGGTGTGTGAAGCCGGCCGGCACCGTGTAGGTGGCGGGGTCGGGGTTCGGGACCGGCGCGACCTGCTCCAGGTTGACGAAGTCGATCGCGTAGTGGGCGGCGGAGTTCGCGGCGTCCTTCTGGAGCCGGATCCTGCTGCCCGCGGGGACGGTCTCGCCGAGCAGCAGGTGCGCCTCGTCGTAGATGTGGCGCGGGGCACCGGAGCCAGGGTCGTTGCCGGGGCCCGCCTCGGCGCCGTACAGCCAGGCGTACTTCGAGGTGAGTGGCAGGGCCTTCTTGAACACCCCGTCGACGTAGACGCTGATGGTGGAGTCGATGCCGCCGCCGCCCGGGGCGTCCGGGATGGAGAAGCGGGTGACGAGGGTGTTGGTGGCGGCCCGGGTGGTGAACTCGACGTACTCGCCGGTCGCGTCCAGGGTGACGGCCTTCCGGCCGGACGCCTCACCGGCGATGTCGCCGACGGTCCGGTTGGGGCCGACGACGGTGGCTCCACCGCCGGCGGTGCCGTCCTCCGCCTCGTACATCGTGTACGGCATGTTCGCGCCGCGTCCGACGAAGAGCGGCTGCGTCTGCGTGTTGTTCTCGCGCTTCACCGGCAGCTCGTTCGCGTCGGCGGCGAGCACCGTCCTGACGGTGTACGAGCCGTTCACGGCGGTCCACGTGCCTAGGCTGACCTGGGCCGAGGCTCCGGGCGCCAGCGCTCCGGTGTGGACGCCGGTCAGCGTCCTGACCACGCCGCCCTGACTGTTGACCAGCTCCAGCGTCACGCCGTGGTCGCCGCCCGCGGTCGGCTCGGTGCCCTGGTTCCTCACCGTGACCTTGAACGTCACGGCATCGCCGGCGGTCGGGCTCGACGGGGTGGTCGTCACCGAGCCGGTGACGAGGTCCGCGCTCACGACCGGCTTGACCACGAGCGCGGACGGCCGCGTGTAGGTGTTGTTGGTCTCGTTCTGTTCCAGGACCTCGTTCGCCTCGTCCGCGACCGCGCCGAGCTCGTACGAGCCGGATGCGCGCACGCCGACGGAGACGGGGACGGTGGTCTGCTGCCCCGCGGCGAGGGCCGGGACCTGCCCGGTCGCGACCTTGGTGCCGCCGAGTCGGACGGCGACCTTGCTCGCCGGTGCGGCGACCGCGCCGTCGTTGCGGACGACCGCGGAGACGGTGATCTCGTCGTCCTCCTCGGGCGAGGCCGGCGCCGTGGACAGGCCGGTCACGGTGAGGTCCGGGTTGGGCGCGGGAACGCCGACGACCTGGAACTCGGCGAGCTGTCCGGCCGGAGCGCCGGAGTTCGACGTGAACCTGAGCTGGACGTCCGCCAGTCTCTCGGTCAGCGGGACGGTGACGGTGTTGCCGTTCGCCGGGTCGAAGGAGTAGCTCTTGGCCGCGATCTCGCTGGTGAAGCCCGTGGCGTTCTGCTCGCGGCCGAGGACCTCGATGGTCTGGGTGCGGGCCTGCCAGGCCTGCCCCGGGTCGAGCTTGAGCACGAGCCTGTCGAGGTCGGCGTTGGCGCCGAGCTTGACGGTGAGGGTCTGCGGGTAGCTGCCGCCCGCGCCCTCCCAGTAGGTGGCGGTGTCGTTGTCGTTGGCGTTCGCCGCGGCGAAGTTCGCCGTCGTGGAGGAGGCCTCGACAGGCTTGCCGACGGAGAGGTTGGAGCCGTTGCCCCCGCTGCCGTTGCGGGTGACTCGGTTGGAGGCGACCGAGGTGTTGCCGGCCGCGTCCTTGGCCACCACGTGGTACGTGACGGTGGCGCTCGCCGGCTGGCTGTCGGTGTACGTGGTGACGTCGCCCGCGACACTGCCGCGCAGGACGTTGTTCGCGTAGACCTCGTACGCCGTGACGCCCCTGTTGTCGGTGGAGGCCGTCCAGGTCAGCTTGATCCGGCCGGCGGCGGGCTCGGTGTGGGCCAGGTTCGCGGGGGCTGTCGGCGCCTGGGTGTCCCCCGCGTCGCCGACGCGCGTGACGGTGTTGCTGTCACCGGACTGGTTGCCCGCCGCGTCCTTCGCCCGTACCCGGTACGAGACGGTCTGGTTGCCCGGCCGGTTGTCCGTGAAGGTCGTGACGTCTCCGGCGACGGTGGTGAGCAGGGTGTTGTTGGCGTAGATGTCGTAGGCGGTGACGTCCTCGTTGTCCGTCGAGGCGTTCCAGGTGAGCTTGATCTGGCCGGTGGCGGGCTCGGTGTAGGCGAGGTTCGCGGGGGCGGTCGGGGCCTGGGTGTCCCCCGTGGCCGGGCCGTAGATCTCCAGTTCGGATATCTGGGCGGCGGGCTGCACGGTGTTCGCGGTGACCAGGACGCGCACGTAGCGGGTCGTGGTGGAGTCCAGGGCGATCGTCGCGGTGTTGTCGTTGCCCGCGTTGAAGGCGTATGCCTGGGAGGCCGACAGGTCGGTGAAGTCGGTGCCGTTGGCGCTGCCCTGGATCTTCAGGGTCTGGCTGCGGGCGCCCCAGCCGGCCGGCAGTTTGAGGACGACCCGGTTGACGGCCACGGTGGCGCCGAGGTCGGCCTGGAGCCATTGCGGCAGGGCGTTGTTGCCGCTTTCCCAGTAGCTGGCCCGGTTGCCGTCGTTGGCGTTGGGCGCGGCGTACACCTCGGTGTGGCTGCCGGCGGTGAGGGTCCTGCCGGCGGCGAGGTTCGCCGAGGAGCCCTCGGCGGCGTGCACTTCCAGTTCGGAGAGCTGGGCCGCCTGCCAGCCGGTGTTGGCGGTGACCGCGACGCGGACGAAGCGGGCCTGGGTGGCCGGGAAGGCGACGGTGACCGTGTTCCCGGATCCGGGACTGAAGGTGTAGGTGGCGGAGCTCTTCAGGGTCGTGAAGGTGGTGCCGTCGGCGCTGCCCTGGATGGACAGGGTCTGGTTCCGGGTCTCCCAGCCGGCGGGCAGCTTCAGGACCACCTCGTCGACGCGGGTCGCCGTGCCGAGGTCGGCCTGCACCCACTGGGGCAGGCCGGAGCCGGCGCTCTCCCAGTACGAGCCCTGGTTGCCGTCGGTGATGTTGCCTGCGGAGTAGCCGGCCTGTGCGCTGCTGGAGGAGGCGCTGTCGCCGAGCGCGATGTTCGGTCCGCCGGCGGCATGGGCGGCCATCAGGGGGCCTCCCAGCGCCAGCAGGCTCGTCGCGATCGCGGCGCTCAAGCACCGTGATCGCCAGGTGGGGGTTCTCATCGTTCCTCGCTTCTCGGTCGCGCGGCCGCCCGTGCCGGGGCGCCGGCGGGCGCGGGACTCGGCTGATGGATCCGGGGATTGCGGGAGGGGGCGGTGGGTGAGGTGGGTGCGGCAGTTCCGGTGGTTGCGGTGGGACGCCCGCTTGCGGAGGCGGGCGTCCCACCGGTGTCAGGGCGTCAGCTCTGGTGGAAGACGAACTGCGTGCCGGGCTGGGAGCAGACGTCGCCCTTGGCCGAGTTCGTGATCGTGACGCCGGTCAGCGTGGCGCTGCCGCGCGCGCCGCCCATCGCGAGGATGCCGCAGCCGTTGAGCGACTTGTCGATGCGGACGTTCGAGACCTTCACGTTCGGCATGGCGCCGCCGCCGGTCTTGAACTGGATGCCGTCGTAGGTCGACTCGTGGATGTCGGTGTCCCGGATGGTGACGCCGGGGATGTCGGGTCCCTGCGCGAAGAGGGTGATGGCGCCGAACTCCTGGTCCTCGTTCCAGAAGGCACCGCCGGTGCGGTGCAGCGCGTTGTTGGCGATCAGGGTCTGCCCGGAGAAGGGCAGCGGGTCGTGGTCGGTCGCGAGCATGATCCCCGGGTAGTTCATGGTGTCGGCGACGACGTTGTTCTCGATGGTGTTGCCGTAACCGCCGTAGACCGCGATGCCGTTGGCGCGCCAGGGCAGCTGGACCGTGTTGTTGCGGAAGTGGTTGTCGTGGCCGACGTCCACCGAGGTGTCCTTGACGTACTTGCTGGCCCAGACGGCCAGGGCGTCGTCACCGGTGTTGCGGAAGGACGAGTTGTAGACGGTGGAGTTGCGGGTGCCGTTGGCGAAGTTGACGCCGTCGGCGTAGGTGTTGCGGATCCGCATGCCGCTGAACTCCAGGCCGTCGCCCGGTCCCCACAGCTCGGGGATGTTGGAGTAGTCGCGGCCGACCCAGGCGCCGACGTTGGCGTGCTCGATCCAGACGTTGCTGATCTTGGTGTTCTCGCCGAAGCGTCCGTTGAGGCCGACACCGCCCTCGGCGTTGCCGTCGCCGCCGCGGATGGTGCCTGAGCCGAAGATGGCGATGTCCGAGATCTTGGCGTTGTCGTCGATGTCGAAGCCGAAGTTGCCCTCGTGCGGGTGGTTGATGCCGTTCGCCAGGTGCGGCGGGGTCAGCGTGTACAGCTGCGAGTGCCACATGCCGGCGCCGCGGATGGTGACGTCCCGGATGCCCACCTGGTTGTGGGTGCCCCGGTTGAGCGGGTCGTCGGTCAGGATCTTCTGCTCCTGGCGCCACTGTCCGGCCGGGATCCACACGCAGGGGATGTCGCCGTTCTGGTCCGCCGTGACGGCCCGCTGGATGGCGTCGGTGTCGTCGATGCCGTCGTTGGGGATCGCGCCGTACGCGGTGATCGACGCGCACTCCGCCGGCTTGGGGGCCGCCGGCGCGACCTGCTCCAGGTCGACCAGGTCGAGGATGTAGAAGGCGGCGGTGTCGCCCGCGTCCCGCTGGAGGCGGAACTTCGTGCCGGCCGGGTAGGACTGGGTCAGCAGGGCGTGGGACTCGTCGAAGAGGCGCCGCGCGTCGCCGCCCGGGGTGTTGGTGAGCCCTTCCGGCTGGTCGGTGTTCCCGTAGAGCCAGCTGTGCTTGGAGGAGAGCGTCAGTTTCCGCACGAACTGGCCGTCGGCGTAGAGGCTCAGGGTGGCTTCCTGCCCACCGCCGCCGGGCGCGTCGGGGATCGCGTTGCGCACGACGACGGAGTTCGCGGCGTTGGTGGAGGTGAACTCCACGTAGTCGCCGGTGGTGTTCAGGCGTACCGACTCGCGGCCCGAGGACTCGGTGGCGAAGTTGGTGTGGCCGAACGGGCGGGTGGAGTCGGTGTACAGGAGGGAGCCGCGGTAGTTCGCGTCCTCGGCCTCGTACTCGGTGTACGGGACGGCGGCACCGCGCCCGACGACCAGGGACCGCGCGAAGACGTTGTTGTTCTCGTTCGTCTCGGTGACGGTGCCGGTGGCGTCGGCGGTCGCGGTCAGGGTGACGCCGCCGTTGGTGGCGGTCCAGGTTCCGGTGACGGCGACGTTGGTGGTGTCTCCCGCGCCGATGGCCGGAGTCGTGCCCGACAGGGTGGTCGAGCCGACGGTCAGGCGGGTGGTGGTCCCGGCCGGAACGGCGGTCGTGCCGCGGTTCTTGACGGCGACCGTGAAGGAGACGGGTGCTCCGACGGCGGGTGTGGCCGGGTTGGAGGTGATGCCGGTGACCGTCAGGTCCGGGCCCGGTGTCTGGGTGACGTTCAGTTTGTTCGTCGCGGTACGGCTGTTGTTGCCGTTGTCGAGCTCGGGCACGGTGTCGGTCGGGTCGACCGCGGCCGAGACGGTGTAGGAGCCCATCGGGCGCTTGCCGATGGGGACGTTCACCGTCGTCGACTGCCCGGCGGTGAGTGCGGGCACCGGGGCGGAGCCGGCGACGGTGCCCTCGGCGCTGACGTTCACCGTGGTCGCCACGGCCGGTCCGGTGCCGGCGTTGCGGACGGTGACCTTGGCGGTCACCTCGTCGGCTTCGGACGGGGTGGCCGGTTCCCAGGTCAGTTCGTTGACGACGAAGTCCGGGGCGGGGGCGGACGTGCCGAGCACCTGTATCTCCGCCACCTGGACACCGGGTGCGCCGCTGTTGGAGAAGCCGGTCAGCCGCAGGTCGGAGACGCGGCCGGTCACCGGAATGGTGACGGTGTTCTGGCCTGCCGACGGGCTGAACACGTGGTCGGCGCGTGCCTTCAGGGTGGTGAAGGCGGTGTCCGCCGAGGCGCGGCCGAGGACTTCCAGGGACTGGGTCCGCGGGCCCCACACGGAGTCGGGGTTGAGCTTGACGACGACGGCCTCGATGTCGGCGTCCGAGCCGAGCCTGACGGTGAGACCGCCGGGGAATCCCGCCGATTCCCAGTAGGTGGAGGTGTTGTCGTCGTTGGCGTTGGCGGCCCCGTAGTTCTGGGCCGTGGACGTCGCCTCGATCGGCTTGTTCCGCGCCAGGTTCGTGCCCGTGACCGGGGGCGGGTCGCCGGGGTCCTCGCCGCCGGTCTCGCCGTAGATCTCCACCTCGGAGAGCTGGGCGGCGTTCCAGCCCGTGTTGGAGGCCACCTGGACGCGTACGAAGCGGGCCGTGGTGGTGGGCAGGTCGATGTTCACCGTGTTGGCGGCGGACGGGTCGAACGAGCGTGCCTGGCCGGCGGTGATCGTGCTGAACGAGCTGCCGTCCGCGCTGCCGAGGACGGCGAGGGACTGACTGCGCTTCTCCCAGCCGGTGGGCAGCTTGAGCGCGAGACGGTCGAGATCGACCTGGGTGCCGAGGTCGACCTGCACCCACTGCGGGAAGGACCCCGACGGGCCTTCCCAGTAGGACTGTTGACTTCCGTCCGTGACGTGGGACGCCGGATAGCCGCCGTGCGTGCCGCCGGCCGTGGCCGCTCTGCCGAGCGCGAGGTTGGTCTCGCCCGCCGCCTGCGCGGGGACGGGGAGCAGTCCTACGGAGATCAGGCCCGCTGTCAGCAGACCGACCCCCAACCGCCTGCTCGGGTGTGTGCCTCTCATGGTGGCCTCTCCGCGATGCGGGCACGGCCCATGGCCTGTCTCCGTCCCGGGCACCCCTCACCGGGGGACGCGCAAGGGAGCTCGGAAGAGTTCGACAGGGTCACGCGCCAGGAGCCCGTCATGGCTCCGACAAGGATCGAATGACGGCTAGCCATGTTCTTGAGTAACTCTGTGGCTCATTTGCGCCGTCAGCCCGCAAGGTTTCTACTGGATGGCGACTTTGTCAACGGGTCCCGTCCGGTTGCCAGCAGCCGTCATCTACCGGAAACGCCGACGGCACCGGTATCAGAGCCGCTCAGGGCGGTGATACCGGTGCCGTCAGGTGATGGCTGTTCAGTTGTCGTGCACGGACGGGCAGTTGGGAGCCGAAGAAAAGGAGGGTCCGGGAGCGAGGGCCCGCCGAAGGATCAGCGCGCGGGCGGCGGGGCCGTCGAGCCGCGGACGACGAGCTCGGGCTCGAAGAGCAGCTCACCGGGGTGGTGCTGGGTGCCCTGGATCTGCGCGATCAGCAGGTCGACGGCGGCGCGCCCCATGGCCTCGATGGGCTGGCGCACCGTCGACAACGGCGGCTCCGTGCAGGTCATGAAGGCGGAGTCGTCGAAACCGACGACCGACACGTCGGCCGGGACCGAGAGCCCGCGACGCCGGGCGGCCCTGATCGCGCCCAGCGCCAGCGGGTCGCTGCCGCAGGCGATGCCGGTGGCCCCGCGCCCCAGGAGGCGCGCGGCGGCGGCCTGCCCGCCCTCCAGCGAGAAGATCGACCGCTCCACGAGATCGTCGTCCCACTCCATGCCGGCCGCCTTCGCGGCCACCCGGGCGGCCTCCAGCTTGCGGCGTGACGGCACGTGGTCCTCGGGGCCGAGCACGAGCCCGATCTTCTCGTGGCCCAGCGAGGCGAGGTGGCGCCATGCCTGCTCGATGGCGACGGCATCGTCACAGGAGACGCAGGGGAAGTCGAGGCCCTCGATCGAGGCGTTGACGAGGACGACGGGGATGTTGCGCTCGGCAAGCCGGTAGTAGTGCTCGTGCGGGGCGTCGACCTGCGCGAACAGACCGCCGGCGAAGACCATGCCCGAGACCTGCTGCTGGAGCAGCAGGTCCACGTAGTCGGCTTCGGAGACACCGCCCTTGGTCTGCGTGCAGAGCACCGGGGTGAGTCCCTGCTGGGCGAGCGCACCACCGATGACCTCGGCGAACGCCGGGAAGATCGGATTCTGCAGCTCCGGCAGGACGAGTCCGACGAGCCGGGCGCGCTCGCCTCGCAGCTGCGTCGGGCGCTCGTAGCCGAGCACGTCGAGCGCCGTCAGCACGGACTGCCGGGTCGCGTCCGAGACCCCGGGCTTGCCATTGAGGACACGGCTCACCGTCGCCTCGCTGACCCCCACCTTCTTCGCCACCTGAGCAAGTCGTCGCGTCATACACGCAAGTCTAGCGCAAATAACGCAAGAGAATTGCGCCAATTCGACAGACCCAGCGGGCTTCATGACGTAAGAGGGCGCCTCCCCCGACGACCGACGACAGACCGATGCCAGGACCGGCGTCAGGACCAGGGCGTCAGGACCAGGGCGCGGGGGCCGGGGGTGTGACGACCGGCGGGCGGTCGTCACACGTCAGGGTGTTCGGCAGCAGCCAGGGGGCCAGCCAGCCGCCTTCGTTGCCGCCCCGGTCGGCGAGCGTGAACTCGGAGCCCGTGGTGGGGAAGTTGAAGGAGCCGCAGTTGTTCACGCCGACGGCCCCGACGTTGCGGGCGTCGACGTTCTCGAAGGTGGCGGAGCCCGCCGTGCGGGCGCTGAGCACGGAGTTCCCGGTGCCGTCCACCCGGATGTCCTTGAAGTGGACCGACGGGATGCCGTAGCGGTCCTTCACCCCGTACTCGCTGACCAGCATGATCGCGTTGTGGGTGGAGTCGAGGTAATGGTCTCCGGTGACCCGGACGTCGGCGTCGATCGAGCCGTCGAGGGCGTAGAACCAGAGGGCGCCGAGGCCGATCTTCCAGTTGAGGTCGAGGGTGCCGGCGCGGACGGTGGTGTTGTCGGTGAAGCGGAGGGCGCCGGTGAAGGGTTCGGCGCCGAAGCGGGCGCCGGCGTGGAGCCCGCTGCCCTCGCGGACGGGATCGGCGACGAGGTTGCCGGCG
Organism: Streptomyces gardneri; assembly: GCF_006539185.1. Taxonomy (GTDB): domain Bacteria; phylum Actinomycetota; class Actinomycetes; order Streptomycetales; family Streptomycetaceae; genus Streptomyces; species Streptomyces gardneri. Next base: position 11,106 of record NZ_BJMN01000009.1, read on the forward strand.
ACGGTGGTGTCGGCGCCGCCGTAGACGGCGATGCCGTTGGCGAGGGTGGGTGACTGGACGGTGTTGCGGGCGACGGTGTTGCGGGCGTCGGCGGTCTTCTCCGACCACAGGGCGATGCCGTCGTCGCCGGTGTTACGGATGAAGTTGTTCCGGACGAGCGAGTCGGTGACGCCGGTGTGGAGGTTGAGGGCGTCGGCGATCTGGTCGGTGATCACGTTGTTCGTGATCCGCACGTTCCGCATCGGGCCGTCGAACCAGAGGCCGACCTTGGTGTGGCGCAGGTGGAGGCCGTCGATCGTGGAGTCGCTCATGGCGCCGCCGATGGCGTTGACCTGGTCGGTGTCGATCCGCTCCCGGACGTCGCCGTCGATGGTGAAGCCGCTGAGGTGCACGTTGCGGCTGCCGCCCTCGGCGGCGGACCTCCCGTAGAGGCCGACGCCCGTGTGCCGGGAACCGTCAGGGGCGGGTTCGGCGAGGGTGACCTGGCGGCCCTTCAGGACGGTGTGCCAGTTACCGGCGCCGACGATCGTGACGTCGTCGACGACGATGTGCCGGTCGACGCGGAAGGTGCCCGGCGGCAGGTAGACGGGCCGGCCGGTACGGCGGGCGAGGGCGATGGCACGCTCGATCGCGGGGGCCGCGTCCCTGCGTCCTGTGGGGTCGGCGCCGAGGGCGCGGACGTCGACACCGCCGCGTTCGACGTGCGGCGGGGCGACGAGCTCGGTGTCGAGGAGGTCGATCACCGTCCAGGCTGCGGGACTGCCGGCCGGCACCGTGAGCCGTACCTTCTCCCCTGCCCCGTAGGTCCTGCCGAGGTGGAGGCGCTGCTCGTCGTAGAAGTGCGTCGGCCGGAAGGGCTTCGGGAACTCGGGCGCGGGTGTGGTGGCGGCCGGGACGCAGGAGCACTCGGCGAGCCACCAGTCCGGGTGGAGCAGGCCGGCGCCGGGGTCGTTGGTGAACGGGTACTGGTTGTAGAGCCAGGAGTACTGGGAGGTCAGGGTCAGCGTGCGTCGGTGCCGTCCGTCGACGGTGACGTCGAGGGGCGCGGTGATGCCGCCGCCCGCGACGGCGTCCGGGATGCTGTAGCGGACGGTCAGGGCGTTGGCGGCGCGGGGCAGCGTGAACTCGACGTACTGCCCGGGGACGAGCCGGACCGCCTTCCGGCCGGACGCCTCCGAGGGAAGGGTGTACGGGGTGCGGTCCGGGCCGATGACGGTGCCGGTGGTACGGGCGTTCTCCGCCTCCTGCTCGTCGAAGGCGACGTCGGCGCCCCGCCCGGCCGCCAGCGCCGGGTCGAGGCCGGCGCGGGTGACGACGGGCCGGGCGGGATCCGCGCCCACCGCGGCGGCGGGCGCGGTGGGGGCGGCGGCTGCGGCGGTGGGAGCGGCGGCCGCGTTCCCGCCGGCCACCTGCCCGAGGCAGAGGAGGGCGCAGGCGACGGCGGTGGCTCTCGCACCGGTGCGTACGCGCGGGCGGACGTGGCTGGGGATCATCGGAGCTCGCTTCTCTGAAGGGGAGGACCTGCGGCGCGCGGGAATCACGGCGGCGAGCGGCCGGGACGCGCTCGCGACGTGCGGAGGGCGTTGGCGAAGCGGCCCGTGGCTCAGGCGCGCAGCCAGGCGGCGGTGTCCGTGGGGAGGGTGCCGGCGGGGTCGAGGGGGCCGCTGGCGAGGAGCAGGGTGTGGTGGGCGGGGAGTTGCACGGAACCGTCGGAGAGGTTGACGACGCAGGTCAGGCCGGAGTCGCGGGTGAAGGCGAGGACGCCGTCGGGGGCGGGCAGCCAGGTGAGCATCCCGTCGCCGAAGCCGGGCTCCGAGCGGCGCAGTCCGAGGGCCGTGCGGTAGAGGGCGAGCATGGAGTCGGAGTCGGCGCTCTGCCGGTCGACGGCGTAGCGGGCCCAGTCGGCGGGCTGCGGCAGCCAGGGCTCCGCGCCCGCGTCGCCGCCGAAGCCGTACGCCGGGGCTCCGGCCTCCCACGGGATGGGGACACGACAGCCGTCGCGGCCGGGGTCGGTGCCGCCGGAGCGGAAGTGCATGGGGTCCTGGATGCGGTCCAGGGGGATGTCGGCCTCGGGGAGGCCCAGTTCCTCGCCCTGGTAGAGGTAGACGGAGCCGGGGAGGGCGAGGGTGAGGAGGGCGGCGGCGCGGGCGCGGCGGGTGCCGAGCTCCAGGTCGGCGGGGGTGCCGAACCGCTTGGCGGCGAAGTCGAAGGCGGTGTCGGTGCGGCCGTAGCGGGTGGCGGTGCGGGTGACGTCGTGGTTGCAGAGCACCCAGGTGGCGGGGGCGTGGACGGGGGCGTGTTCGGCGAGGGTGTCGTCGATGGTGCGGCGGAGCCGGTCCGGTTCCCAGGGGCAGGCGAGGAAGTTGAAGTTGAAGGCGGTGTGGAGCTCGTCGGGGCGGAGGTAGCGGGCGAAGCGTTCGGCGTCGGGGAGCCAGACCTCGCCGACGAAGACGGCGCCGTACTCGTCGGCTATCGCCCGCCACGAGCGGTAGACGTCGTGGATCTCGTCGAGGTCGATGTACGGGTGGGGGTCGCTGCCCTCGGTGAAGTCGCGGAGCTCCGGGTCCTTGGTGAGGAGGGCGGCGGAGTCGATGCGGACGCCGGCGACTCCGCGTTCGAACCAGAAGCGGAGGACCTCTTCGTGCTCGCGGCGGACGTCGGGGTGGGACCAGTTGAGGTCGGGCTGTTCGGGGGTGAAGAGGTGGAGGTACCACTCGCCGTCGGGGACACGGGTCCAGGTGCTGCCGGAGAACTGCGAGGGCCAGTCGTTGGGCGGGAGCTCGCCGTCCTCGCCACGGCCGGGGCGGAAGTGGAAGCGGGTGCGCGCGGGGCTGCCGGGGCCTGCGGCGAGGGCCTCCCGGAACCAGGCGTGCTGGTCGGAGACATGGTTGGGGACGATGTCGACGATGACGCGGAGGCCGAGTTCGGCGGCCTCCGTGATGACCTTCTCGGCTTCGTCGAGGGTGCCGAAGGCGGGGTCGATGGCGCGGTAGTCGGCGACGTCGTAGCCGCCGTCGACCATCGGGGAGGCGTACCAGGGGGTGAACCAGACGGCGTCGACGCCGAGCGAGGCGAGGTGCGGCAGTCTGGCCCGGACGCCCGCGAGATCACCGGTGCCGTCCCCGTCGCCGTCGGCGAAGCTGCGCGGGTAGACCTGATAGATGACGGCCTCGCGCCACCAGTCGGTGGTGCGGGTCGGGGTGGGGGCTGCCACGGGGTATTCCTTTCGGGCAGGTAGGGGTACTTCGCCGTCGTCCCGGAGTGCGGGGACGGGATGGGCCCGGGACGACGGCGAAGGCTTCGGGGAAGGGGCGGTGCGGCGTCAGCCCTTGAGGCCGCCGGCGGTGAGACCGCCCATGATGTTGCGCTGGAAGACCAGGAAGACGAGCAGGGTCGGCAGCGAGGCGATGGTGAGGGCGGCGATGAGGACGTTCACCGGGACCCCGTTGGAGAGCGAGTAGATGCCCACGTTGAGGGTCTGCTTCGCCGGGTCGGGGAGGGTGAGCATCGGCCAGAGGAAGTCCTTCCAGACTCCGACGACCGCGAAGATCGACACCACGCCGAGGATGGGCCGGGAGATCGGCAGGACGATCGACCACAGGATCCGTGACGGGCTCGCGCCGTCGATCGACGCGGCGTCCAGGATCTCCTTCGGAATGGAGTCGAAGAACCGCTTCAGCAGGAAGATGTTGAAGGCGTTGGTGACCGACGGCAGCCAGATCGCCCACGGGGTGTTCAGCAGGTTCCGCTCGACGATCGGCACATCCAGCACGGTCAGGTACTGGGGCACGACCAGGACGGTCGCCGGGATCATCAGGGTGGCGAGCATCATCCCGAGGATCGCCTTGCCGAGCACCGGCCGCAGCTTGGACAGCGAATAGGCCGCCGCCACGTCGAGGACCAGCTGGAAGACCAGGGCGCCGAAGGCGTAGTAGAAGGTGTTGAACAGCAGGGAGGACAGGTCCATGACCTCCCAGGCGCGGCTGTAGTTCTCGGGGGTGAAGCTCTCCGGCACCAGTGTCGGCGGGGTCCGGACCACCTCCTGGGTGTCCTTGAATCCGCTGGAGACCAGCCAGTACAGCGGCCCGAGGAACACCAGGGTGAAGCCGCCGACGACCAGGGCGAAGGCACTCCAGTAGAGGCGCTTGCCGCGAGGCCTGGCGAGCACGGCCGGTGAGATGAGCGTACGTGTGGACATGCTGTTCTCCCGGTCCTACGCGTCCTCGGAGCGGCTGAGTTTCGCGTACGCCGCCGAGAATCCGGCGAGCAGTACGAGCAGGAGCAGGCCGAGGGCCGCCGCGGCGCCGTAGTTGTTGAAGTTGAAGGCGTACTGGTAGATCAGGTACACGACGGTGGTCGTCGACCCTTCGGGTCCGGCGCCGCCGGTGAGCAGGAACGGTTCGACGAAGACCTGCATGGTCGCGATGATCTGCATCAGGAACATCAGCGAGAGGATGAGGCGCGTCTGCGGGATGGTGACGTGCCAGATCTTGCGGAACAGGCCGGCGCCGTCGAGCTCGGCCGCCTCGTACAGCTCGCCCGGGATGCCCTGGAGCGCGGCGAGGTAGATCAGGGTCGCGCCGCCCATGTTCATCCAGGTCGAGGCGATGACGAGGGCGAACATCGCGATGTCCGCGTCCTGGAGCCACTGCTGCTCGGGCAGGTGGAGAAAGCTGAGGAGTTCGTTGAGGAGGCCGTAGCCGGGGTCGTACAGGTACTGGAAGAGCAGGACGGCGGCGACCGGCGGCAGCATCACCGGCAGATAGACCAGGAGCCGCAGGTATCCCTTGCCGTGCCGGAACTCGTTGATCGTGATCGCCAGGACGAAGGGGACGGCGAAGCCGAGGACCAGGGCGAGGGCGGTGAACCAGAGGGTGTTGCCCCAGGCCTGCCAGAAGGCCGGATCGTTGAAGACGGTGGTGAAGTTGTCCAGTCCGACCCAGACCGTCCTGCCGCTCTCGGTCTTCTGGAAGGCCAGGAGGAACTCCCTGACCATCGGGTACCAGGAGAAGACGGCGAAACAGAGGACGGCGCCGATGAGGAACGCATGGGCCGTCAGATTGCGCCGCAGGCTCTTGGCGAAAGCGCCGCCGGGGGCCGCGGGGCCCTCTTGGCGCGGCGTGGAGTGGCGGGAAGGCGCCGCCTTGCTCGGGGTCAGGCTCGGGGCCGACATTCGTGCTCCTTGGTACGGGACTGCCGTGTCTGCCGGCGGTCCGGAACTGCCGGGCAGGGCGGGCCTGTTGACGGCGCCTGCCCCGCCCGGTCCCGTCACTGGTTGGCCAGGACCTGGTTGACCTGCGTCTCGGCGGTCGAGAGGAGCTTGTCGACGTCGGCGTCCTTGTTGGTGAGGATGCCGGACATCACGTTGTCGAGGACCTTGTAGATCTCCTGGGCCTTCGGAGGCTCGGCCTTGCCCGGGACGGGGTCGGCCATGAAGGCCTTGAAGTTGGCGACCGGCATGGTGGCGCTGGCCGCGCGGCCGGCGTCGTCCGTCTTCTTCGACTCGTTCAGCCAGAAGTTCGGCTGCGGGAGGCCGACGGGCAGGCTGTCGGTCTTGGCGCGGTCCCAGTCGAACTGGCCCTTGCCGACGGTGAGGTTCTTGAAGTTGAGCCAGGCGATGCCGGCCTTGATCTTGTCGGGCGAGATGCCCTTCTTGATCATGTAGTTGTTGCCGCCGGCGAGGGTGTTCTTGCCTCCGGGGATGGGGCCCATGCCGAAGTTCTCGTACGTGGCGCCGAGTTGCTGGACCATGTACGTGATGTCGTCGGGGGCGGCGAGGAACATGCCCAGCTTGTCGGTGGCGATCTGCTTCTGGAGGTCGCCCCACTTCAGCAGCTGGGTCTTGCCCATGCTGTCGTCCTCCCAGCGCATGGCGTGGAGGTTCTTCGCCACCTGCTTGCCGAGGTCGTTGTTGAACGCTGCCTTCTTGCCGCTCGTGTCGACGACGTCGCCGCCGAGGCTGTACAGCTGGGCGGTGAAGTGCCAGCCGCCGGTGTTGCCGGCGCTGTACTCGCCGAAGCCGGAGATGCCCTCGCCGAGGCCGGCGATCTTCTTCGCGGCGGCGCGGACCTCCTCCCAGGTGCGCGGCGGGGCGTCGGGGTCGAGTCCCGCGTCCTTGAAGAGCTTGCGGTTGACGAGCAGGCCCATCGTGTAGTTGCTCGTGGGCAGGCCGTACAGCTTGCCGTCCTGCTTGAGGGAGCCGAGGACGTCGGGATCGATGTCCTTGAGCGCCGGGACCGTCTTGTCGCTGACGTACGCGGATATGTCCTCGGCGCCGCCCTCCGACAGGACCTGCGGCAGGTCGGTGAAGTAGGTGTAGAAGACGTCCGGCTGCGACTTGGCCTTGAGCATCGCGGTGAACCGCGGCGGCTCCAGACACTGGCCGGGGGTGGAGCGGCCCTCGATCGTGACGTTCGGGTACGTCTTGTTGAACTCGGCGACGTCCTCCTTCCACTCCTTCAGCTCCGCGGCCTTCGCCGCGGGCGGCATGCAGTCGATCGTGATCGACACCTTGGTCTTCGGGTCCAGCGGGGCGGAGGCGTCGGTCGAGCCGCTCGGCTGTGAAGCACCGTCACCGTCGTTGTCGCTGCTGCTCGTGCCACAGGCGGCAAGCGCGGTCAGCGTCATCGCGGAGACGAGGGTGACCGCGCTGGCGCGGCGGGTACGGCGGAGCCTGGCACTTCTCATCGAGTGGTCCCCTTCGGGCAAGAACGTGGAGGTCGCCCCACCGACGGACGGCGTCTGCGGTGTGGGGCGCGGCACACTCAACCACCCGCAACAAGTGAACGCAAGATATCGCGCTGATTTCGTAATTGCTCGACAATCGGCCTCACGCCCCACTCCCTCCAGGCCGATAGCCGCGCCGCCGGGCGGCCACCCCAGCCAGGAGAGGACCACGGGAAGGCGCGCGGAGCCGCTGCAGCTTCGGACGTCTACCGAATCACGTGCAAGATTTGCGTGATCTCTTCAAGTTCTTCCAAGGATCCGTTACCTTGGCTTCCGGACGGACACAGCGGGGCCGGCGTCGTAGCCTGGTAACCGCCGCGGACGACCGGCGCGGCCTGGAGCGATATCGGGCAGGAGAGCAGCATGGACAGCTCCCTCTGGCTCATCGTGGCCGTGGTTCTCGTGCTCGTGGTGGCGGGATTCGCGGCCGTTCTGCTCGTCCGCGTCTTCAGGACGCGCAGGCTGCTGGTGGACGCCGGTGTCCCCCTGCAGTCCAAGGCCCTGTTCTGGGCGGCGGTGGTCTACACCGTGTCACCCGTCGACCTGATCCCGGACCCGGTCTACCTGGACGACATCGGCGTGCTCTTGATCGCCCTGCGGGTCTTGCACGCGGCAGCCGCCCGCAGCGGAGCCGGTCCCGACGTTCTGCCCGAGGGTTCGAAGGCCTCCGGGAGCGGTCCGGCGAGTCGGCGGCCGGCTGAGTGAGCGTGGGGCCCGGTGGGGGTGCGGGTCCGAGGCGGCCCGTCCGCGCTCAGGACGGAAGGTTCTGTTCCGCCCAGACCACCTTGCCGGTCACCGTGCGGCAGGACCCCCATCGGCGACACAGCATGTTGATGAGCTGGAGACCCCGGCCGCCCTCGTCGCTGAGCTCCGCGTGCTGGATCTGGGGCAGGTCGGGGCCCGTGTCCGAGACCTCCACGACGAGGCGGTCGCCCCGCAGCAGCCGAAGTCTGCCGGGACCGTTGCCGTAGCGCAGGGCGTTGCCGACGAGCTCGGAGACGACGAGCTCGAAGACGTCGGCGAGCTCCTCCAGATCCCATTCGGCCAGCTGGTCCGTGACCAGGCTCCGGGCGACGGACGCCGCTCGCCCTTCCTGCGGCAGCTGCCACTCGCGCACGTCGGCCGGGTCCACCGAAAGGGCGGTCGCGACGAGGAGTACGGCCTCGTCGAAACGGGCGGCGTCGGCCGGGGCGCACCCGATCAGGCCGCCGCCTTCGAGGGCCTCGGGGGTCAGGCCGCGCGCCGCGGACAGCAGACAGTCCAGCTGGTCGTCGATGTCCTCGTGCCGTGACTTCACGAGACCGTCCGTGTACATGACCAGGTTGCCGCCCTTCGGCACCTTCAGACGGATCGGATCGTACGGAATCACGCCCGCGCCGAGCGGCGCGCCGACCGGTACGTCCACGAACTCGGCCGAGCCCTGTCCGTCGAGGAGCAGCGGTGGCAGGTGTCCGGCGCTGGCCAGCGTGTACGTGGAGTCGGCCGGGTCGAACACGGCACAGAGGAAGGTGGCGACCTGCTCGTCCTCCAGGTCACGCGTGGCGAGGTCGAGCCGGGCGAGAACCCGCTCCGGGGCCATGTCCAGGGTCATCAGGGTGCGGGCCACCGCCCGCAGACGCCCCATGGTGGCGGCCGCGGGCAGGCCGTGGCCCATGACGTCGCCGACCATGAGGGCCGTACGTCCGCCGGGGAGGGCCATGACGTCGTACCAGTCCCCGCCCACGCCGTGGTGGGCCGCCGACGGCGCGTACTCGGCCTGCACGCGCAGGCCGGGCGTCACGGGGGTCGCGCGCGGCAGCAGAGCGCGCTGCAAGGAGACGACGTGCTCGCGCTCGCGTCCGTACAGCCGGGCGTTGTCGATGTAGACGGCGGCCTGGGAGGCCAGCTGTTCGGCCAGTGCGAGGTCGGTGGACGAGAACGGCGGTCTTCCGGGACCGCGGACGAAGTCCGCGCTGCCGAGCAGGAGCCCGCGGGCGATCAGCGGTACGGCGAGGTAGCTGTGCACTCCGGCGGCCCGCATCTTCGCCGCGGCGCTCTCCGTCGGCGCGACCTTGCGGAAGTCGTCCTTCCTCATGCGGCTCACCAGCACCGACTTGCCCTGTCGCAGGCAGTAGCTGTGCAGCAGCGTCTCGTGCGCCTCCTCGGCGTGAGCGGTGGTGGTCTCGCCCACCGGGGTCGGCTCCAGGGAGGAGAGCTCCTCGACGGCGCACAGCGCGGTGGCCCGCATGAGGGGGACGCCTGTACCCGTCCACCGTGCACCCTCGTCGCCCCGCAGGACGCTCTCCAGGATGTCGACGGCGGCGCCGTCCGCGAGGCGGGGCACGGTGAACTCGGCCAGCTCCTGGGCTGTGCGTTCCAGGTCGAGGGTGGTGCCGATCCTGGAACCGGCGGAGTTCAGCCAGGCCAGCCGACCGCGCGTGGTGAGCCGGTCGAGAGGGCCCTCGCCACCGCCGCGGGCGAGCCGCCTGCGGGCACCGGCCGGCCGGTGCGCCGCGGCGCTCTTTCCGGCCGTGGCGCGGCCGGGCAGGCGTCGTCTCCCGTCGCCGGCGTTCACTCTTTCGACCTCCAGACAGGAACTCGATCGCTGTTCGTGCCCAGCATGCACCCTTTTCCGGCCGCTTGGCCCGCTCCCGGCCGCACGTCCGACAGCATGTGCGCTTCACCCCGCCTCGGTCAGTCCAGGATGGTGGCGATGCCCCGGCGCCGAAGTTCGTCCAGCCCGTCCAGCATGGCCTGGATCTTCTCCTGGGAGTGCCCGAGCCACCCTTCGAGCTCCGACACCACGCGCACGGGCTCGCGCGTGCGGTAGGAGCGGGTGGGATTGCCGGGGAACTTCTTGTCGGTGACGTTGGGGTCGTCCTCCAGAGCACCGGTCGGTTCCACCACGTAGATCCGCCCGGGGCCGTCGCCGGCGGCGAGCTCGGCGCCCCAGGCGGCGGCGTCCAGGGTCTCGGAGACGTAGACGTGGCGGGACACCCGCCCTGCCTCGAAGTTCGACGCGTGACCTGCTCTGACCAGGTCCCCGGGAACGAGGTCCGCCTTCGTCCCGTGGAGGAGGGTTCCTGCCTCGTAGACCTGGAAGGGGGCGGGTTCACTGCTCATGGGTGCTCCGTGGGTCGTCGGGCGCGGAGGCCGGGTGTGCCCGCGATGCTGCCACGGTTGTTGCTCGCTGCCGCTGCCCCTGCCCCCTGTTTGCTGTCGCTGTCGCTGTCGCTGTCGCTGTCGGTATCAGTTTCGGCTTCGGTCGCGTTTTCCGCAGCGAGCCGTTCCAGATCCGACGCCAGTGAGGCCAGCCAGGACATGGTCGCGTAGTACGCGCGCGCTGCGCCCGGCGGGTCGACGGCCATGGTGGCGGAGGCCGTCGGGGCGTGGAGCGGTGCCGGGGTCTCCGCGGTGTCCCCGGTCGGGTCCATGCGGGCGGAGGTCAGCAGCATGCCCGCCGCGATGCGGTCGCCGGTGCGGATGACGGATTCCGAGGCTTCCCGGCCCAGCGGCGGGATCACGACCGGCTCGGCCGGTACGAGAAGCCGGTCGGCGCCCCACAGCGTGTGGTGTGCGGCGATCAGCGCGGCCTGCCAGTCTCGGCGGACCTGCGGCGGGCCGAGGCCCTGGGGTTCGCTCTGGTACTGCGCGTACGCCGATTCGGCCATGACCAGGGCGTGTTGCAGGCTGCGGTGCCCCGGCGCCGTGACGACCGGCACGCGCCGTCCGCCCGCCGCGATCTGCGCCGTCGTGGCCACCACGATCTCCGCGGCGATCCGCAGCAGCACCGCGACCGACCGCCGCAGTTCGTCATGGGCGCCCCGCGGCCAGGCGAGCAGTCCGAAGACGGCGCCGATCGCGCTGCCGGTCAGCACGTCGAGCAGGCGGAACTCCGCGAGCTGCCAGGTGGCCGGTGCCAGCTGCGCGAAGACCAGTGCGACCACCACCGTGAACAGCGCCTGCGCCCAGCCGACGCCCTTGACCGGCCCCAGCGTGAACGTGACCAGCATCAGCGGGGGGAGCGCCACCGCGTACACCTCGATGTCGGTGCCGACGACTGCCAGCAGCGTCGCCGCGACCAGGGCGCCGACGAGGGTGCCGGTCAGCGCCTTCCGTTCGGTCGTCCGGGTCTCCCGCACCGTCGTCCGCGTCAGTGTCAGCGTCGCCAGGAGCACCCAGAAGCCGTGCGGGAGCGTGTCGATGCCCGCGATCAGCCGGGCTGCCGCCAGGGCCAGACTGATGCGTACGGCGTTCTGGAAGAACACCGACCGGCCGGCCGCATGGCCCGACAGCCGCCGCCACCAGAGCCGAGGTGCCCGTTGCCGCGCGTACCAGAACCGGCCCGGCGCCGGTACGTCGGCCGCTCGGCCGCGTACGGCGATGTCGGCCGCCGTGGACATCGCGAGTGCCGCGTCCGCCACCTCCAGGAGCGCCGCGTTGCGGCGCAGCGCGGCGGGAGAGCCGCCCTCGGCCGCCGCAAGCGCCTGACGCGCCTGCTGCAAGGCGGTGTGCGCCCGCCCGTCAGGCACACGGCCCCGCAGCCGGTCGGCCGATTCCCGCGCCACCTCCATGACCGCCCGCAAGGGGTCCGGACCCTTCGTCGCCCCGACCTGCTCACCGCCAGCACCGTTATCGTCCGCCGGTGGTACCGCGCCCTGAGGGGGCGGTGGCAGCACCGTCAGTCTGCCGAGCAACGTACGCGTCGCGAGGCCGGTGTGGGCGAGTGCCCTCTGCCGTACCCCCGCTCCGGCCGGTCGTTCCGCCTCCGGTACCTGGGAGGAGCGGAGCCCCGTGCTCAGGGCCCGGGCGGTGCGTTGTGCGGCCTCCGGAAGTGTGTACGGGGCGGTGCGCAGCCGATCCGCGCACCGCGCGGCGCCGTCGGCGGCCCGGGCGGCCCGTTCGCGGTAGGGCAGGGCCGACGGCTCGGGCAGCAGCGTCGTCTCCGCGATGATCAGCAGGGCGAGTCCGAACGTCGCGCCCGCGAGCCGTTCCCCCAGCGAGCCGGGGTCGTACGGGGGGAAGGACGGCAGGATGTACATCAGCTGCAGCCCCGTGGCCGCGCCCGCGAACCTCGGTCCGCCGACGGCCATGAACGCCAGCCCGAACCCGACGACCAGCATCCCGAGCACCGCGCTCCACGTCCGCACGGACAGGTAGGTGCCGAGCGTGATCAGCACCCAGCACACCGGCACCACGCCCACCAGCAGCATGGCCCGCTGCCGCCCGGAGCCGGGGAGATGGGACAGCCCGGCCATCGCGATGGCGCCGAACAGCGCGTATGTCGCGCCGACCGCCAGGTCGAAGCCGTAGAGCAGCACGTAGAACCCGGTCCCGGCGGCGATCGTGACGCGCAGCGCCCTTCGCGCCGCCGCCCGGTAGGCGGACGGCAGCCGTCGTGGGAACGGGCCACCCATGCCCCCAGGATCGCCCGCACGGCGGCACCCGGCACGACGGGCGCCGGTGTCGGGCCCGGGACCAGGGCACCGGCGCCTCGCGCAGATCGCCGAACGGCCCGGCGGATCGCCGCACCCGGGTAGCCCACCGGGCGGCCCCCGGGGCAGGCTGGTGCGCATGAACGAATTGCGCGGTGCGGGCGTCGTCCTGCGCCCTTCCGGACCCGAGGATGTCACCGCCCTGGCTGCCATCCGGTCCACCCCCGAGGTCCGGACACGGTGGCGTGGCGGGGACGACATGGCGGCGGAGGTGGCCTCCGACCTCGCGGATCCCGCCACCCACTGCCTGACGGTGCTCCACCACGACCGGATCGTCGGAATGATCCAGTGGTACGCCGAGGAGGAGCCGGACTACCGGCACGCAGGGATCGACCTGTTCCTCGATCCCTCGGTGCACGGCAAGGGTCTCGGCACCGACGCCGTCCGTACCCTCGCCCGCCATCTGGTCGACGACGTCGGCCACCACCGGCTCGTCATCGACCCGGCTGCCGACAACGTCGCCGCGATCCGTTGCTACGAGAAGGCGGGCTTCCGGCCCGTCGGCGTGATGCGGCAGTACGAGCGGGACGCGGACGGCAGCTGGCACGACGGGCTGCTCATGGACCTGCTGGCGTCCGAGCTGCTGCGGTGATGTCGGCTCGTCCGGCTCAGGACGGAGTCGAGTGGTACCAGGCCTCGTCGTCGACGACGTAGACGTCACGCCGGCGCTGCGGATCGCGTTCGCGCCGGACGTATCCGTGCCGCGCCCGCTGGACCGTCGCTCGGTGCGCCTGCTGCGGCCGGTAGTCGCCGTGGGCCGCCGTTGCGACTGATCTCCCGGCTGACCGTCGAGGTCGGCCGGCCGACCCGCCTCGCGATCTCGGCGTAGGAGAGGCCGGCGGCGAGTCCGGCCGCGATGCGTTCGCGTTCCTGTTGCGTCAACCGTCCTCCTGGCTTGGCGCAAGCATTGCCTTCGCTGTCATTCATTGCAATGCACCGTTGCATTCGACCTCAGTGTCATTGCATCAATTCCCGGGCTCCTACCTGGGATAACACCCTCGGTTGATTGACGCCCTGATGAATGCAACGTAGCTTTCGAGCAACTCCAAACACGTCATATCGCGAGATGAGGACGGGCCATGAACGACTCCTTCCACACCGTCACGACACTGCCGACGGAGCGTCCGGCCGGCTGCCCCTTCGACCCGCCGGCCGTGCTGACCGACGCCCGCAAGCACGGCCCCATCAGCCGCTACACCCACCCCGGCGGCAAGCCCGGCTGGCTGATCACCGGTTACGACATGGTGCGATCGGTCCTGGCCGACCCGCGGTTCAGCTCGCGCAAGGACCTCATGAACGTCGTCGACTTCCAGCTTCCGCCGGCGCCGCCCGGCGAGTTCCTCCTCATGGACGAGCCGGAGCACAGCCGCTACCGGAAGCCCCTGGTCGGCAAGTTCACCGTGCGGCGGATGCGGATGCTCACCGAGCGCATCGAGCAGATCACCGCCGACTGTCTGGACGCCATGGAGGAGACCGGACCGCCGACGGACCTGGTGACCGCGTTCGCCAAGCCCATTCCCACCATCGTGATCTGCGAGATCCTCGGCGTGCCCTACGAGGACCGGGCGTCCTTCCAGGAGCAGATCGACGCGTTCATGGGCGGGGAGGTCAGCGACGAGGAGCTCATCGCGGCCTACACCGCGACGCAGGAGTACCTGGCACAGCTGGTGGCCGCCAAGCGCGCCCACCCCACCGACGACGTCCTCAGCGAACTGACCGACAGCGATCTGACCGACGAGGAGTTGAGGGGGATCAGCCTGATCCTCCTGGCGGCCGGATTCGACACCACCGCGAACATGCTCTCCCTCGGGACCTTCGCGCTGCTGCAGAATCCGGAGCAACTGGCGGCTCTGCGCGCCGATCCCGCGCTCACCGACGGAGCCGTGGAGGAACTGCTGCGGTATCTGAGCGTCGCCAAGACCTTCCACCGCACGGCGCTGGAGGACATCGAGCTGGGCGGCGTGACCATCACCGCGGGCACGACGGTCGTCCTCTCGTACAACACCGCCAACCGCGACCCCGAGCGCTTCACCGACCCCCACGCTCTCGACCTCGGCAGGCAGGCCGGCGGGCACCTGGCCTTCAGCCACGGCATCCACCAGTGCCTGGGACAGCAGCTCGCCCGCGTCGAGATGCGGGTCGCGTTCCGCGCGCTGGTCGACCGCTTCCCCACGCTGCGGCTCGCCGTGCCGGCCGCAGAGGTCGGTCTGCGCCCGGAGACCGCCGACATCTTCGGGGTGAAGAGCCTCCCGGTCACCTGGGACACGAAGTGAGCGCGCCGCTCCTGAGCGTCGACCGTGAGCGCTGCATCGGCGCCGGGATGTGCGCCATGACCGCCCCCGACGTCTTCGACCAGGACCCGGACGAAGGCCTCGTCCTCCTCCTGGACGCCGAACCGCCCGTTGCCCATCGCGCGGCCGCACGGATGGCCGCCGGCGTCTGCCCCTCCGGGGCGATCATCCTCCACGAACCGGAATCCGGCGGCGCCTAGCCTCGTGGGGCCTTCCGGAACCGCGTGAAGACCCTGGATCCGCAGGGGCACGGCGTTCCGGTGGGGTCCTGCCCCCGTCAGCCCGGCGCGGAGGTGTCCAAGGTGAGGATCAGGAGGGTGACATCGTCCTGGATCTTGGGGGCGAAGCGACTCAGGTCGGCCCAGATCTCGTCGGGCAGCTGCTCCAGGCCGACACCGGTCATCCGGGTCAGACGCTCGACGAAGGGGTAGAAGGCGCCGGAGGCGTCCCGTGTCTCCAGGACACCGTCCGACGCCAGGAGCAGCCGGTCCCCGGGCAGCAGCGCCACCGTGGCGGCGGTTCCCGGCGTGACGTCGGCGAGGCCCATTCCCAGGGGCGGTCCGGGGTCGAGTTCCAGGGTGCTCACGGCTTCGCCGCGCAGCAGGATGGGAGACGGGTGGCCGCAGGCCAGGACACGGACCTCCCGCCCCTGCGGAGCGAAGTCCAGAAGGACGGCCGTGGCGAAGAGTTCCGCGTGCTCCGTCCGCTCCGAGTCGACCACGAGCCTGCGGTCCAGCCGCGCCGCGATCGCCTCCGCGTCCACGTCGTCCAGCACGGCCTCGCGGAACGCCCCCAGGACGGAGGCGACCGTCGCGACGGCCGACAGACCGTGCCCCTGCACGTCGCCGAGGACCGCCCGGACCCCGCGGGGCCCGGACCGGACGTCGAAGAAGTCGCCTCCCACCAGCGTGCCGCGCTCGGCGGCGCGGTACAGGCTCGCGCAGCGCACGGGCCCGACCCGCCGCCGTACGTCCGGGACGATGGCCCGCTGGGCCGTCTCGGCGACGGTCCGTTCCAGGTCGAGCTGCTCGTCCCGGCGCCCGCGGACGAAGGAGACGAAGACGCTCAGGGTCGCGACGAAGCCGAGAGTGAAGAGGTCGGTGTTGCCGGGCTGGTCGAGATGGAAGACGGGAATGGTCAACAGCCCGATCGTCGCGGCGCCGAGGAAGGCCGTGGCCAACGGTCCGTAGGCCAGGACGGCGAGCGGAGGCACGGCACCGAGCAGGAAACCGATGTCCACCGGGACGGAGTCGGTGAGGGAGGCCGCTCCGACCCCGACGAGCAGCAGCACGGGCAGGACCCGCACCCAGCGGGGCGGCGGAGCCCCGCGCAGCCAGCTCCGCCGGTACGCGCCGGTCGCCGCCTTCGTTGCCTTGACCACACCACCAGGCTCCTATGCCGGAGTGAACCGTGCACCTCACGGTCACCGCCGGCCGGACCGGGGTGCGGCGTCCGTCCGCGGATGCCCTCGCAGGCCTTCGGCGCCAGAGCGGGAACGCGTACGCCGGAAATCCAACGAGGATCACTCGACGCCGCTCCGAAAATCCTACTAAGCTTGCTTGGCGACATCGCGTGTCGGTCACCGACTGGGTGAGGCATGGAGGTGTCAGGAGATGCCTTCGGAGGCATTCCTTGCCAGTCGAGTTGAATCACACGATCGTTCATGCCCGGGACAACCGGGAGTCCGCGGAGTTCTTCGCGAATCTGCTGGACCTTGAGATCACCGCGGAGTGGGGGCCGTTCATCGCGGTCGAACTGAGCAACGGCGTCACGCTGGACTTCGCCACCATCCCCGCGGACAAGATCACCCCGCAGCACTACGCCTTCCTGATCTCCGAGGCGGAGTTCGACGCGGCCTACGCGCGCATCACCCAGCTCGGTATCGAGCACTACGCCGACCCGCACCGGCAGCACCCCGGTGCCATCAATCACAACGACGGCGGACGCGGCGTGTACTTCATGGACCCGGTCGGTCACGCCATGGAGCTCATCACCGTGCCGTACGGTGGCTGGCCGGCGTGACCCCACCGCCGGGCGGGCGCTCCCTGAGCGCCCACCCGGCGTCGGCCGCCGCCTCGCCGGGGCCCGCTACGACGAGGGGTGCGCGAGGGAATCCTGAGGGACTGCGGCCACAGCGACGATCGCCCGCACCTGGGCGATGATGTCGAGCCGGTTCCGTACGAACTCCGGGTCGGTGACCGCGCCGGTCGCCGGGTCGGTGTTCCCGGGGCCGAACTGGAGGACCGGCGTGTGCACATGGCCGCCGGGCAGCCGGTTCAGGCCGAGGCGATCGCGCAGCAGCATGGCCCGGTAGGCGATCTCGTTGGACAGGTAGTTCCCGCCGCCGCCCGCCCGGGCTGCGGAGCCGGGCGTCGGCCCGTCGGGGCGGACGACGGGAGTGTCGGCCCCGGCCGGGAGCTCGGTCACCGATGTGTTGTCGTACACCGGGAACCGGCCGGTGGACGCCGCCGTGATCGCGGCGTACGGAAGGGTCGTCGACGTCCACTGCGGCTGCGTGCCCGGATCGGCGACGGGCACGGTCTCCGTACGGGACAGGTTCTCGTTGTCGGGGAAGCCTCCGCGCCAGGCTCCGTTGGTCCGCTCGATGTCGAACCGACCGGGCCGGCCCTGGCTCACCGTGGTGAAGAGGTCCACCTTCGGCAGGTGTGGACGCAGCGTCCGCTCGACCGAGCCGTCGGCGAAGTCCGCCCAGCGGACAGGGAAGACGGCCGTCTCGACGCGCGCGAGGGAACCGTCGGCGGTACGCAGCCAGGTGCCGTCCAGGGCGAGCGCGGTGGCCCCGGAGGGGTTGCTGATCCGGACGTCCCGGTCGAGCGTGAACGGGTCGAATCCGGTCAGCAGGATGCGCTTCACGCCCTTCCCTGCCGGGTAGCGGATCGAGTCCTGGCCGCGCGAGGAGCGTTCGAGGCGATCGCGCAGCCGGGTTCGGCCCTCCTCGGTGATCCCGAAGCCGGGCTTCCAGGAACGGAGTTCACGGGTGAGCGCGAGCCGCGACCAGTACAGCGGCCGGTCGTCGTCCCGCGAGAGATCGCCTCCCGCCGGCCCCCGGCCCTGAGCCCGGTCCACAGCCCGCCGCCAGAGACCCGATCCGTACCGGACGACCGTCCGCTCAGCCTCGACGAAGGAGTCGGCGCCGGAGAGGGCGTCGGCGAACTCCGGTGCCAGGGAGGCGAATCCACTGCGCCTCAGGATCTCCTGAGGCGCGGCCCGGTCGAGCCGGGCCTCCTCGACGGAGGCCGTGGTCGTCCCGGCCGCCGAGGCGGGCGGGGTCGCCAGGGCCAGGGAGACGGCCACGAGGGGGAGGGCGAGGGCGCTGCGTATCGAGGTCACCGGAGTCCTTTCGCACGAACATGATGTTCCGTCAGAAGTGGACCTTCACAAAGGAACTCATGCTACGACGCACTCACGATGCGCGCCGCATGGGCACCGCCCTCGCCGTCACCCTGGTGTCTGACCGCTGGGCCGGGCCGGCAGGCGGTGCCCACCGGGATCTACACCTGCTCCGCCTTCGCCGCCGTGGTGGCGGTGTCGTCGAGGAAGCCGCCCGACTGGTGCTGCCACAGCTTCGCGTACGCGCCCTCCGCGGCGAGCAGCTCGTGATGCGTGCCCTGCTCGACGATGCGACCGCTGTCGAGGACCACGAGCCGGTCCATGGTGGCGACCGTGCTGAGCCGGTGCGCCACCACGAGCGCCGTCCGCCCGTCCATCAGGCGCCAGAGGGCGTCCTGTACGAGGATCTCGCTCTCGGAGTCCAGAGCGCTGGTCGCCTCGTCGAGCAGCAGGATGGGCGCGTCGCGCAGAATCGCCCGCGCGAGGGCGACCCGCTGGCGCTGGCCGCCGGACAGCTTCACTCCGCGCTCCCCCACCATCGTGTCCAGGCCCTCGGGCAGCGTGTCGACGAACTCCGTCACGTGCGCCGCCTCGGCCGCCCTGCGGATCTCGGCGTCGGTGGCCTCCGGCCGGGCGAACGCGATGTTCTCCCGCAGCGTGCGGTGGAACATCGCCGGGTCCTGCGGCACATAGGCGATCAGGCTGCGCAGTTCGGCCTGGCGCAGCCTGCTGATGTCCTGTCCGCCGATCATGATCCGGCCGCCGTCGATGTCCGTCATCCGCAGCAGCAACCGGGTGAGCGTCGTCTTACCGCCGCCGGACCGGCCGACGAAGCCCACCTTCGCCCCGCTGGGCACGGCCAGTTCGAGGCCCTCGAAGAGCGGCTTCGCGCCCGCGTGGGCGAAGGTCACCTGCTCGAAGCGCACATCGGCGCCCTCGGAGAGGAGCGGCTCCGGCGCCTCCGGGTCCCGCACCGTCGGCGGGGTCAGCAGCAGTTCGGTGAACTGCGCGGCCTCGGTCATCGAGCTTTCCAGACGGCGGTAGATCTGGTTGAACTCGAACATGATCCGTGTGGCGTTGGAGTAGTAGGTGAAGGCGACGACGACGGCCTCGACGCCGTGCTCCCCCGCGCCGAGCGAGAGGGCGAGGAACAGGCCGAGGACGTTGGTCAGCACGGACATCGGTGCGATCAGCGTGTCGATGCGCAGGTTGCCGTAGTCCCACGAACGCAGCATGAGGCGGCGCGATTCGGCGACACGTGAGCGGTGCTCGGCGGCCTCGCGTTCCTCGGCGGCGAAGGACCGGACCGTGTCCATGTTCATCAGGCTGTCGGCGACATGGCCCGACACGCGGGCGATCGCCTCCTCCCGCTGGTCGACGAGCGCCTGACGGCGACGGATCAGGGGGCACACGCACAGGCTGGTGACCACGATCATCGTCAGGAGCCCGACGACGAGCAGGGGTTCGTACGTCCACAGCACCACCGACGCGAAGATCAGGGGTACGAACTTGCCCATCACCGAGAAGGTGAGCGTGTCGACGAACTCCTCGAACCGCGAGGCGAAGCTCAGGACCCGCTTGGTCAGCGAGCCTGCGAAGTTGTCGTGGAAGAAGGCGGCGTCCTTGGCGAACAGCGCGTCCATGCCGATCACGTACAGGTGCTCGATGCCGAGGGCGTCGAGACGGTTCAGACAGTGCAGCCCCACGCGCCACAGAGCCTCGGCGAGCAGCAGCACGCCGGCGAAGCCGAGGACGTAGGGCAGCATCGGGCCGACGCCGACACCGACGTCGGTGTCCCCCGCGATGCTGCCGACGAGCTTGGCGACGATGAGCGGCACGATGTAGAAGATGCCGATGTTGCCCAGTGCCGGTAGCAGCATCGCGGGCACCGCCCACGATTTGAGCCGGGTCAGCTCCCGTCCGTAGAAACGAAGCGCGAGGAGCACCGAGCCTTTGCTTGGCGAACTCTTGCGCGATTCAGGCTTTCCCATCCGAACCCTGCCTTTCGTATCGAAGTGGGACAGGATTGGCAGTTTTCCGTGTATGGACTCACGCCGTCCAAGGGTTTTCCCGGCCTCTTCTCCTGCGGCGCCCATCGAGACCCACAGGCCCAACTGGGCGTGATGCGACCCACATTTGACCGGTCATCATTTCAAAAGCCCATGATCCTGGCCGGAACTCGCCATGGGATTCCGTGTATCGCGGGCATATCGAAAATCGCATACGCCACCGCAACCGCCGTCCGTGTCCCATGGCCTCATGAACGACGACACAGGCAGCATCGCGGCAGCGTCCCCGCCCCGCCGCACACGCAGGATCGTGCTCCTCGGGCTGGCGGCCCTCGCTGTGGCGAGCGCCCTGTTCGCCGCGCGGGGGCCGCTCATGATGTCCGCTCCGGCGTGCATGGCAGGGCGGTGGGACCCCTGCTTCGGAACGTTCAACGGCGTGGTGCTGATGACGCTGGTCACTCTGCCGCTCGCCTTGCTGGTGGCCTGGGCTCGGGCGCGCCGTCGCCGCACCGCCGGGGTGGCATCGGCGTGGCGGATGTCGCTGGCCGAGGTGGGCATGATCCACGGGACGGTGCCGTTCGTGTGGATGACGATGATGCCGGGCGGCGGGGCGGGCGTCGTGCCTCCGCGGGTGAGCCTCGTCCCGCTGCGGGACCTGGTCACGATGGGGCCGGTCGGCCTCGGCGGCAACCTGCTGGTCTTCGCCGCGCTCGGGTTCTTCGCCCCGATCAGGTTCGCCGCGCCGGCGTCCGCACCGCGGATCCTGGCGCTCGGCGCGGGCTGCTCGGTCCTGGTCGAGACCGCGCAGTACGTGCTGCGGCTCGACCGGGTGTCCTCCGTGGACGACGTCCTGGTCAACGCCACCGGCGCCGTACTGGCCGGGCTGGCGTCACGCCGATGGTGGCGGCGTCCCGCGGAGGAAACGCTGTCGGAGCGACCTCGCCCCGTCACCGCGGCGACAGGCTGAGCCGCGTCGTCGGTGAGCACACGGCTCCGCGCTCGTCTCTGCGTACAGGTCCGCGCTCGTCCTTGCAGACGTCTGCACACGTCTCTGCACACGTCTGTGCATACGTCTCCGTATGCGTCTCTGCATACGTCGTCGATATGTCGTGCTGCTTAGGCTTCGCACATGCGCGTACTGATCGTGGAGGACGAGCCGTACCTGGCCGAAGCCGTCCGTGACGGTCTCCGGCTGGAGGCGATCGCCGCCGACATCGCCGGCGACGGCGACTCCGCCCTGGAACTGCTCTCCGTCCACTCCTACGACCTCGCGGTCCTCGACCGCGACATCCCCGGCCCCTCCGGCGACGAGGTCGCCCGGCGCATCGTCGCCTCCGGCAGCGGCATCCCGATCCTCATGCTCACGGCCGCCGACCGTATCGACGACAAGGCCTCCGGCTTCGAGCTCGGCGCCGACGACTACCTCACCAAACCGTTCGAGCTGCGGGAGCTCGTCCTGCGGCTGAGGGCGCTCGACCGCAGACGCGCGTACGCACGGCCCCCGGTCCGCGAGATCGCGGGCCTGCGTCTCGACCCCTTCCGCCGGGAGGTCTTCCGCGACGGTCGCTTCGTCGCGCTCACGCGCAAACAGTTCGCGGTGCTCGAAGTCCTGGTAGCCGCCGAGGGCGGGGTCGTCAGCGCCGAGGAGCTGCTGGAGCGGGCCTGGGACGAGAACACCGACCCCTTCACCAACGCCGTCCGCATCACTGTCTCCGCGCTGCGCAAACGGCTCGGCGAGCCGTGGATCATCGCGACCGTGCCGGGTGTCGGCTACCGCATCGACACCGAGCCCGACGCCTCCCCCGATACCGGCCGCCCCGGCATCACCCATGCGTAGACGACCAGGGCTCAGCGTCCGGCTGAGGCTCACCCTCAGCTACGCGGGTTTCCTGACCGTCGCCGGCGCTCTCCTGATGGCCGTGGTGTGGGGCTTCCTGCTGCGGTACGTGCCGGACAACTCCCAGGGCCTCCTCGGGACCTCGCCGAACCGCTACCTCCTCGTGCGCACCTTCGCACCGGCCGCAGCCGTGGCCATGGCTTTCCTCCTCGTGCTCGGCCTCGTCGGGGGATGGTTCCTCGCCGGCCGGATGCTCGCCCCGCTCACGCGGATCACCGCCGCGGCACGAACGGCGGGGAGCGGATCGCTCTCCCACCGGATCCGCATGGAAGGCCGCGAGGACGAGTTCCGTGAACTCGCGGACGTGTTCGACACCATGCTCGAGCAGCTCGAATCGCACGTCGCCGAGCAGCAGAGGTTCGCCGCGAACGCCTCGCACGAGCTGCGCACCCCCCTGGCCATCTCCCGGACGCTGCTCGACGTCGCCCGCAGGGACCCCGCACGGGGACAGGACGAACTCCTCGAACGCCTACAGGCCGTCAACACGCGCGCGATCGACCTCACCGAGGCCCTCCTCCTGCTGAGCCGCAGCGACCGCGGGAACGTCACCCGCGCGAACGTCGACCTCTCCCTCGTCGCCGAAGAGGCCGCCGAAACCCTGCTCCCCCTCGCCGAACAGCGCGGGATCACGCTCGACGTCACCGGCGGAACGACACGGACCAGCGGCTCCGAGGAACTCCTGCTGCGGATGGTGACGAACCTCGTCCAGAACGCGATCGTCCACAACCTCCCCACCGGCGGCACCGTGACGGTCCACACCGAGATGCGGGGAGACGCGAGCGTGGTGCGGGTCGAGAACACGGGCCACCGGCTCCCGCCGGAACTGGTTCCGACCCTCACCGAACCGTTCCAGCGCGGAACGGACCGCGCACGCACCGACGAGCACGCCGGTGTCGGCCTCGGCCTCGCCATCGTGCACAGCATCGTCCGCGCCCACGACGGCACCCTCGACCTCGTGCCCGGCCCCACCGGTGGCCTCCTCGCCACGGTCCGCATCCCCGGCAAGCGATAGCCCCATCGCTCGCCGCCCACTGTCCTAGGATCGGATGATGATCGATCCCACCGCGCTCAACGTAGGCCCGACGCCGACCGCACCCGCTCTCGTACTTCGCCCCTGGCGCGTAGAGGACGCCGCCGCCTTGGTCGAGGTGTACCGGGATCCCGAACTCCGCCGATGGACGCAGACGCCGATGGAGTGCGAGGACGACGGAGTGACGTGGGTGCAGGTCCACGAGCAGGACTGGGCGGCGGGCGTCCGGTTCGGCTTCGCCGTCCTTGAAGCGGCACACGGCTCGGAGCCCTCGCCGCTGGTGGGCAACGTCGTCCTCAAGAAAGTCGCTCCTGGCAAGCCCTCCGCCGAGGTCGGTTACTGGACGGCAGCACAGGCTCGCGGACGAAGCGTGGCCCCCAGGGCCCTCGAAGCCCTCACCGCCTGGGCTTTCGAGACCTTCCGTCCCGACGGCCTGGAGCTCCTGGAGCTCCTCCACCAGGTGGACAATCCGGCATCCTGCCGCGTCGCGGTGAAATGCGGCTACGAGTTCGACCGCACCCTCCCCGCGACGCCGCCCGCCTATCCGCTCGACGGGCACCTGCACGTACGGCACGCGTCGACCTGACCCTGCCTCACCCCAAGTCCTCGGCACAGGGGGGCCGTCCGGCTGAGCCGCGCAGCCGGGCGTGGGCAGCGTCGGTCAGCGCACGGCCTTGATGCCGAAGTGGCCGCCGAACTGCCGGCCGAGGCCGAAGCCGATGGCGGAGTGCATGTGGGCGTATGCATCAGCGGCGTCACGGTGACCGGCCGCCGCGTCCCCGCCCGCGAGCTGCCCTGAGGCGACCCCGCCCTCTTCGTCGCCGCGAGGCTGTCCGCAGCGCCTACCCGCCACCGGGCCGTCGCCACGGTCCGGGCTCCCGCGGACCGCGTCCGCGCCCACACCCGTCACCTGGCCACCCGCATCCGCCCCCTCGACGAAGGCACCTGTCTCGTCGACGCCTCGGACGACTCCCTCACACGGGTCGCCCAGACCCTGGCCGACCTCACCCCCGACTACACCCTCGACGCCGACCCCGACGTCCTCGACCACTTCCGCGCCACCGGCCGTCGAATCCTGGACGCCACCGGCTGAGAAAACGGCGGACGCCTTGCCCGTGAGACGTCACGGGCAAGGCGTCCGCCGGTCGCTTCAGAGGTCAGCACGTGACCCAGTAGCCCGGGGACGTCTCCTTGATGGTGCTGGAGGCCATGACGTTCCACAGGCCGAGGTTCTGGTTCGAGCCGTTGGCGTAGGTGTAGCCGCCGGACTGGTGGGCCCGGCCGGACTGGGTGTGGGCGTAGTTGCTGGCCGTCACGCACACCGGGGCGGCCGTGGTGGTGGCGGTGACGGGCGCGGACTTGGTGCCGGCCGTTCCGGAGGTGCCGACGGCGGCGACGGCGTAGGAGTAGGTCGTGCC
>NZ_BJMN01000010.1 GCF_006539185.1 Streptomyces gardneri
AGGGGCGAGGGGTTCACGGTTCCTGCGCCGAGCGCCTTGGCCATGTTCATCACGGCCGTCATCTGCGGGCCGCTCTTCTGGGCGTAGTCGGGCGACTTGTACCCCCACCAGTCCCAGCAGCCGCGCGGGTTGCCCGTCATGGTGGTGGCCTGCGGGTAGAGGACGATCATGTTGTTGGTATCGGCGTACTCGTTGAGGTAGGCCTTGTCCATGAGGGCGTTGCCGACCACGCCGAAGTACTGGTAGCAGCCGTGGAGGGTGACCATCAGTTTGCAGGAGGCGCCGCTCTGGCAGGACTGCGGGACGTAGGCGAAGCCCTCGTTGCCCATGCTGATCGCGCTGGAGCTTCCGCCGGGCGCGTAGGTGCTCTGGTCGAACTGGACCAGTTTGCCCGTCAGGGCCGAGGAGCTTGCCGGGTTCACGCCGCCGAGCAGGTGGGTCAGCATGTCCCTCACCGGGTCGCCACCGCAGTTGTTGACGTACGGCGAGCTGGTGGAGGAGCACGAGTTGGGGCCGAGCGGGCTGACCCAGGCGTGGCCCGAGGACGAGGTGTTGTCGTAGACCACGTCCGCGCCGAAGTCGCGGTAGTACGTGGCGAGGTCGTCGTTCACGGCCGCCTTGACGGTGGCGTCGTTGGTGCCGTGGAACAGCCAGACCTTGTCACCCGAGAGGTTGGCGACCGGATCGACCTTGCCGGCCGTCGCCCGGTCCCGGGTCAACTGCTCCAGCTGGGCCGGGGTCTTGCGGGCCATGAACGTTTCCATACACGCGTACTGGGCCGTGTTGACGCTGTTCTGGGCGCAGTCGTACGGGCCGGCCGAGAAGATCCCCGCGCCCTTGAAGACGTCGGAGTAGGCGACGTGCATCTGGTTGGCCATGAACCCACCGGACGAGAGCCCACTCACGTAGGTCGAGCTGATGTTGTACTGCTGCAGCGAGCCCGGGGTCGGTGTGGGGACGGCAGCCGTCGCACCGCCGACGGTCGTGGCGGCGATGGCGACGGCCGCGAAGGCGGCGGCGAGGAGCTGTCTGATCTTCATTCGCATCTCCAGATGGGGGTGAGATGCGGACATCCTGATGAACAGCGGTGACTCGGGCCCACATGTCGGCCCACCACTTCCACGGACCGTAATGTGGCGCGCGTTGCCATAGAAACGAAAGGATCAGGCCAGAAAGTGGATCTCTTCTGGTGAAGATCACGGTGTGGCGCGAGGGGATGACGGACCGGCAATGAAGCAAGAGCCGAAGGCGTGGTACAGCGCCCGAACCTTCTACAGATGGCTGACCTGGGAGAACCGACCCTACGAGGAGCGGGTCGTGCTGTTCCGGGCACGGTCCCTCGACGAAGCCGTCGAACTGGCCGAGCGGGAGTCGGCCGAGTACGCCGCGGAGAGCGACTTCGAGGTCCTCGACATGGTGCAGGCCTACCGGATCTGCGAAGGCGACGAGGAAGTGGGCGCGGGCACGGAGGTGTTCTCCGTACTGCATGCGCTCGACCTCTCGGCGGACGAGTTCCTGGACCGCTACGACTCGGGACCCCAAGGGCTCTCGGAACGCCCCGCATAGGGGCCGCTGTTCAGTGGCCGGGAGTCCCGTGGGACAGCTGGTGGAGGCGGAGCGCCAGGTGGATCTCCAGGGCGCTGGCGGGGGTGTTCCAGTCGGGGCCGAGGAGTTGGGCGACGCGGTCGAGGCGCTGGACGACCGTGTTCACGTGGACGTGGAGGGCGTCCTTGGCGCGGGCCAGGCTCGCCCCCTGGTCGTAGTAGGCGTGCAGGGTCCGCACGAGTTCGGTGCCGCGCTCGGTGTCGTAGGCGAGGACCGGGCCGAGGACGCGATCGACGTACGAGGCGATGTCGGCGCGGTCGCCGAGCAGGACGCCGATGAAGCCGAGGTCGGCGATGTCGGCTCCGCTGCCGGTGTGGCCGAGGGAGTGCAGGGCGGTGAGGCAGCGCAGGGCCTCCGCGTGGAGGGCCGCGTGGTGTTCGGGGCCGGTGCCCGGGCCGGCCGCGCCCACGGTGACCGGTGCGCCGATGATCCGGGCGAGGTCGGCGGCGAGGTCGCGGGCGAGGGTGCCGGGCCGGTCGCAGGGCGCGAGCAGGACGGTCTTGCCGTGCCGGGTGCCCGCGAGGCCGCCGAGTCTGCGGGCGGTGCGGGCGTTCTCCGCGGCGAGCCGGGGGCGCAGGGCGGGTTCGCAGTCGAGGACGGCGACGGCGTGGGGGCGGGCGAGGTCCAGGCCGAGGCGTCGGGCGCGCAGGGTGAGGCTGCCTCCGTCCCAGTGCGCCGAGGAGGCGGGTCCGGCGAGGAGGTCGTCGAGGAGTTCGCCGCGTACGCGGTCCTCGGTCTCGGCGACCGAGCGGCGGATCAGGAGGAGCATCGCGGTGACGAGCGCCGCGCGTTCGAACAGTCGCCGGTCGGCTTCGGGGAGGTCCGCGCGTCCGGTCAGGACGATGCTGCCCAGCGGCTCGGCTCCGGCGAGGACGGCGCAGGTCCAGACACCGTCGGCGTGGACCGCGCGGCCCTCGGTGTGCGACGCGTCGAGGCTCGCGGGCGGGGGTGTGACCGGATCGGTGGCGACCCGGGCCAGTTCGCTGCCGTCGGTGTCGTGGATGGCGACCCCGCCGCCGAGGAGCGCCGCGATCTCGGCGGCGACCTCGTCCGTGCCGGCGCCGCGAAGCACCAGCTTGGACAGCCGGTCGTGGGCGTCGGAGGCCTGGTGGAGGGCCTCGCTGTGCTCGCGTGCCCTGGCGGTCGCGGCTTCGAGCCGGGCGAGCGCGGTGCGGGTCTCCCCCAACCGGCGGGCGCTGTCGATGGCGACGGCGGCGTGGTCGGCGAGCGAGCCGAGGAGGGCGATGGCGTCGGGGGTGAACTCGCGCGGGGTGCGGTCCGCCGCGAAGAGGACGCCGATGATCTCCTCGCCCAGGCGCAGGGGGACGCCGAGGATGCCGCGCAGCCCTTCCTCGGACACGCCGTCGTCGATGGTTCCGGTGTGCCGGTAGCGGCGGTCGGCGTGGTAGTCCGTGCTGGCGTACGGGCGGGCGGTCTGCGCGACCAGGCCGCCCAGGCCCTCGCCCATCCCCAGTCGCAGCTGCTGGAAGGCCGCCGAGACGGAACCTTCGGTGACCCGCATGAACGTGTCGTGCGCGACCGGGTCGTTCAGGGTCAGATAGGCGACGTCCGATCCGAGGAGCGTCCGGGCCCGGCGGACGATGGCGCGCAGGACGGCGTCGAGGTCCCGCAGCCGGGCCAGGTCGCCGGCGGTGTCGAACAGCGCGACCAGTTCCGCCTCCCGGCGCCGGTACTGGTCGATCACCCGCCGCACCGACAGGGCGACCTCGGTGGTCTCCTCGATCCATTCGACGTCCGCCGGGAGGGCCCCGCCGGCCCGCGAGCGCGCGGGCTCGCGCGCGAGCTCCTGGGCCGGGGAGTCGGCGGCGAGAAGGTCCAGCATGCGGCGCGCGGCCGTCTCGGTGGGCGAAGGCGTTCGGGCATCGGCTCGGCGACCGGCGGTCATGGGGCCTCCTGCGGCCGTATGGGCGGGTGGTGCTGCGGTGAGCGAGCCCGGTCCGTCGTCCTCACGCCCATGACGACGACGGACCGGACAGCTCACGGGTGTGGCAAGGCTAGGCGCGGTCGCCCGCGGTGACCGCGGGCGCCGCCGCGGGCTCCTCGTCCCGGCCGCGGCTGAGGTCGCGGCCGAGGGTCTCCCTGGTGACGGCCACGGTGATGGTGGTGATCACGGCCGCCGCGCAGAGGTAGATGCTGATGGGCGTCGAGGTGCCGTAGTCCTTGAGGAGCTCGACCGCGATGATCGGGGCGAGGGCGCCGGCGAGGATGGAGGCGAGCTGGGAGCCCATGGAGGCGCCGGAGTAGCGGACCTTCGTGTCGAACATCTCGGAGATGAACGCGGCCTGCGGCCCGTACATCGCGCCGTGCAGCAGCAGGCCGGCGGTGACGGCCAGGGTGATCACCACGAACGACTTCGAGTCGACGAGGCCGAAGAAGACGAAGGCCCAGATCGCCATGCCCGAGGAGCCGATCAGGGTCACCGGGCGCCGGCCGATGCGGTCGGAGAGAGCGCCCCACATCGGGATGGTGACGAAGTGGACGGCCGAGCCGATGAGGACGGCGTTCAGCGCGGTGCTCTTCGGCAGCTCCAGGTGCACGGTGACGTACACGAGGAGGAAGGAGGTGAGGATGTAGTACGAGATGTTCTCGCCGAAGCGGGTGCCGATGGCCGACAGCACCTCGCGCCAGCTGCGCCGGAACACCTCGACGACCGGAGCCTCCTCCTTGACGCCCGCGGCGGCGGCCGCCTCGGCCTTCGCCTGGGCCTCCAGGAACACCGGGGACTCGGAGACCGAGACGCGGATCCACAGACCGATCAGCACGAGGAGACCGGACAGCAGGAACGGGATCCGCCAGCCCCAGGCCTGGAAGTCGGCCTCCGACTGGACGGCGGCCAGCAGCGCCAGGACACCGGTGGCGAGCAGGTTGCCGCCCGGGGCGCCGGCCTGGGGCCACGAGGCCCAGAAGCCGCGGTGCTTGTCGCCGCCGTGCTCGGAGACGATGAGGACGGCCCCGCCCCACTCGCCGCCCAGGGCGAAGCCCTGGACCAGCCGCAGCACGGTCAGCAGGACCGGCGCCCAGACGCCGATGTTCTCGTACGTGGGCAGCAGGCCCATCGCGAAGGTGGCGCCGCCCATCATCAGGAGGCTCAGCACCAGGAGCTTCTTGCGTCCGATCTTGTCCCCGAAGTGCC
Source organism: Streptomyces gardneri (assembly GCF_006539185.1). Classification (GTDB taxonomy): domain Bacteria; phylum Actinomycetota; class Actinomycetes; order Streptomycetales; family Streptomycetaceae; genus Streptomyces; species Streptomyces gardneri. The sequence goes on from NZ_BJMN01000010.1 coordinate 4,760, forward strand.
CGAAGACGATGCCGCCGAGCGGCCGGGCGGCGAATCCGATGGCGTACGTGATGAAGGCGATCAGCGTGCCCACCAAGGGGTCGGCGCTGGGGAAGAACAGGGTGTTGAAGACGAGCGCGGCGGCGGAGCCGTAGAGGAAGAAGTCGTACCACTCGATGGTGGTGCCGATCAGGCTCGCTGCGACGATGCGGCCGATGCCGCTTCTCGGCTGGGTGGTGGTGTCAGACATGGATTCACCGGTTTCACGAACGGACGGGACGGGGGTGGAACGCGAGGGGGGTGCCTGGAGGGCGGACTCGAAGGGCGGGAGCGGGTCAGCCCGCGGTCCAGCCGCCGTCGAGCGGCAGGGAGGCACCGGTCAGGTAGCCGGAGTGGGGACCGCACAGCCACAGCACGGCCGCGGCGACCTCGTCGGCCTCCAGGAGCCGCTTGACGGGCGAGCGGGCCAGCAACACGTTGGACAGGACGTCGCCCTCGCTGATGCCGTGGGCGGCGGCCTGGTCGCGGATCTGGCCCTCGACCAGCGGGGTGCGGACGTAGCCGGGGTTCACGCAGTTGCTGGTGACGCCGTGCGGGGCGCCTTCGATCGCGGCGACCTTGCTCAGCCCCTCCAAGGCGTGCTTGGCGGTGACATAGGCCGACTTGAAGGCGCTCGCCCGCAGTCCGTGGACGCTGGAGACGTTGACGACACGGCCCCACCCGCGGGCGTACATGTGCGGCAGCGTCCTCTGCATGAGCAGGAACGGGGCGGTGACCATCACCTTCTGGATCAGCTCGAACCGGTCCGGCGGGAACTCCGTGAGCGGGGCGACGTGCTGGAGACCGGCGTTGTTGACGAGGATGTCGATCTCGGTGGGCAGGAGGCCGATGGCGCCCGGGTCGGCGAGGTCGGCCACCTGCGCCTGGCCGCCGGCGATCTCGGCGACGGCCTTCGCCGAGTCGGCGTCCCGGTCGACGACGTGGACGAAGGCCCCTGCCTGCGCCAGGGCGAGGGCGCAGGCCCGGCCGATGCCGCTGCCGCCGCCCGTCACCAGTGCGGTGCGGCCGCTCAGCTCGGCCGCGGCCGCAGGTGACGGCCGCTGGTCCGGGGTGGGAAATGTGTTCGTCATGGCCGGAAACAGTAGGGAGAGCCCGGTCTCTGCCCCATGGATGCAGCCACCATAAAGACAGCTGGATCAATGGAGCAGAACACCATAGGAGCGGGCCGGACGGAGGCGCTGAGCAGGGCAGGACCGGGCGGCGGTGCCGAACAGGGCTCGGGCCGGCCGGGGCAGCACCGGGCGGCGGCGGTCAGGACCGCGTGCCGGCGCGCTTCTCCACGTCGAGGGAGCAGGTGTTCGCCAGGGTCACGGGATCCTGGCCCGCGGGCAGGGCGACGGTGCCCGAGGCGGGCGGCCTGTGCCCCTTGGTGAGCCACTCCTCCAGGGCCGTGAAGGCGGTGCGGTGGCACGGCGTGAGCGGCCTGAGCCTGTCCGGGAACGCGTCGACGAGGGAGTCGGCGTGGGTGCCGCCCTCGATGCGGTAGTAGCGGTGCAGTCGGCCGCGGCCCGCCTCGCGCACCATCCGTGCGTACACGTCGGAGTCCTGGCCGATGGGCAGCAGGGCGTCGAGGGTGCCGTGCAGGGTCATCAGAGGCTTGCCTATGCGCCCGGTCAGGGCGATCCTCTCCACGGCCTGCCGGACCTCGTCGGGGCGGGTCGCGTAGTCGTAGTCGGTGTCACAGCCCGGCGTGCCCGTGGCGCAGTACGGCGTGCCCGCCTCGGCCGCCCCGTCGTAGCCGGGGTCCAGCTCCTCGCGGTAGATGCGCTGGGTGAGGTCCCAGTAGACCTTGTGGTGGTACGGCCACAGGAACTCCGACCCGGCGGGGAACCCTGCCGCGTGCATCTCCTCGCGTGCCTCCTCCGCGCCCTCGCCGCCCGCGGCGAACACGGGGTAGGCGCGCAGCGTCCGGGGCAGGAAGTCCAGGAGGTTGGGGCCGTCGGCCCGCCAGAGGGTGCCCTCCCAGTCGACTCCCCCGTCGTAGAGCTCGGGGTGGTTCTCCAGCTGCCAGCGCACCAGATAGCCGCCGTTGGACATGCCGGTGACCAGGGTGCGGGTCGGCGGGCGGTGGTACCGCTGGGCGATCGTGGCACGGGCGGCGCGGGTGAGCTGGGTGACGCGGTCGTTCCACTCGACGATGGCGTCGCCCGGCGCGTCGCCGTCCCGGTGGAAGGCGAGCCCGGTGTTGCCCTTGTCGGTGGCGGCGTACGCGTATCCGCGGGCGAGCACCCAGTCGGCGATGGCCCGGTCGTTGGCGTACTGCTCACGGTTGCCGGGGGTGCCGGCGATCACCAGGCCGCCGTTCCACCGGTCGGGCATGCGGACGACGAACTGGGCGTCGTGATTCCACCCGTGGTTGGTGTTGGTGGTGGAACTGTCGGGGAAGTAGCCGTCGATCTGGATGCCGGGCACGCCGCTGGGGGCGGCCAGGTCCTTGGGGGTGAGACCCGCCCAGTCGGCCGGGTCGGTGTGGCCGGAGGCGACCGTGCCGGCCGTGGTCAGTTCGTCGAGGCAGGCGGCCTGCTGGTGTTCGGCGCCCGGCACCCGGAGGTGGGCCAGGCGGGCGCAGTGTCCACCGGGGGCGGACGGGGTCGCCGTCGCCGGGGCGGTGGTGAGGGTGAGTGCGGCCAGGGCGAGTGCCGCCGGCGCGCCCCGCCGCCAGAGGCGTGGCGAGGAGCGGAAAGTGGGACGACGCATCGGTGTGCCTCCGAGCTCGGGGAAGGGGTCTCGCGGGAGGCTATGCGGCCGCTCGACCGCCAGACATGGCTGTGCGACCCACCATCCGAGGCCTGTTGATGGGCCCTCCCACCACCCTCGCCGGATGGCCGAAAGTGGACGTGTTCACCACCCACGCCCTCCGCTCTCTCGCGGACCGCGCCCAGTCGGCCTGACGACCCCCGCGCGTGGCCACGGGCGGCCGGCCTCGCGCATGCCTCACGCCGCCTCGCGGGTGCCTCGCGCGCTGTCGCGGCCCCCCGTCCGGCAGCCGCGGAGACAGCGGTCACCGACACATCGGAGGGGGTTGGTATGTGGATGGCAGCCATGGTTGCGCCCACAGCCCGCTGCCTAGGCTCCGTACTCGTCGCTAGTACCGGCACCGGCTCTGACCAGCGAGGTCATCCGGCTGCCCAAGGGAAGGGATCCTCATGGGTCTGGACAAGACGGTCGCGAGCGCGGCGGAGGCGGTGGCCGACATCTCCGACGGGGCCTCGCTCGCCGTGGGCGGCTTCGGGCTGTGCGGGATCCCGGGGACGCTGATCGACGCGCTGTGGCAGCGCGGAACTGGCGGCCTCCAGGTCGTCTCGAACAACTGCGGTGTGGACGACTGGGGCCTCGGCCTCCTGCTCGCCGCCGGGCAGATCGCCCGGATGACCAGCTCGTACGTGGGCGAGAACAAGGAGTTCGCCCGCCAGTACCTCAGCGGGGAGCTGGAGGTCGAACTCGTCCCGCAGGGCTCGCTGGCGGAGCGGCTGCGGGCCGGCGGCGCCGGCATCCCCGCCTTCTACACCCCCGCGGGCACCGGCACCCAGGTCGGCGAGGGCGGACTGCCCTGGCGCTACGCCACCGACGGCTCGGTGGCCGTGGCCTCGCCGCCGAAGGAGACCCGGGAGTTCGGCGGCCGTCCGTACCTGCTGGAAGAGGGCATCACCACCGACTTCGCGCTGGTCCGGGCGACCATCGGCGACCGGCACGGCAATCTCGTCTTCCGCTCCTCGGCCCGCAACTTCAACCCGCTGGCCGCGATGGCCGGACGCATCACCATCGCCGAGGTCGACCACCTCGTCGAACCGGGCGAGCTCGACCCCGACGAGGTCCACCTCCCCGGCGTCTTCGTCCAGCGCGTGGTCCGGGTCGCACCCGGCGACCCCGCGGCCGAGCGGCGCATCGAGCGCCGGACCGTACGACAGGAAGGCGACGCCTGATGGCCCACACCCGCGAGCAGATGGCGGCCCGCGCCGCCCTGGAGCTGACCGACGGCAGCTACGTCAACCTCGGCATCGGACTCCCGACGCTCATCCCCAATCACCTCCCGCCCGGCGTCGAGGTCGTGCTCCAGTCCGAGAACGGCATCCTCGGCGTCGGCCCGTACCCCACCGAGGACGAGCTCGACGCCGACCTCGTCAACGCCGGCAAGGAGACCGTCACCACGCTCCCCGGCGCCTCGTTCTTCGACTCGGCCCTCTCCTTCGGGATGATCCGCGGCGGCCACATCGACGCGGCGGTCCTCGGCGCCATGCAGGTCTCGGCCGCGGGCGACCTCGCCAACTGGATGATCCCGGGCAAGATGGTGAAGGGCATGGGCGGGGCGATGGACCTCGTCCACGGTGCCGGACGGGTCATCGTCCTCATGGAGCACACCGCCAAGGACGGCGCCCCCAAGCTCGTCGACACCTGCGATCTGCCGCTGACCGGCCGAGGCGTCGTCCAGCGTGTCATCACCGACCTCGCCGTCGTCGACATCACCGCCGACGGATTCGTCCTGGCCGAACTCGCCCCCGGCGTCACCGTCGAGCAGGTCGTCGCGGCCACCGCGGCACCGCTGCGCGTCCCGCAGGGGGTCGGACCGACCGCCTGAGGTCTTCCGCCGTTCCGGTGTCCCGGACAGCCACCGGACCGGCGGACTCGCCACGCCCCGCCCGCTCGGCACGGGTCCCCTCGTGCAGTGCTCTACGGGGTGGGATCCGTGTCGTGCAGGATCCGGGTGATCTCGTCCAGTTTGTCGAGCCCTGCCTGGACGGCTTCGAGCTCGTCCCCCAGAGCCGTGAGATCGAGCGGACGGGTGCCCGCCTCGTCGGCGGCCCTCAGGGAGACGAGCATCGAGCCGCGCTCGGCGGCCGCTTCCAGGCGCAGGGCCGTCGCTTCGATGGTGGCCGTCATGAGGTCCCTGAGGTCCGCGAGGCGTGTCAGGGAGGCCAGTCGCTCGGCGACCGCGTGAGCGGAGGCACGTTTGGCCTCCTGGACCGGACCGGGGGCGGCGGCGGTCGCCTCCTTCGCCAGTCGGCGCTCGTCCCGGCGCAGTGCTGCCCGGTCCGTACCCGCCGTGGTGGCGTCGATGACGCCCACGACGTCCGCGCGCGTGCGCAGCTGGTCCGCCGCGGAGCGGATCCGGTCGGAGGCGTTGGCGAGTGCCTGGGCGAGGGTGGGGTCGGTGCTCTCACGGCGGTGGCGGTCCAACTTGGCCGCCGCCTCGGACGCCCTGGTGAGCCAGGGGCTCGTGTCGGCGGGGACCGTCCGGTCCCGGGCGGGGGCCGGCCTGTCCGGGACGGGGGGCGACGCCGGGGTGCGGCCGAGCCGGTCCGCCGCCGCGTGGGCGCCCCAGGTGACGGCGGCGATCATGACGCCGAGCGTCGGAGCGGCCCAGGACGCGGCCCCGGCCAGGGCCGCCACCCCGGCGCCGGCCATGCCCAGTACGACGCTCGCGCCGGCGCCGACGGCCCTGGGACTCCGGCCGTGTCCGGCCATGGGAACCACTCCTCCCGGGTCAGAAGTTGCTGATGACGGAGAGCATCACCTTGTCGATGAGCGCAGGGTCACGAGCGTCGTAGGCGTCGGCCTTGGACGCCTTGGCGATCTTCTCCAGCGTGCCGAAGTCGGCCTGCTCGCTGAAGGCGACGGTGAAGACGCGGACGGAGCGTTCCAGGTTCCTCGCGTCGATGTCCCGCAGCAGGGAGTCGAGATCGTTGTCGGCCGGGTACTCGTTCCGGCCGTCGGTGAGCAGGACGACGGCGTTGATCCGGTCGCTGTCGAGGTCGGCGAGCACGGCGCGCTGCGCGGCGCGGACGGTCGAGTACAGCGCCGTACCTCCCTCGGCGTGCAGCCCGTTGATGGCGCCGACGAGCCCCGCCTTCCCTTCGGCGATGCGGCGCGGCGGGAGGATCTGACGGTACGGTTCGCTCCGGTCGTCCGTCTCGGTGGAGAACGCCCACAGGCCGACCTCGTCGTCGGGGTGGTACAGGTCGAGGGCCTTCACGGCGGCGGACTTCGCCGCTTCCAGGCGGCTGCGGCCGTCTCCGGCGGCTTGGTTCATGGACCCCGAGACGTCCATGACCATGACCACCCGGGCCTTCTTGCGCAGGTCGTCCCAGCTGTCGAGGATCCGCCCCAGGACCGCGGGCGCGGGCGGGTCGATCAAGGACAGCTTCTCCGTGGAGGACAGCCCGACCGACGTCGCCAGCTCCTTGCCGGCCGTACCCTCGTGATCGCGGAAGCCGAGCTCCTGGAAGCGGCGCTGCTGGTCCTTCTCCAGCAGGAAGCGCTGGAAGTCGGCGGCCGCGGCCTTCTGTTGTGCCGTGGCGGAGGGCAGGACGACGAACGGGTGGTCCATCATGAGCGTGCCGTCGGACGGGTGCACGGCCACCAGCGGGACGCTCGGCTTCCTCCCCTTGCCGATCTGCCGGGTGTCACCCTTGGGGCTGCCCTGGTTGTAGAGGTGGATCAGCTGCTCCTGGACGGGGACGGCGCTCGTGTACGACAGCGCTCCGCCGGCGGCGTCGGCCTCCGCGAGGTTGGCCATGTAGACGGTCGCGTCCGACGCGTAGTGCAGGACGCCTGCTTCGACGCCGGCCACGAATTTCCGCGCCTTCGGGTTCTGGACGTCCTTCTCGGTCAGGTCGCCCGAGCGGCCCGTCGCCGCGTAGAACGCGGCCACGGTGGACGCCAGTCCGGAGCTGGAGGTGTGGGGGTTGTCCTTGCCCAGACGGAAGGCGCCCCACTCGGGGTGACCGAACGCGCCCCAGCCCTTTTCCGTCAGGGACAGCACGTCCTTCCAGCCCACCTGCCTCTGGGGCCAGCCGAGCGCCTCGGCCATGGGGCGGGGCATGCCGATGGCGAGGGGGCTGGTGGCCAGGGACACGGGCTTGGCCACCGTCAGGGCGCGGTCGGCCGCGGTGGTCTTCTGTGTGAGCAGCGTCAGCCAGAGCGACGAACTCGGCGTCCACACCTGGGGCTCGGCCATCCCTTCCCGCTTCTCGTCCCAGCCCGACGCGAGCGCTTCCATGGCCGCACCCGAGGTCAGTTCCTGGACCTTCACCTCGGCGCACTGGCCGTCGCCGAACTCGCGCCCCGCCGAGCCGTAGTCCTGGGCGAGGTCGGAGAGCAACTCTGCCTTCTCCGTGGACGATGTCACCGTGAGCCGGACGGAGCAGTCCCGGTCCCCGCCTCCTGTCACTGCCCGGACCACGAAGAACGTGGCCAGGATCGCCGCGAGACCCACTCCGACGGTCACCGAAAGCGTCCAGCGCCGCGATCTGTACGGGTTGTGACTCATGTCCGTTCCCCCATTCCGGTACGCCTACCCCGCCACCGCTCGTGTGGTCCGGGACGTTCCATCGAGCACCCGCTCAGGGCGATCCGACCGCCCCGGATGCCCCTCGCGCCCCCGCCGTGCCACCCCGTTGTGCCACCGGTGACGCCGACCGGCGTCACGCCGGTTCCCCTCGGCGCACCCCCGGAGCGTTACTGCCCGCCGGGCGAAGACTCGTCAACTCGCCTACTGTGGAGGATTGTTGAACGATTCCCATGTGGATGCAACCCGTCAGGAGGTTCGACTTTCCCTCGGGATCGCGCGGGGAGGCATCGGCGGATCAGCCGAGGATTCCCGGCCCCTCCTTCCGCGCACGCCGCCGGCCGGGCGTGCCGGTTCGGCGCCGTCCTACCCTCCGTACTCCCAGGCTTCCTCGGCAGCCGGTCCCTCTGCCTGGATCTTCACCAGTCGCGAGGCGATGGCGCCTTCGTTGCGCCCGAATTCCTTCGACAGGTCGAGCAGGGACACACCTTGGGCACAGCGTTCGGCGAGCCGCTGTTCGTCGGCGGGCTCCCACGGCTTGTACGCGTTGGGATACACCCGCCGCTTGTCCTCGACGGTGTACGCCTTGGGCTCTTCCCGCTCGGCAGGGGTGCGGGGAGCGGGGACGAGGTCGCCGGGGTAGGGCGCGAGCTTGAGGCCGTGGAGCTTCCAGCGGATGGAGTTCTCGCTGCGCCCGAGTTCCTCCGCCAGCTGCTCCGGGCTCTTGCCGGCTCGATGGCGCTCCTGGAGCTGGGTGACGGCTTCCGGGGTCCATGCCTGACCGCGGTTGGTCGCCTTGGCCTCGACCGGAGGAGCGGTGAACGACGCGGTCCTCGCGACCGAGGCGAGATGGCGGCCGATCTCGCCGAGATCCCGTGGGTCCAGCTCGCCGGCGAGTTCGCCGTGGATGACACCGTCGGGAGAGCTGACGACGACCTTGATCTCCACACGTCCCTCCGCCACGAGTTCGGCATGCAGGTTGTAGCGGCGGTGCGGACCGCCGACCTCGAGCCTCACGGTCGTCGTCGCGTCCTGCGCTGCCGCGGGAGCCGCGGCCACGCCCCGGTATGCCGGAGACAACAACTCGTGGACGTGCCAGGTGGCGAGGAACGTCTCGCCACTGTCGAGTCGGTACGTCGCCTCGCTGGCTTCCTGGTCACATCCCGCGTAGAGAACCTCGACCCGCTGCCCGTCGAACGCGCCGGGGCCCTGGCCCGGGACGGTGGAGGGGAGGGTGAGCACACCGCGCCCCGGCTCGATGCCGGGAAGGGCGGCGTCCGGATCTCCGTGCCACACACCACGGGCATCACGGAAAGCGTAGATCAGCAAGAGAGGCAGCCTTTCGTCCTGATGAGACGTCAAAAGGCAATGATGACCGGACAGGCAGGACCATGGCCTGCGTTCGGCCATGACGTGGCGGCGCGTTCAAGGTGGTGGAATCTACTGATCGGACCGGCGATCCACTACGAGACGGAGGAACAGCGCGAGATGGACCGTACACAGCTGGTCGCGGCGGTTCGGCGAGGGGACCCGGAGGCCGTGACCGCGTTGCTGGAGGCCGGAGCGGCCCCGGACACGGTCGCGGACGACGGCCTGCCGGTGCTGTGCCTGGCGGTCGCCGCCTTTGACACCGCTGTCGCGTGTGCTCTTGTCGAGGGTGGTGCGGATCCGGACCGGCAGCTGCCGGACGGAACGACTCCGCTGATACGGGCCATCGAAGGCGGCTCTCCGGCGATGGCGACGGCCGTGCTGGGCCGGGAGCCCCGACTGCGCCTCGCGGCGGCCGACAGGGAGCAACTGCTCGCTCTGGCCCGCCGCTGGTACGAGCGGGGCGCGGAGGACGAACTCCGGGACAGGACGGGTGACCACGGCCCCGCGGACCGGTCGAGGGTGATGGACGACGACTACAACCACGTGACACAGCTGACGCTCGACGGCCTCACGGTACGCGGCGGGCACGGCGCGATCCTCACCGACCTGGAATGGGCCTTTCGTATCCTGACGCCCGTGGACGAACTGGTGGCCCGGGCCGTGGCACAGCGCGAGCCCGACCATGTCGACTGGTCGTCCGCACGGTGGGTCCTCTGCGAACGCCGCAGCGAGGAGACCTGGCCGGCCCTCACGACCTACCGCCGCAGCCCGGATCCCCAGCACCGCGTCTTCGTCCTCGACGTCCTCCTCGGGTTCCTCCTGTCTCCGTCGAGCCGGCTGAACTCCTACGAGACGGAGACTGCGGAACTGCTCGTCGCCTGGGCGACCGACGGGGAGGACGACCCCGGCGTCCTCGCCGACGTGCTGCGCGTCCTGAGCGAGACGGAGCACCCGAAGTCGACGGACGTGGGACTGCGGTACGCCGGTCACCCGGCCCCGCATGTCCGTACCCAGGTCCCCGACCTCCTGCTCAGCTGGGACACTCCTCCCCCTCCTCTCGGCGCGGCGGCTCGTGCCGCCCTGCTGCTGCTCGCCGGGGACGAGGACTGGGGAGTAAGGACCGAAGCCGGCCGGGCGATGATCGCGGCGCAGGACGGCAGCGCCGACTTCAGGGACGTCGTCGTCGGGCTGCTCCGGGATCCGGTGGCCGGTGTGCGTGCCTGTATCGCGGAGGCCGTCGCGGGCAGCCCGGATCGTTCCACGGCGGTCGCCGACGCGCTTGTGTCCTTGCTCGACGAGGACGACTTCGGGACGCGGCTCAACGCCGCCTACGGTCTCCTCCGGCGCCACCACCCGCACACCGGGGAGGCGATCGACCGGGTCGGCCCTCTCAACCGCCCCGGCTTCGAGCACGACCACCGTGTCTCCGCGTGCTGGAGTTGGAAGTGGGAGCACGACAGGTGATTTCCGCCGACAGTGAAGACCGGCCCGTCCGGCCATGCCGATCACTACAGTCCGAACGCATGACGACGACGGTCACCACACGCACGGTCGCCTATCCGGCCGACGGTTTCACGATGATCAGCCACCTCGCGCTGCCCGCCGGTGTCGACCGCCGGCCCGCGGTCCTGATCGGGCCCGAAGGGCCGGGCCTGAACGACTTCCAGCGCCGTCGGGCCGACGCCCTCGCCGAACTGGGCTATGTGGCCTTGTCCTTCGACATCAACGGCGGGCGCTGGTTCACCGATCCACAGGAGATGCTGGCGCACACGACCCCGCTGCTCGCCGATCCCGACCGGATGCGGGCCATCGGCAACGCGGCACTCGACGTGCTGCGCGCCGAACCCCGGACCGACCCCGACCGGATCGCCGGCATCGGCTACGGCACCGGGGGCGCCATCGTGCTGGAGCTCGGGCGCGCCGGCGTCGACCTGCGGGCGATCGGTACCGTGAACGCGCTGACCACGGGCCGACCGGGCGAGGCATCACGCATCCGTTGTCCCGTGTGGGTCGGGGTCGGGTCGGAGGACCCGATCATGCCGCCGGCCCAACGGGACGCGTTCACCGCCGAGATGCAGGCCGCGGGTGTCGACTGGCGCCTTGCGGTCTACGGCGGGGCCCTGCACGCCTTCCACCACCCGCCCGTCGATCAGACGGTGCTGCCCGGCATCGGTCACCACCCGCTCCACGCAGACCGGGCCTGGCGCGACATCGTCGGTCTTCTCACCGAATGCGTGCCTGTCACGGAATGAGCCGTCCGGTCCGTCAGGGCACGACCACCACCTGCACGTCGTCCTCGTAGATGATCCGCCCCGGGGCCGAGGACTCGACCCGCTCGCACGCGACCCCGTGCGCGGCCAGGAGGTCCAGGTATCCGGCCACCCGGTCGACGAGGTGCACCGCTGTGGTCTTGAACCAGGCGGCGGCGCCCGGGTGCAGCTCGTGGTCGTAGACGCGGGGGTCCGTGCTCGACGGGTCGGGGTAGTTGGCGTCGTACCAGTCGTTGTTCGTCCGCCAGAACGTGTACTCGTCCCCGGAAAGCCGGCCCTCGCGAGCGAGGCCATTGGCCAACGCGAAGATGCCGGGGAAGTTCCCTCGTGGGCCGCGGACCGTTCCCTGGAACCTCACGAACATTGCCTCGTCCACCGTGTCTCCCCTCTCCGTTGCTGCTTCGACTCCGGAAACCCAACGTCAGGGGGAGCGGAAGCACAAGCGGGCCTCGGGGCCGGGAGCTACTCTCGCCGACGTGATCGAACACGATGCCCTCACCGCCACCCGCCATGCCTACGACGCCGCCGCCTCCACCTACGCGCAGCTGTTCCGCGACTCGCTGCGTGACAGTCCGCTCGACCGCGCGATCCTGGGTGTCTTCGCCGAGGCGGTGAGTGCGGGCGGGGACGGTCAGGTCGCGGACCTGGGGTGCGGGCCCGGTCATGTCACCGCCTATCTGGACGGGCTCGGGCTTGCGGCGTTCGGTGTCGACGCCTCTCCCGCGATGATCGAGTTGGCTCGTGAGGCCTATCCGGGTCTGCGGTTCGACGTGGGCTCGATGGCGGCGTCGGGGATCGCCGACGGCGCCCTGGGCGGCGTACTCTCGCGTTGGTCCGTCATCCACACTCCGCCGCGAGAACTCCCCGTCATCCTGTCGGAGTTTCATCGCGTGCTGGCGCCCGGCGGTCACCTTCTGATCGGCTTCTCGGCGAGCGAGGATCCGTCGCACCCGACGCAGGTCTTCGATCACGCCGTCGCACCGGCGTATCGGTGGTGGCCCGATCACCTCGCCGCGCTGCTGCGCGAGTCCGGACTGGCCGAGGTGGCCCGGACGGTGCGCGAGCCCCAGCCCACGGACCGACGGCAGTTCAAGGAGATCCACCTCCTCGCCCGCAAGGCCTGAGGGTCTCCTCCCCGATTGGTCTCCTCCCCGATACATCCCGGGGAGTAGTCGGAGGCGTCTGCCGCCCTCGGCAGTAGTCCTCACCTCGGCCTTCGGTGCGATGAATCGCCCTTCTCGGAGCGGGAATCTGGGATCGACCTGCTGAGGAACCGTGGAGGGAGACCCGATGGAAGGGCGCAAGAGGATCGTCGGCTGGGGGGTGCTGGCGTTGTGGGTGATCGTGATCGCTCTCGCCGCGCCTCTCGCCGGCAAGCTCGGTGACGTACAGCGAGACCGGGCCGTCGACTACCTGCCCGCGAGTGCCGACTCGACCCAGGTCGCGAAGATCACCGAGCAGCTGCCCGGTGGCGACTCCACCGACCTCGTCCTCGTCTACCACCGTGACGGCGGGCTGACCGCCGCCGACCGGGCGACCGCCGCCCGGGAGGTGGCGGAGGTCGCCGCCGGGCATCCGCTCACCTCGCCCCCGCGTCCGGTCCCTTCCCAGGACGGGACGACCCTGTTGTACGCGGTGTCCAGCACGGAGCCCGGCACCGACGAGGTGGCCAGGGACGCCTTCGTCCACGACGTCCGCGAGAAGGTGAGCGGTGAGGTCGGCGGACCCGGCGCCCTGGCCACGGACGCGAGCGAGGTGTACGGCTCCCTGGACGGGCCGCTGCTCTACACGACGGTCGCCGTCGTCGCGGTCCTGCTGATCGTCATCTACCGCAGTCCGTTCCTGTGGCTCGTGCCGCTGGTCGTCGCCGGGGTCGCCGACTTTCTGTCGATGGCCGTCACCTACACCCTGCACCAGGGCTTCGACATCAGCGTCTCCGGCCAGAGCACCGGCGTGATGACGATCCTCGTCTTCGGTGCGGGCACCGACTACGCGCTGCTGCTGGTCTCCCGGTACCGCGAGGAACTTCGCCGGGTCCCCCGCCCGTACGACGCCATGGTCGCCGCCCTGCGCGGCTGCGGGCCCGCCGTCCTCGCGTCCTCGGGGACCGTGGCGCTGGGCATGCTCTGCCTGCTGGCCGCCGACATGAACAGCAGCCGGGGCATGGGGCCCACGGCCGCCGTGGGTGTGCTGTGCGCCCTCGTCGCGATGCTGACGCTGCTGCCCGCCCTGCTCGTCGTGCTCGGGCGGCGGGTGTTCTGGCCGCTGATTCCCGCGTACGGAAGCGAGCCGAAGGTCGCGCGCCGTTCGCTGTTCGCCGCCATGGGTTCCTCCGCCGGCCGGCGCCCCCTGCCCGTCCTCCTCGCCGGTGCCGCCGCTCTGGCGGCCTTGGCCCTCGGTGTACTCAACCTGCCCGGGACCCTCAAGCAGGAGGACTCCTTCAGCTCCACGCCGGAGTCGGTCGCCGCGATGAAGACGCTGGCCGCCGCGTACCCGCAGTTGGGCACCCAGCCCATCACGCTCATCGCCCCGGACGGCTCCACCGCCGAAGTGCTGGAGCGCGTGCGGGCCACCGAAGGCGTCTCGCGGGCCGAGCGCGGCCGCAGCGGCGACGGTTGGAGCGAGATCTCGGTCGTGGCGGCACACGCGCCGCAGTCCGCCGGCGAGACCGCAACCATCAGGGAGCTGCGCTCCGCACTCGGTGAAGGGGTGTACGTCGGCGGGCCCAGCGCCGAGCAGCTCGACATGGCCGACACCAGTGCCAGTGACCAGAGGATCGCCATCCCGCTCGTCCTCGTCGTGGTGCTGATCGTGCTCATCGCGCTGCTCCGCAGTCTCGTCGCACCGCTGATCCTGGTCGCCGCGGTCGTCGCGGTCTGGGGCGCGGCCCTCGGCATCGGCGGTCTCGTCTTCGAGGGGCTCTTCGGCTTCGAAGGCACCGATACGGGACTGGCGTTGCTCTCCTTCGTCTTCCTCGTCGCCCTCGGCGTCGACTACGGCATCTTCCTGATGCACCGGATGCGCGAGGAGTGCCTGAACGGCCTCGAGGCGGGGCCCGCGGCCCTCGCCGCGCTGCGCACGACCGGCGGGGTGATCGCCTCGGCGGGACTCGTGCTCGCCGCCACCTTCGCGGTCCTCGTCAACATGCCGATGGTCCAGCTGGCCGAGCTCGGCTTCGTCATCGCGGTCGGCGTCCTCCTCGACACCTTCCTGGTCCGTACGTATCTCGTGACCAGTGCGAGCGTGCTCCTCGGCCGCAGGGTGTGGTGGCCGGGTCCGTTGGCCAAGAAGCCCGTGTCCACGGCCCGTTCGGAATCCGGGCGGCGGCCCGTAGGGGTCTGATCAGGGGTGGGTGGGGGCTCCCCCGGACGGTCAGGAGCCCCCGCCCACTGGGAGGATGGACACCATGGACTTCGCAGCGGCTTTCACCCGTGATCCGCAGGCCGCACCGTATCCGGTGCGGTGCGACGCGACGGCCGCCGCGGCCTTCGCGGTTCTCGCGGCCGTCCTCGCGCTCACCGTCGACGACGGCCGCCGCCCGGACCTCCTCGGCTGGGCGCTGCTGCTCGCCGCGCACGTCCCGCTGGCCTGGCGGCGAAAGGCGCCCATGCCGGTGCTCCTCGCCGTGGTGGCCTGCGTCGCCCCGTACCACGCGCTCGACTACATGCACCTGGCGCCGATACCCGCCTCCATGACCGCCCTGTACACGGTCGCGTCCACCGGCCGGCCGCGGCGGACGGTGCTCGTGGGTCTCACCGTCACCTCCGTCACGCTCACGATCCAACTCGTGGTCAACCCGCACGAGATGGTGGAGCTGCTCCGGGTCTCGGGCTGGGTGATCGCGATGCTCGTCTTCGGCGCGAGCATCCGGCTCTACCGGCAGCTGGTGGCCGGTGTGATGGAGCGGGCCGAGCGGGAGGCGGAGGGGAAGGTCGTCGAGGAGCGGCTGCGGATAGCCAGAGACCTCCATGACCTCCTCGCCCACTCCATCACCCTCATCGGCGTCCAGACGTCCGTCGCCGCGCACGTGCTGGTCGCCACGCCGGACCGGCTCGACCGGGAGGCGCTCGCCCGGGCGCTCGACGAGATAGCCGAGACCTGCCGGGACGCGCGCGCCGAGGTCCGTACGACCCTGGACGTGCTGAGGGCCGCTCCGGAGGGCCCGCTGCCCGACCTGGCCTCGCTGCCCGATCTCGTCCGGACCTCGGGCGCCGATCTGACGGTGCGGACGGGGACGACGAAGGTTCCCGCGGCGGTCGGCGCGGCGGCGTACAGGATCGTGCAGGAGTCGCTGACCAACGCCGTGCGTCACGGGGGCGGCCGAGGAGCTGACATGCGGGTCGATGTCGGCCTCGTGGAGGAGGTGTTGACGGTGCGGGTGACCAATGGGGGTGGCGTCGGCGGACAGGGCGGGGCGGGCGCCTCGGGAGCCGTCGGTGATGTGGGTGGGGATGGTGGATCGGGTGGCGATGGTGGTGGTGGTGTGCTTGGTCCGGGACTCGCGGGTGGGGCGGGGTACGGGATTCTCGGGATGCGGGAGCGGGCCAGAAGCGTCGGTGGCACCTTGAGCGCGGGGCCGCGCGCAGGCGGGGGTTTCGAGGTGTCGGCGCGGCTGCCGCTCGTGATGAAGGAGGTGGCGGTGTGATCCGGGTGCTGCTCGCGGACGACCAGAACCTCGTGCGGGCGTCGTTCGCGATGCTCGTCGAGTCGGCGCCGGACATGGAGGTCGTCGGACAGGCGGCGAACGGCAAGGAGGCGGTGGAGCTGGCCCGTTCGGCGCGGGCCGACGTGGTGGTGATGGACGTCCGGATGCCCGAGCTCGACGGTATCGGTGCGACCCGGCTGATCGCCGCCGACGAGGACCTGGCCGGCGTGCGGGTGCTGGTCCTGACGACGTACGACACGGACGAGCACGTCATGGAGGCGCTGCGGGCGGGCGCCTCGGGGTTCGCGGTCAAGGACATCCGCCCGGCCGAGCTCCTGGCCGCGATACGTACGGTGGCGGGCGGGGAGGCCCTGCTGTCGCCCGGTCCGACGTCACGGCTGATCGCCCGGGCCCTCGCGCTGCCCCCGACTCCTGTGACGGGCGGACCGGAGGGTCTCTCGGACCGTGAGCGCGAGGTGCTGACGCTGGTGGGCCGGGGACTGAACAACACGGAGATCGCCGAAGCGCTGGGGCTGTCGCCCCTCACGGCCAAGACGCATGTCAGCCGGATCATGGGGAAGCTGGCGGCGCGTGACCGCGCCCAACTGGTCATCGTCGCCTACGAGTCGGGGCTGGTGATTCCTGGTCGGTGAGTGTGGTCCCCGGTCGGTGAGTACGTGCCCTGGTCGGTGGGTGCGGGTGGCCGGCATCGCCGCTCCGGGGGCCCGTCCGGGTGGCGCCGGGCAGCGCGGTGGCCTTGCGGTGGCTTTGCTGGTGGTGTGCTCCTAGGTCCTCACAATAAACCGCACGTGTGGTTTGATTTGAGGGTCACGCTGCGGGACCTGCCTTGGCGTGGCATCCCTTGGGCGTGCCATGGGCGCAACCGGGTGCGGTGAGCCCCGTGGCCTGCGCCGGGGCGCCCGGGCCGTTCACCCTGAAGGAGAGTGCGCCGTGCGATTCCACCTCATCGGACCGTTCCAGATCGTCGGCTTCGACGGCGGGGTCCTTCCGGCGGGAAGCCCCAAGGTCTCCCAGGTCCTGGCCCTGCTCCTCACCCATGCCAACACCCCCGTGACGCCGGACACGCTCATCCGGGAGCTGTGGCAGCACGGCCCGCCGCGGTCGGCCCTCAACACGGTGCAGACGTACGTGCATCACGCACGCCGCCTGGTCGCCTTACCGGACGTCCGGCCGGACGGCGGGCGCCCTGTGCTGAGCACGCAGTTCGGCGGGTACACGATGCACGTCGACGAGGCGGCCGTCGACGTCAAGGTCTTCGAGGGGATGGTTTCCCGGGGGAAGGAGGAGTTCCGGGCGGGCCGGTACGAGGCCTCGGCCGACGCTCTCGGCTCGGCGCTCGGGCTGTGGCGCGGCCCGGTGCTCTCCAACGTGCCGACGGGCGGCGTCCTCGCCGGCCGGATCGTCCATCTGGAGGAGTTGAGGATCCGGGCGCTCGAAGTGCGGATCGAGGCTCTGCGTCTGCTCGGGCGACTGCGTGAGCTCATCCCCGAGCTGCGCGCCCTCGTCCACGACTACCCGCTCAACGAGTGGTTTCACGGCCGGTTGATCGCCGCACTGCATGAGGCCGGGCGGCGCGCCGAGGCGCTGGACGCCTATCGGAGCGTCCGGCGCCTGCTGCGCGACGAGTTGGGACTCGAACCGTCGCCCGACGTCCAGCGGCTGCACGAGCGGGTGCTCAGCCCTCTCCGGGTCCCGTCGGCGCCCGCCGCGACGCTCGACGGAGACGGTCAGCCGGAGATGCCTCGGGGGGCGGACTCGGCCACCTCGGCGCGCCGGGCCGGCATGTCGTCGTAGAGGTGGGCGGCGCGGGCGGCCGAGATGTCCAGGCGGGGCAGGACGGCGGGGGTCGCCACGGCCGCCAGCAGGAGCCGGAGGAGCAGGGCGATCTCGCCCGGCAGGTCGTACGTGCCGGGAAGGCCTTCGGTCACCACCCGGACACCGGTCCAGGTGGACACGATCATGCGGCCGACCTCTTCCTCGTCGGTGTGCGCGAGCACCTCCCCCCGCGCCTTGGCCTCCCTGAGGAAGCCGGCCATCAGCTCGGCCCAGTCCGGCCAGGCGGTGCCGAACTGGCGGCGCGCCTGGGGGTCGACCGCGATCCGCAGGGCCGCGCTGAGCATCGGCTCACGGGGCAGCCGGTAGGCCAGCAGCAGCAGGGTGTCGGCTAGTTCCTGCAGCTTGAGTGCGTGCGGGCGGACGCCTTCGGTGGTGACGGCCGCGGCCAGGACCCCGCGCGCCAGGTCGCCCTTGGAGGGGAAGTGGAAGTACAGGGCTCCCTTGGTGACTTCGGCCCGCTCCAGGATCTCGGCGATGGTCGTCGACTCGTAGCCGTGCTCGTCGAACGTCGCGGCCGCGGCCTCCAGGATGATCTTCCGGGTGCGGATCGCCCGCTCCTGCTGTGCCACAGCCACTCCTCACCTCGTGCGGTTCCGTCACCATCGAAAGAGACCGCTCGCGCGGTATCTTATCGTGCGATCGCAGCCCGGCCCCCTCGCTCCGGGTCCGATCCGCCGGCTCCGCCACGCCGTCGGTGTCGCCCTGAGCAAGGGGCCGTTCTGCCGTCCGCGCCGCGGTTCAGCGACGGTCCCCGTCGGTCCAGATGCGGCTCTTGAGGTCCGAGCCACGGAGCACCTGCACCCGCCAGGGGTCGATGCGCAGGACGTGGTAGCCGGGGTCTTCGAGGCCGCCGCGCCAGAAGCCGATCGGGTCGTACCCCACGCCCGCGGGGCTTCCCTCGCGGTAGAGGTCCCAGGCGTGCTGCCGGGACTCCGGGTCCGTGGCCCAGGTGGAGACGCTGTCGATGAACACGGCGTTCTGGCGGGGGTTCCAGTACGAGTAGGTCGTATGCGGGTTGTGGGCCAGATGAGCCACCTTGACGGGTGTCTTGTAGGCCGCCAGCCAGCCGACCGGCTTTCCGTCGACCATTTCCCAGACGGGCAGGAGCACACGGGCTCTGGGGCGGGATTTCCTGTCCACCGTGATCATGGTGCAGTAGACGATGTCCTGGATGTAGGCGAAGAACTTCTCCTCGATTTCCGAGAAGGATTCCACCGTGGTGGCAGACATGTCGGTTCCTTTCGGGAGGAGAATCAGCGCGCCGCTTCGACGGGTACGTTCTTCTCGGGAGCCGCGGTGGGTACGGGGCCGGTGTCGCCCTCCCCCGCCCCTGCTCTGCTGCGTAGGCCGAAGGCGCTGATGACGGCGGCGACGAGGGCGGCGACCAGCGGCACGACCAGGGCGGCGCGGTACCCGTCGAGGAGGGCCGCCGGGGACGTTCCGTCCGTCGCCGCGATGTTGACGGCCGCGACGGAGGACAGGCCGAGGGCGGCTCCGAACTGGAAGGACGTGTACAGCAGGCCGCCGGCGACGCCCTGCTCCTCCTCCGCGACGCCGTCGGTGGCCAGGATCGTGAGCGGCCCGTAGGCCAGGGAGAAGGCCAGACCCAGGATGATCAGGCTCGGGAACATCGCCCAGTACGTCCAGTCCGCGCCGATCGGCAGGAACAGGGCGTAGGAGAGAGCCGCGAGGAGCAGGCCGCCGAAGATCACCCGGGCGTTGCCGAACCGGGCCACGAGCCGGGGCGTGAGGGTGGGAGAGAGGATCGCGTCCACGCCGATGACGATGAGGGCGAAGCTGGTCTGCAGGGTCGACCAGCCGCGCAGCTCCTGCAGGTAGAGCACCGCGATGAACTGGAAGCCGAAGAAGCCCGCGGCGAAGAGCATGCCGGCGAGGTTCGCGCGGACCAGCGAGCCGCTGCGGAAGATCCCCAGGCGTACCAGCGGCGAGGCCGACCTGCGCTCGATCGCGACGAACACGAGGAACAGGACCAGGCCGGCCCCGATCGTGGCCGCCGTCCAGGCCGCGGAGGCGTGTGCGGCACGCTCGACGCCGAAGACGAGGAGCAGGATCGCGCCGGTGACGCTGAGCGCACCGGCCAGGTCGACGCTCTGACCCTGGCGGTCCGGGCGCGGGGACTTCGGGATGAGGACGACCGCCGCGACGAGGATGAGGAACGTGAGGACGACCGGGGCGAAGAACACCCAGCGCCAGTCCACGGCGGCCAGCAGACCGCCGACGACCAGGCCGATGGAGAAGCCGCCCGCGGCCGTGCCGGAGTAGACCAGGAGGGCCTTGTTGCGCTGCGGGCCCTCCTCGAAGCTCGTGGTGATGATGGACAGGCCCGCCGGGGTCATGAACGCGGCCGCGACACCCGTCACGAACCGGGCGACGATGAGCATCCAGCCCTCCGTGGCGAAGCCGCCGAGGCCGGAGAAGAGCAGGAAGACCACGAGCCAGAACACGAACATCCTGCGGCGCCCGAACAGGTCGGCTGCCCGGCCGCCGAGCAGCATGAACCCGCCGTAGCCGAGCACGTAGGCGCTCATCACCCACTGGAGCATGCCCGTGGACATCTCCAGGTCCTCACGGATCGCGGGCAGGGCCACATTGAGCATGGCCACGTCGATGCCTTCGAGGAAGATCGCACCGCAGAGCACGAACAGCACGCCCCACGCGCGCCCGCTCATCCGTCCGGTGTCGCTTCCCGAAAGCGCTTGCGGTGTGGACACAGAATTATCTCCTTGTAAGCGAGGGAATATTTCCAGGGAGCCGCCCGCATTCTGGCCGCGGGCGAGTGGAGTTCCCTTGACGTGCGCGTGAGAACCGGATTTCCGCGTCCCCGCTTTCCACTACCGGAATCATGCGGCGACGGCCGGAAACGCGGAAGAACGCACTTTGAAGTCACCCAGGCACCTCAGGGGTACCGACCCGGCGCACGGACGCGGGCACGGGCGTGGGCGTGGGCGCGGGCCCCTCGCCCGAGGAAGCCGGAAAGAAACTTCGGCAGGTGGTGTCGAGAAGCCGCGGCCTGCTCCGTCCCCGTAGTGAAGGCGGCCACAATGGGCCGCATCAGACCGAGGAGAACCACCATGGCCAAGTACCTGCTGCTCAAGCACTACCGAGGCGCCCCGGCCTCCTTCAACGACGTGCCCATGGACCAGTGGACGCCGCAGGAGATCTCGGACCACATGCAGTACATGCACGACTTCGCGGCCCGGCTCGAGAAGTCCGGCGAGTTCGTCGACGGCCAGGCGCTCGCGCCCGAAGGGACCTTCGTCCGGTACGACGGCGAGGGCCGCCCGCCCGTCACCGACGGCCCGTTCGCCGAGACCAAGGACCTGATCGCCGGCTGGATGGTGATCGACGTCGACACCTACGAGCGGGCCGTCGAACTGGCCGGGGAACTGTCGGCGGCCCCCGGAGCGGGCGGGAAGCCGATCCACGAATGGCTGGAGGTACGCCCGTTCCTGACCGCGCCGCCCACCATCACCGAGTGACCTCACCCATGGACGACGCCCTGCTGCGCACCCTCACGCCGAGCGTCCTCACCGTCCTCGTCCGCCGCGGAGCCGACTTCGCGGCGGCCGAGGACGCCGTACAGGACGCCCTCGTCGAAGCCGTCCGCCTGTGGCCGGACGACCCGCCTCGCGATCCCAAGGGCTGGCTGGTCACGGTGGCCTGGCGCAAGTTCCTCGACTCGGCCCGGTCCGACACCGCCCGTCGCCGCCGCGAGGACCGCATCGACCAGGAACCGCCGCCCGGCCCCGCGGCCCCGGCCGACGACACTCTCCAGCTCTATTTCCTGTGTGCCCACCCTTCCCTGACGCCCTCGTCCGCGGTCGCTCTCACGCTGCGGGCCGTCGGCGGGCTCACCACCCGCCAGATCGCCCAGGCCTATCTCGTCCCCGAAGCGACGATGGCGCAGCGCATCAGCCGGGCCAAACGCACTGTCTCCGGCGTCCGGTTCGACCGGCCCGGGGACGTCGCCACCGTCCTGCGCGTCCTCTACCTGGTCTTCAACGAGGGCTACTCCGGCGAGGTCGACCTCGCCGCCGAAGCCATCCGGCTCACCCGGCAGCTGACCGCCGCGATCGACCACCCCGAAGCCGCCGGGCTGCTCGCCCTCATGCTCCTCCACCACGCCCGGCGCGCCTCCCGGACGCTGCCCGACGGCGCCCTGGTCCCCCTCGCCGAGCAGGACCGCGGCCGGTGGGACACGGCCGCGATCGCCGAGGGCGTCACGATCCTGCAGGCGGCGCTCGCCCGTGACCGGCTGGGCGAGTTCCAGGCCCAGGCCGCCATCGCCGCGCTCCACGCCGACGCGCCGACCGCCGAGGAGACCGACTGGGTGCAGATCGTCGAGTGGTACGACGAACTCGTCCGCCTCACCGACAGCCCCGTGGCCCGCCTCAACCGCGCGGTGGCCCTCGGCGAGGCCGACGGACCACGAGCCGGCCTCGCCGCGCTCGCCGCCCTGGACGACGCGCTCCCCCGTCACACCGCCGTGGCCGCGTACCTCCACGAACGCGCCGGCGACCCGGCGACCGCGGCGCGGCTCTACGCCGTGGCCGCCGGGAAAGCGTCGAACCTCGCGGAACGCGAGCACCTCACGCGCCAGGCCGCCCGACTCAACACAGCCGGGAGGAAGGACGAAAGGAGGGAGGGCGAGCGAGAGGACGAGTCGACGCGCGGGTCGTGAGCGATCGTCAGGTGTAGTCCACGCTGTACACGATGTCGGCCGAGAGACGGGACACTGTCCGTGTCGTCCTCGACGCCCACCACCCAGACGCCCACCTTCAGTCGGTGTGCCCCTCCGCGCGCCTGCGGAGGTCGGCTGCGTGGGCCAGGGCGCTGGGGGTGCGGCAGCCGACGATCGCCGGGGCTTCCTGGACGAGTGTGTCGTCGGTCAGGGCTTCCACCATGAACAGCGCGAAGTCCACCCGGCGCGTGAGGTTGCTCGCCAGCACCGGGTCGCCCACGTGCCGGCTCCAGACGGGCAGGCCCTGGCTCTCGCCCTCCTCCAGGGTGCTGCCGCGCACCACGGTCCAGCGGGTGGCGCTGGCGAACACCCTTCGGCAGGCCTCCACCTGGTCGTCGAGCTCGACCGCGCGGACGAGCTTGCCCAGCACGGCGGCGATCCTGACGCCGGTGGTGAACATCCGCGAGTACGTGTCCTTGCCGTCGCGCGTGATGTGCCAGCCGCAGGAGAAGATCAGGCGGGCGCCCGGCCGTGCGTGGTCGAGGACGGCCTGCGCCGTGCCCGAGGAGTACTGGCGCACGCCCCAGGGCGCCAGCACCGTCAGCACGCCGTCGCAGCCGGCGACCGCTCGCGCGATCACCTCCGGGTCGTCGGTGGGTCCCGGGACCACGGTCATCCGGCCTTCGAACGCGGCGAGTTTCGGCACGCTGGTCTCCCGGCACACGCCGACCACCTCGTGGCCGCGCTCCAGCGCGTGGCGGACCATGTACTGCCCGAGCTTCCCCGAAGCCCCGACGATGCAGACCTTCATGGCGCAGCCCCTTCCACGGAATGCCGACCTTATGCTGTAAGAAACGCTAGCCTTATGGCGTAAGGCGGTCAAGGGAGCCGGAAGGAGCGGTGGATGGGTGAGCGTGCCGGTGGCAAGGGGCGAGGCGGGGCGGGGCGTACGCCTCTGAGCCGTGAGCGCGTGATCCGTACGGCGGTCGCCGTCGCGGACGAGAAGGGCTCGGCGGCGCTCAGCATGCGGGCGATCGCGGCGCCGTTGGGTGTGGAGGCGATGTCGCTCTACCACCACGTCGCGGGCCGGGACGACATCCTCGACGGCATGGTGGACGCGGTGTTCGGCGAGATCGACCTGCCGCCGCACGACACGGACTGGAAGAGCGCCATGCGCGCCCGCGCGCTCTCCGCCCGCGCCGCGCTCCTGCGTCATCCGTGGGCCATCGGTCTCATGGACTCCCGTTCACGGCCCGGTCCGGCGACCCTGCGCCACCACGACGCCGTGATCGGCGCGCTGCGCACCGCGGGATTCTCCGTACCCATGACCGCGCACGCCGTCTCGCTGATCGACAGTTACCTGTACGGCTTCGTCCTGCAGGAAATCAGCCTGCCGTTCAGCGGCTCGGCGGAGCTCGACGAGGTCGCGGGCGCGATCCTGCACGACATGCCCGCCGACACCTACCCCCACCTCACCGAGCTGGCCACCCAGCTCGTCCTCACGCCCGGCTACGACTACGCCGACGAGTTCACCTTCGGCCTCGCACGCGTCCTCGACGCCCTCCACCCGGACGAGGACCCGAGTGGCATGCGGCCACAGCCCCAGGCGGGGGAAGGGCATGGTCCGTGAGGCTGATGGGACCGGCACCGTGATATTCGTTTGCGGTCCCTCGTCACTCGGCTGAACATCGCGTGACACCTGACGAAGGCAGAGACCATGACCGCGCAGAACCATCCCGTCGATCACGAGCTCATCGAGGCAGCGGCGCACGTCGCTCGCACGCGCTGCCGGGGCGACAACCACACCATGGCAGCCGCTGCCCGCGCCCAGGACGGCCGGATCGTCACAGCGGTGAACGCGTACCACTTCACGGGAGGACCCTGCGCCGAGCTCGTCCTCATCGGCGCGGCAGCCTCCCAGGGCGCCTACGAGCTGAACACGATCGTCGCGGTGGGCGACCGCGACCGTGGGGTCGTTCCGCCGTGCGGCCGGTGTCGCCAGGTCCTCCTCGACTACTTCCCGACCCTCAAGGTCATCGTCGGCGAAGGCGATCGCCTCCGGACCGTCCGCATCGCCGACCTGCTTCCCGAAAGCTACGTCTGGGCCGACCACCAGCTCGACGCCGAGTAGCCGCGCCGCCCGGAACGCGCCGGCACCACCGACCACCCGTGAGACGGCACTCAGCTCTTGACGGCCTCCGCGATCCGCAGGGCGGCCCGGGCGGGAGTGAGGTGCGTGGTGTCGACGACCTCGGCCTCCGCGTGCAGCCAGGTGCGGGCCGCCTCGGCGTAGGGATCGAGGTGTGCGAGACGGAAGGGCGAGTCGGGGCCGACCACGGTGTCGCCCGCGATGCGCCCGCGAAGGGTGTCCCGGTCGGCATGGAGGACGAAGTGTCGTACCGGAATCGCGTGCCGCGCGAGGCCGGCGCTGATCTCGCGCCAGTACTGCTCGACCAGGACGGTCATGGGGATCACCAGAGTGCCGCCGGTGTAGTCGAGGACGTGGCGGGCGGTCTCGACCACGAGCGGACGCCACGGCGGCCAGTGCTGGAAGTTGCCCGTCTCGGGCAGTCCCGGCGTGATGTCCATGAGCGTCTCGCCGACCTTCTCGGCGTCGAACACCCGAGAATCCGGGATCAGCTGCTGTACGAGCGCACTGGTCGTCGTCTTGCCTGCGCCATGGGTGCCGTTGAGCCATACGATCATGGCCTCACGCTAGCGCCGGACAGCACGACGCAGGCGCGTATCACCGATCGTCACGACTCGGTACGCGCCCAAGCCGCCCCTTGGCGCAGGGTGCTGTGGATGTCCCTCACGGCTCGCCGCCTGGCCGTGTACCAGAGTCCGGCGCCGCTCAGGGCCAGTACGGCTCCGAGGGCTCCGGCCGCCGTGACCGCCGGCGGCGGGCCCTCGGTGACGCGTCCGAGGACGGCGGAGGTCGCGACGCCGCCCGCGTTGTCGTCGAGGAACTGCCGCGAGTCGTTCGCGTTCCCCCGGTTGTCGCCCAACAGGAACAGGAACCCCTCCGGCACACGCACGTCGTACGGCTCCGCTGCCGGTCCGATGGGGCCGTCGTTCCTGTACGGCTCGTCCAAGGGCCGCCCGTTCACCGTGATCCGGTCTCCGTCGGAGACGACGTGGTCGCCGCCCGTCCCGACGACCCGCTGCAGGACCGGCGCGTCCCGGTAGCGCTCGGGGACGCGGATGAGGAGGACGTCGCCCCGGCGTATGGCGTCCGCGTCGACGCGCTCGGTGGACAGGCGATCGCCCACGCGGTGGGTGGGCTCCATGGAGGCGCCCATGACGGTGGCCCCCCGGTGAGTCGTGAAGAAGAACCCGATGCCGCCCAGCACCAGGACCACTCCGCCCGCCACCATGACCCGCCCCGCGGTCCTCAGACGCACGCCCGCTCCCCGCTGCCGCATGAACGTTCCTCCCTCACACCGCCCTTGGGCCGGACGGACCTGCAGACGGTAGAGGATTCCCGGGCGGTGCATGTGCGTGGGGTGCGCCCGCCCTCGGCCGCCTCAGTCGTCCGTGGCGTCCTCGGGCTCCCAGCGCAGCAGGTCGCCCGGCTGGCAGTCGAGCACGTCGCAGAGCGCGGCGAGCGTCGCGAAGCGCACCGCCTTGGCGCGGCCGTTCTTGAGTACCGCGAGGTTGGCGGGTGTGATGCCCACGCGGTCCGCGAGCTCACCCACGGACATCTTCCGCCTGGCCAGCATCACATCGATGTCGACGGCGATCGGCATCAGATCACCTCGTCCAGTTCCGCCTGCATCCGCGCCGCTTCGCCGTCGCGCGCGACGGCCTGGACGAGCAGCATCCGCAGGACGAGCACGACGAGCGCGACCCCCAGGATGGCCAGCCCGACGCCGGCCATGATGACCGTGACACCCGGGTCCTCCCGCTGGCCCGGCGCGTTGACCGCCGTGACCGCGAACCACACGAGGGCGGCGGCCACGATCGCGCCGATCACGCCGTCCACGTACCGGAAGGCCGCGTGGGAGAACACGGTTCCGCGTCGCACCATCGCCACCAGCCGCCATACGCAGACCAGGGCGACCTGGGCCGCCACCATGCCCAGGATCGTGAGCACGCGCAGCGGGTCCAGCGGAAGCGACCCGTCCTCCGGGTCGGTGGCCAGCGCCCACACCATCAATGCCTGGACGGACACGGTGCCTGCGAGCACCACCAGGAGCACGGCGCGCAGCGCACGCACAGTCAGCTTTCCCATGACCCAGCCTTCCATCGAGTTGCGATGGAAATCTATCGATTTTCGATAGGTGCCGCAAGGGAGACCCAGGTCACATCCGCTCGTGTCACAAGGGGGCGGGCTGCCTCGTCTCAGGGGTGTAGCCACCTTCCACCGCAGCAAAGGAGCACATCATGGACGCGCGACTCGACCTCTTCGCCAGCCCCGTCACCGGCAAGGCCTTCAAGCACCTCATGGCGGCGGGCAAGGCCGTCAAGGAGTCGTCGCTGCCGGCCGCGACGCAGGAGTTGGTGTCGTTGCGCGTGAGCCAGATCAACGCCTGCGCCGTCTGCATCGACATGCACACCAAGGAGGCGACCGCCGCCGGCGAGACCGCGGTGCGGCTGAACCTCGTGACGGCGTGGCGGGAGGCCACGGTCTTCACCGAGGCCGAGCGTGCCGCGCTGGAGCTGGCGGAGCAGGGGACCCGTACCGCCGACGCGGCCGGCGGAGTGGACGACGAGGTGTGGGCGCGTGCCGCTCTGCACTACGACGAGGAGCAGCTCAACGCCCTGGTCCTTCTGATCGGCTTCATGAACCTGGCGAACCGGCTGAACGTCATCACCCGCCAGCCCGCCGGCGACTACGTGCCCGGCTCGTTCCACTGATCTCCTCCGGGCGCCGGTGGTCCGGATGATCATGGGAAGGGCCCGTACCGCCGAAGTCCGGCCGGGCCGTGGGACGTCACAGGGAGAGGAGACGCGCGTGAGCAAGGTCGAGGAGTTCGAGGAGTTGCGGCCGCTGCTGTTCTCGATCGCCTACCGGATCCTGGGCAGCGTCAGCGAGGCCGAGGACGCGGTCCAGGAGACCTGGCTGCGGTACGACGGCTCGGGCACCCGGCCGACGTCGACCAAGGCTTTCCTGTCCGCCACGGTGACACGGATCTCCATCGACGTGCTGCGGTCCGCGCGCGTGCGGCGGGAGGAGTACGTCGGCCCGTGGTTTCCCGAACCGCTGCTGAACGACCCGTACGAGGACCCTGCCCGGTCGGCGGAGCTCGCCGACTCGGTGTCGATGGCGGCCCTGCTCCTCCTCGAGCGGCTCAGCCCGCTGGAGCGGGCCGTCTTCCTGCTGCGCGAGGTGTTCGGCTTCGGCTTCGAGGACATCGCCGAGGCGGTGGAACGCTCCGAGGCGGCCTGCCGGCAGCTGCTCGTACGGGCACGACGGCACATGCAGGCGGGGCGGCCCCGGTTCGCTCCGGACCGCGAGGAGCGGGAGGAGCTGGCGACCCGGTTCTTCGACGCGCTCAAGAACGGCGACGTCGACGGACTGCAGAGCCTGCTCACCGCCGACGTGCAGCTCCTCGGCGACGGCGGCGGCAAGACGCCTCAGTTGGCCAGGGCCGTCGCCGGCGCGCAGAACGTGGCCCGGCTCCTGGCCTCGGTCTTCCCCTGGCTGTTGCGGATCGAGGTCTCGCTCACGCCGGCCGAGGTCAACGGCCAGCCCGGCGCCGTCTTCCGCGACCGGGACGGAAGGATCCTGCACACCATGGCCCTCGACGTGGTCGAGGGTCGGATCCAGGCCATCCGTTCCGTGAGCAACCCCGACAAGCTCCGCCACCTCGGGCCCGTCGCCGATGCCTGGGCCGTCACCGACGAGGTCAAGCGGGCCCGGCGCCGTCACACGCCCTGACGGGAGGGGCGTGCCACGGCGCCGGGCGTGGGTCAGGGGCAGCTGATGCGGGTGTCGCCCGTGTCGGTGGTGCAGGTGTCGGTGCCGAGGCCGCCGTTGGCGGTGTCGTTGGCGGAGACGCCGTCGGTGGTCGTGAGGCGGTCGTTGCCGTACGAGCCCGTCAGCGTGTCGTTTCCGGGGCCGCCGTTCATCGTGTCGTCGCCGAAGGAGCCGTCGAGGTTGTCGTTGCCGAAGCCGCCGTGGACGGTGTCGTGGCCGTAGCTCGCGCGGACGGTGTCGTTGCCGCCGAGGCCGCAGATCACGTCGTTGGAGTAGCCGCCGGTCAGGGTGTCCGCGCCGCTGGTGCCGATGATCGTGCAGCCGCGGGCGTTGTTCACCGCTGTGGTCGTCGTGGCCGTGTTGTCGGAGGTCATGGGGTCCGACGGGCTGCCCGCGACGGTCGCGGTGTGCGTGAGGGTGCCGGTGGAGCGGGGCTCCGCCGTGAAGGTGAGCGTCGTGCTCGCGCCGGGGGCTAGGGAACCGAGGGCGCAGGTCGCCTGTGTCGAGGTCGTCGTGCACGTGCCCTGGGTGGGGGTGGCGGAGATCAGGGTCACGCCGGCGCCCGCGAAGGTGTCCGTCAGGGTGATGCCGGTCGCGGTGGCGGTGGAGCTTGTCTTGTTGGCGACGGTCACCGTGTACGAGACGCGGTCGCCGATGCTCACCGCGGCCGTGGGGTTGATCGTCACCGACAGGTCCGCGCGCGGCGGCGTCGTACCGTCGCCTCCCTCGTAACGGGCGAGCGTGAAGGCGAAGCCCGCCCCGTAGCCGGC
The DNA here is from genome assembly GCF_006539185.1 of Streptomyces gardneri. Classification (GTDB taxonomy): domain Bacteria; phylum Actinomycetota; class Actinomycetes; order Streptomycetales; family Streptomycetaceae; genus Streptomyces; species Streptomyces gardneri. Next base: position 33,622 of record NZ_BJMN01000010.1, read on the forward strand.
CGCGACGACCTTGCCGTCCGGCTGGACGAGTACCGCGCGGGCCTCGTCGAAGTCCCCGAAACCGGTGACCACGAAGCCGTCGCCGCCGAAGCCGGTGTCGATCGTGCCGTTGGGGTGGAAGCGGGCCAGCCCGAAGTCGTTCGCCTCGGCGCTGTCGGGGTCGTCCGCCCGGCCGGCCAGGACGATCTTGCCGTTCGCCTGCAGGGCCATCGCGTACGCGATCCCGCCGTCCCCGGGGAAGCCCACGGAGGTACGGCCGCCGGTGCCGAAGCCCGCGTCGGGACTGCCGTTCGCCTGGTAGCGGAGGAGCGCGAAGCCGGCGCCGCCGGAGCCCGCGGCGAGGATCTTGCCGTCGGACTGGACCGCGACCGCGGTGCCGAACTCGGTGCCGCCGAAGTCGGCGGTGACCATGCCGTCGCCGCTGAAGCCGGTGTCGAGGCTGCCGTCGGGCAGGTAGCGGACGACGCCGATGTCGAAGGCGGTGTTGCCCACGTAGCCGACCGACACGACCCGGCCGTCCGGGAGGAGGGCCATGCTCCGGGCGATGCCGCCGGCTTCCTGGGGCGAGGAGGGCGTGAACCCGGCGACGACCGCGCCGTCACCGCCCAGGCTCGGGTCCAGGTTCCCGTCCGTGTCGAGGCGGACCAGCGCGAACCCGCCGCCGCCCCCCTTGCCCACGGCGACGATCCGGCCGTCGCTCCGCACCGCCACGTCCGCGCCGTCCGCGGACCCGCCGAACTCCTCGACCCGGACGAGGCCGCCCTCGCCGAACTCCGGGTCCGGGGTGCCGTCGGGCAGGTAGCGGGCCACGGAGAAGAAGCAGCAGCCTCCGCCCTCCTCCCCGAACACCTCGGTGGTTCCGGCCACCACGATCTTCCCGTCGGCGGGCTGGATCGCGACCGCGTTCGCCGAGTGGGCGCCGCCACCGAAGTCGCTGGTCACCAGGCCGCCGGTACCGAAGGCGGGGTCGAGGCCGCCGCCGGGCAGGTAGCGCGCGAGTGCGAACCCGCCCTCGCTCAGGCCCGCCACGACCAGCTTGCCGTCGGCCTGCCGCGCGATGTCGTGGCCCTCCGCGTAACCCGGGAAGGGCGTGATCACCCGGCCGCCCGGGCCCGGGCCGAACGTCGGATCCAGGTCCCCGGGCGCGGCCCACGCCGCGCCGGGCAGCGCGAGTACGAGCGCCGTGGCGAGCAGGGACGAGGCCGCGGCCCTCCCCCGTGCTCTTCGGCGCCGCCGCGCGGATCTCGGGTGTGCAGCATTCATGGGCGTACGGCCTCCGTGGTCGGGAAGTGCGGACAGCAGCGGCGCACAGCTTCCTGACCGGAGCCCGCCCGCTCGCCGCGGGCACCGCGGTACTGCGCCCACTGGCCCTCTCGAACCACTCCGGCGAGGGAGCGCACTCGGGGCGGCCGGCCGCCCGCCGGACGGGCGACCCGCGCCCGTCCGGTGTCCTCGGTCAGCCGGCGTCCTCGGTCAGCCGGCGTCCTCGGTCAGCCGGCTTCGCCGCACGTCGGGTCGGCGATCGCGCTCACCGTGTACGGGGGCCGGCCCGGCGGGTCGTCGAGCTGGCTGTTGACCACGTACAGGCGGCAGCCGTGCCGCGCGAGCGTGGTCGGCAGGTCGAAAGGACCTTCGGTGAGGCGATGGGTCACCGTGCCCGACCTCAGCTCCTCGTCCAGCCGGGCGATGTACACACCGTGCGGGGCGCCGTAGTTGAGTACGGCGTACAGCGTCCGGTCACGGAGCACCATGCCGTCCGCGCCGAAGGACTCCGTGCCCAGGTCGAGTCGGCTGACGTCCCGGTCGGCCGTGCCGACGCGCCAGACGGCCTCGGTGCCGTTGGACGCGACCAGCAGGGCGGTGCCCGAGTCGTTCGCGACGATGCCGTTCAGCAGCCAGTACCGCGCGGGGAACTGCGGGAACGCGGAGCGGATGTCGAGCCAGGGTTCGAGCGGGCCGATGGCGCCGCCCCGGATCTCCGCCCGGAGCACGACGGGGTTGGCCCAGTCGGTCACGTACACCGCGTCCTTCGTCACCGCCAGGTCGTTCAGGTCGGGCGCGCCGAGGGGTCCGTCGGGGGCCGTCCGGGTGGCCAGCAGTCGTCCGTGCCGGTCGTGGACGGTCAGCTTCGCGCCGCCCACCGAGAGGACACGGCCGCGCCGGTCGGTGTGGACGCCCAGAGAGCTGGGGCGGTCCTCCAGACCGCGCGCCGGGAAGGGCTTCATCTCGGGGGAACCGACCCGGCCTCGGTAGAGGGCGCCCGTACCGTCCGAGGACACGTACATCGTGCCGTCCGGGGTGATGGCGATGCCCTCCGGGAGCACGCCGGGTGCGCGGGAGACGACATAGGAATCGGGCAGGTCGCGGGCGTCGGCCGGGGCGGGCACGGCGGCGAGGACCGTGAGGAGGGCGGTGGTGGCGGTGAGGCGGACGACGGAGCGGGCGGTTCTTCGGGCAGGGATCCTCGTGGGGATTCGGGCGGGGATTCGGGCAGGGATGCGGCGCATCGGTACGGCCTCCGGTGAGGGGGTCGACGACGTGGACACCCGCAGCGTGCAACGGAGTCGGCGGTGACGCATCGCCTTTCCCCTCTGGGTAAAAGGGTCCGACGCGCCGATAATCGGCTCACATGATCCGCCTTCACTTCACGGCCGCCGATCTGCGTCAGATCACCCTCGCCCCGGCGGCCAACGCGCTCTCCGAGACCGCCCTGAGTCTGCGGCTCAGCCTGCGCCTGCGTGCGGGCGGTGCGCGCGAGCGCGCCAGCGGTGGCGGTGGCGGTGGCGGTGGCGGGAGTCACGGGTACGGGCTGTGGGACAGGCCGCGTCCCGCCGCCCGGCAATGGCACCGGTCCCTGCGGGGGACCGCGAGTGCCCGGGCCGGTGTCCTGGCCGAACTCGTCACCGAGGACGGGTTCATGCCGGACTTCCTGCTCCAGCCGTCCCTGCACGGCTTCGCCGACGCGCTGGAGGCGGCCGTCTCGACGCCGGCGGAGCAGCTCGCGATCGACCTCGGGATCCCCAGGGCAGCGGGGCGGAACGGCCACTTGACCCGACCCGGACCGTGGGCCCTGGAGCTCGCCCAGGGCTCCGCGAGTGCGACCCGCACGCTCGTCGACGACACCCGCCGGTACTTCCGGACCACGGTCGAGCCGCTCTGGCCACGGATTCGCGGCGACGCCCTGACCGATCGCGCGCTGCGCTCCGAGATGCTGCTGCGCGGAGGCGTGGACGCCCTGCTCACCACCCTGGCGCCCACCTGGAGGTGGCAGCCGCCGACGCTCCACCTGCCGTCGGCCTCGGCGTACGACATCCCGCTCTGCGGTCGCGGACTGCTCCTCGTGCCCTCCTGGTTCGCGACCGGCCCGCTGGTGATGTACCGGCCCCGGGCGGCGACCGTGCTCGTGTACCCCCTGCACGACGGCTCCGACGGCTCCGGCGACGCGGACGCGGGTACGGGTGCAGCCGGCGCCTGCGCGGCCGGAACCGGCGGCGGGCCGGAAGCCCTGGCCGCGCTGCTCGGCCGCACCCGCGCGCAGGTGCTGGCCCTGCTCCGCACTCCCGCCACGACCACCGCCCTGGCCGAGCGCGCCGACATCTCGCTGCCGGCGGCGAGCCGGCACACACGGGTGCTGCGCGAGGCCGGTCTCGTCGACACCACACGGACCGGCGTCGCCGTCCTCCACACCCTCACGCCCCTCGGGCACGGCCTCCTCGCCGGAACCTGACCGGCGGCGCCCACCTTTGAGTGCTGCTCACGGGTTCTTCCGACCGCGCGGAATCACCAGGTCCGTCAGGAGCGCTCCGCCCGGGCGGAGGCCCGGCCAGCTGCCGTGCCAGGTCAGGACGGCCGTCGCTGAGGTCGGGAACTTGGTCCGTACGCGGTCCAGGGCGTCCCCGACGCCGTCGGCCGCGAGCAGCAGGACGAGGTCTTCGAGGCCCGGGTTGTGCCCGACGAGCACCAGCGTTCCGGTCGCGTCGGGCACGCCGTGGAGGACGTCGAGGAGGTCGTCGGCGTCCGCCCCGTACAGGCGGGGGTCGTGGCGGACCGGTGGAGGGCTGTCCAGTTCGGCGGCGGCCAGGTCCCATGTGTGGCGGGCGCGCCGGGCCGGGGAGCACAGGACGAGGTCGGGCAGCACTCCGGTCTCCGCCAGGGAGCGCCCGGCCGCCGGGGCGTCGCGCAGTCCTCGGGGGCCGAGGGGCCTGTCCCGGTCGGGGACGCCTTCCGGCCAGGCGCTCTTGGCGTGCCGGAGGACGACGAGTCGGCGCGGTCGGCCTTCGGCGGACCGGGTGTGCTCGGGCGTTTCGGTGGAGGGTGTCACCTGGCCGAGCGTAGGGGGCGGTCCGTCGGACAGCCATGGACGCGCGGGGCGCTACGGGTACGTGCGGACGTCGTCGTTGTAGTCGCGGGCCCGGTCCCGTACGAGCTCGGGCAGGGTGCCCGCCGCGAGATCCGCGAGGGTCGTGCCCTCCAGGACCTGGCGCAGACTCGTCCGCACGGCGCGCCACACGTCCGGCATGGGCGCCGCCGCGCCCTGGTACTCCAGGCCCGTCAGCTTCAGGTCGCGCACGCTGACCAGTGGTCCGTCCATCGCGCGGATGACGTCGGCGAGGGTGATCTCCTCGGGCGGTCTGGTGAGGGTGTAGCCGCCGTCGGGACCGCGCACGCTCCGCGCCAGTCGCGCCTGCCGCAGGTCGCCGAGCACGACGAAGAGGAAGCGGACGGGGATGTCCTGGCGGCCGGCGATGTCCTCGGCCTTGAGAGGGCGGTCCGGGGAGCAGGCCAGCTCGGCCATGGCCCGGATGGCGTAGTCCGTTCGTGCAGAGATCCTCACGGACTCAATGTCTCACGACTGGCTCCTTCCTGACCTGGGCGGCTTGTTACGGGCCGGCCGACGAACCCGGCGGGGGACTCGCCAACGGGCTTGGCAGTGCGGGCTTGTTGTCCGGAAGCGGCGTTGCCACTGCACTTTGTTCATCGAGATAGTGAACATTGCTCGTACGTGCCCGTCCCCTCGTTTCGGAGGTCTCCGTGGTGTCCGTGGTACCTGTCGTGTCGTCGTCGGCCGTCGCGTCGGCCGAGTCAGCCGAAGTCCCGGAACCCGCCGAGTCCGGACGGCCTTCGCGGCCCACCGTGGCCGTCGTCGGCGCGGGCGCGGCCGGTGCGCTCGTCGCCGTCCAGCTCTGCGAGGCCGCGGCCCGGCGCCGTATCGCGCTCGACCTGGTCCTCGTCGACCCGGCGCCGGAGGCGGGCCGGGGTGTCGCGTACGCCACCGAGGTCCCCGAGCACCGGCTCAACGTGCCCGTCGGCGGCATGAGCTGCTACCCGGACGACCCCGGGCACTTCCGGCGCTGGCTCTGCCGCCACGGCGAATCCACCGTGACGGCGGCGGACTTCGCCTCCCGGTACCGCTACGGCTCGTATCTCGCCGACACGCTCGGGCGCGCCGTCATCGCCGCGCACGGCACGGTCTCCGTGCGGCGGCTGCGCACCCGGGCCACGGGGTGCTCCGACGCGGCCGACGGACGCCTTGAGCTCCGGCTTGCCGACGGTGGCGCGGTGACGGCGGACAGCGTCGTCCTCGCCACCGGGCCGGCGGCGGGCAGGGCGAGCTGGGCCCCGGCCGAGCTCGTCACCTCCGACCGGTTCGTCTCCCGCCCGTGGTCCGCCGGCGCACTCGACGACGTCGGCGACGCGGACGACGTCCTGCTCGTCGGCACGGGTCTCACCGCCGTCGATCTCGCGCTCGTCCTCGACCGTCCCGGCCGCACGGTGCACGCCGTGTCGCGCAGCGGGCTGCTCCCCCAGCCGCACGCGGTCGCCCCGCTGCCCGCCGTTCCGCCGCCGCCGGGCCTCGCCGGGCTCCCCTTCCACCGTCTCCGCCGGGAGCTGACGCGGCACTTCGCCGCCACCCGGCGCGTCCACGGCGACTGGCGGCCCGCGCTCGACGGGCTGCGGCCCGAGATCGTACGGCTCTGGCAAGGCCTCACCGACGACGAGCGGGCGGAGTTCCTGGGCCGCGACGCCACTCCCTGGAACGTGCACCGGCACCGTATGGCGCCGTCCACGGCCGAGACGGTCGCCCGGGCCCGGGCCGCCCGCAGGCTCCGCATCCACGCCGGCCGAGTCGCCGCCGCGGCACCAGGGCAGGACGGCGGGCTGGTCGTCTCCCTCGCCGACGGCCGGGAGCTGAGTGTGGGCTGGGTCGTGGACTGTACGGGGCCGGGGCTGCGGGCCGACGCCGGCGGCGAACCGCTGTGGTCGGGTCTGCTCGCCGACGGACTCGCCGTTCCCGGGCCGCTCGGCATCGGCGTCTCCACCGACCAGGGCCGGCTACTCGACGCCGAAGGGCACCCGGGGCGGCCGCTGTTCACTCTCGGCGCGTCCCGCCGGGGCGAGTTGTGGGAGACGACGGCGATCCCGGAGATCCGCGCCCAGGCCAAGGAGGTCGCCGAGGCCGTGCTCGCCCCCCTGGCGCGCGCTCCCCGGTCGGTACGCCGGCGGCCCACCGACCAGTTCGGGCTGCCGCTGTCCACGCACGCCGCCGCTGCGGCGTCCTTCCGGTGCGGACTCGGCCGGGTGATCACCGTACGGGCGAAGGCGGCCGAGGCGTTCGCGCGCGCCACCGAGTCGGATCCCGGGTTCGCGCTCGGGCACGCCGCGCTCGCCCTGCTCGGTCACGAGTGCGGGGCGGATGTGGACGTCGCCCGGGAGCTCGCGGACGCCCAGCGCAGTGTGCGGGAGCGCGGTGACGAGCGGGAGCGGTCGTTCGTCGACGTCGTCACGCGCCGCATCACGGAGCACGACGCGCAGGGGGGCGGTGCGGGCCGAGGGGCGGGCGCGGGTGACGGTGACACGGCGCTCTTCGAGCACCTCGAGCGCTATCCCGACGACGCGTTCGCGCTCGGGATCGCGGTCCCGACCATCGCCTTCTCCGGCGTCACGGACCTCGACGGGACCCTGGCGCTCGGACTGGTGGAACGGACCGCGCCCGCCTACGCGGGGCACTGGTTCCACACCTCGCTCCTCTCGTTCGTCCGGCAGGAGCAGGGACGGATCGAGGAGGCCGGGGAGCTGGCCCGGGCGGCGCTCGCCGAGGAACCCGCTTCCGGCCATGCCGTGCACGCCCTCGCGCACGTCCACTACGAGTCCGGGGAGCACGGCACCGGCCGGGACTGGCTCGACGGCTGGATCGGGAACCAGGGGCGGGGCGCCGTGCACCGGGCGCACTTCTCCTGGCACGTGGCGCTCCACGAGCTGGCCCTCGACGACTCCGCGGCCGTGCGCCGCCGGTGGTTCGCGCAGCTGGCGCCGGGTCAGGTGAACGGGGTGCGGGCGCTCGTCGACTCCGGGTCGCTGCTGTGGCGGGCCCGGATGTCGCGGAACTGGACCGGGCGCGTGCCCGTCGACGGGGTGCTCGACGCGGTGGCCCGCGAGCTCGTCGAGCGTCCCGCGACCGCGTTCACGGCGCTGCACAGTGCCGTCGCGCTCACCGCCGCCGGCGACCTCCCGGCGCTGCGCCGCCTGAGCACGCACGCGGCCGGCGCGGACCCGGTCCAGCGGGAGGTCATCGTCCCTCTGTGCGGCGCGCTGGAAGCCGTACTGGAGGAGGAGTGGGCGACGGCGGTGCGGGAACTGCGCGGGCTGCTGCCCTCGCTGCGCCGGGTGGGAGGCAGCGCGGCGCAGCGCGAGGTCATCGAGGAGACCCTGCTGTACGCGCTGGTCGAGGCGGGGCACAGCGACACCGCCCGCGACCTGCTCGAACAGCGCCTGGACCGGCGCGCGTCCCCGCTCGACCGGAGGAGGCTGGCCGGGCTGAACGTCTGACGGGCGAGGCGAAGACGTCGATGTGAGGGATCGTCACGGGAGGGGCGGGGACCACGGTCCCCGCCCCTCCTTCATGTTGCGCTCCTACTCTCAGATGTAGTACTTCTTATACATGAGCGAGCAGGTGCACAACAGGCTGGCAGTCGTACGGGCCGAGCGGAAGGTGTCGCGACAGGCACTGGCCGAGGCAGTGGGCGTCCACTACCAGACCATCGGCTACATCGAGCGCGGCCAGTACAACCCCAGCCTCGACCTGGCCCTGAAGGTGGCCCGGTTCTTCGGGCTGCCGGTGGAGGCGCTGTTCTCCCTGGAGCCGTTCCAGCCGCTCACCGACGAGGTCTACGGGAGGAAGCAGTGATGACCACGACGCGCTACGACCGGCACATGTACGCGCTGATGAACGACCGCCGCGCGGCTGCGGTCCACGCCACCACGACCCGGCGGCGGCTTGCCGTCACGGCCCATGTCGCCCTTACCGCCGTCGGGGTGGGCGCCTGGATCGGCACGGTCTTCGGGCCCGGGTGGGGGCTGGCCCTTGTGGTCGCGGGCGCGCTGCTGCCCTGGGTCCTGCTCACCGGCGTCCTGAACGGCTCCACCCGCGGACTGCTCGAACTCCGGGGCCGGATGCTCGACGAGCGGCAGCTCGTGGAGCGCGACCGGGTGCGGGCTCTGGCCCACCGGATCACCCTGTGGCTGCTCGTGGCCGCGGTGATCGGGGCGGGTGCCTACAGCGCCCTGGCGGATGCGCCTCTGCGTGCGGCCGTGACGCCGGTCCTCGTCGGCGTGCTTGCCGCGCACTGGATGATGCCGCTGTGGGTGGCGGCCCTGCGGGTCCAGGACGAACTCGGAGACACGGAAGACGAGTTCGCCGAAGCGTCCTGAGCGGAGCGCGCCGCCCGAGGAGGTCTCGACTCGGGCGGCGTGGCGGCTCCTCGGTCTCAGCGGGGAGTCAGTACGCGGAACTCGTTGCCGTCGGGGTCGGCCATCGTGACCCAACCGGTCCCGGCCGCGGACGTGTCGACACGCGTCGCCCCGAGCTCGACGAGCCGGTCGATCTCCGCCTGCTGGTCACCGTGGGCCGGGGGTGCGAGGTCGAAGCGCAGCCGGTGCCCGTCCCTCGGCATCATGGGCGGACCACCCCAGGTGAACTTCGGTCCGCCGTGCGGTGAGCGGATCGCGGTCTCCTGGTCCTGGTCCCAGACCAGCGGCCAGCCCAGCGCCTTGCTCCAGAAGTACCCGACGGCCTGCGAACCGTCGCACGCGAGCGCCCCGATGAACCCGCAGTCGGCCAGGAAGTTGTTGCCCGGCTCGATCACGCAGAACTCGTTGCCCTCGGGGTCGGCGAGCACGACGTGCTCGTCCTCCGGCGTCTGGCCGACGTCGATGTGCCGGCCGCCGAGTGCGAGCGCCCTCGCCACGACGTCCCGCTGATCGTCGAGCGACGTACTGGTCAGGTCGAAGTGCATGGGGTTCTGGACGGTCTTCCTCGCCGGGTTCGGAAGGAAGCGGATCCGGAACCCGGTGTCGTCCCCGGGGAGGAGCACGATGCCGTCGTCGGTCTCGTCGCTCACCTCCCAGCCCAGGAGGCCGGCCCAGAAACGGGCGAGAAGGGGAGGGTCGTTCGCGTCGATGTCAAGCGCGTGGAGGTGGGACGTCATTCCTCGGACCCTGCCCGAAGCACTCCGAACGATCAACCGATTAACCGAACGGCCGATCGCGCTCAGACGTTCGCGAGGAGGTCCTCGAGCGGGGCCGGCACCTGCCCGGGGTCGAGGGCCTCGACGAGGAGGGTGCCGTAGCGGATCTTGCGACCCTTCTTCGTGCCGAGGAAGCGGCGCAGCTGCTGGTGCCGGGGACGCCCCTGCTGCGCGGGCTGGTGCAGGAAGGTCTGCCAGGGGCGGAGGTCGCCCTCGGTCTCGACGATCTCCTCGACCCGCTCCGTGCCGAGCGCGCGGATGAGCTCGTCCTCCAGGTCCGCCGCGCACACGAAGACGTCCCGCTCCGAGGCCCGCGCCCGGGCCCGCGTCAGGCCCCGGTCGTAGTAGGGCCGCTCACGCTCGTCGCACAGTCCCGTCAGGCGCAGGCCGAGGCCGGGCGGGCCGAGCAGGGCCGCGTAACGGCCGACGTTCATCGCGCCGCCCATCGACACCACGCACACGCCCTCGGCGGCGAGGTCCCGGCCGCGGCGCTCGGTCAGGGCTTCGACGGCGGCGAGGTCGCTGAGCCCTTCGAGCAGCACCACCGTCCGCACCCCCAGCCGGGCCGCGAGCTCCCGCGCCCGCTCCCCCGCCGGCTCGCTCGACCCATCGCTCGCCCAGTCGCCGACCGCCGTCCGGAACTCTTCCATCTCCTGCATGGCGCGAGTCTGCCTCTCCGCCGACGGCACAGCACGGGATTTTCGACGGCCACCCTCGACGGTGAGCTAGTCTAGGTAGACCTACCTACCTAATTATGGACCTCTGCGGAGTGTGATGAGCGAGAGCGGAAGGCCCCGTCCCGCCAGGAAGCGGCTGCTGGAGGCGGCTGCCCGCCGCTTCTACGCCGACGGGGTGGCGGCGACCGGCATCGACACGATCACCGCCGACGCGGGCGTCGCGAAGATGAGCCTCTACAACAACTTCGCCTCCAAGTCCGAGCTGGTCCTGGCCTATCTGGACGCCCGGCACGAGGAGTGGCTCGGGCTCTACCGGGCCCGTATCGAGCGGGCCGGAGGGCCCCGGGACGGCGTGCTCGCGGTGTTCGACGCGTACGCCGATCACGCGGCCTTCGCCTACGAGCACGGCTTTCGGGGGTGCGGCCTGCTCAACGCCGCCGCCGAGCTGCCCGCCGGGGACCCGGGCCGGGGCGTGGTGCGCGCCCACAAAGAGGAGGTCGAGCGCCTGATCGCCGGCCACCTGGAGGAGCTGCTGCCCGAGCGTCCCACCGATGCGCGCGCGACGGCCGAGCACCTCGCGTTCCTCCTGGAGGGCGCGATGGCCCGGGCCGGTCTGGAGGGCGACGGGGAGCGGCTCCGGCACGCCCGCGCGCTGGCGGCGACGCTGCTGGACCGCCTGTGACGCGCCCCGCCGGGCCGGACCGGGCCGTGGGGACGGGGGCGCTGTGCGTCCTGGCGGCCTCCGTCCTGTGGGGTACGACGGGCACGGCCGCGACGTTCGCACCCGGCGTGGGCCCGCTCGCCGTCGGCGCCGTCGCCATGGGGCTCGGCGGTCTCCTCCAGGCACTCGTCGCAGCCCGGCAGATCCGCCGTCACGCGCTCCGCCTACGCGGTCAGCGCGGCACCGTGCTGATCGGGGCCGCCTCGGTGGCGGTCTATCCCCTGGCGTTCTACAGCTCCATGCACCTGGCCGGAGTCGCCGTCGGCACCGTCGTGTCGATCGGCACCGCCCCGCTGGCCTCGGCGCTGATCGAGCGGGTCGTGGACCGCCGCCGGCTCACCCGCCGCTGGACGGTCGCGGCGGCGCTCGGCCTGTTCGGAACCGTCCTGCTGTGCGTCGCCGAAGCCGCCGCCCACGGTTCCGACGGCTCGGGGCCGTCCACGGCCGACACGCTGCTCGGCGTGGGCCTCGGTCTGCTCGCCGCCGCGACGTACGCCCTGTACTCCTGGGCCGCACACCGGCTCATCAGCCGGGGAATTCCGTCCCGCCCGGCGATGGGCGCCGTCTTCGGGCTCGGCGGACTGCTCCTCCTGCCCGTGCTGCTCGTCACCGGCGCCCCGGTCGTCGCCTCCTGGTCCAACGCCGCCGTCGGCGTCTACATGGCGCTGGTCCCCATGTTCGCCGGCTACGTCCTGTTCGGCTGGGGGCTGGCGCGGGTGCCCGCCAGTACCGCGACCACCCTGTCCCTGCTGGAACCGGCCGTCGCCGCCGTGCTGGCCGTCCTGGTCGTCGGCGAGCGCCTCCCGGCCGCCGGCTGGGCGGGCATCGCCCTCGTCGTCGCGTGCCTCGCCGTCCTGACCGCGCCGGCGCCCGTCGCGCGCCGCCGACGCGGCGGGCAGCCGCCCGAGGGGCCGGTCCGGCGGGACGAGGTCGGCGACGCGGCGAGGACGGCCCCCTGAGGCGTACGCCCGCAGCGCGTCTCCGCGTCTCAGGTCACGTCACCGGGAGGCGGGCTCGGCCGGCGGCTCCCCCGGCGTCGGATGGACCGGAGTCGGGACGAGCGGCAGGTGGTAGAGGGCGAAGGCCTTGCCGATGACGGGTTGCGCCACGTTGCGGACGCGTACCCCGCCCGCCGTCATGCCGTGCTCGGTCCCCAGATGGGCGTGGCCGTGGACCGCGAGGTCGGCGCCCGCCTCGTCGATGGCCTCGGCGAGGAGGTAGCTGCCCAGGAAGGGATAGATCTCCACCGGTTCGCCCGCGAGCGTGTCGGGCACCGGCGCGAAGTGCGTGAGGGCGATCCTGGCCCCGCAGCCTTCGGCGTCCATGCCGCTCAGCGCCCGGTACAGGCCGTCCGCTTCGCGGCGGGCGGCACGGACGAAGTCCTTCATCTCGCGTTCGCCGAACTCGCCGGCGCTGCTTCCCGCGAAACCTCCGCAGAAGCCCTTCGCCCCGGCGATGCCGACCTTTCCGCCCCCGATCGGCAGGAGCACCCTGTCGCCCTCCAGGACCGTGACCCCGGCGTCGCCGAGGACACGGGCGACGTCGGCCTCCTGCTCGGAGTGGTAGTCGTGGTTGCCGAGGACGGCGACCACGGGGACGCCGAGGTCCCGTACCTCCTCGGCGACGACCTCCGCCTCGGGGACCGTGCCGTGGCGCGTGAGGTCGCCGGCGAGGAGGAGGACGTCCGCGCAGAGCGGCAGGGTCGCGAAGGAGGGGCGGAGCAGGCCTCGGCAGTCGGGGCTCAGGTGGATGTCCCCCACCGCCGCCACCCGGACGACGGCGCCGTTCGTCCCGCCGTCGCGCGTCACGACAGCTCCTCGGGTCGGTCGGGCGGGTCCGCGCAGGCGATCAGGAGGTCCGAGTGCAGCGGAATGCCGCCCAGCTCCGTTGCCGCGATCCGGAGGATCTCGTCACGGCGGCCGGCCGACGGGAGTGTGCCCGTCAGGAGGACGGAGGTGCCCCGCATCTCGACGCGCACACCGAGTTCGGCCACGTCGCCGCGTGCGAGCCGGTCTCTGAACCTGGCGATCCGGTATTCACCCTCGTCGGTGTTCATCGTCGTCCCTCCAGCCGTGTCTTCCCACTCCGCCGGGGTCCTGTCGTCGCGGTCATGACGTCCTCCTCGGCTCGACGCGTGCGGACTCAGTCCTCCAGCGGGCGGGTGGCCGGGCCCTGGAGCACCCTGCCGTCCGCGGCGAAGCGCGAGCCGTGGCAGGGGCACTCCCAGGTCCGCTCCGCCTCGTTGAAACCCAGCTCGCAGCCCATGTGCGTACAGCGTCGGCCGGTCCGCCTGCCGGACAGGTAGTGACCGGCGACGGCGGCCTGCCGCCGTACCACTTCGGGCACCTCTCGGACGGGCAGCCGGCGCCGCGGGTCGAAGAGCTCCGTCCAGGCCGGACGCGGCGCGCCGGTCAGGTGCGCGGTGAGCAGCCGGGCCGCGGCGATCCCGTTGCTCAGTCCCCAGCCGCCGAATCCGGTGGCGACGTAGACGTGCTGGGTGTCGGGGTGTTCGTGACCGACGCAGGGCATGCCGTCCACCGTGTGGACGTCCTCGGCGGCCCATCGGTGGACGTCGGGCGCGTCGGCGAAGCCGGGGAGCCGGGCGCGCGCCCACTCCTCCAGGCGTTCGAGCCGGTCGCCCGCGCCCTCGCTGCCGGGTTCGAAGGTCTCTCCCGCGACGATCAGCAGGCGCCGTCCCTGGTCCAGCGGGGCGGTGCGCACCGACCGGGTCCCGTGGTCGGAGGTCACGTACATGCCGTACGGGGCACGCCGCTCCTCGACCGGGGCGGCGACGACGAACTCGCGGCTCAGGGAGAGCCGCATGAGCAGGGTGGTGTGGCACCGGAGCGGGAACTGGGTGGCCTGGACGACGTCACGGGCATGCACCGTCCCTCCGCCCTCCAGGGTGAGGCGGCAGTCGGCTCCCTCCCGGAGGTCCGTGACGCGGGTGCTCTCGTGGAGGCGGACGCCGTGGGCGACGAGGTCGTCCACCACGCCGAGGAGGAAGCGGCGCGGATGGAACTGGAGCTGGTCCTCGACGCGGACGGCGGCCGCGACCGGGTACGGGAGTCCCGTGTCGGTGACCACGGCGGCCCGCAGGCCGGCGGCTGAGGCGGCGGCCGCCTCGGCGTGGATCTCCTCCACCCGCTCGATGTCGCGGGTGTACGTGTAGGCCGGGCGGGTCTCCAGGTGCGCGTCGATCCCCAGCTCCCCGCAGATCCGCGTCACCTGCCGCAGGGCCTCCTCCTGGGCCTCGGCGTACAGCGTGGCCGCGTTCTGGCCCTGGCGCCGGCTCAGACGGTCGTAGCACAGCCCGTGCAGGGAGGTCAGTTTGCCGGTGGTGTGCCCGGTCACCCCGGCCGCGATCCGGCCGGCCTCCAGCACCACCACGTCGCGCCCGGCGCGGTTCAGCTCGCGTGCGGTGCACAGTCCGACGATGCCGGCGCCGACGACGACCACGTCGGCGGCGAGGTCGCCCTCCAGCGGGGGGAACCCGTGGCGGGGCGGGGCCGAATCCATCCAGTACGAGCTTTCGGTCGCGCGCATGACCTGCTCCTCTCCGCGGTCGACCGTCAGGCGTCTACCCGGAACGTTCGCGCGCAGTCGGCGGCCCGCCTTCGACGCCGCTCGAGGTGTGCGCGGCGCCGACCGGCTGAAGACCGTGCCTCGGTCAGTGCCCGAGCTTCTTCTTCAGTTCGGACTTGTTCATGGACGACCGGCCGTGGAGGTTGCGGCGCTTGGCCTCTTCGTACAGCTGGTCGTAGGTGGGGCCCTGCGAGCCGCTGTGCGAGCGCTGTCCGCCCCGCTTCGAGGACGACATGTCCTGGAGGGACGTCTTGCTCGCGGTGCGCGACTCGCCGGAGCGCGCACGTTCCTTGTTCACCGTGCGGGCGGCGATCTCCTTGGCCCGCTCGGTGCTCTCGCCGCGCTGCTCCGCGCTTTCCTTGATGTGCTCGTACTGGCGTTCCCTCTTGGGGCTCGATCCACGGGGCATGACGGTTTCCTCTCTGCGGGGTGAGGACCGGCGTGTACCCCCACGAATGCCGATCAATCGCGCGGGTACACGGAGAGCCATGACTGCCAAGGCCGACAGGACACAGGATCAGGACGTCGTCGCGGTGATCATCGATGACCACCGCACCATGGAGGGCCTCTTCCGCCGGATGCGGAGCAACGCCGAGGACCGCGCCGCGGCCCTGAACGAGTTCTCCGCACTGCTCGTGGCGCACAGCGAGGCCGAGGAGGCCGAGGTCTACGGGGCGCTCAAACGCTTCGGAGGCGTCGACACCGAGGAGGTGGAGCACGGCGAGGAGGAGCACGCCGACGGGACCAAGGCGCTGCTCGCGCTGCTCGAAGTGGACGACGTCGGCTCCGACGCGTGGGACACGCGGCTGGCGAAGCTGGTCGAGGCGGTCTCGCATCACATGGACGAGGAGGAGCGGACGGTCCTCAACGAGGCCAGGGAGAGCGTTCCCGAGGGCCGGAGGACCGAGCTGGGCATCGCGTTCCAGGAGGAGCGCGCGAGGCAACTCGCCTCGGACTGCGGCAGCGTGGAGCATGTGCGTGAGCTCGTCCGCGGCTGACGCGGCGGTTGACGCCCTCCCTTCGGAGCCCGTCCGAACCCCGTCGTGTGAGCGCCGCCGGGCTGTCGGCGGGGCATGGCGGGGCATGGGCCGGGTACTCGCGTGGCGAGGTTAGGAGCCCGCCATGAAGAGCCTGACCATGGGTGTCGAGGAAGAGTTCGTGCTGGTCGACCGTGTGACGCGGGCGCCGGTGAACCGGGCTCCCGAGGTGATCCGACAGGCGGCTCGCGAGCTCGGCGGGCAGGTACAGGCCGAGTTGTTCAACGCGCAGATCGAGATCTGCACCGGGCCGACCGCCTCCCGCGACGACCTGCGCGAGGAACTCCTCTGGCTGCGCGGGGTCGTGGGCGCGGTCGCGCGGGACGCGCGGTGCGCGCCCGTCGCCTGCGGCACGCCCGTCCTGCCTCCGGAAGAGCCGCTCACCGTGACGGACACCGCGCGGTACCGTCTGATGGCCCGGCGCTTCCCCCGTCTGATCACGAGCGAGGACGGGGTCCCTCGCGACGACGGGCTCGTCTGCGGATGTCACGTCCACGTCGGGACGCTGGACCGCGAGCGGGCTCTCGCGCTCGCGCTGCACATGCGGCCGTGGCTGCCGGTCGTCCAGGCGCTCGCCGGCAACTCCCCCTACGCGCACAGCCAGGACACCGGCTACGAGAGCTGGCGTTCCGTCGAGCACGCGAGGTGGCCCACGGTGGGACCCACCCCCGTCCTCGACGAGGCCCAGTACCTCGCCCATGTCGCGGGGCTCGTCAAGGACGGGACGCTCATCGACAACCGGATGGTGTACTGGCACGCCAGGCCCTCGGAGCACGTTCCCACGCTGGAGGTGCGGGTGGCGGACGTCAACGCGGAGATCGACACGGTGGTGCTGCTCGCCATCCTGATCCGCGGGCTCGCCGACACCCTGCTTCCCCGGGTGGACGCGGCCGAGCGGCCGCCGCGCATCCCCGGCCCGACCCTGCTGAGGGCCCATCGGCTCGCGGCTGTGCACGGCATCCGGGGCATCGGCCTTGACCCGGTGGACGGCCGGGAGCGCCCCGCGGTGGAACTCCTGGACACGCTGATCGACTTCGCCCGGCCCGGTCTCGACGCGGCCGGGGACTCGGACTGGGCCCGCGAGCGGTGGGCGCGGATCCGTGCGGAAGGCGGTGGCGCGTCCCGGCAGCGTGCCGTGTTCCGCCGGCACGGCCGGTACAGCGCGGTGGTGGACGCGCTGGCCGCCGCGACCGTGGGAAGCCGATGACGATGGCCTCCCGGCGTACCGCGTCGCGGCTGTTCCGGCTCCCCGGTGTGTACGCGCCGCAGGCCGACACCCGTCTCCTCCTTGCGCACCTCCGCCGCGAGGAACTCCGGCCCGGCGTCCGGTCGCTCGACCTGTGCACCGGCACCGGCGTCCTCGCCCTCGTCGCCGCGCGGCGGGGCGCACGCGCCACCGCCGTCGACATCTCCCGGACGTCGATCGTCACCGTACGGCTCAACGCGCTGCTGCACCGCTGCCGGGTCCGCGCCCTGCGGGGCGACCTGGACGGGCCGGTGGACCGTGAGCGCTTCGACGTGATCACGGTGAATCCGCCCTACGTGCCCTGCGAGGACGCGGAGGCGCCCGCCCGGGGAGCGCGGCGGAGCTGGGACGCCGGACACGACGGCCGGCTCCTCCTCGACCGGGTCTGCGCGCGGGCGCCGCACCTGCTGGCGTCGTCCGGAACGCTGCTGCTCGTGCAGTCGTCGCTCTCCGGCATCGCGGCCACCCTGGACGCGCTCCGGCGCGGCGGGCTGACGGCCCGGGTCGTCGAGCGCCGTACGCGGCCTTTCGGCCCGGTGATGTCGGCCCGGCAGGGGTGGTTCGCGGCCCGGGGACTGATCTCTCCGGGGACCCTCACGGAAGAGCTCGTGGTGATCCGCGCGTGCAGGCCGTCGGTCGCGTCCCCGGCCGTGGCCGGTCCGCGCATGGGGGCCGTGGGGCCGGGCAGTCGCGCGGTGTCAGCGCAGGCGGATCCGATCGGTGGTGTGTGATGTCGGCTTCCCGGGACCGGAAGATCCCTCGGGTGACGCCCGTCGCCGAAGGGCCGCTGCTCGTCGAGGGGCCTGCGGAGATCGTCCTGCCCGACGGGTCCGTGATCCTCTGCGAGCGGCCCGTGGTGGCCCTCTGCACGTGCCGGCGGACGCTCCGCGCACCGTTCTGCGACACGAGCCACCGCTCGCGCCCCCGCGCGACGCGCGCGGCACGGAGCAACGCCACGGACGCGGCGGCCTCCGGCCCGGCCGAGGAGTCGGGACCGTCATGACCGTCATCCACCACGCCGTGGCGACGAGACCCGAGCTTCCCGAGGCCCGCGGCGAGGTGTCGCGGGGCATCCGGGACCGGCTCCTCGGCGGCCCGGGGCGGCTGCCCCGCGAGTCGGACGTCGCGCGCGCCTCGCCGTACGGCGAGGACCTCCAACTCGCCCTGCACCTCTGCTACGAGCTGCATTACCAGGGCTTCGCGAGGGTCCCGGACACCCTCGAATGGGACCCGGACCTCCTCAGGGTGCGGGCCCTGGCGGAGCACCGCTTCGAGAGCGCGCTGCGGCACGACTGCCGGCACCGCCCGGACGTGGAGGAGGCGCTGGCCGACGTCCTCGTGGAGCCGGTCGGCGGGACGGGCGTCTCCCGTTTCCTCCTGGCCCGAGGGCAGCTGTGGCAGGTGCGCGAGTACGCGGCGCTGCGCTCCGTGCATCAGCTCCGGGAGGCCGATCCGCACCTGTGGGTCGTCCCCCGGCTGCGCGGGCGCGCCAAGGCCGCCATGGTGGCGATCGAGTACGACGAGTACGGCTGCGGCCGGGCGGAGCGGATGCACGCGCGGCTCTACGCGGATCTGATGGCCGACCTCGGTCTCGACCCGTCGTACGGACGGTACGTGGACGCGGCCGGAGCCGAGCTGCTGGCGGCCTCGAACGTGATGTCGCTGTTCGGTCTGCACCGTCGACTGCGCGGGGCTCTCGTGGGGCACTTCGCCCTTCTGGAGACGACCTCGCCGCCTGCCGCCGCCCGGCTCGCGGAGGTCATGCGCCGTACGGGGGCCGGTCCCGCCGCCGAGCGGTACTTCGACGAGCACGTGGAGGCCGACGCCGTCCACGAGCAGCTGGTACGCCGGGAGGTGGTGGCCGGACTCCTCGACGACGAGCCGGAGCTCGCCCCGGACGTGGCCTTCGGCATCGCCGCGACACGTCTCGTCGAGGAACGGCTCGGCGAGCGGCTGACGGAGGCCTGGTCGCGGGGCGCGAGCGCGCTCCGGACCCCGGCCGCGCCGAGTCACTGACCGCGCTGCCGGGGGCGGGCAGGACCCGGGGGCGGCGCGGCGCGGTGCGGATGACGGCAGCCGGGCGGGGTAGACGCAGGTCCCGCCCGCCGACGACGAGACAGGAGCAGGCCATGAACCTCACAGAAGGCCCGTTCCCCGACCGGGCCGACGACGCGGCGGAGTCCGGCCCGGTCGCCCGGCAGGCCACCGCGTCCGTCGGCCACGGTCCCCCCGGGGGCGACGGGGATCGGCGGGGCGCGGGCAACGCGCCGCGGGCGACGGACGAAAGCGGCTCGGCCGCCGCCGCCCTGCCCGCGGACCACACGCAGGCGATCCTGGAGACGACGAAGGAGGTCGGGGCCGTCCTGAAGGCTTCGGGGCTCCCCTTCGCCCTCGTCGGCGGTGTCGCCGCCTACGCGCACGGCATCCCGGTCCCGCTCCAGCACGACACGGACTTCGCGGTACGGCGGGAGGACGCCGAGCTCGTCACCCGGTCCCTGCGGGAACACGGCGTACAGATCGTGGACCCGCCCGAGGACTGGCTCGTCAAGGCCCGCGCGGGCGGCGAGGAGATCGACCTGATCTTCGCCCTCGCCGGCCGGCCGGTGACCACCGAGCTGCTGGCCCGGGCCCAGACGCTTCCCGTGGACTCCGTCCACATGCCGGTGCTCGCCCCGAGCGACCTGATGATCTGCCGCCTGCTCGCGCTCTCCGAGCACCACTGCGACTTCGGGCCCCTGCTGCCGGTGGCGCGCGGGCTGCGGGAGCGGGTCGACTGGGCGCGGGTCCGGGAGGAGACCGACGGTGCCCCGATGGCGACGGCCTTCCTGTACCTGCTGGGACTGCTGGACGTACTGCCGCACGACGGCGCCGCCACCACGTAGCAGGGGCCCGTCCCACGCAGTGAGCGGGCTTCCTCGAGAAACAGTGTCAAACCGCCTGATAGTGGGCATCCTTACCTCAGATGCTCGACCGACGGACCCCCCGCCGCTCCCTTGCGGCCGTGGCGGCAGGCCCACCGCCACCCGTCGAAGGACTTCTCATGTCCACCGCCAGAGCCCGTCCGCCCACCGCCCGCGCCTCTTCACCCGCTTCGTCGCGCGCCTCTGCATCAGGGGCGTCGCTCCGCCGGGCGGCGCTGGGCGGGCTCCCCGAGCCCGTCGACCCCACCGGCGCCTCGACGGACGACGCGCGCACCCTCTCGGTCGCCCTGTTCCGCCGGTTGCAGGAGCTGGACGAGGGCACACCGGAGTACGCGTACGTCCGGAACACCCTGGTCGAGCTCAACCTCAGCCTGGTCAAGTTCGCCGCACGGCGCTTCAGGAACCGCGTGGAGCCCGCTGAGGACATCGTCCAGGTCGGCACGATCGGCCTGATCAAGGCGATCAACCGCTTCGACCCCGACCGCGCCGTCGACTTCTCCGCCTTCGCCCTCCCCACGATCGTCGGGGAGATGAAGCGCTTCTTCCGGGACACCAGCTGGGCCGTACGGGTCCCCCGCCGCCTCCAGGAACTCCGCATCGAACTGGCGAAGGCCGCCGACATCCTGGAACAGCGCCTCGGCCGCCGCCCCACCCGGGCCGAGCTGGCCGCGCGGCTGCACGTCACGGAGGAGGACGTCGCCGAGGGACAGCTCGCGGCCCACGGCTACGCGGCCCGCTCGCTGGACGCCCCGGCGGGTGACGAGGACCCCGCCCCCGGCGCGAGCGCCCGGCGACTGGCCTCGGACGACTCTCCCTACGAGCTGATCGAGTCCCTGACCGCCCTGCGGCCGCTGCTCGCCCGCCTCGACGCCCGCGACCGGCGCATCCTGGAGCTGCGCTTCGGCGAGGAACTCACCCAGACGGAGATCGGTCTGCGTGTCGGCCTCTCCCAGATGCACGTCTCGCGCCTGCTCACCCGCATCCTCGGCGACCTCAGGACGGGTCTGCTCGACGACGGCCCCACGGCGGAGGGGACGGGCGGCTGACCTCCAGCCACACCACCTTGCCCGCGCCGTCGCCCGACGCCTTGTCCTCACTGCCCCAGGCACCGGCCAGCCGGTCCAGCACCATCAGCCCGTGCCCGCCGGGCAGCCCGGGCGACCGCGCGACCCGCAGGCGAGGGTGCACGGGGCTGGCGTCGGCCACCTCCACCCGCAGCCGACCGGCCGCGTGGCGCAGGACGAGCTCCTGGGGGCCGCCCGCGTGCAGGCAGGCATTGGTGACGACCTCCGACACGAGCAGCAGGACGTCCTCCGCCCGCTCGCGCTCTTCCGCCGTCTCCGCCGGAAGCCATCCCCAGTCGGTCAGCGCCTCGGCGGTGAAGTCCCGGCAGCGCGACACCACACCCCGGGTCCCGTGCAGTACCAGCCTGCGAACCTGGCTCCGGCGACCGTCACCGCTCTCGGCCATGCGTCCCGCCGCCTTCACCGCCGCTCTCGGCGAGCGCCTCGCCCACCGTCCCGTACACCCGGAAGACCACCCGGGCCCCGGTGATCTCGAACGTCCGGTCCACCGGCGGTCGCAGCCCCGCGAGCTCCAGCCTCCCGCCGGCCTCCTGTGCCCGCAGCCGCGCCCTCAGGAGCGCGTTCAGCCCGGAGGAGTCGCAGAAGTCCAGGGCCGAGCAGTCGACGACGATCCTCCCTGCCCCGATGCACTCCTCCACCGCCCTCCGCAGCGGAGCCACCGTGTCGCGGTCGAGCTCTCCGGCGAGCACCAGGACGTCGGTGTCCGCGTCCGGCACCGGCCGGACCTCCACCGTGAACCGGTCACGCGGCGGCTCGCCCCCGCCGGCCGACGGCGCCGGCTCCTCGTCCCTCATGGACCCACCCACCTTCAGCCTCTTCGCACCTTTAGCCCTTCTTATACCCATTTCTCCGAAGGGACGATGCGGAAGCGGTGGACCTCCCGCGCGTGTTCGTGCCCCACCGCGTCGACGAACCGGCCCGTCACCTCGTACATACCGTGGCTCGCACGCCCGATCGGCAGTCGCTCGGGAGGCAGCCTGACCTCATAGGGTCCGCCCGCTCTGAATCCGCCGAGCACGGTACGCGTGGTCTCGACGACGCCTCCGTCGAACCGCCGGGTCTCCTCGAAGGCCAGTCCGTCGACGGCTGCCTCCACGCGGAAGGTGAGGGCCACGGCGACCACCGCTCCCTCCGGCAGTTCGACGGGCACCCCGCTCCGTGTGTCGACGGGCACGACACGCGTACCCCACTCGTCCGAGGCGAGGCCCATATTCACCAGTCCGAAGGCCACCATGGCGCACTCACGTCCTCTCGCGCTCTGCGGCTACCCGGGTGCGCCCCGCTCAAGCGCCGCCGCCCCCACGCGCATGCGCGGCCGCGCAGGGGGCAGCGGCAGGCTGAGGGGACGAGGCCGCCGACGGCGGAACGCGTCCACGTCGAGCTCGTCGCGCCCCCGTCGAAGGAAGGCAGGTGCGAGGTGATGGGTGAGCCCACGGGGACCGGAAGCCGCCGTTTCCTCCTGGAGACCCGGCCTGGCGGACACCCCGGCACCGTCGTCCTGATACTGAACGGCGAGCTCGACCACGACACGGTGGCTCCCCTGCGGACCGCGCTCACGGAGCACCGCGGGGCGGCACGGGTCGTCGTCGACTGCTCGGGACTGCGGTTCTGCGACTCGACCGGCCTGAACGTCCTCCTGAAGGCGCGGCTGCGGATGCTGCCCCGGGGCGGGCGCGTGGACCTCGCGGGGCTGCGGCCTTCGGTGGACCGCATGTTCGAGATCACCGGGGCGAGGAAGATCTTCCGGGTGTACGAGGACCGGGGCGCCGCCCTCGACGACGGGTCGGGCCGGGGCCGGTCGGACGCCCCGACGACAGAAGACTCCGCGTCGAGCGGTTCGACGTGAGGGGCCGGGGCAGCGGCAGTGTATGAACGGCCGGGACACACAGTGTGCGACCACCTGCACCCGCCGCTACGAGCTGACGCAGAGCGGCGGGGTGGCGCGGACCTGTCGTGACCTCACCCAGCAGGCTCTGATCGAGTGGTTCGGCCCGGCGGGCGCGCCCGGACAGGTCGCCACCGAGGACACCCTGCTGCTGGTCTCGGAGGTCGTCACCAATGCCTCCACCCATGGCGGCGTCCCGTACGAGCTCCGCCTCGACCGCATGAACGGCCGGCTGTGGGTGCAGGTCAGCGACACGAGTCCGGTACGGCCCCGGCCCCACGGGCCGCACCACGCGGCCCGCGCCTCCGGACACGGGCTGTACCTGCTGGAACGGCTCTCCGCGGCTTGGGGGTGCGTCCGACGGGGTGACGGCAAGACGGTCTGGTTCGAGGTGGCGGTAGTGCCGTGAGGGGGCCGACCTGCGGGGGATATCCCTACCGCCTGCGGGCCGGGTGCCCGGACCGTGAGTACGCCTGCTGCCA
The DNA here is from genome assembly GCF_006539185.1 of Streptomyces gardneri. GTDB lineage: Bacteria > Actinomycetota > Actinomycetes > Streptomycetales > Streptomycetaceae > Streptomyces > Streptomyces gardneri. The sequence continues at coordinate 56,785 of NZ_BJMN01000010.1, forward strand.
CCGTGGCCTGATGGATCTTCGGCGAGAAGGCTGAGCACGTACGCATCTCCGAGCAGAAGGAACTCTTCGTGTTCAGCCTGAAGTCGTCTCGTCGTCGCACGGTCCGCATCGCCGCCCTCGGTACTCTCGCCGCTGTCGCCTGCACCACGCTCATGGCGGGGAGTGCCGGGGCGATCGTCAACGGAAGCGATGCCACCGAGCGCTACCCGTTCATGGTGACGATCCCGGAGTCGGCTCCGAAGTACGGTCTCTTCGACGGGAACTGCGGCGCGTCGCTGATCGAGCGGCAGTGGGTGCTGACAGCGGCCCACTGCGTGACGGGCGAGGGCCTTGAGCTGGAGGGCGTCGTCCGGGTCGGCAGCGACCGGCGCAAGACCGGGGGCACGGTCCGTGAGATCGACCGGATCTTCGTCCACCCGGGCTATGTGAACGGCGAGGGCAAGGCCGCCAACAAGGACGACATGGCGCTGATCCGCCTCGACCGGCCGGTCGCCCAGCAGCCCGTCAGGATCGCCGAGAAGGCGGGGCGACCGGGCACGCCGACCCGGCTCCTCGGCTTCGGCAGCACCGTCGACGGCGAGCTCGCCTTCCCGGACCGGCTCCAGGAGCTGGACACCCGCCTGGGCGCCGTGTCCGAGTGCGCTCCCGGCTACGCGGACGCGACCCGGCTGTGCACGATCAGCACCAAGCCCAAGGCCATGGCATGCCACGGCGACTCCGGCGGCCCCCAGATCCGAAAGGGCCGGGACGGACGCTGGGAGCTCGTCGGGGTCACCTCGGGCCCCGGCGCCCCGAACGTGCCGTGCTCGGAGGGACCGGGGCTCTACTCCAGCGCACCCGCCTACGCGCAGTGGATACGGAAGACCATGCGGAGCAACAGCGTCGACGCACCCGTGAAGGACCCTCGCGCCGTCATGCGGTGAGGGTCATGACGGGAGGGGGACGGCCGCGGAGAGCACGGTGCCTTCGCCGGGGGTCGACTCGATGGCGAGGGTGCCGCCGAGCTGCTGGAGTCGGGCGCGCATGGCGGGCAGGCCGTGGCCGCGTACGCCGCCGGGCCGGTCGGTGGGGGTGAAGCCCCGGCCGTCGTCGGCGACGTCCAGGACGACGTGGTCGTCGAGGTAGGTCAGGGTGAGGGCGGCGGTGGTGGCGTCGGCGTGTTCGCGGATGTTGGCGAGGGCGCCCTGCGCGATGCGCACCAGGGCCGACTGGACGCGTTCGGGGAGCGGGGCCGTGGGGGTGCCGTCCTGGTGGAAGCGGACCCGGAGGGTGTCGGAGCTCTCCCGTTCGGCGAGGGCGCGCAGCGCCTCTTCGAGGCCGCCGCCGTCGGCGAGGTCGGCCGGGGCGAGGTCGTGGACGAAGCGGCGGGCCTCGGTCAGGTTGTGCTCGGCGATGGAGGCGGCGGTACGGATGTGACGCCTGGCGGCCACGGGGTCGTCGTCCCAGAGGCGGTCCGCGGCCTGGAGGAGCATCTGCTGGCTGGACAGGCCCTGCGCGAGGGTGTCGTGGATCTCCATGGAGAGCCGCTGGCGCTCGGCGAGGGTGCCCTCGCGGCGCTCGGTCGCGGCCAGTTCCCGGCGGGTGCGGACGAGGTCGGTGATGACGGTCCGGAGCCGGTCGGCCTGCCGCTGGGAGTAGATGAACACCGCCGTGGCGACGGCGGCGACGGCCGGTGGGGCGAACATCAGGTTGGGATCGAAGCCGAAGCGCAGGCGCAGCTTGACCTGGGCGGCCACGACCGCGGCGGTCAGCAGCGCGACGAGGATGACCGCCGGCCGGGTACGCAGGGAGCGCAGGCCCGTGTAGAAGAGGGGCACAGCGCACCAGCCGAAGCTCGGTGCCAGCACCACCAGGGTGAGCCAGGTACCGATCACACCGGTCAGCCAGAGCGCGGGGGCCCCGGTGAGCGTGCCGGAGGCGGCGGACCGCTGGGGCCCCAGGACCGGGCCCAGCACGTACAGCAGGGCGAGGACGACGGCGAGGACGACGACCCAGGGGGTGCTGGGGGCGCCGGGGTGGACGATCAGGTAGCGGGTCAGGGAGGAGCACAGGAGGACGAAGAACGCCACGTGCATCACGGTGGCGAGCCAGCCGGCGTCGGGGTCGGCCGCCTCCGTGTCGAGGGGTGACCGTTCGTTCGTCCGCACTGCTTCGCTCCTTGCCGCCGACCGCTCCTCCAAGGCCAGGCTAGCCGGAAAGATCCATTCCGTATCGTCCGATCGGTTGACCCCGGGGTCCACCGCAGGGGGCGCCGGAGGCAGCCCGTAGGTCGACCGTCCGAGGCCCGGGGCGGCACCAGGATGGATGTCGGAGCGGGAACGCAGAGCTTCCCGAGTCCCCCCAGGGGGCACATTCCAAGACCCCCAGGGGTCGCATCCCAAGGAGCTGACGATCGTGAAGAAGCTGTCCCTGCGCACCCGTGTCCTGACCGGTACGATCGCCGCCACCGCGCTGGCCGCAGGTACCTTCGGCGCGGTCTCCGCCAACGCCGCCACCCCGGCGGCCGCCCCCGCCGCGGCCGTCGCCAAGGCCGACGCGAAGAACAAGAACACGACCCGGTCGACGCACCTGACGATCGAGGCCGCCACGAAGGCCGCGCAGGCCACCCTGGACGCCGCCGAGAAGGAGAACCAGCGCGTCTCCGTCGCCGTCGTCGACCGCAACGGCAACACCCTTGTCACCCTCCGCGGCGACGGCGCGGGACCCCAGTCCTACGAATCCGCCGTCAAGAAGGCCTACACCGCGGTCTCCTGGAACGCCCCCACCTCCGAACTCGCCAAGCGCCTCGCCCAGGCCCCCAACCTCAAGGACATCCCCGGCACCCTCTTCCTCGGCGGCGGCGCCCCCGTCACCGCCAAGGGCGCCCCCATCGCCGGCATCGGCGTCGCCGGCGCCCCCTCCGGCGACCTCGACGAGAAGTTCGCCCAGGCCGGCGTCGCCACCCTCGGCAAGTAAGCCCCCCTTGTGACTCCGGCGGCACCCGGCCCCCCGTCCGGGTGCCGCCGGTCTTCGCGTACGGACATGGAGGAACGACATGCGTGACCGCGACAGCCGCCTGCTGGCGGCCGCCCGCCGGGGCGACGCCGACGAGGTCCGGGCCGCCCTGGACGCGGGGGCCCGGGTCGAGGCCCGTGACGAGGAGCTGCGCTCCCCGCTGCTGCTCGCCTCGCTCGGGAGCCATGTCGATGCCGCCCGTGTGCTGGTCGCGGCCGGGGCCGACCCGAACGCCCAGGACCGCCGCCACGACAGCCCGTGGCTCGTCACCGGCGTGACCGGGAACGTCGCGATGATGCGCGCCCTGCTGCCCGCGGGCCCCGACCTGACCCTGCGCAACCGTTTCGGTGGGGTCTCGCTGATCCCCGCGAGCGAGCGCGGCCACGTCGCCTACGTCCGGGCGGTGCTGCGGGAGACCGGGATCGACGTCGACCACGTCAACGACCTCGGCTGGACGGCGCTGCTGGAGGCCGTCATCCTCGGGGACGGCGGCCGCCCGCACCAGGAGGTCGTCGAACTCCTCCTGGCCGCCGGCGCCGACCCGGAACTCGCGGACGCGGACGGTGTCACGGCCCTTCGGCACGCGCGGCGCCGCGGCTTCGACGCGATCGCGGCGCTGCTCGCCGACGCCTGAGACCGGGGCCTCCCCCGCATCACCCGCGCGCGCCGGACGGAAGATCCTCCGTCACCTTCCCGGTGAGCGGGAACTGGCTCCTGCGCCGGGCCGCCTCTCCCTGCCAGGCTCCGGACCGCTGTGGTTCCGGGCCCGCGACCCCGACGAGGGGCCGGGCGGCAGGGAGGACGTGACGGATCATGACAGGCGCGCAGACGGTCGCCCGACTCGCGGACCGGGCCGCTGAGACGTACGGGGACGAGGAGGCCCTCGTCTTCGACGAGGACCGCTGGACCTTCACGGAGCTGCGGGACCGGGTCGACCGGGTGGCCCGCGCGGTGATCGCGCGGGGGGTGCGGCCCGGCGACTCCGTCGCCGTGTGGGCACCCAACAGCGCCCGGTGGGTGGTGGCCGCGCTGGGCGCGGTGGCGGCCGGCGGGGTGCTCGTCCCGGTGAACACCCGCTACAAGGCGGCCGAGGCCGCCGACATCCTGCGTCGCTCCCGCGCCCGGTTCCTCTTCACCGAGCACGACTTCCTCGGTACGGACTACCGCGCCGTCCTCGCGGCGTCCGGGGAGGAACTTCCGCTGCTCGAAGGGACCGTGACCCTGCACTCCGCGGAGTGGGACCGGTTCCTGGCGGGCGCGGACCGGGTGACAGGGAAGGAGCGGCTGGCCCGGAGCGCCGCCGTCCGGCCCACGGACACCGCCGACATCCTCTTCACCTCCGGCACGACCGGCCGGCCCAAGGGCGTCCCCGCCACCCACGCGCAGAACCTGGGCGTGTACGAGGCGTGGGCCCGAGCGGTCACGCTCCGGCGCGGTGACCGCCATCTCCTGGTGAACCCGTTCTTCCACACCTTCGGTTACAAGGCGGGGGTTCTCGCCTGCCTGCTGCGCGGAGCCACGATCGTCCCCGAGCGGGTCTTCGACGAGGACACCGTCCTCGGCCGCATGCGCGACGAGCGGATCTCCGTCCTCACCGGCGCGCCCACCGTCTTCACCTCGCTCATCCACCATCCCCGGCGCGCGGAGTACGACCTGACGTCGATGCGGATGGCCGTCACGGGCGCCGCGAACATCCCGACCGCGCTCATCGAGCGGATCAGGACGGACCTCGGCGCGCGGAACGTCAGCACCGCGTACGGACTGACCGAGTCGACGGGTGTGGTCGCCGTCTGCCGGCCCCACGAGTCCCCGGAGACCCTGGCCCGCACCTCCGGAACGGCCCTGGAGGGCACGGAGCTGCGCGTCGACGCGCCGCCCGGGGAGCCCGGCGAGATCCTCACGCGCGGCCCTCACGTCATGCACGGCTACCTCGACGACCCCGAGGCCACCGCCGAGGCCGTCGACGCGGAGGGCTGGCTGCACACCGGGGACGTCGGCGTCCTCGACGAGCGCGGGTTCCTGCGGATCACCGACCGGCTCAAGGACATGTTCGTGGTCGGCGGGTTCAACGTGTACCCGGCCGAGGTGGAACAGGTGCTGCGCGGCCATCCGCACGTCCTGGACGCGGCGGTCGTGGGCGCGCCGGACGGGCGGCTCGGGGAGGTCGGCGTCGCCTACTGCGTACCGGCCGCGGGGGCCCGGATCGACTCGGCGGACCTGACGGCGTACACGCGGGAGCGCCTGGCCAACTTCAAGGCGCCGCGGGCCTTCCACTTCCTGCCGGAGCTTCCGCACAACGCCGCCGGAAAGGTCGACAAGGCGGCGCTGCGCCGCCGCACCACCACCCTTCGCACGGCATCCACCGGATGAGGAGAGTACGCACGTGAACGACAGCATCACCGACTCCGTCGACATCGTGGTCGTCGGAGCAGGCGTCACCGGTCTGTACGCCGTCCACAAGCTGCGCGGTCTCGGCTACCGTGTGCGCGGCTTCGAGCGCGGGGAGGACGTGGGGGGTGTCTGGTACTGGAACCGGTACCCGGGCGCCCGCTGCGACGTGGAGTCCGTGGACTACTCGTACTCCTTCGACGAGGAGCTCCAGCAGCAGTGGGACTGGAGCGAGAAGTACGCCACCCAGCCGGAGATCATGCGCTATCTGCGGCATGTCGCCGACCGCTTCGACCTGCGCCGCAGCTACACCTTCGGGACCTCGGTGACCTCGGCCGAGCTGGACGAGAGGACGCTGCGCTGGACGGTGCGCACGGACGGCGGCGAGGTGGTCTCGGCGCGGTTCTGCGTGTACGCCGTCGGCTGCCTTTCCAGTGCGCACGTGCCGGACGTCCCGGGGGTCGCGGAGTTCGGCGGCGCCACGTACCACACCGGCGCCTGGCCGCACGAGGGCGTGGACTTCACCGGTCTGCGCGTCGGTGTGATCGGCACCGGCTCCTCCGGCATCCAGGCGATCCCGCTGATCGCCGAGCAGGCGGCCCATCTGACCGTCTTCCAGCGCAGTGCCAACTACAGCATCCCGGCCGGCAACGCGCCGCTGGACGAGGAGACGCGCGGCCGGCAGAAGGCCGGCTACGCCGAGCGACGGCGGCTGTCCCGGCTCAGCGGCGGCGGCTCGCCGCACACCGGGCATCCGTCGCGGACGTTCGAGGTGTCCGAGGAGGAGCGGCGGGCTGCCTTCGAGGAGCGCTGGGAGCTGGGCGGGGTCCTGTACTCGAAGACGTTCCCCGACCAGCTCACGGACCGGGCGGCCAACGACGCGGCGCGCGCGTTCTGGGAGGAGAAGGTCCGCGCCCTCGTCGACGACCCGGGCTCGGCCGACCTGCTGGTCCCCACGGACCATCCGATCGGCACCAAGCGGATCGTCACCGACTCGCACTACTACGAGACGTTCAACCGCGACGACGTGCGTCTCGTGAGCCTGCGCGGGAACGCGATCGAGCGGGTCGACGGCGGCGGGGTGCTGCTGGCCGACGGGACGCGGGTGGAGCTGGACGCGATCGTGTTCGCGACCGGTTTCGACGCGATGACCGGGGCGATCGACCGGATCGACGTCCGGGGACGCGGCGGCCGGCGGCTCAAGGACGTCTGGAGCGAGGGTCCCCGCACCTATCTGGGCCTCGGGACCGACGGTTTCCCGAACCTGTTCAACCTCACCGGTCCCGGCAGCCCGTCCGTCATGGCCAACGTGGTCCTGTGCGCCGAGCAGCACGGCGACTGGCTCGCCGAGTGTCTGAGCCACATCGACGAGTACGGCTACCGGGGCATCGAGGCGAGCGCGGAGGCCGTGGAGAAGTGGGTCGGGGAGTGCCGAGACCGGGCGGCCGCCACGCTGTTCCCGGCGGCGGACTCCTGGTACCTGGGAGCCAACATCCCGGGGAAGCCGAGGGTGTTCATGCCGTTCATCGGGGGGTTCGGGGTGTACGGGGACATCATCGCGGGCGTGGCGGACTCCGGGTACAAGGGGTTCGACCTTCTGACGCGCTGAACCGCGCGGGACACGGCGACAGGCCCCGCCCCACCGGATCCGGTGGGGCGGGGCCTGTCCGCTCGTGCCCGTCGGGCCCGTCGTTACGTGGTGGCGCGGGGTCAGTGCGGGTCGAGGGCGGTGCGGTCGAGGGCGGTGCGCAGGAAGCCGAACGCCGTCGCGCGGGCCTCGGCCGCCTCGGGCAGACCGTCGACGGCCATGGTGAGGAAGCCGTGGAACATCCCCGCGTAGTGGTGGGCCGCCACGGGCACGCCGGCGGCGGTCAGGGCCTCCGCGTACGCCAGACCGTCGTCCCGCAGGGGGTCGAAGCCGGCGGTGACGACCTGGGCGGGCGGGAGCCCGGACAGGTCGGCGCCGGCCAGGGGGGCCGCGCGGGGGTCGGTACGGTCCGCGGGCTCGCGCAGGTACGCGTCCCAGTACCAGCGCAGGTGGTCGGAGGTGAGGAAGCGGCCCCGGCCGTGCTCGCGGTGCGAGGGCCGCGAGCGGGTGGGGTCGAGCATCGGGTAGTACAGCGCCTGGCAGGCGATGCCGGGGCCGCCCCGGTCGCGGGCGAGCAGGGCGAGGACCGTGGCGAGGTTGCCGCCGGCGCTGTCCCCCGCGACGGCGACCCGGCCGCCGGGGAACGTCCGGGCCGCCCAGAGCAGCGCCGTGTAGGCGTCCTCGGGGGCGGCGGGGAAGGGGTGCTCGGGAGCGCGGCGGTAGTCCACCGCGACGACCCTCGCGCCCGTGCCCCGGGCGAGGGCGCGGCAGAAACCGTCGTGGCTTTCGAGGTCGCAGAGGACGAAGCCGCCGCCGTGGCAGTACAGGATCACGGGGGCGTTCTCGTGGACGCCCGGGTCGTAGACGCGTACGGGTACGCCGTCGGCGTCCGCGTCCTCGACGTGGGCGACGGGGAGCGGTGTGACGACGGGCTTCTGCCGGGCGGCGAAGAAGGCCCGTACCTCGGTGATGTCCGTCATCTCCGTGCCCAGCGGCGGGAAGTGGGCGTCGGCCAGGTCGATGAGCGCCTGGACCTCGGGGGCGGGCTCGGTCACGCGTCCGGTCCTTTCGGGGGCAGGGCCGGCATCCGGCCGGCCGACGCCCCGCCGTCCACGGCGAGTTCGGCGCCGGAGAGGTAGGAGGCGTCGTCGGAGGCGAGGAAGGCGACGAGGCGGGCGACCTCGTCGGGCTGCCCGAAGCGGCCGAGCGGTGCGGCGGGGTGCGCCGACGTGTCGAGGTGGGCGGTCATCGCGGTGGCGATGGCCCCGGGGTGGACGGAGTTGACGCGGATGCCGTCCGGGCCGAGTTCGAGAGCGGCGGTCTTGGTGAGCCCGCGCAGTCCCCATTTCGCCGCTCCGTAGGCGCCGTGTCCCCAGATGCCCTGGAGTCCGGCCTGCGAGGAGATGTTCACGATGGACCCGCCGCCGCTCGCCCGCATCGCGCCGGCCACGGCGCGGATGCCGAGGAACGGGCCGATCAGGTTGACGCGGAGGAGTGCCTCCAGGCGGGCCGGGTCCTCGTCGACGATGGGTGAGGTGGAGTAGATCGCGGCGTTGTTGACGAGTACGTCGAGCCTGCCGAAGGTGTCGACGGCGGCGGTCACGGCCGTGGTCCAGGAGCGCTCGTCGGTCACGTCGTGGCGTACGAAGCGGGCGGCGGGGCCGAGGGATGCGGCCGTCGCCTCGCCCTCGGCCTCGCGGACGTCGGTGAGGACGACCCGCGCGCCGAGGGCGACGAGGAGACGGGCCTCGGCCTCGCCCATGCCGCGGGCCGCGCCGGTGACGAGCGCGACCTTTCCGGTGAGGTCGGCGGCCATCAGCGGCGCTCCCGGGTCTCGCGCGCCTCGTGGGTCCCGCGGCTTTCCCGGGTCTCGCGGGTGCGGGCGATGTCGTTGACGGCGAGCCAGCTGAAGGTCATGGCGGGGCCGATGGTCGCGCCGGGGCCCGGGTAGGTCTCGCCCATGACCGCCGCCGAGACGTTGCCGGAGGCGTACAGGCCGTCGATCGGTGTTCCGTCCTCGCGCAGCACGCGGGCCGTCGCGTCGGTGACGAGGCCGCCCTTGGTGCCGATGTCGCCCGGGTGCACGGGGATCGCGTGGAACGGCCCCTTCTCCAGGGGCGCCAGGTTGGGGTTGGGGAGCGTCGGGTCGCCGTAGTAGCGGTCGTAGACGCTGTCGCCGCGGTGGAAGTCCTCGTCGCGGCCGGCCCGGGCGAAGCCGTTGAAGCGGTCCACCGTGGCGCGCAGCCGCGCCGGGGGGACGCCGATCCTCCCGGCCAGTTCCTCGACGGTGGCGGCCTTCTTGACGAAGCCGCTCTCCAGCCACGGCTTGGGGAACGGCCGGCCCGGGAGCAGGCCCATGAAGAGGTAGCGGGACTTGGCGGCGGCGTCGAGGATCAGCCAGGACGGCACGGTGGTGGCGCCGGGCTTGTCGTGGGCGTACATGGCGTCGACGAACTCGTGGTACGGGGCTGCCTCGTTGGCGTAGCGGTCCCCCGCCCCGTCGACGATCACCATGCCGGGGACGCCGCGGTCGGCGACGAGGAAGAACGGCGTGCCGTCGGGGACCACGACGGACGGCGCGCCCCACACCTTGTCCATCAGGTCGGTTCCGGCGCCGAGCGCCGTGGCCAGCTCCAGGGCGTCGCCGGTCTGTCCGTCGGCGGCGGCGCTCCACTCGGTGGAGGTGGGGGCCGGCAGGTACTTCTCCCGGAGGCGCTGGTCGTGCGAGAAGCCTCCGGAGGCGAGGACCACTCCGCCGGTCGCCCGGATCGCGAGGTCCCGGCCGTCGCGGGTGACGCGGATCCCGGCGATCCGGCCGTCCTTCTCCACCAGGCCGGTCAGCGGCGTGGACAGCCACAGTTCGCCGCCGAGGGCGTCCAGCGAGTGCCGCATGCGGGCGATCAGCGCCTCGCCGAGGGAGAGCAGTCGCTGCCCGGAGAGCAGGGCCTTGACCGCCCGGCCGCCGACCCTGGCGGCGGTCCGCCGGCCGGCCCAGGTGCGGCCGACCATGTTGAGCCGGCGGAAGTCCTTGGAGGTGATGGTGAGGCCGTACGTGGGCAGTCCCGCCCGGCGCATGGTGGCGCGCTGCTCGGGACCCAGTCTCTTGAAGTCGAAGATGCGGGGTTCGACGGAGCGGCCCTGCGGGTAGCCGCCGAGCCGCTCCGGGTAGTAGTCGGAGTAGCCAGGGGTGTAGACGAACCGTACGGCGGTGCGGTCGTGGAACTCCCTGACCATCCGCGGTCCGTACGCGAGGTAGGCGTCCTTGCGCTCGGCGGGCACCCGGTCGCCGACGGTGGCGTCGAGGTAGGCGCGGGCCTTCTCTGGGGTGTCGCCGAGCCCGGCGGCGTCCAGGTGGAAGTTGTTCGGCACCCAGATGGCGCCGCCGGACAGGGCGGTCGAGCCGCCGTACACATCGGTCTTCTCCACCACCAGGACGGTCAGGCCGCGCAGCCGGGCGGTGAGGGCCGCGGCCATCCCGGCGGAGCCGGAGCCGACCACGACCACGTCGTACGTGTGGTCCCAGGTGTCGTTCATCGGGTTCTCCCTCGTCGTGTCCGAGCGGCTCCGGCCGCGGGATCAGCGGGCGGTGGTGCGGGCTCCGTGTCGATGGGCATCAGAAGGCGCCGACGGCGTAGCGGCTGCGGAAGAACAGCAGCGGCCGGCCGTCCTCGCGGGCGTCGAGCGCGACCACCTGGGCGGTGACCAGGGAGTGGTCGCCCGCCTCGTGGACGGAGTGGAGTACGCACTCGACGAAGGCCAGGGCCCCGTCGACGCGTACCGTCCCGTGCTCGCCGACACTCCAGGGCACGTCGGCGAACTTGTCGGCTCCGCTGCGGCCGAGGGCGGCGCAGGTGTCCCGTTGGTCCTCGGCGAGGATGTTGACGCAGAAGCGGCCGGCCCGCTCGATCCTCGGCCAGCTGCTCGACGACTTGCCCACGGCGAGCATGACCAGCGGGGGGTCGAGGGAGAGCGAGGCGAAGGACTGGCAGGCGAAGCCCACGGGTTCGCCCGCGTCGAGCGCGGCCACGACGGTGATGCCGCTGGCGAAGCGGCCGAGGACGTCGCGGAAGTCGGCGGGGTCGATCAGCCGTTCCACTGGTGGCCCCAGAAGCTGTCGGCGGTGATCTCCTTGGCGACCCAGGTGGCGGGGTCGACGATCAGGCCGTCCCAGCCGTACTCGACCTGGAAGCCGCCGGGTGCCTGGGCGTAGAACGACACCATGCGGTCGTTGGTGTGGCGGCCGAGGCTGGAGGCGATGGGGATGCCCGCGGCCTTGGTGCGGTCGAGGCCTCGGCCCACGTCGTCGAGGGTCTCCAGCTCCACCATGAAGTGCACGATGCCCGGGGGCAGTGCGCCGGGGTAGAGGCCCAGGCTGTGGTGGCGGCTGTTGGGGCTCATGAAGTGCATCCAGTGGAAGTCCCGCTGCTCCGCGGCCGTCGGGACGGCCTGCGGCGGGAGCTTCATGGAGTCGCGGAGCTGGAAGCCGAGGAGGTTCTCGTAGAAGTCGAGCGCGGCCTCGATGTCGGGGACCGGGAGCACGACGTGGCCGAGGCCGAGGTCGCCGGTGACGAAGCGGTTGCCGTACGGGGTGGCGAGCGGGGTGTGGTCCTGTGCCTGGCCCCAGTAGATCTCCAGCGGGTTGCCGCAGGGGTCCGTCACGCGGACCAGGCCCTGGACGCGGCGCTCGGCGAGTTCGGCGTCGTCCGCGGCCTTGACGGCGACGCCGGCCGCCTCCAGCTCGGCGGCGGCCGTGGCGAGCGCGGCGGCGTTGGCCACCTCCCAGCCGGCCGCGAGCAGCCGGTCGCTCTCGCCCGCCTGGACGGCAATGCGGTACGCGCGGTCGTCGACGCGCAGGAGGAGGGTGTCGTCGGTGGTGCCGGGCGCCTGCGCCATGCCGAGGACGTCGAGCGCGTAGCGACGCCAGGCGTCGAGGTCGGTGGTCTCCAGGCGCAGGTATCCGAGAGCGCGGATGTCCATGGTGGTGCACCTTTCCGTCAGGTGGTGTCAGTGGTGCCGGTAGTGCCGGTGGTGTCAGTGGTGTCAGTGGTGTCAGTGGTGCCGGTAGTGCCGGTGGTGTCAGTGGTGTCAGTGGGAGAAGAAGTCGAGCGCGAGCCGGTTGAACTCGTCGGCCCGCTCGACCTGGGCCCAGTGGCCGCAGTGCGGGAAGACGTGCAGGCGGGCGTCGGGGATGGTCTTGAGGGCGACGAAGGCGCCGTCGAGGGGGTTGACGCGGTCCTCGCGTCCCCAGGTGAGGAGGACCGGCTGGGTGATGCGGTGGGCCTCGCGCCACAGCATCACGTCCTCGGCCCAGGCGGGTTCGGCGAACGAGGCCCCCATCCGGGCGTTGCCCAGCCGGGTGTCGGGATCGTTCGCCGAGGCCCAGCGCTCCTCGACGAGTTCGTCCGTGACGATCGACGGGTCGTACGACATCACACCCAGGAACGCCCGGAGTTGGTCCTTGGTCGGCTCCGGGGATGCGCTGAACTCGAAGAGGCGCTTGATGCCCTCGGTCGGGTCCGGGGCGAAGAGGTTGACGGACACACCGCCGGGGCCCATCAGGAGGAGCTTGGCGACCTTGCCGGGGTGGTTCAGGGCCATGCGGACGGCGGTGCCGCCGCCGAGGGAGTTCCCGACGAAGTGCGCCCGCTCGATGCCCAGTTCGTCCATCAGCGCGGCCACGGCGTCCGCGCTGTAGCTGAAGTAGTCCTTGTCGAGCTCCGGCTTGTCCGAGCGGCCGTAGCAGGGCTGGTCGACGAGGAGCGTACGGAAGTGCTCGGCGAAGACCGGGAGGTTGCGGCCGAAGTTGCTCCAGCCGGAGGCGCCGGGGCCGCCGCCGTGCAGCATGATCACGACGGGCGCCGGGTGCCCGTCGCCGGGGCCGGCCTCGTGGTAGTGGAGGGTGAGTCCCGCCGCCTTGGCGATGCGGGACGTGGACGCGTGGGTGAGCTCTGCCTCTGCCATCTGCGGCGCCTCTCAGGCCATGGTGTCGTGGATGTCGATGCCGAGCGCGCACTGCCCGTACATGACGAGGGCCCGCTCGGGGTCGTTGGCCGCGTGGCCACGACCGGTGTGGGCGTCGCGCCAGGCGCGCTGGACGGGGCCGGGGCCGGTGCGCATGGCGCTGCCGCCGGCGTTCTCCATGAGGAGGTCGATCGCCGCGACACAGCGTTCGGTGGCGAGCACCTGGTCCCGGCGGGTGCGGGTGCGGAGCTCCATGGGGAGCTCCTCGTCGCGCCGCGCGAGCGCGTACATCTCGCCGATGTTCCGGGTCATCTGGAGCCAGCTCGCGTCGATGTCACTGGCGGCCCGGGCGATGCGGACCTGCGCGAAGGGGTCCTCGGCGACCTTCTGGCCGTAGGAGACACGGAACCTCTGCCGGGTGGCCTCGGTGTAGGCCTCGTACGCGCCCTCGGCGATCCCGACGATCGGGGTGGAGATCGTGGCGGTGAAGACCCCGGCGTACGGCAGCCGGTACAGCGGTTCCCGGTTGAGCTCGTGGCCGGGGACCTTCAGGGCGGTGACCGGTCCGAAGCTCAGGGCGCGGTGCTCGGGGACGAAGACGTCCTCGGCGACGACGTCGTTGCTGCCGCTCCCGCGCAGCCCGACGGTGTCCCACACGTCGTCCACGCGGTAGTCGGAGCGGGGGATCAGGAAGGTGCGCATGTCCACCGGGTTGCCCTCGGCGTCGGGGACGAGGCAGCCGAGCAGGGCCCACTGGACGTGGTCGCAGCCGGAGGAGAAGTGCCAGCGGCCGGAGAGCCGGAAGCCGCCGTCGACGGCGGTCGCCCTGCCGGTGGGGGCGTACGAGGAGGCGATACGGGCCTTGGGGTCCGCGCCCCACACCTCCTGCTGGGCGCGCGGGTCGAAGAGGGCGACGTGCCAGGGGTGGACGCCGACCACCGAAGCGACCCAGCCGGTCGAGCCGCACGCCTTGGCGATCTCCTTGACCGCCGAGTAGAAGACCAGCGGGTCCGCCGCCCGGCCGCCGAAGGCCTGTGGCTGGAGCAGCTGGAAGAAGCCGGTGTCCTCGATCTCCTTGATGGACGCGTCGGGTACGCGGCGCAGGGCCTCGGCCTCGGCGGCGCGCTCGCGCAGACCGGGGGCGAGATCGCGGATCGCTGCCAGGACGTCGTCGGCCATGGGGCATCCCCTTTCGGGTCGTGGTGGGGGAAGTGCCAGGACCGTACGACGCGGTGTCGCGCGGCGAAATGCGCTGCTCCCACTGAGCGGGAAGGAGCGCGGGGCGCGGGGCGCGAGGTGTTCGTGCAGGGGGTGAAGGGGTGGCAGGAGAGGCCGGAGGAGCCGGTGGGACTGGAGGGGCCGGTGGGCCGCGTGCCGCAGGCCGCGCGCCGCAGGCCGTCAGAGCATCGGGTCGTCAGAGCATCGGGTCGTGGACGGCGATGCCCAGGGCGTCCTGGCCGAAGAGGAGCAGCGCCCGCTCCACGTCGTTTGCCGCCTGCCCCCGGCCGGTGTGCAGGTCCCGCCAGGCGCGCTGGAGAACGTCCGCGCCGCCGCGCAGGGGGCTCCCTCCGGCGTTCTCCATCAGCAGGTCCACGGCCGAGATCGCGCGTTCGGTGGCGAGCACCTGGTCGCGGCGGGCCCGCGCGCGCAGGGACGTCGACGGCTCCCGGCGGTCGCGGGCCACGGCGTACAGGTCGGCCGTGTTGCGGTCCAACTGCAGCCGGCTCGCGTCGATGTCGCCGGCCGCGCGGGCCACCCGTACCTGCGCGAAGGGGTCCTCGGCGACCCGCTGCCCGTAGGAGGCGCGGAAGCTCTCGCGGGCTGCCGCGACGTACTCCTCGTACGCGCCCTCGGCGATGCCGACCATGGCGGTCGAGATCGCAGTGGTGAAGACGGCTGCGTACGGCAGCCGGTACAGCGGCTCGGGGTTGACCTCGTGTCCCGGGCAGCGCAGGGCGGTCACCGGGCCGAAGCCGAGGGTCCGGTGGTCGGGGACGAAGGCGTCCTCGACGACGATGTCGTTGCTGCCGCTGCCGCGCAGGCCGACCGCCTCCCAGACGTCGTCGACGCGGTAGTCGGCGCAGGGCACGAGGAAGGTCCGCATGTCGACGGGCCGGCCCTCGCCGTCGGTGACGAGCCCCCCGAGGAGGGCCCATTGAGCGTGGCCGCAGCCCGCCGAGAGGTGCCACCGGCCGGACAGCCGGAAGCCGCCGTCGACCGGGGTGACCTCTCCGGTGGGGGCGTGGGAGGAGCAGATCCGGGCGGTGTCGTCCGCGCCCCACACGTCCTTCTGGGCCCGGGAGTCGAAGAGGGCCAGGTGCCAGGGGTGGACGCCCAGGACGGCCGCTGCCCAGCCGGTCGAGCCGCAGGCCTTGGCGATCTCCCGGAGCGCCGCGTAGAAGACGTCCGGGGCGGCGGCGAAGCCGCCGTACGCCCTGGGCCGGAGGAGCCGGAAGAAGCCGGCCTGTTCGAGCTCCTCGACGGTCGAGTCGGGCACGCGGCGCAGCGCCTCGGTGCCGGCCGCGCGCTCGCGCAGGGCGGGGGCGAGGGCACGGACCGCCGCGAGAACGTCGTCGTCGCGCATGCGCGCCCCTCTCTGATCCTCAGCCCGGCCTCCGGGCCGTCCTGCTGCGGAGTGCTGACGCCAGGGAAACTACGCGTTACTGTTCCGAAACGAAACACCCTCTTCACAGTCACCGGAACCCTCTGGCAATCTCCACGCAATACCGGAGATTACGGACGTGGTCGGGCTTGCCTGCCGTCCGTGTGGGAGGTGCCGATGACGACGCCAGCTGTCGAGGCCGGATGTCCGCCCCTGTCCCTGCTGGAGAAGGCGGCGAAGGTGCTGAGCGCCTTCCAGAGCGCGGGGCCCCGACTCACCCTGACCGAGGTCGTGCAGCGTTCCGGCATCAGCCGGTCCTCCGCGCACCGCATCCTCGATCAGCTGGTGCAGCTGCGCTGGCTGGAGCGCGAGGGCCGGGACTACCGGCTCGGCATGGGCATGTTGGAGCTCGGGGCGATGGCCTCGCACCACAATCGGCTGCGCCGGGCCGCGCTGCCCCATCTGCACGCCCTGCACGAGGCCACGGGCCACCTGGTCCACCTCACCGTGCTCGACGGCACCGAGGTGGTCTACCTGGAGCGGATCGGCGGCGCGGACGACTCCGGTGTGCCCTCACGGACGGGCGGGCGTCAGCCCGCGTACTGCACGGCCTCGGGCAAGGCGATCCTGGCCTTCAGCGACCCGTCGGTGACGGAGCAGGTGATCCGGCACGGCCTGCGGCCGCGGACGCCGCGCACGATCACCCGGCCCGATTCCTTCCGGGGCGAGCTGGCGATGGCGCGGGAGCGCGGGGTGGCGTTCGACCACGAGGAGGGGTTCCGGGGCGTCTTCTGCGTGGCCGCGCCGCTGCGCGGTGCGGGCCGGGCCGTCGCCGCGATCTCGGTGTCCGGCAACGGCGTCCACCGCGAGCTGGAGCGGATCGCACCCGCCGTGCGCGGCTGCGCGCGGTCCGTCTGGCAGGCGATGTTCGGTCCGGGCCGGCACTCCGAGAAGCAGGCGCAGCCGGCCGGGGCGGTGGCGGCTCCCGGGTTCTCGCAGCCGTCGATGGACAACATGATGGAGTGGCTGCGCTTCAGCGAGTGGATGTAGCGAGTAGATGTATTGCCTGGACACGACGACTCCGTCCCCGGTGGACACCCTGGGGTGTCCACCGGGGACGGAGTCGGTCACCGGGTCGTACGGCCCGGATCGTCCGGGAAGCGGGCTCGGAGGGCGTCGAGTCCGGCGGCGTACGTGCCGTCCCCGAAGACCGCCTCCACCTGCGGCACCAGCTCGTCCGGCGCCCGGTAGACGGCTGACCACCGGACCTCGGCGCCGTCGGGGTGGGGGTGTACGGCGAGGGTCGCCTCGTAGCCGGCGACTGGCAGTGCCGGCGGGTCGAGGAGGGCGTAGCGGTACGAGCGGGTGCCGGGCTCGCGGGCGAGGAGCCGCTCACGGGCGACGACCCTGCCGTCGAGCGCGAAGACCCGTACGGTCCCCGGGGTTTCCGGGTCGGCTTCGTGTTCCAGGGTGGCGGGCGGTACGTGCGGATGCCAGGTGGCGAGTCCGCCGAAGCCGCCGATGACCGCCCACACTTCGTCGGGGCCGGCGGCGAGCACGGTGGAGCGCTCGATGGTTCGGGGGTGCACGGACGGGGCCTCCGGCCTCTCGGTTCGGGTCGTCACCGGGTGCGGTGTGCAGCCGGTGCGGTGTGCAGCCGGTGCGGTCGTCACCACGTGTGGTCGCCGCGCAGGACGGCGTCCGCGCCTCCGTCGGCGAAGACGACCTGTCCGGTGACGAGGGTGTTCTCGGGCGAGACGAGCCATGCGATCAGCGGGGCGAGCTGCTCGGGTCGCGTGTGGCCGTGCAGGGGCATCGGCACGCTCCGCTCGACGAGTCCGCGCATCTCCGGGTCGTCGAGCAGGGGTCGGGTCAGCGGTGTGACGACCACGCCGGGTGCCACGGCGTTGAGCGGGACGCCTGCCCCGGCCCAGTCGTCGGTGATCGCGGAGCGGCGGACCCAGCGGGAGACCGCCGCCTTGGAGGAGGAGTAGACGAGGTGGCCCTCGCCCCGGTCGACGGCCGCCCGGGAGGCGGCCACCGCCGCGGGCTCGTCGCCCGCGAGCGCGGCTTCGACGATCGCGGGGTCGGTCGGGTGCACGGAGTCGATGGACCCGACGACCAGGGCCCTCGGGTCGGTGCCGGCGGCGAGGAGGGGGCGCAGTCCGTCGAGTGTGGCGACGGCGCCGAAGTGGTTGAGCCGGACGGTGAGCGGGTCGAAGTGGGCGACGCCCGCGCAGGAGACGACGGCGTCGAGTCGGCCTCCGGTGAGCTCGTGGGCGCGGGTGACGAGTTCGGCCCGGCCCTCGGGTGTGGCCAGGTCCGCCGTGATGTCGGCGTCCTGGAGGTCGGCGCCGATGACGGCACGGCCCTGGGCCCGCAGGAGGGCGGCGGTGGCCTTGCCGATGCCGGAGGCCGCTCCGGTGACCAGGCAGGTGCGAGGCATGGGGGTTTCCTTCCCGGGAGTGTGAGGCGGGTGTCGGGCGAGGGCGTCAGGAGTAGCTGATCGCGACCCTGTCGGTGAGCGGCAGGGCCTGGCAGGCCAGGACGTATCCCTCGGCCAGGTCCTCGTCGTCCAGGACGTCGTTGCGGAGCATCTTCACGTCGCCCGCCACGACCCGGCAGGTGCAGGCGCTGCAGGCGCCCTCCCGGCACGAGTACGGGGCGTCCACCCCGGCCGCGAGGAGGGCGTCGAGCAGCGGGGTGGTCGGAGGCCAGGCGAGGGTGTGGGTCTCGCCGTCGAGCTCCACCTCCGCCGTGCCGACGCCGGCGACCGGTGCGGCGGGCGTGGGTGCCGCCTGGGCGGGGGCGTCGAAGACGTGTCCGCCGAGGGAGAAGAACCGCTCCCGGTGGATGCGGTGGCCCGGCGTGCCGACCGCGCGCAGTGCCTGTTCGACGGCGTCCATGAGGGGTTCCGGGCCGCAGACGAAGGCCTCGCGGTCGGCGTACGGCGCGAGCGCGGCGGCCAGCCGGTCCGCGCGGGGCAGGCCCTGGAGCGACTCCAGCCAGTGGACCACGAGGAGCCGGTCCGGGTGGTTCGCGGCCAGCTCCCGCAGTTCGTCGCGGAAGATGACCGAGGACTCGTCGCGGTTGGCGTACAGGAGCACGACACGTCCCTGTCCCCCGGCGAGGACCGACTTGGCGATCGACAGGACCGGCGTGATGCCGCTCCCGCCGGCGGCGAGGAGCAGGTCGCGGTCGAGGGAATCGGGCGTGAAGGTGCCGGCCGGGGGCAGGACCTCCAGCTCGTCGCCCGCCGCGACGTGGTCGCACACCCAGTTGGAGCCGTGTCCGCCGGCCACCCGTTTGACGGTGACCTTCAGGGGTTCGCCGGTGTGGGGCGAGCCGGCGAGGGAGTAGCAGCGGGCGGCCGGTCTCCCGTCCGCGCCGGGGAGTTTGAGGGTGAGGAACTGGCCGGGGCGGTACGTGAACCGGTCCGCGCTCTCCGGTGGCGCCTGGAGCACCAGGGAGTGCGCGTCGGCCGTCTCGGGGATCACTTGGACGACGCGCAGCCGGTGGGTGCGCGCGCCGGTCGGCCGCTCAGGCATCGGCGGCCTCCAGGGTGCCGTCGTCCACCGCGCGCTCGATGCTCGACCGCAGGGCCCGGCAGGTCCGGATCCGGGCGGTGGTCGCGCCCTCGCTCACCCGGTCGCGGAACTCCGCGCAGACGACGGCCGCTTCGGCGGTCCACTGCACGGAGGTGTGGGCCCTGCTGAACTTCTCGCACAGGACCTGGTTGCCGCAGGTCGCACACTCCACCGGTCGCATGTCAGGCTCCGGTCTCCGGCGCCGCCGCGCGGCGGGCGAGGTTCTCCTCGACCTCCGCGTGCCAGGCCTCGTTGGCACGCCGGGTGTCGATCTCGAACTCGAAGCGGCGGGTCATCTCGTCCTTGACGTCGGTGACGTCGACGTAGAACTGCTCGTACCAGCGGCGCAGTTGGTAGACCGGGCCGTCCTCCTCGGTGAGCAGGGGGTTGTCGATCCGGGTCTTGTTCCGCCAGATCTCGATGTCCTGCTCGAAGCCGGTCTCCAGTCCCCCGATCAGGCTCCGGGCGGCCTCGGCGGCAGCCTCGTCGGTCATGCCGGGCAGCTTCTTGACGATCGCCCCGTACTGGAGCATGAAGCTGTCGGCGCTGATCGGGTAGTGACTGTTGATCAGCACCATCTCCATCTCGACGCCGGGGGCCACCTCGGTCCACACGTAGTCGATCATGTAGGACGGGCCGTAGTACGAGGCGTCGGAGCGCAGCGGAGAGCTGAGGTTGCCCAGGTCCATGTCACCGCGCGGGGCGCTTTCCATGTACTGGGTGGCGACGTGCCCGTCGAAGACGTTCTTGAAGTACGTGGGGAACGCGTAGTGGACGTAGAAGAAGTGCGCCATGTCCACGACGTTGTCCACGATCTCGCGACAGTTCGAGCCGTCGACCCGCGCGGTCTTCCAGGTCCAGGCGCTCCACTCGCCCGCGTCCGGGCCGTGGACGCCCTCGATCTCGGGAATGGTGACCTCGGCCGGCGGCGGGTTGCCCTCGGGGTCGTGCCAGACGAAGAGTTGCCGGTTGCGCTCCAGGGTGGTCCAGGCGCGGGTGCGGGCGCGGGGCGGGACGCGGCGGGCGTACGGGATGCCGGCGCAGCGGCCGTCGCCGGACCAGCGCCAGTCGTGGAAGGGGCAGGCGACGGCGTCGCCCTTGACGGTGCCGTGGGCGAGGTTGCCGCCCATGTGGGGGCAGTAGGCGTTGAGGATGTGCAGCTGTCCGTCGTCCTCGCCCTGGAAGACGACCAGCTTGGTGCCGAAGGCCTCGATCTCGTGCGGCTTTCCGTCCTTGAAGCTGTCGGCGAGGCCGAGGCAGTGCCAGCCCCGGGCGAAGCGGGCGGGCGCGTTGCCCGCCTCGATGACACGGACCTCGTCGTTGAGCGCAGTCATCTCGTCCCTCGTTCCTTCTGTCGGTTCGGATCGGTTCAGTTCTGTGCGGCGAGCTCGACGGCGATGTCGATGAGCTGGTCCTCCTGGCCGCCCACGAGGCGGCGCTCGCCCGCGCGCAGGAGGATCTCGGCGCCGGAGACGCCGTAGCGCTCGGCCTGCCGGTAGGCGTGCTTGAGGAAGCTGGAGTAGACGCCGGCGTGGCCCATGAGCAGGGCGAGCCGGTCGAGTCGGCACTCGTCGTCCATGACCGGGCGGACCACGTCCTCCGCCGCGTCGATGATCTTCAGGACGTCGATGCCGGTCCGGATGCCCATCTTGGCGCAGACGGCGACGAGCGCCTCGACCGCGGTGTTGCCGGCGCCCGCGCCGAGTCGGCGGGTGGAGCCGTCGATCTGCAGCGCGCCCGCCCGGACGGCGGCGATGGAGTTCCCGGTGCCGAGGGCCAGGTTCTCGTGTCCGTGGAAGCCGACCTGGGCGTCGTCGCCGAGCTCGGCGACGAGGGCCTGGACGCGGTCGGTGACGTCGTCCATGACCATGGCGCCGGCCGAGTCGACGACGTACACGCACTGGCAGCCCGCGTCGGCCATGATCCGGGCCTGCCGCGCGAGCTTCTCGGGTGTCGTCGAGTGGGCCATCATCAGGAAGCCGACGGTCTCCAGGCCCCGTTCGCGGGCGAGTCCGAAGTGCTGGACCGCGATGTCGGCCTCGGTGCAGTGGGTGGCGATGCGGCAGATGCCCGCGCCGTTGTCGTGGGCGGCCCGGATGTCGTCCTTGACGCCGAGTCCGGGGAGCATGAGGAAGGCGATCCTGGCCTGCCGCGCGGTGTTCACCGCGATCGTGATGAGTTCCTGTTCGGGGGTCCTGGAGAAGCCGTAGTTGAAGGAGGATCCGCCGAGTCCGTCGCCGTGTGTCACCTCGATCACCGGGACACCGGCGCCGTCGAGGGCCGCGACGACGGAGCGTACGTCCTCGCCCGTGAACTGGTGCCGCTTGGCGTGCGAGCCGTCGCGGAGCGAGGAGTCGGTGATCCGGATGTCGAGGGTGTCCGAGTAGGGCATGGGGTGGGCTCCTTACGCGCGAGTCGCGAGGACCGCCTTGGCGAACTCCTCGCCGACCCTGGTGGCGGCGGCGGTCATGATGTCGAGGTTTCCGGCGTAGGGCGGCAGGTAGTCGCCCGCGCCCTCGACCTCCAGGAAGATCGCGACGCGCGCCATCCCGCCGTTCTCCGGGCTCGGGTCGTCGAACTGCGGCTCGGTGCGCAGTCGGTAGCCGGGGACGTAGGCGGCGACCTGCTCGGCGATCTCCTTGACGGAGGCGGCGACGGCGGCCCGGTCGGCGTCCTCGGGGATCGCGCAGAAGACGGTGTCCCGCATGATGACGGGCGGCTCGGCGGGGTTGAGGATGATGATCGCCTTGCCGCGCGCGGCGCCGCCGATCGTCTCGATGCCGCGTGCGGTGGTACGGGTGAACTCGTCGATGTTCGCGCGGGTTCCGGGTCCGGCCGAGACGGAGGCCACGGAGGCCACGATCTCCGCGTACGCCACGGGGACCACGCGGGAGACGGCGTACACCATGGGGATGGTGGCCTGCCCGCCGCAGGTGATCATGTTCACGTTGGGCTTGTCGAGGTGCTCGCGCAGGTTCGCGGGCGGGACGACGGCGGGGCCGACGGCCGCCGGCGTCAGGTCGACGGCCTTGATGCCGAGCTCGGCGTAGCGCGGGGCGTTGGCCCGGTGGACGTAGGCGCTGGTGGCCTCGAAGACGATGTCGGGCTTCTCGTCCTGGGCGAGCAGCCAGTCGACGCCCTCGTGGCTGGCCTCCAGGCCGCTGCGGCGGGCGCGGGCGAGGCCCTCGCTGTCGGGGTCGACGCCGATCATCCAGCGGGGTTCGACGTGCTCGGAGCGGAGGAGCTTGTAGAGGAGGTCGGTGCCGATGTTGCCGGATCCGACGATCGCGGCGGTCGCCTTGGTCGGTGTGGGCGGTGTGGTCGGTGCGGTCGTGGTGGTCATGATCACCTCAGATGAAGTCCAGGGAGACCGGGCCCAGCCCGGTGAAATCGGCGGTGAAGGTCGCGCCGGGCGCCACGTCGACGGCCCGGGTGCACGAGCCGGGCAGCACCACGTGCCCCTTCTTCAGGGAGACCCCGAAGCGGGCCACCGTGCGGGCGAGCCAGGCGACGGAGAGCGCCGGGTCGCCGAGGACGGCGTCGCCGCGCCCCTCGGCGAGGAGTTCGCCGCCGCTGCTCAGCCGCGCCTCGATCGCCCTCAGGTCGAGCTCGCGGGGGTCGCGGCCCTCACCGATGACGTATCCGGCGGAGGAGGCGTTGTCCGCGATGGTGTCGGCGATGGTGATCCGCCAGTCGCGGATCCTGCTGTCGATCAACTCCAGTGCGGGCACGACGCGTTCCGTCGCGGCCAGCACGTCGGCGGCGGTGCAGGTCTCGCCCGGGAGGTCGTCGCCGAGGACGAAGCCGACCTCGACCTCGACGCGCGGGTGGCAGTAGCGGGAGACGGGAACCGGGACGTCGGGGCGCAGCTCCATGTCGTGGAGCAGGTGGCCGTAGTCGGGCTCGTCGACGCCCATCATCCGCTGCATGACGGGGGACGACAGGCCGACCTTGTGGCCGCGCACCTCGGCCCCCGCCGCGAGGCGGTGCCGGATGTTGAGGAGCTGGATCTCGTACGCGTCCTCGGTGTCGATGCCGGGGAATCCCGAGGTCAGCGGGGCGATCGGCGTGACGCCGTGTTCGGCGGAGCGCAGCAGCTCGGCCGCCTCGTGTCTCTGGCGGTCCGTGAGCATGGCGGGTCCCTCCTGCGGGCGGTTGGGGCTGTCCGGCGAGGCTAGGCCGGTAGCGACGACCGCGGGGAGCGCCGTTTCCCGGTGAGCGGGAAAGGCCCCCGGAGGGGGTGGGACGTGCCTCGGGGCGGGCTCCCGGCGGTCGGCCGTGAGCCCGCCCCGAGGAGGGGGAGGGCGGTCAGCGCGCCCCGTACACGGGCTGCGGGGGCTCCGACTCCGCGAGGAGTTTCAGTGCCGTGTCGCCCGCCTCGGCCGGGGTCCAGCGGGCGCCCTTGTCCGCCGTCGGGCCCGGCCGCCAGCCCTCCATGACGGTGATCCGGCCGGCCTCGGCCTCGAAGACCCGTCCCGTCACCCCGGCCGACGCGGCGGAGCCCAGCCAGACGACGAGGGGGGAGACGTTCTCCGGGGCCATCGCGTCGAAGGCGTCGCCCTCGGGGGCGGCCATCGTCTCGGCGAAGGTCCGCTCGGTCATCCGGGTGCGGGCGGCGGGGGCGATCGCGTTGACCTGGACGCCGTAGCGCCCGGTCTCGGCGGCGGCGACGAGGGTGAGGCCGATGATGCCGGCCTTGGCGGCGGCGTAGTTGCCCTGGCCGACGCTGCCGAGGAGGCCGGCCCCGGAGCTGGTGTTGACGACCCGCGCCTCGGGCGTCCGGCCGGCCTTGGCCTCGGCGCGCCAGTGCGCGGCGGCGTACTTGAGCGGCAGGAAGTGCCCCTTGAGGTGGACGCGCATGACGGCGTCCCACTCGTCCTCCTCCAGGTTGACCAGCATGCGGTCGCGCAGGAATCCGGCGTTGTTGACGAGGGTGTCGAGGCGGCCGAAGGCCTCCAGGGCGGTGGCGACCAGCGAGGCCGCTCCGTCGGCCGTGGCGATGTCACCGCCGTGGGCGACGGCCTCTCCGCCCGCCGCCGCGATCTCGTCGACGACCCGCTGGGCGGGTCCGGCTCCTCCTCCGGTGCCGTCCGGGTCGACTCCGAGATCGTTGACGACGACCTTGGCGCCCTCGGCGGCGAAGGCGAGCGCGTGCGCGCGGCCGAGACCGCGACCCGCTCCGGTGACGATGACGACGCGTCCGTCGCACAGTCCTGTCATGGTGTGTTCCTTTCGCTGAGCGATGGGTGGCTCGGGTTCCGCAGGGGCCGTCAGTGGTTGACGGTGGCGGCGTCGAGGAAGCCGGGGCGCTCCCCGCCGCCGTGGACGTGCAGGCTGGCGCCGCTGATGTACGCGGCGCGGTCGGAGGCGAGGAAGACGCAGGCGTCGCCGATGTCGGCGGGCTCGGCGAGTCTGCCGAGGGGTACGGTGCGGCCGACGGCGGCGACGCCGTCCTCGTCCCCGTAGTGCAGGTGGGACAGTTCGGTGCGCACCATGCCGAGGACGACCGTGTTGACCCGTACCCGGGGCGCCCATTCGACCGCCATGGAGCGGGCGAGGTTGTCCAGGCCCGCCTTGGCGGCTCCGTAGGCCGCGCTGCCCGGCGAGGGGCGGGTGCCGCTGACGCTGCCGATCATGATGATCGCCCCTCCCCCGCCCTGATGGCGCATCACCTCGTACGCGGCGAGGGAGGCGGTCAGCGGGGCGACGAGGTTCAGTTCGACGACCCGGGCCTGGCGCTCGGCGCCGCCCTCGTCGAGCATCCGGAAGGGGGTTCCCCCGGCGTTGTTGACGAGAATGTCGAGCCGTCCGTGGTCCTCGCGCACCCGGTCGAAGAATCCGGCGACCGCTTCCGGGTCGCGGAGGTCGACGGGGAGGAAGCGGGCCGTGCGCCCCGCCGCCTCGACGGGCTCGTCGGGAGGTCGTCGCGCGCAGGTCACGACCTCCGCTCCGGCCGCCAGCAGGGCGCGGGTGATTCCCGCTCCGACGCCCCGTGTGCCGCCGGTGACGACGGCGACGGATCCCGACAGATCGATGATCGCTGCCAATGGGCACCTCCCGCAGCGCGCGAACCGCTGCTATCTTCCACCTAACAAACGTTAGGTGGAAAGGTAGCTGATCTGCTCATGGGTGTCTCCACCTCCGCCCCGGAAGAGGGCATCGCCGTCGTCACCGTGGACTTCCCCCCGGTCAACGCCCTTCCCGTACAGGGCTGGTACGACCTGGCCGCCGCGGTACGCGCCGCCGGCGCCGACCCCAAGGTGCGCTGCGTGGTGCTGGCCGCCGGGGGCCGCGGCTTCAACGCCGGCGTCGACATCAAGGAAATCCAGCGCACGACCGGGCACGACGCCCTCCTCGGCGCCAACCGCGGCTGCTACGAGGCGTTCGCCGCGGTCTACGACTGCGAGGTGCCGGTGGTCGCCGCCGTGCACGGCTTCTGCCTGGGCGGCGGGATCGGCCTCGTCGGGAACGCCGACGTCGTCGTCGCCTCCGACGACGCGACCTTCGGCCTGCCCGAGCTGGACCGGGGCGCGCTGGGCGCGGCCACCCACCTGTCCCGGCTGGTCCCCCAGCACCTGATGCGGGCCCTGTACTACACCTCGCGCACCGTCTCCGCGCAGGAGCTGCACGGACACGGCTCGGTGTGGCGGGTCGTCCCGCGCGAAGGGCTGCGGGAGGCGGCCCTCGAACTGGCCCGGGAGATCGCAGCGAAGGACGGGCAGCTGATCCGGCTCGCCAAGGCCGCGATCAACGGCATCGACCCGGTGGACGTGCACCGCAGCTACCGCTTCGAGCAGGGCTTCACCTTCGAGGCCAACCTCAGCGGTGTCGCCGACCGGGTCCGCGACACCTTCGGCACGCCGGCGGCAGGCACGACGGACGACACAGTGAAGGAGGAGCAGTCGTGAGCAGGGACAAGACGATGACCGCCGAGGAGGTCGTCGGCCGCCTGGAGAGCGGGATGACGATCGGCATCGGCGGCTGGGGCTCGCGGCGCAAGCCGATGGCACTGGTCCGGGCGCTGCTGCGGTCGGACCTCACCGATCTGACCGTCGTCTCGTACGGCGGCCCGGACGTCGGGCTGCTCGCCGCGGCCGGGAAGGTCCGCAAGCTCGTCGCGGCCTTCGTGACCCTCGACTCCGTGCCCCTGGAGCCGCACTTCGGCGCGGCCCGGCAGAGGGGTTCGATCGAGCTGGTGGAGCTGGACGAGGCCATGGTGATGTGGGGGCTGACGGCCGCCGCGCAGCGGCTGCCCTTCATGCCGGTCCGGGCGGGGCTCGGCTCGGACGTGATGAGCGTCAACCCGTCGCTGCGGACGGTCACTTCCCCGTACGAGGACCGCGAGCAGTTCGTCGCCGTCCCCGCCCTGCGCCTGGACGCCGCGCTCGTCCACCTCAACCGCGCCGACGCCCACGGCAACGGCCAGTACCTGGGCCCCGACCCGTACTTCGACGACCTCTTCTGCGAGGCCGCGGACGCCGCGTACCTCTCGTGCGAGCGGATCGTGGAGACGTCCGAGCTGCTCAAGGACTCCGGTCCGCAGTCGCTGCTCGTCAAGCGCGCGTTCGTCGAGGGTGTCGTGGAGACCCCGAACGGCGCGCACTTCACGTCCTGCTCCCCCGACTACGGCCGCGACGAGACGTTCCAGCGCGCCTATGTCGCCGCCGCGCGCGATCCGGAGGCCTGGCGGGCCTTCGCCGAGCGGTTCCTGTCCGGTGACGAGGACGCGTACCAGGCCGCGGTGGCGGCCTTCCACGAGGAGGAAGCATGAGCGGCGGCGGCACGACGGAAGCGACGACGGTGACGCGCGCCGAGTACTGCGTGGTGGCGTGCGCCGAGGCCTGGCGGGACGCGGGCGAGATCCTGGCGAGCCCGATGGGCACCGTCCCGATGATCGGGGCGCGGCTCGCGCGGCTCACCTTCTCCCCCGACCTGCTCCTGACCGACGGCGAGGCGCTGCTCATCGGCGACGTGCCGGCGATCGGCGCCCCGCCCCGGGTGGTGGAGGGCTGGCTGCCGTACCGCCAGCACCTGGCCCTCGTCACCACCGGGCGGCGGCACGTGATGATGGGCGCAAGCCAGATCGACCGGTACGGCAACCAGAACATCAGCTGCATCGGCGACTGGGCGCTGCCCAAGCGCCAACTGCTCGGCGTACGTGGCGCACCCGTCAACACCCTCAATAATCCGACGAGTTACTGGGTCCCCAAGCACTCGTCCCGGGTCTTCGTCGAGCGGGTGGACATGGTCTCCGGGGTCGGCTACGACCGCGCCGCCGCGGCCGGCCCCTCCGCGACCCGCTACCACCGCATCCCCGAAGTCGTCAGCGACCTGGGGGTCTTCGACTTCGACACCCCGGACCGCAGCATGCGGCTGCGGTCGCTGCACCCCGGCGTCACCGTCGAACAGGTCACGGCCGCCACCGGCTTCGCGCTCACCGTCCCCGACGACGTGCCGTACACGCGGGAGCCCACCGCGGAGGAACTGCGGCTGATCCGCGAGGAGATCGACCCGAAGGGGCTGCGGGAGCGCGAGGTCCCCGCATGAGCGACGTCACGATCCCCACGCCCCTGACCGAACTGGTCGGGGTGCGCCACCCCCTCGTGCAGACCGGCATGGGGTGGGTGGCCGGCCCCCGTCTCGTCTCGGCCACCGCCGCCGCGGGCGCGCTCGGCATCCTCGCGTCGGCGACGATGACCGTCGAGCAGCTCCGCTCGGCGGTGCGCGAGGTCAAGTCCCGTACGGACGCGCCCTTCGGGGTGAACCTGCGCGCGGACGCCGGGGACGCGGCCGAGCGCGTGGGGATCATCATCGACGAGGGCGTACGGGTCGCGTCGTTCGCGCTCGCCCCGTCGCGCGAGCTCATCGCGCGGCTCAAGGACGCGGGCGTCGTCGTCATCCCCTCCATCGGGGCCAAGCGGCACGCCGAGAAGGTCGCCGCCTGGGGCGCCGACGCGGTGCTCGTCCAGGGCGGCGAGGGCGGTGGCCACACCGGGAGCGTCGCCACCACCGTCCTGCTGCCGCAGATCGTGGACGCCGTGGACATCCCCGTCGTCGCGGCCGGCGGCTTCCGTGACGGGCGCGGCCTGGTCGCCGCCCTCGCGCACGGCGCGGCCGGGGTGGCCATGGGCACCCGCTTCCTGCTCACCTCCGACTCGACCGTGCCGGACGCGGTGAAGGCCCGCTATCTGGCCGCCACGGTCCAGGACGTCACCGTCACCACCGCCGTCGACGGCCTGCCGCACCGCATGCTGCGCACCGAACTCGTCGACGCGCTGGAACGCTCGGGCCGGGCCGCCTCGCTGCTGCGGGCGGTCCGGCACGCCGCCTCCTTCCGCCGCGAGACGGACATGAGCTGGGCCCGGATGGTCCGGGACGGCCTGGCGATGAAGCACGGCAAGGACATGACGTGGAGCCAGATCCTGCTGGCGGCCAACACCCCGATGCTGCTGAAGGCGTCCATGGTGGAGGGCCGGACCGACCTCGGCGTGATGGCCTCCGGGCAGGTCGCGGGGCTCATCGACGATCTGCCGTCCTGCGCCGAGCTGGTCGAGCGCGTCATGGCCGAGGCGCGGGCCACGCTGCTCTCACTCCCCCGCGTGGACTGAGCGGCGGACTCCACGCGCATGAAGAGGCCCGCCGGGGAGGTGAACTCCCCGGCGGGCCTTCGCCGTTGCCCGCGCCGTCTCAGAGGCGCTCGATGATGGTGACGTTGGCCTGGCCGCCGCCCTCGCACATCGTCTGCAGGCCGTAGCGGCCGCCGGTGCGCTCCAGCTCGTGCAGCAGGGTGGTCGTCAGCTTGGTGCCGGTCGCGCCGAGCGGGTGGCCGAGGGCGATGGCCCCGCCGTTGACGTTGACCTTCTCCGGGTCGGCCCCGGTCTCCTTCAGCCAGGCGAGGACGACCGAGGCGAAGGCCTCGTTGATCTCCACGAGGTCGATGTCGTCGAGCGTCATCCCGGCCTTCTTCAGCGCGTACGCCGTCGCCGGGATCGGGGCGGACAGCATGCGGATCGGGTCCTCACCCCGCACGGACAGGTGGTGGATGCGGGCGCGCGGCGTCAGGCCGTGCTCCCGTACGGCCCGCTCCGAGGCGATCAGCATCGCCGAGGCCCCGTCCGAGACCTGCGAGGAGACCGCGGCGGTCAGCCGACCGCCCTCCACGACGGGGTTGAGGCCCGCCATCTTCTCCAGGGTGGTGTCGCGGCGCGGGCCCTCGTCGGTGGTCACGTCGCCGTACGCCACGATCTCCCGGTCGAAGCGGCCCTCGTCGATGGCGCGGGCGGCCCGCTGGTGCGAGCGCAGGGCGAACTCCTCCATGTCCCGGCGGGAGATGCCCCACTTCGTCGCGATGAGCTCGGCGCCGTGGAACTGGTTGACGGGCTGGTCGCCGTAGCGGGCCCGCCAGCCCTCGGAGCCGATGTACGGGCCGTCGGTGAGTCCGAGCGGGGCGGCGGCCTGGCGGCTGGCGAAGGCTATGGGGACGAGGGACATGTTCTGCACGCCACCCGCGACGACCAGGTCCTGGGTGCCCGACAGGACGCCCTGCGCGGCGAAGTGCAGGGCCTGCTGGGAGGATCCGCACTGCCGGTCCACGGTCACGCCGGGCACCTCCTCGGGCAGGCCGGCGGCCAGCCAGGCGGTGCGCGCGATGTCGCCGGCCTGCGGACCGACGGTGTCGAGGCAGCCGAAGACGACGTCCTCGACGGCGGCGGGGTCGGCGCCCGCGCGCTCCATCAGCGCCTTCAGCACATGGGCGCCGAGGTCGGCGGGGTGGACGGCGGCGAGCCCGCCGTTGCGCCTGCCGACGGGGGTGCGCACCGCTTCGATGATGTATGCCTCGGCCATGGCCGCTCCTCTTTCCTTGTCTCACGGGGTTCGTGTCACGGGGTTCGTGTCACTGGGTTCGTGTCACGGC
This sequence comes from Streptomyces gardneri, assembly GCF_006539185.1. Taxonomy (GTDB): domain Bacteria; phylum Actinomycetota; class Actinomycetes; order Streptomycetales; family Streptomycetaceae; genus Streptomyces; species Streptomyces gardneri. The sequence continues at coordinate 86,820 of NZ_BJMN01000010.1, forward strand.
GTTCGTGTCTTGTACGGAGGGCGACGCCCTCCAGCACCATGGACAGGTACTGGCGGGCGATCTCCTCCGGGCTGTGCTGTCCGCCCGGCCGGTACCAGGACGCGGCGACCCAGACGGTGTCGCGCACGAAGCGGTAGGTGAGCCGGACGTCGAGGTCGGCGCGGAACACCCCGGCGGCCACTCCGCGCTCCAGGGTCCGGAGCCAGGCTCTTTCGAACCTCTGCTGCGAGTCGTCGAGATAGCCGAAGCGCGGCTGCTCCCGCAGCTGCCGGGACTCCTTCTGGTAGATGGCGACGGCGGCGCGGTGCCGGTCGATCTCCCGGAAGGACTCGGTGACGAGGGCCTCGATGGTCTCCCGGGGCCCGAGCCCGGCGGCGAGCACGGCGTCGTACCTGCCCCACAGCTCGTCGAGGAAGCCGGTGAGGATCTCGTCGAGCATCGACTCCTTGGAATCGAAGTGGTAGTAGAGGCTGCCCGCGAGGATGCCCGCCGCGTCGGCGATCCTGCGGACGGTGGTGGCGTTGTACCCCTGGGCGGCGAACACCTCGGCGGCGGTGGCGAGGAGTTCGTGGCGCCGCTCGGGCGCCGCGCTCACCACGGCCGTCTCTCCGCTCTCCCGCAGCCGGTCACGCTCGGCTCACGGATGCTGACTGCTGACCGAGACGACCTCGCCGGTCAGGTACGAGGAGTAGCCGCTGGCGAGGAACACGATCACGTTGGCGACCTCCCACGGCTCGGCGTACCGCCCGAAGGCCTCGCGGGCGGTCAGCTCCTCCAGCAGCTCGGGCGTGGTGACCTTCGCCAGGTGCGGATGCATGGCCAGGCTCGGGGAGACGGCGTTGACCCGCACCCCGTACTCGGCGGCCTCCAGGGCGGCGCAGCGGGTGAGCGCCATGACGCCGGCCTTGGCTGCGGCGTAGTGGGCCTGGCCCTTCTGGGCCCGCCAGCCGACCACCGAGGCGTTGTTGACGACGACGCCGCCGCTGCCCGCGGCCTTCAGCCGGCGGAGTGCGGCGCGGGTGCAGCGGAAGGTGCCGTTGAGGGTGACGTCGAGAACCTTGTCCCACTGGGCGTCGGTCATGTCGACGAGATCGGCGGTGCCACCGAGGCCCGCGTTGTTGACGAGGATGTCGAGGCGTCCGTGACGCTCCTCGGCGAAGTCGAGGAGGGCGGCGACCTGGGCCTCGTCGGTGACGTCGCAGGGCAGTGCGGAGACGCGGTCGGCGCCGAACTCCGCGGCCAGTTCGGCCTCGGACTCCTTCAGTCTGCGGGCGTGGGCGTCCGAGAGGACGACCCGCGCGCCTTCCTCCAGGAGCCGTCGGGCGGTGGCGCCGCCGATACCGGCGCCGGCGGCGGCGGTGACCACGGCGCTCCGGCCGGCGAGCAGCCCGTGCCCCGGGACGTAGGGGGGTGGTGTACGGGTCACGGGCGGACCTCCTTGGGCAGGCCGAGGACGCGCTCGGCGATGATGTTCCGCTGGATCTCGTTGGAGCCGGCGTAGATGGTGTCGGAGCGGGAGAAGAGGTAGAGCCGCTGCCAGTCGGTGAGGTCGTACGGTTCGCCGGCCGCGAGCATTCCGTCGGCTCCGCAGACGTCCATGGCGAGTTCGCCCAGTTCGCGGTGCCAGGTGGCCCAGAAGATCTTGCCGATGGAGGCCTCGGGGCCCGGGGCCCCGGCCGCGACGCCGCCGAGCATGCGCAGCGCGTTGAACCGGATGGTCTCCAGACCGATCCAGGCCCGGGCGATCCGGTCGCGGATCAGCGGGTCCGTGGCCGCGCCGTTGCGCCGGGCCAGTGCGATGACGGCTTCCAGTTCGCGGCGGAAGCCGACCTGTTGGCCGAGGGTGGAGACGCCCCGCTCGAAGCCGAGGGTGGCCATGGCCACCTTCCAGCCCTCGCCCGGGGCACCGACGACGTTGGCCGCGTCGGTCCTGGCTCCGTCGAAGAAGACCTCGTTGAACTCCGAGGTGCCGGTGAGCTGGACGATCGGTCGGATGTCGACGCCGGGCCGGCGCAGCGGGACGAGCAGGTAGGACAGGCCCTGATGGCGGGTCGAGCTGGGCTCGGTGCGGGCGACGACGAAGCACCAGTCCGACTCGTGCGCCTGTGACGTCCAGATCTTCTGGCCGGTGACGACCCATGCGTCGTCGATGCGCTCGGCGCGGGTCCGGACGTTGGCCAGGTCCGACCCGGCGTCCGGCTCGCTGTAGCCCTGGCACCACAGTTCCTCGACGGCGACGATCGGCGGGAGGAAGCGCTCGCGCTGCTCGGGTGTGCCGAAGGCGATGAGGGTGGGCCCGAGGAGCTGTTCGCCGATGTGGCCGACGCGGGCGGGGGCGTCGGCGAGGGCGTACTCCTCGTGGAAGGCGACCTGCTGTTCCAGGGTCGCGCCCCGTCCGCCGTACTCCTTCGGCCAGCCGACACAGGTCCATCCCTCGGCGGCCATGTGCCGCTCCCAGGCGAGACGTTCGGCGTGGGCCTCGTGCTCCCGGCCGGGTCCTCCGCGGCCGCGCAGGGCGGCGAACTCGCCGGTGAGGTGGGAGCGCAGCCAGCTGCGGAACTCTGCGCGGAACTCCTCGACGTTGCTCATGGCCGTACGTTAACCTACCAAACACTTGTTAGGGAAGGAGGGCGGATGTCCGCTGCCCGCACCACATCGACATCGACATCGACGTCCACGTCGCCTGTCCGGTACGAACGCCTCGGCCCCGTCGCCGTCGTCACCATGGACCGGCCCGACTACCGCAACGCCCAGAACTCCGCGATGACCTACGCCCTGGACCGGGCCTTCTACCGCGCGGCCGACGACAGCGAGGTCAAGGTCGTCGTCCTCGCAGGGGCGGGGAAGCACTTCTCCGCGGGCCACGACATCGGCACCCCGGCGCGGGACGCGCACCTGCCGTTCGAGCGCAGGGCCGGGCTCTGGTGGGACCACTCGGACAAGGAGGGCGCGGAGAGCCGCTTCGCCCGGGAGTCCGAGGTCTATCTGGGCATGTGCCGGCGCTGGCGCGAACTGCCCAAGCCCATGGTCGCGTCCGTGCAGGGCGCCTGCGTCGCGGGCGGCCTGATGCTCGCCTGGGTGTGCGACCTGATCGTCGCCTCCGAGGACGCCTTCTTCGCCGACCCGGTCGTCCGCATGGGCATCCCCGGCGTCGAGTACTTCGCCCACCCGTGGGTGATGCCCCCGCGCATCGCGAAGGAGTTCCTCTACACCGGCGACCGCATGAGCGCCCGCCGCGCCTACGAGGTCGGCATGGTCAACCGCGTCGTCCCCCGCGAGGAACTGACCGACCGGACCATGGAGCTGGCGGGCAGGATCGCCGAGATGCCGCGCATGGGCCTCGCCCTGACCAAGCGCGCGGTCAACCAGGCCGAGGACCTCCAGGGCATGCACACCGGCATGGACTCGGTGTTCGGGCTGCACCACCTCGCGCACGCGCACAACGCCGAGACCGCCCCCGACGCCCTGGGCGGCATGGACATCCGGGCAATGAAGGCGACGGGAGCCTGATGGACCTCGACTTCACAGCGGCGGAGGACGCCTTCCGGGCCGAGGCCCGCGCCTGGCTCACCGCCCACGTGCCCGCCGTCCCGCTGCCCTCCCTGGAGACGGAGGAGGGCTTCGCGGCGCACCGGGAGTGGGAGCGGACCCTCTTCGCGGACCGCTGGTCGGTGGTCTCCTGGCCCGAGGAGTACGGCGGCAGGGGCGCCTCGATCCTCCGGTGGCTGATCTTCGAGGAGGAGTACTACGCGGCCGGCGCGCCCGGCCGGGTCAGCCAGAACGGCATCAACCTCCTCGCCCCCACCCTCTTCGAGCACGGCACCGACGAGCAGCGCGCCCGCGTCCTCCCCTCCATGGCCTCCGGCGAGGTCATCTGGGCCCAGGCCTGGTCCGAACCGGAGTCCGGCTCGGACCTCGCGAGTCTGCGCTCCACCGCCGTGCGGACGGCGGGCGGCTGGCTCCTGAGCGGCCAGAAGACCTGGTCGTCGCGGGCGGCCTTCGCCGACCGGGCCTTCGGCCTCTTCCGCAGCGACCCGGAGGCCGCCAGGCCGCACCAGGGCCTGACCTACCTGATGTTCCCGCTGGACGCGCCCGGCGTGACCGTGCGGCCCATCGGGCGGCTCGACGGCAAGCCCGCCTTCGCCGAGCTCTTCCTCGACGAGGTCTTCGTCCCCGACGAGGACGTGATCGGCGCACCCGGCCAGGGCTGGCGGGTCGCCATGAGCACGGCGGGCAACGAACGCGGTCTCACCCTGCGCAGTCCGGGCCGGTTCACGGCCGCCGCCGAGCGGCTGACCGGGCTGTGGCGGGACGGCGCCGACCCGTCCGACACCGCGCTGCGGGACCGGGTCGCCGACGCGGTGATCGCGGCCCGGGCGTACCGGCTGTTCACCTACTCCAACGCCTCGCGCATCGCCGCCGGGGAGTCGATCGGCGCCGAGTCCAGCCTCAACAAGGTCTTCTGGTCGGAGCTCGACATCGCGCTCCACGAGACCGCACTCGACGTCCTCGGCCCGTACGGCGAGCTGTCGGACGAGGCCACGGAGGCGCCCGCCCACGGCAGTTGGGCCGAGGGCCACACCTTCTCCCTCGCCGGGCCGATCTACGCGGGCACCAACGAGATCCAGCGCGACATCATCGCCGAGCGGCTGCTCGGCCTGCCGAAGGGACGCCGGTGATGCGGTTCCTCCTCGACGACGAGCAGCGGGAGTTCGCCCGCTCGCTGGACGCCATGCTCACGGCGTCCGACACCCCCGGAGCCGTACGGGCCTGGGCCAGCGGCGACACCGCGCCGGGCCGCGCCCTCTGGTCCCGGCTCGCGGAGGCGGGGGTCTTCGCCCTCGCCGTGCCGGAGCCGTACGAAGGTCTGGGCCCCCTGCCGGTCGAACTGGCCGTGGCCTTCACCGAGCTGGGCCGCCATGCCGTCCCCGGCCCGCTCGTCGAGACGGTCGCCGCCGCCGCGCTGCTCGACCGCCTCGGCGACCAGGACGCGGCGGCCGCGTGGCTGCCGCGGATCGCCGCCGGCAAGGCGGTCGTCTCGCTGTGCGTGCCGGCCGCCGGGAGCCCGTACGCCCTGGACCCGGACGCGACCGACGCCGTCCTCGTCGTGGCGGGCGACACCGTGCTCCTGACCGAGGACGCCGGTCCCGTCCAGCCGTCCGCCGACCCCGCGCGCCGGCTGGCCCGGCCCCTCGGCGGAACGGTCCTGGCAAGGGGCCCGGAGGTGGAAGCCGCCGCCGGACACGCCGCCGACGTGGCCGCGCTGGTCACCGCCGCCCAGGCCCTGGGCCTCGGCCGCGCACTGCTCGACCGGACCGTGGCGTACGTCAAGCAGCGCACCCAGTTCGGCGTCGCCATCGGCTCGTTCCAGGCGGTGAAGCACCGTCTGGCCGACACGCTCCTCGCCCTGGAGTTCGCCCAGCCGCTGCTGCACTCGGCGGCGCTGGCCCTGGCCGGCCCCGACGGCCGGGAAGCCGGGCGCGAGATCGCCGCGGCGAAGGTCGCGGCGGGCGACTCCGCCTACGCCGCGGCCCGCGCGGCCCTGCAACTGCACGGCGCCGTCGGCTACACGGACGAGCTGGACCTGTCCCTGTGGATCCGCAAGGCACGCCCCCTGCGCGAGGCCTGGGGCACCCCCGCCGCCTGCCGCGCCCGCGTGCTCGCTCCCTGACGCAGCCGGCTCGCCGGCGGCGAGCCCCCCTTCACGTCGAACCCAGTGGGAAAGGAACAGTGCGCATGCGACTGACGGAGGAGCACGAGGAACTGCGGTCCGCCGTACGGTCACTCCTCGGACGCCATGCGGGGGAAGCGGCCTGGCGTCCGCTGACCGAGCAGATCGGGGTCGCGGGGCTGGCCGTGCCGGAGGAGTACGGCGGCGCGGGCTGCGGGGCCCTTGAGGTCCATGTGGTGATGGAAGAGCTGGGGCGGGAGCTGAGCCCCGTGCCGTTCCTCGGCTCCGCCGTGCTGGCGGTGCGGGCGCTGCTCGCCTCGGGCGACGCGGCGGTGTGCGCGGAGCTGCTGCCGGGCCTGGCCTCGGGCTCCGTGGTGGGGGCCCTGGCCTGGGCGGAGGGCGGCTCCTGGGACCCGGCGGCCGTACGGGCCGAGGCCTCCCGCGGGCCCGGTGGTGGCTGGCGGATCACCGGGGTCAAGGAGCACGTCCTCGACGGCGCCGCCGCGGACCTGCTGCTCGTGGCCGCCCGGACCGAAGCGGGGGTCTCGCTCTTCGAGGTGTCCGGGGACGGTGCGGGCGTGGACCGGAAGCCGGCGGTGACGATGGACGCGACCCGGGGACAGGCGCGGCTGACCCTCGCCGGGGCGGAGGCCCGGCTGGTCGGGGTCGAGGGCGACGGCGAGCGGGTGCTGCGGCAGGTCCTCGACCTGGCCTGTACAGCGCTCGCCGCCGAGCAGGTCGGCGCAGCCGCGCGCTGCCTCGAACTGACCGTCGCCTACGCCGGGGAGCGCGTGCAGTTCGGGCGGCCCATCGGTTCGTTCCAGGCCGTCAAGCACCGGCTCGCGGACGCGTACGTCCTGGTGGAGTCGGCGCGTTCGGTCGCGCTGGGGGCCTCGTTCGCGGCGGCCGACGGGGTGGGCTCGGCGGAGGCGACCCGCTGCGCGGCCGCCGCCAAGTCCGCCTGCTCGGAGGCGTTCTCGGTCGTGGCTGGCGAGATGATCCAGCTGCACGGCGGCATCGGCATCACCTGGGAGCACGACGCCCACCGCTACTTCAAGCGCGCGCACGGCTCGTCCCGGCTCTTCGGCCCGCCGGCCTGGCACCGCTCCCGCCTGGCGGCCGGCCTGGGCCTGGCGACGACACCCGGGTGACCGCGAGCGGTCAGGGATGCTCCGCCCGTACCGGCCGGCGGATCAGGTAGGCGGCGGCGGACGCGACGAGCAGCAGCATGCAGGCGATGAAGACCAGACCCGCCCGGTCGAGTCCGAGCGGGTCGGCGAGGAGTCCCACGCCGATCACCGGGATCGAGATGCCCGTGTACGCGACCACGAACAGCGTCGAGATCACCGCCGCGCGCTGGTCCGCCGGCGCCGCGGCGGCGACGGAGGACAGCGCCGCGCGGAAGGCGAGGCCCTGTCCCGCCCCGCCGACCACGGCCGAGAGGACGACGAAGACGAGGAGGTCCGTATAAAGGGCCACCGCGAGGAGGGCGAGGCCGGCGAAGAGCACGGCGCAGCCCAGGGGCAGGGAGCGCGCCACCCCGACGCGGCCGACGGCGAGCTGTCCGGCGGTCGAGGCGAAGAAGGCCAGGGCCACGACCAGGCCGCTCACGGCATGGTTCTCCACGTGCAGGAAGCGGGCGAGGAAGGCGGGGCTGACGGAGGTGAACACGCCGAAGAGGGCGAAGCCCACGAAGGAGGCGATCGCCGCCGGCACGAACACGGCTCTCACCTGTGCGGGGAGGGCGGGCCGCTGGGGCCGCACGGCGGTCAGGGGCCGGCGTTCCCGTACGGTCTCGGGGAGCCACAGGAGGACGCCGGCGCTGAGGACCACGAGGGCGAGGTGGACGGCGAAGGGCAGGACCAGTGGATCGGGGGCGTACTCCGCGAGGAGGCCGGCCAGCAGCGGGCCGCAGCCCAGTCCTCCCATGTTGGCGGCGGTCGCCACGAACGTCGCCCGGGACGCGCCGCCGCGCGGGGCGAGCTCCATGACGTACGCGGTGGCGGCGCCGGTGAACAGGCCTGCCGACAGGCCGGACAGCAGCCGGCCCGCGTACAGCCAGCCCACGGTGTCCGCGCCGAGGAAGCAGATCGCGCTCGCCGCCGAGAAGCCCAGGCCCCAGAGCAGCGTCGGACGTCTGCCGATCGTGTCCGAGGCGTTGCCCGCGAGGAGCAGGACGCCGATGACCCCGAAGGCGTACACGGCGTAGACGACGGTCACGGTCAGTTCGGAGAAGCCGAACTTCTCCTGGTAGAGGGGGTAGAGCGGCGTCGGCAGTGTGGTGCCGGCCATGCACACGACGAACACGGCTCCGGCGAGGAGACACCGGAGCCAGGTCTGACGTTCACCTTCCATGGCGCCGACCGTATCCCCACGGGCCCTCGCGAAAGGGGCACGACCTGCGGAAACCGTGCAGGCGTCACCCGGGACGCCCCGGGCCGACCCGGCCCCGGCGGGGTCGGGTCGGCCCGGGGCGGGCTCGCCGCTAGCGGCCCTGGAGGGACTTGACGTTGTTCCCGAAGGTCCAGTTCTTCGACCCGTCCCAGTTCGCCGACCAGGTCATCAGACCCTTGAGCGCCCCGCGGTAGTGGTTCCACGCCTGGGCCACGGTCGACGGTGCCATGTGGCCGCCGCCCGCGCCGGGCTGCGCGGGGAGGCCGGGGACCTGCTTGTCGTAGGGCACGCGGATGGTCGTGCCCTGGATCACGAGGCCCCGGTTCAGGCAGTCGGTCTGGGCGACGAACCCGGCGACGGTTCCGGCGGCGTAGGAGTCGCCCGAGCACCCGTACATGCTGCCGTTGTAGTACTGCATGTTGAGCCACCACAGGCGCCCGTTGTCGGCGTACTTCTTGACGATCGGCAGGTAGGCGCCCCAGATCGACCCGTAGGCCACGCTGCCGCCGGTGACGTACGCGGTCTCCGGCGCCATGGTCAGTCCGAAGCCGGCGGGCATGCGGGCGAGGACTCCGTCGATGATGTGCACGAGGTTGGCCTGTGAGGCGGAGAGGGTTCCGATGGCGCCGCTGCCGACCAGGCCGGTCTCGATGTCGATGTCGATCCCGTCGAAGTTGTACTTCTGCAGGATGGGCACGATCGTCGCGACGAAGCGGTCGGCGACGGCGCGCGAGCTCAGGTCGATCCCGGCGGCGGCGCCGCCGATCGACATCAGGACGGTCGCGCCCGCCGCCTTGGCGCGGCACATCTCCGCCGGGGTGGCTACGCGGACGGTGCTGTCCATGCCGTCCTCCCACAGCACCGTGCCGTCCGAACGGATCACGGGGAAGGCGGCGTTGATGACGTTGTAGCCGTGGGCCGCGAAGCGCGGGTCGTCGATGGGTGCCCAGCCGAAGGGCGGGTGGACGCCGTTGGCCGCGCCGTCCCAGTTCTCCCAGTACCCCTGGAGCACCTTCCCGGCGGGTTTCGGCTTGAGGGCGCAGGTGTCCGCGGCGGCGGTCGCCGGTGCGGGCGCGGAGACGGTGGTGCGGGCGGACAGCGCGTTGTCGGCGGCTGCGGCGCCGGGAGCGGCGAGGGCGGCGGCTGCGAGGAGGGTGACGAGTCCCGCTCCGAGGACACGGGGGATCCGAGGGCCTGGCATGCGTGCTCCTTGGGACGTGGGGGGTGGTCCTAGGCATGGCGCGCGCTCCAGCAGACCGTAAGTTGGTCCAGACCATCCGTCAACCACTCTCACCGTCACGACTCTTCCGGCGACCTCCCCGTATGATCCACACCTCGCACAGGACGCAGGTCAGGAGCCCTCCCATGCACCACTTCGATGTCGAGACGCTGACGGCGGGCCGGTGGCGCAACGACGGGGGCGCGACCCGGCAGATCGCCTCGCGGCCCGCGGGCGACGAGGATTTCGTGTGGCGCGCGAGCATCGCCGACATCGACCGGGACGGGCCGTTCTCGGCGTTCCCCGGCGTCGACCGGACGCTCACCCTGCTGGCGGGCGACGGTGTGCGGCTCAGCTGCCCGGGGGTGTTCGACCGGCTCCTGGAGCGCGCGGGCGAACCGTTCGCGTTCTCCGGCGATCTCGCCCTCGCCGCCGAACTGCCGGGCGGCGCCTGCCGGGTGCTGAACATCATGGTCCGGCGCGGACGCGCGACGGCGCGGGTGGAGCGGGTCACCGGCCGGGTCGTACCGCCCTCCGGGCACGCCGGAGTCCTCCACGTCCTGGGCGGGCACTGGCAGGCGGGCACGGACGGACCCGTCCTCGCACCCGGCCAGGGCGTGTGGTGGGACGCGGATGCGCAGGCGCCGGGCGGAGCGGTCGCACCGCTCTCGCCCGACGCGACCGCCTTGTGGGCGGATGTCGCACCGGCGGGATGACTCCGGGTCAGCCGGCCGCGACCGTGTGGACGGTCTCGGCCGGCTGGACGGTCTCGGCCTGGACACCGCCGCCCGCGGCCCTCACGGCGCGAGCGGCCCCTCCGGCGGTTGCCGGTCGGCGTCTCCGTCCTCCTCGTCGGGAGGCGGCTCGCCGCCACCGTCCCGCATCACGTACCGGTTCAGCGGCGGTTCTTCCGCGAGTACGGCTCCGATGGTGACCGCGAAGGTGACCGCGCCGCAGACGACGATCAGCCACGACAGCATGACGAGGACGAGACCGAAGGCGCCGTACGAGGCCACGGCCCGGTCGACCGCGCCGGGCACGTAGATCCGGGCCGTGAGGCCGAGCGCGGTGGTGGCGGTGCCGGCGAGCAGCGCCCCGGGCAGCAGGGCCAGCCAGGCGACGCGCTTGGCCAGGAGCAGGTGCTGGGTCCACAGCCAGACACCGGTGGCCAGCAGGAAGGTGAGGACGACGCCCACGACGGCGCCGAGGCCGAAGCCGTTCCTGATCGGGGCCTGGAACACGACCACGAGGACCAGGACGAGGAGCCACACCACCCAGCGCCAGGCCGCGATCCGGGTCTTGGCCTTGGGCAGCCGCCACGCCCGCTCGCACACCCGGGACATGGCCCGGCTGAAGCTTGTCGCCGACACCAGGGCGACCATCACGCCGACCGCGCCGGTCGTCTCACGAACCTCCTCGTCGGACGTGGGGTACAGGACCTGCTTGAGCTGTTTCTCGGACTCCCCGCTCAGGCCGAACATGGCTCCGAGGGAGTCGCTCAGCTGGTCACGGACGCCGAGCGGGGCGAAGGCCGCGAAGGCGAAGAGGAGGGGGACGGCGGCCAGGAAGGCCTGTGCGGCGAGCCTGGTCCCCGCGTCCAGGAGGTTGCCGGACAGCAGCCGGCTCGTGAGTTCGGCCAGGACGGGGAAGCGTAGCTCGGCGCCCGCGCGCAGCCGCTCGAACCGCAGCTTCCACTCCATGCCGTCTCCTGCCCCTCTCGGTCCGCGCCGGTCGCCGTCAGGCCAGGAGCTTCGCCTTCGCCTTCCGGAACTCCTCCTCGGTGAGCGCCCCCTTCTCCTCTACCGCCCTCCGCCCCGAGGGACGATCTTGACCGCTTCGGGCAGTATCTGCGGAATGTGACCTTACGGCGACTCGGGTGAATCGGCGCGGAAGGCGATCATCGCGGTGTCGTCGCGGTGGTCGGAGAGGCTCTGGAGTCCGTGCAGCAGCTCGGGCAGCGCCGCCCGTCGGTGGCGGGCCGCCGCGCGGGCGAGTCGCCGCTGGCCGTCGGCGAACGGGGCGGTGGGGGTCTCGACCAGGCCGTCCGTGTAGAGCAGGAGGGTGTCCCCCGCACCGAGGACGCGGGTGTGGGTGCTGCGCGGGACGCTGAGGTCGACACAGAGCGGCAGGTCCTCCTGCGTACCGTCGAGGAAGAGCGGGCCGCCGTGGGCCGGGATCAGCAGGGGCGGCGGGTGACCGGCGTTGGACCAGCTCACGTGCCACCGGAGGTCGGGCAGTCGCCGTAGCTGGGTGTGGACGGCCGTCGCGAAGGACGCCGCGCCCAGGCCCTCGGCCGCCTCGTCGAACCGGGCGAGCACGTCCGCCGGGGTGGCGCCGGGCCCGCGGCTGTAGGCCAGGGCGCGGAGCATGTTGCGCATCTGGGTCATCGCGGTGGCGGCGGCTAGGTCATGGCCCACGACGTCGCCCACGTCGAGGACGAGCGTGCCGTCGGGCAGGAGGAAGGCGTCGTACCAGTCCCCGCCGATCTCGTTGGCGGAGCTGGCGGGCTGGTAGGAGGCCGCCAGGCTCGCCCCGCCGACGGTGGGCGGCCGGGTGAGCTGGGCGCGCTGGAGGGCGAGCGCGGTCCGCCGGGCGCTCTGGAGGTCGAGTGCCTTGCGGATCGGCTGCTGGGCGTGGTGGAGGACCTCGCGCAGCAGCTCGGTCTCGGTCGGGCCGAGGGTCGGCGTGTCGCCGTTGGTGCTGGTGGCCGCGTAGCCGAGGACGATGTCGTCGACGACCAGCGGGATGAGGGTGACGCTGGTGGCCCCCGAGGCGGCGAGCCACCGTTCCGTGACGGCCGGCAGGAGCTCGGCCGGTACGGGACCGCCGACGGGGATGCCGAAGGTGCGGGGGACACGGGACTCCAGGACCTCGCGGACCTTACGGGTGACCGTGACGCTCTGCCCGAGCAGGGCCGGCGGCGCCGGCAGTCCGGGACGGGTGGCGGAGGCGACCCGGCGGGCGGTGACGGGGGCGTGCTCGGGCAGCGGCCACTCCTCGTGGGAGAGCAGCAGGATGAGGCAGGCGTCGGTCAGTTCGGGCACGACGATCTTCACCACCTCGCCGAAGGCCTCCCCCAGGCTCTGCCCCGTGACGGTGGCGACCCGGGCGAGGAGCCGCTCGCGCAGCTGGGCGCGCCAGGTGTCCTCGATGTCGACGGTGGCGGCGATCCACTCGGCGACCCGGCCCTCCCGCAGGACGGGGACGCCGCGCGTGGACAGATGGCGGTACGAGCCGTCGGCGGCGCGCACGCGGAAGGTGCACTGGAAGACGCCGCCGGCCCCGCGCGTCGCGGCGTCGCGCCAGCACGCGCCGAGCCTGTCGCGGTCGCGGGGGTGGACGTGCGCGTACCAGCCCGTGTCGGCGCGCGGATGCCAGGGGGCGCCGGTCAGCCGCTCCCAGCCGGGGACGATCTCCTCCATGGCCCCGTCGGCGTGCACGACCCAGATCATCACCGACACGGCCGAGACCAGGGCCCGGTACCGCTGGAGGGCGAAGGTCTCGGTGGTGGTGTCCATCGCCACCACGAGGATCCCGTCGCCCTCCTGGGTGGTCACGGGGCTGCACGAGTACACGAAGTACCGCGACTGCGCGGGCGCGTCCGGGTCGGGCTCGCGCGCGCCGGTGACCTGGCGGGCCCGCCCCGTCGCCCGCACCTCGTCCAGGACGGACAGGAACCGCCAGCCGTCGGGGTCCGCGAACGCCTCCCGGGCGGGCAGCCCCACCTGCCGGGCGCCGAACATCCTCGTGAAGGCGGCGTTGGTGTAGAGGAGCCGGCCCTCGGGGCCCGCGAGCAGCGCGACGGCGGCGACGGCACCGTCGAAGACCGCCGGGTCCACGGGCGGCGCTGGGCTCATCCCGGTCCCCTCGGGGCGCGTCCCGGATCCGTCGTCACCACGGTTTCCAGCCTGCTGGAGCGACGGCGGGGCGGCGAGGCGGGCCGACCCGATCGAGTGAGCTCCGGCGGCGGTCCGGAGGAATCGGCGGGGCACGGCGGTGACGGCCGGTGCGCACGGGAGGAGTCGCCGCGGGCGGGGAACGTTCCCGCAGGCCGCTCCGTTGACCTCAGGTCCGCCTCTCCCCACCGCGTACCCCGTACGCCAAACCGAGGAGTCCCTTGCCCGTCACGCCGCCCACCGCGCCCCTGCCCCCGCTCCCTTCGCTCGCCGCGCAGGCCGAGCGTCTGATCGAGCTGGGGGTGCACGAGATCGCCGGGGTCTCCGCCGACGCGCTGCGGACCTTCGCCTCCGAAGCGGCCGAAGCGGTCGAAGCGGCCGAAGGCGACGACGGCGGCGCCCTGCTCGCCGTACACCCGGACCGCGCTCCGGCCTCGGCGCTCGCCCCGCTCCTCCGGCGCGCCGACAAGCCCGGCTTCGTCGTGGTCGACATGCCCGACGTCGACGACTTCGCCCCGTCCGGCATCGAGCTCCCCGACGCACCGTTCTACCTGGTCACCGGCGTCGACCGCGGTGACCGCATGTCGAACTGGAGCCCGGACGAGGCGCTGCCCGCGCTCACCGAGGAGAAGCGCACCCCGCTCGTGCTCACCGAGGGCATCCACTGGGTGCTCCAGCAGCCGGCCGCCCTCGAACGCAACCTCTGCTTCATGACGATCGGCTCCCGGCTGCGCAAGGCGAACGGCGCCATGGACGCTCGTACCCCGGCGATCTGGATCAGCAACGGCACGGGAAGGGACGGCCGCGAGCGGCGCGACGCCCCGAAGGTCGGCTGGTGCTGGTGGGGCAACCGCCACACCTGGCTGGGCTTCGCCTCGACGACGGGACGTGAGAGCTAGGACGCGTCTTGGCGGGGAGCCCGGGCCCGCCGCTCCGGATCAGCTCTTCCGCCGGTAGGCGCCGGGTGGGGTCCCGTGCGTGCGTTTGAACGCGTGGGCGAAGGCGAACTCGGAGGTGTAGCCCACCTGGGCGGCGATGGATCGCAGCGGTGCGTCCGAGGTCCGCAGCAGGCGCGCTGCCGTGGTCATGCGCCACCAGGTCAGGTAGCCGAGGGGCGGTTGGCCGATCAGCAGGGCGAAGCGTTTGGCGAAGGGTGCCCTGGAGAGCCCGGCTTCCGCGGCGAGTTCCGCCACGGTCCAGGGTGCCGCCGGGTCTCGGTGCATGGCGTGGAGCGCGGCGGTGACGGGCGGGTCGTTCAGCGCGGCGGCCCATCCCGTGGTGTTCTCTCCGGCCGGCTGTTCCTTGAACCAGATGCGCAGGATGTACAGCAGGAGTGTGTCCAGGAGCGCGGGGACGACCGCGTCCGTGCCCAGGCGCGGGTTCTCCAACTCGGCGGCCAGCAGCGCCACGGCCGAACTCAACTCGGGACGGCGATCCGAGTGTGCCGGCAGGTGGATCAGGTCCGGGAGGGTCAGCAGCAGCGGGTGCGTGCGGGACGGGTCGAGCTCGTAGGCCCCGCAGAGCACGACGGTGACCGCACCGCCGTCGCCGCTCCGGTCGACACTGCTCGAGGCGTAGGCGGCGTACGGCTCGTGGTCGTCGGGGCCGCAGGCCGGAGCCGTCACCGGGGTTTCGGGGCTGTCGGCCAGGGTGTGCCCGCGGCCGTGGGGCAGAAACACCACGTCACCCACGCCCAGTCGGATGCTCTCCGCGTCCGGGGACCGCAGCCAGCAGGAACCCCGCAGGATCACCTGGAAGCCGGCCGACCCGGGGACGGAGGCGAACTCCTGACCCCACGGGGCGTGCCACCGCACATGCGCCGACCGGGGCCGACCGGTCCGGGTCACCGCGAGCACGTCGCTGAGCACATCCATGCGCCGAGACTACGGGCACGAGACGCTCGCGTATGAACGGGGCCGTCTGACGCATGGATTGTCTCCGTGGGCGGTCATAGGTTCGCGGTATGACGATGATGAAGACCGCGCGCATCCATGAGTACGGCGATTCCTCCGTGATCCGTTCCGACGCTGTTCCCCGTCCGCGCCCCGCCCACGGTGAGGTGCTCGTCCGTGTCGCGGCGACCTCGTTCAATCCGACCGAGGCCGCTCTGCGCGCCGGGCTGCTGCGGGCGTTCTTTCCCCTGGGCCTGCCCTACACGCTCGGCTGGGACGTCGCCGGGACCGTGGTCGAGATCGGTGCGGGGGCGGAGGGCTTCGCCGTCGGCGACCGGGTCATCGGGCGGCTCGACGGCGGGGGCGCGGCTGCCGAGTACGTCCGGACGCCCGCCGACGTGCTGGTCGCGGCGCCGACGTCCGTCCCTCTCGCGACCGCTGCGGCTCTTCCCGTCGCCGGCCTGACGGCCTGGCAGGCAGTCTTCGAGCACGGGAAGGTCACCGCTGGTCAGCGGGTACTGGTCAACGGTGCGGGGGGTGGCGTCGGAGGCTTCGTGACGCAACTGGCCAAGCACGCCGGAGCAGAGGTGATCGCCACGGCCGGTCCGCGGAGCACCACGGCGGTCCTGGGGCAGGGGGCGGACCACGTGATCGACTACACCGCCGGGCCGGTGGGCGCCGCGCTCGACGGTCCGGTGGACACCCTGCTCAATCTGGTCCCGCTGAGCCCGTCGGACGCCGCGGCTCTGGTGCCTCTGGTGCGGCGCGGCGGGAGGATCATCTCGATCGCCACCCCGATCGAACCGGCTGCCGACACCGGCGTGAGCGCGATGCACATGGTCGCCCGGAACGATGCCGCACAGCTCGCGGCCCTCGTGGAACTCGTCGACGCGGCCGCGCTCGGCATCGACATCAGCGCGTCACGTCCCCTGGAAGACCTCGCGGACGTCCATCGCCTCAGCGAAGGCGGGCAGATCCGCGGCAAGGTCGTCCTCATTCCCTGAGCCCCTGGCGGCCCGACCGTGACACACCGGACTCCGCGCTCCGGGCGTTCCGTGTGCGCGTGGACGCCAACTGCGCCTCCCCTCCTGCGTTTTCGCCTTCTCGGCCGTACCGTGGGAAGCGGCATGATCCTCAGGGGGGAGCGGCATGGCGAAGGTCGTGGTGGTGCACGGGATCGGGCAGCAGTTCCTCGGGCCGGCCCAGATGCATCGTGAGGTGGCACCCGCCCTGCGGGACGGCGTACGGCTGGCCGACGGGCCGACACCGGCCGCCGAGGACATCGCCTGCGCCTTCTACGGGGATCTGTACTTCGAGAAGGGCACCCGGTCGGCCGACCTGCCGCCGTGGGACGAGACCGATGTCGAGGACGGGCTCGAAATGGAGCTCCTCATGGCCTGGTGGGAGCAGGCGGCCCTCGTCGACCCGGCAGTACTCCCTCCCGAACAGGAGGGCACCCGGGGCCTGTTGGGGTTCGGTGTGGCCCAGATGCTGCGCTTCGAGCTCGTACGGTCGGCACTGGACGCCCTGGCCGGGTCACGGTTCTTCGGCAAGGTCTCGGACCGCTCGCTGATCTTCACGCTCAAGCAGGTCCGCCGATACCTCACGGAGCCGGAGCTCCGCCTCGCGGCCCAGGCGCGGGTCGCCGACGAGATCGGGGACGACACGAGGGTGCTGGTGGCGCACTCGCTGGGATCGGTCGTGGCCTACGAGGCGCTCTGCGCGCACCCCGAGTGGCCGGTGACCGACTTCGTCACCCTGGGCTCGCCGCTGGGGCTCCAGGGGATCGTCTTCGACCGTCTCCTGCCCGGTCCCGTGGACGGTGTCGGGGGCTGGCCCGGGCCGGTCCGGCGGTGGACGAACGTCGCGGATCCGGGCGACATCGTGGCGGTCGTCAACGAGCTGGCGACCCGCTTCGGCGATGGCGTGCGGGACGAACGGATCACCAACGGCACCCGGATGCACGACCTGACGCGCTACCTCTCCGCGCCGAAGACGGGTGCGGCGATCGGGCTGCCGCTGCGGTGACAACGGGGCGGGGGTGGGTGTAGCTTCGCCGAACTCCCGTTATCTCAGGGGTATTTGGGGTTTGAGCACATGCCCCCTGGCGGTATCCCCCCTCCACGTCGAGTCCCGGGGGGTGACTGGACATGGCATACGCCATGACGGCTGGGGTGGGGGCAGAGGACGCCGGGCGCCGGTTCCTGCTCACGGTCGGAGTGCGCCACTACCAGGACGAGACCATCAGCGACCTCACCGGCGTCACCGCCGACGTCGAGAAGGTCCGGGGACTCTTCCGTCCCATGGGCTACGAGACGGTGCTGCCCGCACTCTCCACCGATCCCACGGCGGACGAGGTCCGGCGCGGGATCGACCGGTGGACCACCGCCGCCGAGCTCGGTCCGCGTGATGTGGTGCTCCTCTACTTCGCGGGTCACGGCGTCCACAGCGTCGACCGCCACTACCTGCTCTTCTCCGACACCGAACGCGGCCTGTGGGACGGGACGGCCCTGGCCAGCGAGGACTTCGGCAGGCCCCTCATCCGCAGCGCGGTCGGTCATCTCCTCATCGTCCTCGACACCTGTTTCGCCGGGGCGGGCACCGCCGACATCACCTCGCTCGCCGCCTCCCTGGCCCGTACGAGGTCCCCGGAGCCGGCCGGGCGCTGGCTGATGGCCGCCGCGCGCGGCAAGGAGCGCGCGACGGAGAACGCCTTCGTCAGCGCCCTCACCCATGTCCTCGCCCACCCCAAGGCCGGCGCGCGGCAGGAGTTCGTGAGCGTCCGGGACGTGACCCGCGGCATCAACGGCTACTTCGCCGAGCACCACCCCGCCCAGCACGCCCGGTACACCACCGTGGACAGCGACGGGCACGCGCCCTTCTTCCCCAATCCGGCCTTCCTCCCCGGCCTTCCCGCCAACGACCTGGACGTCCGGACGATGGCCCGACTGCGGCAGGAGAGCCGCGGTCACTTCGACCCGCGCGGACGGGGAGTCGGGCACGCCGCGGAGGCGGGGGACTTCTTCCGGGGCCGCAGGGCCGCGCTGGCCTCCATCGCCGCCTGGCTGGCGGCCGACACCCACGACCGCCGGGCGAAGGTGGTCACCGGGGATCCCGGTTCGGGCAAGTCCGCCGTCCTCGGCAGGGTGTTGCGGCTGTCCGATCCCGACGAACGGAGCACGACCGTCGCGGCGGACGACACCCTCCCGCCCGGCAACCCCGAGGTCCTCGCCCTGCACGCCCGGCGCCGCACCTGCGAGGAGCTCACCGCCCGGATGGCGGCGGCGCTGGGACTGCCGACCGCCTCGCTCGACGAGCTCCTCCAGGGGGTCAGCGAGCGGCAGCGCCCCCTGACGGTGGTCATCGACGCCCTCGACGAGGCCGGCCCGGCCGGCGACGCGACCGAGGCCAAGCGGGTCGCCCGTGAGCTGTGCCTGCCGCTGTCCACGCTGCCCGCCGTGCGGCTGCTGATCGGCACTCGGCGGCCGGTCGTGCCCCACCTGGGCCGCGCGGTCGACGTCCTCGATCTCGACGTCGAGCGGTGGAACGAGCCCTCGGACATGATCGAGTACGCGTCGGACCTCATCCTCGGCGGAGGTCCGGCCGACACCGACGGCTCAGGACCGCCCCCGGCACCAGGGGCGGAACCGGATCCGGCCCGTGTCGCCTGGGCCTCGCTCGTGGCCCGCGGGATCGCCGCCCGGGCGGGGAACTGCTTCCTCGTGGCCCGGATGACCGCGCGGGCCGTGGTCGACGGCCGGCTGGACATCGACGTGACGCGGCCGGGGTGGGAGGAGCTGCTGCCCCGGGACGCCGTCGACGCCTTCGACGCCTATCTGGACTCCTTCGGCGACTCGGCCCGGCTCGTCCGCAGACTGCTGCGCCCGCTGGCCTACGCCCAGGGGCGGGGGCTGCCCTGGTCCACGGTGTGGGCACCCGTCGCCGCGGCGCTGTCGGGCAAGAGCTGCAGCGACGAGGACGTCCAGTGGCTGCTGGAGACGGCCGGCTCCTACATCATCGAGGAGTCCACCTCGTACGGCTCCGCCTACCGCCTCTTCCACGAGTCGCTGGCCTCGGCGCTCCGGAGCCCCGGCCGTGACGCGGAGGCCCACCAAAGCATCGCCGGGGCGCTGACGGCGGACGTCACGGTCGATCCGTGGACCGGCGAGCGCGAGTGGGGCACCGCACACGGCTACATCAAGGAGCATCTCGCCGCGCACGCGGCGGCCGGAGGGGCCCTCGACCCGCTCCTCCAGGACACCGACTACCTGATCCACGCACGTCCCGACGCCCTGGTCCGGGTCCTCGGCCAGGCACGCGGTTCCGCCGCGCGCCGCGCGGCCGGCATCTACCGGGCCTCCGTCAGCATCCACCGCCGGGTGTCGCCGCAGGAGCGGAGCGACGTACTCGCCATCGACGCGGCCCGGTCCCGGCAGCCGGTGCTGTCCGAGCGGTTCGCCCGCTCCCGCCCGTGGAAGCCCCGTTGGGCGACGACGGGCCTCGCGCAGGGTCCGGCGTCCAGCGGGCACACCGAGCCGGTGCACGCCGTGTCCAGCGGGACCTTCGGCGGCCGGCTGCACATCGTCACCGCCAGCCACGACGAGACGGTCCGGGTCTGGGAGCTCCCCGATCTCATGACGCCCGAGCTGCGCGCGACCCTGTCGGGACACCGCGCGCCGGTCCGTGCCCTCGCGACGGCGGAGGTGGGCGGCAACCGGTGCGTCCTGACGGGTGCCAGCGACCACACGGTCCGGCTGTGGAACCTGTCCGACCCCTCCGACCCCGCTCTCCTCGCCGTGCTCGAAGGGCACACCGGCCCCGTACGGTCGATCGCCTCCGTCGCCCTCGACGGCCGGCCGCACGCGCTGACGGCGAGCGACGACGGATCCGTCGTCCTGTGGGACCTGGACGTGCGGCGCCGGCGTGCCACGCTCACCGGTCACGACAGCGGGGTGCGGTCCGTGGACTGCGCGGTTCTGGACGGCCGGCCGATCGCGGTGACCGCCGGCCACGACGGGACGGTGCGGGCCTGGGATCTCGCGGACGGCGCCGGCGGCCACGAGTCGCGCGTGCTGTTCACCGGTTCGCGCCCGGTGCTCTGCGTGGCGTGGACCGTGGTCGACGGCTCCCCCGCGGTGGTCCACGGCGATCACAGCGGTCTCGTCCGGCTGCAGTCCCTGTCCGGCGACGGCGAACCCGTCACCGGAGAACCCGTGCACCTCAGCGGCCACACCGGCCCCGTGCGCGCGGTGTCCTGCACCACGCTGGACGGGCGTCCGCACGCCGTCACGGCCGCCGACGACGGGACCGTACGGATCTGGAATCTGTCCACCCACGAGACCCGGTCCGTCCTGTCCGCGAAGAACGAGTGGGTCCGCGGTCTGGAGGTCTTCCACGTCGCCGGGAACCCGTACGCCTTCGCCCGGCCCGACGACCACACCACGCGCCTGTGGGACCTCCGCACGGGAACGATGCGCGCGACCCTGAGCGGGCGCAGCAGTTGGGTCCGCACGGTCACCCCGGTGCGGACCGGCGGGGGACGGCACCTGCTCGTCGGAGGTGACGACCGTACGGCGCGGGTGTGGGACGTGGGAGGGGAGCCGTTCTCCGGCGCGGAGCCGGTCGCGACGTTCCAGGACCACACCGACTGGGTCCGTGCCTCCGACTCGATCGAGGTCGACGGCGTCGCGTTGGCGGTGACGGGAGGGAACGACGGCACCCTGCGCGTGTGGGAGCACCACACCGGGCTTCCCCGGCATGTGCTCCAGGGGCACTCCGGTTGCGTACGCGGTGTGGCCTGCGCCGTCGTGGACGGTCGTCCCGCGGCGGTGACGGTGGGCGAGGACCGCACCGTGCGGGTGTGGGACGTGCGGACGGGCGCGGCGCTCTTCACCCTGCCCGGCCACGACGACTGGGTGTGCGCGGTCTCCTGCACCACGGTCGGCGGTGTGCCGTTCGCGGTGACGGCCGGGGACGACGCGACGGTCAGACTCTGGGACCTGCGGAACCGCGAGGGGACGGCGGTGCTGCGCGGGCACCAGGGGTGGGTGCGGGCCGTCGCCTGTCTCGATGTCGACGGCCGCCCCCACGCGGTGACCGCCGGCCACGACGGGACCCTGCGGCTCTGGGACCTGGCGTCGCCGCGTCACGCGGCCCGGATCGCGGAGGGTTCCGGCCCGCTGTGGGCCGTGGCGTCGGGCGTCTGGCAGGGGCAGCCGCACGTCGTGGCCACCGGCCGCGACCGTGTCGTCCGTGTGTGGCGGCTCCAGGACCGGGGCCTCGTCTCCCAGGTCCGGCTGCCCCTCACGTGCGACACGCTCGCGGTCGCGGACCGGGACCTCGTCCTGGGTATGCGCAGCGACACGGTGGTGCTGTCACCGGCCGACGTCTGAGCGCTGTCCGCCGGATCACGGCCGGACGCGACCTAGGCAGTTTCGTTTGGATCAGTGGGACGTTGATCTGGGCGTGTCGCTGACCGATGCCCAATGGGCGCGGATCGAGCCGATACTTCCGGAGGACTACGGGGCCGGCTTCTGGGATCTGACCGCCGGGGGCGCGGAGCGCGGAATTGTGCGCGCTCATCAGCACGCCGCTGGAGCCCGCAAAAAGGGGCCTCAGTGGTCGAGCCGCACGATCACGTGATCGGCCGGTCACGCGGGGGACTGACCACGAAGATCCATCTTGTTGTACTCCTCTCGCGCGATCCGCGATCACTTGAGTAGGCGAGGCATCCGTGCGGTGATCCCCGTGCCGGCAGATCAACGTGGCCATCGGCTGCGGCGGGGCCGCCGGGGCGGGAGACCGCCTGCGTTCGACCGCGAGACCTACAAGCAGCGCAACACCGTCGAACGGTGCATCAACCGCCTGAAGCAGTGGCGCGGCATCGCCACGCGCTACGAGAAGACCGCGACCATCTACCTGGCCGGACTCCATGTTGCTGGGATCTTCCTTTTATCTGCCTGCTGGCTCAGGCAACCTGTCCGGTGTCAGCTGACGGGGATCGGTACACCCATTGTCAGCGGTGGCTGGCAGCATCACCGCTATGAGCGCCACATTTACCACCCAGCCGCGGCCTGGGGCGCCGACCGTGCACGACAGCTCCGTCGGCGGGCCGTTCCTGTGGCCCGCCGACGAGCCGTGGCCGTACTGCGAAGAACCGCACGACAGGCATGCGGCGCTCAGGATTTGACTCCCCGGACGACATCCGGCTCCGGCGCCACGTCCTCACCGCAGCGGCCGAGCGCCTTCGCCTCGATCCCGAGGCACCCGAGCGGCCCCCCGAGGAACAGGAGACCTTGGAACTTCACCTTGATCGACATCACCGGAGGCAACAACCTGCAGCTCCATGTCTGCCCGTCTTCTCCGTACCACCCCCACTTCGAACTGCTCCAGTGAGCTCGTGCGGAAGCCCTCCGCGCCGACGCCTACCCCACAATCGACACCGCGATCGACTCTCCGGTCAGCGGCCTTGGCCAACGATCGAAGATCCAAAACGACAGGCCCTCAGAGCGCGTCGGCCGCCCGGACCCGATGGAGGTGGATGAGGACGTCGTAGGCCCGGCCGAGGGCGAGGGTGGGCAAGGGGTCGGGGGTGAAGGTCGAGCCGGCGTCGTACACCGCCCGGGCACGGTCGAGCCAGGCGCGGGCCGCGCCGGGCGCGGTCCGCAGGTCGAGGTAGAAGTCCCGGGACCCGACCCGGTCCAGGACGTGCTCGTTCATGCCGGGGCGCGCCGCCGGGACGGTGACGGGCTTCCAGTCCCCGTCGAGGGAAGCATCCTTGGTGAGGAAGGAGCCGCCGGCGAAGCTGAAGCCGATGGCGGCGTAGCCGTTGCCCAGGCGGTCGCGCAGCACGGCGCCCTGGGTCCGCGGGTACATGTCCGGATGGGTCGAGAGGTATCCGACGTGGCCGTTGTGGGCCGAGAGAAGCATCTTGTGGCCGGTGTGGCGCTGCCACCACAGGACGTTGTCGGCCATGGCCTGGTCGCGCAGGCGCTCGGCGGCGGTGACCGAGGCCGGGTCGGCGAGGTCGAGGGTGGCGAAGGCGAAGGTCTGCGCGATGTTCCGGGCGTGCTGCACCGTCCACGCGGGGTCGTCGCCGCCGCCCTCCTGGTGCTCGGCGACCAGGTCGAGTGCCTCCTGGGCGCGTGCGGCGTTCTCCTCGCGCTCCGCGACCGGTTTGCGCAAGTAGCCGAAGATGTCGTCGAAGGGGCGCAGCCCGGCGTACAGCTCGGTGAGCCGGGGGAGTGCCTCGGGCCGGGTCCTGCCGACGGACGACAGCACGCGCTCGAAGATGTGGTCGCCGAGCTGGGGCGCCCCGAGGTCGTCCCCCATGAAGTGGACCCGGTGGTCGGGGTGGCGGCGGTTGTGCTCGCGCATCCAGGCGATCAGGCTGACGAACTCCTCACGCTCCCAAGGGGATCCGGCCAGCGTCTCCTGCGCGATCGTCCGCGGGTCGCCGGGACCGCCCTGGAGGTACTCGTCGATCCTGAGCCCCGCCGACCAGCTCATCTCCAGGGCGAAGGTGGTGAAGCCGCGCTCCTCGACAAGGTGCCGGAAGACGCGTTCCTTCATGGCGAAGAACTCGTGCGACCCGTGCGTGGCCTCGCCGAGACCCACCACCTTCGCGTCGCCGACCATGGTGCTCAGCGCCCGCAGGTCCGCGGTCCGGCCGCCGGGCTCCGTGGAACGCAGCGGGTGAGCGGACCGCTCCAGGGACCGTACGAGGGCCGTTTCCCGGTTCGCTGTCCCCGAGTCGGCGGACACGGCCGGTGCGGTGGGCTCGGGCGAGACCGCCCGCACGTCCGGTGCGGCGGCAGCCGTGGCAGCCGCGGGGACGGCCAGCGCCGTGGCGGCGAGGGCTCCCGTGAGTGCGAGAAACCCTCGGCGGCCGATCGTCTTCCTGTACCCGTGCATGCTGATCACTCCTTGCGTGTGGGGGCTTCCCGAGCCGATCAAGTGATCTTCGTGTGCTGTGGCGCGGACCGCCCTGGGGTTCCCCACCGACTTCCACCGGGGGACACCCCCACCGCACTTGGCCCACTACCCGGATGGTCCGGTGGATCTTGAACCGAGCAGGGTGGACGAACACATTCCGATTCACGAGGGAAGGAGCCCCCTGCGTCCGGCTTGAAGAGGTGGCCCGCCGCGCGGCGCGCATCACCGCCGTCGGCGCTCTCGCCGTCGCGACGTGCGCCACCTTGATGACCGGCAGCGCCGGAGCGATCGTCAACGGCACGGATTCCATGGAGCGCTACCCGTTCATGGCGTCGATCCCGGAGTCGGCCCCGAAGCAGGGGCTGTACGACGGTGCCTGCGGGGCGTCGCCGATCGATCCGCAGTGGGCGCTGACGGCGGCCCACCGCGTGCGGGGCGACGGCCTGGTGCTGGACGGCATCGTCCGGATCGGCAGCGAGGAGCGGAAGTCCGGGGGAACCGTCCGGGCCATCGAGCGGACAGAGGTTCACCCCGGCTTCGTGAGCGGTGACGGGAAGGGCGAACGACATCGCGCTGGTCCGCCTCGACCACCCGGTCACCGAGAAGCCCATCCGGATCGCGGAGCGGGCCGGGCCTCTACACCGATGTGCCCGCCTACGCGGACTGGATCCGGAAGGCCATCAGGGGCAACGCCTGAACCGGACAGCCGGCGACCGGAGACACCCACCGGCCTGTGTGGCGGCTACGCCGCTGCCCAGCTACGTCGGACGCTCTGAGCGCCCGGTGAAGATCGCGGTGAGGGGCGAAGCAACCGCGGGCCTCTTCGGACGTCTGTCGGAATGAAGCCCTCGTGTGGCGCCCGGGAGCTGCTGTCGGGCGCCACCGTTCACCCGTTCATGGAGACCGTCTCTTGAATCACCACGACACACCCACGACCCGCCGCCCGCTTCGATCCTGCGCACTCGCCGCGTCAACGGCGGCCCTCTTCGTGCCGCAGGCCCTGGCAGGGAGCCCCGCGTCCGCCGCGACCCCCGACGCTTCCGTCCAGGGGCCGCGGCGCGTCGCCGCCGTCACCTACGACCTGGGTGACCAGGCCTACCGGCTGCCGGGAACCGGGGAGCCGGTCGAGATCGCCGCGACCGTGCACTACCCGACGGATCTCGGCACCACACCGCGGCCCCTCATCGTCCAGCTGCACGGTTGGCACGAGACCTGTGCGGACCGGGAGGCAGCGGCGGCCCGGGCCGCCGCCGAACTCGCCCAGGACTGGGACGCGTACGAGGCCGCGAGCCGGAAGCTGTTCAGCTGGCCCTGCGCCCCTGGCACCCGCCCGATCGCCAACGAGCGCGGCTACGACTACCTGGGCGAGGAACTGGCCGCCCGCGGCTTCGTCGTGGTGTCCGTCCGCGCCAACGGCATCAACGCCTCGTCGGTGTCGGGCGACGAGAACGCCTCCGCACGGGCCGACCTGATCAACAAGCACCTTGCCCTCTGGCAACAGCTCAGTGCCTCAGGCCGCGGCGGTCTCGTCGGCGCGTTCCGCGACGCGGCCACGGGCAAGCCGCGACGCGTCGACTTCATGCGCCACGTCGACCTGAACAAGGTCGGCACCATGGGCCACTCCCGTGGCGGCGCGGGCGCGACATGGCAGGCGGCCGACCGTCACAAGGCCCAGTGGCCCGCCGGGGTCAAGATCAGGGCGGTCATGGCACTGGCCCCCGCCTACAACGTCATGACCGAGGACATGGCCGCGTACGAGATCACGCAGACCCCCGTGGCCGTGATGCGCGGGACCTGCGACGGCCAAGTCGGCCGTGAGGCCTTCTCCTTCGCCGCCGAAGCGACCGCCAGGAGCACCGCCGGGTTCCACCAGGTCGCGATACCCGGCGCGAACCACAACTACTTCAACACACGGTGGTCGCCGGAGAGCGGAGAGGTCGCCGCCGGCGACGATGCCGGTCACGACGACGGCCGCCCCGGCCAGTGCACCGAACCCGGTGGCTCCGCCTATGAGCCCCAACTGACCGAAGCCGCCCAACGCCGGGTCGGCGCGGCCTACACCGAAGCCTTCTTCCGGCGGTACCTCACCGACGGCAAGCGGTTCGAGGGCATGCCGACCGGTAAGCGGTAGAGCGACTGAGAGGCGCCTGACGGGCAGAAGCCCAGGACAGGCGCCTTTCAGCGACTGCTCCACGTGCCGGCGTCCACGGGCGTCGAGAGGCTTCATCACGCAGAGACGGACAGCGCGCTCGGGCGCGCCAGGCGCCGTGCGTCAAGTCATTCGGTGGTGACCAGATCGGCATACAGGGGCGCGAAGAGTTGCGCGATCCTCAGCGCCGGGGTGCCAGCGCGGAGGTACGCCTCGGCGATCTCTCTGTGCCCATCGACCTCCAGGAGGCGAGCGACTTCGGCCCGGTGCTGGGCGATGTGCGTGCGCAACTCCGTCATGGTCAGAGAGGTGCCTCGGGTGCGTCACCGGCCTGTCCGGCGGTGAGCACGAAGGCCAGTGGTCGGCAGTGGACATCGGAGGCGAGGTGGATCTTCGTGGTCAGTCCGCCGCGAGACCGGCCGATGGCCTTGTCATCGGGCTCGCCGGCCGGGGCCCTTTTCTGCGGGCCCCGGCTGCGTGCTGGTGAGCGCGCACGACAGTGGAGTCGACCGAGACGGCCCAGCTGAGGTCTTCCTCGGCGTCGGCCTGTGCGATGAGCGCGGTGAACACCCGTTCCCAGGTGCCGTCGATGGCCCACATCCGCAGCCTGTTGTAGACGCCCCTCCAGTTCCCGTACTTCTCGGGCAGGTGGACACACTGCGATCCGGTCTGGACTTCCACGCGATCTCGTCGATCACCTCACGGTGATCCCGCCACCGGCCACCCCGCTGCGGCGTCCGGTCTGGCAAAAACGGCTCGATCCGCGCCCACTGCGTGTCAGTCAACGGCACGCCCAGACCAGCGATCAGGTGATCCAAACGAAACGGCCTAGGCGTTCGCTTGTCGGGCGGCGGCGACGAACGCTGCGAAGCGGTCCAGGGCTTCGTCGACGTCGCCCGGGTCGACGGCGCTGCACGACAGCCGCAGGCAGCGCAGGGGGACGGCGCTGCCGTAGAAGTGGTGGAGCGGGGTCCACAGCACGCGGTGGTCGCGGGCCGAGCGCTCCAGGGACTCGTCGGTGACGTCGAAGGGGACCTCGACCACCACGAAGAAGCCGCCCGCCGGCGTGTTCCAGCGGACCCCGGAGGAGGCGGGGAAGCGCGCGGCGAGCCCGTCGAGGAGGCGGCCCAGGCTCTCCCGGTAGACGTCGGCCTCCCGCCGGGTCGCCTGCACCAGGCTGCAACCGTGTTCGAGGAGACGGCCGCCCACCACGGCCTGGGCGATCGGCGAGGTGTTGACCGTCACCATCGACTTGGCACGGGCCAACGCGTCGGCCAGATACGGCCCTTCGTGCGCGGGCTGGTCGGCGACGGCGTACCCGATGCGCGCGCCGGGGAACACGGTCTTCGAGAAGGAGCCGAGGTGGACGACCCTGCGGTGCGTGTCCAGGGCCTTCAGCGTGGGAACC
Source organism: Streptomyces gardneri (assembly GCF_006539185.1). Taxonomy (GTDB): domain Bacteria; phylum Actinomycetota; class Actinomycetes; order Streptomycetales; family Streptomycetaceae; genus Streptomyces; species Streptomyces gardneri. Next base: position 114,383 of record NZ_BJMN01000010.1, read on the forward strand.
CTGTCGGCGTCGCCGCCGAGCGGGAAGAGTCCGTACGGGTTGTCCTCCAGGATCAGGATGTCCTCGCGGACGGCGAGGTCGAGCAGCGCGCGGCGGGCCGCCTCCGGCATGCGCAGGCCGGAGGGGTTGGCGTAGTCCGGGACGACGTACAGGGCGCGGGGGTCGAGGCCGTCCGCGCGGGCCTTGGCGACCCGGTCGGCCAGATCCCGCAGGTCGACACCGTCGCGGCCCTCGGCGACCGGGTGGACCGGCAGGTCGAGGAGGCGGGCGGCGCCGGTGACGCCGATGTAGGCCGGATTCACGGCGAGCAGCACGTCCCGGTCGTCCCGGCGGAGGGCGCGGAGGGTCAGGAAGAGCGCCTCCTGGCAGCCGGTGGTGACGAGGATCGCCTCGGGGTCGACGTGGATGCCCTCGTCGGTGGCGAGTTGACGGGCGATCAGTTCATGGATGATGCCCTTGGTCCGGCCGTACTGGAGGAGCGTGCGGCGGACCTGCTCCTCGGTGCGGCCGGTCGCGGTGCGCAGGTGGTCGCAGTAGACGCGCAGGGCGCGGTGGATGTCCTCGACGTCGTAGAAGCCCTCGTGCGGGGTGCCGGCGGCGAGGGAGAGGGCGTCGGGGTGGCGTCCGGCGACCTCGTTGAGGAAGTTCATCGAGGAGAGGAGCGGGTCGCCGACGGCGGGGTGCAGTGCGTAGGAGTCGGGTACGTCCTGGTGTGGCGCCTCGGGGGTGGTCACCGGAGGTCACCGCCCTGGGCGCGGAAGGTGCGCAGCCGCGCGGCGGAGGCCGGGTCGGGGCAGCCGGCCAGGGCGAGGGCGTTCTCCAGTTCCTCGCGGAGCAGGGTGAGGACCCGGGTGACGCCCGACTCTCCCCCGGCGGCGAGACCCCACAGCACGGGTCGGCCGACGAGGACGCCCGAGGCGCCCAGAGCGAGGGCCTTGAGGATGTCGGTGCCGGTGCGGACGCCGCTGTCGAGGAGGATCCGGCTGCGGCCCGCGACGGCGTCGACGACGGCCGGGAGCGCGTCGAGGGCCGGCAGTGCGCCGTCGAGCTGGCGGCCGCCGTGGTTGGAGACGACGATGCCGTCGGCGCCGTGGGCGGCGGCCCGGTCGGCGTCGGCGGGGTCGAGGACGCCCTTGAGGACGAGCGGCAGCCGCGTGTGGTCGCGCAACCAGTCCAGGTCGCTCCAGGACAGGGAGGGGTCCACGACGCCGGCGGTCTGGGCGGCGATGGCGCTGACGCCGTCCCTGGCGCCGCGCGGGACTCCGTCGCGGCCGCGCTCGAAGTGCACGGCGGACACGCCCTCGGGGAGGGTGAACGCGCCGCGCATGTCGGCCTGTCGGCGGCCCATGTACGGGGTGTCGACGGTCAGCATCAGGGCGCGGGCGCCGGCGGCTTCGGCGCGGGCGAGGAGTTCCTTGGTGAGGCCGCGGTCGCGCAGCCAGTACAGCTGGAACCAGAGGGTGGCGCCGGTCGCGGCGATGTCCTCGACCGGTGTGCTGCTGAAGGTGCAGGCGGTGAAGGGGACGCCGGCGGTGAAGGCCGCCCGGGCCGCGGCGAGTTCGCCGTCGGGGTGGACGGCGCGCTGGTAGGCCATGGGGGCGACGGCCAGCGGCAGCGCTGCGGGGTCGGCGAGGAGGGTGGCGGTGGTGCTGGTGGCGGAGACGTCGGCGAGGACGCGGGGCACGAGGTGGAGCCGGTCGAAGGCGGCGCGGTTGGCGGCGAGGGTGAGTTCGCTGCCGGCGCCGCCGGTGACGAACCGCTCCACTCCGACGGGCAGGACGCCCGCCGCGAGGGCCTCCGCGTCGGCGGGGGTGACCATCCCGTCGAGTGCGCCGGGGGTCACTGGGCGTTCTCCGTGCGGGTGTCGCCCTCGTGCTCGGCCTTCTCGGCCTGCACGGCCTCGTAGAGCGCGCGGACGTTTCCGCCGCCGAAGGTGTCGGCGCCGATCCGTTCGATGATCTCGTAGAAGAGGGTGCGCTGGGGGTGGACGGTGCGGGTGAAGATCTGGAACAGCTGGCCCGCGTGGTCCTCGTCGGCGAGGATGCCGGGCTCGCGCAGCTCCTCGACGGAGTGGCGGCTCAGGTCGAGGCGGGCGGCGAGCGCCTCGTAGTAGGTGTCCGGGGTGGAGAGGAAGACGATGCCGCGCTTGTCGAGGCGGGCGACGGTCTCGACGATGTTCTCGGTGGCGAAGGCGAGGTGGTGGACGCCGCCGCTCCCGTGCCGGGCGAGGAAGTCGCCTATGTGTCCGGCCTGGTGGTCGGGGCTCGGGGCGAGGACGGTGAAGGTCAGATCGCCCGCGGGGCTGCGGACGGCCTTGGAGTCCATGGCCTCCTTGCCCTGCACCATCAGCTCCTCGTAGACGGACTCGTAGCCGAAGGCCCGCTCGTAGTAGCCGGTGGAGGAGGCCAGTTCGCCCGTCCGTACGGTGACGGCGACGTGGTCGAGGACGGTCAGTGCGGGCGACTCGGCTGCCTGCGGGGCGAGTTCGGCGACCGGCACGAAGCCGGGCAGGGGCAGCGGCGTGCCGTGCGCCTCGGCTCCGGCGGCCGGCCGCTGCACGAGGGTGTGGTGTACGTCGTCGAATCCGGCGGCCACGCGAGCGGTGACCCAGCCGCCGGGGTGGTCGGCGGGCCCGTCCCGGAGGGTCGCTCCCCGGGCGGCGACCTCGGCGAAGACGGCACGCGCGTCGGCGGTGGTCAGCGCGATGTCGGCTATGCCGTCGCCGTGGACGGCCGTGTAGGCGGCGGCCGGGTGGGTGGCATCGAGGGCCTGGGTGACCACGAGGACGATGTCGCCCTGTCGCAGGGCGAACGACCGGCTCGCGCCCTCGGCGCCGGTGCGTTCGGCGGTCGCGAACATCTGGAAGCCGTAACCGCCGGTGAACGCCTCGGCGGCGGCACGGGCGTCGGTGACGTACAGCTCCACATGGCTGACGAGCAGCGAGGAGGAGGAAGCAGTGACGGGCTGGGCCATGAGGACGGGTCCTTATGTACGGGGACGGTGCGGGCAGTTCGGATCCGCGAGGCCCGTGGGACGCGTTCGGTCCCCCGTGTCTCGACGCGATCGAGCCAATCCTGACTGCTCGCACCGATCAAGGCCAGCCTCTTACGCGCGACACCCCGCCGAGGACCGCCGGAAGAATTCTCCGGCACCGGCCGTCGGCGGGGAAGACGTACGAGATTCGGCGGCTACGGCAGGAGAACGCGCGGTCGCCGATCCGGGCCCGTCCCGGCCGTGGCGCGCACCGTCGGACGCGGTGTCACGCGTCCTGGATGCGCCGGAAGGGCCGGTCCGCCTCCAGCGCGAACGCGACCTCCAGCAGCGTCCGTTCACTTCCGGGGCGGCCGGCGAACATCACGCCGATGGGCAGGCCGTCCTCCGTCGCGCCGGCGGGCAGCGAGATCGACGGCGTACCGACGACGTTGTCGACCGGGGTGAACGCGACGTACGCGAGGATCCGCTCGATCAGGGTCGCGTAGGGAACGGCCGGGCTCAGATGGCCGATCGGCGGCGTCGTGTGGGCGAGCACCGGGGAGAGGACGAGGTCGAGTCCGCGGAATCCCGCCGCGTACGCCTCCTTCGTCCGCTTCAGCCGCCGCACCACGCCCGGCGTGCTCCGCCACTTCTTCAGGTACTCCTCGCGCAGCCCCCGACTGAGCCCGTCCATGCGGTTCCGGTCGAAGTCCGGGCCGAAGGTGCGGCCCGTGGTCCCGATGAGGAACGACAGCATCCCCCAGTAGGTGAGGAAGTCGTCGGTGAAGCGGGGGTCGATGTCCAACTCGACCGGCTGGACGGCGTGTCCGAGCCTTTCGAGCCGCTCCGCGGTCTCCGTGACGGTCTGCCGGGTGGCGGCGTGGGAGTGGACACCGCTCGGCGAGTCCTTCAGGTACCCGATGCGCAGCCGCCGCCCCGAGGGGCCCTCGACCAGGCCGACGGGCGGCAGCTTGGGGTTGCGCCAGGACAACTCGGCGTCGGCGAGGAACGCGGCGGTGTCCCGCACGGAGCGGCTCACGATGCCGTCGGCGACGATGTCCAGGGGCAGTTGACGGCTCTGGTCGTGCGCGACGACCCGGCCGCGGGTCGGCTTGAGGCCGACGAGGCCGCAGCAGGCGGCGGGTATGCGGATCGAACCGCCGCCGTCGTTGGCGTGCGCGATCGGCACGGCCCCGGAGGCGACGAGCGCCGCACTGCCGCCCGACGAACCACCCGCCGAATAACCGGTGTTCCACGGGTTGCGCACGGGCTCGGCGCCCTCGAACTCCGTGGTCGGGCTGAACCCGAACTCGGGCAGTCGGCTCTTGCCCAGCACGGTGACGCCGCAGCTCAGGAACTGCCGCGTGAACGGCGAGTGCTTCCGAGCAGCGCGCGGGGTGAAGGCCGCGCTGCCGTGACCGGTGGGCAGTCCCACGTAGTCGGTGTTGTCCTTGACGAAGGTCGGCACCCCGGCGAACGCCCCGCGCGCCCAGACCGCGGGGTCCGGTGCGGAGACGTGTGCCTGGACCGCGTGGAGCCGTGCGTCGACCTCCCGGACCCGCTCGACCGCGTCCCGGGCGACCTCGGCGGCGCCGACCTCGCCCCGCCGGATGGCGTCGGCGAGCCCGACGGCGTCGTGCTCCCCCAGGGCGTCGTCCCGGAAGGCGTGCACCGTGGTCCGTTCAGTCGTCACCGTTACCTCAGCCCCCTGCTGTGTGGATGGATGAACACCATCATTGCTTACCCGTAAGTAACACGCGAGGGAATCCGGGGAGGCTGTGCGTCCTGGCCCGTGGTGTGTCACGGTCCGGCCCAGCCGGTGGCCGCCACCACCTCTCGCGCGATGTCCGGAACCGCCCGTCCGTCGGTCGCCACCCGTACCGTGTCGGCGGGGGCCCGCTCGTCCAGGAGCCGCGCCTTGCGGGCGCTGCCCGCGATCTCCTGCTCCAGTTCGGAGCCGAGTTCCCGGCCGGTCAGCCGCTCGCCCGTGACGTCGTCGGAGGCGGTGAGCAGCACGCGGACGATCCGGACGCCCTCCCCCATCACCCGCCCGAACATGTCCCCCACCTCCGGCAGCACGCTCACGGTGTGCGTGTAGACCAGCCGACGGCAGCCCACGCGGGCGTAGTTGGCCCACACGGCCGTCAGATTGCTCTCGGCGATGTCCCAGCGGTTCGGGTCGTCGTCCGGGGCGGGATGGATCTGGCCCAGGTAGTCGCCCTCCAGGACCGCGTGCCCGATCGAGGCGGCCCGCAGCGTGGCCGAGACCTCCCACCCCACCGTCGTCTTGCCGACGCCCGCGCGCCCGCCGATGAGGAGTACTTCCGGATGTTCCATGGCCGGTAGCGTGCCAGCCCGCGACCACCTCTGGCGACCGGATTCAGCCGAGCGTCGGGTAGTCGGTGTAGCCCGTCTCACCGCCGACGTACATGAGGTGCGCGTCCCGGATGGGATTGAGGGGGGCGCCGGTGCGCATCCGGGCGACCAGGTCGGGATTGGCCAGGAAGGAGCGGCCCAGGGCGATCAGGTCGGCGCCGGCGGCCAGGAGCCTCTCTCCGGCCGCGCGGCCGCCGTCGGCGGGCAGCGGGCCGGGCCACGGCAGGGCGGGGTTCGCGATCAGCGTGCCCGGCCAGGCCGCGCGAAGGGTGTGGAAGAGCGGCTGGTCGGGATCGGCGAAGACGACGTGCAGGTACGCGAGGCCCAGCTCGCGCAGCTCGCCCACGAGGGCCGGGTAGACGGCGTCGACGTCGTCCTCCCGCATCGCGTTGGCGGTGACGCCGGGCGCGATGCGCACTCCCACCCGCTCCGGGCCGATCGCGTCGGCGACGGCGCGGACCACCTCGACGGTGAAGCGGATGCGGTGGGCGACGGAGCCGCCGTAGCCGTCGGTGCGGCGGTTCGTGGCGCTGGAGAGGAACTGGTGCAGCAGGTAGCCGTTCGCGGAGTGGACCTCGACGCCCGCGAAGCCCGCGTCCACCGCCCGGCGGGCCGCGGCGGCGAAGTCCGCGACGGTGGACCCGATCTGTTCCTCCGTCATTTCCCGGGGGACCACGGACTCCTGGTGCCCGGACGGGGTGAAGATCGTGTCGGGCAGCGGGACCGGTGACGGGGCGAGCGGGTGGTGGCCGCTGGTCTCCGGGTGTCCGACCCGGCCGCCGTGCTGGAGCTGGAGGAACATCCGCCCGCCGGCGTCCCGCACGGCGTCGGTGACGCGGCGCCAGCCGGCGACGTGCGTGTCGTCGTGGATCGCGGGGATGTGGGGGTACGTGGCACCGACCGCGTTGGGCGTCGCGGCCTCGGCGATGATCAGCCCGGCCGAGGCCCGCTGGGCGTAGTACGTGGCCATGATCGGCTCCGGAACACCCGTCGCGCTCGCACGGTTCCGGGTCATCGGCGCCATCACCAGCCGGTTCGGCAGCGTCAGGGCGCCGAGGCGGGCGGGCTCGAAGAGCGCGGAATCGGCGGTCGCGGCCTTCGCGGCCTTCGCGGCCTTCGTGGTCGGCACCGAGGTCGTGGTCGTGCTCATGGTCGTGCTCCTTCGTCCGTCTCTTCGGCGGGGCGGCGTGCCCGCTGAGCAGACTGTTCCGCGGCGCGCTTCGGGTCCGCTGACGGTCCGCTGACGGTCCGCTGACGGTCGGATGATCATCGCTGTGTAGGGTCGGGTCGCATGAGGTTCGGGGTGCTCGGTCCGGTGGCGGTGTGGGGTGCCGACGGCACGCCGGTGCGCGTCCCGGAGACCAAGGTGCGGGCGCTCCTGGCCGATCTTCTGGTCCATGACGGGCAGCCGGTGTCGGCCGACCGGCTCGTCCACGACATCTGGGGCGACGCCGTCCCCGGCAATCCCGCCAACGCGCTCCAGGCCAAGGTCTCCCAGCTGCGCCGGGTCGTCGGCCGTGACCGTGTGCTCCACCAGCCTGCCGGGTACCGGCTGCGCCTCGACGGCGGTCCCGCCGAGGTCGACGCCGGACGGTTCCGGCAGCTCGCGGCGGAGGCCCGGCTCGTCGCCCCGCCACGCGCCAGGGCGGCGCTGCTCGGCGAGGCCCTGGACCTGTGGCGCGGAGCCGCGTACGCGGACTTCGCCGACGAGGAGTTCGTACGCCCCGCGGCCGAGCGCCTGGCCGAGGAACGGCTCACACTCGTCGAGGAACAGGCCGAGGCGCGGCTGGAGTTCGGCGATCCCCTGCTGCTCGGCGAGACGGCCGGTCTCGTCGCCCGCCATCCGCTGCGCGAGCGGTTGCGCGCCGTGCGGATGCGCGCCCTGTACGGCGCGGGCCGGCAGAGCGAGGCCGTCGCCACGTACACGGAGCTCCGTACCCTGCTCGCCGACGAGCTGGGCCTCGACCCGACCCCCCGGCTCGCGGCGCTGTACGAGGCGATCCTGCGCCAGGACGTCGGACTGATACCCGCGGGAGCCACCGGCGGGGAGAGCCGGCGCGTGACGGCCGCGGTCCCGTCCGCCCGCCCCGGCCCGGACCCTCACACGCCCCGCCGCCAGAACCTCCCGACGCCGCCGACGACTCTCGTGGGACGCGGCCCCGCACAAGAGGCGGTCGTCCGGCTCCTCGGCACCGAGCGGCTCGTCACGCTGACCGGACCCGGCGGTGTGGGCAAGACGCGCCTGGCGCTGGCCGTCGCCGCGCAGCTCGCCCGCGACCCGGGCGGCACCGCGCGCGACGGCACCGCGCCCGACGACACTCCGCTCGACGGGGGCGTACCCGACGGTGTGTGGTTCGTCGAGTTCGGCGGTCTCCCCGCCGAGACCGCCGATCTCGTCCAGGCCGTGGCCGCGGCCCTCGGCATCCGCGACACGGTGTCGTCGGCGCGCGGCGCCGCCGCCGATGCCTCGGCCGTGCTGCACGGCGCGCTGCGGGACCGTCGGGTGTTGCTGGTCCTCGACAACTGCGAGCACGTGATCGAACCGGCCGCCGAGCTGACCGCGTCCCTGCTGCGGACCGCGCCGGGCGTGCGAGTGCTCGCCACGAGCCGGGAGTCCCTTCGGCTCCCCGGCGAGACGGTCTACGCCGTCGCGCCCCTCGAACCCGACGACGCGGCCCGGCTGTTCACGGAGCGGGCCGTCGCTGCGGCACCCGACTCCGCACCCGACTTCGCCACCGGAGGCGATTCCGGAGATGAGGAGAGCGGCGGGGTGCGGGACGCCGTCGCGGAGATCTGCCGTCGACTGGACGGGCTCCCGCTCGCCCTGGAACTCGCCGCCACCCGCGTCCGGACCCTCGGTGTGCGGGAGCTGGCCGTGCGCCTCGGCGACCGCTTCCGGGTCCTCGCCTCCGGGCAGCGCGGTCTCCCGGCCCGGCAGCAGACGCTGCGTGCGGTGATCGACTGGAGCTGGGATCTGCTCGCCCCTCCCGAGAAGGCCGTACTGCGCCGCCTCGCCGTCCCCGTCGGAGGATGCGCGCTGGACACGGCGGAGTCGGTGTGCGCGGGCGACGGCATCGACCGTGACGAGGTGCCGGACCTGGTGGGCCGGCTGGTCGACCGCTCCCTCGTCTCGGCGACCCGGACCACCGACGGACCGCGCTACCGGCTGCTCGAATCGGTCGCCGCGTACGCGCGTGAACGCCTGCACGAGGCAGGGGAGTTCACCGCCGTTGCGGATCACCACGCCCTCTACTATCGCCGGTTCGCGGAGCGCGCCGAGCCCCACCTGCGCGGCGCGGGCCAGCGGCGTCGGCTCGCACGGCTGGACGCCGAGTCCGCCAACCTCCGTGCCGCTCTCGACCACTCCCTGCGGACGGCCGAATGGCCCGACTCGGCGCGCCTGGCAGCCGCCCTGTGCCCGTGGTGGCTGCTGCGAGGCCGGCTGCACGAGGCCCGGCGCACCCTCGCCGCCGTCGTGGACGCCCTCCCGGCCGGCACAGCCGCCGAGGAGTCGGCCGAACTCCGCCTGCTCCTCGGGGCCTTCACCATGCTGACGGGCGGGCGCGCGCCGGAGACGGACCGCTCCGAGACCGATCACCTTGAGGCGTTCATCGCCGACCCCGCACGGCACGGGCGCGCGCTCTGGTTGTTCGCGTACGGACTTCACCACGCGGGCGACCCGACAGCGGCCCACACCGTCAACGCCCGCGCACTCGACCGCTTCGTCGAGGCCGGCGACCGTTGGGGCACCGCCGCGGCCCGGGCCCTGCGGGCCCACACCTCGTTCGCCGCCGGCGACCTGCGGACGGCACGCGAGGACGGTCTCGACGCCGCCCTGGCCTTCCGTGACCTCGGCGACGGGTGGGGCGAGTTGCTGACCGTGCCGGTGCTCGCCGCCCTCGCCGAGATCGAGGGTGACTACGATGCCGCCACCGCCCGGCAGACCGAGGGGCTGCGCCTCGCCGAGGGCCTGGGCCTGGCGGTGGAGGCCTCGGCACGGCTCGGCGGCCTCGGGCGCCTCGCGCTCATGGCCGGCGACTGGGAACGCGCCCGCTTCCTGCACGAGCGGGCCCGGCGCGCGGCGGCGGAGCAGGGCCACATGTTCGGCGAGGTGTTCGCGCTCATGGGCCTCGCTCTCGGCGCACGGCGCTCCGGCGACCTGGACGCCGCCGAACGCCACCTGCGGACGATGCGCGACGCGTACCCGTCGTCGACCGCGGGGAAGCACCTGATCCATGTGGAGCTCGGCTTCGTCGCCGCGCTCCGCGGGCAGGTGGCCGAGGCTGCCGCCCACCAGTGCCGCGGCCTGGAGTTCGCCGAGCGGCTGGATCCGCGCGCGCTCGCGCTCTCCCTCGAGGGCCTCGCCGGCGTCGCCGCGGCCACGGGCGGCTCACCTCAGCTCACCCGCGCCGCCCTGCTCCTCGGTGCGGCGGACGCGGCCCGCCGGAGCGTCGGTGCGCCGCTCCCGGAGGCCGAACGCACCGACGTGCGCCGCGTCGCCGCGGTAGCCGTGCGGGCGCTCGGCGAATCCGCGTACGCCACCGCGTTCCAGGCGGGTGCGGCCATGCCGCTCGCGGAGGCGGTCCGCAGGGCGGGCGACGGGACCTGACCCGGGCATGGCACCGGCCTCGCCACCCGCGGACCCATCGGGACTGCTGTGGCCTGCGTCACGTTCTGGGAACTCGTTCGGGCCGGCCGGACAGTCCGCAGATATGGAGACGAGTGTGCGTGCCCGAATACGAGCGGGGGATTCCGATGCCTTCGGGTCCCTCTTCGACGACTACGCCCGGGCGGTGCACAACCACGCCTTCCGGCTGACCGGCGACTGGTCCGCGGCCGAGGACGTGCTGTCGCTGACGTTCCTGGAGGCCTGGCGGCTGCGGGCGTCGGTGGATCCGGACGGTGGGTCCCTTCGCCCCTGGCTGCTCGGGATCGCCACCAACGTCGTACGGAACACCCGCAGGGCCGCCCGGCGTCACGAGGCGGCCCTGAACCGTCTGCCGCGCGAGGAGGCGCTCCCCGACTTCGCCGACGAACTGGTCGGCCGGATCGACGACGCGGAACGGGTCGCGGCGCTCCAGGCGGCGCTCTCCCGGCTGCGGCGCCCCGAGCGCGAGGTGGTCGCCCTCTGCGTCTGGTCGGGTCTGGACTACGCGGCCGCCGCCCAGGCGCTGGACGTCCCGGTGGGAACGGTCCGTTCCCGGCTGTCCCGCGCCCGCAAGAAGCTCCACAAGTACGCCGGGACCGACCTCTCGTCACGGAACGGGAACTCGGCGCCGGGTCGCGGACAGATAGATGGTGACCGCACTTCCGCGGTCCGGCCCATCCAGGAGGAAGCCCGATGAGCACCACCCCGTCCCGGCCCACCCCGGCCGAACACGAGGAGATCGCCCGGCTGTTGCCCGTGCCGGCCGAGCGGGACCGGCCCGCCCGCCACCACCAGGCCCTCAAGGACCAGCTGCTGCGCGAGTTCCGGCAGGACGCCGCTCCCGCCGCCGCTCCGGCCTCCAAGCCCCGGTTCGGTGTGCGCCGTCTGGCGATCGTCGCCGTTCCCCTCGCGGCGGGCGCGCTGGCCGTCACGCTGGCGACGAACGGCGCGTCCGGCCCGACGCCCGGCGCCGAGCCGAACGTCGCCGTGGCCCCCGGCTCGGCCGGGAAGGCCCCGGAGGCGACGCCGGCGACGGTGCTGCTGGACCGCATCGCCACCGTCGCCGCCGCCAAGCCGGCCCGCACCGTCCGCGACGACCAGTACATCCACGTCTCCAGCACGGTCGCCTGGTCCAGCCAGAGCGACGCCGACCCCGTCATGCGTCTGGACACCCCCCACAGCCGCGAGGTCTGGCTCTCGGTGGACGGGAGCAAGCCCGGACTGCTCCGCGAGCGGGGTGAGGAGATTCCGCTGGCCGGTGCGCTGGACAAGGACGGTCGGCCCGTCGACCCGGTCGGCAATCCCCATCCCACGCTGAACAGCCCGACCTACCGCTTTCTGGAGTCGCTGCCCACCGACCCCGACGCGCTCCTGAAGAAGATCTACGACGAGACGAAGGGGCAGGGACCCGGGCCGGACCAGGAGGCGTTCGTGACGATCGGCGACCTGCTGCGCGAGCAGCTCGCTCCGCCGAAGGTCAGCGCCGCCCTGTACAAGGCGGCGGCCCGGATCCCGGGTGTCACGGTCGTCGACGACGCGGTGGACGCGGCCGGACGTCACGGCGTCGCCGTCGCCCGCGTCCACGCCGGCGAGCGTACCGAGTGGATCTTCGACAGGAAGAGCCTGGAGTTCCTCGGCGAGCGGGGCGTCTTGGTCGAGGACACGAACTGGGGCAAGTCCGGCCAGGTCACCGCCACCACCGCCGTCCTCTCCCGTGGCGTCACGGACAAGACCGGCGAGGCCCCCGGCCGCAAGGGCTGATCCAGCGGCACCGGCCGCACCGGCGGCCCGCTCACTGCTCGCGCAGGCCCCAAGGGGATCCGTACGCGGTGAGCAGGTCGAGGAAGGGGCGCGGGGCGAAGGCCTCGGGGCCGAGGACGCCCGACCGGGACCAGGTGCCGTCGGCCAGCAGCTCCAGGGCGACGACCGGGTTGATCGCGGTCTGCCAGACGACGGCCTGGCAGTCGTACTCCCGCATCGACCATTCGTTGTCGACCACGTGGTAGAGGTAGACCTCGCGCGGCGCCCCGTCCTTGACGCCCTTGACCCACGTCCCCGCACAGGTCTTGCCGGTCATCCGGTCGCCCAGGGTGGCGGGGTCCGGGAGGACGGCCGCCACGATGTCGCGCGGCGAGACCTCGGCCGGGCCGAGGCTCGTCGCCACGGTGACGGGTGCGGTGCTGTCGAGGCCCAGCGCGTGCAGGGTCCTGAGCTTGCCGATGAAGTCCTCGCCGAGGCCGTACTTGAACGTGACCCGCTTCGCGTCGATCCAGCGCGGTACGAGCAGCACCTCCTCGTGCTCGACGTTCACGCACTCCACGGGACCGATGCCCTCCGGGAAGTCGAAGACCTCGGGCTCGCTGAACGGCTCGGTGGTGAACCAGCCGCGGTCGGCCTCGTAGACGACCGGCGGGTTGAGGCACTCCTCGATGGTCGTCCAGATGTTGAACGACGGAGCGAAGTCGTAGCCCTCGACCGCGAGGTTCGCGCCGTCACGGATGCCGATCTCCTCGATCTCGTCGAAGAGCTCGTCCGCGGCGTAGCGGGCGAAGACGTCGGAGAGGCCGGGCTCGACGCCCATCCCGACCAGGGCGAGCCGGCCGGCCTTCTCCCACTCCTCCGCCTGCGCGAACTGGGCGTCGCCCAGCTTGACCCCGCACTGCTCGTACGGGCGCTCGGGGTGGGGGCGCGAGAGCGACATCGCCATGTCCAGGTAGTGCGCGCCGGCCGCGGCGGCGGCGTGGAACAGCGGCAGGACGAAGCGCGGGTCGGTGGCGTTGAGGAGGACGTCGCAGCGCTGCTCCTTGAGGAGGGCCGCGACGGCCGCCTCGTCGGAGGCGTCCGTGCGGCAGGCGCTGAACCGGGCGTCGCCGTCGCCCAGGGCGGCGACGGCCGCCTCGGCGCGGGCGAGGTCGTAGTCGGCGACGACCATGTGGTCGAAGAAGGAACGGCGGGCCGCGATCCGGGTGATCGCGGTGCCCACTCCACCGGCGCCGACGAGCAGTACACGCATGACAGGAATCTCCCTCTCCGAGGCTGTTACCTGAGCTGTGACCTCTGGTGCAGGTGATGAAACCCCCGTTCCCTCGCTAACGTCTATGGCGTTGGCATAAGGTGCCCGGGGACGGTGGGAAGGAGCCTCGTCATGGGCAAGCAGGTGGTGCCGGAGTCGGCGCGCAGACGGCGGCGCCCGACGAAGAACGGCGCGGTCCTCTCTGAGCGGCTGATCGTGGAGACGGCGCTGCGGATGCTGGCCGAGCACGGCGGCCAGGGCCTCACGGCCCGGCGTCTCGGACTCGCGCTGGGCGCCGATCCCAGCACGCTCTACCGGTACTTCGCCGGTATGGACGAGCTGACGCTGGCGATCGGCGCGGAGCTCGTCGGACGGGCGCTGGACGGCTGGAGGCCCACCGGTGACTGGCGCGCCGACCTGCGCCGACTGGGTCTGCGCATCCACGGCGCCTACCTCGCGCACCCGCAGGCGGCCGTGCTCACCGCGAGCCGCGTCACCGGGCGGGAGCAGGAGACGGCCGTGGACGAGGCGATCCTGGCCGTGCTGCGGACCGCGGGCTTCCCCGACCCGGACGCGGTACGGATCTACCACGCCTTCATCGACCAGAGCCTCGCCTTCGCCGCCCTGGACGCGGCCTCGCTCGCCCTGCCCGCGGCCGCCCGCGAAGCCGACGAGCACAAGTGGGAATCGACCTACGCCCGGCTGTCGGCCGCCTCGCACCCGAACATCGCCGCGACGGCCGGCCTGCTGGCCGCGCGCATGAACCACAGCGCCTACCCGACGGCCCTGGACATGCTCCTGGACAGCGCGGCGGGCCAGCTCGGGCGGGCGACCGGGCGAGAGGCCACGCGCCCCTCGGGCGCGTAGCCTCTCCCTTCGCCGCGGGTCCTCCTACGCGGCGTCGACGCGCTCGGCGGTTCCCCCCGCGGCCCGGTCGGCCGCCTCGCCCGAGGGCCGGTCGCGCTCCGCGCGGCGGCGGCCGGGCAGGACGACGAGGACGATCGCCGTACCGACGGCCATGATGATCCCGCCGACGAGGCTCGTCGCGGAGACGCCGTGGGCGAAGGACTCGTGCACCGCACCGACGAGGGCCTGGGCCTGCTGGGGTCCCGCGGCCGGGTCCTGGGCGACCCGCTCGGCGACGGCGAGTCCGGCGCCCACCGAGTCCTGGGCCGTGTGGAGCGCGGCGGCGGGAAGGCGGTTGCCGACCAGGTCGGCCAGTTCGTCCCGGTACGCCGTCCCGAGCAGGGAGCCGAGGACCGCGATGCCGAGGGAGCCGCCGAGCTCCAGCGCGGTGTCGTTGGCCCCGCCGCCGACCCCCAGCTCCGACTCGGGGAAGGAGCTCATGATCGTGTCGGTGGCCGGTGAGACGCTCAGGCCGATCGCCAGGCCCAGCATCATCATCGGGGCCAGGAAGTCGGTGTACGTCGAGCCGGTGTCGATCCGGGTGAGCAGCAGGACACCCGCCGTGCCGATCGCCATGCCGGCCGCGACCGTGACCTTCATGCCCAGCTTCGGGGTCAGTCGCCCGGTCGCCGCGGCACCGACGAAGACGGCTCCGGCCAGCGGCAGGAGCCGTACGCCGGTCTCCAGTGCTCCGTAGCCGAGGACGAACTGCAGGAACTGCGTCGCGTAGTAGATCGCGCCGAACGTCCCGAAGAAGAAGAACAGCACCGCCAGCATGGAGCCGCTGAAGGGGCGCAGCCGGAACTTGCGGACGTCGAGCATGGGGTGCGGGTGCCGCAGCTCCCACCACACGAAGGCCGACAGGGCCACGCCCGCCACCACCGCCGCGGTGACCGGACCCGCGCCCCAGCCGAAGTGCGGGCCCTCGATGGTCGCGTACACCAGGGCGCCGACGGAGAGGATGGACAGCAGCCCGCCCACGTAGTCGATCCGCCCCATGCCCCGGGCCTTCGACGGCGGGACCAGGAACAGGGCGCCGACGACGGCGAGGACGGCGACGGGGACGTTGATCAGGAACGTCGATCCCCAGGCGTGGTCCTCCAGGAGCCAGCCGGCGACCAGCGGGCCGACGGCGATGGCCAGTCCCGAGGTGGCCGTCCAGGCCGTGATGGCCCGGGCGCGCTCGCCCCGGGGGAAGATCGCGACCAGCAGGGAGAGCGTCGCCGGCATGACGACGGCGGCGCCGACGCCCATGATCGCGCGGGCCAGGATGACGGACGAGGTCCCGTCGACGAGGCTGCCCAGCACGGATCCGGCCGCGAAGACCACCAGGCCCGTGACGAGCGCGCCCCGGCGGCTGTACTTGTCGCCGATCGCACCGAGCACGAGCATCAGGGCCGCGTACGGGACGGTGTAGCCGTCGATGACCCACTGGAGATCGCTGCTGCTCAGGCCGAGGTCCCGGGTCATGTCCGGCGCCGCCACGATCAGCGACGTGTTCGCCATGACGACGATCAGCAGGCTCAGGCACAGGACCAGCAGGGCCCACCAGCGCCGCGCGTACGGCCCGTCCATCTTCTCGACGGGTGTGGTGATGAAGGGGGGCATGAGGGGGCTCCTAGCGGCACGAGTTAATTGCCCATTGATGTGCAGGCTAGGTTATTGCCCATCGGTGTGCAAATAACGTGCGCGTCCGGGAGACGGCTCTGCCCCGGCGGTGTACGCCGGGGCAGAGGAGAGGAAGCGAGTCCTCGGGCGGAACTCGGGGGAAGGCCTCAGTCGGCGGGGGCCGCCTCCGGGACGATCGCCGACGCGACGTCGTCGACCACCCGACGTGCCGTGTCCTCCCGTACGCCCGCGGCGACGAGTACGGCGACGGCGACCGGGGCCCCCTCGTCGCCGAGGTCCCCCGTGTTCACCGCCTCAAGCAGTGCGACCGTCATGGCCTCGAGTGCGGCGCTCAGCACGCCGGGCGGGAGGTGCGCGGGAAAGACCCCGTCTCGTTGGCCCCGCTCCAGGATGGCCGTGGCCGCGTCGCGGGCGGGGGCCAGGATCTCGGCGACGCGCTCGTTGCCGAGGTCGCGGCGGGCCAGCGCCAGCAGCATCCGGTACCGGTCCCCCACGGGCCACATCGAGAGCACGAAGTACGCCAGCGCCCGCTCGGCCGGCTCGTCGGGCCTCGCCCCCGCGGTCAGCGCACTGCGCAGCGCCTCGGAGGCCTCCTCGGCGAGAGCCTCCAGCAGGGCCTCGCGCCCGGGGAAGTGCCCGAAGAGCGTGCGCCGTACGACACCCGAGGCGCGCGCCAGCTCCTCCAGCGTGATGTCGGGGTTGCGCCCGAGCTCTCGCCGGGCCGTGGCCAGGATGCGCGCCCGGTTGGACCGCGCGTTGCGTCGCAGCGGCTGACGGGCGGCGGGCTTGGTCACGTGAACCTCGGTGGATCGGTGGGGAGCAGGACGAGAGGCCGGAGTACGGAGTGCCGGCGGCGGCGTCGAACGCCTCGTGGGGCGAACGGAATCGCCTTCATTCTGGCATGCGGGCCTCGACGCCACGGGGCCCGACGAGCCGCTCCACGCGCCCGCGGGAGCCGTCCTCCGATCAGTCCAGATACGCGGCCGTGAGCGCGGCGAAGTCCTCCGGCGTGAGGACCTCGACACCGAGCTCCTGGGCCTTGACGGCCTTCGAGCTCGGCTTGCCGTTGGCGGAGGGTGCGGCGACCAGGTAGGTGGTCCGGGAATTGACGCCGCTGCCCACGCGTCCGCCGGCCTTCTCGATCAGCGCGCCCATCTCGGAGCGCCCCCAGCCGTCGAGCGGACCGGTCATCCTGCCCGTCACGACGACGGTCTTGCCGGTCAGCGGCCCTTCGTCGGCCTGCTCGGACTTCTGCTCCTGGGGCTCGGTCATGGTGACGCCGGCCGCGATGAGCTTGTCGATCACCGGGGCGAGCGCGGCGACCTGCTCGACGATGACCGGGGCCTTCTCCGGGCCGATGCCCTCGACGTCCTGCAGGACGGCCGCGTCGGCCGTGCGGATGGCCTCCATCGTGCCGAAGTGCGCGGCGATGCGCCGGGACATGCGGCGGCCGGTGCCCGGTATGCCGAGCGCGCAGAAGACGCGGCTGAGGGGCCGGGTCTTGGCGAGCTCGATCTGCTCGGCGAGCTTCGCACCACGCTTGGCGCTGCCGGAGGCGGCGGTGAGCCGTTCCTCGGTGAGGGTGAACAGGTCGGCGACGTCGCCCACGTCGCCGGCGGCGATGAGCGCGTCGACGTACTTCCTGCCGAGGCCGTCGATGTCCAGGATGTCGCGCCCGGCGACGTACTCGATGAGCGGGGCCAGCGCGCAGGCGGTGCCCTTCGCGCAGCGCCACCGCTCCTGGCTCTTGTCGATGTCCCCCGCGCAGTGCGGGCACCGCTCCGGCAGGGGGACCGGTGTGGCGTCCTGCGGGCGGAGCTCGACGACGGCGGCCTCGACGCGCGGGATGATGTCGCCGGCCTTGTGGACCGTGACGGTGTCGCCGATGTGGAGGTCGCGCCGGAGGATGTCGGCGGGATTGTGCAGGGTCGCGCGGGTGACCGTGGATCCGTCGAGCTCCACCGGAGCGAGGATCGCGGTGGGCGCGAGCACGCCCGTACGGCCGACGTCCCAGATCACGTCCTGCAGCACGGTCTGCCGCTCGACCGCGGGGAGCTTGTAGGCGATGGCCCAGTACGGGAAGCGGCTGCCGGTGCCGGCCGCCGCCTGCTCGGCGGCGCTGTCGGCCTTGATGACGACGCCGTCGATGCCGAAGGGCAGGCCGGCGCGCAGTGCCGCGATGGCGTCGACCTTCTCCCGCGCCTCGTCGAGCGTGGCGACCACGTGCAGTCCGGCCGGGCTGTCCGCCGTCGTCCGCACGCCCGCACGCGCCACCGCGGCGAGCGTCTCGGCGTGGGTGGCGCCGGCGGGGAGGAACGTCTCGCCGTCGAGGTCGACCGCGCCGTACGCCCAGAACGTCATGGGCAGGCGGTACGGGCGGTCCTTGGCCCGCAGGGTGCCCGCAGCTCCGTTGCGCGGGTTCGCGAAGACGGCGCCACCGTGCGCGGTCCTGACCTCGTTGGCGGACTCGAACTGCGCCTGGGTGAAGAGGACTTCGCCCCGGGCCTCGAAGGTGGCGGGGACCGCCAGCTGCTCGGGCAGGCCCTCGATCGTGCCGATGACATGGCTGACGTCCTCGCCACGGGCGCCGTCGCCCCGGGTGATGATCTGGACGAGCCGTCCGTCGCGGTAGCGGGCGGCGACGGCCGCGCCGTCCATCTTCGGCTCGACGGTGAAGCCTCCCGTCGGCTCGTGGCCCAGGCGACGCCCGAGCGACGCTCCCCAGGCCGCGAGCTCCTCGGGCGTGAAGACGTTGTCCAGGCTGAGCAGGCGCGTGGTGTGCGCGACGTCGCCTTCGGGGGCGGCTCCGTCGGCGACCTGGCCGGTGGGCGAGCCCGGCGCGACGGCCTCGGGATGCCCCTCCTCCCATGCCGTCACCGCCAGCCGCAGCCGGTCGTACGTGACGTCGTCCATGAGGCTGTAGCCCGCGCCGTAGTACGTGCGGGACGCCTCGCGCAGGCGGTCGACAGCGGCCTCGTACTCGGCGCGCCCGGCGGCGCTGGACATGCTGGAGAACGCCTCATCGGCGGAAGGGATCGTCATGAGGAACATCCTTGCGCACGCCACTGACAACGCCCGGTGCGCGACGGCGCCGGCCGACAAAGACGGCCGGGAACGACGAAGGCGAGGAGTACGCGCACTCCTCGCCTTCTTCAAGGTATAGCCCACAGGGGGACTTGCGGCAAGGCCCCGGGTATGACGCAGAATCAGCGACCTCAGCCACGACCTGCGGAAATGGGTAAGAATCTTGATGACGCTCGACGTAATCATCGCCGGCGGCGGACCGACCGGACTGATGCTCGCCGCCGAACTGCGCCTGCACGGTGTGCGGGCGGTCGTGCTGGAGAGACTGGCCGAGCCCACCCTCCAGCAGCGTGCGCGCGGGATCCACGCGCGCAGCGTCGAGGTGATGGACCAGCGCGGTCTGCTCGACCGGTTCCGCGCGGTCGGCGAGCCGTTCTCGGTCGGCGCCCTCTTCTCCGCCATCACCAAGCCGTGGCCGGAGAAGGCGGACACGGCCCACCCGTACGGGCTCCTGCTCCCGCAGACCGTGACCGAGCGGCTGCTCACCGAGCACGCCGTCGAGCTCGGCGCCGAGATCCGGCGCGGCTGCGAACTGGTCGGGCTGAGCCAGGACGAGGACGGGGTGACCGCCGAACTCGCCGACGGGTCCCGGCTGCGGGCCCGCTACCTCGTCGGCTGCGACGGCGGCCGCAGCACGGTCCGCAAGCTGCTCGGCGTCGGTTTCCCCGGCGAGCCGGCCAGGAACGAGACGCTGCTCGGCGAGATGGAGCTCGCCGAGGACCCGGCGACGGTCGCCGAGGTGACGGCGGAGGTCCGCAAGACCCAGGTCCGCTTCGGCACCATCCCCAACGCGGACGGCACGTACCGCGTGATCGTGCCCGCCGCGGACGTGAGCGAGGACCGGCCGGCCACGCCGACCATGGAGGAGTTCACGGAGCGGCTCCGGGAGGTCGCCGGAACCGACTTCGGCGCCCACTCGCCGCACTGGCTCTCGCGGTTCGGCGACGCCAGCCGGCTGGCGGAGCAGTACCGGGTCGGCCGGGTGCTCCTGGCCGGCGACGCGGCGCACATCCACCCGCCGACCGGCGGGCAGGGCCTCAACCTCGGTGTGCAGGACGCGTTCAACCTCGGCTGGAAGCTGGCCGCCGAGGTGAACGGCTGGGCCCCGGAGGGCCTTCTCGACAGCTACCACGCCGAGCGGCACCCGGAAGGCGAGCGCGTGCTGACCAGCACCCTCGCGCAGGGTGTGCTCCTGGAGGACGGACCGGGCGCCAAGGCACTGCGCGAGCTGTTCTCGAAGCTCCTGGACTTCGAGGAGGTCAACCGGTACATCACCGAGTCGATCACCGCGGTCGGCGTCCGCTACGACCTCGGCGAGGGCCACGAACTGCTCGGCAGGCGGCTGCGGGACCTGCGGCTGAAGCAGGGGCGCCTGTACGAGCTGATGCGCACCGGTCGCGGGCTGCTGCTGGACAGCACGGGCCGGCTGTCGGTGGAGGGCTGGACCGACCGGGTCGACCATGTCGTCGACCCCACCGAGGAACTCGACGTACCCGCCGTGCTGTTGAGGCCGGACGGCCATGTCGCCTGGGTGGGCGAGGACCAGCAGGACCTGCTCGATCACCTGCCGAAGTGGTTCGGCGCCGCGGCACGTTGAGGCGGAATCCCCCGTGACGCGTGCCACACGGCAGATGGGATGGCGGGCCCGCGCACGGGGGGTCCGATCGGCGGCAGCGGAACGTTAGTGCGGCGTGAGCACCCCTGGCGAGACTGGAAGGGACCACGGTGGCCGGTGAACCGGCCACGCACCAGCTCGACTCAGGGGGCCCCACCATGCGCGCCGACCAGCGGCCGCGAGACGCTCGCCCACCCGTTTTAACCGCCGCGCCCGGGTGCCCGACCACACCCGGACCGTCACGGCGAGCGGGAAAGGGCAGGTGGCCGGAGTGCTCAACACGCGGGTGACGGTGACCGTCCACGCATCCGATCCGCTCAGCAGGGCCGGGCTCATCAGCCACCTGCGGCACCAGCCGACCGTCGACTTCATCCCCGAGCAGGACGACGGTGACCGGGACTGCCCGGCGGTGGCCGTGATGCTCGCCGACCGGATCGACGAACCGACCACGGCCGAACTGCGGCGTCTGCTGCGCGGCAGGGACCAGCGTGTGGTCCTCGTCGCCCGGGAGCTGCGCGAGCCTGACCTGCTCGCGGTGGTCGAGTACGGGGTGCGCGCCATCATCTGGCGGCACCAGGCGACCGAGCAGCGGCTGGTGAGCGCGGTGCACAGCGCGGCCCGCGGCGAGGGCGAGCTGCCGCCGGACCTCGTCAGCCGGCTCCTGAACCAGGTGGGACGGCTCCAGCGGGCGACCACGACGGGGGCGGCCACCGGCGGCGCGGTGCCGCTCTTCGGCATGGCGCCGCGCGAGGTGGACGTCCTGCGGTTGCTCGCCGAGGGCCTGGACACCCGGCAGATCAGCGAGAAGCTCGCGTACTCCGAGCGGACCGTCAAGAACATCCTGCACGCGCTGATGACGCGTCTCCAGCTCACCAACCGGGCGCATGCCGTCGCGTACGCGCTCCGCGAAGGCTACATCTGATGATCCATGAGATCGACGAGTCGCTGCGCCGTCTCCTCGCGCCGGCCGTCACGGGCGACATCGCCTTCGACGCGCCGACCCGCGACTGGGCGGCGCGTCGCAACTCCCCCACGCTGAACGCCTATCTGTACGACATCCGGGAGGACGTGGCGCGGCGGGAGCGCGGGGCCTACGCCGAGCGGGACGCCCACGGGATCGTGACCCGCAGGCGTCAGCCGCCGCGGTGGTTCCGGCTCTCGTACCTGGTGACCGCCTGGACGGCCCGGCCGGAGGACGAACACCGGCTGCTGTCGGGGGCGTTGGCGCTGCTGCTTCCCCATGAGGTACTGACCGGCGACGCCGTCCCGGAGTCCGTGCGGCCCATCACCGAGTCCCTTCCGCTCGCCGTCGCGATGCCGCCGGCCGAGTCGCGGTCGCTCGCGGACATCTGGTCGGCGCTCGGGGGCGAGCTCAAACCCTCCCTGGACGTCGTCATCAGCACGCCGTTCCCGGTCACACCGGTGTACCAGGTCGCGCCGCCGGTCACCGAAGGCGAGCTCGTCGTCCGCGGGATCGACGGAACGCCCGGCGACTCCAGGCCCCGCATGATGCGGCGCTCGGTGACCACCATGAGCACCCCGGGCGCCGCGACCACCGCGAAGGCCACGGGGACCGAGGGTGGGCGGTGACGGCGTGCTGGAGCTGATCGCCACGCTGCGCGCGCGGGTCGCCGCGCTCGTGGACACCCGCGCCGCCGGAGACCCCACGGCGGGCGATCCGCTGCGCGGCCTGTACATCACCGAGGAGACGGCCCGAAGGATCGCCGCCGAGCCGGTGCGCACGGTGGGACACGACGCCCTCGACACGCTCCCGGACGCCCCCTCCACGCCTCCGGGCACCGCGGCCGTCCTTCCGGACACCGTGGCCACCCTTCCGGGCACCGGCGGCTCGGACCGGCTCGCGGCGCTCACCCGGAGCTTCGGCCTGTCCGCGCTCGACGCGCACATCCTCGTCGCGGCGCTCGCGCCCGATGTGGACCGGGGCTTCGAGGCCTTGTACGGGTACCTCAACGACGATGTCGGGCGGCGCCGGGCGACCGTGGCGCTCGCCCTCGACCTCGCCGGCACCGGTCCCTTCGATCCGGCCGCCCGCGACCGGTTCCACGCGGCGGCGCCGCTGCTCTCCGGAGGGTTGCTGGTCGTCGAGGACGCCGACCGGCCGCTCCCCGGACGGGCGCTCCGCGTGCCGGAACGCCTCGTGGCGCACCTGCTGGGCGACGACAGCCGACTGGACGCCGAACTCCTCGGTGTGGGAGTGGAGTTGCTTCCGCCGACCGGAGCGGAGGCGCCCCGGTCGGCTTCGGAGGCCGGGACGCTCGGCGCACGTGTCGCGGCCGCCGGGCCCGTGACCGTACACCTGCGGGAGCGGGTCCCCGGCGCCGCCACCGATTCCGTCGTGGCCGCGCTGCGCGAGGCCGGGCGGCCCGTGCTCCGGTACCGGCCGGAGTGTGTCGACGTCGCGACGGCGCGCGCCCTGCTGCGGGAGGCACGGCTGCGCGGCGCCGCCGTGGTCGTCGAGCCGCTTCCGCCGCAACCCACGCCCCTGGTAAGGCTGCTGGCCTCGTCCGGTGCGACCGTCGTCCTCGCGGGCACCGACGCGCCCGACCCGAGGTGGGCACCGGACGCGGAGCTGCTCGCGCTCGACGCCCCGGACGGGGCGACGGTCCCCGGTGACCTGTGGCATCGCGAACTGGGCGAGCGGGACGGCGACTTCGACCTGGAATCCGCCACCGCTCCGTACCGCCTCAGCGGCGACCAGGTCCGCCGGGCGGCTCGCTCGGCGCGGGCGCTCGCGGCGTTCGAGGGCACCGAGCCCACACTCGCCCATGTGCAGCGCAGCGCCCGGCTGGTCTCCGCGCCGCTCCTGGACAGCCACGCGCGACGCATCCGGCCCGCCGTCGGATTCGCCGATCTCGTGCTGCCGGACGGGCCGTTGGGGATGCTCCACGAGCTGACCGGGCGGGCCCGCGACCGGGACCGGGTGCTCGGCGAGTGGCGGCTGCGCACCGGCGGCGGACGCGGACGGGGTGTCGTCGCGCTGTTCGCCGGCGAGTCGGGCACCGGCAAGACGCTGGGCGCCGAGGTCGTCGCGGGCGAACTGGGCCTGGACCTCTATGTGGTGGACCTCTCGTCGGTCGTGGACAAGTACATCGGGGAGACGGAGAAGAACCTGGAGCGGATCTTCGTCGAGGTGGACCGCACCGACTGCGTGCTCCTCTTCGACGAGGCCGATGCGGTGTTCGGCAAGCGGTCGGAGGTGAAGAGCTCGCACGACCGGTACGCCAACCTGGAGAGCGCGTATCTGCTCCAACGGCTGGAGTCGTTCGCCGGGATCGCGGTGCTCACCACCAACCTCCGGGCCAATATCGACGAGGCGTTCACCCGCCGGCTCGACCTGGTCGTGGACTTTCCGTTCCCGGACGCCGCGCAGCGGGTCGCGCTCTGGCACTCCTGCCTGGCGGGTACGCCGAAGGCCGACGACGTCGGTGAGGAGATCACGCGCTGCGCGGCGGAGTTCGAGCTGGCGGGCGGCGCGATCCGCTCGGCGGCGGTCACGGCCGGGTACCTGGCGGCGGCCCGCGGCACGACGGTGACCGGCGCGGACGTACGGGCCGGGGCGCGGCGCGAGTACGAGAAGGCGGGACGTCTTGTGCTGGACGCGGGCATGCCCTGGGCTCCGTAGGAGTCCTCCCGGAACGGCCGAGGGGGCCACCCGTGCGGGTGGCCCCCTCGGCCGTTCCTGCCCCTGCTCCTCGGCTCACTTCACACTGCCGCCGACCATCTTCTTCAGCGTGTCCCAGTTGACGGTCCCGTTCGCCGGCAGGCCGACGGCCGACTGGTACTGCTTGATGTGCGCGGCGACCTCCGTGCTGTACTTGCTGGTCCTGTCCCGCTGCAGACGGTAGTGGTCGATTCCGTACTGGGCGTTGGTGCGCGCCGTGACCATGTCGCCGCTGTCGAAGCCGCGGTTGATGGCCCACCAGAAGGCCGCCATCAGCTGGGTGGTCTGCCAGGTCGTGGCGCCCGCCTTCACCGAGTCGGGCGTGATTCCCTGGGCCCACAGCGAGGTGAGGGTGGCCCGGCCGAGTTCGCCCCTCGTGTCGGTGTGGAAGATCGCGGCGGAGTTCTTGCCCTTGTTCTCGCCGTCCGAGACGACGAGATCCTGGTAGCAGACGAGGGAGGCGCGGGTCCTGGCGTCGATCACTCCCCTGGTCCAACCCGGCTTGAGATCGCAGGCGTTGTTCAGGGAGGCCAGCTTCTCCTGGGCGAACTCGACGACGATCTCCGGCGCGTCGCCGGCCCGCCACGGGGGTGCGTTCCTCACCGGGGCGACCGGCGGGGCCGTGGTGGGCTGCTTGTTCCCGCCGTCTCCCGTGCCCGGTGCCGGTGCGGTGGTCTCGCCGCCGTCCTCCACGGGCTGGGTCGACGTGCCTTGGGTGGGAAGGAGTTCGGTCGTTTCGTCGTCTCCACCGCCGCCGCCGCCTCCACCGCCGCCTCCGCCGCCACCACCGACATCGCCGCCACCGCCGTCCCCACCGGTGTCGTCACCGGCAGGCGGCGGTGCCGCTCCGTCGGTGGCGGGCGGGGGGCCACCGGGCTCGTTGTCGCCGGCCGGCGGCCCTCCGCTCTCGTTGGGCGGCGGGGGCGCTTCCGGAAGCGTGTCCCCGCTGCCCTGCGGCGCGGGCCTCGGCGCGTTCGTCGACCGGATCTCCTTCGCCGCGCTGACGATCTTCGGGGAGAAGTTGAACCAGAGCACGACGAAGGCGATCGCGGCGGTCAGCAGCAGTCCGCCCACCACCACGAGCCAGTTCCCGAGGACGGGGCGCTGGTCGAACGTGGCGTCGAGGTCGAGGGCGGTGTCGTCGCCCGCCCGCCGCACGGACACGGTGAAGCGGTGCGACTCCTCGGCGCCGGTCCAGCGCACCGCCTGTGGCCGCACCACGAGTTCGCCGAAGGCGGCACGGCCCGGGGCGATCTGCACGGAGTTGGGCCGTACGTCGAAGGTGAGCCGGTTCGCGTCGTCGCGCGCCACGAGGGACGCGGTCAGCGGAGTGTTGCCGAGGTTGTCCACGGCGATCCGGGCCCGGCCGCGGAAGCGGCCGAGGAGCGCGGGCGGCAGCAGTTCGGCGCGCGTCTCGGTGAAGGGAGTGAGGGTCAGCCGGCCCTCCAGCACGTCGCGGGAGCCGCTGTTCTCCCGGGGGTCGACGCGGATGCCGTACGCGACGGGTCCGGCTTCGACGTCCGACGAGCGAGGCGGGGCGAACGAGATCTCCGCGGTCCCCTCGCTGCCCGGGTAGAGGCGGAGGACGTCCGGCTCCACCCGGGACCAGCCCGAGGGTTTGCCGACGATCGAAAGCCGGTACTCCTCGACGGTGTCCCCGGTGTTGCGTACCCGCAGGCGGGCGGAGGTCCGGGCCCCTGGCTCGACGGTCACATCGGCCGGGTCCAGAGAGGTCCACATGGTCATGGGCGAAGGCTAGGGGGGCGGGCAGGGTGCGTGGCTGCCCGAAAGTCCCTGTCCGCGGGCAGCATCGCGTGCCCCCTCCGCCCCTCCGGCCGACCCTTGGGGCGCGGGACTTTCGGGCACGTTCTCCTGCCCTCGTGCCCGCCCGTTCACTCCTCCCGCGAGGGCCCGCCTCGGAGGAGAGTCGGCGGTGACCCCACCAGCGAGGAGCAACCGACCGTGCCCACGTACCTGTCCCCCGGCGTCTACGTCGAGGAAGTCGCCAGCGGCTCCCGTCCCATCGAGGGCGTCGGGACCTCCGTCGCCGCGTTCGTCGGCCTCTCGCCCGTCGGGCCGCTCAACGAGCCGGTGCTCGTCACCAACTGGTCGCAGTACGTGGCCGCCTTCGGTGACTTCACGGACGGGTACTACCTCGCCCACTCCGTCTACGGCTTCTTCAACAACGGCGGCACGGCGGCCTACGTCGTGCGCGTCGGCGGCGGGGACGCGCTCGGGGCCACGCAGGCCATCGGGACCGCCGCGCCCGTCGAGCCGCAGCTCGTCGCCGGCGAGGCCGTCGGCCTCGGCGCCTTCCGGGTCGCGGCGATCACCGCCGGCTCGGAGGCGGGCGGCGCGCTCACCGTCGAGGTGCAGGACGTCGAGGGCGACACCGAGCGCTTCAAGCTCGTCGTCAAGGACGGCGAGAAGGTCGTCGAGTCCTTCGACGCCTCCGCGAAGAAGAGCGCCCGCAACTACGTGGTGGCGCAGGTCAAGCAGCGTTCCAAGACCATCGTCCTCGAGGAGGCCGCGGCCGGCGCGCAGCTCGTCAAGCCCGACGCGCAGGCCGTGACCCTCGCCCCGCCCGCGCAGGTTCCCGCCCCGGTCGCGGCGCGGACCGGCGGGTCCGCCGCGCTGGAGTCGGGGCAGTTCATCGGCGACTCCGCGGACCGTACGGGCTTCGGTGGCCTTGAGGCGTACGACGAGATCAACATGGTCGCCGTGCCCGACCTGATGGCCGCCTACCAGCAGGGGCTCATCGACCTGGAGCAGGTCAAGGCCGTCCAGCTCGGTCTCATCGCGCACTGCGAGCTGATGGGCGACCGGATGGCGATCCTCGACCCGCCGCCGGGGCTCAACGCCCGTGACATCCGTACGTGGCGTCAGGAGACGGCCGGTTACGACTCGCGGTACGCGGCCCTCTACTACCCGTGGATCAAGTCCTTCGACCCGGCGACCGGCCAGACCCGTACGGTTCCGCCGTCCGGGCACATGGCCGGGGTGTGGGCCCGCAACGACTCGGAGCGCGGTGTCCACAAGGCCCCCGCCAACGAGATCGTGCGCGGCGCGGTCGACCTGGAGCTCCAGATCACGCGCGGGGAGCAGGACCTGCTCAACCCGATCGGCGTGAACTGCATCCGCGCGTTCCCGGGCCGCGGCATCCGGGTGTGGGGCGCGCGGACGCTGGCCTCCGACCCGGCCTGGCGCTACCTGAACGTCCGCCGCTACTTCAACTACCTCGAGGAGTCCATCCTCGTCGGTACGCAGTGGGTCGTCTTCGAGCCCAACGACCAGTCCCTGTGGGCGCGGATCCGCCGCAACATCTCGGCGTTCCTCGTCAACGAGTGGCGCCAGGGAGCCCTGTTCGGCCAGCGGGCCGAGGACGCCTTCTACGTGAAGTGCGACGCCGAGACCAACCCCCCGGAGTCGGTCGACCTCGGCCGTGTGGTCTGCGAGATCGGCATCGCCCCCGTGAAGCCCGCCGAGTTCGTCGTCTTCCGCCTCGCGCAGTTCCAGGGCGGTGGCGGCGACCTGGAGGAGTAGGCCACCGGCCCCCTCCGCTCGCCACCGCACCGCCCTCTCCCTCACACCAGCACCCGCCACGAGAACAGGAGTGATCCCGTATGTCCCTCGACACCGGTGACGCCCTCACCACCCACAATTTCGGCCTGCAGATCGACGGCGTCATGGTCGAGACCCTGCAGGAGATCAGCGGCCTCTCGATGGAGCAGGACGTCATCGAGTTCCAGCAGGTCTCGGCGGACGGCAAGCCGATGATCAAGAAGCTTCCCGGCGTGAAGAAGGCCGGTGAGTGCACGGTGACCCGTGGTGCGACGCAGTCCGCCGCCTTCACCGAGTGGATCGCGTCCTCCATCGCCGGCGACATGGGTGCGGCCCGCAAGGACGCGTCCATCATCTTCCTCGACTACCAGCTCAGCGAGGTGAAGCGCTACAACCTCCGCAACGCCTGGTGCACGAAGGTGGAGTTGAGCGCGACCAAGGCCGGCGACGCGGCGGCCCTGACCGAGCAGGTCACCATCACCTTCGAAGAGCTGACCCTCGGCTAATGCGACGCGAAGGATCGGCGGGAACCCAGCAGCACCGCCAACAGGAGCCCCTCCGTACGGAGTTCGAGTTCGAGCTGCCGCGCGGGTTCGTCGACGAGGCGGGCACGGTGCACCGCAACGGGGCGATGCGGCTGGCCACGGCGCGGGACGAGCTGCTCCCGCTGCGTGACATCCGGGTCCGCGAGAACCCGGCCTACCTGTCCGTGGTGCTGCTCGGCCGGGTGATCACCCGGCTGGGCACGCTCCCGTCGGTCCACGACGGGACGGTGGAGAACATGTTCGCCTCCGACCTGGCGTTCCTCCAGGACTTCTACCGGCAGATCAACGCGGAGGGCCACACCAGGGCCGCCGTGGCCTGCCCGCACTGCGAGGAGTCCTTCGAGGTCGAGCTGGCCGGGAGCCGCCTGGGGGAATCGTGACGTACGCGGTCGACCGGATCGAGGAGGAGACCGCGTACCTCGCCTTCCACTTCCACTGGGGCATGGACGACATCCTCGACCTGGAGCACGCGGACCGGCGGAGGTACGTGGCACAGGTGGCCTCACTGGTGGAGCGGTCACAGGCGTAGGAGCGGGACAGCGAAGGGAGGTGGGAAAGGATGGGCATGTTCGGGAAGTGGCGGGCACGGAAGTCGTCCGAGGCGGGGGCCGGTGCCTCCGCGGAGAGCGCGGCACCGGTCGCCCGTGCCGCGGCGCCCGGGGACGCGTGGCGGGCTCTGCCCCCCGTGCAGCGCGTCGTCGACGCTCCGCGCACGATCGCGGAGCACGGCTTCGCCACATCGCTCGCGACCCACTGGAACCCCTCCTTCCAGACCGACCTCGGCCACGGCGCCCTGCCCGACGCCCCCGGCGGCCTGCTCCTGGACGCCGTGCGACCCGTACGGCGGGAGGCGCCCCGTCCGGAGGGCACGGAGCCGCCCGAACTGCCGGGGCTGCGGCTTCCGGTCGCGGGGACGGCGCCGGTTCCGGGGCCGGACGGCAGCGCCACTCCCCCGCCGGCCGTGCAGCGCGCGACCGCCCCTGCGGGCGTGCGGAGCGCGGGGCCGGGTCGTCACCCGGTCCGGGGCGTCGACGCCTCCGCTCCGGTACGTGAGGACGGCGCGGCTCGCGCGACCGGGCGCACGACCGCGCCCCGATCGGCTGCCGTGCCCGGGGCACCCGCATCGTCCCCGACTCCGTCCCCCTCCTCCGCGGCGTCAACCCGGCCGGCTCCCCAGGCGGTTCAGCGAGCCGCCGGACCCGTCGGCCGTCCCGTACCGGCGACCGGGCCGTCCGCGCCCGAGGCCGCCGCGCCGGCGGTCGGCGCGGTCCCTGGTCCGGTGGCGCCGACACCCGGCACCAAGCGCCCAGGGCCCGTCCGGCCCGCGCCCGTCCGGCGCTCGCCGCTGGTCTCCGCGCGGCCCGTGCAGCCGCCCCGGCAGCTGGCCCCGGCCGGTGCCGACCGGCCCGGAGGCACGACGACGCCGGGCACGGCGTCCGTCCAGCGGGCGGCAGCCCCTTCGCGTACGCCCGAGGGTGGATCCACCGCCCCGGCAGGGGCGCCGCCGACCGCCGCACCGGGGGCCTCGGCTCCCGTGCGGCCCCAGAACGTCCCGGGCTCCGCTCCCCCCGCGGGGCCCGGGACACCCTCCCCGACGGTCGGCACGCCCGCCGCTCCGGTGCAGCGCCGTGCTCCCGTACGACGCTCACGCCGCGCCCCGGGCGCCGACTGGAGCACGACGGCGTCGACCCCGACACCGCCCCCGGCACCCGCGCCGAGCGAGACGCCCACCGCGCCCGTGCTCCCGGTACCCGCGCCGAGCAAGGCTTCCGCCGTGCCCGTGCTTCCGGCATCCCCGGCGAGCGCAGCGCCCTCCGCGGCCGCACCTCCGGCACCCCCGGCCCCGCCCGCGCCCCCGGTCACCACGTCGTCCCGCGCGAACCCGCCGGCCCGTACGACCCCGGCGGCACCCGCACGCCCCTCGGCCGAGGCGCCGCGCACGAGTCCGGCAGCCCCGCAGACCCCGGCCGGCGCCACACCTCCCTTGGTGCACCGCGCCGCCACCGACGCGTCCGTACCCCCGGCAGCACCCGTGCGCCCGTCAGCCCAGCCGCCTCGCACGAGCCCGACGGCCCCTCCGACCTCCGCCACCTCGGGACCTCCCGTCGTGCAGCGCTCCGCCTCCGACGCGTCCGCGCGCCCCTCGGCCGAGGCACCCCGTACGAGCGCCGTAACGCCTCCGGCCAAGGCGCCGGCTCCGGCTCCGACCACCGCCACGCCGCCCGTCCGGCCCGGACTCGGCACCCCGTCCCAGCACTCCGCCCCCGACGCACCCGCGCCGCGCGCGAATCCGGCACCGCGACGGTCCCCGATCGGGGCGCCCATCACGCGCGCGTCCGCGATCCCGGAACCCTCCCGCCCCGCCGAGGTCACGCCCACGTCCGCGCCCACGTCACCGCCGGTCCAGCGCCTGGCGGCGCCCACGCCGAGCGCGCACGCTCAGCCCACCCCGGGGAAGCCCGTCCGGCCGAACACACCGCCGTACCCTGCCGATCCGTCTCCTTCGACGACCTCCCGGCTGCCCATGGCACCCGCCCCGGCTCCGGTTTCGTCGATGCCCGCAGCCACCGCGCCCGTGCCTCCCGTCGTGCAACGCTCCGCGGCCACCTCGATGCCCACCACCGCTGAGCCGTCCTCCACCCCGGCACCGGTCACGCCCGTCCCCCGGGCCACCGCCACCGACCTTCCCCTGGTCACCGTCACCGACCTCCCCCGGGCCACGGCGCCCGCCACCGTGCAGCGCCGGTCCGCGCGACCGCTCGCCTCCACCCGGCCGCTCGCCCCGAGCCTTCCCGCCCCCGCAAGCGCTCCCGCGAACGCCGTCGCCGGCCCCGCCGTCCCTCTCCTCACGCCCGGCCCCTCCCCCGTGCGGCCCAGCGACGCCGCCGCGCCCTCCGCCGCCCAGCCCCGCCCCGTCGTCCCGATCGGCTCGCCCCCGCCGGCGCGGTCCGTCGCCCGGCCGGTGTCCGTCCAGCGCCAGAGCGCTCCGCCGGCCGGCCCGACAATCACCCCCGTGGTGCCCGCCGCCACCGCCGCACCGGCGCCGCGGGCCGTGCCCAAGGCCGCCCCGGCCCCCCGCGCCACCACGGTCACCCGCACCGCCGCCGCGACGCCATCCGTGCAGCGCAGCGGCGCCACCCCGGCCGCCGCACCGGCCGGCGCGCCACTTCCCGCCGACGCCGAATCACCCACTCAGCTAGACGAGTTGGCCCGTCGGCTCGTCACCCCGCTGTCCCGGCTCCTGCGCGCCGAGCTCCGCGCCGACCGCGAGCGGGTGGGGCGTCTCCGGGACCACGGGCGCTGACCGCAACCGCCCCGGACCACGCCCGGCCTTCGCCGCCCGACCACGACCGACTACCCGAGAGACCCGCCACCATGCCCACGCAGCCGGACCCCGCATCCACCGTCTTCTTCAAGCTCACCATCGACGGCCAGGACCTCGGCCTGTTCAACGGCTGCGACGGCCTCTCCTCCGAGGTGGAGGTGGAGCAGCGGCAGGAGGGCGGCATCAACGGCTTCGTCTGGCAGCTCCCCACGCGTGTCACCTTCTCCACCATCCGGCTCACCCGTCCCCTCACCCCCGACACCGCCAAGGTGGCCGCCTGGATCTCGTCCCTGGCCACCGGCATCACCCGCCCGACGGCGCAGATCGCGGCCCTGCGCGCCGACGGGTCGATCGTCGCCCAGTGGGGTCTGGTCGAGGTGCTGCCGGTCCGCTGGACCGGTCCGACGCTCGACCCGGCGAGCCCGGCGGTGGCCACCGAGACCCTGGAGATCGCGCACCACGGGTTCACCGACGCGGGGGGCGCCTGAGATGGCCGGCCTCCTGGGCGCCCTCGCCGCGCGCGGACTCTCGCGCGCCTCGCTCGCCATCCATCAGCCGCCCACCGATCTCGGCGGCTCCATCGGCGGCAGGCTGGGCGAGGTGAAGTTCCAGTTCAACCCGGACCAGCTGCAGTTGAGCCGGTCCGCGAACTGGCACACCGAGCCGGCCGTCGCCTACACCCGGGGCGCGCCGCCGAAGTTCACCGGCAGCCAGCCGGCCCAGCTCCAGGTGGAGGTCTTCCTCGACCGCTCCGACGACCCGACCTCCAACGACGTGCAGCAGCAGGTGGAACTGCTGTTGTCCTGCTGCGAGGTGACCCAGCAGAGCATCAGCGCGAAGGCGCCGTCACCGCCCTGGGTGAAGTTCTCCTGGGGGTCGTTCTCGACGGTGCGGTTCGTCGCGTACGTCACCTCCGTCTCGGCGACGTACACCCTCTTCAGCCCCAGCGGCATTCCGATCCGCGCCACCTGTTCGCTGTCCCTCACCGAGGTCTCCACCGCCACCAAGGGGCAGAACCCGACCTCGGGCGCGCTCTCGGCCCGTCGTGTGCACCGCACGGTCGCCGGGGACTCCCTGGCCTCCCTGGCCTGGCGGGAGTACGGCGACGCGACCCGCTGGCGGGTCATCGCCGACGCGAACGGCATCGACGACCCGATGCGGCTGCGCCCCGGCACGGAACTGCTGCTCCCGTCCACCACCGAAACGCCGGAGACCGAGGGCACCTCATGAGCGAGAAGACCTTCACCACCGTCCTTCACGTGCAGCTCGACGGCACGCCGCTCCCGGACCCGCTCGCGGTCCGTCTCACCGAGGGCTGGGTGGACGCCAGCGTCAATGTCCCCTCCGCCTTCCAGCTGACCTTCTCCGACAAGGACGGCACGCTCACCACGAAGTTCCCGTACCTGAAGGTCGGGGCCATGGCGGTGCTGTCGCCTTTCACCGACGGGCGGCTCGGCGAGCCCATGCTCACCGGCGAGGTCACCGCCGTCGAGGTGGACGCGGCACCCGGCCACGGCCGGTACCTGATCGTGCGCGGCTACGACCCCGGGCACCGCCTCCTGCGCAGCCGGCGCGTCGAGGGCTATCCGAACATGACGGCCTCCGACATCGTCCGGAAGCTCGCCGCGCTCAACCGGATCCCGCTCGGGAAGGTCGACGCCACGCCGACGGTGTACGAGTTGGCGACCCAGCCCAACATCACCGACTGGGACTTCCTGTCCCGGCTCGCGCGGGAGAACGACGTCCGGCTCTCCCTCGACCCGGCGGGCCGGCTCGTCTTCGCCGCGCTGCCCCCGGCCTCCGCCGCGCCGGCGGACACGACTCCCGCGGCGCAGAGCCCGTACGTCCTGGACTTCGGCGCCAACACCCTGCACAGCCGGATCTCGGTCACGGCCGCCGGGCAGGTCGGGAAGGTCGACGTGCGCGGCTGGGACCCTCGTACGAAGCAGGCGCTGGCCGCGCCGACCCCCGCCGTGGCGAGCCGGGACATCGTCTCCGACATCACTCCGGCGCAGCTCGCCGCACCTTTCGGTCCGGCCGAACTCGCCGCGACCGACACGCCGTTCACGACGCAGTCGGAGGTGGCACAGGCCGCCGCGGCGCTCGCGGACGACGTCACCGGCTCGTTCGCGGAGGTCGAGGTCGCCGTCACGGGAAACCCGGCGCTGAAGCCGGGACAGCCGGTGGCCGTGAAGGGCGCGGGCTTCCCCTTCGAGGGCCGCTACACCGCGACCGGGGTGCGCCATGTCTTCGCCTCGGGGCGGCAGTTCACCACGTGGCTGACCGTGTCCGGGCGGCAGTTCCGTTCGCTGTACGGGACGGCCTCCGGTGGCGGCGAGCCGGCGCCGCCCATGCCGGGCGTGGCGGTGGCGCTGGTCACGAACACGAAGGACCCCCTGTCGCTCGGCCGGGTCAGGCTGCGTTTCCCGTGGCTGTCGGCGACGTACGAGAGCGGTTGGTGCCGGGTGGCCCAGCTCGGCGGGCGCGGGGGCGGCGGTCTCGTCCTCCCCGAGGTGGACGACGAGGTGCTGTGCGCCTTCGACCGCGGGTCGCTGGAGCACCCCTACGTGCTGGCGGGGCTGTACAACGGCGTCGACCGGCACACCCCGGCGACGGACCGGGTGCCGCCGGTGGATCCGACGAGCGGACGGGCCCAGTGGCGGTCGCTGACATCGCGCACCGGTCACACGGTGGAGCTGCGCGAGGAGGTCGGCCGGACGCGCGCCTCGCACGGCATCCGGCTGCGCACGGCGAAGGGGGGACTGAGCGTCGAGCTGAACGAGGCGCGGACGACCCTGACCATCGACAGCGACGGGACGGTCACGATCTCCGGGGCGCGGGGGGTCACGATCGAGTCGGGGACGGATCTGACGCTCTCCGCGAAGGGGCTGATCACCCTCGACGCGGGGCGCGGCGTGGACATCAAGGCCGGCATGAAGTTCAAGGTCTCGGCACTGACCCAGGCCGCCGTCAGCACCCCCATCTTCAACACCTCGACCCTCCCCCTGCTCAACCCCATCGCCGCGGCCCTGCCGCTGATCTGAGGAGGACCGACCCATGAGTGAGCACTTCGTCGGCGCGGGCTGGGCCTTCCCCCTGCGCACCGGTCCGAGCGGCTCCATCGCGCTCGTCCGGCGCGATCGCGAGATCGAGGAGTCCATGCGCCTGGTGCTCGCCACGGCGCCGGGCGAGCGGCCGATGCGGCCCGAATTCGGCTGCGCGGTGCACGAGTTGGTGTTCTCCCCGGTCAACGACGCCACGATGGGCCGGGTCCGGTACGAGGTGATGTCCTCGCTCGACCGCTGGGAGCCGCGCATCGAGGTGGAGGACGTCACGGTCGCCCCCGCGCCCACGGACCCGACCACGCTGTACATCGACGTCCGTTACCGGGTACGCGGTGCCAACAACCCGCGCAATCTCGTCTTCCCCTTCTACGTCATCCCCTCCGAGGACTGAAAGAGCCACCCATGGCCCTGCCCGCACCCCATCTCGACGACCGGCGCTTTCAGCAGTTCGTCGACGACGCCAAGCGCTACATCCAGCAGGCGTGCCCCGAGTGGACCGACCACAACGTCTCGGACCCGGGCGTGACCCTGGTGGAGGCCGTCGCGCACATGGCGGACCAGCTCGTCTACCGGCTCAACCGGGTGCCGGAGAAGAACCATCTGGCCTTCCTGGACCTCCTCGGCGTCACGCTGTTCCCGCCCGCCGCCGCACGCGCCGAGATCACCTTCCGGCTCTCCGCGCCGCAGCCCGAGCCGGTGCTGCTGCCCGCCGGCACGGAGGTCTCCACCGGGCGCACGGAGACCGAGGAGGCCGTCGTCTTCGCGACGCAGGCCGATCTGACCGTCGTGCCCTGCGAGTTGACCCATCTGCTGCGGCAGGAGGCCGGCGGCTCGCCGGAGGACCGCTCGCAGGACCTCCGGGGCGGCGAGGACGTCGCCGCGTTCTCTCCTCTGCCGCGCGTCGGCGATCTGCTGCTCCTGGGGCTCTCGGCGGCCGTGCCGGACTGCGTGCTCGTCCTCGACCTGGACAGCCGTGTCGACGGCGTCGGTGTGGATCCGCGCCGGCCTCCGCTCGTGTGGGAGGCGTGGTCGGCGGCCGAGGGATGGACGGTGTGCGAGGTCGACGAGGACTCCACGGGCGGGCTCAACCGGCCGGGCGAGGTGGTGCTGCACATGCCGTCGGGGCACGCGGTCTCGCGGCTCGGCGGGCACGCGGCGGGCTGGGTGCGCTGCCGGGTCGTGGACGCCGCCGAGGGACTGCCGTCCTACAGCGAGTCGCCGACCGTGCGGGCCGCGGGCGCCTTCACCATCGGTGGCACGGTCCGTGCGGCCCATGCCGAGACCGTGCGGAGCGAGCAGCTGGGCGAGTCGGAGGGCGTACCCGGGCAGCGGGTACGGCTGGCGCACGCGCCGGTCGTGGACCGGCCGCCGCTCCTCCTCCAGGTCGCGGAGCGGGCGGGCGGCAGTGGTCTGGACGACGACGACCCCGAGGGCGGCTGGGAGGAGTGGACGGCCGTCCGCGACTTCGCGTCCTCGCGCCCCGCCGACCGGCACTACACGCTGGACGCGACGACCGGCGAGATCGCCTTCGGGCCGTGCGTCCGCCAACCGGACGGCACCTTGCGGCAGTTCGGGGCGGTACCGCCGAAGGGCGCCGCGATCCGCGCGGCCCGGTACGGCACCGGGGGCGGCCGGGCGGGCAATGTGGCCCGCTCCACGATCACCGTGCTCCGCAGCTCCATCCCGTACATCGCGCGGGTCGAGAACCGCGAGGCGGCGCGTGGCGGGGTCGACGGGGAGACCGTCGAGGAGGCCAAGGCCCGCGCACCCATCACGCTGCGGGCGCAGGAGCGGGCCGTCACCGCCCGCGACTACGAGGAGCTGGCACGGCGGGCCGCGCCCGAGGCGGCGCGGATCGCCTGCCTGGCGGCGGACACCGCGGAGGCGGGCGAGAACGCGGTCCGGGTCCTGGTGGTCCCGCAGGCGGTGCCGGACCGGGGCGGACGCCTTCGGTTCGAGCAGCTCGTGCCGGGTGACGAGCTGCTGTCGCGGGTCACCGGATTCCTGGACGAGCGGCGCCCGCTGGGTACCCGGCTCGCGGTGGGGCCGCCGTTCTACCAGGGGGTGACGGTGGTGGCGACGCTGCACTCCTTCCGGGCGGCCGAGGCGGAGCGCGTACGGGCCGAGGCGCTGGACGTGCTGTACGCGTACCTGGACCCGCTGACGGGCGGGGCGCACGGCGAGGGCTGGCCGTTCGGGCGCCCGCTGCGGGCCGGTGAGGTCTTCGCGGCGCTCCAGCGGGTGCCGGGCGTGGAGCTGGTGGACGAAGTCCTGCTGCACCCGGCCGATCCGCTGACGGGCCGGCGGGGCGACACGACGGACCGGATCGAGCTGGCGCCGTCCGCGCTGCTCTTCCCGTTCGACCACCGCGTGCGTGTCATCGAGGCGCGGTGAGCGGGTCCGCGCGGGGCACGGTGCCGGGGCTCGCGACCCCGTACCCGCTGGGGGCGGCGCTGCCCGCCGTGTACGCCGAGGACGACTTCGGGCAGCGGTTCGTGGCGGGCCTCGACGTGGTCCTCGCCCCGCTCTTCAACGTCCTGGACTCGCTGGAGGCGTACTTCTCGCCCGCGCTCGCCCCGGCCGACTTCGTGGACTACCTCGCGACCTGGGTCGGCGCGGAGCTGGACGGCACGGAGCCGCTTCCGCTGCGCCGTCACGCGGTCGCCTCCGCCGTGGCGCTGCACCGGGTCCGGGGCACCCGGCAGGGGCTCGCGGCGGCGGTCCGGCTGGCCTTCGGCGTCCCGCCGGAGATCTCCGAGAGCGGTGGTGCGAGCTGGTCGGCCCGCCCGCTCGGCCCGTTCCCCGGGACGCCCGCTGCGGGGCTGCACGTCGTCCTCCGGGTCGCCGACCCGGCCGCCGTGGACCCGCACCGACTGCGCGCGGTCGTGGGCGCGGCCCGCCCCGCGCACCTGCCGTTCACGGTCTCGGTGACCACTTCCCGTTCTTCCGAAGGAGCCTGACCCCATGAGTGACGCGCCCCTGTCCCGCCCCTGCCCGGACTGCGCGAGCCCGGTCCGCGCGGCGGACCAGTCGTTCTGCGACAGCTGCGGGGCGTTCCTGCGCTGGGACGCCCCCGCGGCGACGCCGGACGTAGCCGCCGATCAGGAGGAAACGGTCACCGCCCCGCGGGACGAGTCCCCGGCGCGCCCCGACGAGAGCGCCCCGGCCCCGGACAGCCCGGACGTCAGGCCCGCCGCCCGCTCGGAGGAGATCACGACCCCGCTGCCCGCCGTGACCCCGGACACGACCACGGCCCCCGCCCCGGCTCCTGCGGCCGAGGCGAGCCCGGCGTCCGAGGAGCGTTCGGACACCGTCGTACGCTCGCTCCTCGTCCCCGTCCCGGGGAACAGGCCCGCGGAGCCGGCCGTCGCCGCTCCCGTGCTCCCCGCGCGCCCCGAGGCCGCTCGGCCCGCGCAGCGGGCGGCGGACGCGCCCGCCCCCGTCGAGGGCGGCACCCCGTGCCCGGCCTGTCG
Source organism: Streptomyces gardneri (assembly GCF_006539185.1). Taxonomy (GTDB): domain Bacteria; phylum Actinomycetota; class Actinomycetes; order Streptomycetales; family Streptomycetaceae; genus Streptomyces; species Streptomyces gardneri. Next base: position 152,278 of record NZ_BJMN01000010.1, read on the forward strand.
GCTCGCGAACACTCCGGGCCGTCACTTCTGCCGGTACTGCGCGACGCCCATGGTCCCCGAGCGGCTCTCCACGGCCGAGGGCCCGTACGCGGGCCGGCGGCCTGGGCTCACCCGTGACCGGGGCCGCTGGATGGTCCGCGCGCTGATCGCGACGGCGGTCGTCGCCGTGGTCGTGGGCGGTGTCGTCGGCGGCCCGCCCGCCGCGCGCGCGGTCCAGGACCACTTCGCCACCCGTGTCCCGGTGCACCCGGTCAGCTGGGCGGCCTCCCACTCCGCGCCGAAGCAGGACCCGAAGCTGGCGGGCGACGGGTACTCCAACACCTGGTGGGGCACGGGATACGCGGGCGACTCGGCGGGCCAGTATCTGGAGGCCGGATTCGCCGAACCGACGGATCTGCTGTCCGTGCTGATCACCCCGGGAAGCGCGAAGAACACCACGCAGGCGGACGGGCAGGCGACCCCGCGCACCTTCGACCTCGTGGTCAAGGACGCCTCGGGAGAGACGCGCGTCTCGCACCACCTGATCAACGACGGCGGTACCCAGCGCGTCGACCTGCGGGTGCGCGACGCCCTGTCGGTCCGCCTCGTGCTGCGCACGGCGTGGCGCGCCGACCCGCGCAAGCAGGTGGCCGTCGCGGAGCTGGAGTTCTTCGGCAGGTCCGTGTCCTGACGACGGCCCGTCAGTCCGCGGCGTGCGCGGCGATCCAGGCTCGCGCCGCCGTGAGTTCGGCCTCGGTCGGGGCGGGGCGCAGCTCGTCGGGGTAGCGGATCAGGTGGTGGTCGCGGGCCGCGCGCAGACCGATCGCGCGGGCCTCCGCGGACAGTCCGGGATGATCCGCGACGTCCTGCGCGCGCCGCCACCAGTCCCGGCGGCGCGGGTCGGCGGAGTAGTACCACAGGGGCTGCGCGGGGTCGGCGACGCCGATCAGGACCCGCTCCAGGTCGTGGGCGCGGATGCCCGGTGTGCCCAGCAGCCGGTCGGCGACGAGCAGTGGGGCCTCCCCGTCGAGCCGGGCCCGGATCAGGACCCAGGTCATGAGCTGGCCGACGTCGTGGGCGCCGGAGGTGACGAAGTCCCACAGTTCGGCGGCCTTCGTCTCATCGGGAGCGCCGAGGTGGGTGAGCAGGCGGAGGTCGTTCTTCCATACGGGTGTGGGCTTGTTCCACCAGGCGGACAGTGCGGCGGCGGCCGGGTGGTCCAGGTCGAGGGCCAGGCAGGTGAGCGTGACGAGCGGGTGGCGCCATTCGGTGTACGTGGTCCGGTACCGCTTGGTGAGCTCCTTCTTCCAGCGGGGCAGCAGCGCCTCGACCTCGGCCTCGGTGGCCGCGCCGTGGGCGAGGAGGAGTTCGAGGCAGTACGCGAGTCCCTGGACGCCGGTGCCGGGGTCGGCGACCTGGGCCCGCAGCCACCGGACGTCGGCGTCGGCGAGGGTCCGGTAGCGGTGCCAGTCGCGGCACAGAATGCCCTCGCCGAGGGTGAGGTCGGGGCCCGTTCCGGCGAGCAGCTCGTCGCGGGCGGCCTCGTACCGGTCGACTGCGGCCAGTGCTTCGGCGGTGTCGGTGCCGGTGGCGTCGGTGTACGCGGGGCCGAGCCGGACGGCCTCCTCGCGGACGTGGTCGACGTCGTCCCGCGCGAGCCCGGCGATGGCCACGCGCAGGGCGCGCGGGAGCCGTTCGTCCGTGCTGAACCGGACCGCCGCGAGAGCGCGGAAGAGGCGGCCGGTCGGGTAGTCGGCCCCGGTCGCACGCCGCCGGTCGGCCGTGACGGCGCCGGTGAGGGCGATCGCGAGGGCGCGCATCGCCGCCTCCGAGGTGCCGTGCGCGCCCAGTTCGGCGGCCAGCTCGGCCGCGGCCCTTACGGGGTCGGGTTCGCGGACCGCCCGGTGCGCCGTCAGCCACGCCGTGATCGTGGCGCGGTCGCCGGCGCGCCCGGGACCCCCGAGGACGGCGAGCTCCGCCGGGACGGCGAGCTCCCGCAGGACGGCGAGGCCGCGCTCGGACGGCACCTCGCCGAGGACGTCCGCCGCCCGGGCGCCGAGGGAGGCGACGACATCCCAGGCCTCTTCATGGTGGTGACGCAACAGCGCGTGGAGCACCGCGCGCCACGCGTCCCAGTCGGCGAGCCGGTCGGCGTACCGCTCCCTCCACGCGTCGAGGAGCCGTCGCGTCTCCTCGGCGGTGAGGGCGTCCCGCCGCTCCAGGGAGACCACGAAGCGCGCGGTGGCGGACGGGTCCAGGGGGTCACGCAGCCGGTCGTGCAGCCACGCGGCCTCGGCGGCGGTCAGCGGCCGGTGGACGAAGGGCAGTCGGGTGCGGTCGACCGGTTCGTCGAGCGCGGCGAGGAACTGGCGTACCCCGGCCGGGTCCGTCGGGTCGGGCAGTCCCGCACCGTCCCGGGTTGTCACCCGGTCCAGCCGGAAGGCGCCCTGGGGGCCTCCGTCGACGACCCGGAAGCCTGCCGGGCCGGCCCCGAGGCCGGCGGCGACGGCCGCGTGGTCACCGCCCCAGTACAGCATCAGCTCGCTCTTCAGCGCGCCGGAGCGGTCGAAGGCCTGATGCGCCTGCCAGTGCCAGTACGCGAAGGAGGTGCCGGTGGCGAGCCCGCGTACGGCGCACAGCTCGGCGGCGTCCTCGTGCCCGTCGGACTGGGTGTAGCGACTGCGGGTCGGCGGCGGAAGCACCACGAACCCGTCGCCGCCGAGCGTCTTCCACCAGCCCCTCACGCTGTCGAGATCCGAGGCCTCCCTGGCGGGAGTCCCGCCGGGCGCGGCAGCGTGACGGAGGCGGGCCATGTTCTGCTCCTCGGCGGTTCGGCTCCGGTGGCGTCGTGTCAGATCGGCCCGCGCTCACTCGCGGAGCCCCCCGGCTCCGTCGGAGTACTGTCGCATGTCCCGCGCCCGTCGAGTGGCTGTGTGCCGTGCTCGGAGACGGACGCGGGTACTCGGGGCGTGCTCGGGGTGTGGTCAGCGGGGGTTGGCGGCGTGGGTCAGGGTCCCCCAGGCGACGAAGAGGTTGTTCGTGCCCGCCGGACGGTTGGCCTCGGTGAGCCGCTGCGTGTTCGTCATCCCGTACCCCATGCGGTGGTGAAGGGCGTTGAAGCCGACCTCGGTGACCGGTCCGAGGTGGTCGCGGAGGGTGCCGCCGCAGAGCCAGCTGGGGACCGGCTCGCCGAGTTCGTACTTGGCCTGGAGGCCGAGGGCGTGGCGCAGCCGGTCGGCGACCTCGGGGTAGAGGTCCTGGCCCTGGATGCGGCTCGTCTCGGCGATGTTCGAGATCGCGGCCAGGCCGTATCCGGTGTGGGTGAGGTCGCGGCAGGTCTCCTGCGTGAGCCCGTCGACGAAGGTGGTCTGCCCCTGCCAGTACCGGACGAGCTCGTCACGGGTGTCGAGGCCGCTGCCGGGCGCCGCCTTGGGGAGGGCGCCGTCGCTCGCGAGGTAGATGTACGCGGGGACCCGGCCGCGGAACTTGGCCACGGCCTTGTCGTAGGCGGCGCGGTCCTCCAGGAAGACGGCGATGCCGATCGCCGCCTCGGTCATGCTGAGCTCCCAGTTGCCGTTGGAGTGGGAGCCGTTCGTCACCTCGGGGAGGTAGACCGTACGCAGCATCGTCTTGAAGCGGTCGACGCGGGCCTGCGGCCAGGCGGTCGAGGTGTAGCGGATGATCTCGGCGGCGCGCGGCCAGGAGGAGCCGGCCCAGCCGGTCTGCAGGGGCGCGTTGGAGTTGGTGTGGTCCGTGATCACCGCGGACCAGGCGTCCATGATCTCGATCGCCTTCTGGGCGTACCGGCCGTCGCGCGTGATGTACCAGGCGAGGGAGAGCGTGTACGCGGCGATGGCGTCCTCGCGCTCGTCGGTGCAGCCGAGGTTCGGGTTCGAGTAGGAGCCGCACTCCACCACCGAGCGGGGCTTGGGGACGCGGGACAGCGAGGCGTACTTGCTCGCCATCATCTGGTCGAAGGCGCCCTTCCAGGGCTGCGCCCCGGCGTTGACCTGCTCCCGGGTGAAGTCGAGCTGGCCCCGGGAGACCAGGACGCCGGGGTGGACGAAGGTCGCGGGGGCCGCCTCGGCGCGGCCGCCGGCGGGACCGGCGAGCAGCGTGGCGAGGAGGGTGACGAGGAGCAGGGGTGCGGCGAACAGCGAATGCCTTCGGGTGCGTGCCGTGCGGGATTCATCGCGCCATCTGGACAAGGAGTTACCCCTTCTTCATGTATGTGAACGGGGGACGGCTGTCGAGTCGGGAACCTAAAGGTCTGAACCAGTGGCGTCAAGCTTTGCGGTTCAGCGGATATCGACCGAGGATCGCTAGGTCAGGCACCGACGAGGCCTTCCAGAGGAGCATGAGCGTTTACGTATGTGAACAGCCAGCTGTTCACCCTCACGGTCCGCCCTGCGGGTCGTCCCGGCGGCCCGAGTCGTTGCTCAAGGTCCGCACGCCGTACGATCTTCCGCGTTGCCACTCACACCGTCCGAAGGAGATCTCCCATGGCCCAGGTCACGCTGAAGGGCAGCCCCGTCCAGGTCAACGGCGCCCTGCCGACCCCCGGGAGCCAGGCTCCCGACTTCACGCTCGTCGCCGAGGGTCTGGCCGACAAGTCGCTGAAGGACTTCGCGGGCCAGCGCAAGATCCTCAACATCTTCCCGAGCGTCGACACCCCCACGTGCGCCTCCTCCGTCCGCGCCTTCAACGAGAAGGCCGGCCAGCTGGACAACACCGTGGTGCTCTGCATCTCCGCCGACCTGCCCTTCGCCCAGGCCCGCTTCTGCGGCGCCGAGGGTCTGGAGAACGTCAAGAACCTCTCGACGCTCCGCGGCCGTGAGTTCCACACCAACTACGGCGTGGAGATCGCGGACGGCCCGCTGGCCGGTCTGACCGCGCGCGCCGTCGTCGTCCTCGACGAGAACGACACCGTCCTGCACGCGCAGCTCGTGGGCGAGATCGCCGACGAGCCCGTCTACGACGAGGCCCTCTCGGTCCTGAAGTAGTCCCCGAAGTCAGAGGAGCCCCTCCGCCGGACACCGGCGGAGGGGCTCCTCTGCGTTCTCGTCGCACCAGCGCGTCAGGAGCAGGCCGGACAGAGACCCCGGTACGTCACGTCGGCCTTCGACACGCTGAAGCCGAACCGCTCCCCGGGCGGCAGGACGGCCAGCGGGTCACCGGTCGGATGGACATCGCGGATGATGCCGCAGTCCGAGCAGACCAGATGCTGGTGCGGGCGGTGCGCGTTCGGGTCGTAGCGCTTCGCCCGCCCGTCCGTGGAGAGCTCCACCACCTCCCCCAGGGCGACCAGCTCGCCCAGCGTGTTGTAGACCGTCGCCCGCGCGATCTCCGGCAGCCGGGCCACGGCCCGGGCGTGCACCTCGTCCGCGGTGAGATGTACGTGGTCGCCGGCCAGGACCTCCGCGACGACACGCCGCTGGGACGTCATCCGCCAGCCTCGTGCTCGCAGTCGCTCGAGCAGGTCACTCATGTCTACTCACCTCTTCGGCGCGCCAGCCGTCGGACAGTGTTTGGCGGGGTTCTTGACTTGGACTAGGTCCATCGTAGGATCTGTTCTGTTGATGGCCAAGGGACAGGAAGCCTCCACCGTGGCGGGAGACGGCGACGTGACGGACCATCCCGCGCGTGTCGTCACACTTCCTGAGCACCGTGATCCGCCAGGTCCGGAAGGATTCCGCATGTCTGAGAACCATGAAGCAATCGTCGGAGACGCGAAGGCGGAGGGCGGCGGCTGCCCCGTCGCGCACACCCGCGCCGCGCACCCGACCCAGGGCGGCGGCAACCGCCAGTGGTGGCCGAACCGGCTCAACCTGAAGATCCTCGCCACGAACCCCGTCGTGGGGAACCCGCTCGGCGCGGAGTTCGACTACGCCGAGGCGTTCAACTCCCTCGACCTCGCCGCCGTGAAGCGGGACATCGCCGAGGTGCTCACCACCTCGCAGGACTGGTGGCCCGCCGACTTCGGCCACTACGGCCCGCTCATGATCCGGATGGCCTGGCACAGCGCCGGCACGTACCGCATCAGCGACGGCCGCGGGGGCGCCGGCGCGGGCCAGCAGCGCTTCGCGCCGCTCAACAGCTGGCCGGACAACGGCAACCTGGACAAGGCCCGCCGTCTGCTGTGGCCGGTCAAGAAGAAGTACGGCCAGAACATCTCCTGGGCCGACCTGATGATCCTCACCGGCAACGTCGCCCTGGAGACGATGGGCTTCGAGACCTTCGGCTTCGCCGGCGGCCGCGCCGACGTGTGGGAGGCCGACGAGGACGTCTACTGGGGCCCCGAGACCACCTGGCTCGGCGACGAGCGCTACACCGGTGACCGCGAGCTGGAGAGCCCGCTCGGCGCGGTCCAGATGGGCCTCATCTACGTCAACCCCGAGGGCCCCAACGGCAACCCGGACCCGGTCGCCGCGGCCCGCGACATCCGCGAGACGTTCCGCCGCATGGCGATGAACGACGAGGAGACCGTCGCCCTCATCGCCGGTGGCCACACCTTCGGCAAGGCCCACGGCGCCGGCCCCGCGGAGAACGTCGGCGACGACCCCGAGGCCGCGCCCCTCGAGGCGCAGGGCTTCGGCTGGGCCAACGCGTACGGCACCGGCAAGGGCGCCGACTCGATCACCAGTGGTCTCGAGGTCACCTGGACCACCACTCCCGCGCAGTGGGGCCACGACTTCTTCAAGCACCTCTTCGAGTACGAGTACGAGCTCACACAGAGCCCGGCCGGCGCGAACCAGTGGGTGGCGAAGAACGCCGAGGCGATCATCCCCGACGCGCACGACGCGTCGAAGAAGCACCTCCCGACGATGCTCACCACCGACCTGTCGCTGCGCTTCGACCCGGCGTACGAGCAGATCTCGCGGCGCTTCTACGAGAACCCCGAGCAGTTCGCGGACGCCTTCGCCCGCGCCTGGTACAAGCTCACCCACCGTGACATGGGCCCGGTGGTCCGCTACCTCGGCCCGGAGGTCCCCTCCGAGGTCCTGCTCTGGCAGGACCCGCTGCCCGCGGTGGACCACGAGCTCGTGGACGCCTCGGACGTCGCCGCCCTCAAGAGCAGCGTTCTCGCCTCGGACCTCACGGTCTCCCAGCTGGTCTCCACCGCCTGGGCTTCGGCCTCGTCCTTCCGCGGCAGCGACAAGCGCGGCGGCGCCAACGGCGCCCGCGTCCGTCTCCAGCCGCAGAGCGGCTGGGAGGTCAACAACCCCGACCAGCTCGCCACGGTGCTCCGCACCCTGGAGAGCATCCGGGAGACGTTCAACGGCGCGCAGAGCGGCGGCAAGCGGATCTCGCTCGCCGACCTGATCGTGCTGGCCGGCGCCGCGGGCGTCGAGCAGGCCGCGAAGGACGCCGGCGTCGCGGTCGAGGTCCCCTTCCGGGCGGGCCGGGTGGACGCCGCACAGGACCAGACCGACGTCGAGTCCTTCGCCGCGCTCGAGCCGGTGGCCGACGGCTTCCGCAACTACCTCGGCAAGGGCAACCGTCTCCCGGCCGAGTTCCTGCTCGTCGACCGGGCGAACCTGCTCACCCTGAGCGCCCCCGAGCTCACGGTCCTCGTCGGCGGCCTCCGGGTGCTGGGCGCGAACCACCAGGAGTCGAAGCACGGCGTCCTCACGACCACCCCGGGCTCCCTGACGAACGACTTCTTCGTCAACCTGCTCGACATGGGCACGGTCTGGAAGGCGACGTCCGAGGACGCGACCGTCTTCGAGGGCCGCGACGCCGCCACCGGCGCCGTCAAGTGGACGGGCACCCGCGCCGACCTGGTCTTCGGCTCCAACAGCGAGCTGCGCGCGCTGGCCGAGGTCTACGCGAGCGACGACGCGAAGGAGAAGTTCGTGACCGACTTCGTGTCGGCGTGGGACAAGGTGATGGAGCTGGACCGGTTCGACATCGCCTGATCACCGTGGCGTGATTCTCCCGACGCCCCCGGCAGACCGGCTCGTCCGGCCTGCCGGGGGCGTCGTTTCGGCGTTCAGCTCGCGTTCAGCGCCACCGTCGGGTGCAGTCGCGAGGCGCGGATCGCCGGGTAGAGGCCCGCGATCACGCCGATCAGGAGCGTCGCGGCCAGGCCGCCGCCGAGCGACCAGGGCGGGACCACCGCCGTCCAGCCCTGGACCCGGGCGAAGGCGTACGTCGCCGCCGCCCCCAGGAGCCCGCCCGTGACCCCGCCCAGCGCCGACAGGAGCAGCGACTCCGTCAGGAACTGGAGCCGGATCGCGTTGCGGGTCGCGCCCAGCGAGCGTCGCAGGCCGATCTCCTGACGGCGTTCCAGGACGGAGATGACCATGGTGTTCGCGACGCCCACGCCCCCGACCAGCAGGGCCACCGCTCCGAGGCCGAGCATCAGGGTCGTCAGGCCCTCGTCGGTGGCGGCCTTGGCGGCCAGGGCGTCCGAGGGGCGGGACACCTTGACGCCCCCCTCGTCGCCGGGACTGATGGTGCGGGCCAGGACCGCCCGTACGTCCTCCACCGAGGCGTCCGTGGAGCGCTCGAAGACGGTCGAGGGGTGGCCGTCGAAGCCGAACCAGCGCTCGGCGGCAGGGAATCCGACGAGGGCCACCCGGTCCAGGGTGGGGACCAGTTCGAGCGGCGCGAGGATGCCGACGACGACCACGCGTGTGTCGTTCATCATGATCGTCTCGCCGGTGCGGGTGACGCCGAGGCGGTCCGCGGCGACCGCGCCCAGGACCGTCACCGGGAGCCGTTCGCGGGCCGGGTCCAGCCACACCCCCTTCGCCACCTCGCCGCCGAGCGCCACCAGCAGGTCGGTGCCGGCGGCCTGGGTGGTGACGCCCGCGGTGCGTTCCTCGGGGACCACGTCGCTGCGGCGGACACGGGCGTCGACGTCGCCGGTGGCCGTGGCGTGCCGCACGGGCCCGATGCGTTCGACCATCGCGACGGCGTTCTTGGGCAGCTTGATCTCCTGCCCCATGGCATCCTTTCCCGCCTCGGCGGTGAGGAGGTTGGTGCCCAGGCGGTCGAGCCGGGCCATGAGGTCCGCGCGGCTCGACTCGGACAGGCCGACGACAGCGACCATCGTCGCGATGCCGATGGCGATGCCGAGCGCGGAGAGCACCACGCGGGCGCGGCGCGCGCGGAGGCCGACCGCGCCGACCCGGAGGACGTCGCGGGCAGCGAGGCGGGAGGGCTTGAGGTCGCGCTTCATGAACCGGCCTCCACACCCGTCGGACCGCGGGTGTCCGAGACGATCTCGCCGTCCTTGAACCGCACCCGGCGCGGCAGTGAGCCCGCGATCTCGTTGTCGTGGGTGATCACGCAGATCGTGGTGCCGGCCGCGTTCAGCTCGTGCAGCAGCTCCATGACGATCTCGCCGGACGCGGTGTCCAGCGCCCCGGTCGGCTCGTCCGCGAGCAGCAGACGGGGCTCCTTCACCAGGGCGCGGGCGATGGCCACGCGCTGCTTCTCACCGCCGGAGAGCTCGTTCGGCGTGTGGGAGCCGCGGTGGTCGAGACGTACCCGGGCGAGCGCTTCACGCGCGCGTGTCCGTCGTTCCTTGAGCGGCACGCCCGCGTACAGCAGCCCGTCGGCGACGTTGTCGACCGCGTCGCGTCCCGCCGCCAGGTGGAAGTGCTGGAACACGAAGCCGATGTGCCGGGCGCGCAGGGCGGAGAGCCGGGAGTCGGAGAGCGCGGACACGTCGTATCCCGCGACGCGGACGGTGCCCGTGGTGGGCTTGTCGAGGGTGCCCATGACGTTGAGCATCGTGGACTTGCCGGAGCCGGACGGGCCGACGACGGCGAGCAGTTCGCCCTCCTCGACGGTGAGGTTCACCGCGCGCAGGGCGTGGACGCCGCCGGGGTACGCCTTGCCGGCGTCCCGCAGTTCGATGACCGGGGCCGGTGTCATGACGCCGCCACCCCGACCTTCAGGCCTTCGCGCAGGTCCGGGCCGCTGACCTCGATGCGTCCGTCCGCGGTCATGCCCGTCTCGACGCGCACGGTCGTCGAACCGGTCCCCCGGACGATCTGGAGGCCGTAGCCGCCGTTCTCGCCGCGCAGGGCGACGACCGCCTCGACGGGGACCGCGAGGACGCCCTTGCGCGCCTCGCTGACGAACTTCACGCTCGCCGACGCCTTGGCGTCCTCGCCGCTCGCGGTGCTCGCCCCGCCGTCCAGGACGACCTCGACGGTGATCCCGTCCTGGGCTCCCCCACCGCCGCCGGGCGCGGTCTCCTCGGGGCGTACGGTCCCGGCGACCCGCCCGGCGACGGTCCTCCCGCTCGGCAGGGTGACCTCGACCTTGGTGCCGCGCGAGGTGAGCGCCCCGTCGGACTGGTCCAGCCGGGCCCGTACGACGGGCTGGGTGGAGGCGACGGTCAGGACGGCGCCGTTCGGGGCGACCTGGTCGGCGAGGGCCGCGTCGGCGGAGACCACCTTGACCTTGCCGGGCTGGAAGACGACGTCGCCCTTGCCGACCCTGCCGGTCGGTTCGCGGTTCAGGGACTTCTGCCACTGCTTGACGGCGGCCTCGGTGTCCTTGCCGTAGCGCGCGTCGACGTACAGGTGCGCTCCCCATCCCAGGTCGCGGAGGTTGCGTTCCAGTTGGAGGACGTCGCTGCCCCGGTCGCCCGCCTTCATCTCGCGGAACATGGGGACCGGCCCGTAGAGCAGGGTGACGGGCTTGTCGTTCAGCTCGTAGAGGGCTTCTCCCCTGGTCAGCGTCCTGCCTTCCGGAGCGGCGACGGTGACGGTGCCCTCGACGGCGGATTTGACGACGCGGCGCTGGGCGAAGTCGAGCGTGCCGTCGACCGTCTTGGAGCGTACGAGGTCGGTGCGGACGACGGTCGCGGTGGCGGGCGGCAGATCGCCGCCCTTGCCGGACGCGTCGGCCTGCCCGCCCCGGTCGAGGACGAGGACGCCCCCGGTGACCGCGGCGGCGACGGTCGTCGCGCCGAGCACGAGGAAGGCGGAGCGGCGCTTCACTGCATGCCGTCCAGACCGTCGAGGAGCTTCGTCCCGCACGCCTCGCGGGCCTGCTTGTACGCCGGCGAGTTCGTGTCGATGGTCGGCGAGGCCGGGTTCGGGTCGCCGCCCGGCTGGGCGTTGCCGCCGCTCATGGTCGGGTTGGTGAAGCGTGAGACGCCGTTGTCCCGCATGCACTTGGCGTGCGCGAGCATCGACTCGTAGTCCTTCTGCTGGTCGCGCTTGGGCTCGGCCAGCATGGCCCGCTGGAGTTCGGGGGCGCAGACGCCGTTCTTGCCGCCCTTGGCGGCCTCGTTCTGACCGGGCCGGGACGAGATCTCCTCGATCTTCGTCCAGTCGAGGTGCCCGCTGAGCTTCGGGTCCGGGTAGTCCTTGTAGCCGCCCTTCACGCGCATGCAGTGGACGTACTTCACCTGGGCGTCGTAGAAGGCGCTCTTCCCGGCGGGCGCGGTGCTCGGGGCACTGCCGTCGCTGCCGCCGTCGGTGCTGCTGCCGCCGCCCGGTCGCGAGGCCGACGGGGTGTCCGGCACCGAGGCGATCTCGTCGCTCTTCTCCTTACCGCCGGCGCTGTCGCCGGCGCCGCCGCAGGCAGCCGAGAGGACGAGGACGGGAAGGGCGGCGAGCACGGTGAGGCGGAGCCGGGCCGTGGCACGGGAGGTCGTCGTGGGGTTCATGGCCCCACCCTCACCAGGCCACGTGATGACCTGTCCATGGCCACATGATGAGAACGTAACAATGCCCCCGACCTGCGAATCCGCTGCCTTCCCCGGCACCGGATCAGTCCTGGGCGTGCTCATAATCGATCCCATGCCGCATGTACTGCTCATCGAGGACGACGCGTCCGTACGGGACGGAATGGAGCTCGTGCTGCGCCGGCACGGGTACGGCGTCGACACGGCGGCCACCGGTGAGCAGGCGCTCGCCCTGCTGGACGGCCCCGACGGCGCGCGGGTCGAGCTGGCCGTGCTCGACCTGATGCTGCCCGGCATCGACGGCTTCGAGGTGTGCCGCCGGATCCGTGCGAGGACCGCCACCCTGCCGGTCATCATGCTGACCGCGCGCGGCGACGACCGGGACATCGTGACGGGCCTGGAGGCGGGCGCCGACGACTACGTGGTCAAGCCGGTCACCGCACCCGTCCTCGAAGCCCGTATCCGGGCCGCGCTGCGGCGGGCGGAACCCTCCGGTCCGGTGCGCGGGGCGGAGACGGACCCCGCCGGTCTGGTCATCGACCGCGCGGGGCTGACCGTCACCAAGCGCGGGGTCCGGATCGCACTGCCGCCCACGGAGCTGCGGCTCCTCCTCGAGCTCTCGGCCTCCCCCGGCCGGGTGTTCAGCCGCGAGCAGCTCCTCGCGTCCGTCTGGGACCACACCTTCCTGGGCGACTCCCGGATCGTGGACGCGGCGGTCGGGCGGCTGCGGGCCAAGCTGGAGGACGTACCGGCGAAGCCGCGGTACGTGCAGACGGTGCGGGGCTTCGGCTACCGCTTCGGGCCGCTGTGAGCCGACGGTCCGGGCGGTCGCGAGGCGGCCCGCGCGGCCGGTTCGTCGGCGGGCTCGTCGGCGGGCTGCGTACACGGCTCGTCGTCGCCTTCGTCGTCGTCGCGCTCCTCAGCGCCGTGACCTCGACCGCGCTCGCCTACCGGGACGCGCGGACCGCCGTGCTCCAGCGCACCCAGAACGCCGCCGTGGACGACCTGCGGGAGCGGGTCACCGCGGTCGCCGCCGACTTCGACGTACCGCCCGACCAGCGTTCCCTGTCCCGGTTCGCGGCGAAGGTCTCGGACGGCATCGGCGGCCGTATCGTGGTCGCCCGCTATCAGGACCTGGTCGCCGTCTCCGACTCGCTCGCCGACACGGAGGGCCGGATCGGGACCGGGCTGCGCACCGCCGTGCGCACCGGGTCCGAGGCGCTCTTCCAGCGGGTGACGTGGCGGGGCGAGCCCTATCTGGTCGTCGGCATGCCGGTGACGTACGCCGACGGGGACCACCGCACCTCCGGCCTGGAGGTCTTCTCGATCACCGACCTGCGGGCCGAGCGCGACGACACCGCCGCGCTGCTGGACTCGGTGCGTTCGGGGGTGGTGCCGGTGGTGCTCCTCGCCGCCGTGCTGGCCCTGCTCGCCGCACGGACGGTGCTTCGTCCGGTACGGGAGCTGGGGCGGGCGACACGGGAACTCGCGGCCGGCGACCTCGGCAGCCGGGTCGCCGTCACCGGTCACGACGAACTCGCCGAGCTGGCGCGGACGTTCAACGACACCGCCGACGCCCTCCAGGCATCCGACGCGGAGCTGCGCGAGCAGGAGGCGAAGGCGCGGCGCTTCGTGGCGGACGTGTCGCACGAGCTGCGCACGCCCCTCGCGGCGATGACGATGGTGGCGACGGTGCTGGAGGAGGACGCCGACCAGCTGCCGCCGGACGCGGCGCGCGCGGCCCGTACGGTCGGCGCGGAGACGGCCCGGCTGTCCCGGCTCGTCGAGGACCTGATGGAGATCTCCCGCTTCGACGCGGGGGCGGTACGGCTCAACGCCGCAGAGACGGATCTCGCCGAGGCCGTACGGGCGTCGCTGGCGCTGCGCGGCTGGACGGACCGGGTGCGGACCGACCTCGCCGAGGGCGTACGGGCGAGGGTCGACCGGCGCCGCGTCGACGTGATCGTGGCGAACCTGGTGGGGAACGCGCTGCGGCACGGGGCCCCGCCGGTCACCGTGACGCTCCGGACGAGCGTCGCGGCGGACGGGGCGTGGGTGACGCTGGAGGTCGCCGACCACGGTCCCGGGTTGCCGCCGGGTGCCGGGGACCGGGTCTTCGACCGCTTCTACAAGGCGGACGCGGCCCGCACGCGCGGCGCGGCCGACGACAGCGGGCAGGGCAGCGGCCTCGGCACGGCGATCGCCCTGGAGAACGCCCGGCTGCACGGCGGCACGATCGACGCGGGCGCCGGTCCGGAGGGCGGCGCGGTGTTCACGCTGCGCCTGCCCCTGCGACGTACGGACGACCGACCGACGGACGACCGACCGACCGACGACCGGCGCACGGACGACCGGCCCACCGGAGAGGACTCGGAGTGAAGGTCCGTCATGGAGTCGCGGTCGCGCTGCTGGGGCTCGTCCTCGTCGGCTGCGGTGTCCAGCCGACCGGAGTCATAGGAGCGGGCGAACCCGCGTCGGGGCTGACGCGCGGGATGCGGCTGTACTACGCGTCCGACAGCGGTCTGCGCGGGGTGCCGCTGCTGGACCGGCGGCTGCAGGACCTCAACTCCGTGGTGAAGCTGCTCGCCCAGGGCCCCGGGCCCGCCGAGCAGCGCGACGGGCTCACGTCCCTGGTGCAGGAGCTCGGCGGCTACACGGTGAGCGGGTCGGGGGCGCGCGTCACGATCCACATGGAGGGCACGTACCCGCTGTCGGGCCGTGACCAGGGCACGGGGCAGCTGGTGTGCACGCTGGCGCGCGCGCAGTCCGTCCTCGACCCGAAGGTCAAGGCGGACGACGTCGAGGTCAGCGTGCGGCCGACGGAGGGAGCGGTACTGGGGCCGTACCGGTGTGCGGAGTTCCTCGCCGGATGAGGCCCGCCCGGGAGGGACGGGCGTCATCCTCGCTCACTCCACGGTGACGCGCGTCAGGCCGAGGGGCCCGGGATCTGCAGCGCCTTGGAGTTGCGGTCCCAGCCGGAGAAGAGGTCGTCGTCCACGCAGTAGCCGCAGCCGGGGCCGAAGAACATGCCCCGGGCCTGCTCGTCGCCCATCAGCCAGAAGCGCAGCCAGGCGGTGGTCGGGGCGCGGAAGTCCCCGCCGTCGCCGATGGAGCTGAGGTGTCCGGCGCCGCGGACCTCGCCGTAGACGGCGGGGACGTGGCCGGAGTCCCGGTAGAGCGCCTTCACCAGGGCGGGCCACACGGTGAGGTCCCGCTGGCCGGCCAGGTAGAAGACGGGCTCGTCCATCAGGTCCGGGCTGGTGAGGGGGCCCGGCTGGATGGGGACGGCGGTGTCGACGCGCGGGTCGATCGCGGCGTTGATGGCTGCCGCGCCGCCCTGCGAGTGTCCGGCGGAGCCGATGTGTTCGAGGTCCACCTTGCCGTGGAACGGACTGCCGCTGTCCGCGTTCCACTTCTCCAGCACGTCGATCCCGGCCCGCATGCTGATGGCGAAGTTCGAGGTGGGGGTGTTGGCGGCGGCGACGATGAAGCCCTGGCTCGCCCAGTGCCGCAGCAGCGAGCTGTAGATCCCCGGCACGGCGCCGGTGCCGTTGCCCCAGATGACCACGGGGTGCCGCTCTCCCGACCGCCCCATGTCACGCGGGTAGTAGAAGGTGTGCACGACGCCGATGTCGACGTTCACCTCGTACGGGCCGGTTTGGCCCCAGTCCGTGCCGAGCGACGCGATCCTGCCCGTCGGCTCCTCCGCCACGGCGGCGCCCGGCATGGCAACGGCCGCCAGCACGACGGCGAGCAGTGCGCTGCCGAGCGCCCGGCCCAATCTTCCTGACATGGGAACTCCTTCACGGATACGGCGCGTTGCGCGTCCTCGCAATCGCGGCCAGTGCCCATGGTCGGGGTCCCCGGCACGGCTGTCGCCCGGCAGGAGCCCAGAGCTGGCGCGGCCGGACTGGGCATCTGCCCAGCCCCCGCGGGACGGGCCACTGCCCGAACGCCGCTCCGAAAACGGCGGAGCGCTCCGGCCGGGGGGCCGGAGCGCTCTCGGGAGGGCCTGGCAGGTGTGCGGGCCTGCCGGGCCGAGGTCTGCCGTCAGCGGCCCGCGAGGAGTTCGAGCGAGTCGATCACGCGGTTCGAGAAGCCCCACTCGTTGTCGTACCAGGCGACGACCTTGATGTGGCGGCCTTCGACGCGGGTGAGGGCGGAGTCGAAGATCGACGAATGCGGGTTGCCCACGATGTCGGAAGAGACCAGCGCGTCGTCCGAGTACTCCAGGACGCCGGCGAGCGGGCCCTCCGCGGCGGCGCGGTAGGCGGCCAGGACGTCCTCGAGGGTCACGTCGCGGGCGACGGTGGTGTTGAGCTCGACGATCGAGCCGACCGGGACGGGGACGCGGATCGAGTCGCCCGACAGCTTGCCGTCGAGGTTCGGCAGCACGTGACCGATGGCCTTGGCGGCGCCGGTCGTCGTCGGCACGATGTTCACGGCGGCGGCGCGGGCGCGGCGGGCGTCGCGGTGCGGGCCGTCCAGGAGGTTCTGCTCCTGCGTGTAGGCGTGGACCGTCGTCATGAAGCCGTGCTCGATGCCGGCGAGGTCGTCGAGGACCGAGGCCAGCGGCGCGAGCGCGTTGGTCGTGCAGGAGGCGTTCGAGACGATCGTGTGCAGCTCGTGGTCGTACGCGTCGGTGTTGACGCCGTACGCGAGCGTGACGTCGGCGCCGTCCGCCGGCGCGCTGACGAGGACCTTCTTGGCACCCGCGTCGAGGTGGGCGCGGGCGGCCTTGGCCGAGGTGAAGCGGCCGGTCGACTCGAGCACGATGTCGACGCCCAGCTCGGCCCAGGGCAGCTGCGCGGGCTCACGCTCGGCCAGCACGGTGATGCGGCGGCCGTCGACGACGAGGGTGTTCCCCTCGACGGTCACCGGGCGGCCGAGACGACCGGACGTCGTGTCGTAGGCGAGCAGTCGCGCGAGGGCGGCGGGCTCGGTGAGGTCGTTGACGGCCACGACCTCGAGGTCGCTGTCGCGCTCGAGCAGTGCGCGCAGCACGTTGCGTCCGATGCGGCCGAATCCGTTGATGGCGATGCGGGTCATGAGCGGGTGTCCCTTCCGTTCCGTTGCGACCCAGACTCGCGTACGAAATCCGCCCGTGACAGCGGCGTGATCGCCACGGTCCGCAAGGATCGCGCCAGGCGGTCGGAACGGGGGCTATTCACCCTGTGCGAAGGTCCGCCGGTACTCGCTCGGTGTGGTGCCGAGGATGTGCTGGAAGTGCAGGCGCAGGTTCGCCCCGGTGCCGAGGCCGACGTCGGCGGCGATCTGCTCGACGCCCCGCCCGGACCGTTCCAGGAGCTCGCGGGCCATGTCGATCCGGGCGCGCATCACCCACTGCATGGGGGTGTATCCGGTGTCCTCGACGAACCGACGGGAGAGCGTCCGCGCCGACACCGCCGCGTGCCGGGCGAGTATCTCCAGGGTGAGGGGTTCGCCGAGCCGGTGCAGCGCCCACTCGCGGGTGGCGGCGAACCGCTCGCCGAGGGCCTCGGGCACGCTGCGCGGCACGTACTGCGCCTGGCCGCCGCTGCGGTAGGGGGCCGCGACGAGCCGCCGGGCCGCGTGGTTCGAGGCGGCCACGCCGAGGTCGCCGCGCAGGATGTGCAGGCACAGGTCGATGCCCGAGGCGGCGCCGGCCGATGTCAGGACGCTGCCCTCGTCGACGAACAGGACGTTCTCGTCGACCTGGACGAGGGGGCGTTTGGCCGCGAGCGCCCGCGCGTAGTGCCAGTGCGTCGTCGCGCGCTTGCCGTCGAGGAGGCCCGTGGCCGCGAGCGCGAACGCCCCGGTCGAGATGGCGGCCAGGCGCGCGCCCCGCTCGTGGGCGGCGATCAGCGCCTCGACGACGGCCGGCGGCGGGTCCTCGCGGTCGGGGAAGCGGTAGCCGGGGACGAAGACGATGTCGGCCCAGGCGAGGGCGTCGAGGCCGTGGGCGACGTGGTACGACAGCCCGTCCCCGCCTGCGACGGGCCCGGGCGCCGCGCCGCAGACCCGTACCTCGTACGGCATGCTCGCGCGGGTCGTGAACACCTGCGCCGGGATGCCGACGTCGAGCGGCTTCGCGCCTTCGAGGACGAGGACGGCGACGCGGTGCGGATGGGAAATGGGCACGTGAACGAGGGTACGCGTCCGCTTCGGCCGACCACGTCCCCCTACTCGGAATGACACCTTCCGGAACTCGTCGGCCGTGACAGGAACCTTTTCTCGCGCGTTGGCACTCATGATCCATGGGCGTCGGGGGCCGCACCGTGTCGGTGGCGTGCCCCCGGGTCCCGCGGCCCGTCGCGGCCGTGCGTCGTACCGAACGATCCGACACCGATCTCAACGATCCGGAAGAACCGGAAGAAGTCGAGGAACCCATCGTGGCCCTGCCGTCCCACCGCCGCCGTCTGGCCGTGAGCGCCACCCTGATCGCCGCCCTCGCCGCGGGCCTCGCCCCGGCCACCAGTGCCTTCGCCGCCCCCGCCGTCACCCCCGCCGTCACCCCCGCCGCCCCCGCGCCGGCGACCGCGCCGGCCCCCGACATGGACGGCGTGACCGCCGCGCTCAAGGCGGCGATGGCCAACGGCGCCCCCGGCGCCATGGCCCGGTACGTCGGTCCCGACGGGATCCAGAGCCGGACCGCCGGTGTGCGTGACCGCGTCTCGGGCGCGGCCATGGACGTCAACGCCCGATTCCGGATCGGCAGCGTCAGCAAGACGTTCTCCACGGTCGTCCTCCTCCAGCTGGTCCAGGAGGGGAAGCTGTCGCTCGACGCGCCCGTCAACAAGTACCTGCCCGGAGCGCTCCCCGACGACCGCATCACGGTCCGACACCTGCTCACCCACCGCAGCGGCCTCGGCGACTACACGGACGCGATGTTCAACAGCACCGTGCCCGGCTTCGAAGCGGTGCGGAAGAAGGTGTTCTCCTACCAGGAGCTGCTCGACCTGTCCCTGGCCCTGCCCCGGACCACCGAGCCCGGAGTGTCGTACAAGTACTCGAACGCCAACTTCGTGGTGGTCGGGATGCTGATCGAGAAGGCCACGGGCCGGCCGGTCGCCGACGCGTACAAGCGCCGCATCATCACGCCGCTCAAGCTGCGCCAGACCTCGTACGTGCACCCCGACACCCAGATCAAGGGGCTGCACGCGCGGGGCTACCTGCACCCGGACGAGGCGGGCGCGCCGCTCGTGGACTCCACGGAGCAGACGGTCTCCTGGGCGCAGTCCGCCGGGGCCGTGATCTCCAGCCCCGCCGATCTGAACTACTTCACCGGCGCGCTCATGCGCGGCAGGCTGCTGTCGCCGGCGATGCTGGAGGCGATGACGACGGTGACGCCGACGGACGCCGCCAACACCCGTTTCTACGGGCTCGGGCTGCGCCGCTACGACCTCTCGTGCGGCACGCAGATCTTCGGCCACACCGGGACCGTGCAGGGCTTCTACACGTACGCCTTCTCGACGCGTGACGGCATGCGCAGCCTCTCGGCGGTGGCGAACACCTCGAACCACGGCGCGGCCAACACCGCGCTCGGCGGGACGCTGGAGGCGGCGTTCTGCGGGAAGAAGCCGGCGGCCGCGGCCGCGCGCGCGGACGCCTCGCCCTCGGCCACGGACCTGACGGCGGAGCGTGACCTGCCCGAGCGCCACTGAGCCGACACCGGGTACGAGGCCTGATCAGGCCTCGTACTCGGTGAGGTCGATGGCGTAGACGCGCAGCGGCACGTCGAAGACCGGGTGGTTCGTCTCGCGCTCGGCGCTCATGCCGAGCTTGCCGAGGATGTTCTCGGCGGCCGTGTTGCTGATGTGGGTGACAGCGACGACCCGGTCGAGCCCCCGGTCCTGGAGTGCGAACTCCAGGACCGCGTGGGTGGCCTCGGAGGCGTACCCCTGCCCCCAGAAGGGCCTGCCCAGGCGCCAGCTGATCTCCACCTCGGACATCAGCTCCGGCAGCCCCTCGGGCACGGAGAGCCCCGCGAAGCCGATCAGCTCGCCGGAGGCGAGCAGCTCGACGGCGAAGAGCCCGAAGCCCTCGTCGTCCCACTCCTCCTCGTACCGCTCGATGTCCCCGGCGGTCTCGTCCAGATCCCGCACCGATCCGTCCCCGATCCAACGCATGACCTCGGAGTCGGCGTTGATCTCGGCCAGGGGGACGAGGTCGTCGTCGGTCCAGCGTCGGAGGATGAGGCGGGGGGTACGGATCTCGGTCATGCCCCCATCCTGACGCATTCCGTCCCGAGCCCCGCCCCCGCGTCCCCCCACGCCGGTCGGGGCTCTCGGCCAGGGCGCCTGCCAGGCCCTGGAGGACGCGGCCACCCTGGCCGCCTCGTCGTCACCGCGCCCGACGTCGGCACGGCTCTCGCCGCGTACGACGCCGAGCGGCGCCCGCGCAGCCAGGCCGTCGCCCGCGCCGCCCGTCAGGCCGGACGGATGGGCCGGCAGCTGACCCATCCCGTCGCCGTCTCCGGGCGCAACACCGTTCTCCGGCCGGCTCCGTCCCGCGTGACCCTCGGCGCGATCCTGCGGCACGCGGACTGGACGGCGCCGAGCCTCGCGCCGAGCGCGAGGTGACCCGCCGCGGGCGCACGCCCGCAGGTCGCGTCAGGACGGGGAGAGGACCGTCAGGAGGTGGGAGACCTCCTGGGCGACCGCCGTGCGGGCCGGGGTCAGATAGTGGCGGGGGTCGAACGCGTTGGGGTGTTCGGCCAGGTGGGTACGGATCGCCTGTGTGAAGGCCTTGTTCAGGTGGGTGGAGACGTTCACCTTCGTCATGCCCGCCGCGATCGCCGCCGCGAGGTCCACGTCCGAGACGCCCGAGGAGCCGTGCAGGACGAGCGGGGTGTCGACCGCCTCCCGCAGGCGGGCGATCAGCTCGAAGTCGAGGACCGCGTCCCGGGTCACCATCTGGTGGGCGCTGCCGACCGCGACGGCGAGCGCGTCGACGCCGGTGGCGGTCACGAAGGCGAGGGCCTCCTCGGGGTCGGTGCGCACGCCCGGGGTGTGGGCGCCGCCCTTGCCGCCGATCTCCCCCAGCTCCGCCTCCACCCAGACGCCGTGCTGATGGCAGTGCTCCACGACCTCGCGGGTCGCGGCCACGTTCTCCGCGTACGGCAGCTTGGAGGCGTCGAACATCACCGAGCCCAGGCCGAGCGCGACCGCCTCGCGTACGAGGTCGGGGTTCTCGGCGTGGTCGAGGTGGACCGCGACGGGCACCTTCGCCGCCCGGGCGACGGCGAGGGACGCGAGGGCGACCGGCTCCAGGGCGCCGTGGTAGCGGACCGTGTTCTCGCTGATCTGGAGGACGACCGGGCGGTCGGCGGCCTCCGCACCGGCGACGATGGCCTGCGCGTGTTCGAGCTGGAGGACGTTGAACGCTCCCACGCCCACGCCGGCCGCGCGGGCCCGGCGGACGATCTCATCGGTCGGCGTCAGCGGCATGGTCTTCCTTCACGGTTGTCGGAGCCGTCGGTGCGGTCGGAACCATCGGTGCGGTCGGTGCGGTCAGGGCGGTCAGGGCGGTCAGGGCGGTCAGGGCGGTCAGGGCGGTCAGGCATGGTGGTCGGCCAGGACCACGGAGCGGGTCAGGTTCCGGGGGGTGTCGGGGTTGAGGCCCTGCGCCTCGGCCACCGCGACCGCGAGGCGCTGCGCCCGGATCAGGTCCGCGAGCGGGTCGAGATCGCTCTCGACGACCGTGCCGCCGACCTTGCGCACCTCGTCCGCGAGGCCCACCGGGAGCGCACCGAAGCCCCACGCGACGCGCCCGGGGCCGGTGATGCTGATCGGTCCGTGCCGGTACTCCATCGCCGGGTACGACTCCGTCCACGCCCCGGCCGCCTCCCGCATCTTCAGCCCGGCCTCCAGGGCGAGGCCGTAGGTCCAGCCGGTGCCGAGGAACGTGAACTGCTCAGCGGTGCGGACCGCTTCGTCGAGCGGGGCGGCGAGGGCGCGCTCGGCGTCCTCGGCGGCCTCGGCCAGGGGCCGCACACCGGCGGGCAGGGCGTCCTCGGACTCCAGGTGCGCCCGGAACAGTGCGAGCGCCGTGGTCGCGAAGCGGGTCTGGACGACCGACTCCTCGTCAGCGAAGTCCAGGACGGCGACCTCGTCGGCGAGGTCCATCACGGGGGTCGTGGGGTCGGCGGTGAGCGCGCCGGTGGGCACCTCTCCACGCAGCCGGGAGAGGACGGCCAGTACCTCGCTCGTGGTGCCGGAGCGGGTGATGGCCACGACCCGGTCGTAGCGGCGGCCGTAGGGGAACTCCGAGGCCGCGAAGGCGTCGGTCTCGCCGTGTCCGCCCGCCTCGCGCAGCTCGGCGTAGGCCAGGGCCATGAACCAGGAGGTGCCGCAGCCGATGACGGCGACGCGCTCGCCCCGGCGGGGCAGGGCGGCGGTGTGCTGGGGAAGGGTGCGGGCCGCCTGGCGCCAGGTGGCCGGCTGGGAGTCGATCTCCACGGAGGTGCGAGAGGTGGTCATGCAGGACTCCTTGCAAGAAGTGTGCGCGATGTGTGTTCGAAAATGCGTGAAGGTGGACTCATTCAAGCAGATACGAGCATGCCGTTGCCAGGGTTGACGCGTGTCGACGGATAGAATCGGACGCGCGCACGATCGGGAGGGGATGGACCCATGTCCAAGCACGAGCGGTGGAACGCACTCCTGGAGCTGCTCGCGGCCTCGGGGAAGGTCGAGGTCGAGGAGGCGGCGACCGCGCTGGAGGTCTCCGCCGCCACGATCCGCCGGGACCTCGACGAACTCGCCGAGCAGCAGCTCCTCGTACGGACGCGGGGCGGAGCGGTCGCGCACGGCGTGTCGTACGAGCTCCCGCTCCGCTACAAGTCGGCCCGGCACGCCTCGGAGAAGCAGCGGATCGCCGCGGCGGTGGCCGAGCTGGTGACCCCCGGGGAGGTCGTCGGGCTCAACGGCGGCACGACGACGACCGAGGTGGCCCGGGCGCTCGCGCTGCGCTTCGCGAGCGGCCGGGCGGAGTCGCCGGGCGCGACCACGGCCGGGCCCGCGCTGACCGTGGTCACCAACGCGCTCAACATCGCCGGCGAGCTGGCGGTCCGCCCGCAGATCAAGATCGTCACGACGGGCGGGGTGGCGCGCCCCCAGACGTACGAGCTGGTCGGCCCGCTGACCGTCGGCGTGCTCAGCGAGGTCGTGCTCGACGTGGTGATCCTCGGGGTCGACGGGGTCGACCCCGAGCTGGGCGTGATGGCCCACCACGAGGACGAGGCGAGCATCAGCCGGCTGTTCGCCCAGCGGTCGAGCCGGGTGGTCGTCGTGACCGACTCCTCCAAGATGGGCCGCCGCGCGTTCGCCCGTATCTGCGGTCTGGACCGGATCGACCTCCTGGTCACCGACACGGACATCTCCGCGGAGGCCACGGCGCAACTGACGGAGGCCGGAGTGAAGGTCCTCACCGTCTGACCCACCGACAGGGGCGAGCAGCCGAAGGAACGTCCGCGTACCGCCCTCGCCCTCCCCGTCCCGGGATGCGGAGGCTGTGCGCTCCGCACGCGGCGCCTCGGCACAGCTGACCGGCACCGCCCTCGCGGAGGTGAGGGTGGAGCAGTCCGGACAGGGGTCGGCCGTCCAGAGCACGGCCCGCCAGGTCGGTTCCGCCCTCGGCGCCGCCGTCATCGGCGGCCCGCTCTCGCCGCAACTGGCCCACACCCTCCCGGATCACGTCGACAGCGTCCCCGGAGTTCCCCCGCAGGCGGCGAGCCAGTTGGTGGAGGCGACCCGCCGGTCGGCCGGCTCCGCCATCGACACGCTCCGCGCGCAAGGCACCGACGGTCCGCTGGGCGCCGCCGCTCCGGCCGCGGTCTCGGCCCTGGACGACGGCTTCGCCGAAGCCACCCGCACGACTCTCTTCGCGGCCTCCGGCTTCCAGGCCCTCGGTCTGCTCGCGGCGCTCCGCATCCCCGGGACCCGGACCGCCCCGACCCGCGAGGTCCGGGGCTCCGCGACGAAGGGTGCGCAGGACACCGTCCCCACCGACGGACGGTGAACCTCCCGAAGACCCTTATTGGTATGAGGTCGGACCAATCCTCATACTGATTTTCCGTGGCCCCGCGCTGTTAACCCAGGAATTACTGCACGGCTGTATACCTTTAAGCTCCCCTCCCCCATCATGTCTCCCGACGTGCCGCGCGGGCACGCCGTGACAGGAGAGGCGGGGCATGCTTCCCATCAGCCGCAGGGGATTCGTCGGGATCGGTGCGGGGCTCGCCGCCGGGGCGGCGCTGCCGCCCGCCCGGGCGTCGGCCGCCGCGCGCGCCGCGACGGGCACGCTCACCGACGTCCGGCACGTGGTGATCCTCATGCAGGAGAACCGCAGCTTCGACCACTACTTCGGCACGTTGCGCGGTGTACGGGGCTTCGGCGACCGCGCCGCCGGCAATCTGCCCGGCGGGTGGGGGATGTTCAACCAGCCCAACTGGGGCGGTCGCCACTACCCGTGGAAGCTCAGCGACACCCCGCCCGCGGGCGGCGTCGACGGCGAGACCCTCGCGCAGTGCAACGGCGACCTGCCCCACAGCTGGACGTCCCAGCACGCGGCCTGGAACAAGGGCCGCATGGACAACTGGGTCACGGGCGTGGGCAACACCCGGGCGCTCGGCCATCTCGACCGCGAGGACATCCCCTTCCACCACGCGCTCGCCGACCACTACACGATCTGCGACGCGTACTTCTGCTCGGCGCTCAGCGCCACCGGTCCGAACCGGACCTTCCTGTGGAGCGGCAAGATCGACGGCTCCAGCAAGGACGGGGGCGAGGAGTCGGGGCTGACCTGGGAGACGTACGCGGAGGCGCTCCAGCGGGCCGGGGTGAGCTGGAAGGTCTACCAGAACGCGCAGGACAACTACGGCGACAACGGCCTCGCGTACTTCAAGAAGTTCACCGACGCGCGCCCCGGCGACCCGCTGTACGACCGGGGCATGGGCTCGGTGCCCCGGGCCACCGGCTCGACGCCCGACGACATCGCCGCGGCGATCCGCGCCGACGTCGTGGCGGGCACGCTGCCGCAGGTGTCCTGGGTGGTGGCGAGCGAGGCGTTCTCCGAGCACCCGTACGCGCCTCCCGGGGACGGCGCACACTTCGTCGACCTCGTCTATCGCGCGCTGGCCGCCGACGCAGAGGTCTTCGACTCGACGGTGCTGTTCCTCAACTACGACGAGAACGACGGCTTCTTCGACCACGTGCCGCCGCCGGTCGCCCCGCCGGGGACGCCCGGCGAGTACCTCGACGGGGTGCCGATCGGGCTGGGCTTCCGCGTCCCCATGATTGTCATGTCCCCGTGGACTCGGGGCGGCTGGGTGAGCTCCGAGGTCTTCGACCACACCTCCGTGCTGCGCTTCATGGAGACCTGGACGGCGGCCCTGGGCACACCGGCCACCTGCCCGAACATCAGCGCCTGGCGCAGGAAGGTGACGGGCGATCTGACCGGGGTCTTCGACTTCGCCCACCCGGTGTACGGAGTGCCAGCGGGCCTTCCCTCCACGGCGAAGGTGATCGGTCAGGCCACCTGCGGCCCGCTGCCGAACCCGGCCCCGCAGAACAACGCCCTGCCCGCACAGGAGTCCGGCACCCGCCCGGCACGCGCCGTGCCGTACCAGGTGAACGGCAACCTCGACCGGTTCGAGTTCGGCGCCGCGGGCAAGATCCTGGCCTGGTTCTCGATGACGAACCAGGGGGCGGAGGCCGAGCGGGCGGCGCACTTCTCGATCCACCCGCACCAGCACCGTGACACGGCGGCCTGGCAGTACACGGTCGACCCGGGCGGCACGGCCTCCGACTACTTCAACATCGGCCTCGGCTCGGGATCCGGGAAGTACGACATCTCGATGATGGGCCCCAACCGCTTCCTGCGCCGCTTCATCGGCGACGCGTCCAAGGCGGGCAAGGCCGTGGAGGTCGCCGCCCGGTTCGCACCCGAGTCAGGAACGGGCCGGACGGCCCTGTGGTTCACCCTGAAGAACACCTCGGCGGGACCGGTGACGTTCACGATCCGCTCGAACGCCTACCGCACGGACGGGCCGTGGACGTACACCGTCCCGGCGAACTCCAGCCGCGAGGACTTCTTCAACGCGGTGGCCTACAACGGCGGCTGGTACGACTTCACGATCCTCGCCGACATCGACGGGACCTGGTCACGCCGGTACACCGGCCACATCGAGACCGGATCCCCGAGCGTCACCGGCTGAACCCGCTCACCGGCCGGCCTGCGCGGCGCGGCGAATCGTCGCGTCGAGCAGGCCCACCGCCTCGGCGGCCGTACGGCCCGGGGCCCGGTTCCAGGGACCGATCAGTTCGCGCCACCCCTGCGACCGGAGCTCGGTCATGATCCAGGCGGCCGCCTCGTTCATGGTGTCCGCACTGCCGTAGCCGAGGCGGTGGGCGGCGAGGAGCGCGCCGCACACGCAGCGCGCTCCCCGCACGTCGCGCAGTTTGTACGGGGCGTTCTGCCAGCCCCATTCGGTGAGCACCAGCCGCGCGTAGCCGAGGTGGACCGAGGGGCGCAGTTCGGGGCGGCCGATCCGTCGCCAGGCGTGCAGACGGTCGGGGAGTACGGCTCCGATCCGGCCGGGGAGCGTGCGCTCGACCGGAGCCGGCGGCGGCAGCGCGTCGAGCGCGTCGGCCACGAGCCGGTCCACGGGCACACTGAGCAGGGCCCGCCAGTCAGCGGGGGCAGGCTGATCGGGTGCGGGGGCGGGAGAGACCGCGGGGGCGGGGGCGGGGGCGGTCCAGTCCGTGACGATTCGCTGCCAGGTGGCGCTCTCGAAGAGAGCGGCGGCCTCGCGGTCGAGGGTGTCCGGGCTGAGCGGGGCGATGGGTGTCGGCATGCGGGTGACTCCTGAGTCGGGGTGCCTCCATCTTTCAAGAAGAATGTCTGGTTTGCGACTTTTGCACGCGCCTCCCCATCCCTCCCACCCCCGACACGGGCGAACGGCTCACCGCGGATAATTTCCACCCATTTACTCACCAACGGAATTACGCCTCATATTCGGACATTACTCTCCTGGTGACGCGGTTCACTTTTTCTCACCCCCGCCACATCCCCGCACGCTCGCAGGCCGTACCGCGCACGGAAGTTCACCGGGGTCCCCATACGGTCGATCTTGAATTACCTGAATTCGGAGATCCAATTCCGCGGGCGAACGATCAGTTCCTCTTGTTATCCGCCGCAATGCTGGCCTACGGTCACCCCCATTCGAGCGGAACGCCTAATCCTGCCGCCGCCCGAAACACCTCCCTTTCACCCGACGGCAGGAGCGGGGGACCCACGAATTCGCCGGTCCGGAATCCGGAACGGCTCGGGGTGAAGCCGCGTGCGCGCGGCCGGACATCTCCCGTCCGAACCCGACAGCTCACCCCGCAGGCGCCGGAGAGGAATCCGTCATGCCTGCACACGGTAAGCACCGCCGCCCCCGCCACCGCACCGTCTCCCGCGGCCTCGCACTGGCCGGCACGGGCGGGGTCGCCCTGGCCCTGCCGCTGGTCATCCCCGCCACGGCCGGCGCCGAGACCGTCTCGGCCGCCCCGAAGGCCGTCGCGCAGTCCTTCGCGGCGCAGCCCGTCGCCGCGCCGGCCGCCACCCCCTCGGCCCCCGCCGCCGCGCGCACGTACACCGTCGTGAGCGGTGACTCGCTTTCCCTGATCGCCCAGAAGAAGGGAATTCAGGGCGGCTGGAAGTCGCTTTACCGGGTCAACAAGTCCGCCGTGGGTGACAATCCGTCACTCATTCACCCCGGTCTGGAACTGACGATTCGTCGGGATTCCGCCAAGCCCGCCCCGGCGTCGGCCACCGCGCAGAAGCCGGCCACCGCGCAGAAGAAGAGCCCGCAGAAGAAGAGCTCCGCCACGACCGAACGGGCGAGCCGCTCCGAGCGCCGCGCCGCTGCCCCGGCCGCCGCCTCGGGCGCCTCCGCCGCGCAGGCGGCTCCCGCCGCCGCGCCCGCCGTCAAGGCCGCACCGGCCGCCGCCGCCCGGTACGCCGACAACCTCGACGGCTGGATCCGGGAGTCGCTGGACATCATGGCCCAGCACGGCATCCCCGGTACGTACGACGGAATCCTCCGCAACGTGATGCGCGAGTCCTCCGGCAACCCGCAGGCCATCAACAACTGGGACTCCAACGCCGTGGCCGGCACCCCCTCGAAGGGCCTGCTCCAGGTGATCCAGCCGACCTTCGACGCCTACCACGTGCCGGGCACGTCCACGGACCTGTTCGACCCGGTCGCCAACATCACGGCCGCCTGCAACTACGCCGCCGACCGCTACGGCTCCATCGACAACGTCAACGGGGCCTACTGACGCTCGAACCACTCGGCGAACCAGTCCGTGGCCAGCTCCGCCACCTCCTCCAGGGCCCCCGGCTCCTCGAAGAGGTGCGTGGCGCCCGGGACGACGGTCAGCCGGTTCTCACAGCGCAGCAGCGCCTGCGCCCGCCTGTTGAGGTCCAGGACGAGCGCGTCCCGGCCGCCCACCACGAGGAGGGTCGGGGCGCGCACCCCGGCCAGGTGCTCGCCCGCGAGGTCGGGTCGACCGCCGCGCGAGACGACGGCGGCGACGCCGGAAGCGGGATCGGCCGCCGCCCACAGCGCGGCGGCCGCGCCCGTGCTCGCCCCGAAGTAGCCGAGCGGCAGCTCGCCTCCTTCGGGACGGCCGGCCAGCCAGTCCGTGGCGCTCGCCAGCCGTCCGGCGAGCAGCGGGGTGTCGAAGACGCGCGCCCGGTCGGTCGCCTCGGCCTCGGTCAGCAGGTCGAACAGCAGGGTCCCGAGACCGGCACGGTTCAGGACGTCCGCGACGGCGCGGTTGCGCGGGCTGTGCCGGCTGCTGCCGCTTCCATGGGCGAAGAGGACGATGCCGGTCGCGCCGTCGGGGACGGCGAGCCGCCCGGCGAGGGTGGCACCGGTCGCCGGGATCCGGACGTCCGTGTTCCGGACGACGGGGCCGCGCGCGGCCCGGCCGCGGGCGAGGCAGTCGAGCACCTCCTCGTCGGGCGTCTGCGAGAAGTCGCGGTAGAACTGGCCGATCGCGTAGAAGAAGTCGGGCTCGCTGACGCTGACGGTCTCGTCGGCCTCGCCTCCGAGGCGGGCGGTCCAGCCGCGCGGTGCGACCGGTACCGCGAGGACGATCCGCGCGGCGCCCTTGGCACGGACCACCCGGCAGGCGGCCAGCGCCGTCGCGCCCGTGGCCAGCCCGTCGTCCACGACGACGACCGTCCGGCCGTCGAGCGGCACGGGCGGGCGACTGCCCCGGTAACGCTGGGTGCGCTGTTCGAGCTCGACGTGCTCGCGCTCCTCCACGGCCGCGAGGTCCCGCTCGCCCACGCCGGTCTCGCGCAGCACCTGGTCGTTGAGGACCCTCACCCCGCCTTCCCCCAGTGCGCCCATCGCGAGCTCCGGCTGCTGCGGCACCCCCAGTTTGCGCACGAGGCAGATGTCGAGGGGCGCGTCGAGCGCGTCGGCGACCTCCGCGGCCACCGGTACGCCGCCACGCGGGAGCCCCAGGACCACGACGTCCTGGCCCTTGAGGTGGTCGAGACGGGCGGCGAGCTGCCGACCCGCGTCGGTGCGATCGCTGAACTCCATGGTCCGCCGCCCTTCCGCACGCGGCCCCGGGCGCGGGGAGGAACGGTGTGCGCCGCCCCCTGCCCGTCTCTCCAGGGTAGACGGGTCGCTCCGACGGGACAGGTCAGCGCGACTGCAGGGCGTCGAGGGCGACGGCCTGGGCTATCGCGAGCCGCCGGTCGAGCTCCGCGTCGGCTATGTCCACGACGTACCGGTCGCGGACTCCGAGGCGCTTCTCGACCGACATGACGTGGCGTCCGGCCTCGGCGAAGTCGAAGTGGTACGGCACGACGAAGGGGAGCAGTTCCGTGAAGGGGAGGAACTCCCAGCCGCGCCGCAGGATCCCCACGGTCCGGTTCCGCTCCTGTCCGGTGGTCTCCTGGGACGCCCCCTCCCGGTCCAGGTGCCAGGTGCTGCGCAGCAGGGACCGGCCGAAGTCCTTGCGGAAGCCGCCCAGCCGTGTGCCGGACGCGCCGTGGACGTCGTAGGTCGCACCGAGGTCGATGACCTGCCGGGCCCGGAAGGTGAAGAGGACCTGGCGCCGGGATTCGTCGGTGTAGAAGGTGACGTGCTCCTTGAGGGCCATCCGCTTCTGGTGGGCGAAGGCGACCAGTTCGGCCTCCTCGCCGTCCGGGCCCATGGTGTGCACCACGTACTGGTTGGCCATCAGGGTGATCTTCTGCCGCACCAGGAAGCGGTGCTGCGACTGCGCGAGGCCCATCGGTAGTGCTCCTGCCGGTCCTGGACGGTCCGTCGGCGACCGTCCCGTGGGGATGTGAGCACGATGATCCGATGCGGCGGTGGCCCGCCGCTGTCCTCGAAAGTCGCCGGTCCCGTCGACCTTCGGATGGAGTTGTCCCCGCTGGGGTCACCCCCGCCGGTCGCCGAAGCCACCGGGGCCGACGGCGACCCCTGATGCGTCGGCATCACGGGATTCGGCGGCATCACGGGATTCGGCGGCGTCACGAGCGTCGTCGGGGCCACCGGCTCCACCGGCGTCACCACGGACGACGGCCACCGGGCACTCCGCGTGGTGCAGCAGCGCCTGGCTGACCGAGCCCAGCAGGAGGCCCGCGAAGCCGCCCCGGCCCCGCGCTCCCATCACGAGGAGCTGAGCGCCGGCGCTCTCCTCCAGGAGGACCGGACGAGGCCTGCCGCGGACGAGACGCCGTTCGACGGACACCTGGGGCCACCTCGCCGTCGCACCCGCGAGCGCCGCGGCGAGGACGCGCTCCTCCTCACCGCGGATCTCCTCCGTCCCGTGGAAGAGCGGAGTCAGGTCGGCCGGGCCCGAGGACGGCGTCCAGGCGTGCACGGCGCGCAGCTCGGCGCCGCGGGCCGCCGCCGCGGCGAACGCGAAGTCGACGGCCGCTTCGGAGTCGCGGGACCCGTCGACCGCCAGCACGACGGGCCCGCCCGGCTTCCCACTCCCCCGGACGACGAGCACCGGGCAGGCGGCGTGGGCCGCGAGGTGGACGGCCACCGAGCCGAGGACCAGGCCGCTGAAGGCGCCGGTGCCTCGACTGCCGACCACCACGAGCTCGGCCGAGGCGGACCGGGCCGCGAGGATCGTCAGCGGTTCGCCCGCGAGGACCTCCCCGGTGACCTCGATGCCGGGTGCGCACGCGCGCGCGTGCGCGACGGCGCCGTCCACGATTCCCTGGGCCTGCTGCCGCAGACCGCCGTCCGGCGGCCCGTACGGCGACGGGCCGAGGGGGACCCTGAGCAGCGGCCAGATGAAGGCGTGGAGCACGGTGAGCCGCGTGCCACGTGCGCGTGCCTCGTGGGCGGCGGTCTCCACGGCGTGCAGTGCGGAGTCGGAGCCGTCCGCCCCGACCAGGACGACGCCCCGGGCCTCACCGCCCCGGCCGTCCTCGCCGCCGCGTCCGCCCGCGCCCTGCTCCCTCTCGGCCCGTGCCACCACGTGTCTCCCGCCCTTCCGGTCTTCCGGTCCTCCGGCCGGTGCGTCTGCGCACCCGTACACCGGTCGGATGCCCGACGACCGGGGTGTCACCCGGGACGGAAGTCCCCGGTGACACCGCGGAAGGTCCCGTCAGGCCGCGAGGAAGGCCTCGATGGCCTCGGCGAGGGCCTGTGGGGTCTCCTCGGGGGCGTAGTGGCCCGCGTCCTTGAGCACTTCGAGGCGCGCGTTCGGGTACCAGCGCAGCCAGGTCGCCTCCATCGCTTCGGTGCCGAGCGCCGGGTCGTGGGCGCCGACGACGAGGAGCACGGGGGTGGGGTTGTCGCGGACGCGCTCGTGGAAGTCGGGCTTGGACCAGGAGTCCAGGTATGCGCGGAAGGCCGTCTCCGAGGAGCGGCTGACGGAACGCTCGACGAGGGCGCTCAGCCAGGCGTCGTCGTACCGGCCGCCCGTGGTGTTGTCGATGATCGCGCGCCGGTTCTCCGGGGAGCCCGCGGCGCCGGCGAACAGCTCCCAGGTCTCCCCGTCGAGCGGGAATCCCGCGGCGGAGACCGGTGAGATGCCGATGAGCGAGCGGACCCGGTCGGGAGCGTCGAGGAGCATCAGCTGGGCCGCCTTGCCGCCCATGGAGTGCCCGATGACGGAGAACGAGTCCCAGCCGAGGTCGTCGGCGACGGCGAGGGCGTCGGCGGCGACCTCCTCCATCGTGTAGGTGCCCTCGGTGTCGCGGGCCTCGCCGTAGCCGCGACAGTCCACGAAGGCGTACGTGCCGGCGGCGTCGTCGAGATGGGCGCGCAGCGGGGCGAAGCTGGTGCGGTCGCCGAACCAGTTGTGGAGGACGAGGGCCCGGCCGGGGCCTTCGCCTTGAACGTCGTACGGAAGAACCCGGCCCGTCATCGTGCCCCCTGGCAGCGAGGTGGTGGCGCCGCGCGTCGGCGACGGCGCTATTGGTCGACGACCGAGTGTGACGGTGCGAGCGCGTGCGGTCAACAAGGCCGGGTGGGCGGGAGGTGCGTACGGGGCGCTCGGACGGCCTCGCGCGCCGTGCCCGAGATGCGGGGGCTTTCCCGACAGGCGCATCCTTGCTGTGTGACCTCGCACGGCACGTCCGGCCCCGGCCCGGCGGGCGGTACCGGGCGTCCGTCCGGGTACGGGGCTGCCGACGGGCCCGCTTCCGGCGCGCTGACCAGGGCCCTCGCCGAGACCTCGCTGCGTGCCGTCGAATCGGTCGGCGGCTACGCGGGCGGCGTGTACCTGCGGTCGGAGACACCCGGTCTGCTTCGGCTCGCGATCCTCGTGGGGCTGCCGGGGCCGCTGTTCCGTCCGTGGTGGCGGATGCATGCCAACCGGCCGTTCCCGGTGGCGGAGGTCCACCGCTCGGGGCAGGCCGTCTACCTCGACGACGTCGACGACGCGATGCGCCGGTTCCCTCAACTGGTGGCGAGCCTGCCGTTCCCCTTCGCCTCGCTGTACGCACCCGTGGTCGCGGGTCGCGAGCGGTTCGGGGTGCTCGTGGCGCTGCGGGCGCCGAGACGCGGGGAGGGGGTGAGCGCGCGGGACCGGGGCCGGATGGCCAGCGCCGCCGTCCGGCTCGGCGAGACGCTGGCCTCCCTCACGGCTCACGGGCCCCGGGCCGAGTGGAACGGTGACCCCATCTGCGTACAGCTCTCGTCCGGTTCCGCGCCGCCCGTGCGCTTCGGTTCCTTCGACTGGGACCTGGACTCGGGCACGGTCACCATGGACGGCGGACTGCGGGAGATTCTCGGTGCCGGGGTGACCTCGCCCTGCTCGATCGAGGTGCTCACCTCGCGGCTGGACGCGGAGGACGCGTACGCGCTGTGGGCGGCAGCGCTGCAGGCGACCGGGGAGGACGGTCGGCCCACCGTGCGCAGGGTCCGGTTGAAGGGTCCGGACGGCGGACTGCACCTCCTGGAGGTGTCGGCCACGGCCCGGCGCGACACGCCGGACAAGGACGGGGGCCCGCCCCGCACCAGCGGGCGGCTCGCGGGCACGCTCGTCGACCTGGGAACGGGCCTGGTCGGCTCGGACGCCACGGACCGGCTGCCCCGGGCGATCCTGGCGATCGACCGGCTGGGCCGGATCACGTACCTCAACGAACGTACGGAGCGGCTCCTCGGCCGGCCGCGCGGGGCGCTCGCGGGGCGGCCCCTGTGGGAGGCGCTGCCCTGGTTCGGCCTCCCCTTCCACGAGGAGCAGCTCCGGGCCGCGCTGCTCTCCGACGAGCCGGTGCGCTTCCTGGCCCGTCCTGAGCGGGGCCGGTGGCTCACGGTCTCGCTGCATCCGGGGCGGGACGGCGTGACCATGGTCCTCGTCCCCGAGGAGGACCCGGCGGGGCTCGCGCCCGACGCGGCGCCGGACCGCCCGGGCAGGGCGCACGGTCCCGACGGGCCGGACGGAGCGGGCCGTGCGGAAGATCCGGTCCACGCGGGCGACGACGACCTCGAAGGCGAAGGCGACCGGGCGGCGGCCCTGTACCGGCCGGTGGCGCTGGCGATCGCCCTCTCGGAGGCCGTGACGGCCCGCCAGGTGTCGGCCGTGGTGACGGAGGAGCTGTTGCCGGCCTTCGGCGGACGGCAGCTGGCGATCTATCTGCTGAGCGACCGACGCCTGTACCTCGCCTGGGAGACCGGCTTCCCGCAGGGCTTCCTCGAACCCTTCGACGGGGTCACGCTGGACTCCCGGGTGCCCGGGGTGGAGACCCTGACGACGGGCCGGCCGCTCTTCTTCGAGTCGATGGACCAGCTGAGGCTGGAGTACCCGGGTCTCCCGCTCGACGCCCACACGGGAGCCCGGGCCTTCCTGCCCCTGATCGCCTCGGGGCGGCCGGTCGGTTCCTGCATCCTCGGCTTCGACCGCCCGCGGACGTTCAGCCCGGACGAGCGGACCGTGCTCACCGCCCTGGCGGGCCTGATCGCGCAGGCCCTGTCCCGGGCGCAGCGGTACGACACGGAATCGGCGGTCGCACGGGGGCTCCAGGACGCGCTGCTGCCGCACCAACTGCCGGTGCTGGCCGGGGTGGAGACGGTCGGCCGCTATCTGCCGGGCACCGAGGGCATGGACGTGGGCGGCGACTGGTACGACGTGATCGAGACGGGGCACGACCGGCTGGCGCTCGTGATCGGTGACGTCCAGGGGCACGGAGTGGCGGCGGCGGCCACGATGGGGCAGCTGCGCAGCGCGGTGCGGGCCTTCGCGCTGGGCGGCCAGCGGCCGCAGGACGTCATGCGGGGGACCAACCGGCTCCTCATCGACCTGGATCCCGGCCAGTTCGCGAGCTGCTGCTACGTGCTCCTCGACCCCGGTACGGGAGAGGCCAGGGCCGTACGGGCCGGGCATCCGCAGCCGCTCCTGCTGCGCCCGGACGGGACGACCCGGTTGGTGGAGCTGGCGGGCGGAGTGGTGCTGGGGGTCGACGACCGGGCCTCGTATCCCGTGACGCGGTTGCGGCTCGACCAGGGGGACGTCCTCGCGCTGTTCACGGACGGGCTGGTCGAGCGGCCCGGCACGGACATCGACGAGGGGATCGAGCGGCTGCGGCAGGCGCTCGCCTCGACGGGTTCGATGGCGCTCTCGGACGCGGCGGACCGGCTGATCAGGGAGGCCAGGCAGGCCACGGCCAGGCCTGACGACATCGCGCTGCTCCTCGCCGCCCGCTGGCCGGAGGCCCGCTGAGCCCACGGCGCGGCGTCACCCGGTCGGGCCCGTGGCACTGGTCGGCCACGACGGGCCCGGGGAGGCTGGGGGTGCCGTGCCGGATCAGGCCGGACTAGCCGAGACGATCACGTCGGGGCGAACGAGTCAGGGCGGAAGCCCGAGGAGGACACGTGCAGCAGGACAAGCAGCCCGAGTACGGACCCGTGGTCTTCCGGGACCGGTCGGCCGGGTACGCCTTTCTGACCCGGTCCACCGCGACCAGCGAGCGGACCATCGAGTGGGACGACGGGGAGACGTACCCGGTGATCGACGTGGAGATCTCCTCCGAGAGCCATCCCTTCTTCACCGGCACGGCCCGGACCGTGGACTCCGAGGGCCGGATCGCGAAGTTCGAGCGCCGCTTCGGCGAAGGGAGTTAGCGGCCCGGTCGGTCTCCGAGGAGTCGGTGCCCGAGGGACCCACCCCGAGGAACCCATCCGAGAAACCGTCCGTGAAACTGGCCAGAAGGTGGCCAGTTCCCCTTCCAGGATGAGGTCACGAAGACGGCGGGGCGCCAGCGCACCGCCGCGGACCCTCGGAAGGGGAACTGCTGTGATCGTGGTGACCGGAGCGACCGGAAACGTCGGACGACCGCTGGTGGAGGCACTGGCCGCAGCTGGTGAGGAGGTCACGGCGGTGAGCCGCCGGCCCGCCGACGGGCTGCCCGCCGGTGTGGTCCACCGGCGGGGTGATCTGGCCGATGTGGACGGCCTCAAGGAGTTGTTCGAGGGCGCCGAGGCCGTCTATCTGCTCGTCGCGGGCCTCGGGGACACCCTGCGGCCGCGCGAGATCGTGGCGGCGGCGTTGGCGGGCGGGGTGCGGCGCCTCGTCCTCCAGTCCTCCCAGCTGGTGGGCACGCGGCACGATTCCGTGTCCCACGCCTTCCTCCGTGACTTCGAGGCGGCCGTACGGGAGTCGGGTCTCGAGTGGACGGTGCTGCGGCCCGGCGGCTTCGCCTCCAACGCGTACCTCTGGGCCGAGCAGGTGCGCACCGCGCGGACGGTCGCGTCCCCGTTCGCCGATGTGGCACTGCCGGTGGTGGACCCGGCGGACATCGCGGAGGTCGCGGCGGCGGCGCTGCGCGATCCGGCGCACTCGGGACGCACGTACGTCCTGACGGGTCCGGTCGGGGTGTCGCCGCGCGAGCAGGCGCGGGACCTCGCCGAAGCCGTGGGCGAGCCGGTGGAGTTCGTGGTGCAGAGCGCGGCCGAGGCTCGGGCGCATCTGGTGCGGTTCCTGCCGGAGGACGCCGTCGACGGCATGCTGTCGGTGCTGGGCGAGCCCAGCGCGGAGGAACAGCGTGTGAGCCCGGACGTGGAACGGGTCCTGGGGCGTGCGCCGCGCCCGTTCTCGGCGTGGGCGAAGCGGAACGCGTTCGCCTTCGCCTGAGGCGGAACGGGCGACGGCGCCGGGCCGGAGGCGTCGGCCGTCGGAGGTGCGGCGCGTGGCCGCGTCGGCCGGGGCGGGGAGCGGCGCGTCCCGAGGACGGCACTCCCCTGCCCCGCCGTGCGGGTGAGCGAGGGCCTGTGGCCCTCTGCTCGAACTCCGCCGAGGCTACCGATCAGCGCTGCTGATCCGGCCTCTGAATCAAGCGTCCGTTCAGACCTTGACGATGCCGGACTCGGAGACCTTGATGGTGGCGCTGGTGGCGCCGGAGCGGGAGCCGAGGCCCTCGATCTTCTTGACCAGGTCCTGGCCCTCGACGACCTCGCCGAAGACGACGTGCTTGCCGTCGAGCCAGTCGGTGACGATCGTGGTGATGAAGAACTGCGAGCCATTGCTGTTCGGGCCGGCGTTGGCCATCGAGAGCAGGAACGGGCGGTCGTGCTTCAGCTTGAAGTTCTCGTCCGCGAACTTCTCGCCGTAGATGCTCTTGCCACCCGTGCCGTTGCCGCGGGTGAAGTCGCCACCCTGGAGCATGAACTGCGGGATGACGCGGTGGAACGGGGAGCCGGCGTAGCCGAAGCCGTGCTCGCCGGTGCAGAGCTCGCGGAAGTTCTGCGCGGTCTTCGGGACGACGTCGTCGAAGAGCTTGAAGGTGATCCGGCCCGCGGGCTCGTCGTTGATGGTGATGTCGAAGTAAACGTTGTCGCTCATGGGGACATCCTGTCATTACTCGCGCACGGCGCGCGCACGGGCTGCCTCCTCCCGTGTCACGGCGCGCCTGTGCCCCGCGCCACCGAGGGGGCGCGGGGCACAGGGGGCCACGGTCCGGGGAAAGGTCAGAGCAGCCCGCCCGCCCGGGGCGGCTGGAGGGCGCTCCCGGCGCCCTGGACGGTGTCCACGGTCTGGGTGACGGTCTCGACGCCCTGGTCCTCCTGGAGGAGGCCGGTGGCGCCGCCGAGGGGGTTCTCCGCGGCGCTGGCCGGCGGCGCCGGGGTGACGAGGGCCGTGACGACGCCTGCGGCGAGGGAGGCGATGGCGAGCATGCTGCGCTTCTTCATGCCCTGGTCAACTACTGAGGCGGCGAGGGGTTACGCCCGACTTCTCACCCAGACCAGGAGCACCAGCGACGCGGCGGCGGCGAGGGCGCACCACGTGGAGACGAACTCCGTGCGCCACAGCAGCACGCAGACGACCGCTCCGGCGCCGGCCAGGAGCCCGAGCAGGCGCAGGATCCGGTCGCGGGCGAGGAGCAGCGCACCGACCGTGGCGAGGAGATAGCCGGCGAGGAGCAGGGCCGCGTGCGGCAGGTCGACGACGTAGCCGAGGGTGTGTCCGCGGACCTCGGCCGTGACCGGGCGGGTCGCGAGGCGGTACGCGAGGACGGCGGCGGTCGCGAGGCCCGCCGCGAGCGGCACGACCAGGCGCCGCCGGTCGGCGGGGCGCGCCGCGGTCAGGACGCCGACCGGCACCCAGACGGGCAGGAGGGGCAGGGCGATCACGGCCCAGGCGAGGGTGGCGGGGCCCGCTCCCCCGCCGGAGCGCCAGACGGCGGCCTCCACGACCTGGTGGGCGCCGAGGAGCAGGGGCAGGGCGGCGAGCGGCACGTCCCCGGCGCGGCGTACGGAGGCGATCGAGACCAGGCCGACGGCGCCGATCCCGAGGCCCGCCCAGAGGTCGGCCGTCGCGCTCCAGCACATAACGCACTTTTACCCCAAACCAGGCGGAACCGTATGGTTGGGGATGGATGTCTCTGTCAGTGACACCACTGTCCCCGGAGCAGGAGAAATTGGGGGACGTCATGCATCACCGTCACACTCTCGCGGCCGTCGCCGCAGGGATCCTCCTTACCGCCGGGATCGGCGCCACGATCCCGGCAGGTGCTTCCGATTCCCCGTCCCGCGCGTCGACGCCACCGGCCACGGCCCAGGTCGTCAACACCCGCTGGGGCGGACACACCGGCTTCGACCGGATCGTCATCGACATACGGGGCGCCGTGCCCCCGGTCACCGTCCGGCAGGCGAGCGCACTGCACTACGACGGCTCGGGGCAGCGGGTCCCCCTCGCGGGGAAGTACTTCCTGGAGATCGCCCTCTCCCCCGCCGCCGCCCACGACGACAACGGAAGGAACGTCTACCAGGGGCCCCGGCTGCTGAAGGTCCATCTGCCCACGCTCAAGGGGCTCGCTCTCACCGGCGACTTCGAGGGTGTGGTCACGATCGGGGCCGCCTTCGACACCAAGCCCGCCTTCAAGACCTTCACCCTGCACTCCCCGGAGCGCCTCGTCGTCGACATCGCCCACCCGGTCGGCTGCCGGGCCTGAGACGCCGCGCCGGTGGGGCCGTCCGGGCGGGCGGCCCCACCTCCGTCGTCACGTGACGGCGCCGGTCTCCACGTACACGGTCGATCCGGTCCTGCGGGCGCGGTCGATCTCGGCGAGGCGGGCGAACTCGCTCGGGTGCATCTCGCGCTCCCACTCCTCAAGGCTGCGCACGCCGTACTCGCTGTGCTCGTCGGGGTCGAGGACGACGGCGGCGATCTGCTCGTCCGTCAGCTCGCCGCCGTCGAAGATGAAGCCGATGTGGTTGGCCGGCCACTCCTCGCCCCGGTCGGTCACGAAGTGGGTGCCGAGGAGACGCGGCGTCCCGGTGAAGACGAGTCCGGTCTCCTCGTGGCACTCGCGCAGGGCCGTCTCCCAGGGGGTCTCCCCCGGGTCCATGTTCCCGCCGGGCCACTGCCACAGCTCGGTGCGGTCGGAGGCACGGAGCTGGAACGGGCGGCCGCCCGTGTCGGTGAAGTACAGGCAGGCGTACGCCGTCGCTCTCGGCAGGGTCTCGACGTACTCGACGGGCGGCAGCCAGATGTTCGTCATGGGCGGCTCTCTTTCGACGGGCCGATGGGACTCCTCCATCCAATCGGCCCGCGGGCCGCCGTCCGGCCCGTGACGGGGAGATCACCGGATCGTGTGATCACCGCTCCCGGCAGCCGGGTCAGGCGGCGGAGACGAGGCCCGCCTCGTACGCGATGATGACCAGGTGCACGCGGTCGCGGGCGTCGAGCTTGGCTAGCAGGCGCGTGACGTACGTCTTCGCGGTGGCGATGCTGATGTGGAGCTCGGCGGCGACCTCCGTGTTGGAGAGGCCGCGGCCGACGAGCGTGAGCACCTCGCGTTCGCGGTCGGTGATGCCCTCGGTGCCACGACGGGGCGCGGTGGACGGCCGTCGCGGGCGGTCGGTGAACTCCTTGATGAGGCGGCGGGTGACGCCGGGCGCGATGAGGGCGTCGCCGGAGGCGACGACCCGGACGGCGGCGAGGATGTCGTCCAGGGCCATGTCCTTGACGAGGAAGCCGGAGGCCCCTGCGTGCAGCGCCCCGTAGACGTGGTCGTCGTCGTCGAAGGTGGTGAGGACGACGACCCGGGCGCCGGTGGGACCCGCGGTGACGAGGCGGGTCGCCTCGATGCCGTCGGTGCCGGGCATCCGCAGGTCCATCACGACGACGTCGGCGCCGGTCTCCTCGACGAGTCGGACGGCCTCGGCGCCGTTCGCGGCCTCGCCGACCACGACGAGGTCGGGGGTGTCCGTCATGACCATCCGGAGCGCGGTGCGGACGAGGGGCTGGTCGTCGGCGAGGACGACACGGACGACGGCGACGGGGTCTACGGGGCCCGTGGGGCCGGTGGGGCCGGTGGGGCCGGTGGGGCCGGTGGGGCCGGTGGGCGGCACAGGCGTTGGCTGCACTGCGGTGGGCTCGGTCATCGGGTGGTGGCTCCTGTGCCGGTGGGGAGGGGAAGTCGGGCGGTGACGCGGAAGCCGCCGCCGGGGCGGGGGCCCGCGGCGAACTCTCCGTGCAGCAGGGCGACACGCTCGCGCATGCCCGCGAGGCCGTAACCGGAGCCTCCGCCGGGGCGTTCGCGCTCCCGGCCGGCGGCCGGGCCGCGGTCCTCGACGGTGACGGCGACGGCGACGGGGTCCCCGTGGTCGACGGTCACGGTGCAGGCGTCGGCGCCGGAGTGGCGCACGACGTTGGTGACGGACTCCTGGACGAGCCGGAAGGCGGAGAGGTCGATGTCCGGGGGCAGGGAGCAGGGGGCGCCGATCCGCCGGACGGTGACGCGGACCCCGGCGGCACCCGTGACCTCGGCGAGCCGGTCGAGCGCGGAGAGCCCGGGAGCCTCGGGCAGACCGGACGGCTGTGCGAGGCGGTCGGCGGGGATTCCGGCAGGTGTGCGGTCGGTGCCGGCGCCGTCGGTGCCGATGCCCGGGCCATCGATGCCCGTGCCGTCGGTCGTGGCGGCCGCGTCGGTCCGATCCGCGGTTCGCAGGGCGCCGAGCATGCGGCGCAGTCCCGCCAGGGTCTCGCGGCTCGCCGTCTCGATCTCCGCGAGGGCCTGCCGGGCGCCCTCGGGCTGCGTGTCGATGACGCGCCGGGCCGCGCCCGCCTGGAGGGCGACGATGCCGATGCTGTGCGCGACCGTGTCGTGCATCTCGCGGGCGATGCGCAGCCGTTCGGCGGTGACGGCCTGCGCGGCGGCCTGGGCGCGGCTGCTTTCCGCGTACGTACGGCTCTGGTGCTCGGAACGGCCGAGGAGCCAGGCGACCACGGCGGTCAGGGCCACGGCGAGTTCGGTGGTGGTGCCGACGTTCCAGTCGCGGAGCAGTCGGAAGGTCACGTAGCCGGCGAGGACGCCGAGGGCGAGGAGGAGCGCCTGGACGGCCTCGCGGGGCGGCCGGGCGACGGCGATGACGTACAGGGCGACGTCGACGGCGAGGTACTGGGCGAACGGGATGGCGTTGACGCCGAGCGGGGTGCAGGCGACGACCGCGGCGACGAGCAGGCACCGGAGCGCGGCGGCCGGACGGCGGGTCAGGAGCGCGCAGCCCCGCAGCGCGAGGGCGGTGGCGACGAGCAGGGTGGTGACGCCGTCCCAGCGCAGCAGGATCACGCCGGGCAGGACGTCCGCCTCGTCCTGGCCCGGCAGCCGGAGGCGCAGGAGACCGGTGAAGAGCAGGCCCGCGAGCCAGGCGAGGGCGGCCCAGCCGCCCGGTGTGACCCTCTTGAGGAACGGCGCTGACGGAGTGGCGGACATGCGGTGATCGTAGAGGGGCGCCCTCGGCCGGGACATCGGACCGGGGGTGTACGACCACGGGTGACAGCGCCGGCCGCCGATTGTCCCTGCTGGTCCGATGCCCGGGGAGGGGCCCGGGCGGCACGGTGGTGCACATGATCGAAGTCAGGGAACTCACCAAACGCTACGGCTCCACGACCGCCGTCGACGCGCTCACGTTCACGGTCAGGCCCGGGCTCGTGACCGGATTCCTCGGGCCCAACGGTTCGGGAAAGAGCACGACTCTGCGGATGGTCCTGGGGCTGCACACACCCACGAGCGGCTCCGTGACGGTCGGCGGGCGGCCCTTCGTGGACCGGCCGCGCGGCCTCCGGCACGTCGGCGCGCTCCTCGACGCCGGGGACATGCACGGCGGGCGGACCGCACGGGCGCATCTGGCGGTCCTCGCGCGCGGCAACCGCATCCCCCTCGCCCGGGTCGACGAGGTGCTGGAGGAGGTCGGTCTCGCGGGGGCGGCGCGGCGCCGGATCGCCGGGTACTCGCTCGGGATGCGGCAGCGGCTCGGGATCGCGGGCGCCCTGCTCGGCGACCCGCCGGTGCTGCTGTTCGACGAGCCGCTCAACGGGCTGGACCCGGAGGGCGTGAAGTGGGTGCGGGGGCTGTTCCGGCGCCTCGCGGCGGAGGGCCGCACGGTCTTCGTCTCCAGCCATCTGATGACGGAGATGGAGCACACGGCGGACGAGCTGGTCGTCATCGGCCGGGGTGAACTGATCGCGGCGGAGAGCCTGTCGGAGTTCGCCGCCCGAGGGGCCCGGCTGAGCGTGACGGTCGGTACGCCCGACGCGTCGGCTCTGACGCCGCTGCTGCTCGCGGAGGGGGCGGAGGTGGCGCGGGACGGCGGGCTGCTGACGGTGACGGGGCTCTCCGCGGCACGGATCGGCCGGCTCGCGCTGGAGCACCGGGTGCTGCTGGACCAGCTGACCACCCGTACCGCCTCCCTGGAGGAGGCGTTCATGGAACTGACCGCCGACAGTGTCGAATACCTGGCTGGAGACGCCCGATGACCACTCTCGACCTTCGTGCGGCTTCCGTCGTGGAGCCTCGTGCCCGTTTCCGCGACCTGGTCGCGTCGGAGTGGCTGAAGCTGTGGTCGCTGCGGTCGACGGGCTGGGCGCTGCTGCTGAGCGCGCTGGCCGTGGTCGGCTTCAACTTCGGGACCGCCTGGGACCACTACCGCTACTGGTTCCAGTACGACGGGCAGAGCCGGGCCGACTTCAAGGCGAACGACATGGGGCTCTGGGACGCCTTCACGGGGAACGCGTCGATGGTGCTGATCCTCTGCGCCGGCGCGATGGGGGCGGTGGCGGTGGTCGGCGAGTACTCCAGCGGGCTGATCCGGACGACCTTCGCGGCGGTGCCGGCCCGGGGTCCGGTGATGGCGGCGAAGGTGCTGGTCGTGGCGGTCGTGCAGACCGTGTTCGGGGTGGTGGTCGCGGCCGGTTCGTTCTGGTCGACGCAGGCGATGCTGTCGGCGCGGGACCTCGGCCTGCCGATCACGCATCCGGGGGCGCTGCGGATCGTCGTCGCGTCCGCGCTCCTCGCTCCGGTCTGCGCGCTGGTGGGCATGGCGATCGGCGCGCTGCTGCGGAAGAGCGCGGTCTCGATCGTCGGCTCGGTGGTGGTGCTCCTGCTGCTGCCGTCGGCGCTTTCGGACCAGCGCCACCTCACGGCGGTGCTGGCCCACACGACACCGCTGCACGCGTGGCGGCGGCAGATGCCGGTGGGGCTGGGCCAGGACCCGTACCCGTGGTCGACCGGCGCCGCGTGGCTCGTGTGCGGGCTGTGGGCGCTGGTCGCGGCCGTGGTGACGGTGCTGGCGGTGCGCCGCCGGGACCAGTAGCGGCGCACACGGTCGGGGTCAGGCGCCGCCGGTGAGCTCTCGGCTCAGGCGGCGGCGGAGGAGGTGTTCGTGGACGAGGCGCCCGGTGAGGGCGCCTCCGTACACGACGAAGCCGACGCCGACGAGCCAGGACTGGAGGACGAGGACGGTGCCGAACTGACCGTAGGTGACCGCGTTGGAGGCGATGAGCGGGGAGAAGACGAGCTGGGAGAAGACCCGCAGTCCGAGGAGGCCGAGCGCGGTGAGCGCGGCGCCGGGGGCGAGGGCGCGCCAGCGGATGCGGCCGCAGAGGAGGAAGCGCTGCGACCACCAGAAGAAGAGGAAGGTACCGATGAGGTCGGCGACGGCGACGAAGAGGGTGCTCGAGGCCGGGGAGTCCTCCGGTGCGGGGTTGGCGACGAAGAGGAGCAGGGACGCGACGAGGACGGCGAGCCAGACGACGTGCCGCCACATGGTGTGCCAGCGGGCGGTGGGGAGGTCCCAGGCCCGCTCGTATCCGGTCTGGACGGCGGACCCGAAGGTGACGCCGAACGCGGCGAGGGCTGCGAGGCCGAAGGCGGTGGTGCGCTGGAGGGCCTGCCCCGGCTGGCCGAAGAGCCGCTCGACCTCCTCCTCGTTGACCTCCGAGACGCCGAGGCCCTGGACGAGCCAGCGGGCGAAGCCCTGGCCGCTGGCGAGGTCGGCCGCCGCGACGACGATGAGGAGGGGGACGAGGGTGAGCAGGCTGAGCGCCGCGAAGCCCATGGCGCGGTGCATGAGTTCCATGGCGCGGCCGCGGTTCCAGGCGAGGCCGACCGGCGAGGCGAGCACGCGGGTGTGGAGCCGGTGGAACCAGTGACCGCGCTCGGTGGGGGAACCGTCGTCCGGCGGACCGGGAGTGGAGGGCATGGTTCGTGGGGTACCCGCCCGGGGGCCGGGACACCTCCGATGTGCCGCCGAACGGGTGCCGAGTGGTCCCGCCGGAGGGAAGGGGGGACGCTGGAGTGGAGCACGTCCGGGTGTCGAGGGCGTACTGCACGGGGCGCCTGCCCGGTAGGGAGAGGCCGCGTCATGCGCATGCTGCTGAAGGTTCAGATGGACACCCAAGCCTCCAACGAGGCCATCAGACAGGGCAACCTGCAGAAGATCGTGGCGGGCGCC
Source organism: Streptomyces gardneri (assembly GCF_006539185.1). Classification (GTDB taxonomy): domain Bacteria; phylum Actinomycetota; class Actinomycetes; order Streptomycetales; family Streptomycetaceae; genus Streptomyces; species Streptomyces gardneri. The sequence goes on from NZ_BJMN01000010.1 coordinate 196,602, forward strand.
CTGGAGAGTCTCCGACCGGAGGCCGCGTACTTCACGGTGGAGGACGGCTGTCGGACGGGCTACATCTTCTTCGACCTGGAGGACCCGTCGCGGATGCCGAGTATCTCGGAGCCCTTCTTCCTCCAACTGGGCGCCAGGGTCCATTACTCGCCGGTGATGAACCAGGAGGACCTGCGCAAGGGTCTTGCCGCGATGATGTCCGGCAGCTGAGCGGACCCTCCCGGCGTGACCGTGGTGTCAGCGGGTGAGGGGGCGGGCTCCGGGACCCGGTCTGACGGTGACGTCCCGGGCGGCGAGAGTGGCGTGCTCCTCGCCCTCGCACTGGACGACCACACGGACGGGCGCCCCGCAGTCGGTGTGCCGGATGTCGAGCACGGAACCCTCGGGATCGCCCGCGTACGCGTCGCCCCACTGCTTCAGGGCGAGGAGTACGGGCCAGAGGTCGACGCCCTTGGGCGTGAGGCGGTACTCGTACCGGGTACGGGTGCCGGGTTCGCGGTAGGGCTCGGCGCGCAGGACGCCGGCCGCGACGAGCTTGCGGAGCCTGTCGGCGAGAACGGCCTCGGAGAGGCCGAGGTGGCGCCGGAACTCGTCGTAGCGGCGGACCCCGTTGAAGGCGTCCCGCAGGATGAGCAGGCTCCATTTCTCGCCGACGAGGTCGAGGGTGCGGCGGACCGAGCAGTTCTCGGTGTCCGTCTCCAGCCACTTCATCGTCACACTGTAGCCACCTGACTGCTTCGTTGACAGTCAGCTGACGAGGGGGCTAGCTTCGCCGTACAGAGTCAGCCGGACGAGTGGAAGCGGAGTGGTGACGGTGCGGTCACGGACGGTCGAGTGGCAGGACGCCGGGGCCAGCGCCCGGGCCGCGAAGACGATGGCGGGGCTCGACTTCCTGCGCGAGATGGTGGCCGGTCGACTGCCCGGGCCGCCGATCGCCGCGCTGCTCGGCTTCGGCCTGGAGGAGGTCGAGGACGGCCGTGCCGTGTTCGCCTTCGAGCCGGGCGAGGAGCACTACAACCCGATCGGCAGCGTGCACGGCGGGGTGTACGCGACCCTGCTCGACTCGGCAGCCGGCTGCGCGGTGCACTCGACGCTCCCCCAGGGCACGGCGTACACCTCGCTCGACCTGTCGACCCGCTTCCTCCGGCCGATCACGATGGACACCGGCAAGGTGCGCGCGATCGGGACCGTGCTGTCGCGGGGGCGCCGGACCGCGCTGGCGGAGGCGGGCCTGTACGACGCGGAGGACCGGCTGCTCGCGCACGCGACCAGCACCTGCATGCTGTTCCCCATGCCCGCATAGACATACCGCCCCCGCTCGGGGGCGGGGTTCAGCGGATGCCGGGGACGGGGCGGGTGCGGGTGCAGCCGTCCGGGGCGACGTCGGGGACGCCGTTGGCCTGGAGGGCCGCGCTCACCAGTGTGGCGAGCAGGTCGATGTCGGAGCCCATGTCCAGACGGACCGTCACCCACCCGGATCCGGCGCGCAGCCGGACCGCGCTCGACCCGAGGAGGGCCGGGCGCAGCTTCGCGACCATGGCCCTGGTGAGATGGACGTCGGCCTCGTGCTCCCCGTGGAAGTGCACGATCTCCTGTGTCGCGGTGCCCAGGCCGAGCTCGGCACCGCAATGGGTGCGGCCGGGGGTCAGCGAGGGCCAGCTCATCAGACGTTCACTGGCATGCCTTGCCGTGTTCATACCGAGGAGCGTGCCGGGCCGCGGGGCCACGCACAAGCGTCCTGGCGAAAGAATCCCGCACAGACGTGAAACAAGCCATGAACTTGGCGAAGTGACCGTGTGTCACGAGGCTCGTGGGCCGGGAGTGGTGTGGCGTCATGCCGTCGGGCGGGCACGGACGCGGGCCGCGAGGACGGCGACGTCGTCCTCGGCACGGTGGGCGCCGAGACGGCGGAGCACCTCGTCGACGACCTGGTGGGGGCCTGGATCAGGCGGGAGCCGGAGGGCCGCGAGGCGGGCGAGCGACACGTCGATGTCCTCGCCCCGGCGCTCGACGAGGCCGTCGGTGAAGAGCAGCAGTGTCTCGGCGGGCGTGAGCGGGAGTGTGGTGGGCTCGTAGCCGCCGACACCGGTGCCGAGCGGCGGGCCCACCGGCAGGTCGACCAGCGCCGCCGAGCCGTCCGCGCCGAACACGGCGGGCGGCAGGTGTCCCGCGTTGGCGAAGGTCGCGGTGGAGCGCGCCGGATCGACCCGGACGAGCAGGCAGGTCGCGGGGCGGCGCGCGTCGTCCTCGGCGACCACGGAGTCGAGGTGGCGCAGGACCCGGTGCGGCGGCAGGTCCGTGGCGGCGACCTCGCGGAGCACCGTGCGGTAGGCGTTCATGTCGACGGCCGCGTCCAGACCGTGTCCCATCACGTCGCCGACGACGAGGAGGCTTCGGCCGAAGTGGAGTCGTACGGTCTCGAACCAGTCGCCGCCGACGAGGGTGCGGACCCCGGCGGGGAGGTAGCCGCCCGCGATCTCCAGGTTGGGATGCGGCCGGCCCGGCTCGGCCACCAGGGCGCGCTGGAGGTGGAGGGCGGTGTCCTCGGTGGCGGCGAGGCGGCGCGCATGGCCGATGTGCCGGGCGGCGAGCCGTGCGGCGTGGTGGACCGTGGCGGCCTCCTCGGCGGTGAAGGGGACGCCGCCGGAGCGGGTGGCGGTGACCGTGCCGAGGGGTTTCCCGTCCTCGGCGACGGCCAGTGCGGCGGAGAGGGTGCTCCCCGACGGGTACGACTCCGAGGACAGACGCGCTGTGGCGGCGCGGCGCGGCGGCACGCCCTGCTCGGCGGCGAGGTCGACCACCACCGAGCCGCCCAGCCTGCGCACGAGGAAGGTGGCGAGTTCACGGCAGGTGTTCGTCTCGTCGAGCGTCGTGCCGATCTCGCCGATCGCCTGCTCCATGGCCCGCACCCTGGCCAGGAGGGCCTCGTCCTGTTCCGCCACGACACCTCCACCGCCGCGCGGCTCTCCGGGCGGCGTGCCCGGTCCCCCCATTGCACCAGCGGGTCGTGGCCCGCGCACGGGCACGGACCTCGCCCGGGCACGGACCTCATGCGGGCACCGACCTCGCGCGGGCACGGACCTCGCGCCGGACGGTTGTGCGGTGCTGCCGGATCTGATCAAGTACCCCTGAGGCTACTGGCCAGTAAGGATTTCCGCTCCCCGGGGGGACAGGCATGACGACCGGATTCTTCAGCTCCGTGGACGACGTCGCCGAGCGGCTCGCCACGACCGGCTACCTGGCGTCGCGGGCCGTCGCCACCACCGTCTTCCTCGCCGACCGGCTCGGCAAGCCGCTCCTGGTCGAGGGGCCCGCCGGGGTCGGCAAGACGGAGCTGGCCAAGGCCGTCACCGAGGTGACGGGCGCCCGGCTCGTCAGGCTCCAGTGCTACGAGGGCGTCGACGAGTCCCGCGCGCTCTACGAGTGGAACCACGCGAAGCAGCTCCTGCGGATCACGGCCGGCCGCGGCGAGTCCTGGGACGAGACGCGGACGGACATCTTCTCCGAGGAGTTCCTGCTGGCCCGCCCGCTGCTCACCGCGATCCGGTCCGAGGAGCCGACCGTCCTCCTCGTCGACGAGACCGACAAGGCCGACATCGAGGTCGAGGGCCTGCTCCTGGAGGTGCTCAGCGACTTCCAGGTGACCGTCCCCGAGCTCGGGACGATCGCGGCGACGCGGCGGCCCTTCGTCGTCCTCACCTCGAACGCGAGCCGCGAACTCTCCGAGGCGCTCCGCCGGCGCTGCCTCTTCCTGCACATCGGCTTCCCCGAGGAGGAGCTGGAGCGCCGGATCGTGACCCGCAAGGTGCCCGGGCTCGACGCCGCGCTCGCCGCCTCCGTCGTCCGGGTCGTGGGGGCGCTGCGGGCCATGGACCTGCGCAAGGCCCCGTCCGTGTCCGAGACGATCGACTGGGCGCGCACCCTGCTGGCGCTCGGCGCGGACCGACTGGACGAGGGTGTCGTACGGGACAGCCTGGGGGTCCTCCTCAAGCACCAGGAGGACATCGTGCGGGCCGCGGCCAAGCTCGACCTGGACGCGGTGTGAGCCCGGCGGAACCGGCCGGGACGACGGCTCCTCACGGGACGGTGGAGCGGCTCACCGGTCTGGTGGCGGCGCTGCGCGACCACGGCTTCGGGATCGGGACGGGCGAGACCGTGGACGCGGGGCACGCCCTTGAGGCGGTCGGATTCACGGACCGCGAGCGGGTCCGGGAGGCGCTGGCGGCGACACTGCTCCACGGGGAGCGGCAGCGGCCCGTCTTCGACCGCGTCTTCGACCTGTACTTCCCGCTCGGCGGCGGCAACGACGGCGATGACGGCGGCCGACCGGCGCTCGACGGCACGGCGGCCGACCTCGCCGAGCTGCGGGAGCGGCTCGCGGCCGCGCTGGCCGCCGACGACGGGGCCGCTCTCGCCCAGCTGGCCGCCGAGGCGGTGGGCGGGTTCGGGGGCTACGGCTCCGGCCCGGAGACGGACGGCTGGTCCTCTCACCAGACGCTCTCCCGGCTGCGCCCCGAGACCCTGCTCGCGCGGGTGCGGGAGGCCCGGCGGAGCGAGGAGCCCGAGTTCGCCGACCGGCTGCTCGACGAGGAGATCCGGCGCCGGATCGAGGCCTTCCGCGAGCGGGTCCGGACGGAGGCGCGGCAGCGGGTCGCCGAGCGCCAGGGCCGCGACCGGGTGGCGCGGCGGGCGGTCGCGGGGACGGCGGACGGGGTGGACTTCCTGCTCGCCGGGCGGGCGCAGCTGGACGAGCTGCGGCGTACGGTACGGCCGCTGGCGCGGAAGCTCGCCACCAGGCTGGCGGCCCGCCGGCGCCGGGCGGCGCGCGGGGAGATCGACCTGCGGCGGACGCTGCGCCGCTCGCTGTCGACCGGGGGCGTCCCGGTCCGTCCGGTGCTGCGGCGGCGCCGTCCCGGCCGACCTGAGCTGGTGCTCCTCTGCGACGTGTCGGGGTCGGTGGCCGGGTTCGCGCAGTTCACGATGCTGCTGGTGCAGGCCTTGCACGACCAGTTCAGCCGGGTACGGGTCTTCGCCTTCGTCAACCGGGTCGACGAGGTGACCGGGCTGATCGCGCGGGGCGCGGCGGACCCGGCGGGGCTCGGCGACCGCATTCTCGCGGAGGCGGAGCTGACCGGCCGGCACGGGCAGAGCGACTACGGGACGGCGCTCGGGGAGTTCGCCGACCGGTACGCGGAGGCCGTCGGCCCGCGCACGGTGCTCTTCGTCCTCGGCGACGCGCGGACCAACCGCGCCGACCCCAACCTCGCGGCACTCAAGCGGGTCGCGGACCGGGCGCGCCGGGTGCACTGGCTCAATCCCGAGCAGCCCTCGCTGTGGGGCACGGGCGACTCGGAGGCCCCGGCCTACGCCGAGATCGTGGACATGCGGCCCTGCCGCAACGCACGCCAGCTCGGCGCGCTGATCGGCCGCCTGCTACCGGTCTGACGGGCGTGTGCCGGTAGGGGGGTCGTACGGGGGTCGGTTGTCCCGTACAAGGGCGCCGATTAGCGTGACCTCCATGGAACTTTTGGGAGAGATAGTCGTCGGCCGGCCTCTGTACGTCGTCGCCGTGAAGGAGGAGGCGCAGTTCCTCGACACCGATCTGCCGGTGCTGCTGACCGGCATGGGCAAGGTGAACGCGGCGAGCGCCCTCGCGACCGTACTCGGCCGGGGGCCGCGGCCCTCCGGGATCGTGAACCTCGGGACCGCCGGGGCGCTGCGCCCGGGCTACATGGGGACGCACGTCGTCGGCACCGTGCTCCAGCACGACTTCGACGGCGCGTTCCTCGCCACGCTGACCGGTGAGACGTACGGCGAGCCGCTGACCCTGCCCGACGGCGGTGACGTGGTCCTGGCCACCGGGGACTCGTTCATCGCGGACGAGGCCTCGAAGGCGCGGCTCGCGGAGCGGGCGGCGCTCGTCGACATGGAGGGCTACGCGCTGGCCACGGTCGCGCAGCTCGCCGGGGTGCCGCTGCGGATGGTCAAGCACGTCAGCGACGAGGCCGGTGACGGCGCGGCCCGCACCTGGCGCGAGTCCGTCGCCGAGTGCGCGCGGGCGCTGGCCGACTGGGCTGCGGCGAACACCCCGTACCGCGTCTGACGCCGAAGACCCTGCACCTGAATCTCGACCTGCACCTGAACCTGACCCTGACCCGCACGGTCGGGCGTCGCCGGAGCCTCCAGAGCCGCCCGAGCCGCGTCAGCGGCCCCGGCGGCTCCCCGCTCACGGATCAGCGGTGCTGGAAGTGGACCTCCGGGTTGCCCGCGGTCGGTCCGTCCAGGACGGGCCGCGCGAGGCCCCGCAGGTGCCGGTCGAAGAAGGCGGCGACGTACGTCCGGGTGACGGCGACGGCCCGGTCGGCGGGCAGGGTCGGCCCGGGCAGGCCGAACCGGTCCTGGATCACCGGGTAGTCGGAGAACGTGAAGTGCTCCGCGCCGGCCACGGTGACCCACCGCTTCCAGCCGTCGAGCGTGGGCCACACCCGGTCCCAGCTGGTGTCCTGCCCGCCGGGGAGGTGCGTGCCGTCATGGGTGCCGAGCATCATGAACGGCCTGCCGCGCAGCCCCTCCGCCGGCAGGTCCTCCCAGAAGGCACCGTCCATGTTGACCCCGGCGTCGATGCGCGGGTCGGCCGCCATGGCGGTCGCCGCGCTCGCCCCGCCGATCGAGTGGCCCGCCATGCCGACACGGCGCGCGTCGATGACGCGGGCGTGACGCCAGGCGGGGCGCGGGCCGGTGAGCCGGTCGAGGACGAAGCGCATGTCGGCGGCACGGGTGGAGGTCACCACACTCGCGTGGACACCTCCCTCGTCCAGCGCCGTGCAGGCGACGCAGGTGAGGGTCCGGCCTCCGGGGACGGAGATGCCGTACGACTCGTAGGCGTGGTCGACGGAGGCGACGACATAGCCGCGCGAGGCGAGGTCCTCCGCGAGGTGGCTGAGCGTCCAGCGGGAGCCGCCGAAGCCGGGCGAGAGCAGCACGAGCGGATGGCGGCCCGGGGCGGGCCGGGCGTCGGTCGCACCGTGGGTACGCATCCGGGCCAGCGCGTCGCCCGGGACGGCGTCGCCGACGCCGAGCGCCTCGATCAGCAGCCGCGCCTCCTCGCCGGTGGCGTACGGGGCGGGGCGCCCCGCCCCAGGCCGCGCGGCCGGGTAATGGAGGGTGACCATCAGCTCACGCCCGACGGCGGTGGGCACCCAGGGGTCGGTGCGGGACCGGTCGACGAGCGGCAGGACCGTACGGCCGATGGCGTACGGCCCCGTGGGCGCGGGCAGCGCGGGTCGTGCGGTGTCCGGAGCGACGGCCGCGGCCGGGGCGGTGGTCGTGACCGGAGCCGCGACGGAGGGGCCCGCCGTGGCGAGGGCAGCGGGTAAGGCGAGGGAACAGGCGAGAACGGCGGCAGCGGCCGCGCGGGTGAATCGGGTCATGCGTCGCACGCTAGAGGCGACGGCCGGGACGGCGCGTCCTCCCACAGGCGCATGTCCGGTCAGACCGACGGCTGACCCGCGCGCCCGACGGCCCGTCCGGCCGTCTGTCCTCAACTCCCCTCCCCCCGGGGCGTGCTGGCGCTCCCACCTGCCGGGACGGCCTTGACAGCGCAGAAGCCCGCCTGCCTATGGTGAGACGTTCCTTCCCGGAACCAGGACGGCCAGGACGGCCAGTTCAGCCAAGGTGACCGGGGACGGAGCGGGACGCCATGGGGCCGGAGTCGAGGGGAGGCGCACGTGCACGCAGCGAACGCGACGCCGCGCGGCCCCGTCCGGTCGGGGGCGCCGCTCGTCTGCCGACGGCACGTCGACTTCTGCCGTACCTCCTCGGCCATCTGTCCTTCCGTCAGCGCCTGAACCCGCCCCGCGTGGGTCCGCGCGTTCCGTGACGTCCCGTCGCCCGGCCGCACGCCGGCGCGCCTCCGCGCGCCCGTGTCCGTGCCCGCCGCACGCTCCCGTCTTCCGGAAGGACTCCTCCGATGCCTCGCCCTGCCCTGCGCCTGGCCGTCGAACTCGACGGCGACGGTGCCCATCCGGCCGCGTGGCGCCGTGCCGCGCACGCCCCCGCCGAGCTGCTGACCCCGCGGCGGATCGCCCGGACCGCGGCCGCCGCCGAGAACGCCGGATTCACCCTCGTCACCCTGGACGACTCGATCCTGCCGCCGTCCTCCGGCGCCGGCCCCGTCGGACGGATCGGCGCGGTCGAGCGCGCCGCCTTCGTCGCCGCGGCGACGAGCGTCGTCGGGGTGGCCCCCGTGGTCGCCACCACCTACGCCGAACCGTTCCACGTCTCCTCGCAGCTCTCCTCCCTCGACCACGTCTCGGCCGGGCGCGCCGGCTGGGTGGTGGGCACCGAAGAGGACCCGACGGCCGCGCGGGCCTGGGGCCGTCCCCTCGTCGAGGGCCCCGAGGCCCTGGCCCGCGAGGCACGCGACGGGCTACGGGTCGTGCGCGACCTCTGGGACTCGTGGGAGGACGACGCGGTGATCCGGTCCGTGGCCACGAGCCGCTACCTGGACCGCGAACGGCTCCACGCCATCGACTTCGAGGGCGAGACGTACTCCGTGAAGGGCCCGTCCATCGTGCCGCGCCCCCCGCAGGGCCGCCCCGTGGTCCTCGCCCGCCAGGACCTCGTCCCGGCCGAACTGACCGATGTGGCCCTGGTCGGTGGCACGACCGCGGCGGAGACCGGCGCGGCAGGCGAGGCGGCGAAGGCCGCCGGCGTGCCGCTGGCCTTCGCCGAGATCGAGGTGGCCCTCGACACCCCCCGTGAGTCGGCCCGGGAGCGGATCGCCGATCTGGAGCGCTACTCCCCCTGGGAGGAACGCCCCGACCGGCTCCGGTACTCGGGTTCCGCCGAGGGTCTTGTGGCCCTCCTGGCGGAGCTCGCCGCGCACGTCGACGGTGTGCGGCTGCTGCCGCTGGTCCTCGACGAGGACCTGTCGGTGCTCTCCCGCCTCGTCCTGCCCGAGCTGTTCGTCCGACGGCTCGCGACGCGCCCGCTGCCGGGCACCACCCTCCGTACCTCCCTGGGGCTTCCCCGGCCCGTCAGCCGGTTCGCGACCGACACCGACGCCGTCAGCGCCACCCCCGCCGCTCTCGTCCGGGAGGAGACCCGATGACCCGCACCGATCCCACCGACGTCCCTCGTCCGGACGCCCAGCTGCACTTCGGCGTGTTCTTCCAGGGGGTCAACCACTGGACGATCTGGTCGGACCCGGCGAGCGGTTCGCAGATCGATCCGGCCTCGTTCCTCCGGGTGGCACGGACCGCCGAGCGAGGGCTTTTCGACGCCTTCTTCCTCGGCGACGGTCAGCGGCTGCGCGAGTCGGAGGGCGGCATCCACGAACTCGACGTCGCGGGGCGCCCGGACTCGATCACCCAGCTGTCGGCACTCGCCGCCGCAACCGACCGCATCGGTCTGGTCTCCACCTCCAACACCACCTACAACGAGCCGGCCGACCTCGCCCGGCGCCTCGCGGGCCTCGACCTGCTCTCCGGCGGCCGGGCCGGCTGGAACATGGTGACCACGCACAACGCCTGGACCGGGGAGAACTTCCGGCGCGGCGGATTCCTCGACCACGCCGACCGCTACACGCGCGCCGAGGAGTTCCTCACCGTGGCACGCTCCGTGTGGAACGGCTGGTCGGAGGAGGCGGTGGCCGCGTCCGCCGACGCGCGCTCCTGGTCGGTGCCGGGGGCGGTGGGTCGCGTACGGTCGCGCGGGGCGCACTTCGACGTCGATCTCGCGCCGACCCTGCCGCGCAGCACTCAGGGCCACCCGGTGATCTTCCAGGCCGGGGACTCCGGTGAGGGCCGGGACTTCGGCGCCCGGAACGCGGACGTGATCTTCTCCGCGCACGGTCTGGACTTCGACGACGCCCTGGGCTTCGCCGAGGACGTCCGCCGGCGGCTGCGGGCGGTCGGGCGGCCCGAGGACGCGCTGCGGATCCTGCCGGGTACGGAGATCATCATCGGGGCGACGGAGAAGGAGGCGGAGGAGAAGGCCCGCTGGGTCCGCCTCGAACAGGTCACTCCCGCCGTCGCCCTCGGCATCGCGGGCCGGCTGTGGAACATCGACCTGTCGGGGCGGGACGCCGACGGCCCCCTGCCGGCCGAGGATCCCGTGATCGTCGAGTACACCGGGAAGTTCGGGTCGAGCAGGTTCAGGGACACCCTGGCGACGGTCGCCGAATGGCGGGCGAAGGCGGAGGCCAACGGCTGGTCGCTGCGGGAGGCCGTGATCGAACTCGGCCCGCAGCGCGGGCATGTGGGCACGCCGGCGGGACTCGCGGAGAAGTTCGCGCGCTTCGTCCGGTACGGCGCGGTCGACGGCTTCAACGTCTCGCCGTACCTGGTGCCGGAGGGGCTCGACGACATCGTGGACCTGCTCGTTCCCGCGCTCCAGGAGCGCGGGGTGTACCGGACCGCGTACACGGGGACGACGCTCCGCGAGCATCTGGGACTCGCACCGGTGGAGTAGCGGGCGGGTGTGGGGGCGCGGCGTCCGATCCCGCCCCCACGCCACGCCCCCCGCCTCGCGCCCCCACCTCACACGCCCCCCCTGGCGTGCCCCACCCCCTCGTGCCACCCCCTCGTGCCGGCCCCTCATGCCGGCCCCCTCTCATGCCGGCCCCCCTCATGCCGGCTCCCCTCATGCCGGCTCCCCCTCGTACCGCCTCGCGGGCTCAGCCGAGGGGCAGTTCCAGGAACGACGGCTCGCCCTCCGGTGAGCCGAAGGCGGTCTGCGTCCAGGTGATGGAGGCCCCGCCGTAGAGCGGGTCCATGCTGTCGACGACCAGCATCAGCCGGTGGCCCGCGGGGATGTCGTACGCGGCGGCCTGGAGGTTCCAGGTCACGGTGGCGTCCTGTTCGGGCGTCAGGCCGTACACGTTGAGCGGTTCGTGGCTGATGATCCGGGCCGTCTCGTCCTCGGCGACGTCCAGGAGGTGCGCGACGAGCCCCGCCGACGTGGCGGTGGAGCGGACCGTGAGTCGCAGGCGCGGGATCCCCCGGACGCGGCGGCCCGTCGGCCCCTCCCCCTCGGGTGCGAGGAGCGGCTCCGTCGCCCAGGCCACGGCGTGCCGACGGTCGATCTTGCGGGTGTCGTAGATCTTGGGGTTGCCGCGCCACTCCGCCTGGCCGGTCTTCATGAGCGGCAGGTCCATGGCGGTGGCCTCGGTGTCCACCCCCGCGACGAAGGCGCGGCTCCAGCCGGTCCCCTCCGGCGGTGCCGGCTCCTCGGCGGCGCGCGGGACGAGCAGGCCGTCGGCGCCGCGGGCCCCGTCGCCGGTGAGGCCGAACACCTCGACGCCGGTGGTGACCTGGCTCCAGTCGGCGCGGGTCTCGCGGACGGCCGGTTCGACGATCCGGTTCTCCCCGGTCGGTTCGCCGGTGCCGGGGTCCGTGACCGGTTCCGTGACGTAGGTGAACATCACCTGGCCGGCGACGTTCTCCCACTCCTCGACCCCGTTGTGCTCGCCCTTGAGGTGATGGTCGAGCCAGGCGTACGCCTCCTCCATGGGGACGTTGGCCTTGCGGGGTTCCGTACCGATGAGCGCCGGTCCCTCGGGGGCGGCGTGGTCGCCGATCCAGAGATTGAGCCGCTTGGGCACCCGCAGGCCCTCGAAGGTCGTCAGGACCTGGTTGACCGGGAAGAGGCTCTCGTGCCAGGTGTTGGAGAAGAAGGTGGGCGTCTCGTTCTCGTTGGTGAGCGGCAGATACGACTCGGGGGAGCGCTTGCGGCCCCACCTGACGACCTCGTCCAGATTCCGGTCCGCCTGGAAGTCGGCGAGGATCCGCTGGTTCTCCTCGTCGAACTTCTCCTCGACCGGACCGCCGGTGAGCGCGAGCAGTGCCTTCACCGCCGCGAGGTGACGGGTCTCGTTGTCGTAGAGGCTGGTGGCGAGGTTGCCCCAGGTGCTGAGGGCGGCGACGGCGGAGACGCGGCCGTCGTGGGCGGCGACGAGCTGGCTGATGCCGGAGCCGTAGGACTCGCCGAGGAATCCGATGGTGCTCGGGGCGAGGTGCTCGACGGCGAAGTCGATGACGGCCGAGCCGTCGGCCCAGTCGTGGGGCCCGGCGACGTCGACGAGGCCTTCGGAGGTGGAGGGCAGTCCGGGGATGCCGAGACCGCGGGGCGTGTACGCGAGGACGTGGTAGCCCCTGCGCGCCAGGCTGAGGTACGCCCAGAGGAACAGCGGCCAGCCGTAGGGCGTCCAGCCCGCCGGGACGACGACGAGCGGGTGCGGGCCGGGGCCGAGCTGCCGGAGGCTGAAGGCGGAGAGCCGGATGCCGTCGGTGGACTCGATGCGGTGGTACGCGGGCAGCGCCACGCCGCGGACCTCCTCGACGTGCGCGGCGAGTTCGGCCGGGAGCAGCGTGTCGGCGCTCGCCAGGCCGGGGGTGCCGCCGCCGAGGAGTGCGGTGGCGAGGGTCTGGCCGAGGCGGACGGCGTCGGGGTTCACGGTTCCGTCGGCGGCCCAGAGACCGCTTGCGCCGCTTCCCGCGATGCGGGCGGTGTCGGCGGCGGTGAGGCCCACCGTGCCGTCCGGGAAGCCGGGGAAGTCTTCGGACGAGCCGGTGGTGAAGGGGTTGTCCTGGGGCACGTGCACCCGTTCCTCTCGAGTGGACTGCAGACTGTCCGCGCTGCGGACGGTCGCAAGCCTCACGTATGAGGGCCGGAGCGGCCAGAGCGCACGAACGGCGCACGTGTCGCGTAACCGTGCGGGAACGACACAAGCCGCCCCGAACTTGATGTTTGGGGGCGCCGATCGCGGTACGGAGAGGGGTTCAGGAGGTGGGTCGGACGGGCTCGGGCGGGCGGCTGGGCTCGGGAGGGTTGCCGGGCTCGGCGGAGTCGCCGGGATGGGGCGGGCGGACGGGTTCGGGCCGGCGGACGACGAGCAGCGCTGCGACGTCGTCGTCGAGGCCGTCGACTCCGTACGCGGCGAGATCGCGGTGGAGGATGCCCGGCAGCTCGGCGTCCGGTTCCCGGGCCCAGCCGCGCAGACGCAGCTCCAGCGGGTAGAAGGTGCCGGCGCGGTCGCGGGTCTCGCTGACACCGTCCGTGAAGAGGAGCATCCGGTCCCCCGGGCCGAAGGGCACCTCCTCGATCCGGTGGTGGTTCTCCGCGAGGCCCGCGAGGTTGACGGGGAGGGAGGGGTCGGCGAATTCGACCGGAGTGACCTCGGCCCCGCGCTGGAGCAGGGGGGCGGGGTGGCCGCAGCTGAGGAGGCGGGCGATGTCCCGGTCGTCGGGGAGTTCCACGAGGACGACGGTGGCGAACCGTTCGGCGGCGTCGGATTCGGGGTCCCAGCCGCCATAGCGGGTCAGGCCCTCGTCGAGTGTGTCGGCGAGCGTGGCGAGGTCGGGGGCCGTGTTGACGGTGGCCCGGAAGGAGCCCAGCAGGACGGAGGCGGTCTCGACGGCGCCGAGGCCCTTGCCCTGGACGTCGCCGAGCATGATCCGTACGGCTCCGGGGACCCGGACGGCCTCGTAGAAGTCGCCGCCGATCCGGGCCTTGGCGGCTGCGGCGACGTACAGCAGGTGCAGGTCGAAGCGGCCGAGCCGGTCGGGCAGGGGGCGCAGGACGACGCGCTGGACGACCTCGGCGACGGCGGTGACCTCGCGGAGGTCCCGCTCGTAGCGGGTGCGGACATGGCTGACCCAGGCCGCGCAGGCGGTGACCAGGACCAGGAACACCTCGCTCGCGAGGAGATCCGGGACGAGGGCCTCGTCCCGGCCGAGGTGCAGCAGGGCGCGGACCACCATGGCGAGCAGCCCGATGCCGATGGTCCCGCGCACGCTCCAGGTGACGGCCGCGAGGGCGGGCGCGGCGATGAGGAAGCGCTCGAAGCGCTCCTTGTCGGGGGTGAGGACATCGGCGGCGGCTGTCACGGCGAGGACCAGGAAGGGCAGGGCGCGACCAAGATTGAACTGTGTGCGCTCCGCCTTGCCGGGCGGGCGCCGGTGGCCGGAGTCGGGCATTTCGTGATCGTACGCAGAATCACCGTCGGGTCCCGGGTGGAGTGGGTCCCGGGCGTGTCCCCGGGCGGCTTCCCCGCTGGTCCATCCGCTGGTCCGCCCGCTGGCTCACCGGCTGGTCCGTCCGCTGGTCCACCGGCTTGTCCACCCGCTTGTGCGCCGCATCGGGCAGGGCGAGGGCGGCGGGAAGGGCGAGAGCCGCGAGGGCGGCGAGGGCGGGCAGGACGACGCCCCGGTCCGGGACGAAGCCGGCGTCCGGCACGAGGGCGAGGAGCAGGGTCGCGGTGGCGACGCCGAGGGCGGGTCCGACGTTCATGACGGTCTGCTGGAGGCCGCCGGCGACGCCCGCGTGGGCCTCGGGGGCGCGGTGCACGACGACGGAGGTCGCGGTGACCATGAGGGTGGCGAAGCCCGCGCCGAGCAGGGCCGAGGCGGTCCCCACGGAGGCCGCGGAGGCCGTCGCGTCGAGGCGGGAGAGCACCAGGACGCCGATTGTGAGCAGGACGGCGCCCGCGGCGGCGGTGCGCCGGGGGCCGAAGCGGCGCTGGAGCGGCGGGCAGAGGAACGCGCCGAGCACCATGAGCACGGCGAGCGGCAGGACGCGCAGCGCGCAGTCGAGGGGTTCGAGACCCTGGACGTCCTGGAGGAAGTACGTCGTGACGAAGAGCGTCCCGAAGAGGGCGGCCGAGGCGGCGAGGAGGACGGCGAGCCCGGCGCGGACGGGCACGCTCCGCATCAGCTCCGGCGGCAGGAGGGGGTGCGGGGCGCGGCGCTCGTGGCGGACGAGCGCGGCCCCGGCGGCCAGGGCGGCGGCGAGCACGAGCGCGGTGGTGCCCGTTCCACCGGGCCGGGGCGCGTCCACGAGACCGTGCACCAGGAGACCGAGGGCCGCGGCGAGCAGGACGGCGCCGAGCGGGTCGAGCGCGGCGATCCCGGAGGCGGTGCGCCGCCCCGCGACGTCGGCGCGCGGATCCGGACCGGCGAGTGCGAGCAGGCCGATCGCGAGAGTCGGCGGTACGCCGAGGAGGAAGACCGCTCGCCAGCCGTACGCGGAGACGAGCGCGCCGCCGACGAGCGGGCCTGCCGCAGCGGCGAGGCCGATGGCGGCCGTGCGCACGGCGATCGGCGTCGCGAGCCGCTCGGGCGGGAAGGCGGTGCGCAGCATGCCGAGGGTGGCCGGCTGGAGGAGCGCCCCGCACACGCCCTGCAGCACGCGCAGCGTGATCACCGCGCCGATGCCGGGCGCGAGGGCGATCCCGGCGGAGGCGGCCGCGAAGCCCAGGGCGCCGATGGCGAAGACGCGGCGGTGGCCGTAGCGGTCCCCGAGCCGGCCGGCGAAGACGAGGAGGCTCGCGACGGTGACGAGGTAGGCGGTGCTGGTCCACTGCACCTGTCCGACACCGGCGTGCAGGTCTCGCTGGAGGGCGGGTTGGGCGATGGTGAGGACGGTGCCGTCGAGGGCGACGACGGCGGCGCCGACGACGCTGCAGGCGAGAGTGGAGGCGCGGCGGGGGCCCGGGGCGTTCACGGGGCGGCCTCCACGGGCCCGAGGTGGGCGTCGAGGGCGGCGGCGAGGAGCGGGGCGGGGTCGGTGGCGCGGGTGGCGAGCCGCAGGCTGCCCCAGTGCCAGAGCTGGGCGATGCCGTGGAGGTTGGCCCAGAGCGCGCCCGCGCGCAGCGCGGCGCCGCCGGGCGAGGCCATGCCGGAACTCAGAGCCGTGTCGCCGGTCGAGGCCATGTCGGCACTCAGCGCTGCGTCGCCGGGCGAGGCCACTCCGGCACGCGCAGCCGCGTCGCCGGTCGGGTTCGGGCCCGGGCCGGGATCCGTGGCGCGGGCGACGAGCGCGGTGAGGTGGGCGAAGAGCGGCAGGCTCGTCTCGCGCAGTCCCAGCCGGCCGCTTTCGAGCAGGTCATGGCGGAACATCAGCTCGTACATGCCACGCCGGGTCTCCGCGTACGCGAGGTAGACGCGGGCGAGGATCGCGATCCGCTCGCGCGGCCCCGCGTCCTCCCGGTCCTCCTCGGCGAGGCGGTCGGTCAGCTCGGCGAAGCCCTGGCGGGCGATGGCCGACAGAAGGTCCAGGTGGGTCGGGAAGTAGCGGCGGGGCGCTCCGTGGGAGACGCCGGCTCTGCGGGCGATCTCGCGCAGGGACAGGGCCTGCGCGCCTTCGGCGTTCACGAGCTCGACGCCCGCACGGACGAGCCGTCCACGCAGTCCGTCCTCGCGCTCGTCGTGTCCTTCGTTCTCCTGAAGATGCATAGACAGTGTCTACCAAGATCGAGTAGACACTGTCTACCGAGCACGGGCAGACACTGTCCACCTACTGTCGCGCCCTGTTCGGTTACACTGAGAGACAGCGAAGGGGAGTAGCCCTGCAAACCGGTCGTCGACACACTGGAACCCTCGGGTTCCCGGTGACCGGGTCCACGCACGACGTGGACGGGCGAGACCTTCGGCCAGGCATCAACCGCGTCCGCGCTTCCGTGGGCGTGGTCCGTCATGCCGGGCCGAGTGGTCCTCCCGTCGCCTTCGAGGTGTGGAGCCCACGGGCCCGGACCGAGCAGAGAGCCCCGGTATGCACCTCGACCCCTTGGCGATCCTCACCGCCTTCGGGCTGATCTTCCTCGCCGAGCTTCCCGACAAGACGATGTTCGCGTCCCTCGCCATGGGCACGCGGATGCGTCCGCTGTACGTCTGGATCGGCACCTCGACCGCTTTCCTGGCGCATGTCGCCATCGCCGTGGGAGCCGGCAGCCTGCTCGGGCTGCTCCCCGGCTGGATCGTCAAACTGGTCTCGGCCCTGCTGTTCGGCTTCGGCGCCTTCATGCTGCTGCGCGGCGGGGGCGACGACGAGGACGGCGACGAGGGCGGCCGGACGGTGACCGGCTTCTGGCCCGTCTTCTCGACCGCCTTCATGGCCGTCTTCATCAGCGAGTGGGGCGACCTCACCCAGATCACCACCGCCAACCTCGCCGCCACGAACGGCACCTGGTCGACGGCCATCGGCTCGCTCGCCGCCCTGATGAGCGTCTCCGCCCTCGCCCTGGTGGCGGGCCGGTTCATCGCCAAGCGCGTACCGCTCAAGACCGTGCAGCGCGTCGGCGGCGTGTGCATGGCCGGCCTCGCGATCTGGTCGCTGATCGAGGTCTTCACCGGCTGACGCCGCCCCGGCCCACACCCCGCACACCCCCCGTCCCGCGCCGGACGGGGGGTGTGCGGCGTCCCGGCCCGGTACGGCCAAGCGGGGATGACCACCACCTCCGAACCGGGCCACCACCTCGCGGCGTTCGGAAACCATCCGCCACCCCCGGGTGGCAGGCTTGTGGGGCACGGTCCCCATGGCCACGGCACGAGCCCGTACGAGAGGGAGTCCCCGTTGAGCACGGAGTCGGACGCGACACACGGCGAACTGGACGAACGGGCGGCGAAGGTCGCGGACCGGGTGGTCGCCTGGCGGCACCATCTGCACCGGCACCCGGAGCTGTCCAACCGTGAGGTGAACACGGCCCGGCTGGTGGCGGACGAGCTGCGCGCGCTGGGCCTCGACGAGGTGCGTACGGGCATCGCGGGACACGGTGTCGTGGGCGTCCTGCGCGGCGCGGGCGCGTCACCCGGCGGGCGGGTCGTGGCGCTCCGGGCGGACATGGACGCGCTGCCGGTCAGGGACCTGTGCGGGACGGAGTTCGCCGCCGAAGTCGTGGACTCCGACTATCCGGGCGGTCCGTTCCCCGTCTCGCACGCCTGCGGGCACGACTGCCACACGGCGATGGTCCTCGGCGCGGCGGTGGTGCTCACCGGGGTCCGGGACCGCCTCCCCGGCACCGTGCTCTTCGTCTTCCAGCCCGCCGAGGAGGGCCCGCCGGTGACCGAGGAGGGCGGGGCGCGGGCCATGGTCGAGGCGGGCGCCTTCGCCGACCCGGTGCCGACGATGGCCTTCGGTCTGCATGTGACGCCCCATCCGAAGGGTCACGTGGGCTACCGGATCGGCAATCAGTACGCCGCCTCCACCCTCGTCCGTGTCGTCGTCACCGGGAAGCAGACGCACGGCTCCACTCCCTGGGAGGGCGTCGATCCGATGCCGGCCGTGGGGGCGGTCCTGACGGGGGTGGGTCAGCTGTACCGGCAGGTCTCGGCCTTCGCGCCGGTCACGGTCTCCATCGGGCACGTGGAGGACGTCGGCCGGTTCAACATCATCGGGCAGACGGTGACGCTGTGGGGCACGGTCCGGTGCGCGGTCGAGTCGGACATGGCCGAGGTCCAGCGCCGCCTCACGACGCTCGTGGAGCACTCGGCGACGGCTTACGGGGCGGCCGCATCGGTGGAGTACCTCCAGTCCGTACCGCCCGTGCACAACAGCAGGCCGTGGGTCGAGTCGGCGCTGCCGACCTTCCGCCGGGTCGTGGGCGAGGACCGGCTCGTGGAGACCGGGGGCACGCTCGGGTACGACGACATCTCCGAGTTCGTACGCCGCTTCGGCGGCCTGTACGTGACGCTCGGGGTCCAGGACGCGGCCCTGGACCCGTCGGGGCGGCCCGTGCCGGTGCCGGGCGGGCGCGGGATCGTCACCAACCACAATCCGCACTTCTACGCGGACGACGACACCCTCGTCACCGGTGTCCGGCTCCACGCGCACGTGGCGTACGACCATCTGACGGGGGCTCTGACGGCACCCCCGCCGGAGGAGTCGGAGGCGGAGCAGTGAGGGCGGAGCAGTCAGCGGCGCAGGAGTCAGAGGTGTGACGCGCCGACCGCCTCGACGAAGGCCCTGAGCAGCGCGGAGTCCGCGGCCGTGGGCCAGACCAGCCCGTACTCGATGGGCGGGGCGTCCCGCAGGGGGACGTAGGCGATGCCGGGGCGCGGGTGGTAGCGGGCGCCGAGCGCCGCGCCGGGGACGACGCCCCGGCCGGCGCTCACATGGGAGAGGACCTCCTGCCAGGTCGCCGCGGCGGGCCCCCGGCCCACGGCGGCGCCCGAGGGAGTGCGGCGGGGGAAGTGATGATCGCGCCAGTAGCGGGGGCTCGCGCCCTCGGGGGCGATCAGGGGCAGCCCCGCGAGGTCCTCCAGGCCGAGGGACGCCCGGCCCGCCAGCGGATGTGCCACGGGCACCAGCAGGACCCGGTCCTCGGCGACGAGGACGGGACCGGTGGTGAGGTCCGGCTCCCGGACGGGGAAGGCGACGAACTGGACGTCGAGCGTTCCGTCCCGGAGCGGGCCGGTTCCGCCGTCGAGCGGCACCTCGCGGACCGTGATCTCACAGCCGGGGTGGCGGGCGAGCAGCGTGTCGGCGGCGGCCGTGAGCAGTTCGCCGCCCCAGGGCGTGGCGAAGCCGGTCCGCAGTCTGCCGTGGACGCCACGCCCGGCCTCGACGGCGCGTTCGAGCGCGGCGCGCAGCTGCCGGTAGGCGGGCAGCAGGTCCTCGTAGAGGCTCAGGCCGACGGGGGTGAGCTGGACGCTGCGGCTGGTGCGGGCGAAGAGCGGGGCGCCCACGCGCCGCTCCAGCTTCTTGACGGTCTGGCTGATCCGGCCGGTGGAGACGCCGAGGCGTTCGGCGGTGCGCCCGAAGTGGAGCTCCTCGGCGAGCGTCAGGAACGCCTCCAGCTCGTACCGTTCGAACATCGGACCTCCTCCGGGCTTCTTCCGATCGTTGAGCGTGGCTCAACGCCGCTTCGATGATCGCATCTTGTTCGACGGGGGTGACGGCGAGGAGCCTGGAGGCGTCGCCCTCCCCGTACGGAAGAGAGTCCGTGGAACCGAGCCCCGCCGTCGTCCCTGCCGCCCCCTCGCCCCCTCCGGCCCGTACCGTGAACGTCCTGCTCTTCGCCGTCGCGGGGGCCGTCACCGTCGCCAACATCTACTTCCCGCAGCCGCTGCTCGCCGCCGTCGCGCGCGGCCTGGAGGTCTCGGAGCGGACGGCGGGGCTGGTCGCCTCGGCGGCCCAGATCGGGTACGCGCTCGGCATCCTGCTGCTCGTGCCGCTCGCCGACACCGCGCGGCTGCGCCGGCTCACCTCGGCGCTCCTCGCGCTGACCACCGCCTCGCTGCTCGTCGCCGCGGCGGCGCCGGACGTGGTCACGCTGACGCTCGCCACGCTGGCCCTGTCCACCACCACGGTGCTGCCGCAGATCCTCACCCCGGTGGCGGCCGTGCTCGCGGGTCCGGGGCGCCAGGGCAGGGTGGTGGGGCTCGTCGGTCTCGGCCTCACGCTGGGTTCGACGCTGTCCCGTACGGTCTCGGGCGCGGTGACCGACGCGAGCGGGAGCTGGCGTGCGGCCTACGTGGTGGCCGCGGCGGCGACGGCCGCACTGCTGTGGGTCCTGCCCCGGCGGCTGCCCGAGCGGATGGGCGCGCGGCCTGCTGACCGGCGCCGCTCCTCGTACCTCCGGCTTCTGGCCGGGCTGCCCGGGCTCCTCGCCGCCCACCGGGAGCTGCGGATCTCGGCGCTGCTCGGGGCGTGCGTCTTCGCCGCCTTCAGTGTCTTCTGGTCCGTGCTCGCGTTCCATCTGGCGGCCCCGCCCCTCGGGTACGGGCCTGGCGCCGCCGGGCTCTTCGGGGTGCTGACCCTGCCGGCGGCGCTCCTCTCGGCCGTGGCCGGCCCCATGGCCGACCGGTACGGGGCGCGGGCGGTGAACGCCGGGGGGCTGGCGGCCGCGGGGCTCGGCCTGGGGGTGGCCGGGTTCGCCCCGTACTCCCCCGTGGCGCTCGTGGCCGGTGCCAATCTGCTGGTGGTCGGGGTCAGCTCGTGCCAGGTGGCGAGTCAGGCCCGGATATTCGCGATCGGCCGGGCCGTGGCCGCCCGGGTGAACACCGTCTTCATGCTGGCGACGTTCGGCGGCGGGGCGCTCGGTTCGCTCGTCGGCTCCTGGCTGTACACGGCGTACGGCTGGTCCGCGGCCCTCCTGGCGGCGGGGGCGTGCGTCGCGGTCGCCGGTCTCGTGGTGGCGGTCGTGGCGCGACCGGTGGTCCCGAGTTGCGGCCCGGACGCCACACGGGAGGCTGGGGGTATCCGCTCGAGCACCTCGCAGGAGAGAACCCCGCAGGGAGAGACATGATCCTGGACCTCACCGCGCTCGCCGACGAGCACCTGGCCGCGGCCCGCACCGCGCCGCACGGGCGCAGCGCCCATCTGGTCATGCACGACGGGGTGCTCCGGCAGACCGTCATCGCCCTGACGTCGGGCACGTCCCTGGACGAGCACAACGCGCCACCGGCCGCGAGCCTCCAGGTGCTGCGGGGCCGGGTCAAGCTGACGGCGGCCGGCTGGTCGGAGGAGCTCCCGGCGGCGGCGCTGCGGATGATCCCCAAGGAGCGGCACGGGCTGACGGCGGTGGAGGACGCGGTGGTCCTCCTGACGGCCGTGAACGACTGACCGACCGGACGGCCGGCAGGGCTGGACGGGCTGGACGGCCGGCTCACGCCGGGGACTCTCACCGTCGAGTACAGGGAGAGGCTTGCGGCCGGAACCCGTGTCGGCTCCGGCCACCGGGGCGGACGGGTGTGAGGGTTCGAATCCGCTGCTAACGTGCGCGAATGCGCCTTTTGTCCCGTCTCGATGTGCGTGGTCTTGCTCGGCGGGCTGCCGCGCTGCGACCCCGGCGGCGGGGGAAGACCCTGACCGTGCCGGAGGCCGAGGGCGCCGACCGGGAGTGGTTGCGGGACCTCGCCGCGCTGCTGTGCGAGCTCGGCTCCGAGCTGCTGCGCGCCGGGGAGCGGACGGCCGAGGTCGAACGGGTGCTGCACGACGTGGCCGCCCGCTACGGCATGCGGGCGCGGAGCTTCGTGGTGCCCACGGGGCTGTTCGTCCGGGTCGGCGGCGGCCCCGACGGCCGGGGCGGCGAGCTCGACTTCGCCCCCGTCGAAGGCCCGGACCTGCGGCTCGACCAGGTGGAGGCGCTCCAGTCACTCGTCGAGCGGATGCGTTCGGGGCAGGTGCCGTTCGAGGAGGTGCGGCGAGCGCTCCGGGAGGTCCGGGCGCAACCGGAGCGGTTCAGCCCCGCCGCCACGATCCTCGGCTACATCCTGCTCACCGTCGGCCTGGGCACGATGCGGCACGCGACCGTCCCCGCCGTCATCGGGTACGCGGTCCTGGGCGCGGGTGTCGGTCTGCTGCGCCTGTTCGGCGACCGGCTCCCGGCGGCCCGGACCGCCCTGCCGGTCGTGGCGGCGATCCTGGTCACGGCGGCCGCGCAGCAGTGGGCCGGCCCGCTGCTGCACGAAGCGCCCACGGTGCTGTACATCCCGCCGCTGATCGCCTTCCTGCCGGGCTCCGCGCTCACCCTGGGTGCCATCGAACTCGCCACCGGGGCCGCACTGTCGGGCATCTCCCGCCTGGCGGGGGCCGCGAACGTGCTCCTGCTCCTGGCCATCGGCATCCTGGTGGGCACCGAGCTGGTGGACCCCCGCCCGTCGGGCGGGCCCGCTTCACCCGCCCTCGGCCTCTGGGCGCCGTGGGTCGGCGTGCTGCTGCTCGGCTTCGGCTTCCTGCTGTACTTCTCCGCCCCGCCGCGCGTCACGGGCTGGCTCCTGGGCGCCCTGCTCACCGAGCGGCTCGTGCAGTCGGTGGCCTCGGAGTTCGCCGGGGCGACGTTCGGCGCCTTCGCGGCCGGGATGCTGCTGCCGCCGATGGCCAAGTGGATCGCCCGCCGCTCGCACACCCCGGACCAGGTGGTGTTCCTGCCCTGCTTCTGGCTGCTCGTGCCCGGCGCGGTCGGCCTCACCAGCATCTCGGAGATCATCGTGGCGGGCGACACCGGCGGCGGCCTCGACAGCATGGTCGGCATGGTGATCACCGTGGCCTCGATCGCCATGGGAGTCCTCGTCGGCGCCGGACTCCAGCGGCGCCCCCGGCTGATGCTGGGCGCACCGGCTCCGCCGGACTCGCCCGGCCCGGACGAAGCGGCGGAGCCGGGGACGCCAGGGGCCGTCGCGATCCGGAAGGAGTGAGAAGGCCCGTCACGGCCCTGTCAGTGGGGCGGCTTCATCCATTCGAGGGTGACCCGCAGGCTGGCATTGGCGCTGCCCTGGACGACGAGGGCGGTGAGCTTGCCCGCGTCCAGCCCGAGCTGGCAGCCGAACTCGACGGTCGCCCGGTCGGGGGCCGCCCGGTCGAGCGCCTCGCCGATCTGCCCGGCGAAGGAGGCGAGCGCCCCGGTGACGGCGGAGAGGTCCGGCAGCCGGTCGCCGAACCCTTCGAGCTCGCTGTCGGGGCCGAGCCGCCGCGCTTCCACGAAGAGGGTCGCGTCCCCGACCTCGACCTTGGTGACGTCCGACATCGAAGCTCCTTGGACCGGCGACCTGACAGGACGTCAGTATCACCGAGGGGTACGGGACAGGGGCGCCCGAAGGGCACTCGGCGTGGCGCGGGCGCGTCGGCGTACGGCTCAGAGCGCGGGGCGCAGGGAGCCCGCCGCGGCCGCCGCGGGGCCGGCGGCGGCGGCCGGGTCCGCGAGCGCGCTGCCGCGCCGCCACTCCGCCCAGCCGAGGTTCCAGTCCCCGAAGCCGTTGCCGAAGGGGGTCATCGGCTCCCCGTAGCCGTTGACGACCCGGACGAGGTCGCCCTCGCGGACCGTACGGAACAGCCAGGCGGCGTCCTCGGTGCTCATCCCGGTGCAGCCGTGACTGACGTTCTCGCTGCCCTGGGCGTCCAGGGACCAGGGCGCGGCATGCAGGTACTCGCCGCTCCAGGTCACCCGGGTGGCCCAACGGACCTTGAGGTCGTAGAAGTCGCGGCTCCCGCGCACGATGCCGATCGAGTCGCCCCGCATGCGGACGAGCGGCTCCTTGCCGAGGACGACCTTGATGCCGCCCCGGGTCCGGTACCCGGCCTTCCCGGTGGTCACCGGGAAGGTGCGGACCGCCCGGCCGTCGTGGAAGACGGTCATCTTCAGGGCTGCCACGTCGGTGACGGCCTCGACGCGGTCTCCGGTGGTGAAGGTGAGCGGGCGGGACGGGCCGCCGTAGAGGCCGCCGCCGACGCGCTGCCCGTCGAGGCCGCTGTGGACGCGGATGACGGCGCGGGCGGGCCAGTAGTCGCGGGGCCGGTAGTGGAGGGTGGTGGAGTCGACCCAGTGCCAGGAGCCCTCGACCCGCGGTTCGGTGCGGACCTGGAGGGCGCGCTCGACGAGGCGGCGTGCGCCGGGGCTGTCCGCCGGGACGGGGCGGCTGAGTTCGGCGGTGATCGGCCTGCCGACTCCGTACGTCCGGCCCCCCTCCGGCCCGAAGGTGACGGTGAGCCGCTCATCGATGGTTGCGACGGCGGTGCGGAACTCCAGCCGGGCGAGATGGCGGTGGGGTGCCTCGGGTCCGGCTTCATGGTCGGGCCGTTCGACGACGAGGCGGGCCGTGTAGCGGCCTCCGGCGGGCAGGGCGGTGTCGCTCGTCCAGCGGGTGCCGTCCGCGCTCGGCACCCCGGCGACCCGGCGGCCGCGCCGGTCGGTCACGGTGACGTCGGCGAGCCGGCCGGGAGTGCGGAGCAGCAGCGTGACGGGGCCGGTGGCCTGATCGCCGAGCATGACGGAGCGCCCCGTGAGGGTGCGTGCCGCGGAGGTGCCTCCGGCGCTCAGGGCCACCGTGTGGCGGGGCGCGGAGCACAGGCCGCTGCCGCAGGCGTCCACCGAGACCACGGCGGTGGAGTCCGGCGCCCCGGCCGCGAGCGTGGCCGGGCCGGCGGGCGGCTGGGCCGCCGTGCCGACGAGGACGGCTCCGACCGCGAGGGGCAACGCCCCCCACCCCCGTACGTATCTGCGTGACGGCACGTAGGACACCCTCCCTTTCCGGACGACAGCAGCGCCGACGGGCGTCGCCGACCGCAGCATCAAAACGGATGAAAGGAGGAAAAGATGATCAAGACACCGGGCGTGGGGGCGGAGTGGGGGACGGAGACGACTCGAATGGGCCAGCGTGGGCCCGACGCAGGTCAGCGGGGCGGCTCGGGGAGTTCCTCGCCCGTCTCCAGAAGGGACTTGAGGCTGGAGATCAGCGCGGGCCAGCCCTCCCCGATCAGCCCCCGCATGATGCCGTCGGGCTCCAGGTCGCCGTGGGTGACGGTGAGCTTGACGGTGTCGCCCGAGGGCTCGATGTCGAAGGTCACCCGGGACCGGCGCTCCCGGGTCAAAGGCGCGTAGATCTCCCGGTCGAGGCCGACGGCCTCCGCCCACGCCGGGGTGAAGGTGTGCCAGGTGTACGAGAGAAGGCGGCCGGGCTCGGCTGCGAGGACGACCTGCTCGGGGTCGACGGTCCTGCGTCCGTCCTCGTCCCACACCATCGAGGCACCGGCGGTCCACGTCGACTCGAAGGCCACGCCCCAGTAGCGGCGGGTGAGCTCCGGGTCGGTGAGTGCCTTCCAGAGCTCGTCGGGAGTGGTCCGGATGTAGGTGATGTAGACGAACGTGTCGCTGCACATCGCGCTGCCCCTCGGATCTACGCCCCCAAGACCTTCTCCCTCCAGCCTAGGCAGGCGCGGGAGCGACGTGCCAGCGCGAAGCGCCGCCGGGGGACCCGCGACCCGGCCCGCCCGGCCCTCGCCGGTCCCCCGGCGCGCGCGGCAGGTCCTGCGGTCGTTGAATAGGTGCGGAGGAAACTATTCAACGTGCTGCTAGTTTGTCCGGATGTCCCTCAAGCACGCCGTCCTCGCAGCTCTCCTGGAGGGCGAGGCCTCCGGATACGACCTGGCCAAGATCTTCGACGTGTCCGTCGCCAACTTCTGGGCCGCCACCCCGCAGCAGCTCTACCGCGAGCTGGAGCGGCTCGCCGAGGCCGGTCTCATCACGGCCCGCGTGGTGGAGCAGGAACGGCGTCCGAACAAGCGGATGTTCAGCCTCACGGAGTCGGGGCATCGCGATCTGCACGCCTACACGTCGGCGCCCCCGCGTCCCAGCGCCATCCGTGACGAGCTGATGGTCCAGGTGCAGGCCTGCGACGAGGGCGACACGCAAGCGGTCCGGGGCTTCGTGGCCCAGCGGATGGAGACGGCCCGGACCAAGCTGGCCCGCTACGACCGACTGCGGGAGCGGATGCTCGACGGGCGGGACGAGGAGACGTATCTCCGTGAGGCGGAGCGGATCGGCCCCTATCTCACCCTGATGCGCGGCCGGTTCTTCGAGGAGGAGAACCTGCGCTGGGGAGAGCGGGCCCTCGCCGTTCTCGACCGGCGCGCCGCCGCGCGCGGCGGTGTGCCGGAGCCCGCCCGCTGAGGCAGTCGGCGGGGGTTACGGGATTCCCTACTCTGCGGTAACGTCACCGGCCGGCCACCGGAGGCGCCGGGGGTCGCGTACGGACGGATCGGGGACGGACCGCCATGAACGTCGGTGACCTTGTCGAGGACTTCACCCTTCCGGATGAAACCGGCACCCCGCGCTCCCTCTCGGGGCTGCTGGGCGAGGGGCCGGTCGTCCTCTTCTTCTACCCGGCGGCGCTGACCCCTGGCTGCACCGCCGAGGCATGCCACTTCCGCGATCTCGCCACCGAGTTCCGCGCCGTCGGCGCGCTGCCCGTGGGCATCAGCACCGACGGGGTGGAACGCCAGCTGGAGTTCGCGGAGCGGCACTCCCTCGGCTATCCGCTGCTGTCGGATCCGGACGGCACCGTGCGGGACCGGTTCGGCGTGAAGCGTGGCTTCTCGCTCGCGCCGACGAAGCGGATCACGTTCGTGATCGGCCAGGACCGGCGCGTACGGGAAGTCGTGCGCAGCGAACTCCGCATGAGCGCGCACGCGGACCGCGCCCTGGCCGCGCTGCGGCGCGGCTGACGTCGACCGCTCCCTGCCGAGCGTCTCGGACGCCTCGGACGGCTCGGACGGCTCGGACGGCTCGAACGGCTCGAACGGCTCGAACGGCTCGAACAGCCTGAGGCGCCTCAGACGCCGAGGAGCTTCGCCTTGGCCGCCGCGAACTCCTCGGGGGTGAGCAGGCCTTGCTGGGCGAGTTCACCGAGCCGGATCAGCTGGTCGGTGACCGTGGGCGCCGCCCCTGCGACAGGCGCCCCGGCAGGCGGGAGCGGGCTCTGCACGGGGGCCTGAGCGGGTGGGGGCGCGGGGGCCTGTGGCTGTGGTTGCTGCTGCGCCTGGAGGTCGGCGATGGCCTCCTCCTGGTCCTGTTCGCGGCGCGCGGCGCGGGCGGAGCTCTTACCGGCGACGTAGGCCGCGCCTCCCACGAGGGCGCCGCGCAGCAAGGGTGCTCCCCGGGGCCGGACGACCGGACGGACGAGGGGACGGCGTCGCATGAACATCGGTCAACTCCTTCCGGCCACGGCGGCCACGGCCTGGCGGTGGGCATCCCGCGCCTGTTCGACGTGGTCGTGCGGGATGCGCACGTTCCCGGAGATCCGACCGCCCGCCTCGCGGATCGCCTCCGCCGCACGGGCGGCCCAGACGTGTTCGACGAGCAGCATCAGCGCGCAGGAGCCCGGTTCGAGGGTCTCGGCCGCCTCGGCCGCGTCCTCGGGGCCGAGCAGATTGGCCTCGGGCCCGATCTCGGCAGTGGCCTCGTCGTACTCCTCGTACTCGATCAGCTCGGAGGTGGACACCTCCCCCGTGAGGGACTTGACGACGACGAGCGAATCGATCAGGCGCACCTGACCCGCTCTGCGCAGATCCGCGACGGCCGTCACCGCCGCCACTTTCAGCCGCTCCCCCGGGAAGGCGAGCACGACACATTCCATCGGCCCCATGACGCTCCGTTCCTCTCACGGTCCTCGGCCACCATCCGAGCACGGTGAGGGGCGGGCCGCACGCCGGACCGCCACGACATGCGGGGACGCGGTGCCTGCATGAGACTCACTCGTACGCCGGGCCTCCACGGCCCGTGCGGGAACGGAGTGCGCAGGAATGGACGACTACCCCCTCCTCGACATCTTCTGGACCATGCTGTGGTTCTTCCTCTGGATCATGTGGCTCTTCCTGCTCTTCAAGGTGATCACCGACATCTTCCGTGACCACGACCTCAACGGCTGGGCCAAGGCCGGCTGGCTGATCTTCTGCATCGTGCTCCCCTATCTCGGCGTCCTCGTGTACGTCATCGCCCGCGGCAAGGGCATGAGCCGGCGTGACGTCAAGCAGGCCAAGGACTCCGAGGCGGCGTTCCAGGACTACATCCGCAAGACGGCGGCGACGGCGCCGGGCGGCGGCGCCACCGACGAGCTGGCGCGGCTCGCGGACCTGAAGGAGAAGGGCGCCATCACGGCCGAGGAGTTCGAGAAGGCGAAAGCCAAGGTTCTGGCCTGAGGGCAGGTCCGGGCGGCCGGACAAGGCCGGGCCGGAAAGGGCGGCGTGCGGGCCAAGGGCTCGCACGC
Source organism: Streptomyces gardneri (assembly GCF_006539185.1). Taxonomy (GTDB): domain Bacteria; phylum Actinomycetota; class Actinomycetes; order Streptomycetales; family Streptomycetaceae; genus Streptomyces; species Streptomyces gardneri. The sequence goes on from NZ_BJMN01000010.1 coordinate 224,861, forward strand.
CGCCCCCTTAATGCGTATGCCACATACCGCTTTGGTAGGGTCGGATCGTGAGGTTGACGAAGTTCACCGACCTGGCGCTCCGTGCCGTGATGCGCCTGGCGGTCATCGCGCAGGACGAGTCCGTCACCACGCGCGAGGTGGCGGAGTCGATGGACGTGCCCTACGCCCACATGGCGAAGGTCGTCACCCGGCTCCAGCACCTCGGCGTGGTCGAGGCGCGACGCGGCCGTGGCGGCGGTCTGGTCCTGACGGAGCTGGGCCGGCGCTCTTCGGTGGGCTGGCTGACCCGCACCCTGGAGGGCGAGGAAGAGGTCGTCGCTTGCGAGGGCGATCCTCCGTGCCCGCTGCGCACGGCGTGCCGACTGCGGGGTGCGCTGCGCGAGGCGCAGGAGGCGTTCTATCGCGTACTCGACCCGCTGACCGTGGCGGAGCTCGTCGCCTCGCCGACGGGGCCGCTGCTCCTCTCCCTCACGCCACGCCCTTCCACCTGAGAACCACGCATGCTCCCCCTCGGAGCACGCACAGCTTTTAATACGCAGATCATCTACCAGATTGAGAGTTCCCATGCTGTCCGAGCAGGCCGCCCCGGTCATCCGCGCCACTCTGCCCGCCGTCGGCGGCGCGCTCGACCAGATCACCGAGCGCTTCTACGCGCGGCTCTTCGCCGCCCACCCCGAGCTGCTCCGCGACCTGTTCAACCGGGGGAACCAGGTGAACGGCGAGCAGCGGAAGGCACTGGCCGGGTCCATAGCCGCCTTCGCGGTCGCGCTCCTCGACCACCCGGACAGCCGCCCGGACGTCATGCTCTCCCGCATCGCGCACAAGCACGCCTCGCTCGGCGTCACCGCCGAGCAGTACAAGACGGTGCACGAGCACCTGTTCGCCGCGATCGTCGAGGTCCTCGGCGACGCGGTCACCCCCGAGGTCGCCCAGGCCTGGGACGAGGTGTACTGGCTGATGGCCAACGCGCTCATCGCCGTGGAGGCCCGGCTGTACCAGGAGGCCGGCGTCCCCGAGGGCGAGGTCTGGCGGACGATGGAGATCGCCGAGCGCCGCGAGGAGACGGCCGACACCGTGTCCTTCGTCCTGCGTCACACCGACGGGACCCCGACCTCCGTGTTCCGGCCGGGGCAGTACGTGAGCGTCCAGGTCGCCCTGCCCGACGGTGCCCGGCAGATCCGCCAGTACAGCCTCTCCGCCGCTCCCGGACACCCGCAGTGGCGGATCACGGTCAAGCGGGTCGACGGCGACCCGGCGGGCGAGGTCTCCTCCTGGCTGCACGGCAACGCCCGCGTGGGCGACACCGTGGAGGTGTCGGCCCCCTTCGGCGATCTGGTCCTGCCCGAGGGCGACGGCCCCCTGCTGCTCGCCTCCGCCGGCATCGGCAGCACCCCGATGCTGGCGATGCTCGACCACCTCGCGGCCAGCGGATCGACCCGCCCGGTCGTGGTCGCGCACGCGGACCGCTCCCCCTCGTCCCACGCGCACGCCGCCGAGCTGCACCGCCTCGTCGAGGCGCTGCCGGGCGCGGCCCTCCACGTCTGGTACGAGGAGCCGGGCGAGGACTCCGTGGCACTGCGCGGTCGAGCCGACGTCACCGCGCTCGACCTCCCCGAGGGCACGACGGCGTACCTCTGCGGACCGCTGCCGTTCCTCCGCACCGTGCGCGGCGACCTCCTCACCCGCGGGACGGCCGCGGCCGACATCCACTACGAGGTCTTCGGCCCGGACCTGTGGCTCGGCGCCGAGAACTGACACCCCCTCCTGAAGGCCTCCTCCCCGGAGGCCTTCATCGGCACCTCGGCCTTCGATAGCCAAGCGGCATGGCATTCACGCTGCGGATACTGCATAGTGAGGGCCCGTATCGGCCTCGCAATCAGCGGGTACGGAGCGAATGGACGGAAGCGATGGGATCGTTCGGATCGGTCGGCGGCGGCCGGGGCACGGGGCGGCGCCCGGTGCGCGGGATCGCGCTCGACATCGGTAGCTCGCGGACCCGGGCATGGGCCCCGGGGGCGGGTGTCTTCGCGGACGTGCCGAGCGGTCCCGTACGGCGCGGCCGGGTGACCGACGCGGACTCCCAACTCCGACTGCTGCGGCGGCTGACGGCCGCCGCTCCCGGTGACGGCGGGCACGACACGGTCGTGATGCTGACCCACCCGGTGCTCGCCGCCCCGGCCGAGCGCGAGGCCGCCCGCCGGGTGGTGGACGGGCTCGGCCCGGTGCGGGTCATCGCCGTGGACAGCGCCCGTGCCGCCGCGGCCTACGCCGCCCCGCCCGGCGGCGGGCCCCTGCTCGTGGTCGACCTCGGCGCCCAGCTGACCGAGGTGACGCTCGTCGTCGACGGCCTGGTCGAGGACGCCCGGCTCGCCGAGGTGGGCGTCGACGACGTGCAGGAGTCGGGACGGATGCCCGACACGATCGCCGGGACTGCCGCCGATCTGGTCAGTGACCTGTGGCGGCACGACAGCACGGGCGCCGTCCGCGGCGCGCTGCGCCGCGGAGTCCTCGTGACCGGCGGAGGTGCGCTCCGCATGGACGTGACGGGACGCCTGGCGCACCTCCTCCGGGCCCGCCTGCGGCTGGCGAGCGACCCGTCGACGAGCGTCGTCCGCGGCGCGGGACTGATGCTGACCTCCGCCCTTCGCCACCCGGGCGGCCGCCTAGGGTCTGTCTGAGCCGCGATCGACCCTGCCGAAGGTCAACAGCCGGTCGACCAGATGTGGGAGTCGCCACGGTCGTTCGCGGCGCCGTTGTAGCCGACCTCCTGACCTGGGGCGAGACAGATGGTCATGTCGCCTCCCTGCCAGGCGCTCTCGTAGACCTTGACGTGGTCCTTGATGCCGGGGCCCGAGATGCCGTGGTTGGCCCAGGAGGAGTCGGTGTCGGAGATCCAGCTCTCCCACCAGCCGTCGTCTCCGCTCCAGTTGGCGCGCTGACCGCCGAAGTTCGAGTCCTGCCAGACGCAGAACTCCCCGCTGGGACATTCGGCGGCGCCGGCGGAGGTGGAGAGGGCGAGGCCTGCGGTGACGGCGAACAGGGCCGCTGCGGAGAGGGCGAGGATGCGCTTCACGAGGGGTCGTGGCCTTTCTGCGGTGGGGTGGGCGCGGGCAGTTCGGCTGCCCGCAGCAGTGCGCGGTCGCGCAGCTGCCGGTATGCGGTGAGCTGGTCCCGGTGCAGGGTCCGCACCACGAGCAGCTCGACGGCCTCCAGCCGGGCGCGGACGTCGTCGAGTCCGCTCTCCTGGGCACAGCGGGCGGCGACGGTGGGGTCGGGACCGGCGGGTCGGGGGCGATCGGTCGGGGTCGCGCACCGGGTCCAGCGGGCGAGCGCCTCCTGATGGGCTGGGTCGTCGCGCATGCGGGCCTGGGCCTCGGCGCGCAGGTTGCCGACGGTCACCTGGGCCCGGAACCAGCGGCGGGCGTCGCCGTAGAGCCGGGCTCGCGCGGCGGCGAGGCAGCCGTCCTCGTGGGCGGTGACGGTGGCGCCGGTGGCGAGCGTGACGGAGAGTTCGCGGGGCCCCGCTCCGAAGAGCGCCGCCTGGAGGGTCCGGTCCTCGTCCGGGGCGCGGGCCCGCGCCGTGAGGGTGAGGCCCTGGTCCGCCAGGCAGTCGACGACGAGCCGGTGCTCGGCCGCCTTCAGGAGCCTGTCCTGGGCCGCCCGATCGGCCGGAACGCCCGGCTGACCTGCCCCGTCCGGGCCGACGACGGTACAGCCGGAGATGAGCAGGGAGGCGGCCGCGGTGACGAGGGCGCGGCGGGCGCGAGGTGTGCTGCGGAGCATGGGTCCCCTTCGGACGTCCCGGTTCGGCGGGGTCCGGGTGATCGTCCGGAGGGCCCGGGAAGATCACTGCCCGTAGTCGCGCCGGCCATGCCGAGGCTCACTCGAACGGGTCGAACGCGCCGGGTCGCGCGCCCTTCGGGCGCCGTCGCGCGGGGACTGACCAGGGAACGCCGGGGAGCTCCGGGGAACGACAAAGCCCCGGTTGGACGGGGGGTTCCAACCGGGGCCTGTAGCCGTGACGGCGAAGAGCGGTCACCTCTAGGGGGGGACCATGGGGACCGGACCCCTTCGCAGTCACATACGTATGAACGGTAAACCTTGCCCGAATGTTCCGTGTACTCACATGTGGGCGATGTGAGTCAGATCACCCGGTTTCCGCAGGTCTCGTCACTCCGCCTGGGGAGCGTAGACAGCCCCGGGCTCGGCCTTTCCGGGGGCGAGGAGTTCGGGCACCGTCACGAAGGTGAAGCCCCGGTTCTTCAGCTCGTCGATGATCGAGGGGACGGCAGGCACCGTGCCGTCGTATATGTCGTGGAGCAGGATGATGCCGTCGCGCCCCGCCTGGTCGAGCACGCGCTGGCGTATCAGCGCGGAGTCGTTGGTGGAGTAGTCCTTGGCCGTGACGCTCCACAGGATCTGAGCGAGGCCGAGTTCCTTGCTGACCTCGGAGACGGTGCCGTCGGTACGGCCCTGCGGCGGGCGCATCAGCGTGGGCTTGGTGCCGGTTATCTTCTCGACGGCGGTCTGGGTGAGGGCCAGCTCCTCGCGCACCTCGGCCTTGTCGAGGCCGGTGAGGATCCGGTGGCTCCAGGTGTGGTTGGCGACCTCGTGCCCCTCGTCGGCGATGCGCTTGACCACCTGGGGGTAACGGTCGACGTGCTTCTTGCCGAGCAGGAAGAAGGTGGCGGGGACCTGCTTCTCCTTGAGGATGTCGAGGAGCCGGGGCGTGTCCTTGGCCGGCCCGGCGTCGAAGGTCAGCGCTATGCACTTCACCTCGGCGCAGTCGACGCGGCGGGCACTCCCGCCCGCACCCGCCTTGTCGTCCGTCCCGGCCTCGTCCCGGGCGTCCTGCGGAGTGATCCGGTCGACCCCGCACCCACCGAGCGTCAGCATCAGCGACGCGGCGGCGAGTACGACGGCCGCCGTCCCCCTGCGGCGGCCCAGCCTGGATCGGAACATGGTGGAACCCGCTTTCCCCTGTGAAGTCTTCGATGGGTCGCCACCGCTTGGTCAGGGCGGATCATGCGACGTCGGAGGACTCTACACACGGTGTATACCGGTGCTCACAGGGGGGGTGCTGCTAGGGGTTCCACTACGGCGTGCGGGCATACGTAAGCCCCGGACGGCGCCCGTCCGCTCCGCCCGGGGGGGGTTCGTCGCCTTGTCGCTCAGCGGGAGGCGAGCAGCAGGCGGGCCTCGGTCTCCTGGTCACCCGAGACCGACTGCAGGGACCGGACGTCGAAGCCGGTGGCGAGCACGCGCTCGACCTCGTCGACGGCGTGGTAACCGCCGGTGAGCGTGGCGCCGACCAACGCGGTCAGATGCGTGGGGCCCACGTCCTCGCGGCGTCCGCCGGCCGTGTCGAACGTGGCGACCCAGACGGTCGTGGCCGGGCCCTCCGCGGTCCGCGGGCCCGGGGTCTCCATGTCCTCCAGCTGGTAGACACGGTCGAGGACGTCGAACACGGCCTGGGCGTCCTCCCGGCAGCAGTCGCTCAGCTGCACGGTGACGTCGGTGTCGATGTGCAAGTCGTACACGGCGCTCATCTCCTCGCGGCTCCTCGTGCCACGTCTCCAGCATCCCTCGCGGAGAGGACTCCCGCGAGGTCCCGCCAGGTCCCGCGAGCTTCTGCGAGGTTCTGCGAGGTTCTGCGAGGTTCTGCGAGGTCCCGCTGGGTCCCGCGGGTGCGCGTTCAGCGCTGTCCGGTGATCGCCCCGACGGTGTCGGCCTCCGAGGCGGGTTTGTCGGGGCGGTGGCGCAGGACGCGGGCGAAGCGGAGGGTGATGCCGGCCGGATAGCGGGTCGAGGCCTGGAGCCCGTCGTAGGCGATCTCGACGACGAGCTCCGGTCGCACCCGCACGGTGAACCCGTCGTCCGCCACGGCGAGTTCCCCGAGGCGCTCGGTCTGCCAGCGGAGCATCTCGTCGGTGAGCCCTTTGAAGGTCTTTCCCAGCATGACGAAGCCGCCGTCCTCCGTACGCGCCCCGAGGTGAAGGTTGGACAGCAGTCCGGTCCTGCGCCCGTGGCCCCGCTCGACGGCGAGGACGACGAGGTCGACGGTGTGGACGGGCTTCACCTTCAGCCAGGTGCGGCCCCGGCGGCCGGCCACGTAAGGCGCGTCCAAGGCCTTGACGAGCACTCCCTCGTGGCCGCGCTCCAGCGTCTCGGTGAAGAAGCGCTCGGCCTCCTCGACCCGTGCGGGATCGGCCGGGTCCGTGACGACGAGGCGGCGCACCCGGTGGGGTTCGGGGAGCAGCCGGGCGAGCACGGCGTGCCGGTCCCGGCCCGGCCGGTCGATCAGGCTCTCGGCGTCGGCGGCGAGGACGTCGAAGAAGACGGGTGTCAGGGGCAGCGCGGCCCGTGCCCCGGCCACGTCGGTGCGGGAGCCCACCCGGGCCGCGATGGACTGGAAGGACACGGGGCGCCCGGTGCCGGGGTCGAGCGCGATGACCTCCCCGTCGAGGATGAACGCGTCCGAGGGCACGGCGCGGGCGGTGGCGACGACCTCGGGGAGCCGGTCGGTGATGTCGTCGAGGGAGCGGGTGTGGACACGCACGTCGTCGCCGATGCGGTGCACCTGGACGCGGATGCCGTCGAGCTTCTCCTCCACGGCGCAGGCTCCCAGGGCGGCGATCGCCTCGGTGACGGAGGCGGCGGTGTGCGCGAGCATGGGCTGCACCGGGCTCCCGACCCGCAGCGTGAACCGGTCGAGGGCGGTGGCCCCTTCGGCCAGCACGGCCTGGGCGACCGGCGGCAGGGAGCCTTCGAGCATGACGGCGCGGCGCAGCTCGGCGGCGGGCACGGTGGCGGCCTTGGCGACGCCTTCCAGGGCGATGGCGTCGAGCGCCCCCTGCCGTACGTCCCCGGAGAGGAGCCGGAGCAGAAGCTCCTGTTCGTCTTGGGTGGCGGCGGTGAACAGCGAGCGGACGAGCCGGTCCCGCTCCGCCCGGGCACCCGCCCCCGAGACCGCGGCGAGCTCCGCGAGCGCGGTGTCGACGCGCGCGAGCGTGAGGCCTGGCGCCTCGGCGGGTGGGACGGCGGGCGGAACGACGTTCTTGAGGACGCTCCACCCCACGCCGATCCGCCCCTGCGGGAGTCGGCCCGCGAGGTAGGCGATGACGAGCGGGCTCTCCTCGGGCACGGCCTCCGCGAAGAGCTCGGCCAGCAGGCCGATCTTGCGCGAGCGCGCGGAGGTGGCGGCGACCTCCCGGGACACCTCCGCGACACGGGCGAGAAGCATGGGCCCATCCTCCCCACACCGCGTGCCCACCGCACGCCGGCACCGGTCCGCTTCCGCGTCAGGGCCAGCCCACCGACCGCTTCCTTCTCCGGCCGCGCGCGGCATGCGCGGCCGTCCTCCGAAGGAGCCGGTCGAGCAGTCGGGGGCGTGGGGAGCCGGTCCGCGACGGCGGGTCCGGGTCCGCCCCCGGTGGGAGCGGGGGAAGCCGCCCGACGGTCGGCGCTTCCGCGCCCCGCGCAGTCGGCAGCGGATCGGAAGCGGGCAGCGACGCCCTGGGCGGTGGTGGCTCCAAGGGCGGGGGTGGCAGCGACCGCTGCCGCGCCACGTGGGCCTGCTCCTGAGCCTCGCCCGGGTGCGGGGCGGGGCGGTCCGCGCGCGCTTCTTCCAGGGCCAGGGTCAGACTCATCCGATGCCAGAGGACCTCGTCCGGCTCGTCGGCCAGCGCGAGCCGCTCGGCGACCTCGCGGGCCGCCGACGACACGGGGTGGCCGGGCTGCGGTGGCGGGCGCAACCGGTCGAGGTGGGCGCGCTCGTACGGATCGCCGACGACCTCGGCCAGATGGACGGGAGGCAGCACGGAGGCGATGGCCGCCGCGCGAGCCCAAGGGTCGTCCGTGGCCCGGAGCAGCAGGGTGAGCCGGCGCGCCCGCCAGTTCCTCGGCCTGGAGTCCTCGTGCCCGTCGAGACGCTCGCGCACGTCCTGGGGCAGCCGCCCGCTGAGGAGAGCCGGGTGCGAGAGGGCGAACTCGGCCACCTCCGCCGCGAGGTACATCCACACCACCGCCCGGTAGCGGTTCAGATAGAACCGCACCGGGCTCAGATGCCCTGTCCTGGCCAGCCGGGTGAACCGGTCCTGGGGCACGGACAGCAGCGCCGCCGCCTCCCGGGTGCCCACCGCCCGCACTCGTTCACGCAGGCCCTCGGGGAAGTCCGGCGCGGCCCTGAGCCGGTCGATCTCCGCCCGCTCGACCCGCCGCCGCTCCCTTTCACCCACGGGCACGGTCCTCACCAGCCCCAGCTGCGTCGCGAGCCGGAACTCGCCGCGCCTCAGCTCCAGTTCCTCCGCCGCCTGCCCCGGTGTCAGCGTGCGCGTGCCTTCGTCCACCGTCATCGCGTGGCCCTCCCCCGTACGTTCATGCCTCTCGTACTCCGACAAGAGAGAACGTAACGCAGAGTGACGACACGCGTGTGGCCTGTGGAAAACCTGCTGTGGACAACCCGCGTCAGTACGCGGTGTCACCCGGGCGGCCCGGCTGGCGTGCCGCCACGCCGAGGTGCTCGCCGACCCGGTTGACCAGCAGCGTCATCTCGTAGGCCACCTGGCCGACGTCGGCCTCGGCCGCGCTGAGGACGCACAGGCAGCTGCCCTCGCCCGCCGCCGTCACGAAGAGCAGCGCCTCGTCGAACTCCACCATCGTCTGCCGGGCCCGGCCGGCCCGGAAGTGCCGTCCCGAGCCCCGGGCCAGGCTGTGCAGGCCCGAGGAGACGGCGGCCAGGTGCTCGGCGTCCTCCCGCGCGAGACCACTGCTCGCGCCCGTGACCAGACCGTCGTTCGACAGCACCAGCGCGTGCCGTATGAACCCGACCCGTTGGGTCAGATCGTCGAGAAGCCAGTCCAGTCCCTTGTCCAGCGCCATGCGTACTCCCCCTTGGTGTTGCTTCCCCGTCGACCCGCTGGTCGTCCGGCTCCGCGTGTCGTGGCAAGCCTTACGCACTGTCGTGGACAGGGCAAGCACCGAGCCGCGCCCGCGCGTCCCGCCCGATGTCCGAGGCGGGAGGCAGTATGGGGGCATGACGAGGACGACCGAGGATCCGGGTGAGGATCGACAACGTGACGGCCAGGGCGGCGCCTTCGGCTGAGGCACTGCGCGCGGTCATTCAGCCGACGCTGTCGAGGAGTCGGGCGGTGTGCATCCGCCCGGCGTACTCGACGAGCCGGATGAGCACCTCCTTCCCCGAGTCGCGGTCGCGCGCGTCGCACAGCACGACAGGTGTGCCGCGGTCCAGGTCGAGCGCACGGGAGACCTCGTGCGCGCCGTACGTCCGGGCGCCCGTGAAGCAGTTGACGGCGACGACGAAGGGGATCTTGCGGTGCTCGAAGTAGTCGACGGCCGGGAAGCAGTCCTCGAGCCGCCGGGTGTCGGCGAGCACGACGGCCCCCAGGGCGCCCTGCGACAGCTCGTCCCACAGAAACCAGAAGCGGTCCTGACCCGGAGTGCCGAAGAGGTAGAGGGAGAGTCCGGAGCGGATCGTGATGCGGCCGAAGTCCATGGCGACGGTCGTGGTGGTCTTCTGGTCGACTCCCCCGGTGTCGTCGACGAGTTCGCCGGCGCGGCTGAGCCGTTCCTCCGTCCGCAGGGGTCGGATCTCGCTGACGGAGCCGACCAGGGTGGTCTTGCCGACCCCGAATCCGCCGGCGACCAGGATCTTCAGGGCGAGGGCGGTGGTGTCCACGCCGTCTCCCGCGCCGGTGCCGGTGCTCTCAGAGCGCTCGTAGGCCATCGATGACTTCCCTCAGGATTCTTTCGTCGGGGAGCTGTGCGGGGGGTACGGGTCTGCTGACGCGGACGAAGCCCGATTCGAGGAGGTCGCCGAGGAGGACCCGGACGACTCCGACGGGCAGGTCGGCGTCGGCGGCGAGCTCGGCCACGGACTGCGTCTCGGCGCGGCACAGGGCGAGCAGGGAGCGGTGTTCGGGGCCCAGGAGGCCTTCCTCGGCCGCTCCCGGCGGGTCGTCGTCGACGACGACGAGGGCGATGAGGTCGAACCGTACGTTGCTGGGCCCCGGCCGGGTCCGGCCGCCGGTCATCGCGTACGGGCGTACCAGCGGCCCGGCGTCGGCGTCGTACCACTGACCGCCCGGTACGGCCGGGCCGCCGCCGGTGCTGTCCTCGTTCATGGAGGTCTCCGGGTCAGCCGGCGGCCGGCGGGGTCACCGTGAGCCGCGGCGGGGTGTGCAGATGCTCGCCGACCCGCTTGACGAGACGGGCCATCTCGTAGGCGATGAGGCCGATGTCGGCGCTGACCGAGCTGAGGACCGCGAGGCAGGAGCCGTCGCCCGCCGCGGCGACGAACAGGAACCCGTCGTCCATCTCGACCATCGTCTGGCGGACGCCCCCGGTGTGGAACTGCCTTCCCGCGCCCTTGGCGAGGCTGTGGAAGCCGGAGGCGATGGCGGCGAGGTGCTCGGCGTCCTCCCGGCTCAGTCCGCTGGAGGAGCCGACGGCCAGGCCGTCGTTGGAGAGCACCACGGTGTGGCGGACCTCGCGGACCCGCATGACGAGGTCGTCGAGGAGCCAGTCGAGTTCACCGGACCGGTGATGGGAGATCCTCTCGTGGTCGATCATGCGTCGTCTCCTTCGAAGCGGGGGGTGGTCATGGGGTCGATGAGGTCGTGGTGCGGCTCGGCGGGGAACTCTCCGCCGAAGCCGGTCCCGAGGGGCCGCCTGCTGCCGGGGGCGGGGCCGCCGCCGCGCTGCCAGCCGTCCCGGTAGGCCGCCATCCGGTCACGGACCTGCTCGGGGGTACGCCCGTCCGCACCGGGAGCCGCGGGTACGGAGACCGGGGCGGGAGCGGGTGCCTCGCGGAGCTGCGGGACGAGGTTCGCCTGCCGCACGCGGCGCGGCAGATCGCCGTCGGGGTCGCCGTGGTCGCCGCCGCCGAGGCCGGCCGGGTCTCCTTGCGGGCCGTACGCGCCCGGGCCGAACGGCGTCGTGGGCGGCTGCACGGGAGCCGGGCCCCGCGGCGGCGGAGGCGTCGCCGGAACCGACGAGGAGGCCGGTGCGGCGGGCGTCGGAACGGCTCGTGTCGGCGGGGCCTGTGTCGGTCCGGCCTGCACTGGCGCGGTCGGTGTCGGAACGGCCCGTGACGGTCCGGGCTGTACCGGTCCGCTCGGTGTCGGAACGGCCCGTGTCGGTCCGGACTGTGTCGGCCTGGGCTGTGTCGGTCCGGGCTGTGTCGGTCCGGCCGGCGTCGGAACGACCCGTGCCGGTGCGGCCTGTGTCGGTGCGGACTGGCCACGCGGGCGGAGGGCGGTGACCCCGGCGGGCGGGGGGCCCTCCTCCGGTCGCGCCGACAGGGCGGGAACCGCCGTCGGGCGCGACAGGGGCTGCGGGCGGGACTGCGGGACGGTCGGCGGCTGCGGGGCCCGGGAGGGCGTGGCGGGGCCGAGGGGGAGGGTCGGCGTCGGCGTACGGGGGCCCTGGGGGCGGCCGAAGCGGCGGGCCTCCGCGCGCTGCGCCTCCTCGTGTTCCCGCGCGGCGCGCGAGGCGTCCCCGGCGGAGCCGCCCGCACGCGGGTCCGTGCCTCGGGAGACGCCGGTACGGGGGTCGCCACCGCGGGGCGGCTCGGCCGGAGTTCGCCGGACCCCGGGGCTCCCGGCCCGGGAAGCGGCCACCGTGCCCTCGGCGTCCGGCCCGGTGGTCGCCGGGGCGCCGCGCCCGGGCGGCAGCGCGCCCTGGAGGAGGTCGGTCGGGAGCAGCACGACGGCCGTCGTCCCGCCGTACGGGGAGGTCCGCAGATGGACCTTGATGTCGTGGCGGGAGGAGAGCCGGCTGACGACGAAGAGTCCGAGGCGGTCGCTGTCGAAGAGGTCGAGGGCCTCGGACTGGGCGATGCGGGCGTTGGCCTCGGCGAGGGTCTCCTTGCCCATGCCGAGTCCGCGGTCCTCGATCTCCAGGGCGTAGCCGTTGCCGACGGGTTCTCCGCTGACCCGCACCTTGGTGTGGGGCGGGGAGAACTGGGCGGCGTTCTCGATGAGCTCGGCGAGGAGGTGGGTCAGGTCGGCGACGGCGCCGCCGACGACGGCCGTCTCGGGCAGTCGGCGCACCTCCACGCGCGCGTAGTCCTCGATTTCGGAGACGGCGGCGCGGACGACGTTGGTGAGGGGGACGGGCATGCGCCACGCGCGGCCGGGGGCGGCGCCGGAGAGGATGATCAGGCTCTCGGCGTGGCGGCGCATGCGGGTGGTGAGGTGGTCGAGGCGGAAGAGGTCCCCGAGCTCGTTGGGGTCGTCGGCTCGCCGCTCCATGCTGTCCAGGAGGTTGAGCTGGCGGTGGACGAGGACCTGGCTGCGGCGGGCGAGGTTGACGAAGACCCCGGAGATCCCGCTGGCGAGCTCGGCGCGCTCGACGGCCGCGGAGAGCGCCGCGCGGTGCACGGTGATGAGCGCCTCGCCGACCTGGCCGATCTCGTCCTGGGAGACGGGCCCGGGCGGTGTCTCGGCCCGTACGTCGATCTCCTCTCCGGCACGCAGTCGCCGCATGGCGGCGGGGAGTTTGCGGCGGGCGATCCCGAGGGCGGTGTTGCGGAGGCTGACGAGTTCGACGACGAGGCCCCGGCCGATGCGGACGGAGATGACGAGGGAGGCGGCGACGGCGGCGAGGCCGAGCAGGACCGCCGCGCCGCCCATGCTCAGGACGCCGCCCGCGAAGGGGTCGGCGCGGTCGGCCGCGGCCGTGCGCGCCTCGGTCTCGATCGCGGTGAGTCCGCTCCGTACGGCGGTCAGGGTGTCGTCCCAGTCGGCGGACGTGACCGCCTGGGCCGCGGGACGCCCGGCCTCGGCGGTCAGGACGCTGTCCTCGGCCTTGACGAGCCGGGTGTGGTCGCGGCCCGCCTCGATCCGGGCCCACTCCGCACGTGTCGCGGCGGGCAGGTCGGCCGTGGCGGAGGCGGTGAGGGTACGGCGGGTCTCGACGGCTCCGGCGAAGGCGCGGAGCCGTTCCGAGGTGAGCCGCCCGGTGAGGTGGGCGGAGCCGAGGAGGGCGTCCTCCCGGGCCAGCATCTCGCCCGCGCGGCCGAATTCGAGGAGCACGCGCGCGTCGGACCCCTGCTGGGTGTCCTGGATGCCGGTGAGGGCGCCGCCGACGGCGAAGCCCGCGGAGACGGCGGCGGTGTACTCCTCGTACACCTGGTCCCAGTCGGCGCGGCCGTCGACGGCGGCGGTGCGGAGCCGTGCGAGGCCCTCGACGGTGCCGACGAAGGCGCTCACCCGTGCGGGAACGTCTCCGGGCAGGTCCCCGGTGTCGCCGACGGTGTGGTCGCCGTCGAGGCGGAGGCGGTCGATGGCGGTGTCCGTGCGGCGCATCCGGTCCTTGAGCTCGGCCGACCGGGCGGTGCCGGGCGCGGCCACCTGGCGTACGGCGGCGCGCCGTTCGGCCTGGAGCGCGTCGATCGCGGCCGTCACCGGCTCGCGGATCTCGGCGTCGACGCGCTGGAGCTGTCGGAGCCGGGCGATGTCCTGGGCGGTGGTGACGGTGGCGAATCCCCACAGGGCGAGGAGCGAGACGACCGGGACCATCAGGAGCGAGACGATCTTGGCCCGGACGGTCCGGGGACGCAGTCCGTGTCCCGTCGGGCGGGTGCGGACCGGAGAACCGGACCCCGCGGCGGGGGTGTCCGAGGCGTACGCGTCCGGGGTGCCCGGCGCGTGGGGGTCGTCCGTGCGGCCGGCGGTGGGGAAGGCCTCGGGGGTGTGGTGCGGCCCCTGTTCCTCGGCGGGGGGCCCGGCGTGTGCGCGTCGCCCGCGCGCGGGCGCCGGCGGCGGAGCCGTCGCCTCGGCGTCCTTGGTCTTGCGGGGAGTTCGCATGGGCTCCTCGTTCCGGCTGCGTCTGTCTCTGGTGCGGTGGCTGTGCGTGAGCGGTGTGCGGAGGTACGGGGGCGGGAGTACGGAATGAAGGGCCGGCCGGTCAGGTCAGGTCGGGTCCGATCAGCGGTGACGGGCGGGTTCGGCGGTGCGGAAGCCGGGGGGTGCGACGTCCACCGCCCGCTCGTCCGGTTCGGTGAGGCGCTCGGCCGAGGCGTACGCGGCCCGCTCCTTCGCCGTCGGCGAGAGGGCGACGAAGGCGGAGGTGATGAACAGGTACGAGCCGAGTCCGACGGCGAGCGGGAAGATGAACTGCATGACCGTGGCGCCCGGGAGAGCGGTGGCGGAGGGAACGACCTCGACCCGAACGGCGAACATCCCCGTGTAGTGCATGCTGCTGACGGCCGCGCCCATGACGAGCGAGGCGACGGCGACGGCTGCCGGAGCGTGGATGTTGAGTGCCGCCCAGAGCGCCGCGGTGGCGGCCACGACCGCGATCACGACCGAGAGGGCGACGAGCAGGGGGTCGAACCGGACCTGTCCGTGCAGCCGGAGCGCGGCCATGCCCATGTAGTGCATGCTCGCCACGCCGACGCCCGTGGTCAGTCCGCCGATCAGGAGCGAACGGACCCGGTCGCGGCCGTAGCCGACGGCGAACACTCCGAGGCCGACGACGGCCATGGCGATGAGCAGGCTGAGGATGGTGAGGGGAACGTTGTAGCGGATGTCGGTTCCGGTCACGCCGAAGCCGAGCATCGCGACGAAGTGCATCGTCCAGATGCCGGTGCCGATCGCGGAGGCGGCGGTGAGCAGCCAGTTCCGCCGCGATCGGCCGGTCGCGTCGAGAGCCCGTACGGTGCAGCGCAGCCCGAGGGCGGCGCCGATGCAGGCCATCGCGTACGACAGCGCGGGTGTCAGCCAGCCGAAGGTGGCGTGGTCCAGGTGTCCCATGGCTCAGGGACGCTAGTGCGCACCCGGGGGCGCACCAGGGGCGCATTTCGAAAGCTGATGGAATATGACAGAGAGATGATCCCGAACGATCACGCCGAGTTCGAACGTGCACACAGAACGTTCACACCTCCGGGTGGTGAATCATGAGCACATGAGCGATGACCCCACGCGTGTCCGAGAGTTCTTCGGCGTCCGCGCCGCCGACTGGGACAGCCGGTTCCCCGACGACGGTCCCGCGTACGCCGCCGCCGTGAGCGAGATCGGCCTGCGCCCCGGTGACGCGGTGCTGGACGCCGGCTGCGGGACGGGCCGCGCCCTGCCGCCGCTCCGCGCGGCCGTCGGCCCGACCGGCACCGTACTCGGCGCCGACCTGACCCCCGAGATGCTGACCGCGGCCGTACGGGCGGGACGCGGCGCCCCGGAGCAGGATGCGCCCGGTGCCGGGACCCTCCTGCTCGCCGATGTCGGCCGGCTCCCGGTGCGCGACGGGGCGCTCGACGCCGTCTTCGGGGCGGGGCTCATCTCCCATCTCGCCGACCCCGTCTCCGGCCTGCGGGAACTCGCCCGGGTCGTGCGTCCGGGCGGCCGCCTCGCGCTGTTCCACCCGATCGGCCGCGCCGCACTCGCGGCCCGGCACGGCCGGCAGATCACACCGGACGACCTGCGCGCCGAGCCCCGCCTGCGCCCCGTGCTCGCCGAGGCCGGCTGGCGGCTCGTCAGTTACGTGGACGAGGACGCGCGCTACCTGGCTCTGGCCGTCCGCGAAGGCTGAGCCACCGCGCGGAGGCCAGACGGCCCGGACACGCCGTCGTCCAGGGTGACGCATGCCGGCCGGCGACCACAGCCTGGTGGCCCGGTTCAAGAAGGGCGCCACACCACAGTCGACCGTCACCACGAAGACCAGCGGCAGCGGCACGGTGACGAAGGCCCCCGCGAAGCGGGCCGAACGGGAGGGCGCCGACCTGCTCCACCAGGCCGTCCCCGCCGCCGGTTGGGACTTCGCGGGCCGGCGGCTCGACGGCTCGTACGCGGGTGATGACGACACCGTCGACGTCGGCACCTAGGACATGGAGCTCACCGCGGTCTTCGAGCGGAAGCGGTACGCGCTGAAGGTGGAGTGCGCGGGCGGCCGCGGAAACGTCTCGCTCTCGTAGGACGGACCGCACTCGGACGGCGACACCGTCCTGGCCACGGCGGTGCCCGACCCGGGGCACCTGTTCGTGGACCGGCTGCTCGACAGGGAGCCGTACGGCGGCGACGAGGAGCGTGCCCTCGGGGAGACGGCGGTCGGCTTCGAAGAGGAGGGGCACACCCTGACGGCGGTGTTCGCCCGCGCGTAGCGCGCGCCCCTCCCGCCGCCTCCCGATCGGGACGGGTCATGACCTGTCCTGACCGGAACTGTCCCAACGCGCCCTTCTGTCCCGGCACTTCGCTGTCTACGGTGGAGGTACCGGGCAGTCGTGCCCGGGGAAGGCGGTGGGCGATGACACGGGTAACGGAACGACTGCGCAGACTCCTCCCCTCCGCCCGGCGGGAGCCCGAGGCGACCGCGCCCGCGCCACCGCGCGCCCGGCAGGGCCACAACCTCTTCGAGGCGGCCGCCGAGTACGTGGCCGCGTGCGCCGAGGACGACCCGGCCCGGGCGGAGGAGGCGGCGAGCCGGGTCTCCCCCGGTGCGCTCTCCTTCGGTGTCAACGAACTGGCCTGCCGGGCGCTCATCGCCCTCGCCCGGGAGCGCGACGAGTCACCGACCACCGTGGCCCGCTCGCTGCTCGGCCTTCGGGACGGCGGACGACCGACGACTGCCGACCGACGGCTGACGGCTGACGGCTGACGGGCGGTGCCTGAGGGGGGCACTCCACGGGACATCTCTCGTCCGCACACCCTCGACGCGCGGGTTACTCACTGGTTAAGGTGCGCCGACGACCAGATGGGGAGGCTGCCGTGGCCGGGACGGACCCGATCGCCGAGGCGCGCGCCGGCGGCGCCGAAGCCGACGCCGACGCCGACGCGCTGTTTGTGCTGACCGCGGCGCTGCTGACGCCCGCGCGCTTCCCGAGCGTGCTCGGTGACGACTACCCGGCGGCCTGCGCCGCGCTGGGGCTCCAGCCCTACGCGGAGGGGTACGGGCTCGTGTTCGGCCAGGACGGGCTCGGGGCGCGGTGGACGGTCGTCGTCGACGACGTGTCGCTCGTCGCGGTGGCCATCTCGTCCTGGGACTGCGGCATGGCCTATGACCTCTCCCCCGACGAGAGCTCGGTGGTGGCGGGGCTGCCCGGCTGGCCGCTCGCGGTGGTCACCGCCGCGCCCGACGTCCCCGCGCCCCACGACCCGGAGCCGGAGGAGGGCGATCCGGCCCCGCTGACCCCGCCGTCGGGGGACGTGTGGGGCGCGGCGCAGCGCCGGCTCGGCGCGGACGAGGTGGCGCTCCGGTGGGCGGACTGGCGTGCGCAGGTGAGCGACGACGCCCAGGGTGGCGCCGCACCGGAGGCGGGTACCGCAGAGGCGGGTACGGCGAGGTCCGGTCCGGAAGCTGTCTCCGACGCGGTCGTCCCCTCCGTATCCGATCCGTACGACGGCGTGCGCAAGGCCCTGAGCGAGCTCCGCGGCTATCTGGAGGAAGCACCCCCGGTGGGGCGGGTGCGGTCCGCGTCGGCACCGGAGGGCGGTGCTCGTGTGCTGCGCGCGGACGGTCCGGGCTGGTCGTTCGTGGCCCGGACCGACGACATGGCCTTCGTGCTCCTCGACGACCTGCCGCGCGAGGTGCTGCCGGTGGCCCGGGGCCCGAGGCTGCCCGCGCTCCTCGACGCTCTCGACCGGATGGCCGTCCGCACGTCCTGAACACTCCTCCCCCTTGACCCGGGGGAGGATCGAGGACGTACGCCGTCAGACGCGCTCCAGGGGGCGGTGCGGGCCCTCCGGGAGTTCGGCGCGGATCGTGTCGCCGGGGCGCACCTCCCCACCGGTCAGCACGATGCCCATGATGCCCGCCTTGCGGACGATCTCGCCGTTCTCGTCGCGGCCGAGGACCTGCTTGAGCAGGCCGTGCCGGAAGGTGTCGATCTGCGCGCAGGGGTTGCGCAGCCCCGTGACCTCGACGACGGCCTCGGCGCCCAGGTGGAGACGGGTGCCGGTGGGCAGGCCGAGGAGGTCGATCCCGCGGGTCGTGACGTTCTCTCCGAGGTCGCCGGGGGTGACCTCGAATCCTGCGCCCGCCACGTCCTCGAAGAGCTCGGCGTGGATCAGGTGCACCTGACGGAGGTTCGGCTGGGTCGGGTCCTGGGCGACGCGCGACCGGTGCTTGACCGTCACTCCCGCGTGGACGTCACCCTCCACTCCCAGGCCCGCGAGGAGCGTGATGGCCTCGCGGTTGGGCTTGGTGAACGTGTACGTGCCGTTGCTGCTGACGGTCTGGACGGTGCCGCTGCTCATGCCGAGGAGCTCCCCTTCTCCGCTGCTGACCGGTCGTCACGGGCGCTGGATACACCTCGCCCGCCCCCGAACCGATGATCACGCCGCGCGTGACCGGCTCCGACCCTACTCGGCGCCTTCCGTCCGCTCCGCGCGCAGGGGCTCGCCCACCTCGTGCAGGTGCCCGAGGGCCTGGCGGTACGACTCCACGAAGCCGGTCTCGGTGTACGGCACGCCCAGCGCGGCACAGTGGGCGCGTACGGCGGGCTGGGCCAGTCGGAGGTTGGGGCGCGGCATGCTCGGGAAGAGGTGGTGCTCGACCTGGTAGTTGAGTCCGCCGAGGAACCAGTCGGTGAGGGCGCCGCCCCGGATGTTGCGCGAGGTGAGCACCTGGCGGCGGAGGTGGCCCCAGCTGTCGCCGTCGGCGTGCTCGTCCGGGCGCTCCATGCCCTTGTGGTTGGGGGCGAAGGCCATGCCCAGGTGGACGCCGAGCAGCATCTGGTGGAGGAGGGCGAAGACCAGGGCCTGGAGGGGGTCGAGGAGGGTGAGGAGCAGCGCCGCGTAGCCGGCGAAGTGGGTGAGGAGCAGGGCGCCCTCGACGAGCCGCTCGCGCCGGGTGCGGCAGGGGCCGTCCTCGGCGAGCAGGGACTGGACTCCGTACACCTTGAGGGCGATGCCCTCCAGGGTGGTCAGGGGGAAGAACAGCCAGGCCTGGTGGCGGGTGAGGAAGCCGCGCAGGCCCGTGCGGCCCGTGGTCTGGTGCTCGGCGAAGACGAGGATGTCCGCGGCGACGTCCG
Source organism: Streptomyces gardneri (assembly GCF_006539185.1). GTDB lineage: Bacteria > Actinomycetota > Actinomycetes > Streptomycetales > Streptomycetaceae > Streptomyces > Streptomyces gardneri. The sequence continues at coordinate 243,846 of NZ_BJMN01000010.1, forward strand.
GGTCCTTGTCGAGATGGTTGGGGTTCGCGTGGTGGCGGTTGTGCTTGTCGTTCCACCACTCCCGGCTCATGCCGAGGAGCAGGTTGGCGTGGACGAGCTGGATGATCCGGCTCGCCTTCCGGTCGGTGGTGATCTGGGCGTGGCCGGCGTCGTGGCCGACGAAGGCGGCGCGGGCGGAGAGCAGTGCGAGGGGGACGGCGAGCAGGAGGGCCCACCAGGAGGGGCCGATCAGGGCGAGTCCGGCCACGACGGCGGCGATGCCGAGGAGGTTGACGACGATTCCTCGGGCGTACCAGCCGGGGCGGTGCTCCAGGAGGCCCTGTTCCCTGACCGTCCGCAGGAGCGGGGTGAACTCGCTGCCGCCCCTGGCGCGGACGGGCGCCTCGGCGGGTGCCTCGGCGGGGGCGAGCGCCGGGGGCAGGAAGGTGGCCTGGGACATGGCGGGCTCCTGTTTCTGTGCGTCGGGGTGCGAGCGGATCGGTGGGGCGCCTCCACCGAAACTACGGATCCGTGATCGTGCCGGGCCATGGCGTCACCACCCGTCCAGGTCAGGGGGCGCGCAGGGGGTCGGGGGTGGGGGGAACCCCACCCTTGGACAGCGCCGGGGTATTTGTGGTGTACGTCACGCGCGGGATGCGCCCGTCGAGATGGGGCTTGAGGTAATCTCGGCCGCTCGGTCGCCAGGTAGTCAAATTTGAGGAATGCATTGTCGCTGTCGTACGGATCCGAGGATTCCGCCCGCGAACTCACCCTTTTCTCCGCCGTCTTCCTTCCCGCCGATCCACCCCGCGCGGGACGGATCGCCTTCTGGTCCCCGGATGACGAGGCGCTGCCGGAGAGCGTCCCGGCGAACGCCGAGCTCACGGTCGTGGACGGCGAGAGCCTCCGCCCCGTGACCGTCCCCGCGCACGCCCTCTCCGTACGGGACGCCCTGCCGCTGCTCACCCGTGCCCGGTTCACGGACTCCGCCTCACAGGCCGCCGCGTTCTGGGGCGCCGCGTCCCTGTTCGCCCTGGACCTCGTCGCGCGCGGCCTGCTGCTGCCCGGTCTGACTCCCGGCGAGCACGACGCGTGGCGGGCCGGGCCGCTCGGCCCCGAGGAACTGGCGCGCCTGCGCACCCTCGCCGCCTCGATGCCGCCCAGCGCCCACGCCGTGCCCCTGGCCGGCGAGCCGCTGCTGCTGCCCGAGCCCGAAGCGCTGCTCCGCGCGTTCGCCGACGCGGTCGCCGACACGCTGCCGCGCACCCCGGCCGCCTCCCTCGCGGCGGGCGGGACCGCTTTCGCGGCCGACGCGCCGCAGTCGATCCCCGAACAGCGGGCCTGGGCCGCCGACGTGGCGGCGGGTCACGACGCGGGCGTACGGCTGTCGCTCCGCCTCGAACTCCCCGGCTTCACCGCCGAGGCGAGCGAGGCACCCGCCTTCCGCGCGGTCCTCCAGCTGCACGGTGTCGCCGACCCGACGCTGGTCGCGGACGCCGCGGAGGTCTGGTCGGGATCCGGCGCGACGGCCGGCGCCTTCGGCCCCCGGGCCCGGATGGACGCACTCCTCGCGCTGCGGCGCGCCTCCCGTGCCTGGCCGCCCCTGGCCCCGCTCCTCACCGCGGCCGTGCCCGACACCGTCGGACTCGACGACGAGGAGGTCGCGGAGCTCCTGGGTCCGGCGGCCCGGGCCCTCGCGGCGACCGGCGTCCAGGTGCACTGGCCGCGCGAGCTCACCGACCGGCTCACCGCCCACGCGGTGATCGGCCCCCCGGCGACGGGGGACGAGCAGAGCGGTACGGGGTACGGAATCGGCGACACGCCGGACGCAGGCCACGGCGTACCGGACGAAGGCCGCCCCGACACGCCGGCCGGCGCGCAGGGTCCCGTCGGCGGTTCGCTCCCCTCCTTCCTCTCCGCCGACGCCCTGCTCGCCTTCAACTGGCGCTTCGCGGTGGGCGGGCACGAGCTGACGCGGGCCGAGCTCGACCGGCTCGCCGAGGCCGGGCGTCCCCTCGTCCGCCTGCGGGACCGCTGGGTCCTCGTCGACCCGGCCGAGGTGCTCCGCGCCCGCGCCCAGCAGGACCGCAAGGTCACTCCGGTCGACGCCCTCTCGGCCGTCCTCACCGGCACGACCGAGGTGGACGGGCGCCCCGTCGAGGTGGCGGCGTCCGGCTGGCTGGAGCGCCTGCGGGAGCGCCTCGCCGATCCCGAGGGCGGCCGCCCAGAGGTCGCGCAGCCCGCCGCGCTCGCCGCGACCCTGCGCGACTACCAGCTGCGCGGGCTCGACTGGCTCCACCGGATGACCTCCCTCGGCCTCGGCGGCTGTCTCGCCGACGACATGGGCCTCGGCAAGACGATCACGGTCATCGCGCTCCATCTGCACCGGCAGTCCGACCCGGCCTCCGCCGGGCCCACGCTGGTGGTCTGCCCGACCTCGCTCATGGGCAACTGGCAGCGGGAGATCGAGAAGTTCGCGCCCGGCACGCCGGTCCGCCGCTTCCACGGCGCCACGCGCGACCTGGACGGCGTCGCCGACGGCGACTTCGTCCTCACCACGTACGGCACGATGCGCCTCGACACCGAGCGGCTCGCCGCGCGGAGCTGGGGACTCCTCGTCGCGGACGAGGCACAGCACGTCAAGAACCCGTACTCGGCGACCGCGCGTGCGCTGCGAACGATCGGGGCACGCGCGCGCGTGGCGCTGTCCGGCACCCCGGTGGAGAACAACCTCTCCGAGCTGTGGGCGATCCTCGACTGGACGACCCCGGGCCTGCTCGGCAGCCTCGGGGCGTTTCGTACGCGCTTCGCCGCCGCCGTCGAGGGCGGCGGGGACCCGGCCGCCGCCGAACGGCTCGGCGCGCTCGTCCGCCCGTTCCTGCTGCGCCGCCGGAAGTCGGACCCGGGCATCGCGCCCGAACTGCCGCCGAAGACGGAGACCGACCGGACCGTCTCCCTGACGCCGGAACAGGCCGGTCTGTACGAGGCGGTGGTGCGCGAGACCCTGGAGTCGATCGCCGTCGCCGAGGGCATGGCGCGCCGCGGGCTCGTCGTGAAGCTGCTGACCGCCCTCAAGCAGATCTGCAACCACCCCGCCCAGTACCTCAAGGAGGACCGGCCGAGGATCGAGGGCCGCTCGGGCAAGCTGGAACTGCTCGACGAACTCCTCGACACGATCCTCGCCGAGGGCGCGAGCACCCTGGTCTTCACCCAGTACGTGGGGATGGCCCGGCTCCTGGAGACGCACCTCGCGGCGCGGGGCATACGGACGCAGTTCCTGCACGGCGGCACGCCCGTCGCCGAACGCGAGGCGATGGTGGCGCGTTTCCAGGACGGGGAGGTGCCCGTCTTCCTCCTGTCCCTCAAGGCCGCCGGGACCGGGCTCAACCTCACCCGGGCCGAACACGTCGTGCACTACGACCGCTGGTGGAACCCCGCCGTGGAGGCACAGGCCACCGACCGCGCGTACCGGATCGGGCAGGACCGGCCGGTGCAGGTGCACCGGCTGATCGCCGAGGGCACGATCGAGGACCGGATCGCCGCCATGCTCGACCGCAAACGGGAACTGGCGGACGCCGTCCTCGGGACGGGCGGGGACACCCCGCCGGAGCTGACCGAACTGACCGACGCGGAGCTGGCGGAGCTCGTACGACTGCGAGGGGACGGACGATGAGCGGATACGAGAACGGGCACGGGCACGACGGCGACGAGCGGACCTTCGAGGCGCTGCCGCCCGCGAAGGGCTCGGCCTTCGCGAGGACCTGGTGGGGCCTGACATGGCTCAAGGCGCTGGAGGACACGGCGCTCGACGGACAGCAGCTCAAGGCCGGGCGCCGGCACGCGCGCGCGGGCGCGGTGGGCGCCGTGTCGGTGCGCCCGGGCCGGATCACGGCTCTCGTCAAGGACAGTGACGGCACCTCGCACCGCAGCGACGTGCTGGTGCGGGAGTTCACGGAGGAGGAGTGGGAGCGGCTGCTCGACCTGGCCGTGGACAGTGCGGGTCACATCGCGGCGCTCCTCGACCGCGAGATGCCGCCGCACCTGGTGGAGGACGCGGCGGTGGCGGGGCTGGACCTGCTCCCGGGGATCGGCGATCTCGATCCGGAGTGCGGCTGCGAGGCGTGGGACCACTGCCGGCACACCTCGGCGCTCTGCTACCAGGTGGCGCGGCTGCTCGACGAGGACCCGTTCGTCCTGCTGCTGATGCGGGGGCGCGGGGAGCGGACCCTCCTCGACCAGCTGCAGGCGCGCAGCGCGCGGCGGGCCGCGGCGCCTTCGGTGCGCGGCGCGAAGGACGGGCGCGGCTCCGGGGACGGGGACGGCGCCGCTGTGGAGGGCGGCGGAGGCATGCCGGGCGTGTCGGCGGCCGAGGCGTACGCGGCGAGGGACATCCTGCCGCCGCTGCCGGCCCCTCCGAAGGCCCTCCCGGCGCCGGGCGAACCGCCCTCGCTCGACACGGAGACGGATCCGGAGCCGGGGGTCGACCCGACGGCTCTCGAGTTCCTCGCGACGGACACGGCGGCCCGCGCGCACCGGATGCTCATCGCAGCCCTCGGGGGCGGCGAGCCGGAGCCGCCGGTGCCCGCGCTGACCGTCGCGCAGGACGCCGCGCGCCTCGCCGCGGGCTCTCCCGCCTCCTGGATCACGGCGCGGCTCGCCGACGGTTCGGGCAGGTCGCGGGTGGAGCTGGCCGCGGCCACGCGCGCGTGGCGGTTCGGCGGCGGCCCCGCTCTCGCCGTACTGGAGGAGGAGTGGGCGCCGGACGCCGAGACCCTCGCCCGGGCCGAGGCGCGGCTCGCCGAGTCCTGGGAGGACGGTGAGCGGCCGGTGCTGCGGCGGACGGCCGGCGCGCGCTGGACGGTGGTGGGCGCGGAGGCGCAGTTGCGGCTCGGTGCGGACGGCCGCTGGTGGCCGTACCTCAAGGCCGCGGGCCGCTGGTCCCCCGCGGGTCCGGCGGACCGCGATCCGGCGTCGGTGCTGGCCACGGCCCTCGCGGCGGGCCCCGCGGGAGCGGGCGGCCAGGGCACGGGCGGTTAGGGCACGGGTGCCGCCGCCGGTGCTACCGGAGGAGGCCGGTGAGCTTCCGGCCGGTGGCGGACGGGGCGGCCAGGCTGCAGGCGACGGCGTCGGAGCCGAGCAGATAGCTCGTGCGGTAGGGGTACTGGACGAAGGTCGTCCAGCGGGTGCCGAGCGGCTGCCGGGCGGCCTTGTCGCGGAGCGGTGCGCGGCAGAGTTCCGTGGCCGCTTCCCGTACCAGCTGGTCGTCGGCGTACGTCCCGGTCAGGCGAAGCCGGGTGACGAGCTCGGCGTCGTGCGGCGTGTCGCAGTCGCGCCGGAGGGCGGTGCCCGGCGTGGCGCGGTCGATGTCGAAGCAGTCGCCGACGCGCAGTGCTTCGAAGGAGACGGGCTTGGCGGGGGGACGCGTCGACGTCGGGGCCGTGGTAGGGGACGACCCGGTCGCGGCGGGAGCGGTGCTCGCGGTACGGGAGGACTGCGGCGAGGCGCTGCTCGACTGCGGGTCCGGGCGCAGGCCGGGCGCCGTGTGCGTCGGCGTGTCGGTCACGGGGCCGCGTGTCGCGGGCGCGCCGGTCGACGGCGTACCGGTCGACGGCGTACCGGCCCCCGGGGTGGACGGTTCGACGACGGCGCCGTCGGTGGTGGTGACGACCGGGGACGGTCCGGCCACCGGGCCGCCCCCCGACCGGCCGTCGGCCGGTCCTTCGAACTCGTCCCCGCCGCCGACGGCCATGACCCCGCCCACGACCAGTGCGGCCAGGAACAGCGGGACGAGCGGCACGCCGAGCCAGCGTGCGTGCCGCGCGGCCGGCCCCGGCCGAGGTGACCCCAGGCGTACGACACGCGACCACGCCGGAGCGGTGAGCCGCTCGGTGTAGTCGGACTCGGTGGAGTCGGGCTCGGTGGAGCGGGGCTCGGCTGACACGGACTCGGTGGGTCGGCGGTCCGGCGGTGGAGGGGTGGTCGGCTGGTGCGGCACGTACACAAGGGTTGCCTGTCGACGGCCGTGAGGCGAGTGATCCGGGGGCGTCGAGTACGGCCTGTACAGAATCGTGACCATCGTCGAGTGCCCCTGGGGGCGTCTTGTCCGGTGATCGACGGAAAGCACCCTTCCTCCGCCGGTCCTCCGTCCCGGGGCGCCACGGCGGCGCCCCGGCCCGCGTCCTACAGACCGAGCTGGCGCTCCGCGCCCTCGACGGTCTGGGCGAGGAGCACGGCGATGGTCATGGGGCCGACGCCACCGGGGACCGGGGTGATGAGGGAGGCGCGCTCGGCGGCGGACGCGAAGTCGACGTCGCCGATGTTGCCCGGGTTGTAGCCGGCGTCGATGACGACGGCGCCGGGCTTGATGTCCTCGCCCTTGATGAAGTTCGGCTTGCCGACGGCCGCCACCAGGATGTCGGCCTCCCGTATGACGGAGGAGAGGTCCTTGGTGCGGGAGTGGCAGTAGGTGACGGTGGCATCGCGACCGAGGAGGAGCAGACCGGCCGGCTTGCCGAGGATGGCGCTGCGCCCCACGACGACGGCCCGCTTGCCGCTCGGGTCGACGTCGTACGCGTCGAGGAGACGCATGATGCCGCCGGGCGTGCAGGAGACGAAGCCGGGCAGCCCGAAGCCCATGGCGGCGAAGGAGGCCATCGTGACCCCGTCGACGTCCTTCTCCGGGGCGATGGCCTCGAAGGCGGCGCGCTCGTCGATGTGCGGGCCGACCGGGTGCTGGAGCAGGATGCCGTGGACCTCGGGGTCCTCCGACAGCGCGGTGATCGCGGCGACCAGCTCCTCGGTCGTCGTCTCGGCGGGCAGCTCGACGTGCCGGGAGCGGATTCCGGCCTTCGCACAGCGGTTCTGCTTCATCTTCACGTACGTCACGGAGGCCGGGTCGGCCCCGACCAGGACGGTCGCGAGACAGGGCGTGACACCGGTGCGGCGGGTAACCTCGGCGGCGCGCGCGGCGGTCTCCTCGACCGTACGGCGGGCGAGGGCGGTGCCGTCCATGAGGGTGGCGGTGCTGGTGGACATGGCAACTCCTGGGCGTCGTGTCTGACGGGTGGTTCGCCCAGGCGCACGGCATCGGCGCGGTCGCACCGCTCGGGTGCGCTCCGCCCGGGCCGCTCCCCGGTGGTGATCCACCTCAAGCGCCAGTCACGGCCCGCGCCCACTCTACGTCCTCCCTGCCGGGGGCCGGGGGCCGGGCCCGGTCCCCGGTCAGGGCGGCGCAGGTGCTGCCGTCAGGACGCCGGCACCGGCTGCTCCGGTGCGAGCGAGTTGCCCGCGGGGATGTCGCCGCAGTCGGACGGAGCGGTCCTGCCGGCGAAGCGGTCGTCGAGCCAGTCGATCGCGAGCGGTGCCCAGACGACGGGCACGCCGTTGTGGCTGAGGAGGTTGAACTGCCGGTACGCGATCGAGCCGTTGCCGGTGGCGCAGTACTGGCGTGCCAGGGCGCGTACGTCCCCGGCGACCATGACCGCGTCACCGGTGCCGATGCCCGGCGGGTTGGCGAAGGTTCCCTCGAGAACGCCGCCGTTGCCCTGGGCGATGAACCCGGGGACGGTCGGGGTGGCGGCCGAGCCGAGGTTGATCCTGTTCACCGCGTCGACGAACTCGGGCACCGAGTTCGCGTCGGCGTACTGCGGCTTCGCCATCTTCTTCCAGGTCAGCCCGGGATAGTGGCCGAGCGCGTCCACGATCGAGCCGTGCTCCAGCTCCCCGTACACCTGCCTGCCGTAGTCGTTCAGGTACTGCTTGAGGTCGATGTCGTAGGAGCGGGAGACGCCGATGACCGCCATGGGGATGACGCCCGACCACACGAGGGAGCCGTCGACGTACTTCAGGTTGTGCGCCGGGGCCACGAGGAGGCCGCCCTCGGCGAAGCCGACCAGCTGCCGGTTCACGTCCGGCGCGTAGGCCGGTGCCATCGCGGCCGCCCAGTTCGTGGCGATGGCGCCGCCCGAGTAGCCCATGAGACCGAACCGGGTGCCGGTGCTCAGGCCCGTCTCCGCGGACCGGGTCGCGGCACGGATCGAGTCCAGGGTGTTGGTCCCGTACTCGGGCCCCGCGGCGAAGTTCGCTCGCTGTCCCTGGGTGTCCGGGATGACGAGGGTGTAGCCCTTCGCGAGCAGCGGCGCCATGAAAAGCGCCTCGGCGTTCGGGATCACGCCGCCGAGGGTGAGGTTGCCGGCGATCGCGCGCGACGGCCCGTCCTCCGGGTTCAGCGAGTCGTAGAACGACTGGTAGGACACGGCCTTGCTTCCGTCGCCCGTGAGGCTGCGCACCACCGTGGTCACGTTGGCCGACGGGCGGCCCTGGGCGTCGGTGCTGCGGTAGAGCAGCTGGATCGCCTTCAGCGGCGTGGGGATGCCGACGAGGTGGTACTGGAGCGTCCGCGTCTTCAGCACGGCGCCCGGCGCGAACGACGACAGGGGCTCGCTGCCGTCGTAGGCGTAGAACGGGTCGCCGGCGGCGGGCGCGGTCGTGGCCGCGGTCGTCGTCGGCGCGGTCTCGGTGACGGTGGCCGCGGTGGCCGCGGGAGCGGCGGTCAGGCCCGCCGTCGCGAGGGCCGCGGTGACGGCGATCAGCCGGACTCCTGGCTTGGACATGATTCCCCCGGTTCGTGGAGCGACTTCACGATGGGCAGTCGGTCGCGGTCCGCACACGTCTGGCGGTGCGCCGGAAGGCGTGTTACCAACTGGTAGGTAATATCCCGGAAACCATCATGGCGGCGGTACGGCGCGCTGCCCCCGGGGCGTAGCACAGAGATTCGTGAGGTGGATTGTGACCGCGTCCAACGCCGCGGAACCCGGCCCCGCACCGCAGTTGGGCGGCATCCCGGTGCACAAGCGGCTCCTGGACGCCGCGCCGAACCTGGCGCCCGCGGTGATGGCCCGGCTCGTCGAGCAGCTCCCCTCGTACGGAGCGCTCCCGTCGGAGCAGCTTCGCGGCGAGACCACCCAGGCGGTGAACCGCGGCATCCGGACCTTCATCGAGGTGCTGCGCACCGGAGAGCCGCCGGAAGAGGCGGAGTTGGCGACCATCCGCGAGTCCTCGGCCCGACGCGCCGACGAGGGCATCCCGCTGGAGGCTGTCGTCGGCGCCTACCACTTCGGCGCGGAGGCGTGCGTGGCCCAGGTGCTGTCGGCCGCCGAGCCGGAGGACCTGCGCGATGTGCTGCTGGTCCAGCGCCAACTGCTGGGCTATCTGCGGCTGGTGAGCTGCGCGGTCGCCGCCGGGTACGTGCAGGAGCGGCAGGCGGCGCTCGGCGACGAGCAGGTCGCCCGGCAGTCGTTGCTGTCCCGACTGCTCGAGGGCGGCGACCCGCGGGCCGCGGCCGACCGCGCCGGCATCCGGCTGCCGCCCCGCTACCTGGTCCTCAGCATCGCCATGGGACCGCACCCGGACGAGCTGCGGCCCGAGGTGAACCACGCCGTGGCCGGACGCCGCAAACTCCGGCGGCTGCGCAACGAACTGCAGCGCCGGACGCCGGGCGTCCCGCTGTCGGTGCTGTCCGGCGACGGCGGTCTGGCGCTCGTCCCGGACGAGACACCGGCCGCCGACCTGGGCCGCGCGGACCGGGATCGGCTCACCCGACTGGTCGAGGAGCTCAGCCGGATGTGCGGCGCCGAACTGCTGGTGGCCGCGGCGGCCGCCGCACCGGACGGCGTCGCGGACGCGGCCCGACTCGTGGGCGAGGTACGGCAGGTGGCGAAGGCGTCCGGCCGCGGCCCGGGACTGTATCTGCTCGACGACGTGCTGCTGGAGTACCAGTTGAGCCGCCCGAGCCCGGCCAGCAAGGCGCTCGCCGCCCTGCTCGGCCCGCTGGCGGAGCGCCCGGAACTGCTCGACACGCTGCGCACGTTCCTCGCCTGCGGCATCGACCGGCGCCAGGCCGCCGCCCGCCTCCAGGTCCACCCCAACACGGTGGACTACCGCCTGCGCAGCGCCACGAAACTCACCGGCCTGGACGCCGCCCGGGGCGCCGACCAACTGACCCTGCGCGCCGCGCTGGCCGCCCACGACGCCGTACGGCAGAGCGAGCCCGAACTCGGCTGACGGTGCGTCATTCGGGCGGCGGGACGAGATCTCCGCGCAGCCGTCGGACACGGAGCACCAGCTCCAGTTCGAAGCGGCGGTCCGGGTCGTCCAGGTCGTCGCCCCACAACTCACGGAGCTGACGCAGCCGGTAGCGCACGGTCTGCGGGTGGACTCCGAGCCGGGCGGCCACCTCCGGGGCACCACCCCGCGTCTCCAGCCAGGCCAGCAGTGTCTCGGCCAGGCGGTGGGCGTGCGCCGGGCCGCCGGTCTCGTCGAGCACTGCCAGCCGCCGCTGCGCCAGATCGTCGATCAACTCGCCCGCGGGCAGCAGCACCAGGGCTTCGGTGTGCTCGGCGCAGTGCAGGAGCCGTCCGCGCGGCAGGACACCCTGCTCGATCATCCGGACGGCGGTCTCGGCCCAGCGCAGCGACGTGGCGGCCTCGGCCACGGGCACCGACGGGCCGATCGCACCGGACCATCCGGCGACCGCCCGGTGCAGCAACTCCGCGCGTCCGGGGGCATCCACGTCCGGTACGACCAGACGCGGCCGCTCGCCCTCCATGTCGAGCAGCACCTCGTCGCCCACGGCAGGGGCGACGGCCTCCTCGGCAGGACGGAGCAGCACCGCCACCGCCACCTTCTCCGGCAGCTGCCAGCCCAGGTGGGCGGCACGGTCGGCGAGCAGGGCGGACGGGTCGGCGCGGTGCTCGGAGAGCAGGAGATCGACGAGGAGCCGTTGCAGACGCAGCCGCTCCCCGGCCTGGCGGGCGACGGCCTCGGCGTAGCCGCGTACCGACTGGGCGACCATCACGTCGAGGTACTCGAACGCCGACTCGGCGAGCTCGTACATGGCGGACGGCGGGATGTCGACCTGCTGGCCGACCTCCGCCATGCGCCGCCAGGAAAGGCGCACGCCCAGCCGGTAGATCTCCTGCAGGGAGTCCAGGCTGCGCCCCTGCGAGACCTCGCCGCGCCCGAAGTCCTGGAACAGCTCGGGCAGGGCCCGCGGCCGGTCCGAGCCCGTGGTCATCTGCTCCACGAAGAGCTCCAGGGCGTGCCGGATGGCGACCAGCGCCTTCGGCTCGCCGGACTCGTCGGGGATCAGCACGAGCCCGGGATGCTCCCTCCGGATCTCGGCGAGGATGTCCTGCGCCAGCTCGGGGACCTCCTCCAGGGCGCGGTCGGCGAACAGCTTGATCCGTTCCTTCGGCACGTCGTGCCACGCTGACGAGGCTTGCAAAGCACCGCTCCTGGAGGTCCTGTCCACATGAGCTCGGTCAGTCGGCCTGACAGGCACAAACTAGCCCGCGCCCGAGCCCGAGGCGGTGGAAGGCCCCTGGGCGGGCGGGTCGGGGAATGTGACGAGCGGCACGTTCTGCTGCTCGGGTGTGGCTTCGAGAGCGGTGACGATCCCGAAGGCGGCGCCGGCGGCCAGCACGGTGGCGGCGACGCAGGTCAGGAAGGCGGCGAGCAGTCTGGACATGAGGATGATCGGCCTCTCAGTCGATGAGGTCTGTCACCCAGCGCGCCGGCCCGGTCCGGCGCGGTCAGTATGCGAGGCACATTGACAGGTGGTCAAGCGCCACCTAATTTCGCCGTGCACAGCAGTTACTCCCGGGTAAGACGTCCAACGCCCCGGCCGGCTGTGATCCGCGCGGCCCTTTCCGCGCGGCCCCGACCTCCCACGTATCGCGTCCGTATCGGAGTACCCGCATGCGTCGCTCAATCTCGCCCTTTCCGCTGATTCTGCTGGGTACCGGTGTCTTCCTGCTGGTGCTCACCCAACTGCTCGCCTGGTACGTGGAGCCGCGCGCCAAACGGACGCCCACCGACACGATCTCCACGACGGTCTTCGAAGGTCAGGGCAGCTATTTCGACACCGGGAGCGTCTCCACGGTGGACGACCAGAAGATAACGATCACCCGCCGGGTGGTGGGGGACGTCGCCGGCAGCGAGCGCAGCGGACACGCGATCTGGGACGTGTCGACCCAGATCGACACGCCGAAGACGCTGCCGCTGGCCGACCCGCGGAAGTCCCTGCAGTGGACCACCGAACGCTGGGTGACCGACCGCAGGACGAACCTCCCCGTGCACTGCTGCGAGGAGAAGCCCGGGTTCGAGGGCGAGGCCTACCTGAAGTTCCCGTTCGACGTCGAGAAGCGCACCTACGCCTGGTGGGACAGCAGCCTGGGCGCCACCGTGCCGCTGAAGTTCGACCAGGTCACCAGGGTCGACGGACACCAGGGCTACCGCTTCGTCGGCTCCGTCGAGGCCACCGCGACCGGCACCCGTCTGGTGCCCGCCGTACTGGTCGGCAGTTCGCAGCCGGGCCAGGTGGCGGCCGAGGAGTGGTACGCCAACGCGCGGATCGAGCTGACCGTGGACCCGCGAACGGGCCGGATCATGAACGCGCTGATCGCGCCGACGAAGACGCTGCGCGCCCCGGGTTCGCAGAAGGACGCCGTCACCCTGCTGGCCAGCGAGAAGCTGCAGTTCACCGAGGCGACCCGGCGTGAGCAGGTGAAGCTGGCGGAGGCCGACAGCAGCCGTCTGAAGCTCCTCGGCCAGACCGCGCCGGTGGGCGGCGGAATCCTGGGCGGTCTGCTGATCATCGTCGGCGCGGGGCTGACGCTGCGGGGCGGCCGACGGCCGCAACACTCAGAAGAGTGAGCAAACGCCGCTGCGAAACCGACCGAATTTATCAGCAGCGTGAGTAGCTGGAACGAAAGCTTGAACGAACACTGACGTTACCGCTTAGTAAGGCGTCAGTGCTTCCTGTGGACGGGTCTCCCACCCCAGGAGACCTTGATGTACCCACCACACCCTGAGCACCCGCAGCACCGAGCCAGCCCAGCGCTTCATCCCCGGAAGCCCGGCAAGACCCTCACCCGCCTGCCTCCCGCAGCCGCCGAGTTGGAGCACCTCTATGCCCCAGCGCGCGTCCGCCCTGGCCCCCGGCCAGAAGGACCCCCTCTCCGTCCCCGCTCACACCCGTACCGGCGGCCACGTCGCCGACCCGCTCACCGCGGACCCGCACCTCGCGTCCTCCGGGGCGCCCCTGCCCCACCGGATCACCTTCCTCGCCCGCCGCGACCTGGCCAACCAGGCCGCCGGCGGCTCGGAACTGCTCATCGACCGGATCGCCGACGGACTGACCGCCGACGGCCATGACGTCACCCTCGTATGCGGCGGCCCGCCCGCGGTGCGCGACTACCGGGTGGTGTCCGCGGGAGGTGACGCGGGGCACTTCCTGCGCGCCAAGGCGACCTTCGCCCGCGAGGTCGGCGACTGCGACCTCCTGGTCGAGGTGTGCAACGGCATGCCGTACCTGGCACCGCTGTGGCACCGCGGACCGACGTTGTGCCTGGTCAACCACGTACACACGGATCTCTGGCAGATGCGGTACCCAGGCCCGGCGGCACGCCTTGGCCGCCGGCTTGAGCACTGGGCTCTGGCCGGCACCCACCGCGACAACCTGATGGTGGCCGTCTCCGAGTCGACCGCCGCCGAGCTGCGCGGCATCGGCGTCGCAGCGGACCGCATCCGGATCGTCAACAACGGTGTCGAAGAACCCGGCCCGCTGCTGCCCGAGGCGAAGGAACCGCTGTTCCTGGCCGTCGGCCGGCTCGTCGAGTACAAGCGGATCGACCTGCTCCTCAGACTGTGGGAACGGGTCCGCCCTGTCACCGGAGGCCGACTCGTCATCGTCGGCGACGGTCCCGAACGGGAGCGTCTTGAGGCCATGGCCGGTCCCGGCGTGACGTTCGCCGGCCGGGTCTCGGACGCCGAGAAGCACCGCCTGATGTGCGAGGCGTGGCTTCTCCTGCACCCCTCCCTCGTCGAGGGGTGGGGGCTGGTCGTCACCGAGGCGGCCGCCCGGGGCACCCCGGCGATCGGTTTCGACATACCCGGCCTGTGCGACTCCGTCGAGGACGGGGAGACCGGGGTGCTCGCCCGGGGCGAGAGTTCGTTCGCCGCCGCGTGGTGCGCCCTGTCCCTCAGTACCGAACGGCGCGCGGCCATGGGCCGTGCCGCGGCGCAGCGCGCCAAGCGCTTCCGCTGGAGCGCGACGGTCCGCCAGTTCCAAGCGGTCGCCGCCGAGGCCACGGCGCGGGCCGCCGCCCGCGGAGGCGGCAGGAGCGGCCGTGCCTGAGATCACCGAACGCGCCTTCAAGGACCCGTCGTTGAAGCGCTCGACCGCCCTCTTCCGGGCGTTCATGCGCGAACAGAACGATCCCGCCCGGTGCTACACCCTGCTGGCCCGTGACTCGGTCGCCCAGGTGGCACGTCATGTGGACCTGCCCGGCAAGATCGTCGTCGACGTCGGCGGAGGCAGCGGCCACTTCACCGAGGAGTTCCGCCGCCGCGGCGCGGAGTGCTACCTCTTCGAGCCCGACCCGCGGGAGCTCGGCGCCCGCGGCCCGGTCGGCGAGGACGCGGTGCTCGCCGACGGCTATCTGCTGCCGCTCGCCGACGGGGCGGCGGACGTGTGCTTCTCGTCCAACGTCCTGGAGCACGTGTCGGACCCGCAGACGTTCATCAGCGAGATGGCGCGGGTCACCCGCCCCGGTGGGCTGATCTACCTGTCGTTCACCAACTGGCTCTCCCCGTGGGGTGGTCACGAGACCGCGCCGTGGCACTACCTCGGTGCCGACCGGGCCCGTCGACGCTACGAACGGCGCACCGGCCGCGCGGCGAAGCACACGATCGGCGAGAACCTCTTCCCCGTCCACATCGGCCCCACCCTTCGGCACGTCCGCGGCCGCGACGACGTCCAGGTCGTCACAGCGCGGTCACGTTACTGGCCGTTCCTCGCGAGCACGATCACCCGGGTCCCGGGTCTCCGCGAGATCGCCACCTGGAATCTGCTGCTGATTCTCAGGCGAAGCCCATGAGCATGCGAAGCGAGGAACGGTCATGACCACTACGGTCCAGACACCCACCTGGGTGCCGCAGCCCGGCCCGACGCCGTCGGCGTCGGGCGAGCCGCGTGGACGACGCCTGCTGTTCGGCTTCTGGGCCGTCGTACTGCTGGCGTTCCTCGCGGTGTCACCGGGGAAGATGACGTTCGAGACCAAACTGGGGGTCGCCCTCGACCCCTGGCGCTTCATCGGCGACCTCGGTTCGCTGTGGAACGGCAACGTGGGTCTCGGCGGCATCGCCAACCAGTACGTCGGTTACGCCTTCCCGGCGCTGCCCTACTACGCGCTCGCGGACCTGCTGCAGCTGCCGGTCTGGCTGGCGGAACGGCTCTGGCTGTCGCTGATCGTGACCGCCGCGTTCTGGGGAGCGCTCAGGCTCGCCGAGCGTCTGCGCGTGGGCACGCCCGCGACGCGGGTCATCGGTGCGGTCGTCTACGCGCTCTGGCCCACCTTCACGATCGTCGTCGGGTCGACCTCCGCCGCCGCGCTCCCCGGTGCCCTGCTGCCCTGGGTGCTGCTCCCGCTGACCTCCGCGACGCTGAGCCCCCGGACGGCCGCCGCGCGTTCGGCCCTGCTCATCCCCTTCATGGGGGGCGTGAACGCCGCGTCGACACTGGCCGCGCTGCTGCCCGTGGGCCTCTACCTGCTCAGCCGCCCGGCCGGCCCGCGTCGGCGCGCCCTGCTGGGCTGGTGGATACCGGGCGTCGTGCTGGCCACCGTGTGGTGGGTGGTGCCGCTGCTCCTGCTGGGCATGCACGGCGAGAACTTCATGCCGTACGTCGAGCAGGCCGACACCACCACCGCCACCATGTCCGCGACCGAGCTGCTGCGCGGAGCCGGCAACTGGGTGGCGTATCTGAACTTCGGCGAGCCGTGGCTGCCGGCGGGCTGGACCGTCGCGACCTCCGTCGTCACCGTTCTCGGTTCGGCGTTCGCCGCGGCGCTGGGTCTCGCGGGCCTGGCCCGGCGGGACCTGCCGGAGCGCCGCTGGCTGCTGCTGACCGTCCTGTCCGTCGTCCTGATCGTCCTCGCCGGGTACGGCGGCGCCTTCGGCGGTCCGTTCCACGGCGCCGTCCAGGACTGGTTGAACGGGACGCTGAAGCCGTTCCGCAACATCTACAAGTTCCAGCCGGGACTGGCCCTCGCGCTCGCCCTCGGACTGGCCCATCTCACGGCCGTGCTGTCCGAGAGCAGGGGGTCCCGCGCGCTGCGCGGTCGCCGCTGGGTGCCCGCGACCGCGGCGGTGCTCGTCCTGCCCGGTCTGGCGCTTCCGTACGTCAACGGCTCGATCCTGCAGCCGGGGGCGTTCACCAAGCTGCCCACCCACTGGGAGAAGGCCGCCGGCTGGCTCAAGGACAACGCCCGCAACAGCCGGGCACTGGTCGTGCCCGCGACGGCGCACGGCATCTACACCTGGGGCTCCCCCATCGACCAGCCTTTCGACGTGCTGGCCGAGACCGCCTGGGCGCAGCGTGACTTCGTCCCCTTCGGCACTCCCGGAGCACGGCGCATGACGGACGCCGTCGAGCAGGCGCTGCTGTCGGGCACGGAGGTGCCGGGTCTTCAGGCGTACCTGACACGGGCGGGTATGCACGAGGTGGTCGTCCGCAACGACCTCGACCCCGACCAGATCGGCTACGTCCCGCCGCAGACGGTGAAGCGGACCCTGGAGTCGTCCGGCTACCGCAAGGTGACCGGCTTCGGCCCGCTGGTGACCGGCGGGCGCATCGCCGCCGACACCCCGCTCCAGGTGCAGGGGCTGTATCCGCGGCTCCAGGCCGTGGAGATCTACCAGCCGCAGGAGGATGCCGGGCGGCCCGACCGGGTCGGTGTCTCGGCCGTGGCCGACACGGCCGTGGTCAGCGGCGGACCCGAGTCGCTGCTCCAGCTGTCCGCCGACCCCTCGATCACGGGACGGCCGGCCGTACTGGCCGGGGACAAGCTGCCCAAGGGCGTCGTCGCGCCGGTCAAGGCGGTCGCGGACGGGCTGCGCCGGGCCGACACCCGCTTCGGGCTCGTCAACAACAACACCTCGTACACGTACACCGCGGACGAGCGCAATCACTCCGGCAGCCTGCAGAACCCGGGCGAGCGGCCCAAGCAGATCCTTCCGTCGGAGGGCGTCGAGCACCAGACGACGGCGGTGCTGCGCGGCGCCGAGTCCGTGACGGCCTCCAGCAGCGGCAACTGGCTGTTCCACCTGCCGCAGTACGACCCGGTGAACGCCTTCGACGGCAACCCGGACACGGCGTGGGCCGAGGGCAGCCAGGGTGAGCCGGTCGGTCAGTGGCTCCGGGTGGCCTTCTCCGGGCCGACCGACATTCCGGAGTCCATCCAGCTGACCCCCCTGCCGAGCGACGCCATGCGCGCGGCGCCCACGCAGGTGCGGATCGAGACCGACCTCGGTTCGGCCGACAGCCCGCTGCAGACCAACGGCCTGCCGCAGACCGTCAAGGCCCCCGCCGGCCAGGCCTCCTGGATGAAGATCACCGTCCTCTCCGCGCAGCAGGCGACTCCGGGCCTCTCCGGGGCCGGATTCTCCGAGGTGTCGATCCCGGACGTGCAGGTGACGCGCCTGCTGACGCTGCCCGCCGACGCGAAGCGCACCGACGCGGCGGCGACCGTGTACTCCCTGCACCGGGGTACCGACGCGGGTGGCCTTTCGCCCTCGTCGGCCGAAGTGGGACTGCACCGCCGGTTCAGCACCGGGGAACCGGGCGAGTACCAGGTGTCGGCGCGTGCCGTCGCCGTGCCCGGGGGCCCCTTGGACAAGCTGCTCGACCGTGCGGCCCCCGGGTCGAAGAACCGGGTGACGGCGTCCGTGGACTCCGTCAGTGTCAACGGCACGTCGCTCGGCGCCCGCAACCTGGTCGACGGTGACCTCACGACCTCCTGGATCGCGGGCGACCGGCCGGTCGTCCACCTGAACTGGCCCGGGATGAAGAAGATCGACGAGATCATCCTCGCTCCGGCGGGCGGGGTGTCCACCCGGCCCGAGCAGGTGATGATCAGCTCCCCGCACGGTGCGGCGGTGGCCGACGTGGACGAGAACGGGCGCGTCCGCTTCCCCGCGATCGAGACGGACCGGCTCGACATCACCGTCAGCAGGGTGGCCCCGCTCACCATCCACAACCCGGTGGCGAACGCGCAGGTGCAGCTGCCGGTCGGACTGAGCGAGGTGCACGTTCCCGCGCTGGCCGAGCTGCGGGTGCCGCGGCCGAAGGCCGACGCGCGCTTCTCCCTGGCCTGCGGTGAGGGCCCGGATCTCGCCGTGGGCGGCGTCCTGCACAAGACGAAGGCCTCCGGGTTCGTCCGGGACCTCACCGAGCGGCGACCCGTCACCGTCACCCTCTGCGCGGGCGAGGAGAAGGACGGCACTCTCGACCTTCCCTCGGGCGACCACGAGGTGGAGGCGAGTGACGCGGGCCCGCTGGCGATCACCGACGTCACGCTGACCCACGGTGCTCCGGCGGCACGGTCCGGAGCGGCGGGCCGCGAGGCCACCGTCACCCGGTGGACCGACGACAGCCGGACCGTCTCGGTGTCGGCGGGCTCCGGCGAGGCCGTCTACCTGCGGACCTACGAGAACGCCAACGACGGCTGGAAGGCCACCCTGGCCGGCAAGGAGCTGGAGTCGGTACGGCTCGACGGCTGGCAGCAGGCCTGGGTGGTCCCGGCCGGTGCATCCGGCACGGTGACCATGGAGTTCGAGCCCTCCGGTACGTACCGGGCAGCCCTGATCGGCGGTGCGTTCGCGCTCGTCGCCCTGATCGCCCTGGCCTTCGTCGGCCGCCGGCGTGCCGGCGACGATGGCACCGGCGAGGAACTGCCCGAGCCGGCGGCGCCGGGGATGCTCCTCGGAACGCTGGCGCTGACCGCGGTCGTCGCGGTGGCGGCGGGGCCGCTGGCCCTGATCGTTCCCGTGCTCGCCGTGGCGGCCCGGTTCCGGCCGGCCGTGCTCGTACCGACCGCGGCGGCGGCGATGGCCGGAGCCGGTCTCGTCGCGGCCGTCGGCGCCGGCGAGCCGGTCGCCGCCGGGGCGGGCGCGTTCAGCGGCCTCGCGCAGGTGCTGGCACTGGTGGCCGTGTCCGCCGCGCTGGTGACGGCGGTGAGGCCGGGGTCCGATGCGGCCGCCTCGCAGGAGGACCCCGAGGGGTCCGAGGCGCCGGGCGTCGGACGGGTGGTCTCGACCGGGCCGGGCAGCGCCGACGACTGGTACCTGCCCGAGCAGCCCCGTCGGCGGCCGGACGACGGCGACCCCGCGTGATCGGTCAGCGGGCAGCCGCCGGGAGGGGTACCTCAACCCCTCCCGGCGGGGCCCTGATTCCCTTTCCGACCGTCGACGAGGTCTCGCGGCACTGCCTCAGCGACGACGAACCGGAGAGCGTGCACATCGAGGTCCACCTGCCCGGTCGGGTGGACCTGGCACGGCTGCGGGCCGCCTTCCGGCAGGCGCTGCAGACACATCCCCGGGCGCTGATGCGAGAAGTGCCAGGCCGGCGGCACCGGCGGTCCTTCGCGTGGGAGCTGACGGGCGAGCCGGACAGCGAACCGGTGAGCTTCGCGGGTCGCGGCCCCGACGCCCTGGCGCGGGCCCGCGCCCGCGCCCTGGACGCCTGCCCGCCGCTCACGCTGTCGCCGCCGATGCGCCTGGAGGCCGTCGAGCTGGACGAGACCGGGACCGCTACGGGGACCGGGACCGTCCTGCTGCTGACGATGCATCACACGGCTCTCGACGCGCCCTCGGGGCTGCGGGTGCTCGCCACGACCGCCGAGCAGTACGGCGGCGAGGCGGCCCTCCCGGTCCCGGGGCGGGTCCGGCCCGACGCCTCGGGGCCGACCACGGGCGGGACCGGCCGCACGGTACGCACGCGGCCCGTGCGGGTCGCGCCGGACGCCCGCCCCGCGCCGGTACGCGCCCGCGCCGCGGGCAACGGCATGCTCCAACTGGACCTGCCCGTTCCACGGCGTGCGGCCAGGGCCGGAGGCCTCCCGCTCTGGACCGTCAACGACCAACTGCTGGTCGCCACGGCACTGACGGTGGGCCGCTGGAACGTCGCGCACGGCCGGCCGGCCGGTCCGGTACAGCTCACGATGCCCGTCGACGACCGCCCGCGCGGCACGGAGATGCCGATGGGCAACGGAACACGGCTCGTCGAGGTGGCCATGGCCGCCGACGACCCTCGCGACGCGGAACTCCTGCTCGGCGAGCGGCCGGACCCGGCAGCCGTGGCCCGTCTGCTGCGCACCACCGCCGGGCGCACCCGCGCGCTGACGTCGGTCCACGGCGCCCCCATGGGTGCCGGGGCCGACCTGCTGACCGCGCCGCTCCTGCCGGTCGGCATCCGGGGCGTGCTCACCCGTGGCGCACGGTGGGCGGCGGCGCCGTGGACCTCGACGGCGCTGGTCACCAACATCGGACGCGTGCCGTACGCGCTGGACTTCGGCGACGCCGGCCGGGCGACGGCCGTGTGGTTCTCCGCACCGGCGCGGATGCCGCGCGGGCTGAGCGTGGCGGCGGCCTCCACCGGCGGTCGCCTGCACGTGACGCTGCGCTGGTCACGGGCGCTGCTCGGGGACGCGGCGGGCGCGGACCTGGCGGGCCTGTTCGAGGAGTCGCTGGCGGCCGCGGACCCGACAGCCGATGGAGCCCGCATCACCCAGAACAACCACAAGGGGGCGTCATGACCTTCTCAGCCACCGGCTCGACCGAGACCGGGACGCCGTCCCCGGCGGAGACCTCGCCGGACCGGCCGGTGCCCGGGCTGCGGGACTTCTACGAGAACCCCGCCGTCCCCGTCGCCTCCGGCGAAGCCCGGACGCTGCGCCAGGCCCGGATGCTGGCCGCCGCGCTCGGCCCCGTGGGGCCCGGCCGTCCGGCCGCCACCGTGCTCGACGTGGGCTGCGGGGACGGCTCGGCGGGCGCGACCGCCGCCCGCGTACTCGACGGGCACCGCCTCGTGGGGATCGACTGGTCGCAGGACGCGCTGCGCCGGGCGGCGCCGCGCCTGAGCCACGTCGTCCGCGGCGAACTGACCGGGAACGGGCTGCCGTTCGCCTCGGACAGTGCCGACGCCGTGCTGTTCAGCGAGGTCGTCGAGCATCTCGTCGACCCGGACAGCGCCCTCGACGAACTGCGCCGGGTGCTGCGACCCGGCGGACACCTGATGCTCTCGACGCCGAACCTCGCCGCCTGGTACAACCGCGCCCTGCTGCTGGCCGGAGTCCAGCCGGTGTTCTCCGAGGTGAGTCTGCGCCGCATCCACGGCAGGCCGGGCAGCGAGGTCGTGGGACATCTGCGGCTGTACACGGCGCGCGCGCTGCGCGAGTTCGTGGCGGCGTCCGGCTTCGAGGTCGTCAAGGTGGCCGGCGCGCCGTTCCACGGGGTGCCGCGCCCGCTCCGCCCGCTCGACCGCCTGGCCTGCGGGCTGCCGTCCCTCGCCTCCATCCTGCTCGTGCACGCGAGAAAGGTGTAGTCCGTGGTGTGGGGGGTGGCCGCCGCGCTGGTGGCGAACGTCCTGTACAGCACCGGCTTCGTCCTGGAGAAGCGGGCGCTGGCCGGCATGCCGCCGCTGAGCGCCGCACGACCGGGCCGGGCCCTGCTCCTGCTGATCGGCAGACCCCTGTGGATCTGCGGGGCGCTGGCGCTGGGCCTGGGCTTCGCCGCGCAGCTGGCCGTCTACCGCACCCTGCCGATCGCCGCCGCCCAGGGCCTGTTCCTGTCCGGTCTCGTCCTCCTCCTCATCCTCTCCTCGGTGGTGCTCGGTGAGCGCCCCTCCGGCCGCGAGCGGCGTGCGGTCGCCGTCATCGGTCTGGCGCTGGTGATGGTGGTGTCCTCGCTGTACGGGACCGCCGAGGAGGTCAGCCGCAGTGCGCCCACCGGCCTCCTGCTGGCCCTGTGCGTGCCGACCCTCGCGGCCGGTCTTGGGCTCTACGCCGCCGCGGAGCGGCGGGGCCGCCGGCGCCATCGGCAGCCGACCACCGGGGTGGCCTACGCGGTCGCGGTCGGTCTGATCTACGGCGTCAGCTCGCTCGCCATCAAGGGCGTCTCCGGCCATCTGGACACCTCGGACCTGGTGAACTCCGCACCGACCCTGCTCGCCACCCCCTACCCGTATCTCCTCCTGCTGACAGGGGTCAGCGGGCTGGTGCTGTCGCAGACCGCCCTGCAGCGCTGCCGGGCGTCGCTGATCGTCCCCGTCTGCTCCACGGTGAGCTGTGTGTTCACCATCGCGAGCGGCACGATCGCGTTCGCCGAGCCGCTGCCCGACGACTGGTTGCGGCTGTTACTGCGTCTCGGCGGCACCGTCCTCGCGGTGACGGTCCTGCTCACCCTTCCGCGACACGACACGAACACCCCCGATCCCGAAGGAACCGGCCATGAAGCCTGACAGCCCGCTGCTGAAGATCCTCGCCTGCCCGCTCGACAAGGGTCCGCTGATCCTCGACGAGACCCGGAGCGCTCTCTACAACCCCCGCCTGCGCCGCCACTATCCGATCGTCGACGGCATTCCGCAGCTGCTTCCGTCGTCGGGTGTCGCCGTCGCGGAGGGGCCCTGACGGGTGCGGCCCGACCCGTTCAGGCCGCAACTTCGGCGATGTCGACATCCGCTACGCCCGACGACACCGAAGAGTTCACGCCACTCGGTGAACCCGACCGGGTCGAGAACCCCAGGCCAGGGCCCCACGCAGCCCGAGGTGACGCTGACGCGCCCGTAGCTGATCGGCCATCTGTGGATCCAGCCACAAAGTTTGGCCACAAATTTCACACATTCCCTCTTCATACCGGGCCCCGATGCTCTAGATTGACCATGCTTCAGCAGTTCGGACACGAGTCGACCACTCACGATCAATTGATCCGGCGCTTCAGAAGGAAAGCAGTCCCATCCCCGCACAAGATGTGGAGATGATCGATTCTCGGGGCCCGAGAGGGGCCTTGGGTGCGGGGAGCACCCAGGGTTTCGACAGGTTCCCGCGCACCTCGAGAGCCTGGCGGGGCAAGCCGGTCCGCTGCCGCCGGGGTGGGTTGTTCACGTAACGCCGAAACAGCTGGGATGTCCTGCTCCGGGGAGGGGCGGTGTCTCCCGGTGGATTGTTGTGCGAACACGTCGTACCACTGGGGACCTGGGGGGTTCTGTGCGGCAAGGGGGACTAGTCGGCCCTTTACCGTCAGCGCGCGAGCGTCTGGCGAACGGGTCGATCAGCGGGTCCGCGACCGACTGGGAGCAGCGCTACCGCCGTGCCGTGATCATGAGCGATACGGTGGCCACCGCCTTCGTGGTGGCGTCGATCGGCGAATTCTTCGGGGCGCGGGACGCGGCCAACTGGCACGAGAAGTGGGGAATTCTTGCATTCGGCACCCAGTTGCTGGTGCTGGGTGCGCTCGCGGTGAACCGGGCATGGGCTCCGGCGCATCTCGGCCAGGGTGCCGAGGAATTCCGCCGGCTCGGACGCTCCCTTTTCATGGCGACCGTGGTATTGGCGCTCGGCGGAATAGCCCTGACCTCGCGCAACATCAAACTCTGGATCTTCGTCGCGATCCCCGCGATCGCGATCATCACCATGACGACGCGCTATCTCCTGCGTCTCTGGCTGCACAAACAGCGGAACGAGGGACGGTGCCTGCGACCGGTGCTCGCTGCCGGGAGTCCGGACACCGTGCACGACCTGATCACCCGGACCCGCAAGCACCCGCATCTCGGCTGGCGGGTGGACGCGGTGTGCACGACGGACGGTCTCGGGCTCGACGGTGACCATCTGGACGGCGTGCCGGTCGTCGGCCGGCTGACGGACGTCGCCAACCACATCCGCCGCGACGGCTACCGCGTCCTCGCGGTCACACCGGACCCGCACTGGTCACCGCACCGGCTCCAGCGGCTGGCGTGGAACCTCGAAGGCAGCGACGCCGAGATGGTCGTCGCCCCCGTGCTGATGGAGGTGGCCGGCCCGCGGCTGCACGTCGACGCGGTGCTCGGGATCCCGCTGCTGCGGGTCAGCATGCCCACCTTCACCGGGGGCCGCCGGGCGATCAAGGGAGTCGTCGACCGGCTGGGCGCGGCGCTCCTGCTGCTGCTGCTCGCCCCGCTGATGCTGGTCGTCGGGATGCTCGTGACGGTGGAGAGCCGGGGCGGGGCGGTCTACAGGCAGCGCAGGGTCGGCAAGGACGGCCGTGAATTCACCATTCTCAAGTTCCGCACCATGGTCGCCGGGGCTCACGGGGCACGTGCCGAGCTGGAGAGCAGCAACGAAGGCGCCGGTCCGCTGTTCAAGCTCCGCCGGGATCCCCGGGTGACCCGGGTGGGGGCGGTGCTGCGCCGGTACTCGATCGACGAGCTCCCGCAGCTCTTCAACGTACTGACCGGATCGATGTCGCTCGTCGGTCCGCGGCCTCCGCTGCCGGAGGAGTCCGCCGCGTACGGCCCGGACATCCGGCGGAGGCTGCTGGTCAAGCCGGGGCTCACCGGCCTGTGGCAGATCAGCGGGCGGAGCGACCTGCCGTGGGAGGAGGCGGTCCGGCTGGACCTGCGCTATGTGGAGGACTGGTCGCTCGCCCTGGACACGGTGATCTTGTGGAAGACGCTGCGCGCGGTGTTCCACGGGCAGGGGGCCTACTGATGCGCGGGGGGCTGCGGCGACGTACGGCCGGTGTGCGGTTCGCAGGCGGGGAGTGCCTGCCTGGGGGGAGGAACGGGTCATGAGGATCAGCGTTTTCGGGCTCGGCTACGTGGGCTGCGTATCGGCGGCGTGCCTGGCCGACATGGGGCACGAGGTCATCGGGGTCGACGTGAACCGGGTCAAGGTCGACCTGGTCAACGCCGGCAAGGCCCCGGTCGTGGAGGAGGGGATCGGCGAGCTCGTCGCCGAGGTCGTGCGGACCGGAGCCTTACGGGCCACCGACGACGTACGCGAGGCGATCATGGGCAGCGACGTGTCCCTGATCTGCGTGGGTACGCCCTCGGAGCCCAACGGCAGCCTCTGCACGACCTACTTGGAGCGGGTCACCGAGCAGATCGGCGCCGCGCTGGCCGAGGGGGTCAAGGAGGGGGGCCGGCACACCGTCGTGTTCCGCAGCACCATGCTCCCGGGCACGTGCCTGAACCTGCTGCTCCCGATCCTGGAGAAGTACGTCGGCGGCACGGCGGGGGTGGACGTCGGGGTCGCGGTCAACCCGGAGTTCCTGCGCGAGGGCACGAGCGTGCGGGACTTCTTCGACCCGCCCAAGACCGTCATCGGCGAGCTCGACCCGGCCAGCGGCGATGTGGTGCGAGCGCTGTACGAGGGCCTGCCCGGCGAGGTGTTCCGGGTGCCGATCCCGACGGCCGAGGCCATCAAGTACGCGGACAACGCGTTCCACGGTCTCAAGATCGGCTTCGCCAACGAGCTGGGCGCGGTGTGCCAGGCGCTCGGGGTGGACTCGCACCAGGTCATGGACGTGTTCCTGGCCGACAGCAAGCTGAACATCAGCCCCGCCTATCTGCGGCCCGGCTTCGCCTTCGGCGGCTCCTGCCTGCCCAAGGACCTGCGCAGCCTGGTCCACGCGGCGCAGCGGGCCGACGTCTCGGTGCCGATCCTCGCCCATGTGCTGCCCTCCAACGCCGACCACCTCCAGCGGGCGGTGGACCTGGTCGAGCGCACCGGCAAGCGCCGGGTGGGCCTCTTCGGGCTGTCCTTCAAACCCGGCACCGACGACCTCCGCGAGAGCCCGCTCGTCGAGCTGGCGGAGAGACTCTTCGGCAAGGGCTACGACCTGCGGATCTACGACGCGAACGTGCACCTCGCCCGGCTCCTCGGCGCGAACCGCGAGTACATCGACTCCCGGCTGCCGCACCTCGGCCAGCTGCTCACGGACTCCGTCGACGAGGTCCTCGCACACGCCGAGGTGTGCCTGGTCGGCACCAGGGATCCGGCCGTGCTGTCGGCGCTGCCCCATGGCGACAGCCCGGTGATCATCGACCTCATCCACCTTCCCGACGCCGACGCGCGCCGGGCCGAACCTGGGTACGTGGGCCTTGCTTGGTGAGACGACCAGCGGCGACCGGGCCGACCGGCGCGCGCTGATCCTGGTGGAGAACCTGTCGGTGCCGTTCGACCGGCGGGTGTGGCAGGAGTGCACGACGCTGCGCGACGCGGGCTGGGAGGTGCACGTCATCTGCCCGCAGGGAAGCAAGCGGGACACGGAGCCGGAGGCCGTGATCGACGGGGTGCGGATCCACCGCTACCCGCTGCGCGCGGCCACCGGAGGGCCGGCCGGCTATCTGCGGGAGTACGGATCGGCGTTGTGGCACACCTTCCGGCTGGCCCGCAGGATCGGCCCGGTCGACGTGGTCCACGCCTGCAATCCGCCGGACCTTCTGTTCCTGCAGGCACGGTGGCTGAAGCGGCAGGGAGCGCGGTTCGTCTTCGACCAGCACGACCTGGTGCCCGAGCTGTACCTCTCCCGCTTCGACCGCGGCGAGGACCTGCTCTACCGCGCCGTGTGCGCGCTGGAACGGATGACCTACCGGGCCGCGGACGTCGTGCTCGCCACGAACGAGAGCTACCGGGACGTCGCGGTGCGCCGTGGCGGCCGTCGGCCGGAGGACGTGTTCGTGGTGCGCAGCGCGCCCGACACCGACCGCTTCCACCCCGTACCGCCGGAGCCGGAGCTGAAGCGCGGCAAGCCCCATCTGCTGTGCTACCTCGGTGTCATGGGCCCGCAGGACGGCGTCGACTACGCCCTGCGTGCCCTCGCGAAGCTGCGCGACGAGGTCGGACGGAGCGACTGGCACGCGGTGTTCGTCGGCGGTGGCGACACCTTCGACGCGATGGTGGAGCTGTCCCGGCGGCTCGGGCTCTCGGAGCAGGTGCAGTTCACCGGACGCGTACCGGACGCCGATCTGGCGCGCTACCTGTCCACCGCGGACGTGTGCCTCTCCCCCGACCCGCGCAATCCGCTCAACGACGTGTCGACCATGAACAAGGTCCTGGAATACATGGTGATGGGCCGGCCGATCGTCTCGTTCGACCTCCGGGAGGCGCGCGTCTCCGCCGGTGACGCCGCCCTCTACGCCCCCGCGAACGACGAGGGCGAGTTCGCCGGGCTCATCGCGCGGCTGCTCGACGATCCGGAGGAGCGGGCCCGGATGGGCAAGATCGGCCAGGAGCGGATCAACGGAGCTCTCTCCTGGCGGAACTCCCAGCGATCGCTGCTCGCCGCCTACACCGCCGCGGTGTCGGTGGGCGACACGGACCGCGCGGGGAAGAGGCCGCACCGTTGAGCGATGACACGATACGCCTGGTCACGATCGGGCGGATTGTCCGTCGGCGCCGGCGGCTTCTCACCCTTCTCGTCGTGGTGGGAGCGCTCGTGGGCTACGGCACCTCCATGCTGCTTCCGCCGCGCTACACGACCTCTGCGTCGGTACTGCTGCCGGGGGCGTGGGAGGAGCGCGAGCTGCGGACCCAGGCGGAGATCGCGACCAGTTCGGTGGTCATCGACCGGGTGGCCGCCGCCCTGGGGCGGCCCAAAGTCAGCGGCGTCGAGCTGCGCGAGCGGGTGACCGCCGAGGTCGCCGACGGGAACATCATCACGGTCTCGGGCACGGCCGACACCCCGGAGCAGGCGCAGCGACTCGCCGACCGGGTGGCCCAGGAGTTCGTCACGTTCGCCGCCCAGATCCTGGGCAGCGACACCGACCCCGACGCGGCGGCGCGGCAGGAGGCGCTGCGGCAGTTGGTGGTACAGACGAACCGCCGCATCACGGAGCTGGCCGACGCGGCCGATCCGGGGCGGACCGTGGAGAGCGTGCAGACCCGCACCGACCTCGAGAAGCTGCGCACCGCGCTGCGGGAGGCCGTCGACAGGCTGGACCAGGCCGACCCGGCCTCCGACAGGGCCGTCAAGGCCGACATGGTCGTCATGGGTCCGGCGGCCCGGCCGGCCGGCGAGGCACCGCCGACGAGGACGCAGCTCATCGTCGGCGGGGCGCTGCTGTTCCTTCTGGTCGCGGTCGTGGGCCATCTCGTCGCGGCACGGATGAGCCGCCGGCTGCGCACCGAGCCGGAGATCGCGGCGGCGCTGGGCTCGACGCTCCTCGGCACCGTCGACGTACCCGCCGGACGGCCCGCGCACCGGCCGGCGGGCCGTGGCCCGCGGGCCCTGGCCCGCCGGCTGCTCGGTGTCGACGTCCGGTGGGACCTGCCGGCCCCCCGGAAGTCCGGCGACGAGGCGAGCCGGCAGACCCGCTACCGGCGGGTGTGCGCCCGCCTCCGGGACCGGCTGCCGGCCTCCCGGCTGCTGGTCGTCGTCCCGGACGGCGACGAGATCGCCCGGCTGGCCGCCGAGCGGCTCGCCGCCGAGGCCGCGAGCGACCCCTCCCCCGGCGAATCGAGCACGGGATACCCCACGCTGCGCGTGGTGGAGGTCCCGGTGTCCCAGCCGATGCTGCCGGACCGCGCCGAGGAGTTCGGCGCCCTGGTCGTGCTCAGCGCGGGCAGCTGGACGGCGGGGGAGCTCGCCGGCATCGCCGAGGCGTGCGCGGACTCCGGCCACGAGGTCGTCGGCGTCGTGCTCGCCGGCACGGTCCTGGCCGGTCCGACGCGAACCGCCGGCCGTTCTCGGCCTGCCGCGCCGGCGCTCCCGACGGCCGACGACGCGACGGGAGTACCCGGGTGACGACACGTACGACAGCGGAGCAGCCGGCCGCCGCTCCGCTCCTCGACCTGCACGCGCTGGTGGTGGCGGTGCGCAGACGGCGCCGCGTCTGGTACTCCCTGGCGCTCCTCGGGCTGCTCCTCGGGACCGCGGTCGCGGTGCTGCTGCCGCCGCCGCCGACCGCGGTGACCAAGGTGCTGGTCGCGCATCAGGAGGACCAGCCGAACGACCCCGGAACGCTCATCCGCACCGATGTCGCGCTGCTGCAGACCACGCGGATCGCCGGTGAGGCCCTGCGGTCCCTCGGGTCCCCGGTGAAGCCCGAGGACTTCATGCGGGACTACACGGGTGCCGGCCTGACCAACAACCTGCTGCAGATCGAGGTGACGGGGGACACCGACGCGGAGGCGACGGCCCGCGCCAAGGCGCTGGCCGACGTGTTCGTCGCGGACCATGTGCGGCGGATAAGGGAAGTCGCGGACGCCGAGTCCAAGGCCCTGCTCGACCAGCGCGACCGCATGCGGGACGAACTGGCCGAGGTCAACAGGTCGATCGGGGACGGATCGCCGGGGAGCGGACCCAAGGCCTCGGCGGACAGGGAGTCGCTCTTCGCCCGCCGGGCCGAACTCACCTCGCGGATCAGCGACTTCGACCAGCGCGCCGCCGAGGCACGCATGGGGACGCCCCGACTCCTCGCCGGCACACAGATCGTGGACGCCCCGCGCGTGGTGCGGCACTCGCTGCCCAGGACCGCCGCCACCGACGCCGCGATCGGGCTCGCTCTCGGGCTCGTCCTCGGCCTCGCGGTGTCCGCGGTCGGCGCGGTGGTGGCGGACCGCCCCGTGCTGCGCCGGGAGATCGCGGCGAACCTCGGCGCCTCGGT
The DNA here is from genome assembly GCF_006539185.1 of Streptomyces gardneri. Classification (GTDB taxonomy): domain Bacteria; phylum Actinomycetota; class Actinomycetes; order Streptomycetales; family Streptomycetaceae; genus Streptomyces; species Streptomyces gardneri. The sequence continues at coordinate 273,307 of NZ_BJMN01000010.1, forward strand.
CGTCGCGGAGCTGCCCCGCCGGTCGGCCGTGCCGTGGCAGCGCCGTCGAGTCCGGGCGGCACGCGAACGGCTCACCACGTCCCTGGCCCGTACCGTGCGCGGCTCCGGGGAAGCGGTGTCGCTGCTGGAACTGGGCTGTGCGCGCAGCGCGGGCGCGATCGCGCTGGACCTTGCCGGGGCGCTCGCTGCGGACGGGCCGGTGGTCGTCGTCGACGGTCTGCCCGGCGGGCGGCTCGCCGACCGGCGGCCGAAGCCGGGAGACCCGACCGTGGTCAGCGGCGAGCGCGCCGCGGCCGTGCCCCGTCAGGAACGGCTGGTCGGCGTCGGCTCGGTGGCGCCCGGCACGGCGTGGACCGACCTCCGGTACCTCGGCACCCGGACCGTGCTCGTCGTACGGGCCGGGCACGGCAGCGCCGCGTGGCTGCACACCGTGGCGCGGCAGCTCGCGGACCAGCACATTCCGGTGATCGGTGTGGTGCTGATCGACCCGGATCCGCGTGACCGGACCGACGGCACCCTGTGGGACGGGCCGTTCACCGCACTGCGCGGGAGGAACGAGGTGCTCGCCCGGCGGAACGGTGGGGGTACCTCCCACGCCGTTCAGGCAGTGGGGGCGGGCGGACAACGGGCGGAGCGGCTGCCGATGTGGGCGGCTCGGGTCCCCGACAGCGATCAGGAGGCGCAGTAACACATGTGTGGCATCGCGGGTACCTACCGATGGCCGGACGGGAAGGTCGTGACCGACCGGCTCACCGACACGCTCGCCCACCGCGGTCCGGACGGGGCCGGCCGGTACGGTCACCCCGTCGGTGGCGGCGAAGTGCACCTCGGGCACCGCCGGCTGTCCGTCGTCGACCTCACCGAGACCGGCGCCCAGCCGATGGTCTCGGACGGCCTCGTCCTGACGTACAACGGCGAGCTGTTCAACGCGCCCGACCTGCGTGCCGAGCTGGCGGCGCACGGGGTGCGCTTCCGCGGTACGTCCGACACCGAGGTGCTCCTCGAGGCCTGGCGGCGCTGGGGCACGGACTGTCTGCCCCGGCTGCGCGGCATGTTCGCGTTCGGGATCTTCGACGAGCGGACCGGTGAGCTGGTGCTCGTCCGCGACCAGCTCGGCATCAAGCCGCTGTTCCTGCTCCGGCGCGGCGAGGGTCTGGTCTTCGCCTCCGAGCTGAAGGCGCTCGCCGCCGTGACCGGCGGATCGCTGGAGGTGGACCACGCGGCGCTGGTGGCCTCGCTCCTCTACTACTGGGTGCCGGACTCGCGGTGCGCGTTCCGCGAGGCGGAGAAGCTGCCCCCGGGCAGCTGGCTCCGGTGCCGGCCCGACGGGCGGACGGAGCGCGGCCGGTTCTGGAACCTGAAGGACGTCGCGAACGAGGGCCGGGAGCGGGCCCTGGCCGGCGAGCGCCCGGACCTGGCCGCGATCGTCGAGGACTCGACCCGGCGGCACCTGCTCTCCGACGCGCCCGTGGCGACCTTCCTCTCCGGTGGTCTCGACTCCAGCTACTTGACCGCGCTGGCCGCCCGCGAGCGGCCCGGGATCTCCGCCTACACGATCGGGTTCCGCGCGGAGGACGCCAAGTTCGAGGCGATGCCGGACGACCTGCGCTACGCCCGGCAGGTGGCCGAGCGGTTCGGCGTGAACCTCCACGAGATCGAGATCGCGCCGAACGTGCTCGACCTGCTGCCCCGGATGACGTACCACCTGGACGAGCCGATCGGCGACCCCGCCGCGATCAACACCTTCCTGATCTGCTCGGCCGCCCGGGAGGCCGGGGTCAAGGTGCTGCTCTCGGGGATGGGTGCCGACGAGCTGTTCGCCGGCTACCGCAAGCACCTGGCCAATGTGATCGCGCTGCGCTACCAGCGCGTCCCCCGGCCGCTGCGGCGCGGCCTGGCCGGCGCCGTGGACCGGCTGCCGGTCGCGTCGGCCCGCCGAGGGTACCGGTCGGTGCGCTTCGCGAAGCGGTTCCTCTCCTTCGCCGATCTGCCGGAGGAGACCGCGTTCCGGCGCAGCTACACCATGTACGACCGGGGCGAGCTGCTCGACCTGATCGATCCCGACCTGGCCGGGACCGTCGATGACGTGCTGACCGAGCACGCGGACGTCTACGAGGACAACGACCTCGACGACTTCGTCAACCGCATGTGCCTGGGCGACGCGCGGATGTTCCTGCCGGGCCTGAACCTCGCGTACACGGACCGGTCGAGCATGGCCGCGTCGACCGAGGTGCGCGTGCCGTACGTGGACGTCGAGGTGGTCAAGGCGGCGTTCGCCGTGCCCGGTGACCGCAAGATCGTCGGACGGCAGGGCAAGGCCGTCCTCAAGGAGGCGGCCGCCTCGGTCCTGCCCCGGGAGATCGTGTACCGGCCCAAGGGCCTCTTCAGCGCCCCGCTGCGCGCCTGGATGAGCCGGGATCTGGCACCGCTGGTGCGCGAGGTGGTGAACGAGGGCGAGCTCGTCCGCTCCGGGCTCCTGCGCCGCGACGCGCTGGCGCGCATGGTCGCCGAGGACGCCGCCGGGCAACGGGACTTCTCCAAGCATCTCTGGCATGTGCTGACGCTCGAGTACTGGTATCGCGGCGCGACCTCCGGGTCCGGCCAGAACTCCTCCCTGACCGCGTAGAGACAAGAGGACTTCGGTGAAACAGGTCGTACAGAACTACAAGAGCGGCGAACTGACGGTGCTCGACGTGCCGGTGCCGGGGTGCAAGCCGGGCGGTGTGCTCGTCCGCAGCGCGTTCTCGCTGATATCCACCGGTACCGAGCTCATGAAGGTGTCCGAGGCCGGCATGTCGATGCTGGGCAAGGCCCGCTCCCGGCCGGACCAGGTGGCCAAGGTCATGCAGAGCGTGGCCACCAACGGGCTGCCCGCCACCTACAGCAAGGTGATGGGCAAGCTGGACTCCTACACGCCGCTCGGCTACTCGCTGTGCGGGGTGGTCGAGCAGGTCGGCAGCGGGATCGACGACGTGAAGGTCGGCGACCTGGTGGCCTGCGCCGGCAACGAGCACGCGCTGCACGCCGAGCTGAACTGGGTGCCGAAGAACCTCTACTCCCGGGTGCCGGACGGCCTCGAAGCGCGGCACGCGGCCTTCGGCACCGTCGGCTCGATCGCCATGCAGGGCGTCCGCCAGGGCGAGCCGCAGCTCGGCGAGGTGGCGCTGGTCATCGGCCTCGGGCTGATCGGGCAGCTGGTGGTGCAGCTCCTCGCCGCCTCGGGGGTCCGCGTCGTCGGGGTCGACCCCGATCCGGCGCGCTGCGAGCTCGCCGAGCGCCTGGGTGCCGAGGCCTGCGGCGATCCCGAGTCGGCGGCCGTCGAAGCCGCCGTCGCCGAGCTCACCGGCGGTCACGGCGTGGACCAGGTGTACCTGGCCGCCGGCGGCGCCAGCAACCAGCCCGTCGAGCTGGCCGCCCGGCTGGCCCGGGACCGCGGCCGGGTCGTCGACATCGGCAAGTGCCGCCTGGACCTGCCGTGGAACGCGTACTACGAGAAGGAGCTCGACGTCCGGTTCTCGCGCTCGTACGGCCCCGGGCGCTACGACCCGGCGTACGAACTCGAAGGGCGGGACTACCCGATCGGGTACGTGCGCTGGACCGAGCGCCGCAATCTGGCGTGCTTCCTCGATCTCCTCTCGCGCGGCAGCGTCGACGTGGAGCCGCTGATCTCCCACATCGCCGACTTCGACGACGCCGTCGAGACCTACCGGCGTCTGAAGGACGGCGACCTGAAGGCCGTGGCCGTGCTCTTCCGTTACCCCGGAGGGGACGCGGGGGAAGCGGTGGCTCCGGCGGTGGCCGTGCCCACGGTGAAGCGGACAGGCGGCGCCACGTCCACCCAGGCCCGGGCCGCCGGGAAGCCGGTGCGGCTGGCGTTCGTCGGCGCCGGCAACTACGCGACGTCGATGCTCCTGCCGCACCTGGCGGGGCGCGAAGGCGTCGAGCTGTCGACCGTCGTCACCACGACGGCGCTGTCCGCGGCCAACGCGCAGCGGAAGTTCGGCTTCACCGAGGCGACCACCGATCTCGACGCGGTGCTCGACGACCGGTCCATCGACGCGGTGTTCGTGGTCACCCGCCACAGCTCGCACGCCGAGCTGACCCAGCGGGCGCTGCTCGCGGGCAAGGCGGTGTTCGTGGAGAAGCCGCTGGCGCTCACCGAGGACGAGCTGGCCGGCGTGCTCGCGGCGGTGGAGAAGTCCGGCAACGACCGGCTGCAGGTCGGTTTCAACCGTCGGTTCGCGCCCCTGTTGCAGGAGGCCAGGCAGCGGTTCGGCGCCCGGACCGGTCCGGCGAGCCTCCGCTACCTGGTCAACGCGGGCCGGCTCCAGCACGGCAGCTGGTACCTCCAGCAGGGCACCGAGGGCTCGCGCTTCGCCGGCGAGGGCGGCCACTTCATCGACACGGCGAGCTGGCTCCTGGGGGCCGACCCGGTCTCGGTGTACGCGGTCGCCACGGCCGGCGCCGACGACCTGCAGGTCGTGCTGCGCTACCCGGACGGGTCCACCGCCACCATCAGCTACGTCACGACCGGTGCGCCCGGCTTCCCCAAGGAGACGCTGGACCTCGTCGCCGACGGGAAGGTGCTGCGGCTCGACGACTTCGTCCGTGCCTCGGTCCACGGCGGCAAGCGCTGGGTCAGTTCGCGGCTGCCGAAGGCCCGGGACAAGGGCCAGAACGCGGAGCTGGCCGCGTTCGTCAAGGCCGTGCGGACCGGCGGGCCGATGCCGGTGCCGCTGGAGTCGCTCGTCGCCACCACGGCGGCCACCCTCGCCGTGCCGGCGGGCCTGGCCGCCGGTGTGCCGGTGACCCTGGCGGGGGCTCGATGACCCTGAGCACGGGCTGGTACCTGCGGCGGCTGTCCCGGATGGGACCGCGGGAGGTCGGCGGCCGGGTGGGCGACACCCTGCGCAGGCGGCGGTGGCGGTCGGTGCGGCCGGACGGCCCGGCCGTGACCGGCGCCCGGTTCACCGCGGTGCTGCCCGCGGGGACGATCGGTGCGGTGCCGCCGGACGCCGCGAAGCGTCTCGTCGCCGAGGCGGACCGGCTGATGGACGGGCACGCGGAGTACTTCGGCGTGGACCGCGACGACCTGGTGGACCCGGACTGGTGGCACGACCCGAAGACCGGGCGCCGGGCGCCGTGGGGCTACGCCTTCGACGTGCCGTACCGCGACGAGGAGGCGGTCGGCGACATCAAGCAGATCTGGGAGCTGTCCCGGCACCAGTACCTCACCGTGCTCGCCGCCGCCTACGCGATCACCGGGGACGAGCGGTACGCCGAGCGGGTGGCCGAGCACCTGCGGTCGTGGTGGGCGGCCAACGCGCCGCTGCGCGGGGTGCACTGGACCAGCGGCATCGAGCTGGGGATCCGGCTGCTCTCCTGGGTGTGGGTCCGGCGGCTGCTCGACGGCTGGCCGGGCGCGGCGGGCCTGTTCGAGGGCAACCCGGTGGCGCTGCGCCAGATCTGGCACCACCAGCGTTGGCTGGCCGCCTTCCCCAGCCGGGGGTCGTCGGCGAACAACCACGTCATCGCCGAGGCCGCCGGGCAGTTGGCCGCGGCCTGCGCGTTCGGCTGGTTCCCCTCCTCGGCGCGCTGGCGGGCCGACGCCCTGCGGTCGCTGGAGCGGCAGCTGCGGGCGAACACCTTCGGCTCCGGCCTCAACCGCGAGCTGGCCACCGAGTACCACGGGCTGGTCCTGGAGCTGGGCCTGGCCGCCGTGGCGGAGGCGGACGCGGCCGGCGTACCGGTCCCCTCGACGGTCCGGCTGGTGCTGCTGCGGATGACCGACGCGCTCGCCGCCGTCGTGGACGACCGCTTACGGCCGCCGCGCCAGGGCGACTCCGACGACGGCCACGGTCTGATCGTCGACGGCGCGGGCACCGACCGCTGGGGCTCGCTGCTGGCCACGGGGGACGCCGTGTTCGGGCGGCTCGACTGGTGGCCGGAGGTGACCGGTACGGATGTGCGTACGCCGCTGCTGGCCGCGCTCGTCCGGCCGTACGCGAAGGCGGGCACCGTACCGGCCGTGTCCCGGCCGGCGAGCCGACCGGCCCACTTCGCCGACGCGGGCATGACGATCCTGCGTGGTCCGGAGGGGATCTGGTGCCGCTGCGACGGAGGTCCGCACGGTTTTCTGTCCATCGCCGCGCACGCCCACGCGGACGCGCTGTCGGTGGAGGTCCGGCACGACGGGGTCGACGTCCTCGCCGACCCGGGGACGTTCTGCTACCACGGGCAGCCCGAGTGGCGGCAGTACTTCCGGTCGACGCTCGGCCACAACACCCTGCAGTGGGAAGGCGGTGACCAGTCGGTCTCCGGCGGCCCGTTCCTGTGGACCCGGCATGCCCGGAGCCGTGTCCTGGTCGCGGACACCGCCTCCGAGGGCGTGGCCCGCTGGTGCGCCGAGCACGACGGCTACGAGCGCGTCACGCACCGCCGCCGGGTGGAGCTGACGGCCGCGAGCCGGGAGTTACGGGTGGTCGACGAGGTGCGCGGCGACAGCGGAGCCGTGCGTCTGGCGTTCCACCTCGGCCCGGCGATCGCCGCGGAGCTGGTGGGGAACCGGGCCGTCCTCACCTGGACCCGGGACGGCGAGGACCGCTCCGCCGCGCTCGACCTGCCCGAGCAGCTGTCCTGGCGGGCGCATCGCGGCGAGAGCGAGCCGCCGCTGGGCTGGTACTCCCCCGGTTTCGGGCGCAAGGAACCCTCCACCACGCTGGTCGGCAGCGGCTTCGCCGACGGCACCGCGTCGGCGGGAGAGTTCACCACCGTGCTCAGGTTCCGCGGCTAGGGGGGGCTCGTGGTGATCAAGCGGCGGCGCCGGGCGGCGCCGACGGCGCCTCTGGTGCTGCTCCTGCTGGTGGCGACCGGCTGCACGAGCACGTCGGACGCCCCGGCGAAGCCGTCCCGTACGTCCTCGGCGTCCGGGGCGCCCTCCGCCTCCGGGGCGCCCTCCGCCATCGGGGCGCCCCCCTCCGGCCTGGCCCGGGTCTGCGCCGAGCCCCCGGCCGGGCCGGCGAAGGCGCCGGCGGGCGCGGTGACGGTGGACCCCTCGGTGGTCGGCGATCTGGCCGCGAAGACCGAGAGCAGCCCCCCGCGCACCACGTTCTGGCTTCGGCCGGGCACCCACAGGCTGGAGCCGGACGCCTACGCCCAGGTCGTGCCCAAGGAGGGGAACCGCTATCTCGGCGCGCCGGGCGCGGTGCTCGACGGACGGAAGACCAACCAGTACGCGTTCGGCGGCACGGCCCGCGACGTCACCATCCGCCATCTGACCGTGGAGCGCTTCGTCGCGCCGAACAACGAGGGCGTGGTCAACCACGACATGGCCGACGGGTGGGTGGTCGAGCACGCGAGGATCCAGTACAACTCCGGCGCCGGGCTGATGGCCGGTGCACGCCAGCAGGTCCGCGCCAGCTGCCTGCGCGGCAACGGGCAGTACGGCATGAACGCCTACAAGACCGGCGACTCCATCAAGGGCCTGGTGGTCGAGGGCAACGAGGTCGTGGGCAACAACACCGACGACTGGGAGCGGCGGCAGCCGGGCTGCGGCTGCACCGCCGGCATCAAGTTCTGGGCGGTCGACGGCGCCGACATCCGCGGCAACTGGGTGCACGACAACCGCGGCGCCGGACTCTGGGCGGACACCAACAACAACGACTTCCGCTTCGAGGACAACGTCCTCGAAGCCAACGACGGTGCCGCGCTGATCTACGAGACCAGCTACAACGCGGTCATCCGGAACAACACGATCCGGCGCAACAACGTGGTCGAGGCCCGCGGCTACGCCGAGGACGGCGACGACTTCCCGTACGGGACCGTCTACGTGTCCGAGTCGGGCGGCGAGCCCCGCGTCCCCGCCCGCACGGACAAGATCGAGATCTACGGGAACGTGCTGGAGAACAACTGGTCCGGGATCACCCTGTGGGAGAACGCCGACCGGTTCTGCAACAGCCCGTCCAACACCTCCACCGGATACTGCACGCTGCTGGTGAAGGACCCCGCCCGCTGCGCGCCCCCGGCGATCGCCGCCGCGCCGCTCCGGGACGACTGCCGGTGGAAGACCCAGCGCGTGGACATCCACGGCAACCGCTTCGTCCTGGACAAGTCCGCCCTCGACTGCACGGTGGGGTGCGACCGCATGGCGGTGGTGGCCAACTCCGGTACGTCTCCGGACTGGTCGCCGTACAAGGGCGAGCGGGTGTCCGAGGCGATCACCCGCGGGCAGCAGAACCGCTGGCGCGACAACGACTACCTCGGGCCGTGGACGTTCGTCGCCCACGCCCCGGGCCGCACACTCAGCCTCGACGAGTGGCGGGGCGCGCCGTACCGGCAGGACGAGGGCAGCACCTTCCGCGCACGGGACGGTGGTTGAGTTGGTCGCGGACCACACGCCGAAGATCGTCGGCACGGCCTGGGCGCTGCTGGCGCTCAACACGCTCGGCTCCGCCGGGGCGAAGACCGTCGTCCCGCTCCCCCGCTCCCTCATCCAGATGGTCACGATGGGCGCGCTGGTCGCCGCGTTCGCGCTGGCGCTCGTCGTCAATCCCCGGCTGCGCGTCCGGGCCAGCGCCTTCCTCTTCCTGCTGACCCTGCTGCTCGTGCCGAGCGTGATCTCCAGCGTGCACCTGGAGGTCGGGGTCGGCGCGCTGTTCCGCTGCGCCCGGCTGACGCTCTTCGTCGCCACGCTGTGGCTGCTCAGCCGCTGGTGGGACGGCGGCCTGACGTTCGTCCGCCACCACATCCGGATGTACTTCGCGGTGCTCGTCCTGGTGGCCGCCGGGCTGCTCGTCGCACCGGGCACGGCCATGCCCGAGTACTACGGCGGGCGCCTCGTCGGCGCGCTGTGGCCGCTCACCCCGCCGCAGATCGGCCAGTACGCCGCGGTGGTCATCGGGCTGACCGTGCTGCTCGTGCTGGGCCGGCGGACCACCGGGGCCGGCGCGGCGGTCGTCGTCGTGCCGTCGCTCGTCCTGCTCGCGATGACCCATACCCGGACGGCCACGCTCGGCCTGATCATCGCCCTGACGCTGGCGATCGGCTCGCTCGTCCTGACCAGCGCCGCCGCCCGCCGGGTCTTCGCCTGGGCGGTGCTGTGCGCCACGGTGGCCGCGGTGGTGTTCAGCTCCGCGCTGCGGTCGTGGTTCCTGCGCGGGCAGAGCCAGGAGAACTTCTCCAACCTCACCGGCCGGGCGAAGGTCTGGGACGCCCTCCTGGCAGCGCCCCGGACGCTCGGGGAGCAGGCGCTCGGCACGGGTCTCGGCGACAAGTCGTTCGACGGGCTGCCGATCGACAACAGCTGGCTGGCCGTCTACCACGAGCAGGGTCTGGTCGGCGTCACCATCGTGGCGGCGATGATCGTCGTGCTGGGCGCCGTCGCGCTGCTGCGGCCGCCGTCGCTGCCGCGGGCCTGCGCGATCTTCCTGATCAGCTACTGCGCGATCTCCTCGTACACGGAGGTCGGTCTCGGCGACGCCTCCGCGTATCTGCTGCATCTGGCCCTGGCCGCCTCGCTCCTCGCGGCCCCCGCCGCGGCGGCCACGCCCCTCGCCGCACTCGTCCCCACGGCCCTGCCCATGACCGAAGTTCCCCGACGACGTATCCCGCGATGGGCCCGGAGGTGACCTGAGCATGCATGTCCTTGTCGTGCACAACCGCTATTCCTCGGCGCAGCCGAGCGGTGAGAACAGGGTGGTCGACGAAGAGGTGGGGCTGCTGCGCGCGGCCGGCCACCGGGTCGACGTCTTCGAGCGGCGCAGCGACGACATCGCCGCCCGGTCCCTCCTCGCCAAGGCCGCGGTGCCGCTCCTCGTGCCGTGGAACCCCGCGGTCCGCACGGAGCTCACCGCCCGGCTCCGCGCCGAGCGACCGGACGTGGTGCACGTCCACAACGTCTTCCCGCTCCTGTCGCCCGCGGTGCTCGCCGCCTGCGCCGACGCCGGTGTGCCCGTCGTCGCCACGCTGCACAACTACACCCAGGTCTGCCCGCCCGGCACCCTGCACAGGGACGGCCGGCCGTGCACCGAGTGCGTCGGATCGGCGACGGCGCTGCCGGCCGTCCGGCACGGCTGCTACCGGAACTCCCGGCTCGCGACGGTTCCGCTCGCGGTCAGCCTCTCGGTCAACCGGCGGCGCTGGTGGTCCGGCGTGGAGCGGTTCTTCTGCATCTCCGCCGCGCAGCGGGACGTCCTGGTGAGGTCCGGCATGCCGGCCGAACGGCTCGTGGTGAAGCACAACTTCGTGCCGGACCCGGGTGTCACCCGAGCGGGCACCGGCGAGCATCTGCTCTTCCTCGGCCGGCTCGCGGAGACCAAGGGCGTGCGGCTGCTCATGGCCGCGTGGGACGCGATCGCGGCGGACGGCGGTCTGGACGTGCCGCTCGTGATCGCCGGCGCGGGGCCGCTGGAGAGCGAGGTGTCCGCCTGGGCGGCGGGCCGCGACGACGTGCGGTACGTCGGTCTGTACGACCCCGCCCAGTGCCGGCGGGCCGTCGCGCGGTCGGTGGCCGTGGTGGCCCCCTCGATGTCCCTGGAGACGTTCGGCCTGGTGGTCGCGGAGGCGATGGCGGCCGGGGTCCCGGCCGTCGCCGCCGCTCACGGCGCCTTCGTCGAGCTCGTCGACGACGGGGTGACCGGGCTGCTGCACGCGCCGGGCGATGCCGCCTCGCTCGCGGCCCGCCTGCGCCGGATCGCGACCGAGCCGGCCCTCAACCGGGAGATGGGACTGGCGGCCCGGCGCCGTTACGAGCGGGACTTCAGCCCGGCGGTCGGTCTTGAGCGCCTGGTGGAGGAGTACCGCGCCGCGACAGCGGGGCGGTACGGCGGCGGGGACGGCCCGCCGCCGGTAGGGGACGAGAACACTGGCTCGCGGCGGGGAACCGCCGCGAGCGGGATGGGGGAATGAGATGACACGATGCCGACTCTGCGGCTCGGCGGCGCTGGCGAGCGTCGTCGACCTCGGGGCGACCCCGCCGTGCGAGAGCTTCCTCGCCGCGGACCGGCTGGACCTGCCGGAGCCGGCGTACCCGCTGCACCTGCGGGTCTGCACCGACTGCTGGCTGGCGCAGATCCCGCCGCTGATCACGCCGGAGGACACCTTCCAGGAGTACGCGTACTTCTCCTCGTACTCGACGTCCTGGGTGGAGCACGCGCGCACGTTCGTCGACGGCGCCGTGCAGCGGCTCGGTCTCGGCGGCGAATCCTTCGTGGTCGAGGTCGCGAGCAACGACGGGTACCTGCTCAGGCACGTGGTGGACCAGGGGATCCGCTGCCTCGGCATCGAGCCGTCGGTGAACGTCGGCGCCGCGGCGCGGGACGAGGGCGTCCCGACGCTCACGGAGTTCCTGAGCCCGGACACCGGCTCGGCCGTCCGCGCCGAGCACGGCCCTGCGGACCTGGTCGTGGCCAACAACGTGTATGCGCACATCCCCGACGTCGTCGGGTTCACCCGCGGGCTGCGCGCCCTGGTCGCCGACGACGGCTGGGTCTCCATCGAGGTGCAGCACCTGCTGACGCTGATCGAGGAGAACCAGTACGACACGATCTACCACGAGCACTTCCAGTACTACACGGTCGCGTCCGCGATCCGGGCGCTGGAGAGCGGCGGACTCACGCTCGTGGACGTCGAGTTGCTGCCCACGCACGGCGGCTCCATCCGGCTGTGGGCCCGGCCGGCCGAGGTGGCCGGCGAGCCGTCCCGGAGGGTGGCCGAGGTGCTGGACCGGGAGAAGGCGGCCGGGCTCCAGGAGCTGTCGGGGTACGCCGAGTTCTCCGCCCGGGTCGCCAAGGTGCGCCGGGACCTGCTGAGGTTCCTCATCGAGGCGGCCGAGCGCGGCGAGACGGTCGTCGGCTACGGCGCCCCGGGCAAGGGCAACACCCTGCTCAACCACTGCGGCATCCGGCCCGACCTGCTCGCGTACACGGTCGACCGGAATCCCTACAAGCACGGCAGGTTCACCCCGGGCACCCGTATCCCGATCCTGCCGCCCGAGCGGATCGCCGCCGACAAGCCGGACTACGTCCTCGTCCTCCCGTGGAACCTGCGGGCCGAGCTGGTCGAGCAGCTGTCCTTCGTGCACGAGTGGGGCGGCCGGCTGGTCTTCCCCATACCGGAGCTGAGCATCGTGGAGGTCAAGCCGTGAAGGTCGTGCTGTTCTGCGGCGGTTACGGGATGCGGATGCGCAACGGCGCCTCCGACGACGTGCCCAAGCCGATGGCGATGGTCGGCCCGCGGCCACTGATCTGGCATGTCATGCGCTACTACGCGCACTTCGGGCACAAGGAGTTCATCCTGTGCCTCGGGTACGGCGCGCATCACATCAAGGACTTCTTCCTCAACTACGAGGAGACGACGTCCAACGACTTCGTGCTGCGCGGCGGACGGACCGAGCTGCTGTCCACCGACATCGCCGACTGGACGATCACCTTCGCCCAGACCGGCATCGAGTCGCCGATCGGGGAGCGGCTGCGCCGGGTGCGGCACCACCTGGAGGGCGACGAGATGTTCCTCGCCAACTACGCCGACGTGCTCACCGACGCCCCGCTGCCGGAGATGATCGAGAAGTTCTCCCGGCGCGACGCGGGTGCGTCGATGATGGTGGTGCCGCCCCAATCCTCCTTCCACTGCGTGGAGTTGGGCGAGGACGGCCTGGTGGGAGGCATCACCGCGGTCAGCGAACTGCCGCTGTGGGAGAACGGCGGCTACTTCGTGCTCCGCCAGGAGGTCTTCGACCACATACCGGAGAACGGGGACCTGGTCGCCGACGGCTGCGCCGCCCTGGCCAAGGAGGGCCGGCTCGTGGCGCACCAGCACCGCGGCTTCTGGAAGCCGACCGACACCGTGAAGGAGCGGGCCGCGCTCGACGAGGCCTACGCCCGGGGCGACCGCCCGTGGGCCGTGTGGGAGCGGGACGGCGCGGCGGCGGCCGCGGCCGGCGCCGGAGCCCGGGCGTGATCCGGCTCGGGGCCGGGCGCCTCGACCGGGTCGTCGCGGTGGGCGCGCACTGCGACGACATCGCCATCGGCGCCGGTGGCACGCTGCTCACGCTGTGCCTCGCGCGGCCGGGCATCCGCGTGGACGCGCTGGTGCTCTCCGGCGGTGGCGGCGAGCGGGAGGACGAGGAGCGGGCCGCGCTCGCCGCGTTCTGCCCGGGCGCCGACCTGCGGCTGACCGTGCACAAGCTGCCGGACGGCCGGCTGCCCGCGCACTGGGACGAGGCCAAGGGGGCGATCGAGGAGCTGCGCGAGCGGACCGAGCCCGATCTGGTCCTCGCCCCGCGCACCGAGGACGCGCACCAGGACCACCGCGGCCTGGCGCAGCTCATGACCACCGCGTTCCGCGACCACCTCGTGCTCGGCTACGAGATCGTCAAGTGGGACGGCGACCTCGGCCGACCGGCGGCGTACCAGCCGCTGTCGCCGGAGATCGCCGAACGGAAGGTGCGGCTGCTGCAGGAGCACTACCCCTCGCAGCGGCACCGTCCCTGGTACGACCGGGAGGCCTTCCTCGGGCTGGCCCGGATCCGCGGCATCGAATGCCACGCGCGCTACGCCGAGGCGTTCGACATCACCAAACTCACTCTCGACCTGGGGGAATGAACCTTGCGCGTACTGCTGACCGGGCACCAGGGCTATCTGGGCACCGTCATGGCCCCCGTCCTCACGGCCGCCGGGCACGAGGTCGTCGGGCTCGACGCCGGCCTGTTCGCCGACTGTGTGCTCGGCCCGACGCCCGCGGACCCGCCGGGGCCGCGAGTCGACCTGCGCGACGTCACGGCCGAGCACGTGGCCGGGGTGGACGCCGTGATCCACCTGGCCGCGCTCTCCAACGACCCGCTGGGGTCGCTGGCTCCGGAGCTCACCTACGACATCAACCACCACGCGTCCGTGCGGATCGCGCGGCTGGCCCGCGACGCCGGGGTGCGGCGCTTCCTGTACGCGTCGACGTGCTCGGTCTACGGCGCCGCGGGCGGTGACGAACTGGTCGCCGAGGACGCCCCGCTGCGCCCGGTGACGCCGTACGCGGAGTCCAAGGTGCGGGTGGAGGACGACCTGCACGCGCTGGCCGACGGCGACTTCAGCCCGGTGTACATGCGCAACGCCACCGCCTTCGGCTACTCGCCACGGCTGCGCGCCGACATCGTGCTGAACAACCTGGTGGGCCACGCGCTCCTGTCCGGCGAGGTCCTCGTGCTCTCCGACGGCACCCCCTGGCGCCCGCTGGTGCACGCCGCCGACATCGCCCGGGCCTTCACCGCCGCGCTGAGCGCGCCGCGCGAGGCGGTGCACGACCGGGCGTTCAACATCGGCAGCGAGGTCAACAACGTCACGGTCGCCGAGATCGCCGAGCAGGTCGCCGAGGCGGTGCCCGGATCGAAGGTGCGGATCACCGGGGAGAACGGCGCCGACCCGCGGTCGTACCGGGTGGACTTCTCCCGGTTCCGTGCGGCGATCCCCGGCTTCGACTGCGAGTGGACCGTGAAGCGGGGCGCGCTCGAACTCGCGGACGCCTACCGGAAGCACGGGCTGACCCGGGAGGACTTCGAGCGGCGCTTCACCCGGCTCGCCGTGCTGCGCGCCGCGTCCGACTCCGGCGCCGTCGACGACACCCTGCGGTGGCGCCGATGACGGGGCCCGGCGAGGAGATGCACGCGCTGGTGGAGCGCCTGTACCCGCTGTGCCGGAGCATCACCGGTGACGGTGTGCGCGCGACGCTGGACATCGTCGGCGAGTACATCCCGCTGCAGGTCCACGAGGTCCCGACCGGCACGCAGGTGCTCGACTGGACGGTGCCGCAGGAGTGGAACATCCGGGACGCGTACGTCGCCGACTCCACCGGCAGGCGGGTCGTCGACTTCGCCGCGTCCAGCCTGCACGTGCTCGGCTACAGCGTGCCGGTGTCGGCGACGATGCCGCTGGCCGAGCTGCGCGGACATCTGCACACGCTGCCGGACCACCCGTCCTGGGTGCCGTACCGGACCAGCTACTACAAGCCGGAGTGGGGGTTCTGCCTGGCCCAGGAGACCCTGGACGCGCTGCCGGACGGTGACTACGAGGTGTGCGTGGACTCCACGCTCGTCGACGGACACCTCACGTACGCGGAGCACGTGGTCCCCGGGCAGGTCGCCGACGAGGTGATCGTCTCCTGCCATGTCTGCCACCCGGCGCTGGCCAACGACAACATGGCCGGCGTCGCGGTGGCGGTGTTCCTGGCCCGGGCACTGGCGGAGCAAAGGCCGTACCACACCTACCGGTTCGTCTTCGCCCCCGGCACGATCGGGGCGATCACCTGGCTGGCCCGCAACGCGGAGCGGATCGAGCAGGTCAAGCACGGTCTCGTGCTCGCCTGCGCCGGCGACCGCGGCCGACTGACGTACAAGCAGAGCAGGCGCGGCGACTCGGGGATCGACCGGGTGATGCGGCACGTGCTCGCCGTGTCCGAACGTCCGCACCAGGTCAACGAGTTCACTCCGTACGGCTACGACGAGCGGCAGTACTGCTCGCCCGGGTTCGATCTCGGCGTGGGTTCGCTCACCCGCACTCCGTACGCGGGCTACCCGGAGTACCACACCTCGGCGGACAACCCGGACTTCGTCTCCCCGGAGGCGATGGCGGACACGCTCGCCGTCTGCCGCGAGGCGTTCTCCGTGCTCGACCGCGACCGGCGGTACGTCAACCTCAGCCCGTACGGCGAACCGCAGTTGGGCCGACGCGGCCTGTACGAGGCACTCGGCGGCCGCAGCGACACGAAGCAGGCCCAGATGGCCATGCTCTGGGTGCTCAACCTCTCCGACGGCGAGCACAGCCTGCTGGAGGTCGCCGAGCGGTCCGGGCTGCCGTTCGACACCGTCGCCGCCGCGGCCGACGCCCTGCTCGGCGCCGGGCTGATCAAGGAGTGACCCCGATGACCACCACCGAAGGGGAGAAGACGACGAGATCCGCCGGGTCCGCCCGGCGGGCGATCGTCGGCCGGCTGTCCTGGGGGCTGGCCGACCAGGCGGCTTCCAGCATGACCAACTTCGCGGTGGGGATCTACGTGGCCCGCTCCCTCGGGCTGGCCGCGTTCGGCGTGTTCAGCCTCGCCTGGGTGACCTACGGCGTCGTGCTCAACGTCGCCCGCGGGCTGGCCACCGACCCCTTGGTGGTGCGCTTCAGCGGCGTGTCGGAAGCGTCCTGGCGCGGAGCGGTGGCCCGCTCGTCGGGCACCGCGCTCGGCGTCGGCGTGGCCATCGGCGCTGCGTGTGCGGCGGCCGGTCCGGCCCTCGGCGGCCCGTTGGGGACGGCGTTCCTCTGCCTCGGCGTCGCGCTGCCGGGACTGCTGCTGCAGGACGCCTGGCGGTTCGCGTTCTTCGCCGCCGGCGACGGGCGGAAGGCGTTCGTCAACGACGTGGTGTGGGGCGTCGCGCTCGTCCCGGCCATGGTCGTGGCGGCCCGCGTGGGCAGCGTGGCCGCTTTCCTGCTCGCCTGGGGCGGGTCCGCCGCCGTGGCCGCGGTGTACGGCTGCTTCCAGTCCGGCATCCGGCCGCGGCCGTCCGGGGCGCGCGAGTGGCTCCGCGAGCAGCGCGACCTCGGCTCCCGGTACCTGGTCGAGAACGTCAGCCTCAGCGGCGCGGGCCAGCTGCGGGCGTACGGGCTCGGCGCGATCGCCGGGCTGGGCGCGGTGGGCGCGGTCCGGGGCGCCGAGCTCCTGCTCGGCCCGTTCCTCGCCGTGCTGATGGGCCTGTCGCTCGTCACCGTCGCCGAGGCGGCCCGGGTGCTGCGGCAGGCCTCGCACCGACTCGGCGCCTTCTGTCTCCTGCTGGGCGGGGGGCAGGCCGCCGCCGCGCTCCTCTGGGGCGGGGCGCTGCTCCTCGTACCGGACCGGCTGGGCGAGCTCGTGCTCGGCGGCGTCTGGCACTCCGCCTCGCTGCTCGTCGTGCCGGCCACGCTCGGCGTCGCCGGCGCCAGTCTCGGCACCGGCGCGGCGGCCGGCCTGCGCGCGCTCGGCGCGGCCCGGCGCAGCCTGCGCTGCCAGTTGTTCGCCTCCGCCCTCTATGCCGGCGGCGGGCTCGGCGGAGCGGTCGCGGCCGGCGCGGTCGGCTCGGCCTGGGGCGTCGCCGCCGCGACCGTCGGCAGCTCCGCCGTGTGGTGGCTGGAGCTGCGCTCCGCCCTGCGCGAGCACCACCAAGAACCGATTCCCGAAGTGAGGACGTCATGACCGCCCACCCCCGGCTCGGCATCGGGCTGCCCGTGTACAACGGCGAGGAGTACCTCGCCGAATCCCTCGACGCCCTGCTCGGCCAGACCTACGAGGACTTCGAGCTGGTCATCTCCGACAACGCCTCGACCGACGGTACGCAGGAGATCTGCCGCGACTACGCCGCGCGGGACCCGCGCATCCGGTACATCCGGCTGCTCAGGAACATCGGTGCCGCGCCGAACCACAACTACGTGTTCACCGAATGCCACGGCGAGCTGTTCAAGTGGGCCTCGCACGACGACCTGTACGCCCGGGACCTGCTGCGGCGCTGCGTGGACGCGCTGGACGAGCGGCCGGACGTGATCCTCGCCCATGCCGACCAGGCGGTCATCGACGGCGACGGCCAGGTGAAGGTCCCGTACGAGTACGGGCTCGCCACCGCCTCCCCGAGCGCGCCGGAGCGCTTCCGCAGCATGCTGTTCGAGCCCGGCGGCGACGACTTCTACGGGGTGATGCGGGCCGACGTGCTGCGCCGGGTGAGGCCGCACGACAGCTACCACCACGCGGACCGCACGTTCGTCGCCGAGATCGGCCTCAACGGACGGTTCCACCAGGTGCCGGAGCTGCTGTACTTCCGCCGCGACCACCCGACCCGTGCCGAGCGGGCGAACCCGTCCAAGCGCTCCCGGTGCGTCAATCTGGACCCGCGCCGGGCGGGCGCGCTGCACCCGACGCCGCGGCTGCTCGCCGAGTACGTCTGGGGCTTCGTCGCCGCGATCCGGCGGGCGCCCCTGTCCGCGGCCGACCGGCGGGCGTGCTACCGCCACCTGGCCGAGTGGATGAGCAGCCGGGCCCGGCCGGGCGCCGGCGAGCGGGTCGAGGACCGCGCGCCGGTCGACCCGAGCAGGCTGACGGTCTCCGTCGACGCCCTCGTCGCCGGGCGGGAAGGTCGGCGGGCATGACTCCCGTACGGGTGGGGGTGTTCGGCCTGCTCGGCTCCGGCAACCTCGGCAACGACGGGTCCTTGGAGGCCGTGCTCGGATACCTCCGCGACCGGCACCCGGGCGCGGTCGTGGACGCGCTGTGCGGCGGGCCCGAGGTCGTGACGGCGCGGTTCGGGATCCCCGCGACGCGGCTGCACTGGTACCGCGGGGAGTACCGGACGGCGTCACGCGCGGGCGCGATCGCGGGGAAGGGCCTCGGCAAACTGGTCGATGCCTTCCGCACCGCCGCCTGGGTGCGGCGGCACGACGTCGTGATCGTGCCGGGCATGGGCGTCCTGGAGGCTACGCTGCCGCTGCGGCCGTGGGGCTTCCCGTACGCGCTGTTCCTGCTCTGCGCGTCCGGCCGGCTGACCGGCACCCCGGTCGCGCTGATCGGCGTCGGCGCCGCTCCGATCGCCGAACGGCCCACCAGGGTTCTGGTCCGCTGGTCGGCGCGGCTCGCCGCGTACCGGTCGTACCGGGACGACCTGTCGCGCGACGCGATGCGGGCGATGGGCGTGGACACCGCGCGCGACGAGGTCCATCCGGACCTCGCGTTCGCCCTGCCGGCACCGCCTGCGAGGACGCCCTCGGACGCGCCGGGGACGGTCTGCGTGGGCGTCATGGACTTCCACGGCGGGAACGACGACCGCGCCCGGGCCGAGGAGATCCACCGGCGGTACGTCGACGGGACGACCCGCTTCGTCCGCGCGCTGGTCGAGGACGGCAGGCAGGTCCGGCTGCTCACCGGCGACGCGTGCGACGCGCGGGTGGTCGCCGCGATCCTCGACGCGGTGGACTCGCCGCTGGTGACCGCCGCCGAGGCCGCCTCGCTGGCCGACCTGATGAAGGAGACGGCGGCCGCCGACACCGTGGTGGCGACCCGGTACCACAATCTGATCTGCGCGCTGAAGGCCGGCACACCGACGCTCGCGCTCGGCTACGCGGCGAAGAGCGAGGCGCTCATGGACCGGATGGGGCTCGCCGCGTACTGCCACCCGGCGCGCGAGGTCGACGCCGACCGGCTGCTCGACCAGTTCCGGGAGCTGGAGAAGCGGTCGGCCGAGCTGCGCGGGACCCTCGCCGAGCGGAACGTGACCGCCGCCCGACAACTCGACCACCACTTCGCCGCCCTGACCGCGGCGCTGTTCCCGACGTCCGACCACGCCACCACCCAGCGGAAGGCACCATGAAAGCGACCGAAGTCCCGGAGATCGCCGGCGCGTACCTGTTCGAGCCGACGCCGCACGCCGACGAGCGCGGCTTCTTCAGCCGTACCTTCGACGCCGACGTGCTCCGCTCGGTGGGCCTCGACCCGAACGCCTTCGTCCAGGACAGCCTGTCCCGCTCGGTGCGGGGCGTGCTGCGCGGCCTGCACCTGCGCTCCGGCGCCGGCGAGGCCAAGCTCGTGCGGTGCTCGTACGGGAGGATCTTCGACGTCGTCGTGGACCTGCGGGCGGACTCGCCGACCTACGGGAACCGGGCCTTCTTCGAGCTGTCCGACGAGACGCAGGCGACCCTGTACATCCCGGCGGGGTGCGCCCACGGCTTCCAGGCGCTGACCGAGATCGCCGACACCTCGTACCGGATCGACCGCCCGCACGATCCGGCCGAGGACGTGACGATCGCCTTCGACGACCCGGAGCTCGCCATTCCCTGGCCGCTGCCGGCCACCTCGATGTCCCGGCGGGACCGGGAGGCCCCGAGCCTCGCCGAGGCCCTGAAGCAGAAGGAGAGCTGAGGCCGACGTGGACACCCGAGACACCGGCGAGCTCGTCCTTCCCCGGTCGCGGGAGGCGAACGAGCGGCTGCACGCCCTGATCCCCGGGGGCGCGCACACCTACGCCAAGGGCGACGACCAGTACCCCGAGAACCTGGCCCCGGTCATCAGCCACGGCCGCGGTGCCCATGTGTGGGACGTCGACGGCAACCGCTACATCGAGTACGGCTCCGGTCTGCGGTCGGTCAGCCTCGGCCACGCCCACCCCCGCGTGGTCGAGGCGGTCCGGCGGGAGCTCGACCGCGGCAGCAACTTCGTCCGGCCGTCCTTCGTGGAGGTCGAGGCGGCGGAACGCTTTCTGGCGACGGTGCCGACCGCGGAGATGGTGAAGTTCGCGAAGAACGGCTCCGACGCGACCACCGCCGCCGTGCGCCTGGCCCGCGCCGTCACCGGCCGGCCGCGGGTGGCCCTCTGCGGCGACCACCCCTTCTTCTCCACCGACGACTGGTTCATCGGCACCACACCGATGTCCGCCGGGATCCCGGCCGCGACCGAGGGGCTCACCGTGGCGTTCCCTTACGGGGACCTGGCCGCCACGGAGGAGCTGCTCACCCGGTACAAGGACGAGGTCGCCTGTCTGATCCTCGAGCCCGCCACCCACACCGAGCCTCCGCCCGGCTACCTCGCCGGCCTGCGCGAACTGGCCGACCGGCACGGCTGCGTCCTGGTCTTCGACGAGATGATCACCGGCTTCCGCTGGTCCGAGGCGGGCGCCCAGGGCCTGTACGGCGTCGTCCCCGACCTCTCCACCTTCGGCAAGGCACTGGGCAACGGCTTCGCGGTCTCCGCGCTGGCCGGCCGCCGCGACCTGATGGAGTGGGGCGGACTGCGCCACTCCGGCGACCGGGTCTTCCTGCTGTCCACCACCCACGGCGCGGAGACGCACTCGCTGGCCGCCGCGATGGCGGTGCAGACCACCTACACCGAGGAGGACGTCACCACACGGCTCCACACCCTCGGCGAACGCCTGGCCACCGGCGTGCGCGACGCCGCGGCCTCCATGGGCGTCGGCGACCACATCGTCGTCCGGGGCCGGGCCAGCAACCTGGTCTTCGCCACTCTCGACGAGAACGGGCAGCCCTCGCAGGAGTACCGCACGCTGTTCCTGCGCCGCCTCCTGGCGGGCGGCGTCCTGGCCCCGTCGTTCGTCGTGAGCAGCGCGCTCAGCGACGCCGACATCGACCACACCGTCGATGTGGTGGCCCAGGCGTGTGCGGTGTACCGGAAGGCCCTTGACGCGACGGACCCCACACCTTGGCTGGCCGGACGCCCGGTGAAGCCGGTGTTCCGCCGCTCGGTGTGAGGTCGCGTCAGCGGCCTTGCCGCCGACCGGCGTCGGCCTTCCCCTCGGCTCGCCGGTCGGCCTTCCCCTCGGCCCGCCGGTCGGCCGTCCGGTCGACCAGCCACGCGGTCGCCGGGACCACGGCCAGCGCGGTACACCAGCCACCGAGCGCATCCGTCGGATAGTGCGCGTCCAAGGCGACCTGCGCCCAGCCCATGGCGCCGCCGGCCACGAGTGCCGCGGCGAGCACGAGTGCCGTGCCGGCCGGCCTGCCGAGGCCGAGCCGGCCGGTCACGACCAGCGCCACCACGAGGGCGAACGCGGTGAGAAAGGCGGTGTGGCCGCTCGGGAAGGACAGGTTCTCGCCATGGATGGTCCGTGCCACGACGGGCTTGAGCAGCTTCGTCGCCCCCACGCTGATACCGACGCCTGCCACGACGAGCACCGCCGCCCGAGGACGCCGAAGGGCCAGGCAGCCCGTCACGGCGGCCGCCACGAGCAGCGCCGCCCCGACGGGTTCCCCCAGGAAGTCCGTGGCCAGGGCGACATGCCGCCACCGCGGCCCCGCACCGTCCACGGCCGACCGGATCCGCGTGTCCACCGCGCCGGGCCCGCTGTCACCGGCGTACAGCACCCAGAGCGCGACGACCGTCAGCGCGGCGAGAACCGCGACCGACCC
This sequence comes from Streptomyces gardneri, assembly GCF_006539185.1. Lineage (GTDB taxonomy): Bacteria > Actinomycetota > Actinomycetes > Streptomycetales > Streptomycetaceae > Streptomyces > Streptomyces gardneri. The sequence continues at coordinate 295,209 of NZ_BJMN01000010.1, forward strand.
GAGCCATACGCGCACCGAAGGGTGCAGCACCGCGGGCGGCCGGCCCGCGGTCCGGCTGTTGCGTAACACCGCGCCCTCCCGTCAGAGCCGACGACGTCGGGCCGCGTCCAGGGCCTCCTTGACGTCCGCCACCACACGGGCCGCGTCCTCGGGGTTGTTGACCACGTCAGAGCGGTTCATGTCGACGACGAGGACGTCGCTGGCCGAGTAGTGCTTGTTCACCCAGTCGTCGTAGCCGGACCACAGCGTCCGGTAGTACTCGACGAGGCTGTCGTCCTGCTCGAAATCGCGGCCCCGCAGCCCGATGCGGTGCAGCACGGTGTCGAAGTCCGCCTTGAGGTAGACCATGAGATCGGGCGCCTTGCGGTACGGCAGGCCGTCGATCTCGCGCATCATCTCGTCGAGCAGGCCCTCGTACACCTGCATCTCGAGGGAGCTGATCCGGCCGAGGTCGTGATTGACCTTGGCGAAGTACCAGTCCTCGTAGATGGACCGGTCCAGGACGTTGTCGTCCTGCTGGTACGCCGCCTTGATCGAGGCGAACCGGGTCCGCAGGAAGTGCAGCTGGAGCAGGAACGGGTAGCGCTTGGCCTGGATCTCCTCGGGGCTCGCCGTGTAGAAGAGCGGGAGTATCGGGTTGTCGTCCACGCTCTCGTAGAAGACCTCGGTGCCCAGCTCCTTGGCGAGCAGCTCGGCGACGCTCGTCTTGCCGATCCCGATCATGCCTCCGACGCAGATCACCGACATACCTCACTTCTCCTGGGAGTCTTCGCTCGTTCCCAGGGGTCGTGGTGATCGGTTGCCGCACACGGCGACGGGCCACCGCCCCGCGGGCCGCCTTGAAGCATAGAGGAAAAGCGGGGCTCCCCGGCGGCGTGACCCTCGGCGACGTCCGACGAGGCGGGTGCCCCTTCAGTCCCGTAGCGACAGCTCGGCGATCACATGGGTGCCGCCGGACTTCGTGTGGACGGTGCAGCGCCGTGCGTACGCCTCGACGAGGTCCAGGCCGCGTCCGCCGCAGGCGATCTCCCCCTCGTGCCGGGGGCGGCCGGGGCACGGCCGCCACCGGCCGTTGTCCTTGACCTCCACAGAGAGTGTCGAGAGGTCGGCGGAGAGCAGCAGCGCCACGTCGGGGCCCCCGCTGTGCCGCACCGCGTTGCCCACGAGCTCGCTCACCACGAGCCTCAGGGCGTCGTCGATCCCGGCCGGCAGGCCCCAGTACGCCGCCACACCACGGGCGAACCGTCGCAGGGCCGGCACCGAAGCGGCGGTCGCCACCGTCAGACATCCGGCGGTCCGCCGGTCCGGGTACGACGCGTCCGGTCGGTCCTGCGGATGGATCACGGGCCGGTCCTCGGCGAGGACGACCGGGCTGAGGCACGGGCTGATGGACATCGGGTCTCCCGAGACGGCGGGTGGTTTCCCCCGCTCTCCACGATCGGCGAGCGCCCCGACGGAAACAATCCGGGTCGGCCGCTTTAGGGGTACTCAAGGCATACGTATAGGTGGCGACGCGCAGGAGGCCGGTCAATGCTCCGGGCCCGGCTCCCCCAGGGTGCCGGCCACGTCCTTGCGCGTGGTGCGCAGCTTGCGCAGTACGCGGGCCACGTGGTTCTCGACGGTCCGCGTCGACAGGTACAGAGTGTCCGCGATGGCCTGGTTGGTCGCGCCGGCCGCCAGCAGCTCCGCCACCTGCTGTTCGCGGGGCGACAGCCGGTCCCCGTAGCCGCGGCGGCCCGGAGTGTCCGGCTGGGTGAGGCCGAGATCCCGCGTCAGGTGGTGGCAGCGCGAGACGTCGGCCTGCGCGCCGAGCGCGGAGTACGTGTCGACGGCCGCCGCCAGGAGCTCCGCCGCCTCGGTCGGCCGGCCGTGCAGGGCCAGCGCGTGGCCCTGGCGTTCGGTGGCGTGGGCCGCCTCGTACGGGCGCCCGATGCCCAGCCACCCGCGTCGGGCGGCTCCGAAGTCCTCCGCCGCGCGAGCGGGGTCGTCGTCGAGGCGGAGGAGCCCACGGGCCAGGTGGATCTCCGTCTGCGCCGCCGGTGCGTCCCGGCCCCGGAGCCCTTGGTGCGCCTCCTCCACGAGCCGCTGGGCCGAGGAGCGGTCGTCGCAGGCGAGGGCCGCCTCGACGGCCACGGGGACGAGGCCCGTCGCCTTGGTCCAGGCCTGAGCGCGACGCAGCACGGCGAGGGCGGGTTCGGCCGCGGCCCATGCCTCCTGCTCGGCTCCCTGGGCGAGCCGGACGGACATGAGGCCGACGGTGCCGCGCAGCTCGGTGCTCACGGCGATCTGGCGTGCTCCGTGCTGCACGGCCTGTTCGAAATGCTCCAGCGCCGGGCCGCGCTGCCCTCGGGCGAAGGCCATCGTGCCGAGGGCGAGCAGGCGCTCCGCGTGGGGCACGCTGATGTCCGGATACGCGGCGATCAGAGCGTCGAAGCGGTCCTCGAGACCGTCCCAGCGCCCGGCGAGGGTGTCCAGCCACAGTTCGAGCACGCGCCCGTAGCACTCCACGATCACCGCGCCGGCACGACGGCCCTGCTGCCGGCTCTCCGCGACCAGCTCGGCGGCGCGGGCGTCGTGCCCGAGGGCGATGGCCGCCTCGGCGACGTTGTGGAGCGCCCGGGCGGTCTGCCACTGCTTGGCCGGGGAGTCCAGGTCCCGGGGCAGCCGGTCGAGGAGGTCCCAGAGGGCGTGGTCCCCTCGCCAGCCGAGCAGGGTCAGCCGCGTCGCGTCGTACGCGGCCTGGAAGTCCGCGTCCCCGCTGTCGTCGAGCGCCTGCCGGGCCCGTTCCATCCAGCGTGCCGACCATTCGGGACCGGCTCGTTCGTTGAGCGCGAGGGCGAGCAGGCCTCGGCCGGCCGTGACGGGGCGCTCCTCCAGCTCGTCGACCGCGAGTTCGAGTTCGCGCACCCAGGACGGGGACGTCGACTCGTTCAGGAGCAGCAGACCGAGCCCCAGGCGGATCTCCCCGCGGACCGGCCTCAGCAGGTGCGGGTCCTCCACCAGGCGCCGCAGGAGCCGGGCGGCGGCGGCGAAGTCGACGCCGTTGTACGCGATCCGCGCGAGCGCGGTGGCGGCGCGGGAGCGACGCTCGGTGTCGAGTCCGGGCTCGTCGAGGATCCGGTGGAGCAGCGCGGCGGCCGTGCCCTGGTCCCCGACGGCGGCGGCCTGCTCGGCGGCCTCCTCGGCTCGGCGCAGCCACGCGGCGCGGTCGCCGAGCGCCAGGGTGTGATGGGCGATCTGCACGAGCGGGGCCGGCGTCCGCTCCTGGAGCGCCTCGATGGCCGAGCGGTGCAGCCGGGTCCGTCGCGGGGCGGGGGTGTGCCCGTACGCCACCTGCTGGGCCAGGACGTGCCGGAACGCGTACCGGTGGTCCTCGGTCTCGCGGAGCAGGGAGCTGCGCAGCGCCTCGACCAGCGCGTCGGTGCCGGTCTCGGCGTCCAGCCCGGCGACGGCGGCGAGCAGCTCCTCGTCGGAGGGGACTGCCAGCACGGCCGCGGCGGCGACGATCGCCGCGCCGGCCGGGGACAGACCGGCGAGCCGCTCGGTGACCGCCTCGCGCAGGCCCTTGGGCACGTCGGTGTCCTGGAGGCGCCGGACCACCTCCCGCTGGTCGGTCGTGCCGCCCTGCTCGGCGAGGGTGAGCAGATCCTCCTCGGCGACCAGCGGCAGGCCCTCGCTCCGTTCGTACAGCGCGGACGCCAGCGCGGGCGTGGCGACCGGGCCGAGCGCGGCGGAGGCCAGCTCCCGGACCTCCTCGGGCGTGAGCGGGCCGAGCCTGATCACCGCGCCGCCCGCGCCCGAAGGATGACGGTAGGCGGCTCCGAGTACGGAGGTGTCCGGGGGCAGGTCCTCGGCACGGTAGGTGAGCACGAGGCCGAGCTCGTCCGGCGGGTCGCGGGCGAGCAGCAGGAGCAGGTCCCTGGTGGCCTCGTCCACCCAGTGCATGTCCTCGATGATCAGCACGGTCGGCCCGAGGGCGGCGAGGAGTGCGCGGACGCCGTGGACCAGCCGGAGGCGCTCGGCCTGCTCCCCGCCCTGCGCCGCGGGCGCCGACGGGAGCCGGTCTGCGAGGCCCGGCAGGAGCCGGACCAGTGCGCCGACGGTGTCGGGCAGGCCGCTGTCCGGCAGCCAGGGAGCGGCCTTGGTCAGCGCGTCGGACACCGGTCCGTAGGGGAAGGGCTCGCGCAGCGGCTGGCAGAAGCCGATGAGTACGGGCCTGTCGCCCTCCGCGCGCAGCGCGGCGGCGGCCTCGCCGACCAGCCGCGACTTCCCGATGCCGGCTTCGCCCTCGATCAGGACCACCGCGGGCGGGTGCCGCACCGCTTCCATGAGCAGGTCCAGCTCACGTCGGCGTCCCACGTAACGGAATGTGCCGACCGTCGCGGCCGCTCCCGGGCCGAGTGACCCCGCCACGCGCTCACCCACCTCGCCCCGGACGCCCCCGGCTCTTCCAGCCTAAGCGTGGCCGACGTGACGGACGACCGGGCGCCCGGGGATCAGACGGCGGTGTACCCCGCGGCGTACTCCTCGGTGGGCGGGACGACGGTGATCACGTCGATCAGTACGCCGTCGGGCGCGGCCACGATGAAGTGGCGCTGGCCGAAGTCCTCCGTGCGCAGCGGCAGCACCTCGCGCAGGCCGGCCTCCGTCACGAGCCGCCGGTGCTCGGCGTCCACGTCGTCCACCTCGAAGTTCAGGAGCAGGCCGCCTCCGAGGGCGACCCGGTGGCCCTCGGGGACGGTCGGGTGGGCGTGGTCGAGGAGGGCCAGCTCGTAGTGCGGGGCGTCGGGGCGGCGCAGACTCACGTACCAGTCGGCCTCGAAGGTCACGTCGAACCCGAGGTGGCGGGTGTAGAAGTCGCGGGAGGCGGCCACGTCCCGGGTGGCGAGTACGGGGTAGAAGCCGCCGAGCTTGGCCGTGGGCACGGTGGCGTGTTCGTTCGTCATGGCATGGGCCCTTCGCATCCGTTTCACATACCCGGGGTATGTGAATCCTGGCGTTAGCATACCCCGGGTATGTGAAAAGGAAAGGGCGGTGCGCCTGATGGCGGTCAACCGAGCGGAACAACGAGCGGCCACGCGGCAGGCGCTGCTGGCCGAAGGGCGGCAGCGGTTCGCCGCCGACGGGTACCACCACGTGGTGCTGGCCGAGGTGGCCCGGGCCGCCGGGGTCACCAAGGGGGCCGCCTACCACCACTTCGAGAGCAAGGCGGGGCTCTTCCGGGCCGTCGTCGCCGAGGTCCAGCGCGAGCTGGGCGAGCGGGTCGCGACCGAAGCCGAGCGGTACGAGGACCTCTGGGAGCAGCTCCGGGCCGGCTGCCGGGCGTTCCTCGCCGCGGGGACCGACCCGGCGGTGCGGCAGATCCTGCTGGTCGACGCGCCGACCGTGCTGGGCTGGGACGAGTGGCGGGCCCTGGACGAGGAGTCCTCCGCACGACACCTCGCGGAGGCCCTGGCGGCGCTGGCCGCGGCCGGGATCATCGCCGACCAGCCGGTGGAGCCCCTGGCCCGGCTGCTCTCGGGCGCGATGAACGAGGCAGCCCTCTGGATCGCCGGGGGCGGCGACCCGCGGGCCGCGGAGCAGGCGCTCGACCGGCTCCTGGCGGGACTGCGCATCCCCGACGTGCTTCAGGCGCACGCGGGGGGCGTGCCCGCACGGGAGGGGCACGCCGCCCGGACGCCGCCCCCTGGAGAGTGATTGCGCGGCTCGGGCCCGTAGGGCGGGCCGGACCAGGGCATCGTCGTGGCGACGTCGTGGCCGAACCGGAGGACACCCCATGGCCGACCCCTTGACCGAAGCCCAGCAGGACGTGCAGAAGTACCGGGACCTGCTGCAGAGCGACCCGCAGAGCCCCGATCGGAACCCCTGGCGCAACGCGCTGGCGTCGGCGCTGTGCGACCGGCTGGCCCCGACGCTGAAACCGCTGCGGCCGGACGATGCCGCGGCCGCGGCACGCGAGGGCATCGCCATCACCCGGGAGCTGCTCGCGGAGGGCGCCTTCCCGCAGTCCCGCCAGGGGTTCGCCCGGCGGATCGCGGCGGCCGCCGAATACCTTCCGGCCGCCGAGGCGGTGACCGCCACCGAGGCGTCGACGGCGATCTACCGGGAGCTGGCCGAGGCGCGGCCGGACGACATGGAGCAGATCGCCTGGCTCGCCTGGGTGCTCGCCGGGAAGCTCGCCCCGCGCCGGGCGGCGGCGCAGCAGACCGACGGGGCGGCGGCGTCCGCGCGGGAGGCGGTGCTGCTCACCCGGCGGATCCTCGCGGCGCCGGTCCTGCCGCCGAACGCCGCCGGACACGCCCTGCTGATCGGCGACACCGCGCGGTACCTGCCACCCGGCGAGGCCGTCGACGCCACCGCGGTGGCGATCGACGTGTTCCGCAGGCTGTCGGCGGCCGACCCGGGGAACCTGCGGCTGCGCGACCAGGTGGCGGAGTCCCTGTCCGGCCGCCTCGCCCCGCGCCAGGCGGCGGTGGGGCGGCACACCGAGGCCGAGGAGTCCGCCCGCGAGTCCGTACAGATCACCAAGGACGTCGTCCAGGACCCCGCCGCCGCGGGGAACCTCAGGGGCTACGGCCGCCGGATCCTGATGGTGGCCCAGTACCTGCCGGTCGAGGAGATGCTGCGGGAGACCGAGTTCGCCGTCGGTCTCTACCGCCGCTTCGCCCACCTGGACCCGCACAACGAGGGCGCCACCGGCGACCTGGTGTGGGCGATGACCGTCTGGGCCGACCGGCTGGACCGGATCGGACGGCACAAGGCGGCGAAGGCCGTACGGGACGACGCCGCCAAGGTCGCCGAGTACGGCGAGCACAGCCTGGCCGGCGAGGACGTCCGCTTCCTCCCGTGCACCCCGGTCTCCGTCGTCTCCCGCCACCTGGGCCAGCTGGACGTGTTCGCGGTGGGCGAGGACGGCCGGGTGTGGAGCCATTGGTGGCACACGATGTGGCACGAGTACCTCTCGCTCGGCACGAAGACCTTCCCGGACGGGACCGTGGTCTCGGCGGTGACCCGGTCCCGCGACTACCTGGACGTCTTCGCGGTGGACGGCGACGGGCGGCTCTGCACCATCTGGTGGACGGCCGCAGACGGCTGGAAGCCCGAGTGGGTCCCCGTCGCGGGCAGCGGGATCTTCCCCGCGCTCACCCCGGTGACCACTCTCAGCCGCAACTCCGACCTCATGGACGCCTGGCTCGTGGACCGCGACGGCACGGTCAACGGCGTGTGGTGGAACGGGCAGTGGAAGGGCTGGTACACCCTGCCCGGCCCGAAGTTCCCGCGCTGCGCGCCGATCACCTCGGTCAGCCGCAACGACGACACCATGGAGATCTGGGCGGTCGACGAGCACGGTGCCGTCTGGGGCATCGGCTGGAACGGCACCTGGGACCCCGCCAACTGGACCCTCATCGGCGGCAAGACCTTCCGGCCCGGCACCAGGATCGCCGCCGCCTCGCGCGACACCGACAAGATGGAGATCTGGGCCGTCGACGAGAACGGCGAGGTGTGGGGGTGCTGGTGGGACGCCGGCTGGCACGACTGGTACCGGATCCCGGGCATGACGTTCCCTCAGGGCACCCCGCTCTCCGCGACCAGCCGACGGGACGGCTCCCATCTGGAGTTGTTCGGGGTCGGGGCGGACGGCTGCGTGTACGGGGCCTGGTTCGACGGCGACAACTGGAACCATCCCGGCGAGGACGGTCAGCCGAAGTACTGGTTCCGCAGGGGGACGGAGAAGGACAAGCTCCCGCCGCTCACCCCGCTCGCGGTGCAGCTGCGCGTCGTCCCCCCGCCGTCCCACCTGTTCGCGATCGACGTCTTCGGGGTCGGCACCGACGCGGGCATCCACGGCACCAGGTTCCTCGAGAGCTGGCGGCCCTGGTACCGCCTGCCCGTCCCCGTCATCAAGTTCCAGAAACCCATCGAGAGCGGCGGCCTCGCGGCACTCGGCGGCTGGGCGGGGGTGAACGTCTGCATCGACGGAAGCCTCCAGTGGTACGGCCACGCCCACGACAGCGGCGCGGACGGCTACGACTTCGGCGTCGCCTTCTACCTGCGCAGCGAGAAGCGCATGATCGCCCTGTCGCACAACGGCAGCGTGTCGGCCTCCCGCTCGGATCACGACTGGGAGGAGATCCACCCGCCGAACGGGGCGGTCGCGGGGATCCTGTCGGACCTCCTCGGCGCCGAAGCCTCCATGAACATGCAGTACACGAGCCATATCGGGCAGACCCTGGAAGGCGTCGTCTCCCTCGGGCTCAAGTGGTTCGTGGGGTCGGTGCTCGGCGACGTGGCCGGCGGGCTCGCCATCTTCGCCGGGGTCGAGCTCGGCTCCCTCATCGCCACCGGGGAGTTCGGCGCGGGCGCGGTGATCCTGGAGGAGGTCCTGTGGATGGCCGGCCCCGGGAACACCCTGCTCGCCGTGGCCGCCCACGCCATCACCGAACTCGGCTACGACGAGAAGGAGATCCCCCTGGAGGCGTACGAACTCATCGACGAGCACGTCTTCCACCACACCCTCCCCGCGCACGAGGATCTCCGCATCACCAACATCGGCGGGGAGGCGAGCAGCGGCGAGCAGCGGCCCTTCACGATGTCGTCCCCCGTCGGCGGCAAGATCCGCCTGAACATGGGCCAGGCGGGTTTCGACGACCCCATCGGCTACGGCGTCGGCAAGGCGGGGGCCACCGGGCTCCCCATCATCCCGTACGAGGTCCTCGTCCACGAGCTCGTCCACGCGTGGCAGATCAGGTGGACGGGCTTCGACCTCTCCTGGTTCGCCGACGCCACGTCCGCCTCGGTCGAGGGAGAGACGTCGTACCTGTACGGTCCGCCCGGACCGGAGTTCGCCGGCGGGTTCACCATCGAGGGCCAGGCCCAGATCGTCTCCGACTGGTTCAGCGAGCACGCCGCCAACGCGACCGACCCGAAGGCCGGCTTCGCGCAGCTGACGGAGAACAAGGCGGTGACCGACCCCTATTTCCGCTACATCCAGGACAACATCCGGCTCGGGAACTACTGATCGGGAACCGCTGATCGAGAACTACTCAGGGGAGGTCAGTTCCTCAGCAGGGCGCAGACGAAGTCCTCCTGGACGGCGCGGACCTTGGCGAGCAGCTCCGGCTTGACGGTCTTGCTGGTCTGGGTGGTGATCGAGAAGGTGAGGGACCTCTTGCCGTCGGCCGTGCCGGCCGCGAACTGGGTGTAGCCCGGGAAGTTGCCGGTGTGGCCGTAGACCGTTCCGCACCGCGTCGTGTAGCGGAAGATCGCCAGCCCGCCGGCGTTGACGCCGGGACCGGCGGGCTCCGAGGCGGCGCCGGGGATGAAGGTCCGCTGCTGGTGGCGGGTCTTCTTCGACAGGAAGTCCCGGCCGCCGGCCCAGGCACGGATGAAGGTGTTGAGGTCCTTCGGCGTCGAGACGATGCCGCCCGAGGCCCAGACGCCCGACGCGCCGATTTGCTCGCTGATGTCCTCCGGCGGGGCGGGCGGGGTCACGTCGTAACCGTGCAGGTACGGCTCCGGCAGCCGGTAGCCCTGGGGCAGGCTGGTCTGCCGCAGATCGAGCGGCTGGTAGAGGAGCCGGTCGAGGAGCCTCTCGTACGGCCGTCCCGTGGCCGCCTCCGCCATCAGCGCGACGGCGATGTTGTCCGAGTTCGAGTACTCGTACCTCGATCCCGGCGGGAACAGCAGGTCCTTGTCGGCGACGAAATCGAGCAGCCGGCGGGAGTCGAAGTGGTGCCTGGGGTCCGCCTGCAGAATCGCGAGGAACGCCGGAGCCCTGGAGAAGTCGGGCAACCCACTCGTGTGGTTGAGCAGTTGACGAAGCGTCACCTGATGCCATGCGACCGGGAGCGACGGCAGGCGCTCGCCGATCGTGTCGTCGAGGTCCAGCTTGTGCCGGTCCACCAGGCGCAGGGCGACCGCTCCGCTGTAGGCCTTGGCGACGCTCGCGATCCGCATGTGGTCGGTCGCCCGGAGCGGGCGGCCGGTCCTCGTGTCGGCGACTCCGGCCCGGTAGACCTTCGTCCGGTCGCCCTGCCGCAGTGTCACGATCACGCCGGGCGGACCTCCGGCCGTACGGACGAGATCGTTCAGCTGCTGCCGCAGGTCCTTGTGCGGGGGTGTCGGCGTGCCCGTGGCCTGGACGGGCTGGACCAGGGCGGCGAGCGCGGCGGTCGCGGCCAGACCCGCCACGGACAGACGCAGACGTGCGCGCGAGCGGGACCGGACTTCAGGGCGTGCCGACACGGGTACTCCTTCACGGTGGCGCCGGGTGGACGGACACCCGGTTCAGAGGGTCCGCCTCAGCATCGGACGCGCCGTCGTGACCTGCCTGCCCGGTGCTCCATCCGGCCCAGACCCCGCGGGGGGACCGCCGTGGGTGCCGGAACGTGGAGAGTGGGCCATCCTGGGGGGTATGGGTGCCGAGCGTGGTGGATTCTTCCGGACGGGGCTGCTGCCCGGTGGAACGCACTCCCGCCGGGCTCCGGTCGCCGCCGTCGCCGCCGCGCTCCTCGCGGGCTTCGCCGCGTCGGCCGGCTGCGCGAGCGGTGCCGGTGACGCTGCCGGTGCCGGTACGCCCACGGGAGCGCACGGCCCGACATCGGTGATCCCCGCGGCCCCGGCCATAACCCCGGCGGCCCCGGCCTCCACCTCGGCGGCCCCGGCCATCACGTCGGTGGCCCCTTCACCCCCGCCCTCCGCTCCCCCGGCCACGTCGTCACCGGCCCCCTCGCCCCGCGGGCCCGTCCCCGCCGAGCTGTCCATACCGTCGATCGGCGTCGAGGACCTCGACGTCGTCCCGTACGAGGGCACCACCGACGACCGTGCGGGCACGCGCATCCAGGACCGCGGCGTGGCGGCGAGTCCCCACGGCGAGCGGGGCGGCGTGGGGCCCGGTGACATCGGCAACTACCTGGTGACCGCCCACCGGCTCTCGGCCGGCGGGCCCCTGCGTGAGCTGCCCTCGGTCGAGGTCGGCGACCTGGTGCACGTCACCGCTGAAGGCACCGTCTACACCTACGAGATCACCGAGACGCGGAGCACGTCCTTCCGATCGACCCGCTCCCTGGCCGAGCAGCGGGCCGCGGTGCCGGGCGAGCCGGGCGAGAAGCCCACGCGGGCCATGATCACGCTCTCCACGTGCGCGACGCCCGAGGACAACGCGGCGGGCAACTTCTGGCGGGACGCCCTGCACAACCCCGAGCACCGCATCGACAAGATCGGCGTCCTGACCTCGACGCGCGCGGCGTAGAAGCCGTGCCCACCGGCCGGCACACACCGCGCGCACCGCGTGGTGGCGATGATCCATGTCACTGTCGTGGGACCTTCAGAAGGCCACGGCGCAGCCCTTAGCGTTGCCGAAACGAGCCGGGCGCGACGCGGGCGACTGCCGCTCTCAGGGCTCATCACCGGCAGGGTGAAGGGATCAGGATGTTCCGCAAGGTGCTGGTAGCGAATCGCGGGGAGATCGCGATTCGCGCGTTCCGCGCTGGCTACGAACTGGGTGCGCGCACGGTTGCCGTCTTCCCTCACGAGGACCGCAACTCACTGCATCGCCTGAAGGCCGACGAGGCCTACGAGATCGGTGAACCCGGGCATCCGGTGCGGGCCTACCTCTCCGTGGAGGAGATCATCCGGGCGGCGCGCCTGGCCGGGGCCGACGCCGTCTACCCGGGTTACGGATTCCTCTCCGAGAACCCGGAGCTGGCGCGCGCCTGCGAGGAGGCGGGCATCACCTTCGTGGGCCCGTCCGCGCAGACCCTGGAGCTGACCGGGAACAAGGCGCGTGCCGTGGCCGCGGCCCGCGAGGCCGGCGTGCCGGTACTCGGTTCCTCGGCGCCCTCCACCGATGTCGACGAGCTGGTGGCGGCCGCCGAGGGCATCGGCTTCCCGGTGTTCGTCAAGGCCGTCGCCGGTGGCGGCGGCCGGGGCATGCGCCGGGTCGAGGACCCGGCGACCCTGCGGGAGTCCATCGAGGCGGCGGCCCGCGAGGCCGAGTCCGCCTTCGGTGACGCGACCGTCTTCCTGGAGAAGGCCGTTGTCGACCCGCGCCACATCGAGGTGCAGATCCTCGCGGACGGCGAGGGCGGTGTCATCCACCTGTACGAGCGCGACTGCTCGCTGCAGCGCCGCCACCAGAAGGTGATCGAACTCGCGCCCGCCCCGAACCTCGACCCGGTGGTACGTCAGCGCATCTGCGACGACGCCGTGAGGTTCGCCCGCCGGATCGGCTACCGCAACGCCGGCACCGTGGAGTTCCTCCTCGACCCCGAGGGCAATCACGTCTTCATCGAGATGAACCCGCGCATCCAGGTCGAGCACACGGTGACCGAGGAGGTCACCGACATCGACCTGGTGCAGTCGCAGCTGCGCATCGCCGCCGGGGAGACCCTCGCGGACCTCGGCCTGACGCAGGAGTCCGTCGTCCTGCACGGCGCCGCCCTGCAGTGCCGGATCACCACCGAGGACCCGGCCAACGGCTTCCGCCCGGACACCGGCATGATCAGCGCGTACCGCTCTCCGGGCGGCTCGGGCATCCGGCTCGACGGCGGAACCACCCACGCCGGTACGGAGGTCAGTGCCCACTTCGACTCGATGCTGGTCAAGCTGACCTGCCGCGGGCGGGACTTCGGGACCGCCGTCGACCGGGCGCGGCGCGCGGTGGCCGAGTTCCGCATCCGGGGCGTGTCCACGAACATCCCGTTCCTCCAGGCCGTGCTCGACGACCCGGACTTCCAGGCGGGCCGTGTCACGACGGCCTTCATCGAGCAGCGGCCGCACCTGCTCACCGCGCGCCACTCGGCCGACCGCGGCACGAAGCTGCTCACGTACCTCGCCGACGTCACCGTGAACAAGCCGCACGGCCCCCGGCCCGACCTGATCGCCCCGACCACGAAGCTGCCCCGGCTGTCCGCCGGTGAGCCGCCGGCCGGCTCCCGGCAGCGGCTGGCCGAGCTCGGTCCGGAGGGCTTCGCGCGGAGCCTGCGCGAGTCGCCGACCCTGGGGGTCACCGACACCACGTTCCGCGACGCCCACCAGTCGCTCCTGGCGACCCGGGTGCGGACGAAGGACCTGCTCGCCGTCGCCCCGACGGTGGCGCACTCGCTGCCGCAGCTGCTGTCCCTGGAGTGCTGGGGCGGTGCCACCTACGACGTCGCGCTGCGCTTCCTCGCCGAGGACCCCTGGGAGCGGCTGGCCGCGCTGCGCGAGGCCGTGCCGAACATCTGTCTGCAGATGCTGCTGCGGGGCCGTAACACCGTGGGGTACACGCCGTACCCGACCGAGGTGACCGACGCCTTCGTGCAGGAGGCCGCGGCGACCGGCATCGACATCTTCCGGATCTTCGACGCGCTCAACGACGTCGACCAGATGCGGCCCGCCATCGACGCCGTCCGGGCGACCGGGACGGCGGTGGCCGAGGTCGCGCTCTGCTACACCTCCGACCTCTCCGACCCGGCGGAGAAGCTGTACACCCTCGACTACTACCTGCGGCTCGCCGAGAAGATCGTGGCCGCCGGGGCGCACGTGCTGGCGGTCAAGGACATGGCCGGTCTGCTGCGCGCCCCCGCCGCGGCCAAGCTGGTCTCCGCGCTGCGCAGGGAGTTCGACCTGCCGGTGCACCTCCACACCCACGACACCGCGGGCGGCCAGCTCGCCACCTACCTCGCCGCGATCCAGGCCGGGGCGGACGCGGTGGACGGCGCGGTGGCCTCCATGGCGGGCACCACCTCGCAGCCGTCGCTGTCGGCGATCGTCGCCGCGACCGACCACTCCGAGCGGCCCACCGGCCTCGACCTCCAGGCGGTCGGTGACCTGGAGCCGTACTGGGAGAGCGTCCGCAAGATCTACGCCCCCTTCGAGGCGGGTCTGGACTCGCCGACCGGGCGCGTGTACCACCACGAGATCCCCGGCGGTCAGCTCTCCAACCTGCGTACGCAGGCCGTCGCGCTCGGACTCGGCGACCGTTTCGAGGACGTCGAGTCGACGTACGCCGCCGCGGACCGGATGCTGGGCCGGCTGGTGAAGGTCACGCCGTCGTCGAAGGTGGTGGGCGACCTCGCCCTGCACCTGGTGGGCGCCGGGGTGGCGCCCGAGGACTTCGAGGCCGCGCCGAACCGCTTCGACATCCCCGACTCGGTCATCGGCTTCCTGCACGGCGAGCTGGGCACACCGCCCGGCGGCTGGCCGGAGCCCTTCCGCACCAAGGCGCTTGAGGGCCGCCCCGCCCCCAAGCCGATGCGGGAACTGACCGCGGAGGACCGCACCGGGCTGGCCAAGGACCGCCGCGCGACGCTGAACCGCCTCCTCTTCCCCGGCCCGACGAAGGCGTACGAGACACACCGCCAGGCGTACGGCGACACCAGCGTGCTCGACAGCAAGGACTTCTTCTACGGGCTGCTGCCCGGGAAGGAGTACGCCGTCGACTTCGGTCCCGGCGTGCGGCTGCTCATCGAGCTGGAGGCCATCGGCGAGGCCGACGAGCGCGGCATGCGGACCGTCCTCTCCACCCTGAACGGCCAGCTGCGGCCGATCCAGGTGCGTGACAACGCGGCGGCGGCCGACCTCCCGGTGACGGAGAAGGCCGACAGGTCCGACCCCGGTCATGTCGCCGCGCCGTTCGCCGGCGTGGTCACGCTGGCCGTCGCCGAGGGCGACGAGGTCGAGGCCGGTGCGACGGTGGCGACGATCGAGGCCATGAAGATGGAGGCCTCGATCACCGCCACGCGCAGCGGTCGGGTCTCGCGCCTGGCCATCACCAGGATCCAGCAGGTGGAAGGCGGCGACCTCCTCGTCGAGATCGCGTGACGCGGTAGGGCACCCGCTGGGTTTCCGTACCTTCGCCCCGGCTCCGATTAAGCGGTGACGAAATCGTGGTCGGGGCCGGCGCGCAAGGCGGAAGGTTCATCTCGGCACCCGGCGACGGGTGCCGAGACCCACACCACCTTCCACCGTGAGGACGGCCATGACCAGCATGACCACCGCCGCCGCGACGCACTTGACGGCCGCCCGCCCCACCAGGGCGTTCCGGGGCCTGAAGGCGCTCGCCCTCGGCCTGACCGCGCTCGCGCTCGGGATCGCCGGGACCACGGCGCCGGCCACCGCCGCGCCGCTGATTCTCACCGGATCCTCCTTCACCGGCGACGAGCGCGCCGAGCTGGTGGCGAAGGAGGGCGACTCCTTCCGCATCTGGAAGAACACCAAGGGCCAGGACCGGAGTTGGCCTTGGGGAGAGAGCACGGTCCACGGCAGCGGCTGGGGCGGGGTCGACCCGCGCACCGTCTACTTCGCCGACCTCGACGGCGAAGGGCACAAGGACCTCGTCCAGCTGTCCGGTGACAGCTTCCGCGCCTGGTACCACAATGGGGCCTCATTCGGCTCCAACCCCTGGACCGGTGACTTCCGCACCGGCGGCGGCTGGTCCGGCCACGACCCGTCGGCGATCTGGTTCGCGGACATCGACGGCGACCGGAAGGCCGACCTCATCCAGCGGAGCGGTGACGTGCTCCGCTACTTCCGCAACCTCGGCGACGGCAAGAGCTGGGCCGCCCCGGTGACCGTCGGTTACGGCTACGGCGGCCACAACCCCCGGGCGATCTGGTTCGCCGACCTCAACGGCGACCAGCGCGCCGAGCGCATCGAGCGGTTCGGCGACCAGTTCATGGTCGCACCCAACACCACAGGCGGCGGGGGTGGTTGGCCGTACGGCACGGTGTACTTCACCGGTGCCGGCTGGTCCGGCCACGACCCGTCGGCGATCTGGTTCGCCGACATCACCGGCGACAACCGCGCCGACCTCGTCCACAAGTCCGGTGACGCCCTGAAGTACTTCCCGAACAACGGCTCCGGCAGCGGTCACACGAGCTGGGCCGCGGGCGTCGGTGCCGGATCCGGCTGGTCCGCCGTCGACCCCAAGGGCATCTACTTCGCCTGATCCCTGAGGGACGGGGGTCCACAGGGATATGGCGAAACCCGGGGGCGGCCCCGAGGCCTGGCTACGGCTACGGCTTCGGGGCCGCCGCGTGCCGTGCGGGAGCGCCCAGCAATTCGCCTGCCAGCGGGGTCCGTTGGTGCAGCATCCAGCGCCCCGAGCGGCGCGAGGTGACGAGGCTGCAGCGCCGCAGTACCGAAAGGTGCTGGGACACCGCGGCCGAGGTCAGGTCCAGATAGGCCGCGAGCTGGCTCGTGGACAACGGCAGATCGAGGTGGGCGAGGAGCGCGGCCCGGCTGCGTCCGATGAGCTCGGCGAGCGGCTGCTCCGTCTCCCCCGACGTCTCGTCCGTCCACAGCCGGCCGATCCCGCGCGGCGAGTACGTGAGCGTCGGCTGGTACGGCTCGTTGTGCAGGACCAGCAGCCGCGGCCAGGCGAAGACGCAGGGGACGAGCAGCAGACCCGTGCCGTCCGACGAACGGCGTGCCGAGTGGAGGGGTTTGTCGATGAGGAGCCGGTCGACCTCGTAGCGCGCCTCGGGGTGGAGGTCGTCGAAGACCTTGGCGAGGCCGCCCGTGGTGAGCTGTCCCGCCCGATGCGCGATGTCGGCGTCGTTCAGGGCTCGCAGCCGCGGCCAGACCGGCTCGACGGCGGCCCGCCAGTAGGCGGCCATCGTGTCCACGAGACCTGGCAGTTCCCGCTCCGGGTCCTCGTACAGCGGGCGCAGGACGGCGGGGAGGAGGTCCCCTGCGCCCAGTTCGTCGAGCGCGGTGCGCACCGTGGCGGCGGGTGTCGCGGCGATCGCGTCCAGCTCGTCGCGGAACTCGCCGGTCATCGCCGCCGGCGGCGGCGCGAGGAAGTCCGGGACGACACGCGGGCCTTGGGCGAGCGCCAGCAGGACCCGCAGGTCGAGGCCGCGTACCCGGCCGGTCGCGAACTCCAGCCAGGGCCGGTGCACCACGGGCCGGCGGGTGCCGGCGAGCACGGGCACGCTGTGCACGAGCTCCTCGAGCGGGGAGCGGGCGAAGCGTATGCGCGTCAGATCGTCGGGCCCGAAGATGATCTCGATCACGCCAGGGAGCGTACTCCTACGGGGTGGGCAGCGGAGGGAGCGAGCCCTCGTGGAGCCAGGACGCGAGCAGGCCGTCCACCGGCTCGGTGGCGTAGCGGGCCACATGGGCGGCGAAGCCCGCGGTGGTCACCACGCCGTGGCGGTGGGACGTGGCCCATTCGCGCAGCATCCGGAAGAACGGTCCGTCGCCCAGTGCGCAGCGGATCGCGTGCACCGTGAGGCCTCCGCGCTCGTAGAGGCGGTCGTCGAACATGAGCTTGCGGCCGGGGTCGGCGAGGACCAGGTCCTGCGGCTGTGTCGCCAGCAGCCGGTGTGCGGTGGTCGCCAGCTCCTGCGCGGGGCGGCCTCCGGAGTGCTCCGACCAGAGCCATTCGGCGTACTTCGCGAAGCCCTCGTTCAGCCAGATGTGCCGCCAGTCGCCGATGGTGACGCTGTTGCCGAACCACTGGTGCGCGAGCTCATGGGCGATGAGCCGTTCCGAACCCCGCACGCCGTCCACGTGGTTGGAGCCGAAGAGGGAGAGGCCCTGGGCCTCCACCGGCACGTCCAGCTCCTCGTCGGCGATGACGACCGCGTACTCGCCGAGGGGGTAGGGGCCGAAGAGCTCCTCGAAGGTGCGCATCATCGCCGGCTGACGGGCGAAGTCACGGGAGAACTTCGGCAGGAGGTGCGCCGGGACGTGGGCGGTCTGCGGGACACCGCCGAGCCCGGGCTCGGCGAGCAGCACCGTCTGGTACATGCCGATGGACAGGCCGACCAGATAGCTGGAGGTCGGCGCGGCCTGCTCGTACACCCAGGTGGTCGTGGAGGCCTTCGTCGTCCGGGTCAGCAGCCGGCCGCCGGCCACGACCGTGTACGCGGAGGGGGTGTTGACCGAGATCTGGTACGAGGCCTTGTCGGCGGGCCTGTCGTTGCACGGGTACCAGGAGGGCGCGCCGACCGGCTGGCTCGCGACGAGCGCTCCGTCGGTGAGCTCCTCCCAGCCGAGGCCGCCCCAGGGGCTGCGGACCGGCTTGGGGTTGCCCGACCAGTGCACCTCGACGGTGAAGGCGGCGCCGGCGGGGAGCGGCTTGGCCGGTCGGACGCGCAGCCTGCCGCCCCGGTGGGTGTAGTGGGGCGCGCGGCCGTTCACCTGGATCCGGCCGACCTTGAACTCGGCGAGGTTGAGGGCGAACTCGGTGAGCGGCGCCCGGCCGACGATCGCGCTGAGCCTGGCCGTGCCGGCGAGCCGGTTGGGGCCGGGGCGGTAGTCCAGGGCGATCTCGTACCGGTGGACGCGGTATCGGGGGTCGCCGTTGGCCGGAAAGTACGGGTCCGACTCCGTTGTCCTCTGGCCGCTCACTGCCGCTTCCGCTCCCTGCCCTGTTCTCGTACGCCGTGGCCCTTTCAGGACCGCCACGCCTCGATCGGATTGCCCAGCCAGCGGGTGTCGGCGGGGACGGTTTCCCCGGCCATCACGAGAGAGGCGGGCCCCAGCGTGCTGCGGGCCCCGACCGTGCTTCCGGGCAGAACGATTCCGCCCGGGCCCAGGGTGGCGCCCTCGCGGAGGACCACAGTATCCGTCCTCAAGATCCGGTCGTGGAAGAGGTGAGTCTGCAACACACAGCCGCGGTTCACGGTGACGGCGTCGCCCAGGGTGACCAGGTCCGTCTCGGGCAGCCAGTAGCTCTCGCACCACACGCCCCGGCCGATCCGGGCGCCGAGGCCGCGCAGCCAGAGGGCGAGGAGCGGGGTCCCGGGCACCGATCCGGCCAGCCAGGGCACGGCCAGGACCTCGACGAACGTGTCGGCCAGTTCGTTGCGCCACACGAAGCCGCTCCACAGCGGGTGCTCCCCCGTCCGGTGGCGGCCCACGAGGAGCCATTTCGCGGCCACGGAGACCACCGCTGCGGTCGCCCCGGCGGCGAGCAGGACCGCCCCGGACAGCAGCGCGGCCCCGACGGCCCCGATCCCGGTCGTCGCGGCCAGGGCGCACAGCGCGCCCACGGTCAGGACGGCGAGCGCGGCCGAGCAGAACACCGGGACGAGCCGGCACAGCTCCACCAGGCCCCGGGCCCACAGCAGGCGCGCGGGCGGGTCGTAGGTGCGGCTCCGGTCCGTGTCGGCGGTGGATCGCGGCAGTTTGACCGGCGGCAGGCCCAGATAGGAGCTGCCCTTCTTGGCCTTCTTCGGGGTGGCGGACAGGACGCCGACCAGCCCGTCGTCGGGCACGCTGCGGCCCGGTGCGGTCATTCCGGAGTTGCCGAGGAACGCCCGGCGGCCGATCTCGGAGTGTCCGATGCGGACCCAGCCGCCGCCCAGTTCGAAGGGGGCGGTCAGGGTGTCGTCGGCGAGGAACGCGCCGTCGCCGACGGTCGTCAGGCTCGGGAGCGCGAGCACCGTGGACACCTCGGCGCCCCGGCCGATGCGCATGCCGAGCAGCCGGAGCCAGACGGGAGTGATCAGCCCGGCGTACAGCGGGAACAGGGTCTCCCTGGAGCGGTCCATCAGCTGGGTGACGGTCCACGCCTGCCAGCCGACCCGGCTGTGCGTCGGGTGGGTCCCGGTCCGCAGCCCGAGACTGAGCAGACGGACGGAGACGAGCAGCAGCAGCGCGTAGGCGAGGCCGAAGGCGAGGGCTCCGGGCACGACGGCGACCAGCGCGCCGCGCAGGGCCTCGGCGAGACCGGCGTCGGCGGGCACGAACAGGCTGACGACCAGCAGCGCCGGCAGGGCGGAGAGTACGGGCAGGGCCGTGAGGCACAGGCCGGTCGCTCCGTACATGGCGCGCCAGCGGACGGCACGCGGCGGGCGCTCCTCGGGCCAGTTGCGCTTGGCCTTGCCGAGCTTGACGGCGGGTGCCCCGGCCCAGCGCTGGCCGGTCGGGATCTGTCCGGCCACGGCGGATCCGGGGGCCACCTGGGCCCGCTTGCCGACCCGTGCGCCGGGGAAGAGCATGCTGCGGGTGCCGACGACCGCGCCCGCGCCGACCTTGACCGGGCCGATCTCCAGCCGGTCCCCGTCCAGCCAGTGACCGGAGAGGTCCACCTCGGACTCGACGGCGCAGCCGCGGCCGAGTTTGAGCATGCCGGTCACGGGAGGCAGGGAGTGCAGGTCGACGTCGGGGCCGACCTTGGCGCCGAGGGCCCGGGCGTAGCGCTCCAGCCAGGAGCCGGTGAGGGAGGTCGCGCCGACGTGGTCGGCGAGTCGTTCGGCCGTCCACAGCCGGAGGTGGACGCTTCCGCCACGCGGGTGACGTCCCGGCCGGACCCCGCGCAGCAGGAGGCGGGCGCCGCCGGCCGCGAGGGCCAGCCGGCCCGGCGGGCTGTAGAAGAGGACCGCGCCGGCGGCGACGAGCCACCACGAGGCGGTGGGGGCCCACGGGTAGGGACCGAACCGGTGGAGGACATTGCCCAGGGCGAGGAGTGCCACCGACCACCGCAGGCCGACCAGGGTGAACAGCGGGAGCAGCAGGATCGACTGCATCACCTGGGTGCGGAGCGGGACGGGTGCGACGGTCCGGGTCGCGGTGTCGTCCTGGACGGACTTCTCCAGGCGCCGGGCGAGCTTGCGCAGGGTGGGCTGCTGGTAGATGTCGACCACGGCCGCGGCGGGGTAGCGGGTGCGCAGCCGGGTGGTGAGCTGGGCGGCGGCGAGGCTGTTGCCGCCGATGGCGAAGAAGTCGTCGGCGGCGCCGGTGACGGTCACGCCCAGGGTCTCGCTCCACTGCTCGGCGAGCCAGGCCTCGGTGCCGTAGAGCTGCTCGACGGTGCCGGTGGACTCCAGGTCGGGCAGTGGCCAGGGCAGCGCGTCCCGGTCCACCTTGCCGGAGGTGCGGGTCGGCAGCTCGTCGACCGGTGCGAGGAGCGGTACGAGGGCGGCGGGCAGTTCGGCGCGCAGCCGCTCGACGGCCGCGGTGTGGTCCCAGGCGTCCTGGGTGACGAGGTAGCCGACGAGGAGCTGGTTGCCGCCGCGCGCGGTGCGGACGGCGGCGGCCGCGCCGGCGACGCCGGGCAGGGCCTGGAGTGCGGCGTCCACCTCGCCCAGTTCGATGCGCCGGCCGCCGAGCTTGATCTGTTCGTCGGCGCGGCCGAGGAAGACGAGCCCTTCGGGTTCCGCGCGGACGAGGTCGCCGCTGCGGTAGGCGCGCTGCCAGCCGAGGGAGGCGAGCGGGGCGTACTTCTCGGCGTCCTTCCCGGGGTCGAGGTAGCGGGCGAGGCCGACGCCGCCGATGACGAGCTGGCCGCTGCCGCCCATGGGCACGGGCTCGCCGGACTCGTCGACCACGGCCAGTTCCCACCCGTCGAGCGGGAGGCCGATGCGGATCGGTTCCTCACCGGTCAGGAGCGAGGCGCAGGCGACGACGGTGGCCTCGGTGGGGCCGTACGTGTTCCAGACCTCGCGGCCCTCGGTGACGAGTCGCTGGGTCAGTTCGGGCGGGCAGGCCTCGCCGCCGAAGATCAGCAGCCGGACCTCGCCGAGGTCCTCGGGGTCCCAGAGCGCGGCCAGGGTCGGCACGGTGGAGACGACGGTGATCTCCTGCTCCACCAGCCAGGGGCCGAGGTCGGCGCCGCTGCGCACCTGGGAGCGCGGGACGGGCACGAGGCAGGCGCCGTGGCGCCAGGCCAGCCACATCTCCTCGCAGGAGGCGTCGAAGGCGACCGAGAGTCCGGCCATGACCCGGTCGCCGGGTCCGATCGGTTCCTCCGTGAGGAAGAGCGCGGCCTCGGCGTCGACGAAGGCGGCGGCACTGCGGTGGCCGACGGCGACGCCCTTGGGCAGGCCGGTGGAGCCGGAGGTGAAGATGATCCACGCGTCGTGCTCGGGTCCGGGGCGGGCGGCGGGGGCGTGGCCGGGCTCCGGTTGCCGGGTGATGTCGACGGACTGTCCGGCGCCGAGCACCGCGCGCACGCCCGCCTCGCCGAAGACGAGTTCGGCCCGCTCGTCCGGGTCCTCGGCGTCGACCGGCACGTAGGCGGCCCCGGCGGCGAGGACGGCGAGGACGGCGACGTACAGCTCGTTGGTCCCGGAGGGTACGCGGACGCCGACCCGGTCGCCGAGTCCGACCCCGGCCTCGGCGAGGGCGCGGCGCCGGCGCTCGACCTCGGCCGCGAGGGCGCGGTAGGTGAGCTGGGTGGTGCCGTCGTCGAGGGCGGGTTCGTCGGGGTACGCCCGGACGGTCGCGTCGAGGATGTCGACGAGCGTACGGGGCGGGGCGGCGGGTCCGGCGGAGAACCGGGCCGCTTTGCCGGAG
Source organism: Streptomyces gardneri (assembly GCF_006539185.1). Classification (GTDB taxonomy): domain Bacteria; phylum Actinomycetota; class Actinomycetes; order Streptomycetales; family Streptomycetaceae; genus Streptomyces; species Streptomyces gardneri. The sequence continues at coordinate 317,442 of NZ_BJMN01000010.1, forward strand.
TCCTCGTACGTCTCCGCGTCGTCGGGCTGAGTGAGTTCGCCGAGCTCGGGTGTGGCTGACATCGGCCCTCGCGTGTCGCTCCCGGAATGGTCCGGGTCGCCGGTGGAGCCCGGGTCTGCCCGGGTTGTTCCGATCCAGCGCCAAACAGCCCGTCAGTCTAGTGTGCCGAAACGGATTTTCTCGGTCGAACCGCTTGCGCGCTGCTGAGGTACAGCGGTATTGCGGCGTGAATTCCCGTCTCCGCATCCGGCGTCGGGCGACAGGCGAAAGGGCCCGTCGGGGGCGGTCCCTTGGGCCGGATGGAGGATCGTTCCGCCGGGGTGCGGAAACGGGCCATTCGGAGGAGCGCGGTCCGTCCGGCCTGGTGCCGGCCCCGGAAAGCATGCGGGGCCTGGCCCGGAGCGCGATCCTGCGGGCCGTCGTGCGGCGCTGTCGCGGAAGCATCGCGCGGGTGTCACACAGCCGTCACACGGTCATCGTCGCCCCATCGAACTGGGCGACCTCAGGATGGCCTGAACATGCGCGGATCAACCCCCGTCCCGTGGACTGCCGTTGATCACGTCCCGCTCGCTTCACATACTGCGCTGACCAGCGGCGGGCGGAGTACGCCCGGCTGGAGACGACCACTCCACTTCATCCCTATCTCCTGGGGGAGACTTGCGCGCACGAGTGCACAGAGCACGCGCCCTCACCGTCGCGGCGGCCACTTCGGTGGCCCTCGTGGCAGGCATGACCGGCCCGATGACGGCGATCGCCGCCCACACGACGGCCACACCGGACACCCCGCGCCTCGGCGGCGACCAGCGGATCCGGCTCATCACGGGCGACCGGCTGGTGGTCGACGCCAAGGGCCGGATGGTGGGCTTCGAGCCCGCCAAGGGCCGTGAACACATACCCGTACAGGTACAACGCACCGATGGCCACACGCTAGTGGTGCCCAGCGACGCGCAGCGCCTGATCTCCGCGGGCAAGCTGGACCAGCGGCTCTTCGACGTCGAGGAGCTCGCCGACCCGCTGCTGCGCAGGAGCCACCGCGACGGGCTCAAGCTGATCGTGCAGTACGACGGCGGTGCCGACTCCGCGCGGGCCGAGGTGCGTTCGGCCGGCGACACCCAGCTGCGGCGCACGTTCCCCACCCTCAACGCCGAAGCCCTCCGTACGCCGGAGGACGACGTGGCCAGGGTGTGGGAGGCGCTGACGAACCCGCGGCCGAGCGGCCTGCGCGCCACTGCCTCCGGCATCGGCAAGGTATGGCTGGACGGGGTCCGCAAGGCGAGCCTGGACCGCAGCGTCCGGCAGATAGGCGCCGACAAGGCGTGGGAGTCCGGGTACGACGGCAGCGGCGTCAAGATCGCCGTCCTCGACACCGGTGTCGACAAGACCCACGAGGACCTGAGTACCCAGGTCGTCGGCGAGAAGAACTTCTCCTCCTCTCCCGACGCCGTGGACCGTGTCGGGCACGGCACGCACGTCGCGTCGATCGCCGTGGGTACGGGTGCCAAGTCCGGCGGTGCGTACAAGGGCGTCGCCCCCGGCGCCAAGGTGATCAGCGGGAAGGTCCTCGACGACGAGGGCTACGGGGACGACTCCGCCGTCATCGCCGGCATGGAGTGGGCCGCCGCCGAAGGCGCGGACGTGGTGAACCTCAGCCTCGGCAGTGGTGACACCCCCGGCGTCGACCCGGTGGAGGCGACGGTGAACAGGCTGACCGCCGAGAAGGGGATCCTGTTCGCCGTCGCGGCGGGCAACGACGGCAAGTACGGCGCTGAGACCGTGGGTTCGCCGGGCAGTGCGGACGCCGCGCTGACCGTCGGTGCGGTCGACAAGGACGACAAGCTGGCGGCCTTCTCCAGCATCGGCCCGCGCGCCGGCGACGGTGCCATCAAGCCGGACGTGACCGCGCCCGGCGTGGCCATCACCGCGGCCGCCGCCCCCGGCAGCGCGATCGACAAGCGCCCCGGCACCCCGCACCCGGCCCCGGGCTACCTGCAGATCGACGGCACGTCGATGGCCACCCCGCACGTGGCCGGCGCGGCGGCGATCCTGAAGCAGCGGAATCCGGGCTGGAAGTCGACCGAGCTCAAGGGTGCGCTGATCGCGTCCACCAAGGGCGGCGACTACACCGCCTTCCAGCAGGGTTCGGGCCGCGTCCAGGTCGACAGGGCGCTGGCCCAGAGCGTGATCGCCGATCCGGTCTCGCTGACCTTCGGCGAGGCCCAGTGGCCCCACGCCGACGACCCGCTCGTCACCAAGAAGGTCGGCTACCGCAACCTCGGGACCAGCGACGTCACCCTCGACCTTTCGGTGGCCACGCTGGACCCGACGGGCAAGCCGGCCCCGGCCGGGTTCTTCTCGCTCGGCGCCACCAAGGTGACCGTGCCCGCCGGTGGCAGGGCCGAGGTCGACCTGATCGCCGACACCAGGATCGGCGACGCCGACGGCACCTACTCGGGCTATGTCACCGCCACCGGCGCGGGCCAGTCCGTCCGCACGGCTGCGGTCGCCGTCCGCGAGGCGGAGTCCTACGACATCACGGTCCGGACCATCGGCCGCGACGGCACGGACGCCGTGAACTTCTCCAACACCCTGACCGGCATCGGCGGCGGCGCCAAGGGGTTCAACGCCCGCGTCGACAACGAGCCGGGCGTCCGGACGATCCGTGTGCCCAAGGGTTCGTACACCTTCAGCACGGCCGTCTACCAGGACCCGTCGGACTACACCAAGGGCACCGACTGGATCGCCCAGCCGAAGCTGGAGATCTCCGGCCCCGTCGCGCTCACCGCCGACGCGCGCACCACCAAGCCGGTGGCCCTGACCGTGCCCGGCGACGACACGGCGGACTCCGCCGGAACGTACTACGAGGTCGCCAATGAGGGCGGTCGCTACGGCAACGGCTGGGTCCTCGACAGCTTCACCGGCTTCCGCACCGCCCACCTGGGCCCGGCCGTCACCGACGGCTCGCTCCTGCAGACCTGGGACGCGCACTTCGTCAAGGACGCCACCACCCAGTACGCGGTGGCCTTCGGCGGCAAGACGAGCAAGGTCGCGACCGGCTACACCAAGCACGTGAAGGCGAACGAGCTGGCCGCGGTCAAGGTCGGTCTCGGCGCCTCCGCACCCGGGAAGAGCACGCTCGTCTTCCCCCACCCCCGTCTGCCGGGTGCTCCGGAGGGCAACGCGTTCTCCCCGTACCAGGCGGCGCCCGGGATCCGCACCCTCCTCGTCTCCACCGCCGACGGTGTCTCCTGGCTGACCAGGTTCCACCAGTTCGGCGAGCCCGACGAGCAGGGCTACCGGGCCTACGAGGGCTCGTACGAGATGGTCCGGCCGAAGACCTATGTGGCCGGCAAGACGTACCGGGAGACGTTCAACACGGGCGTCTTCGGCCCGCTTCTGGGCGAGAAGTCGGGTGTCTTCCGCACCGCGCCCGACCCGGACACCGGTGAGCAGCAGATCGTCGGCGCCCTGTCGCTGTTCGCCGACGGCGGGGGCCACACGGGTCTCACGAGGCTCACCTCGGCCAAGACGTCGCTGTACCGCGACGGCGTCAAGGTCGCCGAGAACGACGACCCGCTGACCGGCGAGATGCCCTTCACGGTCGACGCCTCCGATGCCGAGTACCGGCTGACGACCTCCGTGGAGCGCTCGGCGACGGTCGCGGCGACCTCCACCCGTGTCGACGCCGGCTTCACGTTCCGCTCGAAGCAGGTCGCCGCCACCACCGCGCTTCCGGTGTCGACGGTCCGCTTCGCGGCCCCCGTCGACATCACCTCGCGCGCTCCGGCCGGCGCGACGGTCTCCGTCCCGGTGACCGTGCAGGGCGCTGCGGCCGGGAAGAACCTCGGGTCGCTCGCGGTGTCCGTGAGCTACGACGACGGGAAGACCTGGCAGCGGGTGACGGTGGGGAACGGCAGGATCTCCGTGAAGAACCCCGCGAAGGACAAGGGCGTCTCGCTCCTCGCCGAGGTCAAGGACAAGCAGGGCAACGCGTCCACGCTGACGATCCACAACGCGTGGCTCGGTAAGTAACGCGTGGTTCGGTGAACAACGGCCGGACCGGGCCTCGTCCGACGAGACCCGGTCCGGTTCTTTCCGTTGGCTCAGCGGTTGGGTTCCTGCATCGTGACGCAGTGCGCGCCACCGCCGCCGTTGCCGTAGAGGTTGTCCAGGTTGAGCTGGACGACGGGCCTGCCGTAGGCGGCGGAGATCGCCGCCTTGGCCGCCGCGTCCTTGGCGGTGTCGCCGAACTGGGTGGTGATGATGGCCGAGTTGGTCACCGTCCAGTTCATGTAGGAGCTGAGGAAGTCCGCGCGCTTGCCCGAGGGGATACGGGGCAGGGTGTCGGGACCCTCGATGGTGAGGACCTGGAGCCTGCGGCCCCTGGCGTCGGTCGCGTTGGACAGGACGTTGTACATGGCCTGGGCGTTGGCGGTCCAGACGTCCGGCCGTACGTCGCCGGCGAGCTGCACCATCACCACACCGGGCTTGATGTAGCGGGCGGTGCCGTCGATGTGCCCGTCGGTGACGTCATAGCCGGTGACGCCGGGCAGCCAGATCATCTTGGTGGCGCCGAAGCGGGCCAGCAGCTCCGCCTCGACCTGACTGCGCGACTTGCCGGGGTTGCGGTTGCTGTTGAGCCAGCAGCTCTCGGTCGCCATGAGCGTGCCGTCGCCGTCGTACTCGATGCCACCGCCCTCGCCGACCACGGACGACTTCGAGAAGCCGACGCCCGAGTAGGCGGCGACCCGGCCGGCGAGCACGCGGTCCTTGGAGTAGGCCGAGTAGGGCAGGCCGTAGAAGGTCGTGGCGTTCTCGCCCCAGGCGTTGAAGTTCAGGCCGAAGGAGTCGAGGCCGCCGGCTCCGTCGACACGGAACAGCGGGCCGGTGTCCCGCATCCAGCAGTCCGAGACCGGGATGGAGCTGATCACCGTGACGGTGGACCCGCAGGCCGCCCGGGCCTGCGAGGCGGCCGACGAGCCGTCCGCACACATGATCACCGGCTCGTACTTGGCGACCTCCTTGGCCAGCTTGGCGATGTCCGCCTGGATCTTGGACAGCAGGCTGCCCCAGATCGTGGAGCTGGACGGCCAGGCCATCCAGGTCCTCTTGTGCGGGGCGTCCTCGCCGGGGACCCGCCAGGATGCGGCCATGGCCGGCTGGATGCCGCCTATGACCGGTCCCACCGCCAGGGCGGCGGCGGCCGCTCCGGTCCGGGCCAGGAGGGTTCTGCGGCTGATGCCGGGGCGTACGCCGTCGTGCTCTGTGTTCACGTGGTGCTCCTTCTCGCAAAGAGTTCTGTACGTGCGGGCGCGGGGTCGCTCAGTGCAGGTCTTCCAGTAGTCCCTCCTCCCGGACCAGCCGGCGTTCGGTGGTCAGATCGAGGCTTCGGGCGAAGGCCCAGTAGAGGGCGCCCGCCACCGGCAGGCCGACGAAGACGGAGCAGTCGACGCCGCCGAGGAGCTTCGCGACGGGCCCGACGTAGAGGCCGGTGATGACCATGAAGGGGGCCATGCAGACCAGCCCGATCAGGTAGGCGAGGTTTCCTCGCCATCCCCAACGGCCGTATATGCCGCGCGGGTTGAAGATCTCCTTGACGACGTACTGGCCACGTCGGACGAAGAAGAAGTCGACCAGGTTGATGGCCGTCCACGGGATGAACAGGTACGTGAGGACCACGACCACGTTCGCGAAGAACCAGTTGAACTGGTCGATGCCGACCAGGGTGGAGACCGTGCCGACGGCCGCCAGCATGATGCCGATCGTCGCGACGCGGATCGTCCGCGTCGGCTTGACCGGCCGGAACGAGTCGACGATGGAGATCATCGTGAGGCTGCCGCCGTACTGGTTGATCGCCATGATGGAGAGCAGCCCCACCAGCAGGACGATCACGGCGATCGTTCCGAAGCCGTCGAACAGCCGGTCGGCGGACAGCTTCAGGGCGGTGACCGGGTCGGTGCCCTCGGGGGCGCCGGCCGAGACCACGGCGCCGAGGACGAAGACCCAGATGCCGGAGATCGCGCTCGGCAGGTAGGTCCACCAGAAGGTGCTGCGGACGGGGACGTCGGGTCTGAGGTAGCGCGAGTAGTCCGAGACGTACGGCGCCCAGCCCAGCTGGAATCCGGCGACGAAGACGAACACCAGCATGAAGGGGGCGAGTTCGAAGGGGCCGGGCGTCCAGACGCCGTCCGGCAGGCCGCCGCCGAAGAGGGCGGCCGCGGTGATCGCCGCGGTGACGACGACGAAGGGCCAGGTGAGCCACTTGTTGAGCTTGTGGATCCACTCGTACCCGAAGAGGGCGATCACCGTCGCCACCCCGGCGGCCAGCAGATAGCCGGCGGTGTTGGGGATCCCGGTGAGCAGGTTCATGGCCTGGCCGGAGAGCAGGGCGTCCGAGGTGTTGAAGGCCACGTAGTTGACCAGGGCGAAGACCCAGACGGTGAGCGCGGCGCCCAGGTAGCCGAACTGGGCCCGGGACTGGACCAGTTGGGGCAGGCCCAGCTGGGGACCCTGGGCCGAGTGGAACGCCATGAAGAACGTTCCGAAGAGCGAGCCGAGGACGGTGGCGATCACCGTCCAGACGAGCGAGGCCCCCATGGAGAGCGTCACGACGCCGGTGGCCAGACCCGTGAGGTTGAGGCTGCCGACGAACCAGATGGCCCCGACGTTCGAGGGTTTGCCGTGCCGTTCCGAGAGGGGCACCCAGTCGATCGAATGCTGTTCGATACCCGCGTGCTGCGCTGCGGAATCATGCGTCTGCGAGACAACTGGCCCCATGTGGGCTCCTGTTCAGGGATGCGTCCAGGAATCGGTACAGCGCCCGCGTGACCCGCCGACGCTGTACGGTGCGCTCACATTAAGGACTGACTTAAATTTCAGTCAATGGCCGAGACAGAACTCTCTGACGGAAATTTCAGTCGGTGGTGTGTCAGGCGACGGGCTGCTGCTGGGTGACGCAGTGGATGCCCCCGCCGCCCGTGCCGAGGCGGTCGATGTCGAGCTGCTCGATGTACCGGTCGGGGTAGAGGCGCGACAGGGTCGCCCGGGCGGCCTCGTCGGCCCTCTTGTCGCCGAACTGGGCGGAGATGACGGCGTCGTTGCAGAGGTAGAAGTTGGCGTAGGAGGCGAGGAAGCCCTGGTCGGTGGAGCGGATCCGGTTGTAGTCCGGGCCCTGGAGGCGTATCACGTCCATCGCGCGGCCCGCGGAGGTCGTCGAGACGGACAGGGTGCCGTACTGTCGGCGGGCGTCACGGGCGTAGGCGTCGTTGTCGCCGGCGACGGGCATCTGGACGAGGGCCTCGCCGGGGGCGAGGAAGCGAGAGGTCGCGTCGACGTGGTCGTCGGTGATGTCCTGGCCGTAGACGCCGTCGAACCAGATGACCTTGGACGAGCCGTACGCGTCGCACATCGCCCTCTCCAGCTCGCGCTCCGACATCCCGGGGTTGCGGTTGCGGTTGACGAGGCTGCTGCGGGTGGCCATCAGAGTGCCTGCGCCGTCCTGCTCGATGGCGCCGCCCTCGCCGACCAGGTCGGCGTAGGTGATCGGCACGCCCACATAGCCGGCGATCCGCTCGGCGACACGGGCGTCCTTGCGGTGGGCCTGCTTGTCGCCCCAGCCGTTGAAGTTGAGGCCGACGGCGTCGAGCCCGCCGCGGCCGTCGGTGCGGAAGACGGGGCCGGTGTCGCGCATCCAGCAGTCGTCGACCGGGATGGAGCTGATGACGGTGACCGTCGATCCGCACATCGAGCGGGCCTTGGCGGCGCTCCCGGGGTTGGCACACATGACGACCGGCTCGTACTTCGCGATCGTCCGGGCGATCCGCGCGATGTCGGCCTGTACGCCGCTCAGTTTGCCGGGCCAGATCGCGGTGCTGTCCGGCCACGCCATCCACGTACGGGTGTGGCGGACGTCCTCGACCGGTACGCGGAAGGTCCCCCCGGCCGCGTCGGCCTTCTCGGGGAGGGTCGTCGCGAGGGCGCCGCCCACGGCGACCGCTCCGGCGGCGACGAGGAACCCTCGCCTGTTCAGGCCCCGGCTCGCGTGTCGGCCTGCGGTGTGATTGCTCATGCCTGTCCTGCCTTTCCTCGCGCACACGCATACCGTGCGTGTGCGACGGCGTGGGGGGTTTCAGAGCGCCCGGCGCGCGGCGGCGATCGCCTCGGGGTCCCAGCCGGGGCGCGGCACGGACTCCAACAGGAGCCGGGTGTACGGGTGTCGGGGTGCGGCGAGCACCTCGGCGGTGGGGCCCGCCTCGACGACACGGCCCCGGCGCATCACGATGACGTCGTCGGTTACGCAGCGGACGACGCCGAGGTCGTGGGTGATGAACAGGTAGCCGATCCGGGTCTCCTCGCGGATGTCGGCGAGGAGGTTGAGGATCTGCGCCTGTACGGAGACGTCGAGGGCGGCGACGGCCTCGTCCAGGACGAGGACGGCCGGTTCCACGGCGAGGGCGCGGGCGATGGCGACGCGCTGGCGCTGGCCGCCGGAGAGCTGCCGGGGCCGCGCGTCGGCGGCGCGGGTGCCCAGGCCGACCTGGTCGAGGAGCTCGCGGACGCGCCGGTCGTGGTCGGCGTCGGGGAAGTGCAGGCTCAGCGTCTCGCGGAGGACCTGTTCGACGCTGGCCCTCGGGTCGAGGGAGAGCAGCGGGTCCTGGAAGACCATCTGGACCTCGCGGGCCCGGGCCAGGCGCGCGGCCCGGCCGCGCCGCCGTGCGCCGCGGGCCTGGCCGCGTACGAGGACGTCTCCGGCGTCGGCCTGTTCGAGACCGACGATGATCCGGGCGGTGGTGGTCTTGCCGGAGCCGGATTCGCCGACGATGCCGAGTGATCCGCCCTCGGGGAGGGTGAAGGACACGTCGTCGACCGCGCGGACGCTCCCGTAGGCGCGGTGGAGGCCGACGGCCTCCAGGACGTTATCGGGCATCGACGGGGCTCCCTTCGAGGCGGTCGCTGTGGTGGCAGGCGGCCTGGTGGTGCGGGCTGCCGGGGGCGGGACGCGGCTCGGGGGCCTGCCGGCCGCAGATCTCGGTGGCCAGGTGACAGCGGGCGGCGAAGGGGCAGCCGACGAGTTCCTGCCGGAGGTCGGGGGGCTGGCCGTCGATGGCGGCGAGCCTTCCCTGCGGGGCTTCCAGGCGGGGGGTGGAGGCGAGCAGCGCCGCGGTGTAGGGGTGCCGGGGGCGGGCGAAGAGGGCTTCGGCGGGGCCGCTCTCCGCGATCCGTCCGGCGTACATGACGTAGACGCGGTCGCTGATGGCGGCGGCCAGGTCGAGGTCGTGGGTGACGAACAGCAGGCCGGTGCCGAAGCGTGCGCGGAGTTCGGCCAGGAGGGCGATGACCTCGGCCTGGGTGGTGACGTCGAGCGCGGTGGTGGGTTCGTCGGCGAGGACGAGGGCGGGGTCGCCCATCAGGGCGGCGGCGATCATGACGCGTTGCAGCATGCCGCCGGAGACCTGACCGGGGTACTTGCGCAGGGCGGATTCGTCGAGACCGACCGCCCTGAGGAGCTCGACGGCGCGGGCGGTGGCGTCCGCCCGGCTCATGCTCCCGGTCAGGGTCACGCTCTCGACGAGGAAGTCGCCGATGCGGCGCAGGGGGTTGAGGGCCGCGCGGGGGTCCTGGAAGATCATGGACACCGTGCCGGTGCTCAGGGCGCGCAGCTGGTCGGCGTTCATCGTGAGCACGTCCTCGCCGCGGACGCGGACGGCGCCCTCGACGACGGCGCCGGGCGGCAGCAGGTTCAGGGCGCTGCGCGAGGTGAGGGTCTTCCCGGAGCCGGACTCGCCGACGAGGGCGACGGTCTCGCCGGCGCCGACGTGGAGGTCGACGCCGTCGAGGACGGGGCGGGCGGTGCCGGGCAGGCTGATGCGCAGACCCTGGACGTCGAGGGTGTGCAGGTGGTGCGTAGGTGTCATGGGGTCCTCCTGGCGACGCGGTCGGCCCAGCGCTCTCCGACCACGTTGAAGGCGACGACGGTGAGCACGATGAAGACGCAGGGCAGGATCGCCGACAGCGGGTAGCCGTGCTGGATGGCGGCCTGGCCGTCGAAGACCATGCGGCCCCAGTCGGGGGTGAGGGCGGGGACGCCGAGGCCGAGGAAGGACAGACCGGCGAGGTCCATCAGTGCGTAGCCGAAGTTGATGGTCGACTGGGCGAGGACGACCGGGGCGATGTTGGGCAGGACGTGGCGCAGGCAGATCTGGAGGGCCGAGTGTCCCTGGACCTGGTAGGCGCTGACGTAGGGGCGTTCGCGTTCGGCCAGGACGAGCGAGCGGGTGAGCCGGCTGACGTACGGCAGGTAGGCGATGGAGAGGGCGACGACGGGGGCGAGCAGTCCTTCGCCGTGGATCGAGATGATCAGGATGGCGAGGAGCATGCCGGGGAACGCGAAGACCAGCTCGGTGCTGCGCGACAGGACGGAGTCGAGCCAGCCGCCGCGCCAGCCCGCGGCCATGCCGACCGCGACGCCGGCGACGGTGGAGAAGACCACGACCCCGAGGGGACCGAGGAGCGAGGTGCGGGCGCCGAGGAGCAGCCGCGAGAAAGTGTCGCGGCCGGCGGCGTCGACGCCGAGGAGGTGCTCCGGGGAGGGAGCCGCCAGGGCGTTGGCGAGGTCGACCGCGTTGGGGTCGTACGGCACCAGCCACGGTGCGAGGAGCGCGGCGGCGGTGACGAGGGCGACGAGGCCCAGGCAGATCAGATGGAGCGGGGACCGGCCGGTGCGGAGCTTGGAGAGGCCCGGTCGGCGTGTCAGGACGGCGGTCATGCGGAGGAACTCCTCGTTCCGAGGGTGATCCGCGGGTCGACCAGGGGCAGTACGAGGTCGACGATCAGATTCACCGCCATGAACAGGGCCACGATGATGAGGGAGATGGCCTGGACGGTCGGGAAGTCCTTGGTCGTGGTGGACAGTTCCAGGAGCTGGCCGACGCCGCCGATGCTGAAGGCGGTCTCGACGAGGATGGTGCAGACGAGCAGGGTGGAGACGATCAGTCCGCCGGTGGTGAGGACGGTGCCCAGCGAGTTGCGGAACACATGGCGGCGGATGACCTGGCGCTCGGGGACGCCCCGGCTGCGGGCGACCGTGACGTGCTCGCTGTCGAGGGCGTCGGTCATGGCGGACCGGGTGACCCGGGCGAGCATGCCGATCAGATAGAGCGCGAGGGCGATCGCGGGCAGGGTGAGGTGCCAGACGCGGTCGAGGAAACCCTCGCCGGAGCCGCTGCTGGGGAACCAGCCGAGGTTGACGGCGAAGAGGCCCTGGAGCAGGACGGCCGCGACGAAGGACGGGGTGCCGACGGCGAGGGTGGTGCCGACCAGGACGGCCGAGTCGGTGCGGCCGCCGCGGACGGCGGCGATCCAGCCCAGCACCAGGCCGAGCACCGCGACCACGACCAGCGCCATCAGGACGAGCAGCAGCGTGGTGGGGAGGCGGTCGGCCAGGAGCCGGGAGACGTCGGTGCGGTAGGTGATGGAGCGCCCGAAGTCGCCCTGGACGATGTCGCCGAGCCAGCTGAGGTAGCGGACGAAGAAGGGGTCGTCCAGGTGGTACTGGGCGTTGATGGCGGCGAGGGCCTCCGGGGAGGCCGAGCGTCCCGAGAGCAGGAAGCTGGCCGGGCTCCCCGGCGCCAGGTACATGGCGCCGAAGACCACGAACGACGCGGCGAGCAGGGTGGCGGCCATCTCCGCCACCCGTCGTGCGGCGAATCTGAGGAAACTCACTCCGTGGCCCCCACGTCGGCGGCCCACGGGTAGTACATGTAGGCGATGGTGGTGGGGGCGCCGGTGATCCGCTTGTTGAGGAAGACGGCGGTGGGCCACTCGGCGACCGGGATCCACAGCAGCTGCTCGGCCGCGTGCTTCTGGAGCTTGGTCTCGATCTCCATCCGCTGCTGCGGCTGGTAGACGCCGGTGGCCTGGTCGACCAGGGCGTCGTAGCTCTTGTCGCTGTAGCCGGCGAAGTTCAGGTAGGCGCCGGTCTTGAAGTTCTGCAGCAGGTCCAGCGGGTCGGTGATCGAGCCGTACTGGGTGAGCGGGAACATGTCGATGCCCTCGCGCGCCTCGGGGTCGGTGAAGAGCGCCGTGAAGGCGTTGGGCGCGATGGTCTTGAGGTTGATCTTCAGCCCGATCCGGGTCCCGGCGGCCTGTACGGCGGTCGCGAGGAGGGAGACGTCCTGGCCGATGGAGCTGGTGGCGACCGTGAGCGTCTTGCCGGTGGCGCCGGCCTCCTTGATCAGCGCCTTGGCCTTCTCGATGTCCTGGGCGGCGGGCGGCAGCGCGTCGAAGGCGGCCTTCCGGGTCTGCTCGGAGGCTCCGGCCCAGGCGGCCTTGGTGGTGAGCGAGGAGGTGACGGTGCCGGCGCCGCCGAGTCCGGCCTTGACGAATCCGGACCGGTCGAGGGCGAGGGAGAGCGCCTTGCGGACCCGGAGGTCGCCGAGCGGGCCCTTCATGTCGGTGATGTTGACGTTGACCGTGCTGAGGCCCTCGCCGAAGTAGAGGGTGCCGAGGCCGCTGTCGCGCAGGCGGCCGTAGCTCTCGGTGGGGATCAGGTAGCCGCCGTCGACGTCCCCGCTGAGCATGGCGTTGGTACGGGCCGAGGGGTCGGTGAGGACCCGGAAGACGGCCTTCTTCGCCTTGGCCTTGGTGCCCCAGTAGCCGTCGAAGCGCTCCAGCTCGATCGACTGGCCCTTGCTCCACGTGCCGAGCTTGAAGGGGCCCGTACAGGCGAGGTCACCGGTGGTGCCGTAGTCCTTGCCCGCCGCCTCGACGCCGGACTTGGAGGCGACGACGCCCGCGGCGGTCGCCATGTACTGGGGGAACTGGGAGTCGGCCTTCTTAAGCTTGACGGTGACCTGGAGCGGGCCCGTCTTGCGCAGGGAGGCGACGTTCTGGAAGGTCTGCGCCCAGGCGGCGGCGTTGTTCGGGTCCCGCTGCCGGCCGAGGCTGTAGACGACGTCGTCGGCGGTCATCACCTTGCCGTCGTGGAACCGCACGCCGGCGCGCAGGTCGTAGACCCAGGTGGTGGGGTCCGGGTTCGACGCCTGCCGGGCGAGGCCGGGCTGGAGGGTGAGGCCCGGGGTCCAGCGCATCAGGCTCTCGCACACGTTGGCCAGGACCGTGTTCTGCGGGTAGTCGAAGGCGAGCGTGTAGTCGAGGGTCGGCGGCTCGGCGTAGACGGCCCAGGTGAAGGAGTCGATCTCACCGCGGGCCGGGGGCGTCGAGGCGGAGAGCTCGAGCTCGGCGCCGCTGACGCCGGCGTCCTTCGGCGGACCGGAGCAGGCCGCGAGGGCCGCGAGGGCGGTGAGGGCGGCCGTCGTCACGGCGAACCGTCCGCGCCTGCCGCGGGGGCGTCTGCCGACGGGGGTCGGGGATGGGGTCATCGTCGCGCTCTCTTTCCGTGATGTCCGTGCGGGGGCGGGGTGGGAGGGCCGCCCGGTGCGGCCCTCCCGGAGCGTTCCGTTCGCGGTCAGGCGGTGGCGGGGACCTGCTGGGTGATGCAGTGGACGCCGCCGCCGCCGTAGGCGATGCCGGGCGCCCGCACCCCGACGACCTTGCGGCCGGGGTACGCCGCGGCGATGACGGCGAGGGCCTCGTCGTCCTGGGGCACACCGGCGACCGGGACGACGATGCCGCCGTTGGCCACGTAGTAGTTCAGGTACGACACCTCGACGCGGGTGCCGGCGATGTCGGCGTAGGCGACCTGCGGGACGTCGACGATCTCGAACGGCCGGCCCTGGGCGTCCGTGGTGGCTTCCAGGACGGCGCGGTTGGCGCGCATCCGGGCGTAGTCGGGGTGCGCGGGGTCGTCGGGGAGGAAGACGACGACCTTGCCGGGGGCGGCGAAGGCGCAGACGCCGTCGACGTGACCGTCGGTCTCGGTGTCCAGGAGGCCGCCGTAGGGAAGCCAGACGACCTTGTCGACGCCGAGCTGGGACTTCAGCTCCGACTCGATCTCGTCCCGGCTCATCCCGGGGTTCCGGTTGGGGTGGAGCAGGCACTGCTCGGTGGTGATCAGCGTGCCTTCGCCGTCGACCGTGATCGCGCCGCCCTCCAGGATCATGTCGGAGGCGATGCGCTCGACGCCGAGGTGCTCCAGGATCAGGGCGCTGATCCGGTCGTCGGAGTCGTACGGGCTGTGCTTGCGGCCCCAGGCGTTGAAGCGGAAGTCCACGCCGGCGCGGTTGCCGTCGCCGTCGAGGACGAAGATCGGGGCCGAGTCGCGGAACCAGGAGTCGTCCTGGGCCAGCTCCACCACGGTGATCCCGTCACCGCACCGCGTGCGGGCCTCCTCGCCGTGGCCGGGCGGGGCGACCATGGTCACGGGCTCGAACGCGGCGATCGCGCGGGCGACGTTCGCGTACTCCTCCTTGACGTCGTCCAGCACACTGCTCCACAGGTCCTCCCGGACCGGCCAGGCCATCAGGCACCCCTCGTGCGCGGACCACTCGGCAGGCATACGGAATGCAGTCATCACGGGTCTCTCTATCGTTTCGCCAGAAGTACCCGTCGGCGGTGGCCGGCTCTGCCTGGCGGAAGCGCGGGACGGGTACGCGGTGTGAACAGCATCCTCCTCCCGACTGAAAATTCAGTCAAGAGAAGGGATGCGGATTTGGGGGTTCGGCCAAGAGGCCGGTGCCGGAGAGGTCCGGCCGGTGTCGGCGGAAGTACGGGCCGACGTAGAAGAGGTACGGGCCGACGTCAGAGGAAGTACAGGCGGCTCAGCGACACCTGCTGCGCGGGCTCGGAGTGCATGGGAGCGCCGTCGAGCGTCACGAGGCCGCTGCGGGGATCGACGTCCACCTGCCCGAGCCGGGCGTTGCGCGCCAGGTCGGCCGGGCCGATGCCACGGGTTCCCCGTACGGCCACACGCCTGCGCCGGGTGGCCAGGGTGTCGTACGGCGAGCCCAGAGAGCCCGCCTCGGCGGCGGCGCGGCTGACGAAGGCGACGGAGAGGTCCGCCGGCGCGGCGCCGTGGGCACCGAAGAGGGGGCCGAGGACCAGGGGCTCGCAGGTGTCGGTGGCGGCGTTCGGATCACCCGTGACGCCGTAGGCGGGAAAGCCCGCCTTGAGGACCATCTGCGGTTTCGCCCCGAAGAACGGCGGGCGCCAGAGCACGATGTCGGCGAGCTTGCCGACCTCGATCGAGCCGACCTCGTGCGCGAGGCCGTGGGCGATGGCGGGATTGATCGTGAGCTTGGCGATGTAGCGCAGGACGCGGGCGTTGTCGTCGTGCGCGCCGTCGCCCTCCAGGGGGCCCAGCTCGGCCTTCATCTTCCCGGCCATGGCGAAGGTGCGCCGGACGGTCTCCCCCGCCCTGCCCATGCCCTGGGCGTCGGAGGAGGTGATCCCGATCGCGCCGAGGTCGTGCAGGACGTCCTCCGCACCCATCGTCCCGGCCCGGATCCGGTCGCGCGCCATCGCCGCGTCGCCAGGGAGGTCCGTCTTGAGCGCGTGGACGGAGACGATCATCCCGTAGTGCTCCGCGATGG
>NZ_BJMN01000011.1 GCF_006539185.1 Streptomyces gardneri
GGGCGGGCGGGTCTCAGGCGCGGAGGCGGAGGCCTCTCGGGGTGGCGACGAAGCCGGCCGCCTCCAGGGGGCGGGCGAGGGGGGAGGTCAGGGCCGTGGCGCCGTTGATCCGCTCCACCGTGACCGTCCCCAGCGAGCCCGCCCGCGCCGAGGCGGCCAGGGCCTCGGCCGCCGCCGTCAGCGCGGGATCGTCCGGCTCGGTCGGCCAGGAGAGGAGCGTCTTGCCGCCCCGCTCCATGTAGAGCGTGAGCTCGCCGTCGACGAGGACCACCATCGCGCCCGCCTTGCGGCCGGGCTTGTGTCCGGCGTCGGTCGGCGGCTCGGGCCAGGACAGCGCCGCCCCGTACGCGTTCGCCGGGTCGGCCGCGGCCAGGACCAGCGCGCGCGGGCCGGCCGCGGCCTCCGCACCCCGGTCGCGGGCCGTCGCCGCCGCCCGCAGCCGGTCCACGGCCCCGTCCATCGCGAACTGGGCCGCGCCCAGCCCTTCCACCACATAGCCCCGCCTGGCCTGACCGCTGTCCTCGAAGGCGGACAGGATGCGGTACGTCGCCGAGAAACCGCCCTCCACCCCCTCGGCGGCCACCGCGCCCCGGGTGACCACGCCGTGCCGGTCCAGGAGGGTACGGGCGAGGGCGTGCGCCCTGTGGGTCGGCTCCGGCTCGGGCGGCGGCAGCAGTGCCCAGCGGCCCGAGACCGTCGGCGGGCCCGTACGCGAGGCGGGGCGGGCGGCGGCGCCCAGCGTGCCGTACCGGCCGCGCGGCACCGTCCGGCGCGCGCGGTGGGCGGTCGCCCCGGCCGTCCGGCCCGAACCCAGCAGCGAGCGCAGCGGGGCGAGGGTGTCGTTGGTGAGCCGGCCGGACCAGGCCAGGTCCCAGAGCGCGTCCGCGAGCTGCGGATCGGTGACGTCCGGGTGGGTGGTGGCCCGGACCTGGTCGGCGATCTGCCGGAAGAACAGCCCGTACCCGCCGGAGAGGATGGTGAGCACCGACTCGTGCAGCGCGGACAGCTCCAGCGGGTGCGGCGGCGGGAGGAGCAGCGGGGCCGCGTCCGCGAGGTAGAGAGAGACCCAGCCGTCCTTGCCGGGCAGCGAACCGGCACCGGCCCAGACCACCTCGCCCGTGGTGGTCAGCTCGTCGAGCAGCGCGGGGGAGTAGTCCCGGACGCGGGACGGCAGGATCAGCTTCTCCAGCGCCGAGGCGGGCACGGGCGCGCCCTGGAGCTGCTCGATCGCGCGGGCGAGGCCGTCGATGCCCCGCAGGCTGCTGCCGCCGAGGTGCTGCCACTGGGGCAGGAAGGTGGCGAGCGCCGCCGGGGGCACCGGCTCCAGCTCGTGGCGCAGGGCCGCGAGGGAACGGCGGCGCAGGCGGCGCAGCACGGCCGCGTCGCACCACTCCTGGCCGATGCCGGAGGGATGGAACTCGCCTTGGACGACCCGGCCGGCGGCGGCGAGCCGCTGGAGCGCGCCGTCCGTGACCGCGGCGCCGAGACCGAAGCGGGCGGCGGCCTGCGAGGAGGTGAAGGGGCCGTGCGTGCGCGCGAAACGGGCGAGGAGGTCGCCCAGCGGGTCCTTCACCGGCTCGGTGAAGGCCTCCGGCACACCGACCGGCAGGGCCGTGCCCAGGGCGTCACGGAGCCGTCCCGCGTCCTCGATCGCCGCCCAGTGGTCGGCGCCCCCGATCCTGACCCGGATCGCGCGCCGGGCCAGGGCCAGGTCGGGCGCCCAGCCCGCCTCCGCGCCGCGCTCGTCGAGCTCGGTCTCGGTGAGCGGGCCGAGGACCCGCAGCAGATCGGCGACGCCCTCCATGTCCTTGATCCGCCGGTCCTCCGTCAGCCACTGGAGCTCCCGCTCCAGCTCGGTGAGGACCTCCGGGTCGAGGAGCTCCCGCAGCTCGGCCTGGCCGAGGAGCTCCGCGAGGAGCCGGGAGTCGAGGGAGAGCGCGGCCGCCCGCCGCTCGGCGAGCGGTGAGTCGCCCTCGTACAGGAACTGCGCCACGTAGCCGAAGAGGAGCGAGCGGGCGAAGGGGGACGGTTCGGGGGTGGTGACCTCGACGAGCCGGACCCGGCGGGCCTCGATGTCGCCCATCAGCTCGGTCAGACCGGGGACGTCGAAGACGTCCTGGAGGCATTCGCGGACGGCCTCCAGCACGATCGGGAAGGAGCCGAACTCGCTCGCCACCTGGAGGAGCTGGGACGCGCGCTGCCGCTGCTGCCAGAGCGGAGTGCGCTTGCCCGGGTTCCGCTTGGGCAGCAGCAGGGCGCGCGCGGCGCACTCGCGGAACCGGGAGGCGAACAGCGCGGAGCCGCCCACCTGGTCGGTGACGATCTGCCCGATCTCGCCCTTGTCGAAGAGGGCGTCGGCCGCGCCGATGGGCGCCTTGTCGGCGTCGTACGTCGTGTCCAGGTGCCGGCCGGGGTCCACCGGCTCGTGGTCGAGGAGGTCGAGACCCATGTCCAGACCCATCAGATCGGCGTCCGGGAGGCGCAGCACGATGCCGTCGTCCGCGTGCATCACCTGCGCGTCCATGCCGTACCGCTCGGCGAGCCGCGCGCCGAGCGCCAGCGCCCATGGGGCGTGCACCTGCGCGCCGAACGGGGAGTGGATGACGACCCGCCAGTCCCCGAGCTCGTCCCGGAACCGCTCGACCAGGATCGTCCGGTCGTCGGGGACGTGGCCGCAGGCCTCGCGCTGCTCCGAGACGTACGCGAGGACGTTGTCCGCGGCCCAGGCGTCCAGGCCCGCGGCGATCAGCCGCAGTCGCGCGTCCTCCGGCCCGAGGGCGCCGAGCTCCCGGAGGAAGGCGCCCACCGCGCGCCCCAGTTCGAGCGGGCGGCCCAGCTGGTCGCCCTTCCAGAACGGCAGCCGGCCCGGCACGCCGGGGGCGGGGGTGACCAGCACCCGGTCCCGGGTGATGTCCTCGATCCGCCAGGACGTGGTGCCCAGTGTGAAGACGTCACCGACCCGCGACTCGTACACCATCTCCTCGTCGAGCTCGCCGACCCGGCCGCCGCCCTTCTTCGGGTCGGAGCCCGCGAGGAACACGCCGAACAGGCCCCGGTCGGGGATCGTGCCGCCCGAGGTGACGGCGAGCCGCTGCGCGCCCGGGCGGCCCGTGACCGTCCCGGCGACCCGGTCCCAGACCACGCGCGGGCGCAGCTCGGCGAAGGCGTCCGACGGGTAGCGGCCGGCGAGCATGTCGAGCACGCCCGTGAACGCCGAATCCGGCAGCGAGGAGAAGGGCGCCGCGCGGCGCACGACGGCCAGCAGGTCGTCCACCTGCCAGGTGTCGAGCGCGACCATCGCGACGAGCTGCTGGGCCAGGACGTCCAGGGGGTTGGCGGGGATCCGCATCGACTCGATCGAGCCGGACCGCATGCGCTCCGTGACCACGGCCGCCTGCACCAGGTCGCCGCGGTACTTGGGGAAGACCACGCCTGTCGACACCGCGCCGACCTGGTGCCCCGCGCGGCCCACGCGCTGGAGCCCGGAGGCGACCGAGGGCGGCGACTCGACCTGCACGACCAGGTCGACCGCGCCCATGTCGATGCCCAGCTCCAGGCTGGAGGTGGCCACCACGGCGGGCAGCCGGCCCGCCTTCAGGTCCTCCTCCACCTGGGCGCGCTGCTCCTTGGACACCGAGCCGTGGTGGGCCCGGGCGAGCAGCGCCGGCGCACCCTGCGCCGCTCCCGACTGGGCCATGACCTGGGCCGGCGGCGCCCCCTCGGGGAGGGGCTCGCCGGTGGCCCGCTCGTACGCGATCTCGTTCAGCCGGTTGCAGAGGCGCTCGGCGAGGCGGCGGGAGTTGGCGAAGACGATCGTCGAGCGGTGGGACTGGACGAGGTCGGCGATCCGCTCCTCGACGTGCGGCCAGATCGACGGCTTGTCGCCGCCGTCCTTCCCCTCCGAGGCCGGGGAGCCTCCGAGCTCGCCCATGTCCTCGACAGGGACGACGACGGAGAGGTCGAACTCCTTCTCCGACGGGGGCTGCACGATCTCCACCGCGCGGCCGGGGGACAGATAGCGGGCCACCTCGTCCACCGGGCGGACCGTGGCCGACAGGCCGATCCGGCGCGCGGGGCGCGGCAGCAGCTCGTCGAGCCGCTCCAGGGAGAGCGCCAGGTGCGCGCCCCGCTTGGTGCCCGCGACCGCGTGGACCTCGTCCAGGATGACCGTCTCCACCCCGGACAGGGCCTCCCGGGCGGCGGAGGTCAGCATCAGGAACAGCGACTCGGGGGTGGTGATCAGGATGTCCGGCGGCCGGGTCGCGAGGCTCCGGCGCTCGGCGGGCGGGGTGTCGCCGGAGCGGATGCCGACCCGGATGTCCGGCTCGGGCAGCCCGAGCCGGACCGACTCCTGCCGGATGCCGGTCAGCGGGGAGCGCAGATTCCGCTCGACGTCCACGGCGAGCGCCTTCAGCGGCGACACGTACAGCACACGGCAGCGCTTCTTCGGCTCGGCGGGCGGCGGGGTGGACGCCAGCCGGTCCAGCGAGGCGAGGAAGGAGGCCAGTGTCTTGCCCGAGCCCGTCGGCGCGACGACGAGCACGTCGGAGCCCTCGCCGATGGCCTTCCAGGCGCCTTCCTGCGCCGCCGTGGGCGCGGTGAAGGCCCCGGTGAACCAACCACGGGTCGCGGGGGAGAACGAGTCGAGCGCGGACCTGACCATGCCCCCCATCGTGCACCCGCCCACTGACAACCGCCCGGACCTGGGGAAATCCGCTCGCGGCCGGGCGTCGGTGAGGGGTCCGGGCCGGGTCCGGTGAGGGGCCGGGGCTCGGGCCGGTGAGGGGTCCGGGCCGGGGGCCGCGGTGGGCGCCCGGGGGAGCCCCTGGCGCAGAATGGAGGCATGGCGAGCGGGGAGCGGGCACGGTACTGGCAGTACTCCGAGCTGCCCGGGGTCGACCTGCTGCACGCCCACTACATCCACAAGGCCTTCGCCCGGCACACCCACGAGAGCTTCGTCTTCGCCGCGATCACCGAGGGCGTCGAGGCCTTCCACTACCGCGACGAACTGGTCCACGCGGGGCCCGGGCAGATCGCCCTGGTCAACCCCGACACCCCGCACACCGGGCACGCGGGCGTGCCCGAGGGCTGGACGTACCGCACGATCTATCCGGACGCCGGGCTCGTCCGGTCGATCGCCGAGGACACCCTCGCGCTGCGCGGCTCGGTCGGCTTCACCTCGCCCGTCGTCGACGACCCGTACGCCGCACGGCTCGTCGTGGGCGTCCACCGGGCCGCGGAGGAAGGCAACGCGCTCGCCGCGGACAGCCTGCTCCGACTCGTCACGGCACGGATGCTGCGCAGCCACGGCGGACTGATCACCCCGCTCCCCGCCCGCTCCGCCGGCGCGCGGAACGCGGCACGCGCGCGTGCCCTCCTGGAGGAGCGGATGGCGGACCCGCCGACCCTGGAACGGCTCGCCACCGACCTCGGCACCAGCCCCTTCGCCCTCCTGCGGGCCTTCCGCGAGGCGTACGGGATGCCGCCGCACACCTGGCTCACCGACGCGCGCGTGCGCCGGGCCAGGCGGCTGCTCGACGCCGGGACGCCACCGGCGGACGCGGCCGTCGCCGTCGGCTTCACCGACCAGCCCCACCTCAACCGGCACTTCACCCGGAGCGTCGGGGTGCCGCCGGGCGCCTACCAGCGGGCGCGGAGCGCCCGAGGCGCCGCGGGTGGGACAGCGGGCGGCGGTGCAAGAACGTACAAGACCGGGCAGCGGTCGCGTACGTAACGTCTCTGACGTGGCAGAACAGACAGCACCTCCCGTCATACGGGACGACAGGGCGCGGGCCAAGCCCGACGCGGCCGTCGTCCGCGACGCCCTCGGCGTCGGCGTCGCCGTCGGACTCTCCGGCTTCGCCTTCGGCGTGACCTCGGCCGGCGCCGGTCTCACCCTCGCGCAGACCTGCGTGCTCAGCCTCCTCGTCTTCACGGGCGCCTCGCAGTTCGCCCTCGTCGGCGCGCTGGCCGCGGGCGGCAACCCCTTCACGGCCGCCGCCGGGGCCTTCTTCCTGGGCACCCGCAACGCCTTCTACGGGCTGCGGCTCTCCCAGCTCCTGGCCCTGCCGAAGGCGGTCAGGCCGTTCGCCGCGCACTGGGTGATCGACGAGACGACCGCGGTCGCGCTCGCCCAGCCGTCCCGGCGGGCCGCCCGGCTCGGCTTCACCCTCACCGGTCTCACGCTGTACGTCCTCTGGAACCTGACCACGTTCCTCGGGGGCCTCGGGGCCGAGGCGATCGGCGACACCGCCGCCTGGGGCCTGGACGCCGCCGGTCCCGCCGTCTTCCTGGCCCTGCTCGCCCCCATGCTGAAGTCGGCCACCGAGCGCGCCACCGCCGGGATCGCCGTCCTGCTCGGCCTCGGGCTGCTGCCCGTGCTGCCGGCCGGGGTCCCGGTCCTCGCGGCGGCGTTCGCCGCGCCCTTGGTGTTGTGGTTCCAGGGCCGCCGCATGAGCAGGGACGTACGAGACGAGGACCTCCGATGAACGTGTGGATCGCCATCGGCCTGACCGCCGTCGGGTGCTACCTGGTCAAGCTCCTCGGCCTGCTCGTCCCCGCGGGCACGCTGGAACGACCGCTCGTCCAGCGGCTCGCGGCGCTGCTCCCCGTCGCCCTGCTGGCCGCGCTCACGGCGCAGCAGACCTTCAGCACGGGCGGCTCCCTCGTCCTCGACGCCCGGGCCGCCGGACTCGCGGCCGCCGCCCTCGCGCTCGTCCTGCGCGCTCCCTTCCTGGTCGTCGTGGGCGTGGCCGTCGTCGTCACGGCGGGGGTACGGGCCCTGGGCTGGTGAAGGCCCGGGCCCCGGGGAACCGCCCCGGCCACGTCGAGGGAGGTTCCGTCAGTCGACGGGGCGGCCGTGCGCGCGGAGCGTGCGGAGTGCCTCGACGGTGACGATCGGGCGCCATTCCAGGGCCGATCCCGGGGCCCAGGCCCGCCAGCGGATCGGCCAGCCGCCGTCCTCCTCCTGGTCGGCCGCGAGCCGGTCCAGCGAGCGGGCCATCTCCTCGTCCGTGAACCAGCCCGCCGCCAGCGAGTGCGGCACGCGCGCGTAGTCGTGCGGGAAGTGGTGCTCGCCGGGCGCGTACCCGTCCGGGACCGGGTAGTCCTCGGGCCGGTCCGGGTCCAGGACGGCGAGCCGCTGCTCGCGCACCAGCCTCCCCAGCCGGTCGGCGGCCGCCTCGGCGCGCGAGCGGTCCGGGGCCCCGTCCAGGAAGGCGACGGCGGCCTGGACCTCGTACGGATGGGACTTCTCCAGCGACTCCACGGCGGCCCAGCAGTACTCGGTGGCCCGGAACAGCCACGCGTGCCACACCTGGTTGCGGTGGAGCAGCCCGACCACCGGGCCGGTCGTGAGCAGCGAGCTCGGCGGGGAGTCGACGACCGGCACGTACGGCGCCGACGCGTAGCCCCGCTGGGACGGGTGGATCGCCGGGAGCGCCCCCTCGTGCGTCGAGATGTCGGTGAGGTAGCGGCAGATCCGCTCCACGCGCATGCCGCCGCAGCGGCCGATCGACTCCAGGACCCGGAGCGCTTGCGCGGTGTGGAGGGGCTGGCTGACCGGTCCGCGCAGATCGGGTTCGAGCGCGTGGCCGTAGCCGCCGTCCGCGTTCAGGTACGCCGTGAGGGCCGTCTCGACCTGGTCCGCGCCACCGCGCAGGAAGTGGTAGGAGAACCGTCGCTGTTCGAGGACGCGGGCCGTCAGCCAGACGAAGCGCTCGGCGCGGGCCAGGGGAGTCGGGGGCGGCGGGGAGAGGGGTTTTTCGGCCATGCTCCGACGGTAGGGCGGAAAGTCGCGGTGACAAGGCCTGCGGAGCGGGCTGCACTCTTGGGAGCGGGATACTGGCGTCATGCGGTTGACGATTTTCTGGGAGCGGATGGCGGACCACTTCGGTGCGTCCTACGCGGATTCCTTCGCGCGTGACCATGTGATGACGGAGCTCGGCGGGCGGACGGTGCGGGACGCCCTGGATGCCGGCTGGGAGGCCAAGGACGTGTGGCGGGCCGTCTGCGCCGCCGTCGACGTACCGGCCGACAAGCGATGAGTGGCCGGTTGACGATGGGGTGACCGGGGCCGGTGTGCGGGGTCCCGGGGGGAATGTCCGCGCGGTGCGCGAGACTGGCGGGGTGGCCCCGACTGACGACAACGAAAAGACAGCCCCGACCGATCCGACCGATCCGACTGATCCGGTCGGATCGGCGGATTCGGCCGGCATGACCGGCCCGACGGGCTCGGTCGACCCGGCCGTGACGGCCGGGACGCCCGTCGCCGTGGGCTCGACCGCTCCACCGGCGGCTCCGCAGGCCGCGCGCATGCCCCGCTGGCTGCCCCGTGCGCTCGTCCTGGCCCTCGCGCTCTACTCCTGCTTCCTGCTGGGCAACTGGGCCTTCCACCAGCTCATCGGGCTTCTCGTCAACATCCTGCTCGCGTTCTTCCTCGCCCTCGCCATCGAGCCGGCGGTCGGGCGCATGGCGGCGCGCGGGATGCGCCGGGGTCTCGCCACCTTCCTCGTCTTCTTCGGCGTCCTGATCTTCAGCGTCGGCTTCGTCGTTCTCCTCGGCTCGATGCTCGCCGGGCAGATCGTGGACATGGTCGAGAACTTCCCCAAGTACCTCGACTCGCTGATCAACTGGATCAACGTGAACTTCCACACCGAGCTATCGAGGGTCGAGGTCCAGGACAGCGTCCTGAGCTCCGACTGGCTGCAGAAGTACGTGCAGAACAGCGCGGCCGGTGTGCTCGACGTCTCGGCCACGGTCCTGGGCGGCCTGTTCCGGCTCCTGACGATCTTCCTCTTCTCGTTCTACTTCGCGGCAGACGGGCCCCGGCTTCGGCGTGCGCTCTGCTCCGTACTGCCGCCCGCACGGCAGACCGAGGTGCTGCGGGCCTGGGAGATCGCGGTCGACAAGACCGGCGGCTACCTGTACTCGCGCGGCCTGATGGCGCTGATCTCCGGCGTCGCCCACTTCATCCTCTTCGAGATCCTGGACGTGCCGTACGCGCCCGCGCTCGCGGTCTGGGTCGGCCTGGTGTCGCAGTTCATCCCGACCATCGGCACCTATCTGGCCGGCGCCCTGCCGATGCTCATCGCCTTCACCGTCAATCCCTGGTACGCGCTGTGGGTGCTCTGCTTCGTCGTGATCTACCAGCAGTTCGAGAACTACCTGCTCCAGCCGAAGCTCACCTCGAAGACGGTGGACATCCACCCGGCGGTGGCCTTCGGTTCGGTGATCGCGGGGACGGCGCTGCTGGGTGTCGTCGGAGCGCTGATCGCGATTCCGGCCGTGGCCACCTTGCAGGCCTTCCTCGGCGCTTATGTGAAGCGGTACGACGTGACGGACGACCCGCGCGTCCACGGCCACCGGAGGTACGGCGAGGCGGTCGTGGCCCGGCTGCAGAAGGCCCTCCACCACAAGAAGGAGGCCTCGTCGTCGGAGGAGTCCTGACGGGGGACTCCTGACCGCCGGTTCTCTGGCGGCCGGTTCTCCGGCGGGGCGTCTTCGTCGTGGCTCAGAGGTACGACGGGCGGGTGACCCGGTGCCGGAAGGCGTGCCACGTCCAGGCCTGGACCGCCACGAGGAGCGGGGTGACGACGAGAAGGGCGGGGACGAGCAGGGCCAGCGTGGCGGGGGAGGCGGCCTTCTCGGCCAGCGGGAGGCCCGTGCCCGCCGCGAGCGGCAGCCCGCCGAGGAGGACTCCCGTCAGGGCGAAGGACTGCCACGGACGTCCGGCGCGGCCGACGACCTTGCGGGCCCGTTCATACGGGATTCCCGTGAGCCGGAGCGTGGCGAACCCCAGTCCGTGCGCGGCGAACAGGGCGGCCACGGCCAGGGCGGTGAGCACGGCCGTCGCGCCGGTCGCCGGCGCGTAGGGCCGTCCGGTGAGCAGCGCGGCGAGCAGCCAGCCCCAGGACAGGGCGACCGTCCAGCTCCCGCACGTCACGGCGGTGTCGCAGCCGGCGCGCCAGCGCGGCCCCGGGCCCCGGCCGCGAGACCAGAGCCCCACGTCCCGGACGATCCAGCCGGCCAGCAGGCCGACGAGCACCGGGGCCTGGCCGCTCAGGAGCTCCCCTTCGAGGGCGGGGAAGCAGCCGACCAGGACGCCAGCGGTGGCGACCAGCCAGACCTCGTTGCCGAGGAAGAAGGGCGCGAAGGAGGCGAGGACGAGGCGCCGCTCGCGGTCCCCGCGGCCGAGCCAGGGGGTGAGCATGCCGGTGCCGATGTCCGCTCCGGCGAGGACGAACCAGCCCGCGGCGAAGAAGGCGAGCAGGACGATGGCCAGGGTCTCCACGGGGGCTCCTCGGGGCGGCGACGGGGTCGGTGACACGTACGCGGTGGGGCGGTGACCCGTACGCGGTGGGGCGGTGACCCGTATGCGGCGGGCTGGTGACTCGTCCGCGCGGTGGGGTGGGTGGCTGGGGTCGCGGTGGCCCGGCAGCACGTCGGTGACGGGCTCAGTAGCGCGGGGCGGGCAGCGCGTCCGCGGGATCGGAGGAGGGCGGGCCCTCGCTCGCGCCCTCGTCGGAGCCGTCCGGTCCCGGATCGTCGCGAACCGGCCGCTCGTCGTGGCCGAGCCCGGACTCCACGGGGCCGCGGCGGGCGTGCCGGGCGAGGAGCCAGGCGTTGAGGAGGGCGAGCAGGGCGAAGACCGTGGCGAAGACCGTGAGGGAGAGCCGCATGGTGCCGGGGGAGAGGTCCGAGACGGCGTCCTCCGTCTTCAACAGCCCGTAGACGACCCAGGGCTGCCGCCCGGACTCCCGGAAGACCCAGCCGCCGATCATCGCGAGGTACGGCAGCGGCACGGCGGCCATCAGGACGAGGTGCCAGAGCCGGAACCGGAAGACGACCTTCTTGAAGCAGGCCAGGATCACCCCGGCGAAGCACAGGTACATCATCAGGCCGAAGCTGATCAGCATGACCAGTCCGCCGCCCCGGGTCCACGCCTCCGAGGGCACGTAGTCGCCCGGCCCGAAGCGGGCCGACAGCTCCGCCTGGAGCCGGGCGATCTCGGCCGCCTTTCCGCTGAACACGGCCGACTTCATCGGCTGGAAGGTCGTGAGGGTGGAGAACTGGATCCCGCCGAAGACCGCGGCCGTCATCAGCGCGGGTGCGGAGACGAACACCCCGATCCGCAGGCTGCGCCCGAAGAACTCCCACTCGGCGCTGCGGCGGAAGAGGTGGTACGCGCTCACCCCGGCCATGAAGAACCCGGCGGTGAGCAGCGCCCCCGAGAGGACGTGCCCGAAGGCGAGGAGCGCCGAGGGGTTCGTCAGGACGGCGACGGGGTCGTCGAGGACGAGCTCGCCGTTCTCGGAGGAGTACCCCACGGGGTGGTTCAGGAAGCCGTTGGAGACGAGGATCCAGTACGCCGAGAGGTAGGCGGTGAGGGCGACGATCCAGATCGCGGCCAGATGGGCCCAGCGGTTGAGCCGGTGCCAGCCGAAGACCCACAGACCGAGGAAGGTCGACTCGACGAAGAAGGCCACGATGGTCTCCACCGCGAGGGAGGCGCCGAGGATGTTGCCCGCCTCGTGGGTGAGCCCGCTCCAGGCCATGCCGAACTGGAACTCCATCACCAGCCCGGTGACGATCCCGACCGCGTAGTTGATCACGTAGAGCTGGCCCCAGAAGCGCACCATCCGTGCGTCCTGTGGCTTGCCGCTGATCGTGGCCCGGGTCTGGAGCGCGGCCACCACGGTGACCAGGCCCAGCGTGAGGGCGACGAAGAGGAAGTGGCCGCCGGCGGTGAGCGCGAACTGTAGCCGTGCGAGATCGAGTACGTCCTGATTCACCCCGTCAGTGTCGGTGTACGGTCACGGGCCCGGCGTCGGCCCGGGGAGGACACCTGACGTACCCCACGGGTTGTGCCGGCGCACGCGCGCGTACCCCGGGAGTTGCGGCTCAGGACCACGCCCCCTAGGGGTCAGGCCAGCCAGCCCGGGGTGATCATCCCCGACTCGTACGCCAGGACCACCAGCTGCGCGCGGTCGCGGACGGCCAGCTTGGTCATGATCCGGCTGACGTGGGTCTTGGCGGTGGCGGGGGAGAGGACGAGCCGGCCGGCGATCTCGTCGTTGGAGAGCCCCGCGCCCACCAGGCCGAGCACCTCGCGCTCCCGCTCGGTGAGGGCGTTCAGACGGGGGCTCGGGTCCGGCTGCCGCCCGGCGCCGCCGGCGCGCTCGGCGAACTCGGCGATGAGACGGCGGGTCACGGCGGGGGCGATCAGGGCGTCGCCGCGCGCCACGACCCGTACGGCGTGCAGGAGTTCCATCGGCTCGGTGTCCTTGACCAGGAAGCCCGACGCGCCCGCGCGCAGCGCCCCGTACACATGGTCGTCGGCGTCGAACGTGGTCAGGACGACCACCCGGACGCCTTCGAGCCGCTCGTCGGAGGTGATGCGCCGGGTGGCCTCGAGGCCGTCGAGCACGGGCATGCGGATGTCCATCAGGACCACGTCCGGGAGGAGTTCGCGGGCGAGGGCGACCGCTTGTTCGCCGTCCCCGGCCTCGCCGACGACCTCGATGTCGTCCTCGTCGGACAGGATCGACCGGAAGCCGGCCCGGACCAGGGTCTGGTCGTCGGCGAGCACGACACGGATCATCGGGGATCCCCTTCGGGAGCGGGTGTTGTGGGTGGCGCCTCAGGTGCCTCTGTTGCCGTGTGTGTTGCGGCGGGTGTGGTGAGTGGGAGATGGGCGTCGACGAGGAAGCCGCCGTCCGCGTTCCCGGCGGTGAGCTCGCCGCCGAGCGCGCGGGCCCGTTCCGCCATGCCCCGGATGCCGCTGCCCGAGGGGCCGCCATCGGGCGCGCCCCCGCCGTCGTCGGCGATGCGCAACCGCAGCACGCGCGCGCCCGCGTGCGTACGCGTGGCTGTGCCGGAGCGGTCGTCCCAGTCGAGAGCGATCCGCACGGTACGGGCTCCCGAGTGCCGGGTCACGTTCGTCAGCGACTCCTGCACGATCCGGTACGCGGCGAGGTCGACCGGCGGCGGCAGCGGCACGGGCGTGCCGGTGACGCTCGTACGGACGTCGAGTCCCGCGCTCCGGGCCCGCTCCGCGAGCTCGCCGAGGAGGGCGAGGCCGGAGGCCGGGGAGGTCGGCGTGGCCTCGTCGGCCCGGCGGAGCACGCCGAGCGTGGCCCGCAGCTCGCGCAGCGCGTCCTTGCTGGTGGACTTCACCGCTTCCAGGGCCTCGGCGGCGGTGGCGAGCCCGGCCTCGGGGGCCGGATTCTTGCTCAGCCGGTGCAGTGCGGCGCCGGACTGGACGTGGATCAGCGAGACGCTGTGGCCGAGGATGTCGTGCAGCTCCCTGGCGATCCGCAGCCGCTCCTCGGTGGCGCTCTGCCGGGCCCGTGCCTCCTGCTCCCGCTCGGCGGCGAGCGCGCGCTGTTCGACCTCGTGCAGATACGCGAGCCGGGTGCGCTGGGCCCGGCCCACGGCGACGAGGCTGATCAGCCAGCCGGCCAGCATGGCGAGCGAGGTGTCGTCGATCTGCCGGTGCCCGGGCTGCTGCCGGATCTCGCCGAGGCCGACCGCGAGCAGGGTGACGGCGGCGAGCGCGACGGCGGCGGCGAACCGGCCCTCGGCGGCGGTGGTGTACAGCGCGAGCGCGAAAGCGATCATCAGAGGGCCGTCCGCGGCGGACAGCGGGTAGTAGACGACACAGGCGAGCAGCGTGACGACGGCGACGGCGACCGGTTGCCGTCGCCGGAAGAAGAGGGCTCCGCAGCCGATCAGGACGAGCGCCCAGCCGAGCACCGCGCGGAGCGCCGATTCGCTCGTGTACCGCATGGAGACGAGCGTCCAGACCACCACGACGACCAGGACCGCGCCGGCCACGAGCGCGTCGACGGTCCGGGGCGGCAGGCGGCCGCTCGGGCGGTCGCGGAGGGCGAGGGGCATGCGTCGAAGAATAGGCGCCGGGTGGCCGCGGGGCCCGCGTCCGGCCCCTGGCGGTCTCGGCGCACGGCATGGGTCGAGTTGTATAGTCAAAAAAGTGAGTAAGGCGTCCCGGGGGGGGCGTCGACGAAGACGGAGGCCTCATGTCGGACGGCACGTTTCTGCGGTACGTCGCCCTGGGTGACAGCCAGACCGAAGGGGTCGGCGACGGCGACGACACCGTCGGCCTGCGCGGCTGGGCGGACCGGCTCGCCGAGCTGCTCGCCCGTGACGAACCGGAAGTGCGGTACGCCAACCTCGCCGTACGCGGCCGGCTCGCCGGACAGGTGCGTGCCGAGCAGCTGGCCCCGGCGCTCGCGCTGCGGCCGGATCTGGCCACGGTCGTCGCGGGGGTCAACGACCTGCTGCGGCCGGGCTTCGACGCGGAGGAGACGGCCGGGCACCTGGAGGCGATGTTCGCGGCCCTGGCCGCCCAGGGCGCCCGGGTCGCGACCCTCACGTTCCCCGACGTCGGCCGGCTGATCCCGGCGGCCCGGCCGCTCGGGTCCCGGGTGCGGGACCTCAACGACCTCATCCGGGAGGCCGCGCGCCGACACGGCGTCACGGTCGCCGAGGCCGCGCAGCACCCGGTCGTCACCGACCCCCGGATGTGGGCCGTCGACCGGCTGCACGCCAGCTCGCTCGGCCACGAGCGGATCGCCGCCGCGGTCGCCCACGCCCTCGACCTGCCCGGCAGCGACGACTCCTGGTCCCGGCCGCTGCCCCCGCTCCCTCCGCTCACGGGCCTGCGTGCGGCGGGCGCCGAAGTGCGCTGGGTCGGCACCTTCCTCGGCCCCTGGCTGGGCCGCCGCCTCCGCGGCCGTTCGTCGGGCGACGGCCGCCGGGCCAAGCGTCCGGAGCTGTCGCCGGTGACGGCGATCCCCGGCCGGTTGTCGCCGGTCGAGGAGGGGCGCGGGTAGCCAGCGAGTCGGGTCAGGTGTTCCGGCCTCCCGCCGCACGGGCGCTGTGGGCGGGCTGTCTGCGGATGGTGGAGCGGACCCTCCCCAGGGGGAGGCCGGTGAGGGTGGCGGAGTGCTCCGGGCTGTAGCCGAGTGCGGCGAGCGTGCCGAGTTCTTCGCGCAGCGCTCCGGCCGGACAGCAGGGGGCTCCGTTGCTCGCGTGCAGGCGGTCGTTGAGGACGATCCATGCGGTGTGTGCGGGACTTGGTGAGCGGAGCACGGTCGGCCAGGCGCCACGCAGGGTGGTGAACGTCTGCTCCACCGCCTCGTCCGCCCGGCGCGGATGAAGCCGTGCCCGGGCGTAGGTGAGGTAGTCGGCGTGGTGCAGGGTGCGGAACGCCTCGAAGGACAGCGGCATGGCCGCGTGGCGCCTGTTGATGGTCATGATGGACGCGGAGATCACTTCTGCCCCCGTGGGTGGATGTGGGTCAGCCGAACGCTGCTGCCTGCAGAGCCGAGGTGGTGGAGGGTGGGCTTGCGGCCTGCCAGAGCGGCCGGAACTCGGCGGGGCTTCCCCTGAGAGCCATGATGATCTTGGCGGTGGTCTCCCAGTCGGGTATGCGTGTGCAGTTGAGGGCGAGCGAGATCTCTCGGATGCTCGGCTTCGTGCCCGTGCTCACGGCCCGCTTGATGTCCCAGAGGTCGGGCCTGTCGGCCGCGAGGTAGAGGGCGCGGAGCGCGGTGTGGAGTTGGGCCCTGGCCTCGTCCGGGTCTTCCGGGACGGGCTCCTGCTGGTGGTCGGGGGTGCGCTGGGCCGCCTCCCAGAGGGCGCGCATTTCGAGCGATCTTCCCTCGCAGGTCTCGACGAACGCCTCGACGATCGGCCAGGACGGTCGACGGGTGCCGGCGAGGATCCGGGAGACGTAGGACGGGGAGACGCCGATTCTCGATGCGGTGTCCTTGATGGTGAGACCGGTGGAGCGCTGGAGGGAGACCATCGCGGCGGCGAACTGCTCGCCGGGGGTCTGGGCGGGAGGGAGGGGGGCGCAGCCGGCGCGGTCCGCGGCGTCGGGGCGGCCGCTCGCCGCCTGGCGGTCCCGACGTGCCTCGCGGGCCCGGGTGAGCCGGCGGCTGACCTTGTCCTGGGTCCACTTCTTGCGGTAGCTCTCGGCCCCGGATCCGGCGGCCTCCGCGATCTGCATCCAGGAGTCGCCCCGGGCGCGGCCGCGCGCCACGACGGCGGCTTCGACGTCCTTGAGGAACCTGTAGTGGTCGTTGACCTGTCCCATGAGGTCGTCGGTGTCCTCGCCGCCGTGCACTGCGGCGAGAAGGGTGGTGGCGGACAGCTGGAGGTCTTCCGCGGTCGCCCCCAGGTCCTCGTTGTACCGGGTGAGGTCCGGAGGTTCGGCGGAGGAGCTGCGCGCGGCTGCGCGGCATGCCGGGGAGCAGAACGTGTTGGGGCGTCCTCGTCTGACGGCGTACTGGAAGTCGTTGCCGCAGTGGGTGCACTGCCGTGTCTGCTGCCGGGGAGAGCCGGACGGCATGAGAGTGCCTCTTTCGGGGTGTGCGAGGGAATTAGAGAGGGCGGACCGGTCACGGATGGCCCGCTGCGCGGAAAACTCCGGCAGCGGGCCGCGGAGCGACTCGGCCGTCGGACCTCGGGCTCACGGGGCGAGCCGTCGGGCGTCCGACGTGGGGGGTGGCGAATTTCCGCGCGATCTTCAGGAACGGCGAACGCGCTTGTAGACCACCCTGGTCCCCGCGCACAAAACAGAAATAGCTATGGCCAAAGCTCCGAGCACCGCCGGATCCTGAACCTCCGCGATCAAGACGATCGGAAGAACGGGGAGGGCGAGAAATACGCTCCCACGTGCCGTGACCGTCAAGTCATCCCAGCGACGCGTTTCCCCTGCATAAAGCGGGGTCATGATAGCGTCGGCACCTGACTCCAGCACCCATAACGGGCGCAGGTGGCGATTACGGTCGTAAGGCATGAATTTATCCCTCCGAGGGTGCAGTTCGGCACTGTGCGGTCGCGATCGAGGTAGTTGAGCAAGGACCCTGGCTCTGGTTTGACGGCCCGCCAGGGTCCTTGCCGTACCGGCGCTTTGCCAGTGAGCCGAGACCCTAACCCCCGATTACTCCACGGCGCCACGCGCGCCGGGGGTTATGGCCGCATGCGCCCGTCCAGTGCACACAAATCCTTGCTCTCACCCCAGAGCGCTTTTGACCCATCAATTCGGGCATCTTTCGCTAAGGCCGATCAACTGTGATCGCTGCATGCTCAAAAGCGGTCGAGATCTTTAAGTCTTCGGAATGTCGAGCGGGGAAAAGCTGGCGATGTTCCCCGAAAAACGTGCGCGTAACCCTGCTTCGACCGCTGCGGGCGTGCCCCGCGCCAGCGTCCGCCACCCCGCGCCAGAGCACGTGCACCGGATCACGCGCCCCGCAGAGCCGGACGACATGGCCCATCGGGCCAGCTCACACGTCACCCGTGGCAATCGGATGCGGCGTCGCACACGCCATCGACCCTCTGTCGACGGTCGTCGGCCTCCGTCGCGGTGCCTGCTCGCCTGCGGGGTGATCACCTGCGGGGTGATCGCCGGAGCGGATCGCCGAGGCGCGGCGCCCGACGCTCGGTGCGCGCTCAAGATCGATGGCGCAGGGCGGCCTCGGCGGGTCGTGTCGGTGTGCGTGGCGCGCTTGACACTAAAATCGAACATCCATTCTGATGGAGGTCCGGCCCCGGGAAAACAGGGCTTGTCGGCGGCTCGTCGGCGAGTTGTCCACAGGTCGGAGGGGACGTCGGGGCCCATTGTCAGTGGCAGGGGTTAGCGTCTTTCACATGAAGCGATCGACTCAAGCAAACCGGGTGGAACCCATGGCAGGAACCGACCGCGAGAAGGCGCTCGACGCCGCGCTCGCACAGATTGAACGCCAATTCGGCAAGGGCGCCGTGATGCGCATGGGTGACCGCGTCCAGGAGCCGATCGAGGTGATCTCCACCGGATCGACCGCGCTCGACATCGCGCTCGGCGTCGGCGGCCTGCCTCGCGGCCGCGTTGTGGAGGTCTACGGACCGGAGTCCTCCGGTAAGACGACCCTGACGCTGCACGCCGTGGCCAACGCCCAGAAGGCCGGCGGCCAGGTCGCCTTCGTGGACGCCGAGCACGCCCTCGACCCCGAGTACGCCAAGAAGCTGGGCGTCGACATCGACAACCTCATCCTGTCCCAGCCGGACAGCGGCGAGCAGGCCCTTGAGATCGTCGACATGCTGGTCCGCTCCGGCGCCCTCGACCTGATCGTCATCGACTCCGTCGCCGCGCTCGTCCCGCGTGCGGAGATCGAGGGCGAGATGGGCGACTCGCACGTGGGTCTGCAGGCCCGTCTGATGAGCCAGGCGCTCCGGAAGATCACCGGCGCGCTCAACCAGTCCAAGACCACCGCGATCTTCATCAACCAGCTCCGCGAGAAGATCGGCGTGATGTTCGGCTCGCCGGAGACCACGACCGGTGGCCGCGCCCTGAAGTTCTACGCCTCGGTGCGCCTCGACATCCGTCGCATCGAGACCCTCAAGGACGGCACGGACGCGGTCGGCAACCGCACCCGCGTCAAGGTCGTCAAGAACAAGGTCGCGCCCCCCTTCAAGCAGGCCGAGTTCGACATCCTCTACGGCCAGGGCATCAGCCGCGAGGGCGGCCTGATCGACATGGGCGTGGAGCACGGCTTCGTGCGCAAGGCAGGCGCCTGGTACACGTACGAGGGCGACCAGCTCGGCCAGGGCAAGGAGAACGCCCGTAACTTCCTGAAGGACAACCCCGACCTCGCCGACGAGATCGAGAAGAAGATCAAGGAGAAGCTCGGCGTCGGCGTCAAGCCTCAGGACCCGTCGGCGGAGCCCGCTGCAGACGCGGCGGCCGGTGCCGACGCGGCCGGCGCCGACGACGCCGCCAAGACCGTCCCGGCACCCGCGACCAAGACCGCGAAGGCGACCAAGGCCACCGCGGCCAAGAGCTGAACCGGTGACCGGTCGCACCGAATGGCCGGGTGACGGCCCCGACTCGTCGAGGGCCGAGAAGGAGCCGTCACCCCAGGATCCGGCTGAGCGGGCGCGGGCGATCTGCCTGCGCCTGCTCACCGGGACCCCCCGCACGCGCAAGCAGCTGGCCGACGCCCTGCGCAAGCGGGAGATCCCCGACGACGTGGCGGAGGAGATCCTCTCCCGCTTCGAGGACGTCGGGCTCATCGACGACGCCGCCTTCGCGGGGGCCTGGGTGGAGTCCCGCCACCATGGCCGGGGCCTCGCCCGCCGGGCCCTCGCCCGCGAGCTGCGGACGAAGGGCGTCGAGCCGGCGCTCATCCAGGAGGCGGTGGACCAGCTCGACTCCGAGCAGGAGGAGACCACGGCGCGCGAGCTTGTCGACCGCAAACTGCGCGCCACGCGAGGCCTCGACAGGGACAAGCGCCTGCGCCGCCTCGCCGGGATGCTCGCCCGCAAGGGCTACCCGGAGGGCATGGCCCTCCGCGTCGTCCGCCAGGCACTGGAGGCCGAGGGCGAGTCCACGGACGGGCTGGACGAGTCCTTCTGACCCCCGGGGGGAGGGAGAAGGACTCGTCCGGCTCCGGTCAGCCGGGGGGCGTGGGCAGCAGGACCGGGAGGCCCGCCGCCTTCCAGGCCTGGAAGCCGCCGATGAGGTCGGTCGCGCGGTGCAGACCCAGGCGGCGGAGGGAGTCGACCGCGAGGGAGGAGGCGTAGCCCTCGTTGCAGAGGACGACCACCCGCAGGTCGTGACTGTCCGCCTCCGGCGCGCGATGGCTGCCCAGCGGGTCGAGCCGCCATTCCAGCTCGTTGCGCTCCACGACCAGCGCGCCCGGGATCAGCCCGTCCCGTTGCCGCAGGGCCGCGTAACGCGTGTCCACGAGGAGCGCGTCACCCGCCTCGTACGCCTCATGGGCGGCGCGGGGCTCGATCCGGTCGATGCCCGCCCTGACCCGGTCGAGCAGCTCGTCGATGCCCACTCGCTCCGGGGCGACTTCCCCGGCCACTCGCTGCCCGCTCACTGCCAGTCCTCCGGACGCTCGACCTGCTCCAGGCGGAGCACCGCGCCCGCCCGGCTGAACCGCCGGATCAGCGGGAGCGGCGGGTAGTACGCGTGCACCGACACCGCGTGGGTGTCCTGGGACTCGTTGAGCACCTCGTGCACATGGTGGCGGCCGAAGGCCCGGCCGTCGCCCTCCGACAGCCGCCGGGAGCGGTCGAGGCCGTCGGCCAGCTCCAGGGTCTTCCAGCCGCTCGCAGGCAGCCGGACCGCGAGGGCGTTCTCCGTCAGCGCCCCGCGCGCGGTGGCGAAGGCCCCCAGCGACTCGGCGTGGTCGTGCCAGCCGGTGCCCGTACCGGGCGGCCAGCCGATGAGCCAGGCCTCACTGCCGCCGGGGCCGTCGAGCCGTACCCAGGTACGGCCCTCGGGGTCGAGCGGCAGGGAGTCGACGAGGTCCCGGTCGGCGGCCGTCCGGCGGACGAAGTCGAGGAGTTCGGCCGCCGTCGGTGCGGCGGCGGGAGGTGCGGAGACGACGGGGGAGGGCGTGGGGACAGGCTGGGGCACGGATGACCGTCCTGGAGTTCGCGAGGAGCGCGCGACGGCACCGGGCACACGGACGGAACGTCAGTGGCGGGGCGCGCGCGGGGAAGGGGGCGAAGTCAGCAGGACGGGCGACACATGCAGCCCGCATAGCGGACGAGGTCCATGTGGACCCTCCGCCACAGGCGCACATCGGTGTCGGTCACGCTCCGGAGTACACCATGCGCGCCCGCGCGGAATCAATGCATGTCCACCGTGTGGTCGGTTTCGGCGGACACGGACATCTCCGCGGAGACCTCGGCGGGAACTCCGGCGGACGCCTCGCTCCCGGGCTTCTCCCCGGCCTTCTCTCCGGCCTTCGCCCCCGTCTTCTTCCCAGCCTTCTCCACGGACTTCCCCACGGATTTCTCCATCGACTTCTCCGTGGACTTCTCCGTGGTCCCCTCGGTCGGCGCGTCGGCGGTGGCGGACCCGCCGCGGGCCGCGTCGGCCGCCGCGTACAGCTCCTCCGGACGGACTCCGGCGAAGGAGGCGACGAGGTGCCCGTCGGGCCGGACGAGCAGGACGGCGTGGGCCGGGGCACCCGGATACGCCTCGGTGACCAGGACCTCGGCCTTCGCCGGGAGGGCGCGTACGGCCTCTTCGAGCCGGGGCATCACACCGGCCGTCCGCCAGTGGCGACGGTCCCACACGCCGGTGCCGGGGGCGACGAGCAGGACCAGGAGCCGGCCCTGACCGAGCCGGTCCCGGAGCCGTACGGTCGTGCCGTCCGGGGCGGTGACCCGGACGTCCTCGACCGGAGCGCCCGTCGGCGTGCCCACCGGGGTCTGCCCCTCGGCGCTCGGAGGCGCGAGAGGGGAGTGCGGATACGCGGGGGGCGCGCCGAGCGGACCGCGCCCCACGTGTCCGTCGGTCAGCAGGGCGTCGTGGACGCGCGCCGCCCCGAGGAGGTACGTCCGCAGGCCACCGCCGCCGCGCAGGGCCGGCAGGGACTGGTCGGCCGCGCGCAGCCGGGAGGCGACGGCCGTCCGGCGCTCGCTCTGGTAGCTGTCGAGCAGCCGCTCAGAGGCGCCGTGGTGCCAGGTGTGGGCGAGCTTCCAGGCGAGGTTGTCCACGTCCCGGAGCCCCTCGTCGAGGCCCTGGGTGCCGACCGCGCCGAGCAGGTGCGCCGCGTCCCCGGCGAGCAGCACCCGGTCGACCCGCCAGCGCCGGGCGAGCCGGTGGTGCAGGGTGTGGACGCCGGTGTCGATGAGTTCGTACGGGGGAGTCACCCCGTCGCACCAGCCCGCCAGGGTCTCGCGGATGCGGGTGACCAGCGCGTCCGGGGTGACGAGCTCGCCGCGGGGCGGGAGCAGCCAGTCGATCCGCCACACCCCGTCGGGCAGCGGACGGGCGGCGATCTCCTCCCCGGCGCCGCGCCACGGGGGCTGACGGTGCAGCAGGGCCTCGCCGGGCCAGGGAAGTTCGGTGCGCAGGGCGGCGACCGCGTGCCGCTCCACCGCCGTACGGCCGGGGAAGCGGATGCCGAGCAGCTTGCGCACGGTGGACCGGGCCCCGTCGCAGCCGACGAGGTGGCTGCCGCGCCACCAGGTGCCCTCCGGGCCCCGGGTGTGGGCGACGACCCCGTCCCGGTCCTGCTCGATCGTGTCGAGCCGGGCCTCGGTGACCAGCCGGACGAGCTTCTGCCGGCCGATCGCGTCCCGCAGCCCGCGCGCCAGGGCATGCTGCGGGATGTGCAGGGGGGCGGCCGGAACGGAGGGGGCGTTCGGGTCCTCCGCCCATTCCTCCGTGCCGCTGAGCCCCAGGTCGAGCGGGGTGTGGCGGACCAGCTGGCGGCGGCGCACACTGCGCCAGCCGACCCAGCGCACGCCCTCGTCGCGGAGGGTGGTGCAGCCGAGGCGCTCGACCATCGCGGCCATGTCGGCGCGCAGGACGGCGGACCGCGCGGGGCGCGGTTCCTCCTTGCCGGAGCCCTCGTCGAGGACGACGCTGGGCACGCCCTGCGCGGCGAGCGCGAGGGAGAGCGCGAGGCCGACCGGCCCAGCGCCCACGATGATCACCGGGTCCACGGCGCGGCTCCTGAAGGCCGGACGGTCATGAGGGCAGCACAGCTGAGTGTGGCACGAGCCCGGTGGTTGATCACAGACCGTATGCAACCCACTGAGGGTGCTTGCGTCAAGCGACGGGGTGGGCGCGGTGCGGTTGACATGAAGTCAGTACCGCTCCGGCCCACCCCTGTTGTCCCGGGGACCCCGTCGGGGTCAGGCGCTGCTGACGCTCTTCGTCTCTGCGTCGGTGGGGCCGGCCTGGGCCGGGAGCGCCACCGCGGCGGACTTCTTACCCTGTCGCAGTCGCTTCTCCAGCCAGCCGGCGCAGCTGGTCAAGGCGAAGTTGATGGCGATGAAGATCAGCGCGATGACCGTCAGGGCGGCGATCGTGTTGGCGCCGTAGTTGGCCGTGATGTTTCGGCCCTCGGTGAGCAGTTCCGCGAAGCCGAGCATGGCGCCGCCGAGCGCGGTGTCCTTGACGATCACGACGAGCTGGCTGACCAGGGCGGGGAGCATGACGGTCACGGCCTGCGGCAGCAGGACGTAGAGCATGGTCTGGCTCTTGCGCATGCCGAGCGCCTCGGCCGCGTCGCCCTGGCCCCGGGGCAGCGAGAGCACGCCGGCCCGGACGACCTCGGCGATCACCGAGGCGTTGTACAGCACCAGACCGGTGACGACCGCGTACAACGGGCGGAAGTCGGAGCTCACTGTCGTGAACTGCCGGTAGATCTGGTTCGCGAAAATCATCAGGAGCAGGACCGGGATGGCCCGGAAGAACTCCACGAGCGCGCCGGTCGACACCCGTACCCAGCGGTGGTCGGAGAGCCGGCCGATGCCGAGGAGGGCACCGAGCGGCAGCGCGATCAGGATGGAGAGCGCGGCGGCCTTGAGGGTCTCGGTCAGGCCGGGCAGCAGGTACGTCGTCCAGACCCGGGAGTCGGTGACGAACGGCGTCCACTTCTCGGCCGCCAGCTGGTTCTTGTCGGCCATGGCGGACAGGACCCACCACGCCACCAGGCCGAGGACCGCCAGGAAGACGATCGTGTACACGACGTTCCGCCGCTTCGCGCGGGGCCCTGGAGTGTCGTACAGGAAGGAAGTCATCGCTTCACCGCCAGGCGCTTTGCAGCCCACCCCAGGAGCAGGCCGGTGGGGAGAGTGAGGACCATGAAGCCGAAGGCGAAGACGGCGAAGACGGCGAAGAGCGCGTCGGCCTCGAACTCGATCATCTTCTTCATCAGGCTGGCCGCCTCGGCGGCGCTGATCGCGGCCGCGACGGTGGTGTTCTTGGTGAGGGCGATCAGGACGTTGGCGAGCGGGGTCACCGCGCTGCGGAAGGCCTGCGGGAGCACCACCAGGGTGAGGACCTGGAAGAAGCTCAGTCCCAGCGCGCGGGCGGCCTCGGCCTGACCGGGCGGCACGGTGTTGATGCCGGAGCGCAGCGCCTCGCAGACGAAGGTGCCGGTGTACGCGACGAGTCCGAGTATCGCGAGTCGGAAGCCGATGTCCTCGGAGCCCTTCCCGCCGAGCGAGACGAGAAGTGTCTGGTTCAGGCACATCAAGCAGGCGACGATGACCACCGTCAGCGGAGTGTTCCGGACGACGTTGACGTACACGGTGCCGAAGGCCCGCATCATCGGGACCGGGCTGACCCGCATCGTGACCAGGGCGGTGCCCCAGATCAGCGAGCCGATCGCCGAGAAGAAGGTGAGTTTCGCCGTCACCCAGAAGGCGCCGAGCAGGTCGTACTGCCCGGAATCAAGAAAGTCGAACACGATGCCCCGCGCTCTCCCCTGGTGGTCGGTCGGTGTGGAGGCCGGTGCGTGGGCAGCGGCCGGTGCCGGTGTGACGGCCGCCCCCTGGCGGGGCGGCCGTCACAGCCGAGGCGGGGTCAGGTCAGTTCTCGACCTTGGGCGCGGGCTCGTACTTGTAGCCCGAGGGGCCGAAGTGCTCCTTGACGAGCTTCTCCCAGGTGCCGTCGGAGACCATCTTCTCCAGCGCCTTGTTGATCTTGCCGCGCAGCTCGTCGTCGCCCTTCTTGACGCCGATGCCGTACTTCTCGTCGCTCATCCGGAGACCGGCGAGCTTGAACTTGCCCGCGTGGTCCTTCTGCGAGGCGTAGCCCGCGAGGATGGAGTCGTCGGTGGTCAGGGCGTCGACGGCCTTGTTCTCCAGGCCGGTCAGGCACTCGGAGTAGCCGCCGAGCTGCTGGAGGTCGGCCTTCGGGGCCAGCTTCTCCTTGACGTTCTGCGCGGAGGTCGAGCCGGTGACCGAGCAGAGCTTCTTGGAGTTGAGGTCCTCGACCTTGGTGATCGAGCTGTCGTCGGCGCGCACGAGCAGGTCCTGGTGGGCCAGGAAGTACGGACCGGCGAAGTCGACCTCCTTCTTGCGCTTGTCGTTGATCGAGTAGCTGGCGACGACGAACTTGACGTCACCGTTCTTGATCAGGTTCTCGCGCTCGGCGCTGGGCGCCTGCTTGAAGTTGATCTTGTCCTCGGCGAAGCCGAGCTCCTTGGCGACGTAACGGGCGACGTCGACGTCGAAGCCGGCGTACTTGCCGTCCGGGGTCTTCAGGCCGAGGCCCGGCTGGTCGAACTTGATGCCGACGTTGATCTTGTCGCCGTTGCTGCCGGAGTCGGACCCGGTGCCACAGGCGGTGGCGGTCAGCGCGAGGACGACGGCGGCCGCGGCGGCGGCGGAGGTGCTGCGAAGCTTCATGGTGGAACGTCCCTTGAGTAGGCGTGAGTTGGGAAGAATAGGTCCGAACTCGCTCAGTGGTGAAGGATCTTGGAGAGGAAGTCCTTGGCCCGGTCGCTGCGCGGGTTGCTGAAGAACTCCTCGGGCGACGCCTGCTCGACGATGCGTCCGTCGGCCATGAAGACGACCCGGTTGGCCGCGGAGCGGGCGAAGCCCATCTCGTGCGTGACGACGACCATCGTCATGCCGTCCCGGGCGAGCTGCTGCATGACCTCGAGGACCTCGTTGATCATCTCGGGGTCGAGCGCGGAGGTCGGCTCGTCGAACAGCATGACCTTCGGGTCCATCGCGAGCGCGCGGGCGATCGCCACACGCTGCTGCTGACCACCGGAGAGCTGCGCCGGGTACTTGTCCGCCTGGGTGCCCACCC
Organism: Streptomyces gardneri; assembly: GCF_006539185.1. Lineage (GTDB taxonomy): Bacteria > Actinomycetota > Actinomycetes > Streptomycetales > Streptomycetaceae > Streptomyces > Streptomyces gardneri. Next base: position 25,589 of record NZ_BJMN01000011.1, read on the forward strand.
CGACCCGGTCGAGCAGAGCGCGGGCCTTGGCCTCGGCGGCCTTCTTCTCCGTCTTGCGGACCTTGATCTGGCCCAGCATCACGTTCTCGAGCACCGTCTTGTGCGCGAAGAGGTTGAACGACTGGAAGACCATGCCGACATCGGACCGCAGCCGGGCGAGCTCCTTGCCCTCCGCGGGCAGCGGCTTGCCGTCGATGGTGATGGTGCCGGAGTCGATGCTCTCCAGTCGGTTGATCGTTCGGCACAGCGTCGACTTGCCGGACCCCGAAGGTCCGATGACGACCACGACTTCGCCGCGGGTGATCGTCAGGTCGACGTCCTGGAGGACGTGCAACGCGCCGAAGTGCTTGTTGACCTCGGACAGGACGACCAGGTCGTCCGCGCTGCGCGTGGCGCCCTCGGGACCCTTGGACACTGACACTCCGCTCATGGGCCTCTTGCTCCGTCCTGCTCGGTTGGGGAGGACACTAGAGACCCGATGAGACGACCGTCATCACATCTGAGCGGAAATTGAGGATAACGATCCGGTCGCAACCCGACACACTGCGTGAAGGCGACGCCTTGGGCGTACCGGGTGGATAACAGAAACGTCGGTGTAACAGGGGAAGACTTGACTGTGAAGCCGACGATCGGCGTTCATGCCCTGGTGCCACCTGGTACACAGAGAGCCGAGAAAACACCCGAGAGATCACGGAGGAGGTACGCATGCGACTGCTGCTCGTGGAGGACGACGATCACGTCGCCGCCGCCCTCTCCGCCATCCTGGCCCGGCACGGCTTCACCGTCACCCACGCCCGCAACGGCGAAGAGGCGCTCCAGGCCGTCCTGCCCACCGCGCAGGGCGAGCGGCCCTCGTACGGGGTGATCCTGCTCGACCTCGGCCTCCCCGACCAGGACGGCTACCAGGTCTGCGGCCGCATCCGGAAGCTCACCGCCACCCCGGTGATCATGGTGACGGCCCGCGGTGACGTACGCTCCCGGATCCACGGCCTCAATCTCGGCGCCGACGACTACGTCGTCAAGCCCTACGACACCGGCGAACTCCTCGCCCGTATCCACGCGGTGAGCCGGCGCAACGCCGGCACCGAGGAGGCGGCGGGCACCGCCGGAGCCGCCGACGGCACCCAGCTGCGGCTCGGCTCCGTCACCATCGAGCTGCCCACCCGACGGGTCAGCGTCGACGGCGAAGCCGTCGCCCTCACCCGCAAGGAGTTCGACCTGCTCGCGCTCCTCGCCCAGCGCCCGGGGGTCGTCTTCCGCCGCGAACAGATCATCAGCGAGGTCTGGCGCACCAGTTGGGAGGGGACCGGCCGCACCTTGGAGGTGCACGTCGCCTCCCTGCGATCCAAGCTGCGGATGCCCGCCCTGATCGAGACCGTGCGGGGCGTCGGCTACCGCCTGGTCGCCCCCGCCGCGTAACCCCCGGCCGGCCCACCCGTGCGCACTCGACTCCTCCCCCTGCTCATCATCCTGATGGCCGGGGTCCTGCTCGCCCTCGGCTTCCCGCTCGCCGCCAGCCTCGCCGCCTCGGAGCAGCAGCGGGTCGTCGTCGACCGGCTCGACGACGCCGCGCGTTTTGCCGCCCTCGCCCAGTTCGTCAGCGAGAGCAGCCCCGGCACCGACGAGCGGCGCACCACGCTCAACGGCGAACTCGCCAGCTACCACGACGTGTACGGCATCCGTGCCGGCATCTTCTTCCGCGACAACCGCTCCATGGCCGCCGCCCCCGAGGACTGGATCGTGCCGGACGAGGGCGAGGGCCGCCGCGCGTTCCGGGAGGCGCTGCTCGGGCGCCGCAGCCACGACCCGCCGCAGGTCTGGCCCTGGCAGGCCCACGCGCGGCTCACCATCGCCTCACCGGTCGTGCGGGACGGTGACGTCGTCGCCGTCGTCGTCACCGACTCGCCCACCGGACAGCTCCGCTCCCGCATCCTGCGCGGCTGGCTGCTGATCTTCGCGGGCGAGGCGGCCGCGATGCTGGTCGCCGTCGGCGCCGCCTTCCGCCTCACCGGCTGGGTCCTCCGGCCGGTCCGCATCCTCGACTCCGTCACCCACGACATCGCCACCGGGCGGATGAACTCCCGGGTCGCCGCGACCGGCGGGCCGCCCGAACTGCGACGGCTGGCCCTGTCGTTCAACGAGATGGCCGACAACGTCGAGGACGCGCTCGAACAGCAGCGGGCCTTCGTCGCCGACGCCTCCCACCAGTTGCGCAACCCGCTGGCCGCGCTGCTGCTGCGGATCGAGCTCCTCGCCCTCGAACTCCCCGAGGGCAACGAGGAGATCGCCTCCGTACGGACCGAGGGCAAGCGGCTCGCGCAGGTCCTCGACGACCTCCTCGACCTGGCGCTCGCCGAGCACGTGGCCGCGGAGCTGCGGCTCACCGACGTCGGCTCGCTCGCGGCGGAGCGGGTCGCGTCCTGGCGGCCGGTCGCCGACGACAAGGGCGTCCTGCTGACCGGGGAGTGCGGGGCGGTCACGGGGTGGGCGGACCCGGTGGCCCTGTCCAGCGCGCTCGACGCGGTGATCGACAACGCCCTGAAGTTCACGCCGCCGGGGGAGGAGGTCACGGTCACCGTCTCGGTGCCCCCGGGCGGGGCGAGCGTCGCCGTCGTCGTGGCCGACCAGGGGCCCGGCCTCACCGAGGACGAGCTCGTCCGTGTCGGCGACCGCTTCTGGCGCTCCGGCCGGCACCAGAACATCAACGGCTCCGGGCTCGGCCTCTCCATCACGCGCGTCCTGCTGACCGCGGGCGGCGGCGGCCTCGCCTTCGCCCCGAACGAGCCGCACGGCCTGCGGGTCACCGTCACCGTGCCGCGACACGCACCGGCGGAGCGGGACGGCCAGGTCTTCAGCGAGCGGTGGGGGCGGGGCTGAGCCTGAGGGCTTCACCGAGCGGTGGGGCGGGGCTGAGCTTCAGGGCTTCACCGAGCGGTAGTAGCGGCGGGCGCCCTCGTGGAGGGGGAGGGGTTCCGTGTAGACGGCCGTCCGCAGGTCCACCAGCTGGGCCGGGTGGACCTGGCCGCCGATCACGTCACGGCTCCTGATCACCGTACGGGTGAAGCCCTCCACCAGGTCGGGATCGGCCTCGGCCGTCGTGACCAGGAGGTTCGCCACGGCCAGCGTCTCGACCGGCCGGCCGTCCTGCGCCTTCGTGTACGCGTCGGCCGGGATCAGCGCCGAGCGGTAGTGGCGGGTCGAGTCGCCGACGTCGTGCAGCCGGTCGACCAGGGTGGCGTCCATGGGGATCAGCCGGATCTCCAGGCGCTCGGACAGGTCTTGTACGGCCTGGGTGGGCAGCCCGCCCGACCAGAAGAAGGCGTCGAGGTCGCCGCTCTCCAAGTGCCCCGGCATCGTGTTGATGCCCGCCGAGATCGCCTCCACGTCCCGTACGGGCGTGAGGCCCGCCGCCGCGAGGACCCGGTCGGCGATCAGGCGCACACCGGAGCCGTCCTGGCCGACCCCCACCCGCAGCCCGCGCAGGTCCCGAACCGTCCGGACCTTCGAGTCCTTGCGGACCACCAGCTGGACGTAGTCGTCGTACAGCCGCGCGCAGCCGCGCAGCCGCTCGAAGCCCGGCTTGCGCTCGCGCTGGTACTGGGCCACCGCGTCGGCCGTCGCGACGGTGAAGTCCGCCTCGCCCGTGGCCACGCGCGCCAGGTTCTGCTGGGATCCCTCACTGTCCGTGAGCTCTATCGACACCTCGGGGAGGTCTTCGGCGAGGGCTTGCTTGAGCAGCCCGCCGTACTTCTGGTAGACGCCGGTGGGGACACCCGTACTGAAGGTGACGGAGCCGCTCGGGACGGGAGGCCCGAAAGGAACCAGCCACCACACGAGCACCGCGCACACCGCGAGCAGCGCGGCCGACAGCGCCAGCAGGCGGCGGCGGGCGGCACGGGAGAGCGAGGCGAACATGGAGGCGATCCTGCCAGCTCACCTCCGCCGCTGGCCAGGGACGGCCGGTGTGAGGCATTCGCGCGCGAACCGGGGAGGGGGCCCGAGGCTGATCACCGCGGTGAGCCGGAGCGGCTGAAGCACCGGCTTGACGGGCGACCGGTCGGGGTCGCACTCCGCGGGCGTACCCGTGCGCTCCGCCGAAGCGGTGAGCGGCCCCCGCCCTGTGCGCCGCGCCGTGTGTCCTGCTGTGGCACCGCGGCTCGGCCGGTTAGCGTCTGCATGCGCTCGGTGATCTTGAGGGCAGTCCCCTGCCCGCCCCTGGCGTCCCCTTCCGAGCGCACCACTCACCTTCCCGTCACAGCGACGCTGCGGGACTCCGAAGCCACCTCGGTGGCGTGGGCCCCGGGGGAAGGCCCGGGTCGGTAGCGTCCCCGGGAGTGCTCCGGGGACGCTGACGGGGGACGGGGGCAAGACAGGGACGGGGAACGGGGGCAGGAACGCGGGAGCGGAGCAGGAACGGGAGCGGAGCGAGCGTAGGAGTGGGAGGGTGCAGGGCGTGGCCGATCCGGATCTGCGGAAGCTGCGCGTGCTGAGGGAACTCAGCGAACGCGGCACCGTCAGCGCCGCCGCCCAGGCGCTCCACCTCACCCCGCAGGCCGTCTCGCAGCAGATCAGCGCCCTTGGGCGCGAGCTGGGCGTCCCGCTCACCGAACCGTCCGGCCGCAGGCTGCGGCTCACGGGAGCGGCGCGGATCGTGCTCCGGCACGCCGACGCCGTCTTCACCCAGGTCGACCGGATGCGCGCGGAACTCGCCGCGCACGGCAGCGGCGACCTCGGCGAGGTCGCGGTGGCCGGCTTCTCCACCACCCTCTCCGCGCTGATCCTGCCCGCCGTGGCCCGGCTGCGGGAGACGCGGCCGCTGCTGCGCACCACGGTGGCCGAGGTCGACCCGCCGGAGAGCTTCTCCCTCCTGCACCGCGGTGAGACCGATGTCGTGGTCTCCGCGGACACCGCGCCGCCTCCCGGCCGCCCGGCGGACGAGGAGGACGGCCGGTTCGACGCGCGCTTCCACCGGATCGCGCTCTGCGAGGACCCCTTCGACATCGCCCTGCCCGAGGGACACCGTCTCCTCGACAGTCCCCGCCTCGCCCTCGGCGACCTGGCGGGGGAGACGTGGATCTTCGCCACGACGGGGATGTGCCACGACATCGGCGTCGCCGCGTGCACGGCGGCCGGATTCACCCCGCGGGCCTCCCACGCCATCGGCGACTGGGACGCGACCCTCGCGGCGGTCCGGCTCGGCCTGGGGGTCGCGCTGGTCCCCCGGACGGCCCGTCCGGCACCCCGGCCCGAGGTGACGGTGCGCGCGTTCAGCGAGGGGGCGCCCTCGCGCACGGTCTTCGCGGCGGTACGGGAGGGCAGCCAGACCTCGCCGGAGATCGCCGCGGTCCTGGACGCGCTGCGGACAGTGGCCGGGGCGGCCGTCGCCGGCTGATGGGCGCCCGTACCCCGCCCGGCCCGTACCCGCGTGACCTGTACCCGCCCGGCCCGTACCCCGCCGAGCCGTACCCGTCCGGCCCGCCCCCGCCTCCCCCGACGCTCCACGGTTCGTGGACGGTACCTTCCAGCAGGCGTTGCTGGACCCCGCCCGGACGCCGGAGCGAGGCTCGTTCCCGTACCGCGGAGAGTTCCGTACGGCCCTCCCGTCGCGCACCGCCCCACCCTTCTCCAGAGCGGGAACACCCATGTCCAGAGCCACCTCCACCCGGCTGGCCGCACTGAGTCTCGTCTGGGGCTCCGTCTTCCTGTGGATCAAGATCGCGGGGTACGGGTTCTCTCCCGTCCAGATGGTCCTGATCCGGCTCGCGCTCGGCGCCGCCGTGATCCTCGCCATCGGATACGCGAAGGGGCTCAGACTGCCCAAGGGGGCGGCGATCTGGGGGCACTTGACGGTCGCCGCACTGCTCGGGAACGCCGTGCCGTGGACCCTGTACGCCGAAGGGGAGGTCGCCGGCTCCAGCGGCGTCGCCGCCGTGGTCAACGGCAGCGCGCCCATCTGGACCCTCGCGACAGCCCTGCTGCTCGGCCAGGAGAAGAGGATCTCCGGCCGCGCCGCCGGCGGTGTGCTCGTCGGTCTCGGCGGCACCGCGCTCATCGCGTCACCGTGGAACTCCGGCTCGACCGGCAGCGGTTGGAGCATCCTCTGCTTCGTCCTCGGCTCGATCAGTTTCGGCGCGAGCTTCGCGTACACGGGCAGGTTCCTGGTGGGCCGGGGTGTTCCGCCGCTCGTGCTGGCGGGCGGCCAACTGGGCGCGGCGACCCTGCTGCTGCTCGCCGCCTTCCCCTTCCTGGGCCTCCGGGCCGTCACCTGGCGCGCCGACTCGGTGATCGCCGTCCTCGTCCTCGGCGTGGTCTGCACCGGCTTCGCCGCGCTGCTCAACTTCGAGCTGATCTTCAAGGACGGGCCCACGGTGGCCTCCACCGTGACGTACCTGATGACGGCGGTGGCGGTCGTCCTGGGCGCCTTGGTGCTGCACGAGCCGCTCGGCTGGACGGTGTGGCTCGGGGCGGTCGCGGTGCTCGCCGCCACCGGCCTGCTCCGGCGACGCGGGCCGCAACACGCCGTTCATTCAACGGGCAGAGGGCCGGTGGTAGCGTCGAAAACGGAAACGCCCGGGATTGATGGGGGAGTCGCGCGTGGCTTTCGTGGTCGAACTCGCATTCCGCGGGAGTGAGTCGGACCGGTCGGACTTCGCGGAGGCGCACCGGACGTACTGGCGGAGGATGGCGGCCCGCGGAATCCTCCTCGGAGGCGGCCCGTGGCGGGACGGCACCGGGGAGCTCCTCCTCTGCCAGGCCCACGACCGCCGGACGCTCTTACGGGTGCTCCACGCCGACCCGTACGCACGAGCCCGGGTCGTCGGGGAGCCACGCATCCGGGAGTGGAACGCGGTGCTGGGACAGGTGGCTCCCGCCCGCCCCGCGCGGCCCGTTCCGGCGCAGATCGCGGCCCTGACCCCCCACGAGCGGCGGATCGCCACGATGATGCTTGACGGTCTCACCAACAAGCAGATCGCCGCGTCCTTCACGGTGTCGACCCGGGCCGTGGAGCTGCACATCACCCGCATCTACCGCAAGCTCGACATTCGCCGCAGGGCCCAACTGGCCGCGGTCATCGGGACGTAGAGGCCAACGGGACACAGGGGCCATCGCGAACCGGCGCGAAGGCCGGCTTCGAACCGCGCATCGCGCGTCAGGACTCCAGATAGCGCAGCACGGCCAGGATCCGACGGCTGTAACCGTCCGCCCTGCGCAGGTCCAGCTTGTCGAAGACGGCGTTGAGGTACTTCTCCACCGCACTGAGAGACAGGTGCAGTTGCCGCGCGATGGCGGCGTTCGTGTAGCCCTGGGCGAGCACCTCGAGGACCTCCCGCTCGCGCGGAGTCAGTCTTGCCAGCGGATCGCTGTGCGTACTGCGGACGACCAACTGTCGTACGACCTCCGGGTCGATCGCCGCACCGCCCTCGTGGACCCGCTCCAAAGCGTCGAGGAACTCCTCGACCTGCGCCACCCGGTCCTTGAGGAGATAGCCGACCCGCTCCGCCCCCGCGGCGAGCAGCCGGGCCGCGTAACTCCGCTCGACGTGCTGCGAGAGGACCAGGACACCCGTCTCCGGCCACCGCTCGCGGATCTCCACGGCTGCCCGCAGCCCCTCGTCGGTGTGCGTCGGGGGCATCCGGATGTCGACGACCGCGACGTCCGGGCGCAGGGCCCCGACCTCCGCGACCAGGGTCACGGCGTCGCCGAACGCGGCCACGACCTCGTGACCCTCCTCGGTGAGCAGGCGGACGAGCCCCTCCCTCAGCAGGGTCGAGTCCTCGGCAAGGATCACGCGCACGGCAACTCCGCGACAAGAGTGGTGGGTCCCCCGAGGGGGCTGTCGACACGCAGGACGCCGTCGAGCGCGGCGACCCGGCTCCGCAGGCCGGTCAGCCCGCTGCCGGCCGGGTCGGCGCCGCCCCGCCCGTCGTCCTCGACCCGCAGCGTGAGCAGGGGTTCTCCGGGCGGGCCGCCGAGCGAGACGTGGACGGAGACGGAGGAGGCCGAGGCGTGCTTGGCGGCGTTCGTGACGGCCTCGGAGACCACGAAGTAGGCGGCCGTCTCCACGGGCCGGGGCAGCGGCCCGGCGGCCTCGAACCGGATGCGCAGGGGGAGGGAGCACCGCTGCGCCACCCCTCCCAGCGCCTCTTCGAGGCCCAGGCTGTCCAGCGCGGAGGGGTACACCCGCCAGGCCACGTCCCGTAGTTCGGCCAGTACGTCCCCGGCCTCGCCGTGGGCCTGGAGGAGCAGCGCGTCCGCCTGCTCCGGGTCGCGGTCCCTGCTCCGGCGTGCCCGGCCGAGCAGCATGGCGAGCGCCACGAGCCGCTGCTGCACCCCGTCGTGGAGATCGCGTTCGATGCGGCGGCGCTCGGCGTCCACGGCCTGCACGACGGCGGCCCGGCTGACGGCGAGTTCGTCGATCCGGCGCCGCAGCAGCTCGCTCTCGGACGGCCCGAAGCACTCACGGGCGAGCCGGGCGTCCAGCGCGGCCAGCGCGTACAGGCCCTGGACGTCGAGGAAGAGCAGGACGCCGCCGAGGAGCAGTTGTGCGAGCAGCTCCGCCCAGCCGAGCGTGCCGCGCACGACACCTCCGACGAGCAGCCCCGCCAGGACGGCGCCGAAGCCGAGGAGCCCGACGACGATCCCGTACACCAGGCCCGTCCAGCTCCGGACCGCGAGATAGCGCAGCAGTCGCCGGTCGGAGACGGTGTACGGGTCGGGGAAGCGGTCTCCGAAGAAGGCGGAGCGGCGGCGGCGTTCGAGCGCGGCGAGGCGCCGCGCGCCGGCCGTCAGGACCTCACGGGCCCGCGGCCGGGTGCGGGGCCACAGCAGGAAGGGCCCGAGGACGACACCGGCGACCAGGAAGAACAGGACGCCGAGCAGGGCCGTCGGGCAACCGAGGAGGGACCCGGCCACACGGCGGGCCGCCGATCCGGTCACCGTGCCCTCGCCCTCGCCCTCGCCCTCGCCCTCGCTCTCGCCCCTCGGCTCGTCCCCTCGCACGCTTCCCGAGGCTAGTGCCGGTCCCGGACCCGTACAAGATCGTTCGGAGGGTACGTGTCCCTGCCCGCCGGTCACGAGGTGCGGCGGTGCTGGGCGCGCCCCCGCCCCCGGAGCCGTACGGCCAGGTACGCGGCCACGGCCACGAGCGCCATCACCAGGACGGCCTTGGACAGCACGCCGACGTACCCCTCGACCAGGTCCCAGCGGTCCCCGAGCCAGTAACCGGCCATCACGAGCACGCTGTTCCAGACGAGGCTGCCGACCGTCGTGAGCAGGAGGAAGACGGGCAGCGGCATCCGCTCGACGCCGGCCGGCACGGAGATCAGACTGCGGAAGATCGGCACCATCCGCCCCAGGAGCACCGCCTTGGTGCCGTGCCGCGCGAACCACTCCTCGGTGCGCTCCAGATCGGAGACCTTCACCAGGGGCAGCCGTGCCCAGAGCGCGTGCATGCGCCGCCGCCCGAACAGCGCGCCGATCCAGTAGAGGGCCACGGCCCCGACCACCGAACCCAGCGTCGTCCAGAACAGCGCCGATGCCAGGCTGATCACCCCCTGCCCGGCGGCGAAGCCGGTCAGGGGCAGGATCACCTCGCTCGGCAGCGGCGGGAAGAGGTTCTCCAGCGCGATGGCGAGCCCCGCGCCGGGCCCGCCCATCGTCTCGACGAGTCCGGCGGCCCACCCGGCGACACCGTCGGCGGGTTCCTGGGCGGCGGCCTGGGCCAGCAGCAGCTGATGGGTGAGCGGCATGAGGAGGTCTCCCAGCGGCGAGGAAGGCGCCGGGGCGAACTCCCCGGCATGTCCCGGGGTGATCTCCCCGGCATGTCTCCAACCTAGAAATCCCAGCTCAGCCCCGGTATGGGGCTTCCCGCCCACCTTCCTGCGGAAAACCGCAGGGTGCAGGGCCGCTACCGCTACGAGGGTCGGAACGGTCCGTCGAGCGCCGCCCACTGGAGCAGCATGATGGTCTTGGCGTCGGCGATCCGGCCGTCGCGGACCATGGCGAGCGCCTCGGAGAAGGGGAGCTCCACGGTCGTGATGTCCTCGCCCTCGGCGGCGATTCCCCCGCCTCCGCCGGAGAAGTCCGCCGACTCGTAGGGGGCGGCGAAGAAGTGCAGCCGCTCGGTGACCGAGCCGGGGCTCATGTAGACGTCGAAGACGTGCTCGGCGGCCCCGATGGTGTGCCCGGTCTCCTCGGCGGCCTCCCGCCGGATCGCCTTCTCGGGGCTCTCGTCGTCCAGGAGTCCGGCGGCGGTTTCGAGGAGCATGCCGTCGGGGTGCCCGTTGACGTAGGCGGGGAGGCGGAACTGACGGGTCAGCAGCACCGTACGGCGCGCGGTGTTGTGGAGGAGGACGGTCGCGCCGTCGCCGCGGTCGTGGGTCTCGCGCTGCTCGCGGCTCCAGTGCCCGTCGCTGTGCCGGTAGTCGAAGGTGGTCTTGCGCAGGACGTACCAGTCGCAGGAGAGCACCTCCACGTCCAGGATCCGCACGCGCGGGTTGCCGGTCAGATCGCGGCCCTGCCGGTCGAGGCCGGTGCGGCCGCGGCGGTCGGGGGTGTCGATGCCGGCGGTCATCGGGCGGCGGCCGGGACGACGGCCGGGACGTCGGCGAGGGAGCCGTAGACGTCGAGGCCCTGCTCGCGGGCCTGGGCGACCATCATGTCCGCTCCCACCGAGGGCCCGCCGATCCGCAGGACCGCGTCGCAGCGGGAGAGCAGCCGCTCGGCGACCGGGTGGAAGACCTCCTGGAAGAGCGCGTCGCCGGGGCGGGCGCCGCCGGCGGCCTCCAGGAGCGGGAGGGCGAGGGCCTCGCCGGTGACGGGCAGGTGTCCGGCGCGGAAGAGGACGAGAGCGGCCTCGTTCATGGCGCGTACGTTCGCTTCGAGCTTCCGGGGGTCGTCGCCGGTGCCCGAGCGGTAGGGGCCGGCGACGAGGATCATCAGCGGGCGGGGAGCGGTGGTCACGAGCGGATCACTCCTCGGTACGAGGGACGGGTACGAGCGAGAGCGCGAGTATCGGGACGCGTACGGGTACGGGTACGAGTACGCGTACCGGACTCGGGTACGCGTGCGGACTCGGGTACGGGCACGGCTGCCGCCGGCCGGTCGGAGGTCGACGCTTTCAGGCCAGCCGCACGTCGACGCCCGCGTCCCGCAGCGCGTCCAGCGTCTGGGGCCCGCCGGGATGCGTGGCGGGGTCCTCGGCGGCCCGGTCGGTGACGAAGTGGTGCGCCGCACCGAGCGAGGCGACCCTGCTGAACGCCCGTACGCCGAGCTTGGTGGCGTCGGCCACCGCGACCGTGCGGCCGGCCCGGGCGAGTCCGACCTGCTTGACGGCCGCGTCGTCCAGGGAGAACTCCGACCAGCCGTGCTCGGAGTGGACCCCGCCGATGGACATCAGGAAACAGTCGAAGGCCAGCGACTCCAGCGTGCGCAGCGCGAGCGGGCCGACGAGGGAGCGTTCACCGGGCCGGGAGCGCCCGCCGACGACCAGGAGGTCGATCCCGGGCTTGTCGGCCAGGACCACCGCCGCCTGGATGCTGAGCACGGCGACCGTCAGCGGGCCCCGGGCCGCCAGGTGCTCGGCCACGTGCACGGTCGTGGTCCCCGCGTCCAGGAGCACGCGCGATCCCGGCTCCACCAGCGCGGCCGCCGCGGCACCCAGGCGGTCCTTGGTGGCTGCCTGCCACGGCTCCCGCGCCGAGAAGCCGGCCTGTTCGTCCCGTACGCGTGTGGCGACGGCGCCGCCGTGCACGCGACGCACGAGTCCCTGACGCTCCAGCGCGTCGAGGTCCCTGCGGACGGTCATCTCCGATACGCCCAGTCGATGGGAGAGCTCCGACACGGAAACCCGGTCGGAGCCCTGCACCAATCGCAGGGTCAGGTCCAGTCGATTGGCGACACCCATGACTCATTTCTATCACGGTGATGTTCGAATGAACGCTCTGGTGTGTGAACGGCTTCGCGACAACCTTCGGGAACCAACGGGAGCACTCCCCGGACCGCCTACCCTGGTCACCATGACCAGCAGCAGCGACCGGAGTCCCGCAGTGAGCGTTGACGGATCCAAGACCTACGAGATTCGCACCTACGGGTGCCAGATGAACGTGCACGACTCCGAGCGGCTCTCCGGTCTGCTGGAAGAGGCGGGTTACGTCCAGGCCCCCAAGGGCTCCGACGGGGACGCCGACGTCGTCGTCTTCAACACCTGCGCGGTGCGCGAGAACGCCGACAACAAGCTGTACGGCAACCTCGGCCGGCTCGCCCCGATGAAGACCACGCGCCCCGGCATGCAGATCGCCGTCGGCGGCTGCCTCGCCCAGAAGGACCGCGACACCATCGTCAAGAAGGCCCCCTGGGTCGACGTGGTCTTCGGTACGCACAACATCGGCAAGCTGCCGGTGCTCCTGGAGCGCGCCCGCATCCAGGAGGAGGCGCAGATCGAGATCGCCGAGTCGCTGGAGGCCTTCCCCTCCACGCTGCCGACCCGCCGCGAGTCCGCCTACGCCGCCTGGGTCTCGATCTCCGTCGGCTGCAACAACACCTGCACCTTCTGCATCGTCCCCGCGCTGCGCGGCAAGGAGGAGGACCGCCGTCCCGGCGACATCCTCGCCGAGGTCGAGGCGCTGGTCGCCGAGGGCGTCTCCGAGATCACCCTGCTCGGCCAGAACGTCAACGCGTACGGCTCGGACCTGGGCGACCGCGAGGCCTTCTCCAAGCTGCTGCGCGCGTGCGGTCAGATCGAGGGCCTGGAGCGGGTCCGCTTCACCTCCCCGCACCCCCGCGACTTCACCGACGACGTGATCGCGGCGATGGCCGAGACGCCGAACGTGATGCCGCAGCTGCACATGCCGATGCAGTCCGGCTCGGACTCGATCCTCCGGGCGATGCGCCGCTCGTACCGGCAGGAGCGTTTCCTCGGGATCATCGAGAAGGTCCGCGCGGCCATTCCGCACGCCGCCATCTCCACCGACATCATCGTGGGCTTCCCCGGCGAGACCGAGGAGGACTTCCAGCAGACGATGCACGCGGTCCGCGAGGCCCGCTTCGCGAACGCCTTCACCTTCCAGTACTCCAAGCGCCCCGGCACGCCGGCCGCCGAGATGGACGACCAGATCCCCAAGGACGTCGTGCAGGAGCGCTACATGCGCCTCGTCGCGCTCCAGGAGGAGATCTCCTGGGAGGAGAACAAGAAGCAGGTCGGCCGCACCCTGGAGGTCATGGTCGCCGAGGGCGAGGGCCGCAAGGACGGCGCCACGCACCGCCTCTCCGGCCGCGCCCCCGACAACCGGCTCGTCCACTTCACCAAGCCGGAGCAGGACGTCCGCCCCGGCGACGTCGTGACCGTCGAGATCACCTACGCCGCCCCGCACCACCTGCTCGCCGAGGGCCCGACGACGTCGGTACGCCGGACTCGCGCCGGCGACGCCTGGGAGAAGCGCACCACCGAGGCCGCCGTGAAGCCGGCGGGCGTGCTGCTCGGCCTCCCGAAGATCGGCGTCCCGGAGCCGCTCCCGGCAGCCGACGCACCGGCCTGCGCGAGCCACTGAGCCACCGAGTCACCGAACCACGGGCAGCCACTGACCCGTGGGAGCCGTGGGAGCCGCGGGAGTCGCCGAGGCCGCAGGAGTCACTGACCTGCGGCCATAGGCCCTGTCCGGGGAGTGCCGGCGCGGCGGCGCAGTAGGGTGCGGATCATGCTTGTCGCCGCAGCCGTCTGCCCCTCTCCGCCGCTCCTCGTCCCCGAGGTCGCGACCGGCGCCGCCCCCGAGCTGGACGCCGCGCGCACCGCCTGCGCCGACGCAGTCGGACTGCTCGCCGCCTCGCGCCCCGACCGGCTGTACGTCGTCGGCCCCGCCGGTGCGGGCGCCACCGGCGTCTTCCCGGCCGGTTCGACGGGCTCCTTCGCCGGCTTCGGGGTCGACCTCTCCGTACGGCTCGGCGACGGGCCGGCCGCCGACCGTCCCCTGCCCGCGAGCCTCGCCGTCGGCGCCTGGCTGCTCGGCCGCGCCGACTGGGCCGACGCGCCCGTCGAGGGCCTCGGCGTGGACGAGCGGGAGGCGGCGGAGGCCTGCGCCGCGACCGGCCGTGAGCTCGCCGCCTCCGCCGATCGGGTCGCGCTCCTCGTGATGGGTGACGGCAGCGCGTGCCGGACCGTGAAGGCCCCCGGCTACCTGGACGAGCGGGCGGCCGGCTTCGACGCCGAGGCCGCCCGCGCGCTGGGCGCGGCCGACGTGGCCGAGCTGCTCGCGCTCGACGAGCAGCTCGCGTACGAGCTGAAGGCGGCCGGCCGCGCGCCCTGGCAGGTCCTGGCGGGCGCCGCCGAGGGCGCGGGGCTCGAAGGCCGACTCCTCCTCGAGGACGCCCCGTACGGCGTGGAGTACATCGTCGCCGCCTGGTCCTGACGGACCGACGCGAGACGCGACGACACGAGAACGCGGTACGGCAAGAACGGCGGACGGCCGCGGAGCGCGATGCTCCGCGGCCGTCCGCCGTGCGGAGGGGGGCTGTGATGTGCGGGTGACGCCGGTCGTCAGGCGGCCGGCGGCGGAGTCGTGCCGCCGCTCCCGGGAGTGCCGTCGTCCTTGTGGCCGATCCGGTCCACTACGTTCTTGGCCTTGCCCGTACCGGACTGGATCTTGTCGCTGTACTTGCCCTTGGTCTTCTCGTCGACCAGCTTCGCGGCCTTGTCGAGACCGTTGTCGATCTTTCCCCCGTGCTGCTGCGCGAGGTCGGCCACCTTGTCCTTGGCCGGGGCGAGCTTGGCCTTCAGTGAATCCAGGAGACCCATGGGGCACCTTCCCTCCGCGGACCCTCGGGGGATCCGTGTTCCGTGTCCTGCCCCCAGGACCCCGGGGGCCTACTTGCGGGCGCCTTCGCCTGCCTCGTTGTCCGCGGCGGCCTCGGCCGACTGCTGCTTCGGGATCTCCACGACCTCGGAGGCGACCGATCCGGCCGCCCGCTCGTCCGTGTCGACGCCTTCCGCCGCGTCCGCGTCGGCCGAACCGTCCCTGCCCTCCGCACCGTCCACCGTGTCCGCTGTCCCGGCCTCCGGCACCTTCACGGCCTTACCCGTGACCTCGACGACGTCATCGTCATCGACTGCGACATCGGCATCCACATCCAGATCTGCCGTGACCTCGGCATCGGCTCCGGCCACGGCATCCGTCTCGGTCGCGTCGGTCGTGTCGACGGCAGTCGACGTCCCGACGGCCCCGGTCTCCTCCGACGAGGCCTCGACCACATCCTTCTTCTTACGGCGAAACACTGCAAAAACGCCCATATTCACTCCATAGCGTACTCGGATGGGAGGGGCTCGGCGGTGACCGACGGCCGGAACCTCGCAACAGGCAACGAAGCCGGATGGGGCTCGTCACGTAGCTCATTCGGGGACGGGTCGGGAGGTTTGCGAGACTGGTGCCGTGAGAAGCGCAGCTCCCGCCCCGCGGGTCATCGCCGTTGTCGGTCCCACTGCGGCCGGAAAGTCCGATCTGGGTGTATTTCTGGCTCAGCAGCTCGGCGGCGAGGTCGTCAACGCCGACTCGATGCAGCTCTACCGGGGGATGGACATCGGGACCGCCAAACTGACGATGGAGGAACGGGACGGAGTCCCGCACCACCTCCTCGACATCTGGGACGTCACCGAGGCCGCCAGCGTCGCCGAGTACCAGCGACTGGCCCGCGCCGAGATCGACCGGCTCCTCGCCGAGGGCCGCACCCCGATCCTCGTCGGCGGTTCAGGCCTGTACGTACGAGGGGCCGTCGACGCCCTGGAGTTCCCCGGCACCGACCCCGCCGTCCGAGCCCGGCTGGAGGCCGAGCTCGAGGAGCGCGGCTCGGGCGTCCTGCACGCCCGGCTCGCCGAGGCCGACCCCGAGGCGGCCCGCGCGATCCTGCCGAGCAACGGCCGCCGCATCGTCCGCGCGCTCGAGGTCATCGAGATCACGGGCAAGCCCTTCACCGCCAACCTGCCCGGCCACGACTCCGTCTACGACACCGTCCAGATCGGCGTCGACGTGGCCCGCCCCGAGCTGGACGAGCGCATCGCCGCGCGCGTGGACCGGATGTGGGAGGCCGGCCTCGTCGACGAGGTGCGCACCCTGGAGGCGCGGGGCCTGCGTGAGGGCCGTACCGCCGCCCGCGCCCTCGGCTACCAGCAGGTCCTCGCGGCGCTCGCGGGGGAGTGCACCGAGGACGAGGCGCGCGCGGAGACCGTGCGCGCCACCAAGCGTTTCGCGCGCCGCCAGGACTCCTGGTTCCGCCGCGACCCGCGCGTCCACTGGCTCAGCGGAGCCGCCGATCACCGCGGGGAACTCCCGCGGGAGGCGCTGTCGTTGGTCGAACGAGCGGTTACAGCCTGATCACGTGATGGCATCGGGACGCCCTGCCCGTCAGTTCGGCGGGCAGGAGCGTGCCATCATCGAGCATCGATCGACCAAGTGGAGTCCGAGTGGGGAGGGCGCGTGGCGATGGAGGCCGGCCCTCGCGACAGAGAACAGCAGGAAGCGGTCCTGGGCGACTCGACGGGCACAGCCCCGGTCGGGGCCCCGGGCCTGACACCGGACGGTCCTGACGACGCGGAAGGCACCGCCGTCGAGGTGGACGCCGACGAGGTCGAGGTCGAGCTCAGACCGCAGCGGCGTCTGCGGATCTGGCAGCTCGCCCCGATCGTCGGCCTCGCGGCCGTCGGCTCCCTGATGTTCGCGTTCCCGCTCGCCTTCGGCTCGGGTGACGGCGGCGCCGTCCTCGCCATGCTCGGACTGCTCATCAGCTCCTGCGCGGCCGGCTGGGGCATGATGGCCGCCCGCAAGGTCGGCTACACATGGCCCGGGCTTCCGCAGCGCGGCTCGGGCGAGCGGCCCGACTGGCGCGTCCTCGCCCTGTACCTGGCGACGATCACCGTCCTGGTCGCCCTGGCCGTCTGGCGCGTCGCCCGCCTCCGCTGAGCCCTCCCGTCGCCTTCCGTACGCCCTGCCCCGTACGTACGTCCCGCACGCCTTCCGTACCGCTCGCGCACCGCTTCCGCGCGTGTCCCGCACGGCTCCCGTACCGCTCCCGCGCGTATCCCGTGCGTCCCGCGGTGGACGGCCGCGCGGCCTGTCGGACCCGCCCCGTACAGTTGATCTCGTGACCAGCACGCAGACCTCGCCGCTCCCCTTCCTCAAGGGCCACGGCACCGAGAACGACTTCGTGATCGTCCCCGACGCGGACAACGCCGTCGAGCTGAGCCCCGCCTCCGTCGCGCGGCTCTGCGACCGGCGGGCCGGCATCGGCGGGGACGGGCTGCTGCACGTCGTGCGCAGCGCCGCCCACCCCGAGGCGCGGCACCTCGCCGACGAGGCCGAGTGGTTCATGGACTACCGGAACGCCGACGGCTCGGTCGCCGAGATGTGCGGCAACGGGGTCCGGGTCTTCGCCCGCTACCTCCAGCACGCCGGGCACGTCACCGCGGGCGAGGTCGCCGTCGCCACCCGCGGCGGCATCAAGCGCGTCCACCTCGACAAGGACGGCTCCGTCACCGTCTCCATGGGCCGCGCGGTCCTGTCCGAGGCCGGGGTCACCGTCACCGTCGACGGCCGAAGCTGGCCCGCGCGGAACGTGAACATGGGCAACCCGCACGCGGTCGCCTTCGTCGAGGACCTCGACCACGCGGGCAACCTCTTCACCGAGCCGCCCTACGAGCCCGCCGCGGTCTACCCGGACGGGGTCAACATCGAGTTCGTCGCCGACCGCGGCCCGCGGCACGTCGCCATGCGGGTCCACGAGCGCGGCGCCGCCGAGACCCGCTCCTGCGGTACGGGCGCGTGCGCCGTCGCCGTCGCCACGGCCCGCCGTGACGGCGCCGACCCCCTCGCGAGCGGCACCCCCGTCACGTACACCGTCGACGTCCTCGGCGGGACCCTCGTCATCACCGAGCACCCCGACGGCGAGATCGAGATGACCGGACCCGCCGTGATCGTCGCCGAGGGCACCATCGACCCGGCGTGGCTGTCGATTCCCGCCGGGAGCCAGGAAATCGAAACAGTCAACGACTGATTTGTCGCTCGAATGGGTGATCCGGTTCACGCTGAGCGAGAGCGTGACTGCGCCACGTGGTGGGGTCGGTAGCATCAAGCACCGGCCCCCAGGGCTCGCCTGGCCCGCCCACCGCCGGTCGACGTTGCCGGAGGTGCCCCATGAGCGCAGAGGCCACCAACCCTGTGAGCGCGGCCGACGCCGCCGTCACCGACACGACCGTCCGCAGACGCGGACGCGCCCGCATCGACCTGCGCCGCCTCGGCCGCGCCGCCCTGCTGGGCGCCACCGCGGGACCGGCCCCCCGTGACCGGCTGCCCGACGCCATCAGCCATGTCGCCGAGGCGCACCGGGCCCACCACCCCGAGGCCGACCTCGCGGTGCTGCGCCGGGCCTACGTCCTCGCCGAGTCCTCGCACCGCGGCCAGTTCCGCAAGAGCGGCGAGCCGTACATCACGCACCCGCTCGCGGTCACGCTCATCCTCGCCGAACTCGGCGCGGAGACCACCACCCTGACCGCCTCGCTCCTCCACGACACCGTCGAGGACACCGAGGTGACGCTCGACCAGGTGCGCCGGGAGTTCGGCGACGAGGTCGCGTACCTCGTCGACGGCGTCACCAAGGTCGAGAAGATCGACTACGGCGCCGCCGCCGAGCCCGAGACCTTCCGCAAGATGCTCGTCGCCACCGGCAACGACGTCCGGGTCATGTCGATCAAACTCGCCGACCGCCTCCACAACATGCGCACCCTCGGCGTCATGCGCGCCGAGAAACAGGCCAGGATCGCCAAGGTCACCCGCGACTTCCTCATCCCCCTCGCCGAACGGCTGGGGGTCCAGGCCCTCAAGACGGAGCTGGAGGACCTCGTCTTCGCGATCCTCCACCCCGAGGAGTACGAGAACACCCGCGCGCTCATCGCCGAGAACTCCCACGCGGGGGACGCCCTCGACGCCGTCGCCGAACAGGTCGGCGCCGTCCTGCGCGAAGCCGGCATCGGCGCCGAGGTCCTCGTCCGGCCGCGGCACTTCGTCTCCGTCCACCGCGTCCGCCTCAAGCGCGGCGAGCTGCGCGGCTGCGACTTCGGGCGGCTCCTCGTCCTCGTCGCCGAGGACGCCGACTGCTACGGGGTCCTCGGTGAGCTCCACACCTGCTTCACGCCGGTGATCTCCGAGTTCAAGGACTTCATCGCCACCCCCAAGTTCAACCTGTACCAGTCGCTGCACACCGCGATCGCAGCCCCCGACGGGGCCGTGGCCGAGATCCTCATCAGGACCCACCGGATGCACACGGTCGCCGAGGCCGGAGTCGTCGCCCTCGGCAACCCGTACGCGGGCCAGGAACCGTACGCCGGCCCGACACCGCTCACGGCGCGGCCCGCCCTCGTCCCCGGCCCCGTCCTCACCCCCGACTCCGGCC
Source organism: Streptomyces gardneri (assembly GCF_006539185.1). Taxonomy (GTDB): domain Bacteria; phylum Actinomycetota; class Actinomycetes; order Streptomycetales; family Streptomycetaceae; genus Streptomyces; species Streptomyces gardneri. The sequence continues at coordinate 45,017 of NZ_BJMN01000011.1, forward strand.
TCACCCCCGACCCGCAGCCCGAGGACGGCGAGCGCGTCGACCCCACCCGGCCCGGCTGGCTCTCCCGGCTCCTCGACTGGCAGCAGTCCGCCCCCGACCCCGACACCTTCTGGAGCTCGCTCCGCGCCCACCTCGCCGAGGACGACGAGATCACCGTCTTCAGCGCCGACGGCAGCGCCCCCGGCACGATCAGCCTGCCCGCCGGAGCCAGCTGCGTCGACGCCGCGTACGCCCAGCACGGCGAGGCCGCCCACGGCTGTCTCGGCGCGCGGGTCAACGGCCGCCTCGCCCCCCTGAGCACCGTCCTCGGCGACGGGGACACCGTCCAGCTGCTGATCGCCCAGGACACCGTGTCCGGGCCCTCTCCGGAGTGGCTCGACCACGCCCGTACCGCCACGGCGCGGATCGCGATCACCGGCTGGCTCCAGGCCCACCCCGAGGCGGCCGCGGCCCCCGCCGACGTGGGCCCCCGCCCCCAGGTCAACGTCCCGGCCGACCGGCGCTCCGGCGCCGTCCTCCACGCCGACCTGGACGGCGAGCCGCCCGCCGCCGTCCGCCCCGCGGGGTGCTGCACCCCCGTACCGCCCGACGAGATCACCGGATTCCGTGTCCGCGGCGGCTCGGTCACCGTCCACCGGGCCGGCTGCGCGGCCGTCGAGACGATGCGCGGCGTGGGGCGCGAGCCCGTCACCGTCCGCTGGGGCGACACCGCCCAGTGCCGGGTCACCCTCGTCGCCGAGTCCTTCGGCCGGCCGCACCTCCTCGCCGACCTCACCGAGGCCATCGCCACCGCCGGGGCGGCCGTCGTCGCCGCGACCGTCGAGCCGCCCAGCGAGCAGCGGGTCCGCCACACGTACACCCTCCACCTCCCCGACGCCGCCGGCCTCCCCGCCCTGATGCGGGCCATGCGGGACGTACCGGGGGTGTACGACGTGAACCGCGCCCGGCGGCGGGGGAGGGCGGAGCCGCGCGAGTCCTGACCTGACGTGTGAACCCCTTCGGGTGGCGGGCGAGCGCGCCGCCCGGTGGCGCGGGGCATCCCCTGGTAGCCGTAGGGCCAGTCCTCCGGAAAGGCCTGGCCCATGCCGCTCGTCCGAAACCCCCTGCCCCGCGCGCGGTGGCTCCGCGCAGCCGTCCTCGTCGCCGCCTCGACCGGGCTCGTCGCCGCCGCGCTGCCCGCCCCGCCGCCGCTCGGCATCGGCGACCCGCTCTTCCCCCACCTCGGCAACCCTGGCTACGACGTCCTCGCGTACGACCTCGACCTCACCTACCCGGGGGTCAACACGAAGCCGCTCGCCGCCGTGACCCGGATCGACGCCCTCGCCACCGCGGACCTGGAGCGGCTCAACCTCGACTTCACCCACGGGACCGTCTCCGCCGTCACCGTCGACGACATCCCGGCCGCGTACACCGGCAGCGGCGAGGACCTGGTCGTCACCCCCGCCGTGCCGATCGACGCCGGCGAGCAGATCGAGATCACCGTCACCCACACCAGCGACCCCACGGGACCCGCCGACACCGGCGGCTGGGTCCGCACCGGCGACGGCCTCGCCATGGCCAACCAGGCGGACGCCGCCCACCGCGTCTTCCCGTCCAACGACCACCCCGCCGACAAGGCGTACTTCACCTTCCGGATCACCGCCCCCAGCGCGCTCACCGCCGTCGCCAACGGCCTGCCCGCCGGCCGCGTCGACCACGGCGCCACCACCACCTGGACCTACCGCACACGCCACCCCATGGCCACGGAACTCGCCCAGGTCTCCATCGGCAGCTCCACCGTCGTGCACCGGGCAGGCCCCCGGGGCCTGCCCGTACGGGACGTGGTGCGGACCGCCGACCGGGAGCTGATGGAGCCCTGGCTCCGCAAGACCCCCGGCCAGCTGGAGTGGATGGAGCGGCAGGTCGGCCCGTACCCCTTCGAGACGTACGGCGTGCTCGTCGCCGACGCCGACACGGGCTTCGAGCTGGAGACACAGACCCTCTCCCTCTTCGAGCGCGGCCTCTTCACGGAGCCGGGCTACCCGGAGTGGTACGTCGACTCGATCATGGTCCACGAGCTGGCCCACCAGTGGTTCGGCGACAGCGTCTCGCCCCGCACCTGGTCCGACCTCTGGCTCAACGAAGGACACGCGAGCTGGTACGAGGCCCTGTACGCGGAGGAGAAGGCCGGCAAGTCCATGGAGCGGCGCATGAAGGCGGCCTACGCGGCCTCCGACGGGTGGCGGGCCGACGGCGGCCCGCCCGCCGCACCCGAGCCGCCCTCGCCCGGCCACAAGATCAGCCTCTTCCGGCCCGTCGTCTACGACGGCAGCGCCCTCGTCCTCTACGCCCTCCGGCAGGAGATCGGCACCGAGGCCTTCGGGCGCCTGGAGCGCCGCTGGGTCGCCGACCACCGGGACTCCACCGCCACCACCGCCGACTTCACGGCGCTGGCCGGCGAGATCGCCGGACGGGACCTCACCGCCTTCTTCCGCGACTGGCTGTACGCGGCGAAGACCCCGCCCATGCCCGGGCACCCCGACTGGCGCTCCCGGCCGGCCGAGGCCGTCAGGACGGCGGTGAAACCCGGGTGACGGGCGCGGCCGGGCCGTGCCACCATCGTCAGGTCGGCGACGCGGCCGGAACCGGGAATCTTCCGGTGCCGTCACGCGTTGCGACGGATACAGATCCAACTTCGTCGCGGTCACGCGACGTCATTCGACGTAAGGACCCAATGACCTCCTCTTCTTCCCCTTCCCAGGACGAGCAGAGCTTCGCGGAGACGAGCCGTACCGAGAGCCTTCGGGCCGATGCCCTGATGGAAGAGGACGTCGCCTGGAGCCAAGAGATCGACGGAGAGCGGGACGGCGACCAGTTCGACCGTTCCGAGCGTGCGGCCCTGCGGCGCGTCGCGGGCCTCTCCACCGAGCTCGAGGACGTCACCGAGGTCGAGTACCGCCAGCTGCGCCTCGAGCGCGTCGTGCTGGTCGGCGTCTGGACCTCGGGGACCGTGCAGGACGCGGAGAACTCCCTGGCGGAGCTCGCGGCCCTCGCCGAGACGGCGGGCGCCCTCGTGCTCGACGGCGTGATCCAGCGCCGTGACAAGCCGGACCCGGCGACCTTCATCGGCTCCGGCAAGGCCCGCGAGCTGCGCGACATCGTGGTCGAGACCGGCGCCGACACCGTCGTCTGTGACGGCGAGCTCAGCCCCGGCCAGCTCATCGCCCTCGAAGACGTCGTCAAGGTGAAGGTGGTCGACCGGACCGCCCTGATCCTCGACATCTTCGCCCAGCACGCCAAGTCCCGAGAGGGCAAGGCGCAGGTCGCGCTCGCGCAGATGCAGTACATGCTGCCGCGACTGCGAGGCTGGGGTCAGTCGCTGTCCCGTCAGATGGGTGGCGGCGGCGGTGGCGGCATGGCCACCCGCGGTCCCGGTGAGACCAAGATCGAGACCGACCGGCGCCGCATCCGCGAGAAGATGGCGAAGATGCGCCGGGAGATCGCGGAGATGAAGACCGGCCGCGACATCAAGCGGCAGGAGCGCCGTCGCAACAAGGTGCCCTCGGTCGCCATCGCCGGATACACCAACGCGGGCAAGTCCTCCCTGCTCAACCGCCTCACCGGGGCGGGCGTGCTCGTGGAGAACGCCCTGTTCGCCACCCTCGACCCGACCGTGCGTCGGGCCGAGACGCCCACCGGCCGGGTCTACACCCTGGCCGACACCGTCGGCTTTGTCCGGCACCTGCCGCACCACCTGGTCGAGGCGTTCCGTTCCACCATGGAGGAGGTCGGGGACTCCGACCTCATCCTGCACGTGGTGGACGGCTCCCACCCGGCCCCGGAGGAGCAGCTGGCCGCCGTGCGCGAGGTCTTCCGGGACGTCGGCGCGGTGAACGTCAAGGAGATCGTCGTCGTCAACAAGGCGGACGCGGCGGACCCGCTGGTCCTCCAGCGCCTGCTGCGGATGGAGAAGCACTCCATCGCGGTCTCGGCCCGTTCGGGCCAGGGCATCGAGCAGCTGCTCGCGCTCATCGACGCCGAACTGCCGCGCCCCGAGGTCGAGCTCGAAGCCCTCGTGCCGTACACGCACGGCGGTCTCGTCTCCCGGGTGCACGCCGAGGGCGAGGTGGAATCCGAGGAGCACACCCCGGAGGGCACCCTGCTGAAGGCCCGGGTGCACGAGGAGCTGGCGGCGATGCTCGCGCCGTACGTTCCCGCCGCGCACTGAGCCACGGCGATCGAACGCAGAGGGTGCTGCCCCCTCCCCTGACGGGGAGGGGGCAGCGCCCTTCTTCGTGATGCGATGTCGCGGGGTGCCGCTCGGGTCAGCGGGCGAACTTCTTGCTGACCATCTCGTGGGCCGCCTTGGCACCTCGGCCCAACTGCGGTCCGGCGAGCCAGCCGTTGCTGCCGGCCGGGCCGATCGAGGTGTTCGACACGAGGGCCGTCTTCCCGTTCGGGAGGACACGGAACCAGCCGCCGCCCGAGGAACCCGCGGTCATCGTGCAGCCGATCCTGTACATCGTCGGCGTGGCCGGAGCCGTGGTGAGCCGCGTCGCGCGGTCGACGCACTTGTGCATGATCAGCCCGTTGTACGGCGGCGCCTGCGGGTAGCCCCAGGCGCCCATCGTCCCGGCCTGCGCGGCCGTCGGCGCGGAGAAGTCGACCGGCAGCGCGGCGCCGACGGTCTCCTCCAGCGACTTGCCGCCCCGCTCGGGCTGCACGTGCAGCACGGCGTAGTCGTAAGGCCACGCCTGGTTCGAACCGCCGCGCTGGATCCAGTCGCCGGAGGTCACCGCCCAGTCGGCCCAGTACTGGCCGTAGGGAGCGATCTCGTGCGGCTGCGCGTTGCGCAGGGCCGAGGGCGACTTGCCGAGGTCGTTGTAGGCCGGCACGAAGGTGATGTTGCGGTACCAGCCGCCGCGCTGGCCCGCGTGGACACAGTGCCCGGCCGTCCAGACCATGTTGGACTTCCCGGGCCGGCGCGGGTCCTTCACGATGGTGCCGGAGCAGACCATGTGGCCCTCGGGCGAGTCGAAGAAGATCTTCCCGACCGGGGCCGCGTTGCGGTGGTACGGCGTCTTCTCGCGCTGCGCCCTGACGGGCCGGGGCGTCGGGTCGGTGCCGCTCGTGCCGGCCTGCGCGGTGATCGTCTGCTCAGGGCTCTTCGCCGACTGCATGCGCGTCGGGTCCCAGAGGCCGTCGATCACCGGGTTGACGAAGTCCTCGGCCTCACGGAGCCAGGTCGCCTTGTCCCAGTTCTTCCACTCGCCGTCCTTCCACTTGTCCAGGTCGACGCCGTGCTTCTTGAGCTTGTCGGCGAGGTCCTTGGCGAGCTCGTCGCCGCCACCGGCGCCGTCGGCGGCCGGTGCGGAGCTGCTCGCGCCCGCGGCCGGCTTGTCGGCGGCCGGGGGCTCGGTGGGGCCGCAGGCCGTGGCGGTCAGCGCGAGCGCCGTGGCCACGCCGAGGGCGGCGGGTATGAGTCGTACAGAACGCATGACGTGCATTCCCCCTGTGAGGTGTTCCGCGTCCGGGACGTGGATCGTCGACCGGACATGGGTGGAGGCGGGACCCTGGGGTCCCGCCTCCGTGCCGTTCCTACTGCCCGGCGTACTTCTTGCTGACCTCGTCGAAGATCCCCTTGGCCTCAGGTCCGAGTCGCGGACCCGCGAGCCAGCCGGCCGTCGCCGGGCCGATCGAGGTGTTCGACACCAGCGCCGGCTTGCCGTCGCTGCCCTGGGCGACCCAGCCGCCACCGGACGAACCACCGGTCATGGTGCAGCCGATGCGGTACATCGTCGGCTGCTCCGCCTTCAGCGACAGCCGGCCCGGCTTGTCCTGGCACTGGAACATCTTCTGGCCGTCGAACGGCGGCGCCGCCGGGTAACCGGTCGCCGTCAGGCTCGCGATCTTCGCCACGGCCGGCGCGTTGAACTCCACCGGAAGGGCCGAACCGACCGTCTCCTCCAGCGACTTGCCCGAGCCGCCCTTCTCCGGGGTCACCTGGATGACCGCGAAGTCGTACGGGGCGCCGGCGCCGCCCGTGGACGCGCCCTCGGCGATCCACTCGTCGGAGGTCTTGACCCAGTCGGCCCACCACACGCCGTAGGGCGCGATCTGCTCCCGCGTCGCCTTCTCCAGGTCGGAGGTCGGCAGCGCGGCGTCGTTGTACGAGGGCACGAAGGCGATGTTGCGGTACCAGCCGCCCTGCTTGCCCTTGTGCACGCAGTGCCCGGCCGTCCAGACCATGTTGGACTTGCCCGGGTGGGCGGGGTCCTTCACCACGGTGGCCGAGCAGACCATCGAGCCCTCGGGACCGTCGAAGAAGACCTTCCCGGCCTCAGCGGCGTTGCCGTGGTACTTCGGGGCGACGGCCTTCGCCTTGACCGCGGCGGGAGTCGGGTCGGTGACACCCTCGTCACCCGAGATGTCCTCCTCCTCGACCGGCTTGTCGGGGCGCTCGGCATCCCGCATACGGTCCGGGTCCCAGAGGTCCTCGATGATCGGGTTGACGAAGTCCTTGGCCTCACGGAGCCACTTGTCGCGGTCCCAGTTCTTCCACTCGCCGTCGCGCCACTTGTCGAGGTCGATCCCGTGTTCCTTCAGACGCTCCTTCAGGTCCTCCGGAATCTTGATCTTGTCGGCCGGGTTCTGGCTCGTGGGCGCGCTGGGCTTGTCTCCTGCGTTCTCCTCGGTCGGGCCGCAGGCCGTCGCCGTGAGCGTCAGCGCCGCGACGGCGGAAGCCGCCATCAGCAGCGGACGAATCGATCGCATCTCGTGATCCCCCTGGGACTACATGAACGTGTGCAATGGGTGAACCGCGGCCGCGTCCTCGCGGACGGCGACCGACGGCCCCCAACTATGCCGGTGCCGGAGGGGACGGTACCCGCCCCGCCGCCGGTTCCGAATGCCGTTCAGCCGTTGCCGTGCCGTGATCCGGGACACGCCAAGTTCTTGCCACCGGACCGTGATCCCCGGCAGTTCCCGTCGTTGGTACGTACGGGGGACACAACGGCGGCGTGCAGGACGGCCCTTGCGGCGGCTCAGCGACGTCCCGATGTGCAACGCAACCGTTACAGCGGGAGGACACCGAGCCGTGGCCGTGACCGAATCAGCTCCTGCCGTCGCACCGGCCGCGCAGGTGCGGAACACGACGGGCGACGCGGCGGACAAAGGGGGCGGGTACGAGGCGATCCTGCGCCGCCAGTCGCAACGCGAGTCCGCCGCCCGCACCTACGCCCGCTCACTGCCGATCGTCCCCGTGCGGGCCCGCGGCCTGACCATCGAGGGTGCCGACGGCCGCCGTTACCTGGACTGCCTCTCCGGCGCGGGGACGCTCGCCCTCGGCCACAACCATCCCGTCGTCCTGGAAGCGATCAGAAAGGTCCTCGACTCGGGCGCCCCGCTCCACGTCCTCGACCTCGCCACCCCCCTCAAGGACGCCTTCACCTCGGAGCTGTTCGCCACGCTGCCGGCCGAACTCGCCGACAACGCCCGCATCCAGTTCTGCGGACCGGCCGGCACGGACGCCGTCGAAGCGGCCCTCAAACTCGTCCGCACCGCCACCGGCCGCGACGGCCTCCTCGCCTTCACCGGCGCCTACCACGGCATGACCGCCGGAGCCCTCTCCGCCTCCGGCGGAGCGACCGACGTCCGCGTGACCCGGCTGCCCTACCCGCAGCAGTACCGCTGCCCCTTCGGTGTCGGCGGCGACCGCGGCGCCGAACTCGCCGCCCGCTGGACCGAAAGCCTCCTCGACGACCCCAAGAGCGGTGTCACCACCCCCGCCGGGATGATCGTCGAAGCCGTCCAGGGTGAAGGCGGGGTCATCCCCGCTCCCGACGACTGGATGCGCCGGATGCGCCGCATCACCGCCGACCGCTCCGTCCCGCTCGTCGTCGACGAGGTCCAGACCGGCGTCGGCCGCACCGGCGCCTTCTGGGCCGTCCAGCACAGCGGTGTCGTACCCGACGTGATGGTCCTCTCCAAGGCCATCGGCGGCTCCCTCCCTCTCGCCGTCATCGTCTACAGGTCCGAGCTCGACGCCTGGGAACCCGGTGCCCACGCGGGCACGTTCCGCGGCAACCAGCTCGCCATGGCCGCAGGAACGGCCACCCTCGCGTACGTCCGCGAGAACAAGCTCGCCGAACGGGCCGGCATCCTCGGCGCCCGTATCCTCGGCCGACTCCAGGGCCTCGCCGCCGCCCACCCCTGCGTCGGCGACGTCCGCGGCCGGGGCCTGATGATCGGCGTCGAACTCGTCGACCCCGACGCGGCCGGCCCGGACGACCCCGTCCCGCCCGCCGCCCCCGCGCTGGCCCTCGCAGTCCAACAGGAGTGCCTCGCCCGCGGACTCATCGTCGAACTCGGCGGCCGCCACTCCGCGGTGGTCCGCCTCCTGCCCCCGCTCACCCTCACCGACGAGCAGGCCACCGCGGTCCTCGACCGCTTCGCCGACGCCCTGGCCGCGGCCGAACGGGCCCACACCCCCACGACGGGCGCCCCCCGGACCACACCCGGACCGTCCCACTGACCCGGAACGCCCCCGGCCCCACCCCAAGGAAGACCCCGTGAACGCCACCCCCAGCTCACCGGCGACCGAGACCACCGCGCCCCTCGCCGTCGAGGAACCCACCGTCCCGCGCCAGCACATCGGACCGTACGACCCCCGGCCGCCCCGCCCGGCCTCGGCCGGAGCCATCGCGCCCGACCCCCTGGACGACCCCGACCCGCAGCGCGCCGCCGACGTGGCGACGGTCGAGAACCTGCTCCGCTGCTGGATCCGGGAGAAGAACCTGCCCGCCCCCGACTCCACCACCCTGCGCGTCCCCCTCGACGCCAGCGGCACCGCCCTCCTCGTTCCCGTCCGCTACTGGTCGGCCACCGGCTGGCACCGCTTCGGCGCCCCCTCCCTCGAAGGCCTCCCGGTCTCCGCCCCCACCGCCGACGCCGTCACCGTCGCCGCCCTGCTCAGCCGCGAGACCGGCCGCCCCGAAGGCACCGAACTCGTAGGCCGGGTAGCCGACTCGGCCCGGCGCACCGCCGACTTCCTCACCGAGAGCCGCAGCAACCCCCACCCCCACCCGGACGCCGACCTCTTCCTCGCCGCCGAACAGTCCCTGCTGCTCGGCCACCCCCTGCACCCCACCCCGAAGAGCCGCGAAGGACTCTCCGAGGCCGAGGCCCGGCTCTACTCACCCGAACTCCACGGCTCCTTCCCCCTCCACTGGGTCGCCGTCGACCCCACCGTCCTCGCCTCCGACTCCGCCTGGACCGAGCAGGGCCGCCACGTCACCGCGGAACAGCTCACCGCCGGCCTCGCCGAGGGACTCACCCTCCCCGCCGGCACCGCACCCCTGCCCCTGCACCCCTGGCAGGCCCGCGAGCTTCTGCACCGCCCCGAGGTCCGCGAACTCCTCGACGCCGGCCTGCTCCACGACCTCGGCCTCCACGGCAGCCCCTGGCACCCCACCTCCTCCGTCCGCACCGTGCACCGACCGGGCGCACGGGCGATGCTCAAGCTCTCCCTCGGCCTGCGCATCACCAACTCCCGCCGCGAGAACCTCCGCAAGGAACTCCACCGCGGCGTCGAGGTCCACCGGCTCCTGCGCACCGGCCTCGTCGACGAGTGGCAGGCGGCCCACCCCGGCTTCGACATCGTCCGCGACCCCGCCTGGCTCGCCGTGAACACCCTCGACGGCACCCCCGTCCCCGGGCTCGACGTCATGATCCGCCACAACCCCTTCGGGCCCGGCGACGACGCCGTCTGCATCGCCTCCCTCACCACCCCCCGCCCCTGGCCCGGGGCCACCACCATGCGCTCCCGGCTCGCCGACGTCATCGGCAAGCTCTCCACCCGCACCGGCCGCCCCACCACGGCCGTCGCCGCCGAGTGGTTCCTCCGCTACCTCGACCAGGTCGTCCGCCCCGTCCTCTGGCTCGACGGACACGCCGGCATCGCCCTGGAGGCCCACCAGCAGAACACCCTGGTGCTCCTGGACCCGGACGGCTGGCCCGTCGGCGGCCGCTACCGCGACAACCAGGGCTACTACTTCCGCGAGTCCCACCGCGCCGAGCTGGAGAGCCGACTCCCCGGCATCGGCGCCCACAGCGACACCTTCGTCTCGGACCAGGTCACCGACGAGCGCTTCGCCTACTACCTCGGCATCAACAACATCCTCGGTCTGATCGGCGCCTTCGGTGCCCAGCACCTCGCCGACGAGCGCGTCCTGCTCGCCGCCCTCCGCAGCTTCCTCACCTCCGCCACGAGCCTGGGCTCACCCCTGCCGCACCGGCTCCTGGAGGCGGCGACCCTGCGCAGCAAGGCCAACCTCCTCACCCGCCTGCACGGCCTCGACGAGCTCGTCGGGCCGGTCGACACCCAGTCCGTCTACGTCACCGTCACCAACCCCCTCCGCACCTGAACCCGCCACCGGAGCACAAGCCCGAGCACCCGCCGAGAGGAGAGCGACACCGTGCCACCCACAAGACCCCCGGTAGAACCCGCCGGGGACGACACCCTCGACCTCAGGGTCGACGACCTCGTCGCCCTCCTCGCCGCCGGAGCCCCGTCACCGACCCCCAACGGGGACCCCCGCAACGGCGACCTCTCAGTCGGCGACCCCTCTGGCGGAGCCCCCGCCGAAGGGGACCTCCTCGACTCCGTCGCCGACTGGGCCCCGACCACCACCCGCTTCGGCGTCTTCCGGCTCGTACCCGTACGCCTCGACCGCGACCTGCCGCTGCTCACCCGGTGGATGAACGACCCCGCGGTCGCGGCCTTCTGGGAGCTCGCAGGCCCCGAGACCGTGACAGCCGAGCACCTCCGCGCCCAGCTCCAGGGCGACGGCCGCAGCGTCCCCTGCCTCGGTGTCCTCGACGACGTACCCATGAGCTACTTCGAGATCTACCGCGCCGACCTCGACCCGCTGGCCCGGTACTACCCGGCCCGCCCCCATGACACCGGTATCCATCTCCTCGTCGGAGACGGCACCGACCGAGGCCGGGGCGTCGGCACCGCCCTCCTGCGCGCCGTCGCCGCACTCGTCCTCGACCATCGCCCCCGATGCACCCGGGTCGTCGCCGAACCCGACATCCGCAACACCCCCTCCGTCTCGGCCTTCCTCCGCGCCGGCTTCCGTCACGCGGCGGAAGTCGACCTCCCCGACAAGCGCGCCGCGCTCATGATCCGCGACCGCACCATCCGTCACTCTCTGTGATAACCCCTCTGCCTTACATACACCGCTCGGCCCCCAGCGGTTCCCACTCCGAGGAGTCCTCGTGTCGACGTCCCCTGCACCCCACGACTCCGCACAGCCCGCCACGCCCCTCGCCACCACCCCGACACCCGAGCTGCTCGCGCCCCCCGAGCTGACCTCCGCCACCTGGACCCGGGTCTCCGCCCGCCTCCTCGCCAAGGCCCTCGCCGAGTTCGCCTACGAGGAGATCGTCGAACCCGTCGCGGCCGACGACGGCGATCCCGGCCGTCACGCCCTCACACTCGACGACGGCACCACGCTCACCTTCCTCGCCCGCCGCGGCGCCTACGGCAGCTGGCGGGTCGACGCCGACTCGATCAGCCACGAGGGCCGGCCCATGACCGACCCCCTCGACTTCCTGGTCCGCGCCCGGGGACTCCTCCGGCTCGACGGCGCCACCCTCGGCCACCTCATCCGCGAACTCTCCGCGACCCTCGCCGCCGACGCCCGCCTCGACCGCACCGCATTCACCGCCGACCGGCTCGCCGATCTGTCCTACGCCGAACTCGAAGGCCACCAGACCGGCCACCCCTGGCTCGTCCTCAACAAGGGCCGCATCGGCTTCTCCGCCACCGACGCCGCCCGCTGGGCCCCCGAGGCGCGCCGCGCCACCCGACTGCCGTGGATCGCCGTCAGCAACCGCATCGCCGCCTACCGAGGCGTCGCCGGCCTCGAAACCCCCGACCGCCTCTACATCCGGGAACTGGACCCCGAGGTCCACGCCGCCTTCCGCGCCGAGCTCGCCGCCCGGGGCCACGAACCCGACGGCTACCTCCTGCTGCCCGTCCACCCCTGGCAGTGGGACGAGGTCCTGCTCCCGCTCTACGCCCCGGCCGTGGCCGCGGGCACCGTCGTCCCGCTCTCCGCCGACGGCGACGTCCGCCTGCCCCAGCAGTCCGTCCGTACGTTCCTCAACACCAGCCGCCCCGACCGCCACACCGTCAAACTCCCGCTGTCGGTGCTCAACACGCTCGTCTGGCGCGGGCTGCCCACCGAACGCACCGTCGCCGCCCCCGCCGTGACCGCCTGGGTCCACGGACTGCGCGACGGCGACGCGTTCCTGCGGGACGAGTGCGGAGTGATCCTCCTCGGCGAAGTCGCGTCCGTCACCGTCGAGCACCCCCTTTACGACCGGCTGCCCGAAGTCCCGTACCAGTACAAGGAACTCCTCGGCGCGATCTGGCGCGAGCCGCTCCACCTGCCTCCCGGCGAGCGCGCCCGGACCCTCGCCTCGCTGCTCCACACCGATCCGAACGGGCGGGCCTTCGTCGCGGAGCTCGTCGAGCGGTCGGGACTCGCACCCGCCGTCTGGCTCCAGCACCTCTTCGGAGCCCTGCTGCCCCCGCTGCTGCACTTCCTCTACCGGTACGGCACGGTCTTCTCGCCGCACGGCGAGAACGCGATCGTCGTCTGCGACGGCGAGGACGTCCCCGTGCGTCTGGCGATCAAGGACTTCGTCGACGACGTGAACATCAGCGCCCAGCCGCTCCCCGAGCACGACACCATGCCGGACGACGTCCGCTCGGTGCTGCTCACCGAGGAACCCGGCTTCCTCACCCAGTTCATCCATTCGGGGCTCTTCGTCGGTGTCTTCCGCTATCTCGCGCCGCTCTGCGAGGAACAACTCGATGTCCCCGAGACCGAGTTCTGGTCCCTCGTCCGCGCGGAGATCCTGCGCCACCAGGCACGCTTCCCCGAGCTGAAGGAACGCTTCGAGCTCTTCGATCTCCTCACGCCCCGGATCGAGCGGCTCTGCCTCAACCGCAACCGTCTGCACCTGGACGGCTACCGCGACCGGCCCGAGCGCCCGCACGCCGCCGTCCACGGGACCGTCCCCAACCCGCTCGCGTGAGGCCTGCGTGTGACCGGGCTGTCAGTGCCGCCCCGTAGGCTGGAAGCGCTATGACGAAGCCATCCCTCCCCGACCTCCTCCACGCCGCCGTCTCCGCCGTCGGCGGCACGGAGCGCCCCGGCCAGGTCACCATGGCCGAGGCCGTGGCCGAGGCCATCGACGACAATTCCCACCTCCTCGTCCAGGCCGGAACCGGCACGGGCAAGTCGCTCGGCTATCTCGTGCCGGCGCTGGCCCAGGGGGAGCGGGTCGTGGTCGCCACCGCCACGCTGGCGCTCCAGCGCCAGCTCGTCGAGCGCGACCTTCCCCGGACGGTCGACGCGTTGCATCCGCAGCTGCGTCGCCGCCCGCAGTTCGCCATGCTCAAGGGCCGGTCGAACTACCTCTGCCTGCACCGGCTCCACGAAGGAGTTCCGCAGGACGAGGAGGACGGCCTCTTCGACCCCTTCGAGGCGGCTGCCCCCTCCAGCAAGCTGGGCCAGGACCTGCTGCGCCTGCGGGACTGGTCCGACGAGACGGAGACCGGAGACCGGGACGACCTGACCCCGGGCGTCTCCGACAAGGCCTGGTCCCAGGTCTCGGTCTCCTCCCGGGAATGCCTGGGCGCGAGCAAGTGCGCGTACGGGGCGGAGTGCTTCGCCGAGGCGGCCCGCGAGCGCGCCAAGCTCGCCGATGTCGTCGTGACCAACCACGCGCTGCTCGCCATCGACGCCATCGAGGGCGCCCCGGTGCTCCCGCAGCACGAGGTGCTGATCGTCGACGAGGCCCATGAGCTGGTCTCCCGAGTCACCGGCGTCGCCACCGGCGAGCTCACCCCCGGCCAGGTCAACCGCGCCGTGCGCCGGTCCGCGAAGCTCGTCGACGAGAAGGTCGCCGATCAGCTGCAGACCGCAGCCGAGGGCTTCGAGCGGGTCATGGAGCTCGCACTGCCGGGCCGCCTGGAGAAGATCCCGGAGGACCTCGCCTACGCGCTGATGGCGCTGCGCGACGCGGCCCGCGCCGTGATCACGGCCCTCGGCTCCACCCGGGACCGGTCCGTGCAGGACGAGGACGCCGTCCGCAAGCAGGCCATGGCCTCCGTGGAGACGGTGCACGGCGTCGCGGAGCGGATCACCCAGGGCTCGGAGTACGACGTCGTCTGGTACGAGCGTCACGACCGCTTCGGAGCCTCGCTGCGGGTGGCTCCGCTCTCGGTCTCGGGCCTGCTGCGGGAGAAGCTCTTCACGGAGCGTTCCGTGGTCCTGGCCTCGGCCACCCTCAAGCTCGGCGGCGACTTCAACGGGGTCGGGGCCTCGCTCGGCCTCGCGCCCGAGGGCACCACGGGGGACGACCTGCCCGTCTGGAAGGGCATCGACGTCGGCTCCCCGTTCGACTACCCGAAGCAGGGCATCCTGTACGTCGCCAAGCACCTGTCGAGGCCCGCGCGGGACGGCGAGCGGGGCGACATGCTCGACGAGCTCGCCGAGCTGATGGAGGCGGCCGGCGGCCGCACGCTCGGCCTCTTCTCCTCGATGCGGGCGGCCCAGCAGGCGGCGGAGGATCTGCGGAGCAGGATTCCGGAGCTGCCCATCCTGCTCCAGGGCGAGGACACCCTCGGTGAGTTGATCAAGAACTTCGCCGCGGACCCGAAGACCTGCCTCTTCGGCACGCTGTCGCTCTGGCAGGGTGTGGACGTGCCGGGTGCCAGCTGCCAGCTGGTGGTCATGGACAAGATCCCGTTCCCGCGCCCGGACGACCCGCTGATGAGCGCGCGCCAGAAGGCGGTCGAGGAGGCCGGTGGCAACGGCTTCATGGCGGTCGCGGCCACGCACGCGGCTCTGCTGATGGCTCAGGGCGCCGGCCGGCTCGTGCGGGCGACCGGTGACCGGGGTGTCGTCGCGGTGCTCGACCCCCGTCTGGCCACGGCGCGGTACGGCAGCTATCTCAAGTCCTCGTTGCCCGACTTCTGGTACACCACGGACCGCAACCAGGTGCGGAAGTCGCTGGCGGCGATCGACGCGGCGTCGAAGGCGGCGAGCGACTGATCCCTGCCGTGCGTGCACGGCAGGGCCCCGGGACCGGCGCAGTGGGTCCCGGGGCCCGGTCAGAGCCGGCGAGGTGTCACACCCGCCGGAGCACCGCCACGACCTTGCCGAGGATGGTGGCCTCGTCACCGGGGATGGGCTGGTACGCGGCGTTGTGCGGGAGGAGCCAGACGTGCCCGTCCTCGCGCTTGAAACGCTTGACCGTGGCCTCGCCGTCGAGCATCGCGGCGACGATGTCGCCGTTCTCCGCGACGGGCTGGCGGCGGACGGTGACCCAGTCGCCGTCACAGATGGCGGCCTCGATCATCGAGTCGCCGACGACCTTCAGGACGAACAGCTCGCCGTCGCCGACCAGCTGCCGGGGGAGCGGGAAGACGTCCTCGACGGACTCCTCGGCCAGGATCGGGCCACCGGCCGCGATCCGGCCGACCAGGGGAACGTAGGACGCGGCGGGCTTGCCCGTGGTGTCCGTCGGCTGCGTGCTCGGCTGGTCCGAGCCGCGCACCTCGTATGCCCGGGGGCGGTGCGGGTCACGGCGGAGGAAGCCCTTGCGCTCCAGAGCCATGAGCTGGTGAGCCACCGACGACGTGCTGGACAGTCCTACGGCCTGGCCGATCTCGCGCATCGACGGCGGGTAGCCGCGCCGCTGGACCGAGTCGCGGATGACCTCGATCACCCGGCGCTGCCGGTCGGTGAGGCCGGAGCTGTCGGCCCTGATGCCTGGAGGTCGCCCGGGAAGGGCACGGGCGGGGCGCCCGGGCTCCTCGCCGTTCATGGCTGCGTCATTCATGGCGTGCACCGGCTCGAGTCGGCCCTGGGAGCGGTCCTGGGCGGTGATGGTGGCACTGTCTGCGGTGGTGGTCACGTCGTCGGCCCCTCTCGAATTTGTCTCCCTGGCTGGCACAACGGTAGTGGCTTTCGAAAGGTTGCGCCAAACACACGTTCGAGTGAAAATTCGCAGATTGCCTTACGCGTGTATGCGTGGGGGTGTATGAGTACCGTCACTCCGCAGCACCCCGCGAGCCCAATTCGGTCATTACGGTAGCCTTCGCCGCTGGGCCGCGGGCATCCGGTGTGCCCTCCCAGTGTCGCACCCGGGAGGGCCGGGCCGTGGGAGCGGGCGATCCGCGACACGCGCAAGGGTCGGAATCGCCCCTAACCCAAGATCTAGTGGTTGGATGGCATCGACCGCCCAGGGGTAGTGGTCCCCGGTCTGCCGGGGGCGCTCGCATCACCTATGCTGGAGGTCGCTTCGCAGGGCCTTGACGGGTTGGGCGAGGCTCATCAGTCGTGCCGTGAGGAGGGTCGGAAGCCATGCACTGCCCCTTCTGCAGGCACCCCGACAGCCGAGTCGTCGACAGTCGCACCACCGACGACGGGACGTCGATCCGACGCCGCCGTCAGTGCCCCGACTGCTCCCGCCGCTTCACCACGGTGGAGACGTGCTCGCTCATGGTCGTGAAGCGGTCCGGTGTCACCGAGCCCTTCAGCCGCACCAAGGTCATCTCGGGTGTGCGCAAGGCGTGCCAGGGGCGACCGGTCACCGAGGACGCCCTCGCCAAGCTCGGCCAGCGGGTCGAGGAGGCGGTGCGCGCCACCGGCAGCGCCGAGCTGACCACCCACGACGTGGGCCTGGCCATCCTCGGCCCCCTGCAGGAGCTCGACCTCGTCGCGTACCTGCGCTTCGCGTCCGTGTACAAGGCCTTCGACAGCCTCGAAGACTTCGAGACCGCCATCGTGGAACTCCGCGAGCGGTCTCCCGCCGAGAACTGCGGGACCGGGGCGACCCCTGAGGTCCCCGTTCCCGCCACCGCCGCCGACTGATCGGCGGTCCGGGCCGGCATCGGCCCGGCGATCGGCCGCCGAGCGGCCCGACAGACGTGCCCCGGGTGACCCGCGCGGTCCCCGTGGCAGTAGTACCGAAAGACGTACAGAAGACGGTGCCCTGGGACTTTCTGGGTGCCAAAGTGTGTTTTGCCCGTATATGGGAGGCGGCATGACAGAGACGGCGAGCGGCCCGGCACGTGGTTCCCGCAACAAGGGAGCCAAGTCGGCGAGCAAGGGCCTGCGTATCGAGCGCATCCACACCACCCCTGGCGTGCATCCGTACGACGAGGTGGCCTGGGAGCGTCGTGACGTCGTCATGACCAACTGGCGCGACGGCTCGATCAACTTCGAGCAGCGTGGCGTCGAGTTCCCCGACTTCTGGTCGGTGAACGCGGTCAACATCGTCACCAGCAAGTACTTCCGCGGAGCGGTCGGCACCCCGCAGCGCGAGACCGGTCTCAGGCAGCTCATCGACCGGATCGTGAAGACGTACACGAAGGCCGGCGAGGAGTACGGCTACTTCGCGTCGCCCGCCGACGCCGAGATCTTCGAGCACGAGCTGGCCTACGCCCTCCTGCACCAGATCTTCAGCTTCAACTCGCCGGTCTGGTTCAACGTCGGCACCCCGCAGCCCCAGCAGGTCTCCGCCTGCTTCATCCTGTCCGTCGACGACTCCATGGAGTCCATCCTCGACTGGTACAAGGAAGAGGGCATGATCTTCAAGGGCGGCTCCGGCGCCGGCCTGAACCTCTCCCGCATCCGCTCCTCCAAGGAGCTGCTCTCCTCCGGCGGCAACGCCTCCGGCCCGGTCTCCTTCATGCGCGGCGCCGACGCCTCCGCGGGAACCATCAAGTCGGGCGGCGCGACCCGCCGTGCGGCCAAGATGGTCATCCTCGACGTCGACCACCCCGACATCGAGAACTTCATCGAGACCAAGGTCAAGGAGGAGGAGAAGATCCGCGCCCTCCGTGACGCGGGCTTCGACATGGACCTGGGCGGCGACGACATCACGTCCGTCCAGTACCAGAACGCCAACAACTCCGTCCGCGTGAACGACACGTTCATGAAGGCCGTCGAGTCCGGTGGCACGTTCGGTCTCACCTCCCGCATGACGGGCGAGGTCATCGAGGAGGTCGACGCCAAGTCGCTCTTCCGCAAGATGGCCGAGGCCGCCTGGGCCTGCGCCGACCCGGGCATCCAGTACGACGACACGATCAACCACTGGCACACCTGCCCCGAGTCCGGCCGTATCAACGGCTCGAACCCGTGCAGCGAGTACATGCACCTGGACAACACGTCCTGCAACCTCGCCTCGCTGAACCTCATGAAGTTCCTCAAGGACGACGGCAAGGGCAGCCAGTCCTTCGACGTCGAGCGCTTCGCCAAGGTCGTCGAGCTCGTCATCACCGCGATGGACATCTCCATCTGCTTCGCCGACTTCCCCACCGAGAAGATCGGCGAGAACACCCGCGCCTTCCGTCAGCTCGGCATCGGCTACGCCAACCTCGGCGCCCTGCTGATGGCGACCGGCCACGCGTACGACTCCGACGGCGGCCGCGCCCTCGCCGGTGCCATCTCCTCCCTGATGACCGGCACCTCGTACAAGCGCTCCGCCGAGCTCGCCGCGGTCGTCGGCGCCTACGACGGCTATGCCCGCAACGCCGAGCCTCACCAGCGCGTCATGCAGCAGCACGCCGACGAGAACACCAAGGCCGTCCGCATCGACGACCTGGACTCGCCGATCTGGGCCGCCGCCACGGAGGCCTGGCAGGACGTGATCCGCCTCGGCGCCAAGAACGGCTTCCGCAACGCCCAGGCCTCGGTCATCGCCCCGACCGGCACCATCGGTCTCGCGATGTCCTGCGACACCACCGGCCTCGAGCCCGACCTCGCCCTGGTCAAGTTCAAGAAGCTCGTCGGCGGCGGCTCGATGCAGATCGTCAACGGCACCGTCCCGCAGGCCCTGCGCCGCCTGGGCTACCAGGAGGAGCAGATCGAGGCGATCGTCGCCCACATCGCCGAGCACGGCAATGTGATCGACGCCCCCGGCCTGAAGACCGAGCACTACGAGGTCTTCGACTGCGCGATGGGCGAGCGTTCCATCTCCGCGATGGGTCACGTCCGCATGATGGCCGCCATCCAGCCGTGGATCTCGGGCGCCCTCTCCAAGACCGTGAACCTGCCGGAGACGGCCACGGTCGAGGACGTCGAGGAGGTCTACTTCGAGGCCTGGAAGATGGGCGTCAAGGCGCTCGCGATCTACCGCGACAACTGCAAGGTCGGCCAGCCGCTCTCCGCGAAGAAGAAGGAGGACGAGAAGGCCGAGGTCACCGCGAAGTCCGAGGCGACGATCCGCGAGGCCGTCGAGAAGGTCGTCGAGTACCGTCCGGTCCGCAAGCGTCTGCCCAAGGGCCGTCCGGGGATCACCACCTCCTTCACCGTGGGTGGCGCCGAGGGTTACATGACCGCCAACTCCTACCCGGACGACGGTCTCGGCGAGGTCTTCCTCAAGATGTCCAAGCAGGGTTCGACCCTCGCCGGCATGATGGACGCCTTCTCCATCGCCGTCTCCGTCGGTCTGCAGTACGGCGTTCCGCTGGAGACCTACGTCTCGAAGTTCACGAACATGCGCTTCGAGCCGGCCGGTATGACGGACGACCCGGACGTCCGGATGGCGCAGTCGATCGTCGACTACATCTTCCGTCGCCTGGCGCTCGACTTCCTGCCCTTCGAGACCCGCTCCGCCCTCGGCATCCACTCCGCCGAGGAGCGTCAGCGCCACCTCGACACCGGCTCGTACGAGCAGGCCGAGGACGAGGTCGACGTCGAGGCCCTGGCCCAGTCCGCACCCCGCGCCCAGGAACTGAAGGCCGTCGCGGCCCCGGTCCCGGCCCCGCAGGTCGAGATCCCGGCCGCGAAGCAGGCGCACACCTCGGCGGAGCTCGTCGAGATGCAGCTCGGCATCAGCGCCGACGCCCCGCTCTGCTTCTCCTGCGGTACGAAGATGCAGCGCGCCGGCTCCTGCTACATCTGCGAGGGCTGCGGCTCCACCAGCGGCTGCAGCTGACCGCGAGCGGAAGCGCGTCCGGGGCGGCGGTGAGCAACTGCCGCCCAGGGCGCTGAGCCTCCTCTGAGAGAGGGCGTCGACCATCGGTCGGCGCCCTCTCTTTCGCGTGACGCGGCGGCTCTCGCGTAATTCGGGGGCGGCGGGGGTTCGCAGCTGCCTAGGCTCCGGCCATGCCGAGCCCGGAACTCCAGCGAATCCACGCCTTCATGTCCGCCTTCGCCCGCCGTCAGGCCGCGCGTGTCGTCGATCTACCCGGCGGGTTCGCCGCCTATGACGACGCCTTCTCGCATTCCCACGCGAACAATCAGGTCGTCATCGACACGGACGTCGACACCGAGGCGCTGCCCGCCCTGGCGGACGAGGCGCTGGGGCATCTGCCGCACCGCCTGATCTCCGTCCTGGACGACGCGACCGGAGCGGCGTGCGCGGAGTCGCTGGGCCGGGCCGGATACACGCACTCGACCCTGCTGGTCATGGTGCACGAGGGCCCGGTGCCGGCCGGTGGATCCGCCGAGGTGGTCGACCTCGACGCGCTGCGTGAGCCACTCGCCCGAAGGTGGCGGGGCTTCCTCCCGGACGTCGACGGCGAGGTCATCCGCCATCTCGTCGAACGGCGCGAGGCCCGCCGACGCGGGGCCGACGTCGTGCACTTCATCGGCTCCCGTACGGACGAGGGCGACGTCGCCTCCTGGGCCGATCTCTATCTGGACCCGGCGACCGGCACGGCGCAGCTGGAGGACCTGATGACGGCGGAGGACCACCTCAGGCGCGGCCATGCCGACGCCGTCGTGGCCACCGCCCTGAGGCTGGCCGCAGCCCAGGACTGTGGCACCCGCTTCCTGACCGCCTTCGCCGCGGACTGGCCGCGCCACTGGTACGAGCGCCGCGGCTTCTCCGTCATCGGCCGCACCCACTGCTTCGAACGAAGCTGAGCGAGCCCGTCAGGCCGGTTCGGAACCGAGGACCTTCGCGAAGGCGCGGGGGTCGGCGTCGAAGCCGCGGTTGATCGAGCGGTACGACCAGCCGTCCGTGCCGTCCCGGGTGAATTCCACGACCGTGGCCGACAGGGCCTCCGGTACGTCCGCGAAGTCGTGGGTCAGGAGGTCGGTGTACCCCTCGCGGATCCGTATGCCGGTGTTCGCTATGTCGCCGAAGACCAGCCTGCCGCCACCCTGCTGAACGGTCACACCCACCACCACGCGCGCGTAGTGCGGTGCGAGCCGGTCCAGCTCCAGCGTCATCGCCTCGTCGTAGCCGAAGCCCTGGCCCGTACGGCTGTCACGGTGGAGTGTGATCGTGCCGTCGGGGGAGCGGCTGCCGAAGTGCACCAGATAGACCGGGGATCCGTGCGGGTCGTCGGCCGTGAAGACACCGGCGACGAGATCCAGATCGTGGGCCGGCACACCCGACGGGGCAGGATCCCACTTGAGCGTCACCTCGACCTTCGCCACGCCCTTGTTGAGTCCGCTCACGGTGCTTCCCCTCTCCACGCACGCCCCCGCGTACGCCTCGCCTCTACCGTCGCCCCGCCACGCTCAAAAGCCCGTGGTCGCGGGGAGATTGCTCATGGTGTCATGGGCCTAGGACAGTGGACCCGGTGGTGGAGGGGGAGAGCGGTTTGTGGAGTGGTGACGAGCTGGATCTCGACGCTTATCTGGCTCGAATCGGCTACGACATCGGACGCGACGGGGAACTCTCCACCGATCTGCGGACGTTGAAGGCGGTACACCGGGCGCACGTCCGGTCCATTCCCTTCGAGAACCTCGACGTGGCTCTCGGCAGACCGGTCCCCCTGGATCTGAAGAGCCTTCAGGCCAAGCTCCTCGGCCGCCGCCGAGGCGGTTACTGCTACGAACAGAACTCGCTCCTCGCGGCGGCGCTGGAGCGGATCGGCTTCCGGGTGGCCGGGCGCGGAGCCCGCAACCGTACGCGCGGTGCGGCGCTGCTGCCCGTCACCCACGCGCTGCTGGTCGTCCAGGCGGAGGGCGAACAGTGGCTCGCCGACGCGGGGTTCGGCTGGCAGGGGCCCTTGGAGCCGGTGCCCCTGCGGGACGGCGCGCGCGTGGAGCAGGGCGGTTGGACGTTCGGGGTCGGGACCGAGGACGAGGGCATCCACGTCCTGCGCTCCCTGCGTCCGCACGGCTGGACCGATCTGTACGCGTTCTCCCCGCAGACCTTGTACCCGGGCGACTTCACGGTCATGAACCACTTCAGCTCCAGCCATCCGGAGTCCCGCTTCCTCGGCCAGGTCGTGGCACAGCAGCCGGGGACCGAGGTGCGCAGGGCTCTGGTGCGCCAGACGCTGACGACCATGGGGACGGACGGTGTCACCGAGGAACGGGTGGTGACCGTCGACGAGTTGGCGGCGACGCTGGAGACGGACTTCGGCATCGAGATCGACGACGAGGAGCGCGCGGGGTTGGAGCGAGTGCACGCGGCGGGAGTCTGACGCGCACTGCCGGGGCGCTCCCCGGGCCCGTACGATGGCGCGGTGCTGGTCAAGTGGATTCGCTGCACCGTGGTGGACCGTCGAGGGTTCGAGCGGGGACAGCGAAAATGGGCGGGGCTGCTCGGTGAGCCGGGATTCCGGGGCCAGGGCGGCGGGTGGAGCCGGGCGCGGCCGGATGTCGCCCACATCTTCGCGTTCTGGGAGAGCCGGGCCTTCTACGACTCGTTCATGGCGCGGTCGCACGATCGTCTGGCGGCCTCGCAGGTGGGCACGTACAAGGACATCCAGGTCAAGCTCTTCGACCACCGCTTCGACGTGAAGACGGGGTTCGAGCCGAAGTTCGCCGACGCCGATGTGGCACGGGTGGCGCACTGCCGTGTCCACGAGGACCGTGCCGAGCACTTCGCGCTCATGCAGGAGAAGGTGTGGAACCCGGCGATGGCCGGATCCCCCGGCATGCTGCGGGGCCTGTTCGGCGAGGCGCCGGGCAGCGAGTTCCTGGTGCTGTCGATGTGGCGGTCCGCAGCGGAGCACGGCAAGTACCGGGTGGAGCGCGTCGAGCGGCTCGGTCTGCGCGCCAGGACCGATGCCGACGTGGCGGCGCTGACCGGTGACGTGGTGCAGCTCGACGCGGCCTGGACCGTCTGAGAGCGCGCGGCTCCGCCGGTTCCACGCGCCGGGACCTACGCCGGATGGGCCCCGAGAGGGGCCTCGGTCGAGCCTCCCGCCGGCCCGCGATCTAGGGTCGGGGTATGGCACGACCGCGGCGCATCGTTCTCGTACGGCACGGAGAGTCCGAGGGCAATGTCGATGACACGGTGTACGAGCGCGAGCCCGATCACGCGCTCCGGCTCACCGAGACCGGGTGGCGACAGGCGGAGGAGACGGGGGAGCGGCTGCGGGACCTGTTCGGGGACGAGCAGGTCAGCGTCTACGTGTCGCCGTACCGCCGCACACATGAGACCCTCCGGGCCTTCCGGCTGCCCCGGGAGCAGATGCGGGTGCGCGAGGAGCCCCGCCTGCGGGAGCAGGACTGGGGCAACTGGCAGGAACGGGCCGACGTACGCCTGCAGAAGGCGTACCGGGACGCGTACGGGCACTTCTTCTACCGCTTCGCCCAGGGCGAGTCCGGGGCGGATGTCTACGACCGGGTCGGGGCCTTCCTGGAGAGCCTCTACCGCAGCTTCGAGGCGCCCGACCATCCGCCGAACGTCCTCCTCGTCACCCATGGGCTGACCATGCGGCTGTTCTGCATGCGCTGGTTCCACTGGACGGTCGCGGACTTCGAGTCCCTGTCGAACCCCGGCAACGCCGAGACCCACACGCTCCTGCTGGGCGAGGACGGCAGATACCGGCTGGACAGGCCGTTCGAACGCTGGCGTACCCCGGAACCGTACGGGCACACCGGATAGAGTGGCTGAGCGATGACCGCTGACTCCTCACTCGACCGGCGCTTCGACCGCGCCCTGGCCAGCCTGCGCGGGCTGTCCGTGGGAGACGCCCTGGGCTCCCAGTTCTTCGTACCCGCCCACTACCCCCTGCTGAAGCGGCGCGAGCTGCCGCCCGGCCCCTGGCAGTGGACCGACGACACCGAGATGGCCTGCTCCGTCCTCGCCGTCCTCGCCGGCCACGACCGCATCGACCAGGACGCCCTCGCCCTGTCCTTCGCGAACCACCACGACTTCGACCGGGGCTACGGTCCGGCGGTCAACCGGATGCTCCGGCTCATCAGGGAGGGCGGGGACTGGCGAGAGCTGTCCGCGGCCCTCTTCAACGGGCAAGGGTCCTGGGGCAACGGCGCCGCGATGCGGATCGCCCCGCTCGGCGCCTGGTACGCGGACGACCCGGAGCAGGCGACGCACCAGGCCGAGATCTCCGCGTACACGACGCACCAGCACCGCGAGGCCGTGGTGGGCGCGATGGCCGTGGCGGCCGCCGCCGCCCTCGCCGCCGACCCGGCCGGACCGCCCACGCCTGAGGCGCTGCTCGACGGGGTCGTCGCGCTGGTGCCGCGCAGCGCGGTCGGGGCGGGCCTGCGCCGGGCGCGCGACATGCTCGACTACGGGGACGCGGGCACGGTCGCCGCGGTGCTCGGCAGCGGCCGGCGGACCAGCGCGCACGACACCGTGCCCTTCGCCCTCTGGTCGGCGGCGCGGGCCCTGGGTGACTTCGAGCAGATGTTCTGGACGACCGCGCAGGTAGGCGGCGACGTCGACACGACCTGTGCCATCGCCGGGGGCGTCGTGGCCTCCGCGGCGGCCGGGACTCCGCCGGCCGAGTGGCTGCGGCAGACCGAGGATCTTCCGGGGTGGGTCCCGGACGGGTCGGCCGTCTGAGGCGGGCGATGTCCCCCGGCCCGGACAGGGGCCGGGGGACATCGGCGTATGCGGAGAAGTGCAGGGCGTACGGGCGTACGGCTCTGCTCAGGCGGGTGTGCCGCCCTCGTCAGGCCGCCGGGCCGGCCGCCTCCGCCCGGCCGCTGAGCGCCTCCAGGTCGCTCTTGCGGACCCGGATCACCAGCACCGCCGTGACCAGCGCGATCAGCACCATCCCGACGGCGGCGGTGAACGCCGAGGCGATGCCCGAGGTCAGCACCTCGTGGCCCCAGGGCGCGGGCAGCTCCCCCGTCTTCGCGAGCTCCGCCTGCTGCTCGGGCGTCGCGGTCGCGAGGAAGTCGGGTGCCTGCTTCTCGCCCTCCTCGCGGCTCGCGGTGCCGAAGACCGTGACCAGGATGGACAGGCCGAGCGAACCGCCGACCTGCTGGGTGGCGTTGAGCAGGCCCGACGCGGCGCCCGCCTCGTGCTGGGCCACCCCGGAGACGGCCGTGAGCGTGAGCGTCACGAAGTTGAGCCCCATGCCGAAGCCGAACAGGACCATCGGGCCGAGGACGGCGCCGGCGTAACTGCTGTCCGAGGTGATGAAGGTCAGCCAGAAGAGCCCGATCCCGGTGATCGCCGAGCCGCTCACCATGAACGGCTTCGGCCCGAGGACCGGCAGCAGCCGCTGCGCGAGCCCCGCGCCCGTGACGATCGCGACGGTCACCGGCAGGAAGGCGAGACCGGACTGGATCGGGCTGTACCCGAGGACGTCCTGGACCCACAGGACGATGAAGAAGAACATGCCGAACATGGCGGCCGACAGGCTGAGCATGATGACGTACGTGCCCGAGCGGTTGCGCTCGGCGAACATCCTCAGCGGGGTGATCGGCTCCTTGGCCCTCGACTCCACGAGTCCGAAGGCCACGAGGAGGGCCACGGCCGCGACGAACGAGCCGACGGTCAGCGAGTCCTTCCAGCCCTTCTCGGACGCGCTGATGAATCCGTAGACCAGCGCCGCCATGCCGAGCGTCGACGTCATGGCGCCCGCGATGTCGAAGCGGCCCGGGTGACGCTCGGACTCCGCGATGTAGCGCGGCGCGAGGAAGGCGATCAGCAGGCCGATCGGTACGTTGACGAAGAGGACCCAGCGCCAGTCGAGCCACTCGGTGAGCATGCCGCCGGCGAGCAGCCCGATCGCGCCACCACCGGCGGACACGGCGGCGAACACGCCGAACGCGCGGTTGCGCTCAGGCCCTTCGGGGAACGTCGTGGTGATCAGCGCGAGCGAGGTCGGCGAGGCGATGGCGCCGCCGACGCCCTGCAGAGCGCGCGCGGCGAGCAGCTGCCAGGGCTCCTGGGCGAAGCCGCCGAGCAGCGAGGCGAAGGTGAAGACGAGGATGCCGGCCATGAAGACCCGGCGGCGCCCCAGGATGTCTCCCGCGCGTCCGCCGAGGAGCAGCAGCCCGCCGAAGGTGAGCGTGTAGGCGCTGAGCACCCACGAGAGGTCGGTGGTCGAGAAGGAGAGCGCGTCCTGGATGTGCGGCAGGGCGATGTTCACGATGGTGGCGTCGAGGACGACCATGAGCTGGCAGGCGGCGATGACGGCCAGGGCGATGCCCGGTCGGCCTCCGGCGCGAGCAGGGCCGTTCTTGGTCTGTGTGTCCACCGGAGAAGTTGTCACTATGGATCCCCCACGGAAGAATTAGTGAACGCACCCGTTCACTGTTTTCCACGGTAGTGAGTCCCCCTCAGTGAACGCAACCGTTCACTGAGCGCTGCCGGTGCCCGATCTACTTGCTCAACGGAGAGATCCTGATGGTTACTTCGCGCTCCACGGCCGCCGCCCGGCCGGAGGGGGTGTCTCTGCGACGCCGTGGCGCCGTGCTGGAACGGGCCATTCTGGAGGCCACGCTCGAACAGTTGGGCAGCGTCGGCTGGAACGGCCTGACGATGGAGGGTGTCGCGGTCGGCGCGCAGACCGGCAAAGCCGCGGTGTACCGGCGCTGGCCGTCGAAGGAAGACCTCGTCGCGGACGCCCTCCAGGCCGGGCTGCCGACGCTCGACGAGGCGCCGGACCTCGGGAGTGTCCGCGAGGACCTGTACGCGCTCTGTCTCCGGGTCCGGGACGTGATGTTCTCCAAGCCCGGCCACGCCCTGCGCGCGGTCCTTCACGAATGCGACGTGGAGTCCGCGCAGAGGTTCCATGATCTGATCGTCGCGGGGGTGACCGAACCCTCCACTCGGCTCTTCAAGGACGTGCTGCGGCGCGGAATCGAGCGCGGTGACGTGCGGGCCGACGCGATCGACGGCCTGGTGCTCGACGTGATCCCCGCCCTGATGATGTACCGCTCCAAGGTGTGCGGGAGCGAATGGCCGGACGACGAGATCGCCGACATGATCGACCGGGTCATGGTGCCGCTGCTCCGGGTCGGGGAGACCTGAGGGGAATCCGGGTATCGCGGGCGGCACCGGGCGGCGTAACCTGGCTGGCGCCATGCCGTACGAACCTCCCACCCACACTGTCGAGCGATCGCTCCGAGCGACCACCGGCGCCAGGATCGTCGCCGGAGTCGACGAGGTCGGACGCGGGGCGTGGGCCGGTCCTGTCACGGTGTGCGCGGCCGTCACAGGACTGCGCCGCCCGCCCGCCGGACTCACCGACTCCAAGCTGCTCACCCCCAAGCGCCGTACGGCGCTGGCCGCGGAGCTGGAGCAGTGGGTCACGGCGTACGCGCTCGGCGACGCGTCCTCGCAGGAGATCGACGAACTCGGGATGACCGCGGCGCTCCGGCTCGCCGCGGTCCGGGCCCTCGAAGGGCTTCCCGTCCGGCCGGACGCCGTGATCCTCGACGGCAAGCACGACTACCTCGGCAGCCCCTGGCAGGTCCGTACGGTGATCAAGGGCGACCAGTCCTGTGTCGCCGTGGCCGCCGCCTCCGTCATCGCCAAGGTCCGGCGGGACACCGTCATGGCGGAGCTCGAGGCCGAGACCGAGGGCTGTGCGGCGTTCGGCTTCGCGGCGAACGCGGGCTACCCTTCGCCGGTCCACAAGGCCGCGCTGGAGGAGCTGGGGCCCACCCCGTACCACCGTCTCTCCTGGTCGTACCTGGACGCGTTGCCCCGGTGGCGCCACCTCAAGAAGGTCCGCCTCTCCGCGGAGGCGGCCGCGCTGGAAAGCGGGGGCCAACTCGGCTTCGACTTCTGAACTTCCGGTTGCCGAGCCCTTCTCCAAGGCCGCCCGAGCAGCCGGGGCGCACCTGTGCGCCCACCCGCCGATGCCTGGCGCAGCGGCGTTTGATAGACATCCACCCATGCCTCTCACCCCCGAGGAGCCTCAGATTCACGAGAGCGCCCAGGGTCCCCGCGCCACCGCGGCCGCCGGCCGTCCCGCGTCGACCCCTCGTCCCGTCCCCGGCCCGCGTTCCGCGGCCTCTCCGCGACCCGGACGTCCGGTCCCCGGCCCGGCCAAGCCCGCGCCGCCGGCCCCGCGCCCGCAGCCCGGTGCCGGGCAGTCCCCGGCCACCGGCCCGGAGAATCGTTCCGACCAGCGGTCCACCCCGCAGCTCCAGGTCATCCCGGCCCCGGCCGACGGTGCGCTGGACGCCGCCGAGGAGGCCCTGGACCTGCTCCTGGAGAGCGGCCGGGCGCCCGGCGAGGTCCTGGTCCTGACCACCGGCGACCAGCACCCGTGGACGGCTCACGAGCTGTCCTTCGGCGAGGCCGCCTACTGGGCCCAGCAGGACACCGGCGACGACGTGTTCTTCGCGGACGCGGCCGCCGTCGAGCGGGCCGCCGTCCGGCCTGTGGTGATCGTCGCCGTCAACGGCGGCGACGAGACCGCTGCCCGGGCCCTGCCGCTGGCGATGGCCCGCGCGGGCGTGCTGCTGATCGTCTGCGGCGATCCGGAGCGGGTCGCGGCGCTCGTCGGCGCCGGCGTCTGACCGGACCGCACTGCTCCGCATGCTGACCGACCATCTCTCCCACCGGACCGAAGCCCGGCCCGGTGGGAAGGGTGATCGTCGGGAAGGGTGACCGGCGGGAGCGATCGTCGGGAAGGGCGATCGGCGGGAAGCCGACCGTCAGCGGGCGGCGACGCGGCGCAGCGGTTCGGACGCGCCGCTCGCCGTTCTCGGCGTGAGGTGGCCCAGCTCGGCCGTGTCACTCCCGAGCGGGACCGGGTGCGAGTCGGAGCTCGGCCGTCGGCCTCCCCGACCCTCGCCGAGCACCTGCCAGCCCCCGTGCGTCAGCGTGATGTACGCCCCGCAGCGGAGCCCGTGCAGAGTGCAGGCGTCCCGGAGCCCCCACATCCAGGCTCCGTCCTCCTCCGTCCAGCGCTCGTCGCCCTCGCGGCAGTACAGCAGCACTGCGGTCCGCACCGGGGCACGGCGCCGGAGGTCATGCGGAATGACACGTCGCAGGTGCGCGAGGAGCGCGTTGCGGAACTCCCAGCCGTCCGCGGGCATCGCGCGGCGGACGAACGAGGCGCTGGCGGTGAGCCGCTCCTCGTGGTCCAGGACCGCCACGATCGCCGTCGAGGGCGTGGGCGTGTGGCGTGAGTGCAGGCCGCTGACGACCTCGCGCGGATTGCCGAGCAGCGGGATTCCCGCCGCGGCCCACTCGGCCGGTTCGAGCGTCCGTGAGAGGCGGCTGGCGGACCCCGTCGACGAAGTGGTCGAGGCGGCTGTGGACGGAGCGAATCCGAGGGTCACGGTCCTCCCTTCGGATACGCGCCCGCGCGGCGGGCAAAGTCGGGTGAGGGCGCACCACGGCACGGTCCTTCAGGGCCGCTGACGGGCCGTGCGGGGCGGTTTCCCAATTCTGGCGTGGCCCGTGCGCGAGCGGCAATGAGCAATTGAGGTCACTGACGGGAATGCGGCGGTATGCCTTTCATATCCCTGCCCAGTTGCCCATTGTTCACTCCCCGTTTCCCCTCCTGTTTCACCCCGAGGGCGCGAGCCCCAGCGGAAACATTCGTTCCGCCTCAGGCTGACCCCGACCGCTCGCGCGGCGGTCGAGCGGCGTGCGAGCACTGCGTCACGCTGAGTGAGTTGGGCGATTGTCCGTGCCATCGGGTTGCATGGGGTCATGGACAACCAGGAGCTCCGTGCCGAAGCCGATGCCATCCTCGCTGAGCTCGTCGGTGCGCCGGGGGGTTCGGCGCGGCTGCGGGAAGACCAGTGGCAGGCGGTGGCGGCCCTGGTGGAGGAGCGCCGGCGGGCCCTGGTGGTGCAGCGGACCGGCTGGGGCAAGTCGGCCGTGTACTTCGTCGCCACGGCTCTCCTGAGGCGCCGGGGCTCCGGCCCCACGGTGATCATCTCGCCGCTGCTCGCCCTGATGCGCAACCAGGTCGAGTCGGCCGCGCGGGCCGGTATCCAGGCGCGCACGATCAACTCGGCCAACCCGGAGGAGTGGAACACCATCTACGACGAGGTGGAGCGCGGCGAGACCGACGTTCTGCTCGTCAGCCCGGAGCGCCTCAACTCCGTGGACTTCCGGGAGCAGGTGCTGCCCAAGCTCGCGGCCACGACCGGTCTCCTCGTGGTCGACGAGGCGCACTGCATCTCGGACTGGGGGCACGACTTCCGGCCGGATTACCGGCGGCTGCGCGCGATGCTCGCCGAACTCGCCCCCGGAGTGCCGGTACTGGCCACCACCGCGACGGCCAACGCACGCGTGACCGCGGACGTGGCCGAGCAGCTGGGCACCGGGGCCGGCGAGGCCCTCGTGCTGCGCGGACCGCTGGAGCGGGAGAGCCTGCGCCTGGGCGTGGTCCGGCTCCCGGACGCCGCACACCGCCTGGCCTGGCTCGCCGAGCACCTGGACGAGCTGCAGGGGTCGGGGATCATCTACGCCCTCACCGTGGCCGCCGCCGAGGAGGCGACCGCCTTCCTGCGGCAGCGCGGGTTCACGGTGGCCTCCTACACGGGGCGGACGGAGAACGCCGACCGGCTGCAGGCCGAGGTCGACCTGCAGGAGAACCGGGTCAAGGCCCTGGTCGCGACCTCGGCGCTGGGCATGGGCTTCGACAAGCCCGACCTCGGCTTCGTGGTGCACCTGGGGTCGCCCTCGTCCCCCATCGCCTACTACCAGCAGGTCGGTCGTGCGGGACGTGGCGTCGAGCACGCCGACGTCCTCCTGCTGCCGGGCAAGGAGGACGAGGCCATCTGGCGCTACTTCGCCGATACGGCCTTCCCGCCCGAGACCCAGGTCCGGCAGACCCTCACGGCCCTCGCCGACGCGGGACGGCCGCTGTCCGTACCGGCTCTGGAGGCGGCGGTCGATCTTCGCCGCACCCGGCTGGAGACCATGCTGAAGGTCCTCGACGTGGACGGGGCCGTCAAGCGGGTGAAGGGCGGCTGGACCTCCACCGGCCAGGAGTGGACCTACGACTCCGAGCGCTACGCGTGGGTGGCGCGGCAGCGGGCGGCCGAGCAGCAGGCCATGCGCGACTACGTGAGCACCTCCGGGTGCCGGATGGAGTTCCTGCGCCGGCAGCTGGACGACGAAGGGGCCGTCCCGTGCGGCCGCTGCGACAACTGCGCGGGGCCCTGGGCGGATTCCTCCGTCTCCTCGGAGACTCTGACCGGAGCGACGAAGGAGCTGGACCGCCCGGGCGTGGAGGTCGAACCGCGCCGGATGTGGCCGACGGGAATGCCCGCGCTGGGCGTCAACCTCAAGGGACGCATCCCCGCCGGAGAGCAGTGCTCCACCGGCCGCGCCCTGGGGCGGCTCTCGGACATCGGCTGGGGCAACCGGCTGCGCCCGCTGCTCGCCGACAACACTCCCGACGGTCAGGTCCCCGACGACGTCCTGAAGGCCGCGGTGGCCGTCCTCGCCGACTGGGCGCGGTCCCCGGGCGGCTGGGCGCCGAACGTCCCGGACGCGTCCGCCCGGCCGGTGGGCGTCGTCGCCCTGCCGTCCCGGACCCGTCCGCTGCTGGTCGGCTCCCTGGCCCAGGGGATCGCCACCGTCGGCCGCCTCCCCTTCCTGGGCACCCTGGGCTACACCGGGCCGGACGGAGCCCACGCGGCACGCCGCAGCAACTCCGCCCAGCGCCTCCGGGCGCTCTCCGGCGCCCTGACCGTCCCCGAGGACCTGGCGGGCGCGCTGGCCGCGAATCCAGGGCCCGTCCTGCTCGTGGACGACAGCACCGACTCCGGCTGGACCCTCGCGGTCGCCGCCCGCCTGCTCCGCCAGGCCGGTGCCGAACAGGTCCTCCCGCTGGTCCTCGCCGCCGCGGGCTGAGCGCCTCACGCGCTGTCAGGCGCGTCGTCTCCCCCTCCGTCTCACACACCGTCAAACAGTCACGAGGATAGGGGTTTCGGAGCGTTCGCGCCGTCGGCCCTGTGGACAACTCCACGGGGCCGACGGTTCCGGTTTCGGGAGTTATCCACAGGGGTTTCGCGATTCGGGAGATCACGAGACCGTCGTGACCATGAACGCGAATCACCACGAATCCAGCGGACCTTCCCGTAGCCAGCGGATCACCCTGCGCAGCCCGGCGGAACTGGCCGACGCCCTGCCCTACATGCTGGGCTTCCATCCCACCGACTCCGTCGTCCTGGTCGGACTCCACGGCGAGCACGGCCGCTTCGGCGGTCGGGTCAGGCTCGGCATCCCGCGCTCACCCCGCGAATGGGCGTCCACGGCGGACCACCTCGCCGAGTGTCTCGTCGAGAGCGGCGACCGGAACGGCGACCGACCTGACGGGATCGTCGTCTTCCTGTGCCAGGACCCGGAGCCCGGCGAGGCCGCCGGCAGGGTCATGGAGCGGCTGCGTCCCTTCGCGCAGCGGCTGCGGACCGCCTGCGGCGCCCTCGACATCCCCGTCTACGAAGTCCTCTGCATCTCCGACGGGTTGTACTTCTCCTACTGCTGCCCCAACGACCGGTGCTGCCCGCCCGGAGGGACGCCCATGGGGCTCGTCGGCACCTCGGTGGCAGCGGCTACCGCCGCCTACGCCGGAGTCCAGGTGCGCGGCTCGCTGCGGGACATGGAGGCCCGGCTCAAGCCGCAGGGGGCGCCCGGGGACGAATCTCAGCGCGCCGCCCTCGACGCGGCCGCCGCCTCGATCGTGCCCAGGATCCTCGAAGGCCCGCCCGGCCGGGGACGGGAGGAGGTGCGCGAGGCGACGCTGCGCACCGCCCGCGAGATCCTCCGCCGGTTCGCCGTCCCGGAGGCCCGCACACAGCCTTCCGGCGGGGTCGCGGCGGCCGACGCGGCCGACGACGCCCTGATCGGTACGGAGGAGGCCGCCGCGCTCATCCTGGGCCTCCAGGACCGGGCCACACGGGACCGCGCCGCCGAATGGATGGAGGGCTGGGAGGGCACCGCCGCTCTGCGGCTCTGGCGCGTCCTGTCCCGCCGCTGCGTCACCCCCTACCAGGAGCACGCCGCCGCGCCGCTCACCCTCGCGGGCTGGACGGCCTGGTCCACGGGCGACGAGCCGACCGCCCGGGTCGCCCTCGGACTCGCCCTCGAGGCCGACCCCGAGTACGTCTTCGCCCGACTGCTGCACCAGGCCTGCAACGAGGGACTCGACCCCGAGTCGCTGCGCTCCTGCCTGCGGAGCGAGCGAGACTCCCGCGGCGCGGCGGAGCAGGCCACGTCAGCGTCCACGCGGCGGGTCGCGACCCGGACCGCCGCCCGCGCCCAGAGCGCCCGGCACAGCCTCAGGAAGCCCGGACGGCAGACCGGCGGAGAGCGCCGGGCACCCGCCGGCGTCCGGCCGAGCGGCCCGGCCGCGAGCAGGCCGAGGAGCGCGGCCCCGCGCCCCGGCGGGCAGCGCGGCAGCAGGAGCGGGCGATGACGACCGTGACCCGGCCGCCCGCGCGCGCGTTCACCACTCTGGCGGAGTCGGACGCACTGTCCCGCCGACGCCCCGCCGGCCGCCCGGACCGCACAGAGAGCACCCCACACCCGCCATGGCCCTCAGCCCCGTCCCGGCCCCCGGGCGCCCCGCAGGACACCCCAAGGGGCCCGCGCACGGACACCCGTCCGGCGTGGGCGCCACGCCCCCACGGGCGGTGCGGCCCGGCGAGCTGCCCTCGGTGCACGGCGCGCTCCTCTGCGTGGCGCTGCCCGCCCTCGCTATCTGCGCCGAGCACGGCCAGCTCACGGGAGACGGACCCGAGGGCGTGTACGCGGCGGGACGACGGCTCCTGTCCCGCTGCGTCCTGCGGGTGGCGGGGCGCGAACCCCTCGCGCTCCAGGGCCGGATGGCGGCCGCCGACCGGGCCGTCTTCCTCGGCGTCCTGCGGCTCCCCGGGGACGCGGGACCCGATCCCGGGCTCGCCGTCGAGCGCTCGCGAGGCGCCGACGGAGCCGAGCGCATCACCCTGCGCAACGCGACCGCCCGCTCCCTCCGCCTCCCCGTGGAGATCGCTCTGGGCACGGATCTCGCGGACCTGGGCGCGGTGGCGTCCGGCAGGACGGGACCCGAACTCACCCCGAGCGTCCACGGCACCGGACTGCGCTGGACCGCGGGCGACGGACGATCCGTCGCCGTCACCGCGGACCCGCCGCCCATGGACTCCCTGGCGGCGGCCGGAGTCCTGCGGTGGGAGGCCGAACTTGCGCCCGGCGCGCCGTTCACGATCCGGCTGCAGGTACGTGGCGACCGGGCAGCTGGGGTCGGCGCCCCCTCGGGTGGCGGCGCAGGGCGACCCGGCGGCCACCTCGTCGCCGAGGCACGGGCCGAGGGCGACGACCCCCGCCCGGGGGAGCTGCTCAGCGCCTCCGTCGAGGACCTGCGGGCGCTCCTCCAGCGGGACCCCGCCCACCCCGCCGACGTCCATCTCGCGGCCGGCGTCCCCTGGCGCTGCGGACCGGTCACCGCCGAGGCCCTCTGGGCAGCCCGCATGGTCCTCCCCCTCGGGACCCGGCTGGCCGCGACCACGCTCCGCGCGCTGGGCCGCGCACAACTCCAGGGCACCGGACCCGAGTCCGGTCGTCTCCCCGGCCCCCTCCGGGACGCGGGCCCGTACCTCCCGCCCCGCTGCACGGGCATCGAGGCCACGCTCGCCTTTCCCGTCGTGCTCGCGGAGGCCCGTCGCTGGGGGCTGCCCGCCGCGGACCTGGAGGAGCTGCTTCCCGTGGCCGAGCGGTGCCTGGGCTGGCTGCGCCGCACGGCCGAACCCAGCGGCTTCGTGCCCGACCCGGGGCCCGCCGGGCCCTGGCGGGCCGAGACCCAGGCCCACGCGCACCGTGCGGCCCTGCTCGGCGCCGACCTGCTCGACGCCTGCGGGAGGCCCGGAGGAGACGCCCTGCGCGAAGTCGCGCGGACACTGCGCGAGCGGTTCCGGCGCGAGTTCTGGCTCGACGACCTGGCGGGGGGCCGGCCCGCCGTCGCCCGCGCACCGGACGGCCGGACCTGGTCCCGGCTGGGCGGCTGGGCCGCGCACCTGCTCGACACCGGACTGCTGGGCGGCGGCAGCCACGCGCAGGGCCTGCTGGACAGGGCAGAGACCGAGCAGGTGGCCAGACTGCTCGCCACCCCGGCCCTCGACTCCGGCTGGGGGCTGCGCGGTCTGGGATCCAAGGAACCCGGCCACAACCCCTTCGGCCACCGGGCCGGCGCGGTCCGGGTGCACGAGACGGCGGTCGCCGTGGCCGGCCTCGCCGCCGCCGGCCACGAGAAGGAGGCCGCCTCCCTGCTGCGCGGGCTGCTCGACGCCGCCGCGGCCTTCGAGTACCGGCTCCCCGAGATGTACGCGGGCGAGCAGCGGACGGCGGGAGGGCGTCCGGCGCCGCACCCGGCCGCATGCAGACCGGCGGCCGTAGCGGCGGCCGGAGCGGTCCAGACGCTCGTCGCCCTCGCCGGGATCCGCCCCGACGTGCCGGGGCGCTCCGTGGCGGTGCACCCCATGCCCTCGGCCCCGCTCGGAGCGATCCGGCTGTCGGGGCTCGTGGTGGCGGGCGAGCCCTTCGCCGTGCGGGTCGGCAGGCTCGGTCTCGGTATGGTCGAGGAGGCCGCAGAGGGCCTTCAACTGGGGGTGTGACGGGATGCCGGGCGCAGACACGACGGAAGCTTCACGGCGCGGCGAAGAAGTCGTCGCAGATCCTTCCGCGAGGCGTGTTTATCGTCAGGGAGACGACTATGATCGCGGCATGCCTCCCTACGACCCGTCGGCCTATCCGCCTTTCGCTGTCACCGTCGATCTGGTCGTGCTCACCGTGCGGCGCCACGCGCTCTGCACCTTGATCGTGAAGAGAGGGGAACCGCCGTTCCAGGGACGGTGGGCGCTCCCCGGAGGCTTCGTCCGCGAGGGCGAGGACCTCGGCGCCGCGGCCGCCCGCGAGCTGATCGAGGAGACCGGACTCCGCGCCCACGACCCGGGCGACCCGCCGCCCGTACCGGGCAACGGCGCACACCTGGAGCAGCTGGCGACCTACGGGGCTCCCGACCGGGACCCGCGCATGCGCGTCGTCAGCGTCGCGCACCTGGCCCTGGCCCCGGACCTGCCCGCGCCGCGAGCGGGCGGAGACGCGAACAGCGCCCGCTGGGCCACCGTCGGGGAGCTGCTCGGCGAGGACGGGCCCGTCGGTGGCGAGGG
Source organism: Streptomyces gardneri (assembly GCF_006539185.1). Lineage (GTDB taxonomy): Bacteria > Actinomycetota > Actinomycetes > Streptomycetales > Streptomycetaceae > Streptomyces > Streptomyces gardneri. The sequence continues at coordinate 81,346 of NZ_BJMN01000011.1, forward strand.
GGCCACGGGCGGGGGAACCGAGGGAGAGGGAGGCCCGGGCGGGGGAGCCGAGCCGCTCGCCTTCGACCACGCCCAGATCCTCGCCGACGGAGTGGAGCGGGCCCGCTCCAAGATCGAGTACTCCTCCCTTGCCACGGCCTTCTGTCCGCCGGAGTTCACCGTCGGAGAGCTGCGGCGCGTCTACGAGGCCGTCTGGGGCGTCGCCCTCGACCCGCGCAACTTCCACCGCAAGGTGACCGGCACGCCCGGCTTCCTGGTCCCGGCCGGCGGCACCACGACCCGTCAGGGAGGCCGTCCCGCCCAGCTCTTCAGAGCAGGTGGAGCCACCCTTCTCAACCCGCCGATGCTGCGCCCCGAGGTCTGACCGACCCGGCCGCCCGGAGCCCCGGGCGCCAACCCTGCGCCGAAAGTCCGAAATGTAGCGTTATCTTGCTGCGATAGCGCCGCCCTGCCGCGGAGCGGTGTCACCTACCGCGAGAGAAGCGATGCTCCAGGCAATCGGACTGACCAGCACTCCCCGCCGCGACCGACTGCCGGCCGTGGAAGATCTGACCTTCGAGGCGCGGCCGGGTGCCGTGACCGCGCTCCTCGGCCCCCCGGGCTCCGGCAAGACCACCACGCTCCGGCTCATGCTGGACCTCGATCCGGGCCGGGGGATCACGTACTTCCGAGGCCGGCCGCTGCACGGGGTGGCCCATCCGCCACGCGAGGTCGGCGTGTTCCTCGGCGACGTCCCCGGGCACCCCTCCCGCACGCTCCGCGGGCAGCTGCGGATGCTCGGCGCCGCTTCCGGAACCCCCGCCGCACGGACCGGTGAAGTGCTGCGGTCCGTCGGTCTCGCGGGCCTCGAAGGGCGCCGGATCGGCACCCTCCCGCTCGGGGCGGAGCGCCGACTCGGCCTGGCGTGCGCGCTGTTGGGCACCCCGCACGCCCTGCTGCTCGACGAGCCGGGCGCCGGCCTCTCCGCCACCGAGAGCGCAGGGGTGTACGAACTCCTGCGCGCCCACGCGGCCGGCGGGGGAACGGTCCTCTACACGACACAGGACCCCAAGGACGCGGCCCGCAACGCCGACCGGGTCGTCACCCTCGACCGCGGCCGGCTCGTCGCCGACCAGGACGCGACCGAGTTCGCGCGCACCCGCCTGCGACCCCGCGTCGCCGTCCGCACCCCCCACGTCGCGCGCCTGGCCGCGGCCGTGACCCAGGAGGCCAGGGCCGCCCGCCGGCCGGTCGAGGTGGTCGCGGAGGACGGCAACCTGCTGTCGGTCTACGGCAGTGACTGCGCCGCCGTCGGCGACACCGCGTTCCGGCACGGCGTCGTGGTCCACCGGCTCGCCGACGAGACCGGCGACACGGCGCCCGCGCCCCGAGCCCCGGAGGGCGGTGCGCCCCCTAGTGACACCTCCGGGCAGGAGGCCCTTCAGGGCCGGGTCCCGCCCTCACGGGACGCCGGGCAGGCGTCCGGCGCCACCGGGCGTGGCGACTCGGCCGAGGAGAGGACCCGTGCGCGGAAGCCGGCCCGCTCGCCCTCGCGCCCCCTGCGGTACGAGCTCCACCGGCTCGCCGGCGTCCCCAGCACCTCGCTCGTCGTGGCGGTGGTCCTGCTCGTCTCCGTGACCCTCGCCGTGCTCCTCGCGCGCGGAGGATCGACGGCGCTGCCCGTCGTCCTGGCCGGATGGCCGGCGATCTCCCCGCTGCCGCCCGCCGCCCTCGGAGCGGGTCTGATCGGGGCCTTCTCCTTCGGCGAGGAGTACCGCTACCCCGCGCTCACCGCCGGCCGCGGCGCCGTGCCCCGACGGCTTCGCCTGCTGCTCGCCAAGCTCGTCGTGGCGGCGGCCGTCGCCCTCGGGCTCGGGGTGCTCGTCACGGCGGCGGACCTGGGGGCCCTGAGGCTCGTCTACGGCGCTGAGTTGATTCCCGTACCGGACAACTGGCCGTCGCTCTGCGCGAGTTGGCTGGGGCTGCTCGTCGGCTGCGCCTGGGCGGGAGTGCTGGGCGCCGGGGTGTTCAGGGCCGCCGCCGCCGGTGTGGCCGCGGTCCTCGCCGTACCCGTCGCCTTCGTTCCGCTCCTGCAGCAGGTGCTCACGGGCCCGTCGGTGCGTTCGGTCGCCGGGCTGCCGGCGCGGTTGCGCGAGATCGCCGGTCCGCAGTGGTCCCCGGGCGTTGACCGGTGGTTGGCGGGGGCGCTGCGGGTGGTCGGGCAGCCCGCGGGGGTGGCGCTCTCGCTGGTGTTGACCGGCTTGCTCTGTGCCTATGTGTTCACCGGGCTTCGCCGGAGGGCCCGTTGGTGATCACTTATGGATTGAAAGATTCCGGGTTTCGGGCAACTCCCTTAAAAATTGCCCTCTATGTCCGAATAATCGTCAATTGTGTAGTGGGTGCCGATCACCCTTTCGTGTGCTTTTCACCAAAGACCTCAAGGGTCACGGAAGCAACGCCGACAAAGGATGCGTGAGTACCCTTGCGCACACCATGATGACCGCCGCCCGTCCCGTCGAGTCAGGCCTCGGCGCCCCGGGCGATCTCGACCGCTACCCCTACGCGGAGGCGCCCGGCGCCGGCCGCGTGGGTCCGCCCTCCTGGGAGGGTGTGGACACCGACCTGGGCCGCGTCGGCCGCCGCAGCGCCGGCAGCCGGGGCCGAGGGCTCCACGGCCAGCTCGTCCAGCAGCTCGGTCAGATGATCGTCTCCGGCGACCTCGGCGCCGACCGCCCCCTCGTCCCCGAGGAGATCGGCCAGCGCTTCGAGGTCTCACGCACCGTCGTGCGCGAGTCGCTGCGCGTGCTGGAGGCCAAGGGCCTCGTCAGCGCCCGCCCCAACGTCGGCACCCGCGTGCGGCCCGTCAGCGACTGGAACCTCCTCGACCCCGACATCATCGAGTGGCGCGCCTTCGGCCCGCAGCGCGACGACCAGCGCCGCGAGCTGAACGAGCTGCGCTGGACCATCGAGCCCCTGGCCGCGCGGCTCGCCGCCGGACACGGCCGTGAGGACGTCCAGCAGCGCCTCGCCGACATGGTCGAGATCATGGGGCACGCGTACGCCCAGGGTGACGCGATCACCTTCTCCCGCGCGGACACCGAGTTCCACTCCCTGCTCATTCAGCTCGCCGGGAACCGGATGCTGGAGCACCTCTCCGGCATCGTCGGCGCCGCGCTCCAGGTCTCCGGCGGTCCCGTCACGGGCTGCGACCGCCCGAGCGAGGCGTGCCTCGGCCACCACGCCCGGATCGCCGACGCGCTGGCGGCGGGGGACGCCCAGGGCGCCGAAGCCGCCATGCGTCAGCTGCTGACCGTCCACCCCGAGGTGGAGCGCGTCGTTCCCGCCCCCCGCGAACACTGACCGCGGGCCGTGGCCGGGAGCGCGGAGGCGCGCACATCGCGTGCCGCCGGGTCCGAGCGCGGTCCGGGGAGCCCGGTCGGATCTCCCCGGATGGCGCCAGGGTTCCGGCGGCGCGAATGTGCCATGATGTACCGCTTCGGCCGTTTCGCCGCGAATGAGGTGTGACTCGGGCCACGAAGATTGGGCGTAACACTCCTCCGAGCCGTGCGATGACCTAAGAGGTGACAGCCGAGGAAGGAATACAGCAGCCGTTGGAGGCGCTGTGCAGTTCCCCGGCCCAACCCGCGCCGTCGGCACATTTCCCGCCGATGGTCGTCGGCTCCGGCCCTATCCAGGGCGGGGCCGGAAGCCGTTTCCATCGTTCCGAGAGGTTGTTCGTGTCGGCCAGCACATCCCGTACGCTCCCGCCGGAGATCGCCGAGTCCGAGTCTGTGATGGCGCTCATCGAGCGGGGAAAGGCTGATGGGCAGATCGCCGGCGATGACGTGCGTCGGGCCTTCGAAGCCGACCAGATTCCGCCAACCCAGTGGAAGAATGTTCTGCGCAGCCTCAATCAGATCCTCGAGGAAGAGGGTGTGACGCTGATGGTCAGTGCAGCGGAGTCGCCGAAGCGCGCCCGCAAGAGCGTCGCTGCGAAGAGCCCGGCCAAGCGCACCGCCACCAAGACCGTCACTGCCAGGACGACCGTGACGAAGACCACCGTCACGGCCGCGACGGCTGCCGCGACGGACGGCGACGACCTGGCCGACGAGGCCGGATCGCCCGCCAAGAAGGCGGCCGCGAAGAAGACCGTCGCCAAGAAGACGGTGGCCAAGAAGACCGTCGCCAAGAAGACGGCGGCCAAGAAGACCACCTCCAAGAAGGACGCCGACGAGCTCGCCGAGGGCGAAGAGCTCCTCGAGGACGTCGCGCCCGGCAAGGGTGAAGAGGAAGAGACCGAGGGCGAGAGCAAGGGCTTCGTCCTGTCCGACGAGGACGAGGACGACGCTCCGGCGCAGCAGGTCGCCGTCGCCGGTGCCACCGCCGACCCGGTCAAGGACTACCTGAAGCAGATCGGCAAGGTCCCGCTCCTCAACGCCGAGCAGGAGGTCGAGCTCGCCAAGCGCATCGAGGCCGGCCTGTTCGCCGAGGACAAGCTGGCGAACTCGGACAAGCTCGCGCCGAAGCTCAAGCGCGAGCTGGAGATCATCGCCGAGGACGGCCGCCGGGCCAAGAACCACCTCCTGGAGGCCAACCTCCGTCTGGTGGTCTCCTTGGCCAAGCGCTACACCGGCCGCGGCATGCTCTTCCTGGACCTGATCCAGGAGGGCAACCTGGGTCTGATCCGCGCGGTCGAGAAGTTCGACTACACCAAGGGCTACAAGTTCTCCACGTACGCCACCTGGTGGATCCGTCAGGCGATCACCCGCGCCATGGCCGACCAGGCCCGCACCATCCGTATCCCGGTGCACATGGTCGAGGTCATCAACAAGCTCGCGCGTGTGCAGCGCCAGATGCTCCAGGACCTGGGCCGTGAGCCCACCCCGGAGGAGTTGGCCAAGGAGCTCGACATGACCCCTGAGAAGGTCATCGAGGTCCAGAAGTACGGCCGTGAGCCGATCTCCCTCCACACTCCGCTGGGTGAGGACGGAGACAGCGAGTTCGGTGACCTCATCGAGGACTCCGAGGCGGTCGTGCCGGCCGACGCGGTGAGCTTCACGCTCCTCCAGGAGCAGCTGCACTCCGTGCTCGACACGCTCTCCGAGCGTGAGGCGGGTGTCGTCTCGATGCGCTTCGGCCTCACCGACGGCCAGCCGAAGACGCTGGACGAGATCGGCAAGGTCTACGGTGTGACGCGAGAGCGGATCCGTCAGATCGAGTCGAAGACGATGTCGAAGCTGCGTCACCCGTCGCGTTCGCAGGTCCTGCGCGACTACCTCGACTGATCCGTCCGAGGCATAGAGCGGTACACGGAAGGCCCGGTTCCCCGAAAGGGAGGAACCGGGCCTTCCGCGTGTGCGGGCGTGCGCGGGGCGTGTGCGTGCAGGACGCTGGGTGAACCGACATCACCGGAGAGTCAGGAGGCTCCATGCATGGTCCCTTCACCCGCGCCTTGACGGGTGCCCTGGGCCTGATCACGGCTGCGGCGGGGCAGGTCGCCACCGCTGCCCCCGTGGCCGCCGACAGCGTCGTCGTGGGCGGCCGGCAGGCCCTGATCGCGGACGCGCCGTGGGTCGTGGCGCTGTCCAGCCGTGACCGGTTCGGGGGTACCCGGGCGGGGCAGTTCTGCGGCGGCGTCGTCGTCGCGCCGACCAAGGTGCTCACGGCGGCCCACTGCCTGGGCCGAGAGGCCCTCGGCGGCGAGCCGTGGGAGGTGCGCGACTTCGTGGTCATCGCCGGCCGTGCCGCGCTGCGCGGGCAGGGCGGGCAGGAGGTCGGGATCTCGGACACCTGGGTCAATCCCGACTACGACCCGACGACGAACTCGGGCGATCTCGCGGTGCTGACGCTGGCGAGCGCACTGCCGCAGTCGTACGTGATCGGCGTCGCCCGCCCGGGAGATCCGGCGCACACGCCCGGTACGGACGCGGACGTCTACGGCTGGGGCGACACGACCGGCACCGGGACCTACCCCTCCACGCTGCGGACGGCCCGGGTCCAGGTGCTGTCGGACACGGCGTGCGAGCGGGCGTACCCGGGCGGTTTCGGTGTCCGGTACCGCAGCGACACGATGCTGTGCGCGGGCGACCCGCAGGGCGGCCGGGACGCGTGCCAGGGCGACAGCGGCGGACCGCTGGTGGCCAAGGGGCTTCTCGTCGGCCTGGTGTCGTGGGGGAGCGGCTGCGGGCAGGCGGAGAACCCGGGTGTCTACACGAGGGTCTCGTCGGTGCTGCCGGAACGGATCTGACGAACACCCGCGCTCTGGGGCACGAGAACGGGCGGCCACCCCCCTTGCTTGCGGGGGTGGCCGCCCGCCGTCCGATCAGCGACCGGCACTGGGCTCGTCGTGCAGGGTGTCAGGCGTGGTCTTCGCCCATCGTGCGGGCCGGCACGTCGGTGAGCCGGTCCGTCTCATCCTGTATCTCAGCGGCGATCTTCTTGAGTTCCGGCTCGAACTTGCGGCCGTGGTGGGCGCAGAAGAGCAAGTCACCTCCGCTGGTCAGGACGACACGCAGGTATGCCTGGGCGCCGCAGCGGTCGCAGCGGTCAGCGGCCGTCAGGGGGCTCGCGGGGGTCAGAACAGTAGTCACGTCGCCTCTTCTCTAGCTCGACGAGCTGTCGTACCAGGGTCAACATCCAACCAGGCCGGAAACGTTCCCGCTCGTGGCTTTTCCTCGAAACTTTTTCCCAAGGTGGCTGTCTGCTGCCGGTTGGCGGCGAATGAGCCGTATTGCTTCGCTCTACGGATTTCGCGTTGCTTGTGTCGGTGCGTCCTCCCGGCGTGGTTGCCGGTTGTTGATGAGGACGTGCCCGGAGCCTAAATGGTTCATGCCTGGAAGGGAACGTGATGTTCGCGTCACCCCTTCGAGGGATCGAACATCCATACGACTCTGGACTAGCATGAGGATAGGGGAGGGTGGCGTGACAACGGCTCTACCAGGCCTCGGTACCCTCTGACCGGTGAACGACGCCGGGCCTTACCCCACCGGGCCAGTTTTCAAATTCAGCGAGGAGCGAACCGCGTGACCGCCGAAACGTCCGTGCCGTCCAGTGCGCTGCTGACCGCAGACCGTGACGGTTCCAACTACACCGCGCGGCACCTGCTCGTACTCGAAGGGCTCGAAGCGGTTCGCAAGCGCCCCGGTATGTACATCGGGTCCACCGACAGCCGCGGCCTGATGCACTGCATCTGGGAGATCATCGACAACTCGGTCGACGAGGCCCTCGGCGGCTACTGCGACCACATCGACGTCATCCTCCACGACGACGGCTCCGTCGAGGTCCGGGACAACGGCCGAGGCATCCCGGTCGACGTCGAGCCGAAGACCGGGCTCTCCGGCGTCGAGGTCGTCATGACCAAGCTGCACGCCGGCGGAAAGTTCGGCGGCGGCTCGTACGCGGCCTCCGGCGGTCTCCACGGTGTCGGTGCGTCCGTGGTCAACGCCCTGTCGGCCCGTCTCGACGTCGAGGTCGACCGGAACAGCTCCACGCACTCCATCAGCTTCCGCCGCGGCGTGCCCGGCATCTTCACGGAGCAGGGCCCCGACAGCCCCTTCGACCCGGGCAACGGCCTGCGGAAGGGCAAGCGCGTCCCCAAGACCCGCACGGGCACGCGCGTCCGCTACTGGGCGGACCGGCAGATCTTCCTCAAGGACGCCAAGCTCTCGCTGGAGACGCTCCACCAGCGCGCCCGGCAGACCGCCTTCCTCGTGCCCGGCCTCACGATCGTCGTCCGCGACGAGCGGGACCTCGCCGGGATCGGCAAGAGCGAGGAGACGTTCCGCTTCGACGGAGGCATCAGCGAGTTCTGCGAGTACCTCGCGCAGGACAAGGCCGTCTGCGACATCCAGCGCCTCACCGGACAGGGAACCTTCAAGGAGACCGTCCCGGTCCTCGACGAGCGCGGGCACATGACCCCGACCGAGGTCACCCGCGAGCTCGCCGTCGACGTCGCGCTGCGCTGGGGCACCGGCTACGACACCACAGTCAAGTCCTTCGTCAACATCATCGCCACCCCCAAGGGCGGCACCCACGTCTCCGGCTTCGAGCAGGCCATCACCAAGACGGTGAACGAGGTCCTCCGCTCGGCCAAGATGCTGCGCGTCGCCGAGGACGACATCGTCAAGGACGACGCCCTGGAGGGGCTCACGGCCGTCGTGACCGTCCGCCTAGCCGAGCCGCAGTTCGAGGGGCAGACGAAGGAGGTCCTGGGCACCTCCGCCGCCCGCCGGATCGTGGCCGCCGTGGTCGCCAAGGAGCTCAAGGCCTTCCTGACCTCCACCAAGCGGGACGCCAAGGCTCAGGCCCGCGCCGTCCTGGACAAGGCCGTCGCCGCCGCCAGGACCCGGATCGCGGCCCGCCAGCACAAGGAGGCGCAGCGCAGGAAGACCGCGCTCGAGTCCTCCTCGCTGCCGGCCAAGCTCGCCGACTGCCGCAGCGACGACGTCGAGCGCAGCGAGCTCTTCATCGTCGAGGGGGACTCCGCCCTCGGTACGGCCAAGCTCGCGCGCAACAGCGAGTTCCAGGCCCTGCTGCCGATCCGGGGCAAGATCCTCAACGTCCAGAAGTCCTCGGTCTCGGACATGCTCAAGAACGCCGAGTGCGGCGCGATCATCCAGGTCATAGGAGCGGGCTCGGGCCGCACCTTCGACATCGACGCCGCCCGCTACGGAAAGATCGTCCTGCTGGTCGACGCCGACGTCGACGGCGCCCACATCCGCTGCCTGCTGCTGACGCTCTTCCAGCGCTACATGCGGCCCATGGTCGAGGCCGGGCGCGTCTTCGCCGCCGTGCCCCCGCTGCACCGGATCGAGCTCGTCCAGCCCAAGAAGGGCCAGGACAAGTACGTCTACACGTACTCGGACAACGAGCTGCGCCAGACCCTCCTGGAGTTCCAGCGCAAGGGGGTCCGCTACAAGGACGCCATCCAGCGCTACAAGGGTCTGGGTGAGATGGACGCCGACCAGCTCGCGGAGACCACGATGGACCCGCGCCACCGCACCCTGCGCCGGATCAACATCGGCGACCTGGACTCGGCGGAGCAGGTCTTCGACCTCCTCATGGGCAACGACGTGGCGCCCCGCAAGGAGTTCATCACCAGCTCGGCGGCGACCCTCGACCGCTCGCGCATCGACGCCTGACGGAGGCGCCTGCCAGGTGACCGAAAAGGGCCGGACCGTGCGGTACGCATATCAGCACGGTCCGGTCAGGCCAACCACGAGAACTGTCACCTGATGGGGTGAAGAGGGGGAGGAGAAGAGTCCGGGATCTTCCCGCTCTGTCCATCCTTGGGCACGCGGCCGAAACGGTTCGCTGACAAGGAGAGTTGGCCGGTGGAGCAGGTGGACAAGCAGGAGGGGTGCGACGATTCGGCGGTGCCGATCGACGACCCCCGGTACGACACGGCAGTGCCGCGGCAGCGCGAACCCAGCGCGGCGGAGATCTACCTGGAGGTTCAGCGGAGCCCCGCCTTCCAGGAAGTGCGCCGCCGCTACCGCCGGTTCGTCTTCCCGGCCGCCCTCGCCTTCCTCCTCTGGTACCTCGCCTACGTCGTCGCGGCGACCGCGGCGCCCGGACTCATGGCGCGGCCCGTCGCCGGCGCGGTGAACGTGGCGATGGTCGCGGGCCTCGGACAGTTCCTCACCACCTTCCTGCTGACCTGGGCCTACGCGCGCCACGCGCGGCTGCGCCGGGACCGGGCGGCCCTGGAACTCCGCTGGGACACCCAGGAGATGACCCGAGGGGCGGCGCAGCGGTGACCGGAGACCACCAGACCCTGGCGCTCGTGCTCTTCAGCGTCTTCATCGCCGTCACGCTCGGGATCACCACCTGGGTGAGCCGCAACCGGCACGGGTCGGCGGAGGAGTTCTACGCCGGGGGCAGGCTGTTCTCGCCTCTGGAGAACGGTTTCGCCATCGCGGGCGACTACATGTCCGCGGCCTCCTTCCTCGGCATCTCCGGGCTGATCGCGCTCTACGGCTACGACGGCATGCTGTACTCCGTCGGCTTCCTCGTCGCCTGGCTGGTCGTCCTCCTGCTCGTCGCCGAACTCGTCCGCAACTGCGGGCGGTTCACCCTCGCCGACGTCGTCGCCGCGCGGATGGCCGAGCGACCGGTACGGATCGCCGCCGGAACGTCCTCCGTGGCCGTCTCCGTGCTCTATCTCGTCGCCCAGATGGTCGGCGCCGGCAGTCTCGTCGCGCTCCTGCTCGGCGGCACGAGCGAGGCGGCCCGCTCCTGGACCGTGATCGGCGTGGGCGCGCTGATGGTGATCTACGTGTCCCTCGGCGGCATGCGGGCCACCACCTGGATCCAGATCGTCAAGGCGGTCCTGCTCATGGCGGGCACGATCGCGCTCACCGTCCTCGTCCTGCTCCGCTTCCACGGAGACGTGAACAACCTGCTCTCCACCGCGGCCGACCGCAGCGGCCACGGACGGGACTTCCTCGTCCCCGGGCTGCGCTACGGCGGCGACTGGACCGCGCGCCTCGACTTCATCAGCCTCGGCATCGCCCTCGTCCTGGGTACCGCGGGACTGCCGCACATCCTGTCGCGCTTCTACACGGTGCCCACCGCCCGGGCCGCCCGCCGCTCCGTCGTCTGGTCCATCGGCCTCATCGGCAGCTTCTACCTGATGACCATCGTGCTCGGCTTCGGCGCTGCCGCCCTGATCGGACCCGCCGAGGTCCGTGCCTCCAACGCCTCGGGGAACACGGCCATCCCGCTGCTCGCCCTCGACCTCGGCGGCGGCGCGGGCTCCACCGGCGGCACGGTGCTCTTCGCCATCGTGGCCGCCGTCGCCTTCGCGACCATCCTCGCCGTCGTCGCCGGGATCACGCTCGCCTCCTCGGCCTCCGTCGCCCACGACCTGTACAGCTCGCTGCGCCGCAAGCACGCGAAGAGGCAGTACAGCGAGGTGACCGTGGCGCGGTTCGCGGCCGCCGGGATCGGAGCCGCCGCCATCGCCCTCGGGCTGCTCGCCCGCGATCTCAACGTGGCGTTCCTCGTCGGCCTCGCCTTCGCGGTCGCCGCCTCCGCCAACCTGCCCGTCCTGCTCTACTCGCTGTTCTGGCGGAAGTTCACCACCCGGGGCGCGGTCTGGTCGGTGTACGGCGGGCTCGTCCCCGCGGTCCTGCTCGTCCTGCTGTCGCCGGTGGTCTCGGGCAGCCCGGAGTCGCTGTTCCCCGGTGTCGACTTCCATGTCTTCCCGCTGCAGAACCCCGGTGTGGTCTCCATCCCGCTCGGATTCCTCGCGGGCTGGATCGGCACGGTCATGTCGGCCGAGCCGCCCGACGAGGCGCGGCACGCCGAGGCGGAGGTCCGGGCGCTGACCGGGGCCGGGGCCGCCTGAGTGGCCGAGCCGGCTGGGGCCGTCAGGCCGTCCGAGCCGCCTGAGGGGGCGGAGTCGGCCTCAGGCGGCGGGCGGTGAGGACGTCCAGGCGTAGCGGTGCTCGGGGCGGCCCGTCTCGCCGTACCGGAGGGAGAGGCTCACCCGGCCGGTGCGTTCGAGGAGCTTGAGGTAGCGCTGGGCGGTCTGGCGGCTCACGCCCGCCCGCTCGGCGATCTCCTGCGCGGAGAGCGGGCCGCCCGCGGCGAGCAGGACCTGCCGCACCAGCTCGGCCGTGGTGGGGGAGTGTCCCTTCGGCAGGTCGGGGGCGACGGTGCCCGCCGCCAGGACACCGAAGATCCGGTCGACCTCGGCCTGCTCCGCCTCGCCGCCGGCTCCCAGAGCGCGCCGGAGCGCCGCGTACGCCTCCAGCTTGGAGCGCAGCCCGGCGAAGTTGAACGGCTTGACCAGGTACTGGAGGGCGCCGTGGCGCATCGCCGCCTGCACGGTGGCGACGTCCCGGGCGGCGGTCACCATGATCACGTCGCACTGGTGGCCGCGCGCGCGGAGTTCCCGTACGGCGGCGAGGCCGTTCTCGTCCGGCAGGTAGTGGTCCATGAGGATCAGGTCCACCGGATGCGCGTCCAGGGCGGCCAGTGCCTCGGCGGTCGAGTGGGCGGTGGCGGACACCCGGAAGCCCGGGACCTTGGCGACGTACGCGGCGTTGATACGCGCCACGAGCACGTCGTCGTCCACGACGAGCACCTCGATCATCGCGACTCCCCGGCCGGCTCGGGTACGAAGTGCTCTCCACCGGGGGCGGAGGGTTCGGGGTCCGTCAGGGCGTCCGGGAGGACGACGGTGAACTCCGCGCCCCCGTCCGGGCCCCCGGCCACACGGGCGGTGCCGCCCCGGCGCTCGGCCAGCCGGCGCACGAAGGCGAGACCGAGACCGCGCCTGCCGTGGGGCGGCGGTTCCTTCGTCGACCAGCCCTCGGTGAAGATCAGCTCACGGCGCTCCTCGGGGACGCCGGGGCCGCTGTCCGTGACCCGCAGCACGACCGTACGGCCCTCCGTGCGGAACGCGACCTCGATCCGGGCGCCTGGCGTGCCCGCGACGGCGTCCAGGGCGTTGTCGACCAGATTGCCGACCACCGTGACCAGCTCGCGGGGGTCCACGAGACGGTCCGGAAGCAGGGACTCCGGGGAGATCCGCAGGGAGACTCCGCGCTCGGCGGCGACGGTCGCCTTGCCGACCAGGAGCGCGGCGAGCAGCGGGTCGTGGACCTTCTCCGTGACCTGCTCGGCGGTGGCACGGTGGACTCCGACCACCTCCGTGACGAACTCGACCGCCTCCTCGTGCATGTCCAGCTCCAGGAGGCCGAGGAGGGTGTGCAGCCGGTTGGCGTGCTCGTGGTCCTGGGCGCGGAGGGCGTCGATCAGGCCCCGCGTCGAGTCCAGCTCGCGCCCGAGCCGCTCCAGCTCGGTGCGGTCGCGCAGGGTCGCGACGGCGCCGCCGTCGTCGGTCGGCATGCGGTTGGCGATCAGGACCCGGTGGCCCTGGACGGTCACCAGATCCTCGCCCGTGACCCGGCCCGCGAGGACGTCGGCCGTACGGCCCTGACCGAGGAGCTCGTCCAGGGACCGGCCCGCGGCCTCGGGGCCGAGGCCGAGGAGGCGCTGCGCCTCGTCGTTCAGGAGCCGCACGGAGCCGGTGCGGTCGATGGCCACGACACCCTCCCGGATGCCGTGCAGCATGGCCTCGCGCTCGGCGAGCAGCGCGGAGATGTCGGAGAAGGCCAGGTCGTGCGTCTGCCGCTGGAGCCGTCGGGAGATCAGGTACGCCGCGAGGGCCCCGACCGCGAGCGCTCCGCCGGCGTACGCGAGGAGGCCCGGGATCGCGGCGAGGAGCCGGTCGCGGACGCTGTCGTACTCGATGCCGACGGAGACCGCGCCGATGATCCGGCCGTCCGCGTCGCGCAGCGGTGCCTTGCCGCGCGCCGAGCGGCCGAGGGTGCCGCTGTCGATCTCCATCACCTCGCGGCCCGCGAGGACGGCGCTCGGGTCGGTGGAGACGCGCCGGCCGATCTGGGCGGGGTCGGTGTGCGACCAGCGCACTCCGCGGGTGTCCATGACGACGACGTACTCGGCGCCCGTGGACACCCGGATCCGTTCGGCCTCGGTCTGCACCGGGCCCCGCGCGGACGGCGGGGTGCCGACGAGGTCGGCGGCGAGCCCGGGGGAGGCCGTGGTCTCGGCGATGGCCAGGGCCCGCCGCATGGCCTGGTCGTCGAGCTGGTCGCTGAGGGGAGCGAGGAAGAGACCGGTGGCGAGGACGGTCACACCGGTCGCGATGGCCAGCTGCATCAACAGGACCTGCGCGAACACCCGCCGAGGCCAACCGAACCGCCGACGGCGCGCGAGGGGCCGCGCGGGGCCGGTCTGTGCGGGTCTCATGCGAGAAAAGGTACGGGTCGGGGACCCGGGACCGGAAATACCGGACCCGAGCGACCCGAGCGAACCGAGCGAACCGAGCGACCCGAGCGACCCGAGCGTCCCGAGCGACCCGGGCGTCCCGGACTCCCCGGCCGCGCCCCGGGCCGCCCCCGCCTCAGGGGCGGATTCGGACGCCCCCGGATGATCCCGCCTATCCTGGGGCCTTCCCACAGCCGTGGGAAGGAACCCGCTACCGGAGGCACGACCCTTGACCACGCAGCAGATCCCCGTCGTCGTCCTCGCCGGGTTTCTCGGGGCCGGGAAGACCACGCTCCTCAACCATCTGCTGCGCAGCGCCCGGGGTACCCGGATCGGGGTCATGGTCAACGACTTCGGGGACATCGGCATCGACGCGATGACCGTCGCCGGGCAGGTGGGCTCCACCGTCTCCCTCGGCAACGGTTGCCTGTGCTGCGCGGTCGACGCGAGCGAGCTCGACGAGTACCTGGAGGTCCTGACCCGGCCCGAGTCCCGGCTCGACGTGATCGTGATCGAGGCCAGCGGGCTCGCCGAGCCGCAGGAGCTGGTGCGCATGGTGCTCGCCAGCGAGAACGAGCGGATCGTCTACGGAGGGCTCGTCCAGGTCGTCGACGCGGCCGAGTTCCGGGCGACCCGGGAGCGCCACCCCGAGACCGACCGGCACCTCACGATCGCCGACCTCGTCGTCGTCAACAAGGCGGACCGGGTCTCCGCGGCCGAGCTGTCCGCCGTACGCGAGACGGTCGGCGGTCTCGCCGGGAAGGCCGTCGTGGTCGACGCCTCGCACGGGCGGGTCGATCCGGAGCTGCTCTTCGACCGGGTGGTGCCCGAGGACGAGATCGAGGGCCAGATGTCCATCGAGGACATCCTGTACGGCCCCGAGGACGAAGCCCACGCGCATCCGCACGCCGCGTACGAGACGGTCTCCCTGACCGCCTCGACCCCGCTCCACCCGCGCCGCCTCATGGCCTTCCTGGACGCGCGGCCCGAGGGTCTGTACCGGATCAAGGGCTTCGTGGACCTCGGCGCCGCCGACCCGGTCAACCGCTACGCGGTCCACGCGGTCGGCCGCTTCCTGCGCTTCTACCCCGAGCCGTGGCCCGCGGGCGAGGAGCGGCTCACCCAGCTCGTCCTGATCGGCTCCGGCGTCGACGCCGCCGGGCTGCGCAAGGAGCTCGCCGCATGCGAGCAGAACGGCCCGCAGGACGCCCCCGACGAGCACAGCATGTGGGGCGTCCTGCGGTACGTGCGCCAGAGCCGGACGGACGAGGAACCGGACGAGAGCTAGATCCTGGTCCGGGCGGCTCGGGTTCGGGACCGTGAGCCGCCCGGACGGGCCCTAGTTCCCCGGAGGGCCGGCCAGTACCTCCACCGGCTGCGGCAGCGGCGTGCCCGAGCCGTCGCGGCGCGGGTCCACCTCCGGCAGCGGTACCGGGGTGCCGTTCTTCTGCGCGGCCCGTGCCGGAGTGGCACCGGCCCAGGCCAGGATCAGGACGTCCTCGCCCTTCAGGAACCGCTGGCAGCGGACACCGCCCGTCGCGCGGCCCTTGCGCGGGTACTGGTCGAAGGGGGTCAGCTTCGCCGACGTACCCGCCGAGGAGTCGAGGGTGCCCGTGGAGCCCGCGACGGTGAAGACGACGGCCTCCGCCGCCGGATCGACCGCCGTGAACGAGAGCACCTCGGCGCCCTCGGTCAGCTTGATGCCCGCCATACCGCCGGCCGGCCGGCCCTGGGGCCGGACCTGCGCGGCCGGGTAGCGGAGGAGCTGGGCGTCGGAGGTGATGAAGACCAGGTCCTCCTCGCCCGTCCGCAGCTCGGTCGCGCCGACGATCCGGTCACCCTCCTTGAGGGTGATGACCTCCAGCTCGTCCTTGTTCGCCGGGTAGTCCGGGACCACGCGCTTCACCACGCCCTGCAGCGTGCCGAGCGCGAGACCGGGCGAGGACTCGTCGAGCGTGGTCAGGCAGACCACCGACTCGTCCGCCTCCAGGGACAGGAACTCCGAGAGCTGCGCACCGCCCGCGAGATTGGGGGTGGTCGCGGTGTCCGGGAGCTGCGGCAGGTCGATGACCGCGATCCGCAGCAGCCGGCCGTCCGAGGTCACCGCGCCGACGTCGCCGCGCTGGGTGGCGGCCACCGCCGACACGATCAGGTCGTGCTTGGTGCGCGGCGCGTCCGGGTCGGCCGGCGGCAGCTCCGCCGTCGCCGTACGGGCCAGCAGTCCCGTCGAGGAGAGCAGCACCCGGCAGGGGTCGTCCGCGACCTCCAGCGGAACGGCCGCGACCGGCGCGCCCGCCGATTCGAGCAGGACCGTCCGACGGTCGGTGGCGAACTTCTTGGCGACCGCGGCCAGTTCCGCCGAGACCAGCTTCCGCAGCTCCGCGTCGGAGTCGAGGATCCCGGTCAGCTCGTCGATCTCGCCGTTGAGCCGGTCGCGCTCGGTCTCCAGCTCGATGCGGTCGAACTTGGTGAGGCGGCGCAGCGGGGTGTCGAGGATGTACTGCGTCTGGATCTCGCTCAGCGAGAAGCGCTCCATCAGGCGCTCCTTGGCCTGGGCGGAGTCCTCGCTCTCCCGGATGAGCCGGATGACCTCGTCGATGTCGAGCAGGGCGACGAGGAGGCCGTCGACCAGGTGGAGCCGGTCGCGCTTCTTGGTGCGGCGGAACTCGGAGCGGCGGCGGACGACCTCGAAGCGGTGGTCGAGGTAGACCTCCAGGAGCTCCTTGAGGCCGAGCGTGAGCGGCTGGCCGTCCACCAGCGCCACGTTGTTGATGCCGAAGGACTCCTCCATCGGCGTCAGCTTGTAGAGCTGCTCCAGGACCGCCTCCGGCACGAAGCCGTTCTTGATCTCGATGACGAGACGCAGGCCGTGGTTGCGGTCGGTGAGGTCCTTGACGTCCGCGATGCCCTGGAGCTTCTTGGAGCCGACGAGGTCCTTGATCTTGGAGATGACCTTCTCGGGGCCGACCGTGAACGGCAGCTCGGTCACGATGATGCCCTTGCGGCGGGCCGTCACCGTCTCCACGGTCGTCGTGGCGCGGATCTTGAAGGAGCCGCGGCCCGACTCGTACGCGTCCTTGATGCCGGACAGGCCGACGATCCGGCCGCCGGTCGGCAGGTCGGGGCCGGGCACGAAGCGCATCAGCGTCTCGAGGTCGGCGCCCGGGTGGCGGATCAGGTGGCGGGCCGCCGCGATCACCTCGCCGAGGTTGTGCGGCGGCATGTTGGTCGCCATGCCGACCGCGATCCCGGACGCGCCGTTGACCAGCAGGTTCGGGTAGGCGGCGGGCAGCGCCACCGGCTCCTGCTCCTGGCCGTCGTAGTTCGGCGAGAAGTCGACCGTGTCCTCGTCGATGGACTCGGTCATCAGCAGCGCGGCGGGGGCCATGCGCGACTCCGTGTACCGCATGGCGGCGGGCGGGTCGTCGTTGCCGAGGGAGCCGAAGTTGCCGTGGCCGTCGACGAGGGGCAGCCGCATCGAGAAGGGCTGCGCCATGCGGACCATGGCGTCGTAGATCGACGCGTCGCCGTGGGGGTGGAGCTTGCCCATCACCTCGCCGACGACGCGGGCGCACTTGACGAACCCGCGGTCGGGCCGGAGCCCCATCTCGCCCATCTGGTAGACGATGCGGCGCTGGACGGGCTTCATGCCGTCGCGGGCGTCGGGAAGCGCGCGCGAGTAGATCACCGAGTACGCGTACTCGAGGAAGGAGCCCTGCATCTCGTCGACGACGTCGATGTCGAGGATCCTCTCCTCGTACGCGTCGTCCGGCGGCGGTGTCTTCGTGCTGCGGCGGGCCATCGCGGCTGCGGCTCCTTCACCAACATGGTTGATCTGACGCGGACCATTGTGGACTGTGCCACCGACAACGCCGACCGCGACCCGGAAGAGGGACATCTGGAAGGGGCGGGAACTTCGCGAGGTGTCGGCGCGCTTGCATACAGTGGCAGGACTTTTTCACATCGCGATCGAAGGGACGTACATGCCCATGGGTCACACGGCCACGGCCGAGGCCGGCTCCGGCGGCCTGACAGCGACCGAGCACCGGTTGGCGAACGGCCTGCGCGTGGTGCTCTCGGAGGACCACCTGACCCCGGTCGCCGCGGTCTGCCTCTGGTACGACGTCGGTTCGCGGCACGAGGTCGAGGGCCGCACGGGCCTCGCCCACCTCTTCGAGCACCTCATGTTCCAGGGCTCGAAGCAGGTCCACGGCAACGGGCACTTCGAGCTGGTGCAGGGCGCGGGCGGCTCGCTCAACGGCACGACGAGCTTCGAGCGCACCAACTACTTCGAGACCATGCCCACCCACCAGCTGGAGCTCGCGCTCTGGCTGGAGGCCGACCGCATGGGCTCGCTGCTCGCGGCCCTGGACGACGAGTCCATGGAGAACCAGCGGGACGTCGTCAAGAACGAGCGCCGCCAGCGGTACGACAACGTGCCGTACGGCACGGCCTTCGAGAAGCTGACGGCGCTGGCCTACCCGGAGGGCCACCCGTACCACCACACGCCGATCGGCTCCATGGCGGATCTGGACGCCGCCACGCTGGAGGACGCGCGGAACTTCTTCCGCACGTACTACGCGCCGAACAACGCGGTGCTGTCGGTCGTCGGCGACATCGACCCGCAGGAGACCCTCGCCTGGGTCGAGAAGTACTTCGGCTCCATCCCGTCCCACGACGGCAAGCTGCCCCCGCGTGACGGCTCGCTGCCCGACGTCATGGGCTCGGAGCAGCGTGTGGTCCTCGTCGAGGAGGTCCCGGCGCGTGCGCTGATGGCCGCCTACCGGCTGCCGCACGACGGCACGCGCGAGTGCGACGCCGCCGACCTGGCCCTGACGGTCCTCGGCGGTGGCGAGTCCTCCCGTCTGCACAACCGCCTGGTCCGCCGGGACCGGACGGCCGTCGCCGCCGGCTTCGGCCTGCTGCGGCTCGCCGGGGCCCCCTCGCTGGGCTGGCTGGACGTCAAGACCTCCGGCGGCGTCGAGGTCCCGCAGATCGAGGCCGCCGTCGACGAGGAGCTCGCCCGCTTCGCCGCCGAGGGGCCGACGTCCGAGGAGATGGAGCGCGCGCAGGCCCAGTTGGAGCGCGAGTGGCTCGACCGGCTCGGCACCGTCGCGGGCCGCGCCGACGAACTGTGCCGGTTCGCGGTGCTGTTCGGCGACCCGCAGCTCGCCCTCACCGCCGTCGACCGCGTCCTCGACATCACCGCCGAGGAGGTGCGGGCGGCCGCCGAGGCCCGGCTGCGCCCCGACAACCGCGCGGTGCTCGTCTACGAGCCGGTGGCCACCGAACAGAGCGAGAGCGACAGCGACGAGGAAGAGGGAGCGGACCAGTGACCGACGCTGCCGTGTCTTTGACGAGCATGGACTTCCACCCGCAGCCCGCGCCGGGCGTCGCCAGGCCCTGGGCCTTCCCGGCCCCGGACCGCGGCTCCCTGGCCAACGGCCTGACCGTGCTCACCAGCCACCGCCCCGGCCAGCAGGTCGTGGCCGTGGAGCTCTTCCTGCCGGCCCCGCTGGACGCCGAGCCGGCCGGTCTCGACGGCGTCGCCACGATCATGGCCCGCGCTCTCTCCGAGGGCACGGACCAGCGCAGCGCCGAGGAGTTCGCGGCCGAGCTGGAGCGCTGCGGCGCCACGCTCGACGCGCACGCGGACCACCCGGGCGTCCGGGTCTCCCTCGAGGTGCCCGTCTCCCGGCTGCCCAAGGCGCTCGGGCTGGTCTCCGAGGCGCTGATCGCCCCGGCGTTCCTGGAGACCGAGATCGAGCGCCTCGTGCGCAACCGCCTCGACGAGATCCCGCACGAGACGGCCAACCCGGCCCGTCGTGCCGCGAAGCAGCTCTCCAAGGAGCTCTTCCCGGCCGAGTCGCGCATGTCCCGGCCGCGTCAGGGCACGGAGGAGACGGTCGCCGCGATCGACGCCGCCGCGGTCCGCGCCTTCTACGAGGCGTACGTCCGCCCCGGCACGGCCACCGCCGTGGTGGTCGGCGACCTGACGGGCGTCGACCTGGACAAGGTCCTCGCCGAGACGCTGGGCGCCTGGACCGGGGAGCCGGCCGAGGCGCTCGCGATGCCGCCGATCACCGCCGACGACACCGGACGGGTCGTCATCGTGGACCGTCCCGGCGCGGTCCAGACGCAGTTGCTGATCGGCCGGATCGGTCCGGACCGCCACGACAGCGTCTGGGCGGCCCAGGTCCTCGGCACGTACTGCCTCGGCGGCACGCTGACCTCGCGGCTCGACCGGGTCCTGCGCGAGGAGAAGGGCTACACGTACGGCGTGCGGGCCTTCGGGCAGGTGCTCCGCTCCGACGCCGAGGGGAACGGCGCCTCGATGCTCGCCATCAGCGGCTCGATCGACACCCCCAACACGGGCCCGGCACTTGACGACCTGTGGAAGGTGCTGCGGACCCTCGCGGCGGAGGGTCTCACGGATGCCGAGCGCGAGACGGCCGTGCAGAACCTGGTGGGTGTGGCACCGCTCAAGTACGAGACGGCCGCCTCGGTTGCCGGAACGCTCTCCGACCAGGTCGAGCAGCACCTCCCGGACGACTACCAGGCCCAGTTGTACGCGCGCCTCGCCGAGACGGGCACGGTCGAGGCGACCGCGGCCGTGGTCAGCGCCTTCCCCGTGGACCGGCTCGTCACCGTGCTCGTGGGCGACGCGGCGCAGATCGCCGAGCCCGTGCGCGCGCTCGGCATCGGTGAAGTCACCGTGGTGACCGGCTGATCGCATGCGCCGACCGCCGGGTCGCACACGCCGACCCGGCGACGGAAGGCCTCGACGTCATGATTTCGTCGAGGCCTTCCGCTTTGTCCGGATTGCGGGCAAGGGTGGTCGTCTGCCCTGTGGCATGTCTTACAAACTGGCGTGTCTGTTTGGTGATTGACAGACGATCCGCATAGCGTCGGTGCGGCTGTTCGTCAGTTGCACGTGCCGCACTCGCGGCAGCGGACAGTCATCGCCGAGTCCCCGTCAGGCGCGAGCCTGGGGAGCCGGGGACCCACACAGTCCCTGGGGTGAATCGGGCGCCTTCGTCACGTACGGAGGGGCTCGTAGGAGACCTTCCTGCTCCGAACCCGTCAGCTAACCCGGTAGGCGAGAAGGAAGGAAAGGACCAGCCCCTACATGGCGTTCACCCGTGCCACCGGGAAGCATCGTGGGCCGAGCCGGATGGCGCGCCGCAGCGTGGGCATCGCCGGCGTCGCGACACTCGCCACCACCGGCGTCATCGGAAGCTTCGCCTCCCCGGCGCTCGCCGCCGACACGGACAACCGCTCCGCCGAGGACACCGGCCTCACGCAGGTGATCACCGAGGACTCGCTCGCGGACCGGATCGACGCCCAGGCCGCCGCCCAGGAGCAGGAGGCCTTCGAGGCCGTCGCCAAGGAGAAGGCCCAGGCAGAGGCCCGCGCCGAGGCGAAGCGCAAGGCCGAGGCCCGTGCCAGGGAGGTCCGCGAGGAGCGCGAGCGCGCCGCCCGCGAGGCCGAGCGTCAGCGCCTCAACTCCTTCCAGCTCCCCGTGGCCGGCTCGTACGTGACCACCGGCTACAAGACCGGCGGCTCGCTCTGGTCCTCCGGCAGCCACTCCGGCATCGACTTCCACGCCTCCTACGGCAGCTCGGTCGTCTCCGTCGGCTCCGGCACCGTCGTCGAGGCCGGCTGGGGCGGCGCGTACGGCAACAACATCGTCATCCGGATGAACGACGGCACGTACACCCAGTACGGTCACCTCTCGTCCATCGGGGTCTACGTCGGCCAGAGCGTCGAGCCGGGCCAGCAGATAGGCATCTCGGGCTCGTCCGGCAACTCGACCGGCCCGCACCTCCACTTCGAGGCGCGGACGGGCTCCGACTACGGCTCGGACCTGAACCCCATCTCCTACCTGCGTGCCCGCGGCGTCAGCCTCTGACGCCACGCCGATCACGTCGCAGAAGCCCCGGCTCGTACTGAGCCGGGGCTTTTTGCCGTCCGGAACATATACCTGGATTCCGGAGGGGCATCGGAATTTCCGGCCCACTGCAATAGAGTCGCGGAACAGACGCAGAACAGGCGTCGCTCGAATTGTCTCTCGCGGACCAAGGCGGAGGTCGGACATGCGCGTTCCCGCGCAATCGGTATGCACGGCGATCCGGGACGACATCGTCTCCGGTGTCTTCGAGCGGGGCGGGCGGCTGACCGAGGAGCAGCTCGCGCGCCGCTACGGGGTCTCCCGTGTCCCGGTCCGAGAGGCCCTGCGCACCCTGGAGTCCGAGGGCTTCGTCGTCACCCGCCGCCACGCCGGCGCCCACGTCGCCGAGCCCACCGAGCAGGAGGCGGCCGATCTGCTCGACATGCGGGCCCTGCTCGAACCGCTGGGCGCCGCCCGCGCCGCGCAGCGCCGCACCGAGGCGCACCTGAAGGTGCTGCGCGGCCTGGTCAGGCTGGGGCAGGAGCGGGCCAGGCGCGGCCAGGGCGAGGATCTGCGCTCGCTCGGGGGCTGGTTTCACGAGACGCTGGCGCAGGCCTCCGGCAGCCCGGCGCTGACCGCGCTGCTCACCCAGCTCCGGCACAAGATCGCCTGGATGTACGCGGTCGACCAGCCCACCCACCCCGTGGAGGCATGGTCCGAGCACGGCGCGATCGTGGACGCCGTCGCGCGCGGCGACGCCGAGCGGGCCAGGGCGCTGACGGCGCTGCACGCGGAGCGCTCGCTGGCGCTGCACCGGCTCAAAAGGCCGGACGGCGGCCGTGTGAGGGTTTCGCAACATGTCGTCAACACGGCGAGCGGCCAGAATTAACGCGCGCACCGTATACAAAGAAGAGTAATTCGGCGGAGCCTATTCGCGCTGCCCGGAAATGCTCGGAAATGCAGGCTCTGAAAACGAGAGAACCGCGGCCGCCGGAATTCCGGCAGTCGCGGTTCTCGTCGTACGGGAAAGCGGGGTCAGACGGTCTCGGGGAGCTCGTCGAGACCCTCGGCCACCAGCTTCGCGAGACGGTCCAGCGCGGCCTCGGCGCCGTCGGCCTCCGAAGCCAGGACGATCTCCTCGCCGCCCTGCGCGCCCAGGCCGAGCACCGCGAGCATCGAGGCGGCGTTCACGGGGGTGCCGTCGGACTTGGCGATCGTCACCGGAACGCCGGAAGCCGTGGCGGCACGGACGAAGATGGACGCGGGGCGGGCGTGGAGGCCCTCGGCCCAGCCGACGTTGACGCGGCGCTCAGCCATGGTGTTGCCCTTCAAGTCTCAAGCGGGTTGTCTAGACCAGTCTCTCATGGGACGCGCGGTGCTCGTGCCGACCTTCGGCCCGGATGCGACTGCCCTTCGGCCCTCCCCACCTTGCACGGCACGCACCCGCCGCGCGACCGGTGCCGGTGTCGTGGACCGGCCGTAGGCTGGCCCCATGCAGAGCGCGTCGGAGCAGTCGGAAGCGGCGGATCGACCGGCACCACCGGCATCACCGGAGCACGCCTATCCCGATCACTGGGAGGCGGACGTGGTGCTCCGGGACGGCGGCACCGCTCGCATCAGGCCGATCACCGCCGACGACGCCGACCGGCTGGTCAGCTTCTACGAGCAGGTGTCGGACGAGTCGAAGTACTACCGCTTCTTCGCGCCCTACCCCCGGCTCTCCGCCAAGGACGTCCACCGCTTCACCCACCACGACTTCGTCGACCGGGTGGGACTCGCCGCGACCGTGGGCGGCGAGTTCATCGCCACCGTCCGCTACGACCGCATCGACGAACGCGGCATGCCCGCCTCCGAACCGGCCGACGAGGCCGAGGTCGCCTTCCTCGTCCAGGACGCCCACCAGGGACGCGGCGTCGCCTCCGCCCTCCTCGAACACATCGCGGCGGTCGCGCGCGAGCGGGACATCAGACGCTTCGCCGCCGAGGTGCTCCCCGCCAACAACAAGATGATCAAGGTCTTCACCGACGCGGGCTACACCCAGAAGCGGAGCTTCGAGGACGGCTCCGTCCGGCTCCACCTCGACCTCGAACCGACCGACCGCTCCCTCGCCGTCCAGCGCGCGCGGGAGCAGCGCGCGGAGGCCCGGTCCGTCCAGCGGCTCCTCACCCCCCGCTCCGTCGCCGTCGTCGGCGCCGGGCGTGCCCCCGGCGGTGTCGGCCGGACCGTCCTCCGCAACCTCCTCGGCGCCGGCTTCACCGGCCGCGTCCACGCGGTGAACGCCGCGCTCACCGACGGGCCCGCGGAGCTCGACGGCGTCCCCGCCCACCCCTCCGTGGCGTCCATCGGCGAGCCCGTGGACCTGGCGATCGTCGCCGTCCCCGCCGAGCGGGTGCCGGAGGTCGTCGCCGACTGCGGCGAGCACGGAGTGCTGGGCCTCGTCGTCCTCTCCGCCGGATACGCGGAGAGCGGCCCGGCCGGCCGGGAGAGACAGCGCCAGCTCGTACGGCAGGCCCGCTCGTACGGGATGCGGATCATCGGGCCCAACGCCTTCGGGATCATCAACACCTCCGAGGACGTCCGGCTCAACGCCTCCCTCGCCCCCCACATGCCGGCCGCCGGGCGGATCGGCCTCTTCACCCAGTCCGGCGCGATCGGGATCGCCCTCCTCGCCGGACTCCACCGGCACGGCGCCGGGCTCTCCTCCTTCATCTCGGCCGGAAACCGCGCCGACGTGTCCGGCAACGACTTCCTCCAGCACTGGTACGACGATCCGGGCACGGACGTCGTCCTCCTCTACCTGGAGTCGATCGGCAACCCCAGGAAGTTCACCCGGCTGGCCCGCCGCACCGCCGCGGTCAAACCGGTCGTGGTCGTCAAGGGCGCCCGGCACAGCGGCAGCGCGCCGCCCGGCCACCGGGTGCCCGTCACCCGCATCCCGCACGCCACGGTCTCCGCGCTGCTGCGCCAGGCCGGGGTGATCCGCGTCGACACCGTCACCGAACTCGTGGACGCCGGACTGCTCCTCGCCGCCCAGCCGCTGCCCGCCGGACCGAGGGTCGCGATCCTCGGCAACTCCGAGTCGCTCGGTCTCCTCACGTACGACGCCTGCCTGACCGAGGGACTGCGCCCGCTGCGGCCGCTCGACCTGACGACCGCGGCGGGCCCGGCGGACTTCCGGGACGCGCTCGCGGCGGCGCTCGCGGACGAGACCTCGGACGCGGTCGTGGTGAACGCGATCCCCTGGGTCGGGGAGAACGGCGCCACCGAGTCCGGAGACGGGGAGGTCCTCGCCGCCTCCCTCCGCGAGGCCGTCGCCTCCGTCCCCGCCCCGGTGAAGCCCGTCGTCGTCGTCCACGTCGAGATGGGCGGCCTGGCGGAGGCCCTCGCGGTCGCGACGAGCACACGACCGACGCCGACAGGGACCCGTACGACGTCGGCAACGGCGTCGACATCGGCGTCCACACCGGCTTCGACACCGGCGTCGGGATCTGTATCGGGATCTGTGTCGGCGCCGGGATCCGACACGGCCCAGGCCTCCGCCCGCCTCACGACCTCCACCGGGTCCGACGCCGCGCCCCACGCGAGCGCCCCGCCCCCGGTGCCCCCGGCGCAGACCGCCACCCCCGCCGGCACCCGGAGTGCCGAGCAGGGCACCGCCGCCCAGGCCCCCGACCGGCCGGCCACCATCCCCGCCTACCCCGCCGCCGAGCGCGCCGTGCGGGCGCTGGCCGAGGCCGTGCGGTACGGGCAGTGGCGGCGGCAGGCCGCCGAGCCCGGGCGGGTGCCCGAGTACGAGGACATCGACGAGGCGGGCGCCGCCGCGCTCATCGAGCGCGTGCTCGGCGCCGGCGGCGACGGGGACAGCCGCGGTGTGACCCTCGACACCGAGGACGCCGGGGAGTTGCTCTCGCGGTACGGGATCACGGTCCTGCCCACCCTCCCCGCGCCCACCCCCGACGCGGCCGTCGCCGCCGCCCGCCGACTCGGCTACCCCGTCGCGCTCAAGACGACCGCGCCCCACCTGCGCCACCGCCCCGACCTCGGCGGCGTCCGCCTGGACCTGGCCACCGAGGAGCAGCTCCGCACCGCCTACGCCGAGCTGACCGAGGTCCTCGGCAAGCCCGAGGAGCTCCAGCCCGTCGTCCAGGCGATGGTGCCCCGGGGCGTCGACACCCTCGTCCGCTCCGCCATCGACCCCGCTGTCGGAGCCGTCCTCTCCTTCGGGCTCTCCGGAGCGGCCTCCGAGCTCCTCGGCGACACGGCCCACCGGCTGGTCCCGGCCACCGACCGGGACGCCGCCGAGCTCGTACGCTCCATCCGCACCGCCCCGCTGCTGTTCGGCTGGCGCGGATCCGCCCCGGTCGACACCCCTGCCCTGGAGGAGCTCCTGCTCAGGGTCTCCCGGCTCGTCGACGACCACCCGGAGGTGGTGGCGGTCTCCCTGGAGCCGGTCGTCGTGGCCCCGCGCGGACTGTCCGTCCTCGGGGCGACCGTCCGACTGGCCCCGCCCCCGCCCCGCACCGACCTCGGTCCGCGTCGCCTGCCGAGTTACTGAGGCTCTGAGGGGGCCCACGGCCCCGTAGGATGGAGTCCATGGCGAAGAGCGGTACGACGACCCAGGGGCTGCGCGCGGCGATCGAGCGCAGCGGCTACTACCCGGCCCTCGTGGCCGAGGCGGTGGAGGCCGCCGTCGGCGGCGAGGCCGTGGCGTCGTACGTGGTGCACCAGGAGACCACCTTCGACGCGAACGAGGTCCGGCGCCACGTCACCGTCCTCGTCCTGACGCCGCACCGCTTCATCGTGAGCCACACCGACGAGCAGGCCGCCGACACCAGCTCCCCGACGCCGTACGCCACGACGTCCACCGAGTCCGTGAAGCTCGACCGGATCTCCTCGGTCGTCGTCAGCCGCGTCGTCGCCAACCCCGAGTCGTACACCCCGGGCACGCTGCCCCGCGAGGTGGTGCTCACCATCGGCTGGGGCGCCGTCTCCCGTATCGACCTGGAGCCCGCCGCCTGCGGCGACGCCAACTGTGACGCCGACCACGGCTACACGGGCAACGCCACCGCCGACGACCTCAGCCTGCGGGTGAGCGAGGCCGGCGACGGTCCGGACACCGTCCGGCAGACCCTGGCCTTCGCCCAGGCGCTCTCCGAAGCGATCGCGGCCACCGCCGCCACCGCTCGCTGATGGTCCAGCCCGCCGCCGTCGCCCACGGCTGGCCCGACGACCCGGTCCCGCTGTCCCTGGACACCGCTCCGGTGCCCGAGTACACCTTCGGCTCCCTCGGCGACCTGCTCCCGACGCTCGTCGCGGCGCAGGGCGTGCCCGGCTTCGACCCGAGGATCGCCGAGCTGACCCCGGCCGACCGGAACTGCGTCTTCCTGATCGACGGACTCGGCTGGGAGCAGATCAAGGCCCATCCGGACGAGGCCCCGTACCTGACCTCGCTGCTCGGCTCCTCGCGCGGCGGCACGGGCCGCCCGGTCACCGCCGGCTTCCCCGCCACCACCGCGACCTCGCTCGCCTCGGTCGGCACGGGCCGCTACCCCGGTACGCACGGGCTGCCGGGCTACACCGTGCGCAATCCCGACACCGGCGAGCTGATGAACCAGCTGCGCTGGCGGCCGTGGACCGAGCCGCGCGTCTGGCAGCCGTACCCCACCGTCTTCCAGCTCGCGCACGCGGCCGGGATCCACACCGCCCAGGTGTCCTCCCCGATCTTCGAGCAGACCCCGCTCACCCAGGTCGCGCTCAGCGGCGGAACGTTTCACGGGCGGCTCAGCGGCGAGGAGCGCATGGACTTCTCCGCCGAGCAGCTCGCCGCCGGCGACCGCTCGCTGGTCTACACGTACTACAGCGAACTCGACGGGGCGGGCCACCGCTTCGGCATCGACTCCGACGCCTGGCGCGGACAGCTCATGTTCGTCGACCGGCTCGTGCAGCGTCTCGCGGAGCAGCTGCCGCCCCGCTCCGCGCTGTACGTCACGGCCGACCACGGCATGGTGGACATCCCCTTCGACGAGCAGCACCGCATCGACTTCGACGAGGACTGGGAGCTGCGCGCGGGCGTGGCCCTGCTCGGCGGCGAAGGCCGGGCCCGGCATGTGTACGCGGTGCCCGGCGCCGAGGCGGACGTCCTCACCTGCTGGCGCGAGGTGATCGGCGAGCAGTTCTGGGTGGCGAGCCGGGACGAGGCCATCGCCCTGGGCTGGTTCGGCGACGAGATCGACGATCGGGTGTACGGCAGGATCGGCGACGTCGTCGCCGCGGCCCATGACGACGTCGCGATCACCGCGTCCGTCAACGAGCCCCACGAGTCGGCGATGGTCGGCATGCACGGGTCCATGACCCCCGCGGAGCAGCTCGTCCCGCTGCTCGAAGTCCGTTCCTGAACCCTCGCCGCCCCACGCCTCACACCCCCCACGACCTGAAAGGTCCCTGACCCGTCATGCCCGAGCTGGTCTTCTTCTCCGGAACCATGGACTGCGGGAAGAGCACCCTGGCCCTCCAGATCGCCCACAACCGCGACGCGCGCGGGCTCCAGGGCGTGATCTTCACCCGCGACGACCGGGCGGGCGAGGGCAAGCTGTCCTCCCGGCTCGGTCTGGTGACGGAGGCGGTCGAGGCTCCGCAGGGCATGGACCTGTACGCGTATCTCGTCGCCCAGCTGTCCCAGGGCGGCAAGGCCGACTACGTGATCGTCGACGAGGCGCAGTTCCTCGCGCCGGAGCAGATCGACCAGCTCGCCCGTATCGTCGACGATCTCGGCCTGGACGTCTTCGCCTTCGGCATCACCACCGACTTCCGGACCAAGCTCTTCCCCGGTTCGCAGCGGCTGATCGAGCTGGCGGACCGGCTCGAGCAGCTCCAGGTCGAGGCGCTGTGCTGGTGCGGGGCAAGGGCCACGCACAATGCCCGTACGGTGGGCGGCGAGATGGTCGTCGAGGGTGCCCAGGTCGTGGTCGGCGACGTGAACCGTCCGGCGGGGGAGGTCGGTTACGAGGTGCTCTGCCGACGCCACCACCGTCGTCTCATGACCTCGTCCACGGCCCAAGCGGGCGCGCTCTCGCCCGACGTCCTGCCGGTCAACAACGCCTGACGAGGGCCTTGCCCACCCTCCGGTCGTCAACGCCTGACGGGCGCGTCACCCTCGCGGCGCGAGGGAGAGCGACGTCTGCTCGGTCAGGGCGCGGAGGAAGTCGGGTGCGTCGAAGATCGCGCCGGCGGAGGCCACGCCCACCGTCTTGATCCGGCCGGTGAGGACGCGCTGGACGGCTTCCACCGCGAGCGGTGCGCTGAAGGCGTAGATGTCCTGGCCGCTCGCCGTGGCGCGCCGTTCCTCGTCGCCGGAGCGCACGACGACATCGACGAGGAAGGTCTGGGCCGAGCGCCCGGCCTCGTCGACCGCGGTCGGCGCCGGCGTCTCCGGAGCCACCACGTCCTTCGCCGCCTCGACCGTCATGTAGGTGCGCACCTCGGGGACGGCCAGGTGGCTCGGGACGGTGACGACATCGGCCATGGTGAACTCGCCGATCACGGACCGGACCCCCATCGGTTCGGGGAAGGACCACTTCGTCGTCGGCGGAGCGTCGTCGCGGTACTGCATCCGGCCCTCGCTGAAGACGACGCGCCGGCCCTCCCTGCGCTGCCGGGAGACGGTGCCCGCGCTGCGGGTTCCGGCGGTGGGGTGCCAGCTGCTCAGCGCGTAGGCGACATGGGCTTCGTCGGCCGAGGTCCAGTCGCCCATCGCCGCGGTGACCAGCAGGTCGCCGAGGCCGCCGAAGAAGGCCATCGCCGGGATCACGACCGTGCCGGCGTCGGCGGCGCGCTCCGCGAACCGTGCGAACGTGTCGGCGTTGGCCTCGAGCTCGGCGGCCACGTCGACGTACGGGATCCCGGCGCGCAGCGCCGCCTCGATCACCGGGGCCGCCGTCGAGGCGAAGGGCCCGGCGACGTTGATCACGGCCGCCGCGCCGGCCAGGGCGCGGTCCAGTGAGGCCGCGTCGTCGACCGTGGCAGGCCGGACGGCGAGCCCCGGGTGGGACGCGCCGAGCGCCGCCAGCTTGTCCGCGTCGCGTCCGGTCAGGATCGGCACCAATCCCCGGTTCAGCAACTCCGCCACCACGAACCGCCCGGTGTGCCCGTAGGCACCGAACACCGCTACCGCCTGACCTGCCGTCATCGACTTCTCCCGCCGTTTCTTGCTGCTCTTGCCGTTCCCGTTTGTTCAACTGTGAACATCTTGCGGGGTGGTGGGCGGCCGGCGTGAGTGTCTGGAACGACATGCTGCGTACAATTACGGACATGAAGACCGTCGCGTTGGCCGTCACCGAGGGAATGCTGCACTTCGAACTCTCTCTGGCGTACGAGGTCTTCGGCTCCGACCTGACCCATCTGGGCGACCCCTGGTACGACTTCGCCCTCCACGGACCCGACGCCGTGCGGGTCGGCAGGTTCCGGCTGGAGCCCGACCATGGCCTCGACCGGCTTCCGTACGCCGACACGGTGATCGTCCCCGGCTGGGCCGACGTCGACGTGGATCCGCCCGCCGAGCTGGTCGACGCCGTGCGTGCGGCCCACGAGGCGGGCGCGCGGGTGGTCTCCCTGTGCACGGGCGCGTTCGTCCTCGCCGCCGCCGGGCTCCTCGACGGGCGGCGCGCGACCACGCACTGGTCGCACACCCGGGCCCTCGCCGACCGCTACCCCCGGGTCGAGGTCGATCCGGACGTGCTCTACGTGGACAACGGCAGCGTGCTCACCTCCGCCGGCAAGGCCGCCGCGATGGACCTGTGTCTGCATCTGGTCCGCCTCGACCACGGTTCGGCGATCGCCAACACGATCGCCCGCCGCCTGGTCGTGCCCCCGCACCGGGCCGGTGGGCAGGCCCAGTTCGTCACCGCTCCGGTGCCCGCCCAGGACGACCACCCGCTCACCGCCCTGCTGCCCTGGGCCGTCGAGCGCCTCGACCGGCCGCTGACCGTGGAGGACCTGGCCCGTCAGGCGCGCATGAGCTCGCGGAACCTGGGGCGCCACTTCAGGGCGGCGACCGGCACCACCCCGCTGCAGTGGCTGCTGACGCAACGCATCCGCCGCGCCCAGGAGTTGCTGGAGGCCACCGACGACGGCGTGGACGCCATCGCGACGGCGACCGGCATGGGTACCGCCACGACGCTGCGCCGGCACTTCAACCGCACGGTCGGGGTGCCCCCGGACACGTACCGCCGCACCTTCCGCGCACGGTCGCGCCCCGAAGGCCCCGGCCTCGGCTCCCTTATGCCTCCGGGGGCGTGACCGGCGGCGTCAGCGCGCGGGTCAGGTCGTCGAGGGCGGCGCCGCTGACGGGTGCCGTGCCCGTGAGGGTGCCGACGAGCGCTTGGGCGAGGACCGTCGCCGTACCGATCCGGGAGTCCTCGCGCTCGTCCCCGGTGGCCTTGCCGATCACGGCGTCGCGCACCGCCCGCGAGATCTCGTCGCCCGCGAACAGCTCGGGGAACGACAGCGCCATCATGCACACGCCCACGTTGGCGGAGAGGATCGACTGTCCGGCCAGTTCGGGGGTCATGCGCAGCCGCCCGGCGTCCCGGCAGCGCTCCACGGCCGTCAGGAGGATGGCCTGCGCCTCCTTGATCGCCTGCGGCTTGGCGTCGCCCGTCGGCGTGAACATCAGGCGGTACAGATACGGGTTGCGCAGCGCGAAAGCGACGTGACTGTCCCAGGCCGTCCGCAGGTCCGCCACGGGGTCGTCGGTGAGCGGATTACGCCGCTTGGCGGCGAGGAAGCGCTCGAAGCCGATGTCGGCGACGGCGGTGAGCAGCCCCTGCTTGTCGCCGAACTGGCGGTAGATCTCGGGCATGCCGACCTTCGCCCGGTCGCAGATGGCCCGCGTCGAGATGGCCAGGGCGTCCTTGGTGGCGAGCAGTTCCTCGGTGGCTTCCAGGATGCGCTCTCGTGCCGTCGACATGGCTCCCACGATAACAGCGCTAACACCGGGACCTGGGGGTTTGTGGGCGCTCGGGATACCTCCGCGGAATCGCGTTAGCGATGATTACGTAATGTGTTAGCGTGAAGAACGTCCGGGAGGTGGCCGCCTCCACGAAGGACCTCTCCTGGGCGCTCGGCTCCTCCTCGCCCCGTAAGCAACGAACCGGAAGGACCCCGCCATGACCGCGTCCACCACCCTGCGCGATGTGATCGGCCTGCCCCAGGATCTTCCGCGCCTGGCCGAGTCCACCCTGGTCATGATCGACTTCCAGAACACCTACCGCACCGGCGTCATGCTGCTCGACGGTGCCGAGGAGGCCGTGGCCGCCGGAGCCCGTCTGCTCGCGGCCGCCCGCGCGGCCGGCACGCCCGTCGTGCACGTCGTGAACGACGGCGGCGAGGGAACTCCCTACGACATCCGGGCCGAGATCGGCTCGATCAGCGCCGAAGTCGCCCCGATCGAGGGCGAGAAGGTGGTCGTCAAGCAGGTCCCGAACGCCTTCCACGCCACGGACCTGGAGCAGACCCTCAAGGACCTCGGCGTCGGCACCGGCGCCGACCTCGTCATCGCCGGATTCATGACGCACATGTGCGTCCTCTTCACCGCGCAGGGCGCCTTCAACCTCGGCTACCGCCCGACCGTCGTCGCCGAGGCCACCGCCACCCGCCCGCTGGCCGCGCCGGACGGCACCGTCCTCACGTCGGACGCGCTCCAGGCGGCGAGCCTGACGACGGTCTCCGACCTGTTCGGCACCGTCGCGCGCACGGTCGACGAGCTCGTGGCCCCGACACCGGCCGGCCGACCCGCGTAAAGGCCGACCGCACCGGGAGTTCACCCGGGGTGTACCGGAAAACCGCCTGATGATCGGTTACGGGTCGCCCGCCTCGGCGGTAATGGCGGTCGGCCCGTGACGACTCCACCTCCGGGCGTTCCCGCTCCGTGCGCCCCCCTGGAGGACGTGTGCCCCCCGCCGCCGAGACCGTGCTCGACGAGGTCGACGGCGGGGAGGGAGCGGGATCGTCGCGGCGCCGACCGGGACTCCGCTCGCGGGGGTGGCTCGTCCCGGCCGTCGCCGCCCCGCTCTCGGCCGCCCTGTTCACCGCCGTCCTGCTCGGCCTCGCGACCGCGCTGTCCCGCACGTACCCCTTCGGGCCCGTGACCAGGAACGTCGTCGACCTCGGCCAGCAGTACCTGCCGTATCACGCGTACTGGCGCGCCCTCCTGCTCGGCGAGACGTACGGCGACGCCTTCCTCAACTGGAACTCCGGCTTCGGCTCCAACTTCCTCGGCGACATCGGCACCTACCTGAGCAGCCCCTTCGATCTGCTGGTCGTCGCCTTCCCGGCGGACCGGATCGAGCTCGCCCTGTACGTCGTCACGGCCGCCAAGATCAGCGCCGCGGGCGGCGCGGCGGCGCTGCTGCTCGTACGGCTGCGCCCCGGCCCCTGGCCCGTCGCCGCCGCGCTCGGCACCGCGTACGCCCTCTCCGGGTGGACCCTCAACCACGGCGCCACCGTCCCCATGTGGCTCGACGGGCTTCTCGCCTTCCCGCTGCTCTGCCTGGTCGCCGAGTGGGCCCGCACCGGCCGCCGGCCCCTCCTCGGCCCCGTCGTCGTCGCCCTGGCCTGGATCGCCAACTTCTACACCGCCTACATGGCCACCCTCGGCGCGGCCGTCTTCCTCGTCGTCAGGCTCCTCACCGCGGAGGAGGGCGCGGCCGCCCGGCGGCGGATCGCCGGGGTCCTCCGTGCCGCGCGGAGCGTGCTCATCGGCATCGGGCTCGCCGCGCCGCTCGTCGTGGTCGTCTTCCTCGGCACCAAGGTCGCCGACCCGACCCCCGTGACGACCTTCGCGCCCGCCGCCCCGACGGATTTCCTCGCCCGGTTCCTGCCCGCCACCGCGGGCGTGACCAGCCCCGCCCTCTTCATCGGTACGCCCGCCCTCGCCCTCGCCCTGACCCTGCCCTTCAACCGGGCCGTCGCCCCGCGCGTCCGGGCCGGCTGGACGGTGGCGGTCGTCCTGGTGACGCTCTCTCTCCAGTGGGAGCCCACTCATCTGCTCTGGCACGCGGGCGCCTCGCCCAACGGCAATCCGTACCGTCAGACCTTCGTCCTGAGCGGCCTCCTGCTGATCGCCGCGTGGCTGTCGGTCGCCCGGGGAGTGCCCCGGCCGGCCGCGCTTCTCGCGAGCGGCGCGCTGCTCGGGGCCCTGGCGTGGGCGGCCGGGGGCAGCGTCGAGATCGACGACTGGACCTTCCCCGCGTTCCTCGCCGCCGCGGCCCTGACGCTCGCGGCCGCCCTCCTCGCCAGGCAGGACGTCCGCCGGAGGGCTGCCGGCGCAGACGGGAACGCCGCCGGCGCAGACGGGAACGCCGCCGGCGCAGACCGGAACGCCGCCGACGCCGGCCGGAACGCCGGCCGCGCCGGGCCCGGCCTTCCCGCCCTCTCCGCCCTCCCCCTCCTCTCCGTTCTGGCCGTGGTCCTCTTCGTCGCCGCCCAGGCCGGCGAGACGGTCGTCACCGGGAAGCGGATCGAGGAACAGCAGCGGAGCGAGGTCGCCTGGTCGCCCCGGACCGGCCCCTGGCACGTGTCCGCGGCCCGCGAGGTCGCGCGCGCGGACGCCTGGCCCCGCCACCGCACGGACCCCGGAGAGGTGCCCGGCGGCAACGACGTCCTGCTCGTCGGGGGCCAGGGCGCCGACTACTACAGCAGCCTCACCGCCGAGGTGACCTCCTCCACCCTCACCTCCCTGGGCTTCGGCCATTACGCCAAGGGCCGGCACCCGGTCACCCTCGACAACCCCGTGACCGACGTCCTCTTCTCCATCGGCACCCGGATGCGCTCGGAGCCCATGGAGCCGGTACGGCAGGACGCCCGGCCCCGCGCCGAGGTCACCGTCGCCACGACCCCCGTGCCGCCCCTGGTGACCGTCCGCCCCCGCGAAGCGCGTGCCCCGCGCCCGGAGGACTCCGCCTTCGTCCGCCAGGAACTCCTCCTCGGCTCCTCGGTGTACGAGCTGCCGCGGGACACGCGCCGCACCGGACGCACCCTCACCGCCCGCTGCCCGGCGGGCTCCGAGGTCTGGCTCTGGGCCCCCGAGTACGAGGGCTCGGCGAGGCTCGCGGGGGAGGGGACGAGTGCCGTCGACTTCGACGGCAGGCCCCCCGCCGTCACCGCGCCCATGCAGGCGCTCGGGACCGTGCCCGCCTCCGGTGAGGTGAGCATCGACCTGCTGCCCCGGAAGGCCGGGACCAAGCTGCCCCGCCAACCCGTCGGCTGCCTCGTCAGGGCCCGACTCGACACCGCCGTACGTCAGCTCACCGCCACCGGCGCCACCCGCGTGAGCGCCGGCGGCCACAGCGTCACGGCCGAACTGCCCCCGGGCAGCACGGGCGTCGCCGTGCTCGCCGCGCCCCGCATCTCCGGCTGGCGCTGCGCCGCGGGCGACGCGGAAGCCGCACCCGCCCGCGCGTATCAGGGGCTCGTCGCCGTCCCGCTCGACGGGCGGGCGACCACGGTGAACTGCTTCTTCCGGCCGCCGGGGCTCCGTCTCGGCGGCGCCGTCGGGGCGGCCGCGCTCCTCGCCCTGGCCGCGACGGCGGGTTTCCACCGGAGACGACAAGAGTTCACCCGGAGTGCACCCGCGGATCGTTCAGCCGGAAAAGTGGACGGCTAACCTGCCCGCCGTACCGGCGTTTTTTGTTCGATTCAGTGTGGGGATTCCGAGTGCCAAAGCTGTCCGTCGTCGTTCCGTTCCACAATGTCGGGCCCTATGCGCCCGACACCCTGCGGAGTCTCGCGAACAACGCGAACCCGGAATTCGAGTTCCTGCTGATCGACGACTGCTCGACGGACGACACCCCGGAAATCCTCGACCGCTGGCGCGACCGTCTCCCGAACGCCACCGTCATCCGGCACGAGACGAATCTCGGCGTCGCTCAGGCGCGCAACACCGGAATCGACGCGGCGAGGGGCGACTACCTCACCTTCCTGGACGGCGACGACTGGTACGCGCCCGGCCACCTGAGCGCCGCCGTGGCCGGGATCTCCCGTCTGGACTGTGATTTCGCCCGTACGGACCAC
The DNA here is from genome assembly GCF_006539185.1 of Streptomyces gardneri. Taxonomy (GTDB): domain Bacteria; phylum Actinomycetota; class Actinomycetes; order Streptomycetales; family Streptomycetaceae; genus Streptomyces; species Streptomyces gardneri. The sequence goes on from NZ_BJMN01000011.1 coordinate 117,083, forward strand.
GTCCTTGCGGAAGGCCGGAAGCGGCAGATCCGCTACGCCCCCGCCAAGATCCGCGACGCGGTGATGGACCCCAGGGACGGCATCTCGCCCGCCAGCATGGTGACGATGGTCGACTATCCCTTCGTCCCCTTCGGCATTTACAGCGGACGGCTCTTCGAGAAGGGCGCCTCGCGTTTCGAGACCTCTCTGAAAACAGCAGAGGACCGCCTCTGGGTATGGCGCCTCCACCTCAAGGCCCGGACATTCGCGGCGCTTTCCCTGCACGGTGTCTTCTACCGGCGGGGCGTCACCACCTCGCTCACCCAGATCACCGACAACCGGCAGCTGGACTTCATCACCTCGTACGATCTCCTGCTCGACGACGTCTCCCGGGACGCCGAGGCGGACCGGTTCCTGCCGAAGGCCGTCCGCACCTACTGCGCGATGATCGCCTTCCACATGGGCAAGGTCGGGAAGTACGAGCCCGAGGTCGCCGCCCGGCTGCGCACCGACGTCGGCGACGCCCTGCGCCGCATGCCGCAGCAGGTTCTCGATGAGACCCTCACGACCATGGACACCCCTCGCAGCACCCTCCTCCGGAGCCTGCGCGAAACCGGAAGGACCGCCTGACCCATGGCTCCCGACACGCACTCCGCCATGGCCTCCGGCTCGGCCCCCGACCCCCGCCTGGTGCAGATCTTCCAGGTGTCCACCCTCTACGGCGCGGCCACCCTCGCGGCCGCGCTGGACGCCGGACAGTTCGGCCCGCGCGAGGACGCCCGCCGGCTCCTGCTGATCTCGCACAACGCCGAGATCCCGGAGACCGCGCTGCGCCTGGAGACGATGACCGGCTACGAGCGGATCGCCGCCCGCTTCGACGGCACGCTCGACTGGAACGAGACGATCCACCCGTACCACCCCGCCGCCTGGGCGCCCCGGCCCGAGGAGACCCCGCTCTGGCAGCGCGTGCTGCGGACCGCCTGGGGCCTCGGCACGGCGAGGGTCGAGCTGATCGTCGAATCCATCCAGGTCAACCCGGCCAAGGCCCTCGCCGCCGCCTTCCCCGAGAGCTCGGTCGACGTCTACGCGGACGGCCTCATGAGCTATGGCCCGACGCGCTCGGACCTGGCCCAGTCGATCGCCATCCGCATCCGTCGGGTCCTCCACCTCGACCTCGTACCGGGGCTGCGGCCGCTGCTCCTGAGCGAGTACGGGGTCGAGCCCGAGCTCGTCCCCGACAGTGCCTTCCGCGCGGTGCTCGCCGAGATCGCCGACGCCTCCCTGGCCGACGAGCGGGCGGACGCGGAGGCGAACTCGCCGATCGCGCGGGCCGTCGCCGCCGAGCCGACGGCCCTCCTGCTCGGCCAGTACCTCGCCGCCCTCAACCTCCTCACCGCCGAGGAGGAAGAGGAGCTGCACGTACGGATGCTGCGCGGCGCGGCGGCCGCCGGACACGGTTCGGTGGTCTTCAAGCCGCACCCGACCGCGCCCGTCCGCTACTCCCAGGCCCTCGACGAGGAGGCGGCGGAGCTCGGCGTACGGCTCACGGTCCTCGACGGGCCGCTGCTCGCGGAGACCTTCTACGAGCGGTGCCGGCCGCGGCTCGTCGTCGGCTGCTTCTCCACGGCGATGCTCACCGCCGCCGTCTACTACGGCATCCCGATCGCCCGCGTGGGCACGGTCGAGGTCCTCGAACGCCTCACCCCCTTCGAGAACAGCAACCGGATCCCGCTCACCGTCGTCGACCACCTGGTCGCGGACCTGGAGGCGGGCGAGGAGCCGGCGGTACCCGGTACGGCCCCGGACTCGCTCTCGCCCCTGGTGCGGGCCGTCGGCTACTGCATGCGGCACAAGAGCCACCCGGGGCTCCGTGAGGAGGCCACCCGCTTCCTGGCCGAGCACCACGCGGAGCCGGGGATCGCGCACCACTTCACCGAGCTGCGGCTGAAGCAGCTCGGTCTGCCGGGAGCGGCGGAGGCTCTCGCACCCGCCCCTGAAGCGGAGCCGGCGGTCGCGACCGGCACCGGCACGTCGCGGTTCCGCCGCAGCCTCGCCAGGGCCCGCCGGCCCTGACCCGGAGGGCAGGCACAGGAGGGGGCAGGCGGGCAGGCGAGGTCGGTCAGGGTGCCGAGATCGGTCAGTGGTCGACGGACCTGACGAGCGTGAACACCGCGCCCTCGGGGTCCGTCACCAGGGCCTGCCGCCCCGCAGTGCCCTCCCTCGGCGGCTTCAGCACGTGCCCGCCGAGCTCCGCGACGAGCCGCGCGGCCCCGTCCGTGTCCTCGACCTCGAAGTACGTCATCCAGTGCGCGCCCCGTTCCCGGGGCAGCGCGTTCCCGACGCCGTGCAGGGAGGCCACCGGGCGGTCGTCCAGGTGGAGCGTGGCGAAGTCGAAGTCGGCCGAGACGACCGGTTCCACCTCGTAACCGAAGATCGACCGGTAGAACTTGGCGACCGAGGACGTCTCGTACGTGAGCAGCTCGTTCCACACCGGGGTCCCCGGAGGTCCGGCCATCGCCGTGCCGTGGTGCGCCTCCGCCTGCCAGATGCCGAAGACCGCGCCGACCGGGTCGGAGCAGAGCGCCAGTCGGCCGGCCTCGCCCGCGTCCAGCGGGCCGACCGCGACCGTGCCGCCGCAGCAGCGGATCGTCTCGGCGGTCTCGTCGGCGTCGTCGGTGGCCAGATAGGGCGTCCAGGCGATGGGCAGATGCCGGTCGGGCGGCAGCTGGCCGATGCCCGCCACCTCCTCGCCGTCGAGCAGCGCCCGGACGTACGGGCCGAGGTGCTGCGGGCCGGGCAGGAACTCCCAGCCGAAGAGCGCGTTGTAGAACTCCTGTGTCCCGTCAAGCCCGTGCACCATCAGGCTCACCCAACAGGGCGTGCCGGGTGTGCGCCGAGTCGCCTCGGTCATCGTCACTCTCTCCTCGGACCATCGTCGTGGCCGTGCCGCGTGCCTCATGGCCGATGGTCGCACCGACGGGCGGGCGGCGCGTCCCGGCCGCACCGACCGTAGGGGGGCGCGTTGTGGCGCGAGGGCGCCGGGATGTCCCTCCGCGGCCGTGGCGGCTGCGCGAGGATGGCACCCATGAAGCCCATCATCTCCGCAAGTGAACTTCTGAGCGAGTCGGCCGGGGCCCGGCCGCCGGTCCTCCTTGACGTCCGCTGGACGCTCGCCGGCCCGCCCGGACGGCCCGCGTACGAGGCCGGTCACCTCCCCGGCGCGGTCTACGTCGACCTGGACGCCGAACTCGCGGGACCGCCCGGGAGCGGCGGACGGCATCCGCTGCCCGACGTGGCGGCTTTCGGTGCCGTGATGCGCCGAGCGGGTGTCTCCGCGGATCGGCCCGTCGTCGTCTACGACGGCGGCCTCGGCTGGGGCGCGGCCCGTGCCTGGTGGCTGCTCCGCTGGGCGGGCCACCCCGACGTGCGGGTCCTGGACGGCGGCCTCGCGGCCTGGACCGGGGAGCTCTCCGAGAAGACCCCCGAGCCGGAGCCGGGCGACTTCCGGCCGGAGCCGGGCGCGCTGGGGCTGCTCGACGCCGACGGGGCGGCCGAGCTGGCTCACGCCGGGCTGCTCCTGGACGCCCGCGCCGCGGAGCGCTACCGGGGCGACGTGGAGCCGATCGACCGGGTCGGCGGGCACATCCCGGGCGCGGTCTCGGCCCCGACGACGGAGAACGTGGACGCGGACGGCCGTTTCCTGGGCGCCGAGGCGCTGCGGGACCGCTTCACGGCCCTGGGCGCGGCCGAGGACGCCCCGGTCGCGGTCTACTGCGGCTCCGGCGTCTCAGGCGCGCATCAGATCCTGGCCCTGGAGATCGCGGGCATCCCCGCGGCGCTCTACGCCGGCTCCTGGTCGGAGTGGTCCTCGGATCCCGTACGGCCGGTGGCCACGGGACCGGACCCGCAGTAGTACGGGGCGGGGCCCGTGGCGTCCGTACCCGTCCAGACGGGCGGCGTACGCGCCCCTACGGACGTGTGTGGACGTCCGTACGAGCGCCGTACGCGCCCCTACGGATGAGTACGGACGTCCGTACGGGCGCCGTACGCCGCGCCCCCCTACGCGAAAGGGCCCGCGCCGACCAGCTGCCCGGCGCGGGCCCTTTCGCGTACGGCTTTCACCCGCTCGCGCGGGGGCGGGTCACTCCTGCTTCTTGCGGCGCGTGCCGAAGACGATCTCGTCCCAGCTGGGCACCGCGGCGCGGCGGCCGGGGCGGACGCCGTCGGCCTCGGCCTGACGGTCGGTGGTGCCGGTGAGGCGGTCACGGTGGCCAGAGACGGCACGCGGCATCAGGACGTCGGCGTACGCGGCGCCCGCGCCCGCCGAGGCGGCCGGGGCCGGGGGCTCCTCCGCCTCCGGCTCCTCCGAGGGTTCCGTGTCCGGAGGCTCGGGCACGACCATGTCGCCGCGGAAGCTGGGGACGGCCTCCAGGAGGCTCGTCAGCGTGTCCCGCTCCTCCTCCGGCTCGGGCGCCGGGGCGGGCGTCCGGTCCAGCCGTTCCAGCTGGCGGTCGAGCGCCCGGTCCAGGGGCCTGTCCCGGGGCAGCCGGGCGATGCGCGGCACGAAGGGGAAGCTCGGCTCCGGCGCGGCGGCGATCGTGTCGTCCGTCTCGCCGATCAGCGCACGGGCCTCGTCGTCCACGGCCTGGACGAGCCGCCTGGGCGGGTCGTACGTCCAGCTGGCCGTGTGGACCTCGCCCGCGACGCGGTAGACGAGCAGCACCTCCCAGGTGCCGTCGTCGCGCCGCCACGAGTCCCACTGCACGGTGTCCTTGTCGGCGCCGCGCAGCAGCAGCCGCTCCTGCACCGCCTCGCCGAGCTGCGGGCCGCTGTTCTCCCCGGGCCTGCGGACCGGGGTCTTGCGGGCCCGCTCCGCCATGAAGGCGCGCTCCGCGAGGACGGGGCCCTCGAAGCGGCGTACGCGGTCGACGGGGATGCCGGCGAGCTGGGCGACCTCCTCAGCGGAGGCACCGGCTCGTATCCGTGCCTGGATGTCGCGGGGGCGGAGGTGGCTCTCCACCTCGATCTCGATCTGACCGAGACGCGCGCGGTCGTTGCGCACGGCGGCGCGGAGGCGCTCGTCGATCGGAAGTGTGTACTCCGTGCTGTCAGCAGCCTTCAGCACCAGTCGTGTGCCGTCGTTGGAGACGGCCACGACACGCAGTTCGGGCATGGGGACCTCCCGGGTGGTGCCTGCCGACGTCACGTGCGTCGCTGCTTCCGCTAGTCGAGTGTGGCCTGCCCGGGTGCAGCCTGCCACTACCTTGCCGAGTTGCCCGGCGTGTCGGGCATGGACCCTGGGGCGCCGTTATGGCACGGTTACCTGTTCGCCACTCAGAGTGACTGACGGTCACGCTGTGCAGCGGGTCTCCGTGCGGTGCAGCGGCGCCGCCGGTTCGAGTGCCGCGTTCGGCCCCCTCCCCGATCCCGGGCACCCGTGAAGGCGTCCGGACCCAGGGTTCGCCAATGTACTCCATTCGGGCCACTTGGGTGGACCGGCGCGCCGCCCAACTTCTCGGGCGGTACGGGAGTTGAGTCTCCGCGATCTTGCCCCGCACGTGTCCCTCTTCACAGAACCAGCAGAAGCGGAACTATTCCCTTCGCCCATTTGTCCCTTCTGGGTGCAAGGCGAACGGATGAGTCATCAGGGGTTGGAGATGCGTCACAGGCCGGAGACCGACACGGACGAGCCGGGGAATCCGGAGAAGACGGAGGTGGGAGGGGGCGCGGACACGGCGGAGGAGAGCACTCCCGGCAGGAGAAGGATCGACCTGAGCGTGGCCCAGGTCTCGGGCAGCGCCCTGGCCGCGGTCATCGCCGCCAAGCTCGCCTCCACCCTCGGGGTGTACGGCACGATCCTGGGCGCCGGCGTGATCAGCGTCATCGCCACCTGCGGCGGCCCGCTCTTCCAACACCTGTTCAGGCGCACGGGCGAGCAGGTGCGCGACGCGACCGCCGCCGCCAAGCCGAAGGCCCGTCAGGTGCCGCTCCCGGCCGCCCGCCCGGCGGGGGACGGGGACCGGCACACCCTGATGCTCGGCACGGTCCCACCGCCCGCTTCCGCGGACTCCGTCCCGTACGACGAGGAGTTCGGCGCGGCGACCACGCACGGCACCCGCGTCCGCGGCTGGAAGCGCCCGGCGATCGCCGCGGCCCTGGTCTTCGGCGTCACCATGGGCGGGATCACCGCCTACGAGCTGGTCTCCGGCCAGGACTTCAGCGGCACCCAGGGGACCACCACCTTCGGCTCCGTCGTCCGTGGCGGCGGGAGCTCCGGGCAGGACGCGCCGGACCGGGGCGAGGACCGGGCGCCGACACCGGCCGGCTCCGCCGGCGACACCGGGCAGCGGGAGAACGGAGACGGCACGCCCGCGACGGGCGCCACACCGGACCCGGACAAGCAGGGCGCCGGCACCGCGACCCCCGACCCGGACCCGACGTCCTCGGGCTCCGACGACGGCGGGTCGACGCCCACTCCGACGCCGACCGACCCCGACACCGACCCGACCACCGACCCCACGACCGGGCCGACCGATCCGGCCGGGCCGACGGAGCCCACGACCGGGCCCACGGACCCGGTGACGCCGACCGCGCCGACCGAGGCCCCGACCACCGGCGCCGCCGATCCCGGGGCCCCGACGACACCGGCCACCGGCGCCGCCGGCTGACGGTCAGTCGCCCAGGACCCGACGCAGGTAGTCGTTGGCGAAGAGCCGGTCGGGGTCCAGCCGGTCGCGCAGAGCCGTGAACTCGGCGAAGCGCGGGTAGACCTCGGAGAAGTAGGCGGCGTCCCGGGTGTGGACCTTGCCCCAGTGCGGGCGCCCCCCGTGCGCCGTCATGATGCGCTCCACCGCGGTGAAGTAGGCGCGGTGGGGCGTTCCCTTGTAGAGGTGGACGGCGACGTAGGCGGTCTCCCGCCCGGAGGCCGTGGACAGCGCGATGTCGTCCGCCGGGGCGGTACGCACCTCCACCGGGAAGCTCACCTTGAGCGGCGAGCGCTCGACCATCTCCTTGACCTCGCGCAGCGCCGAGACCGCCGCCTCACGCGGCAGCGCGTACTCCATCTCCAGGAAGCGCACACGGCGCGGCGAGGTGAAGACCTTGTACGGGATGTCGGTGTACGTACGGGCCGACAGGGCCCGGCTGGAGACCTTGGCGATTGAGGGGATGACCGGCGGGACCGCGCGGCCCACCGAGCAGGCGAGCTGGAAGAGCCCGTTGGAGAGGAGCTCGTCCTCGATCCAGCCGCTGACCTTCCCGGGAGGAGCGGCGGGGCCGGCGCTGCGGTTGTTGCGCTTGGTGTTGCAGTTGTCCGTGTGGGGGAACCAGTAGAACTCGAAGTGCTCGTTCTCCGCGTGCAGGGCGTCGAACTCCGAGGTGACCCGGTCGAAGGTCATCGGCTCCTCGCGGGCGGTGAGCAGGAAGACCGGCTCCACCGCGAAGGTGATGGCGGTGACCACGCCGAGGGCGCCGAGCCCGATCCGGGCGGCCGCGAAGACCTCGGGGTTCTCCTTCTCCGAGCAGGTCAGCAGCTGCCCGTCCGCCGTGACCAGCTCCAGCTCGCGGATCTGCGCCGCTATCGAGGCGGAGTCGCGGCCCGTGCCGTGGGTGCCCGTGGAGGTGGCCCCGGCGACGGTCTGCTCCATGATGTCGCCCATGTTCGTGAGCGACAGGCCCTCCCGGGCCAGTGCCACGTTGAGCCGCTTGAGCGGGGTGCCCGACTCGACCGTGACGGTCATCGCCCCGCGGTCGATGCGCCGGATGCCGGTCAGCAGCCCCGGCCTGATCAGTACGCCGTCGGTGGCCGCGATCGAGGTGAAGGAGTGGCCGGTACCGACCGTCTTCACCCGCAGCCCGTCCGAGGCCGCCTTGCGCACCACGTCGGCCAGCTCCTCGGCCGAGGCCGGGCTCACCTCCCGCACAGGACGGGAGGTGACGTTCCCCGCCCAGTTACGCCACGGGCTGCTCGCCGTCCTGGTGCTCCCCGACCCCGCTGTTGTCGTCCCGCTCACGCTTCCCCTCCCGGTTCGGCGCCGGCCTGCGCAGCCGGCGGTGTCCGAGGAGACCCACCGCGACCGCGAGCGCACCCGAGACGACGGGCACCACGTACCCCGCCTCGGCCCCGGACGCGTCGACCACCCAGCCGGCGGCCGAGGAGCCGAGCGCCACGCCGATCGCGAGCCCGGTACCCGTCCAGGTCATGCCCTCGGTCAGCTTGGTGCGCGGTACGTGCGCTTCGACGAGGGCCATGGTGGTCACCATCGTCGGTGCGATGGACAGGCCCGCGACAAAGAGCGCCACGGCCAGCAACGGCAAGTTCCCGGCCAGTAGGAGGGGGATCATACTCACGGCCATCGCGCAGACGCCCAGGAGCCAGCGTCGGGACGGCTCGCCCTTGAGGTGCAGCAGTCCGAAGACGGCGCCGGCGAGGCAGGAGCCCAGGGCGTAGACGGCCAGGACGAGGCTCGCGGCGGCTTTGTGGCCCTGCTCCTCGGCGAAGGCCACGGTCACCACGTCCACCGAGCCGAAGATGGCTCCGGTGGCGACGAAGGCGAGGGCCAGGACCTGGAGGCCGGGGGAGCGGAGCGCGGACACGCTCTTCTCGCCGATCACCGGGGGGTGCGGCACGGGCTCCGTCGCGCGCTGCGCGGTCAGCCAGAAGACGCCGATGGCCAGGAACACCGCGGCGAACAGCGGGCCGGCCTCGGGGAACCAGGTGGTCGACAGGCCGATGGAGATGATCGGGCCGAAGATGAAGCACACCTCGTCGACGATCGACTCCCACGAGTACGCGGTGTGCAGGCGCCGCTCGTCACCCCGGTAGATCGACGCCCACCGGGACCGGGTCATCGCCCCGATGCTCGGCACACAGCCGATCACGGCCGTGAAGACGAAGAGCGTCCAGTCCGGGGCCTGCTGCTGCACGCAGACGAGGAGTCCGGCGGCGGCGGCGAGCGAGACCAGGGTGACCGGGCGGAGCACCTTGCGCTGTCCGTGGCGGTCGACCAGGCGCGAGACCAGCGGGCCGAGGACCGCGGCGGACATCGCGAGCGTCGCCGAGAGGGCGCCGGCGAGTCCGTACCGGCCCGTGACCTGCGAAATCATGGTGACGACGCCGATGCCCATCATGGACAGCGGCATGCGTCCGAAGAATCCGGCGACGGAGAACGCGGTGGTGCCGGGCGCGGCGAAGATCGCGCGGTAGGGGCTGGGCAAGAGGATCTCCGGATCTCCGGGCTTCGGAGCGGGCTCCGCGCGACCAGTCAACACGTGTAATTAATAGCTAAAGCCTACGGTGTTGAAGTCGATCGGTCATCCCCCTTTTTTCGGACGAGGACCGCCTTTCCGGACGAGTACCGCCGCACGCGCGCCGTCGGACGGGCCGCGCCCTGCGACACCGGAGGCGGGTGGGAGGATCGGGCCATGTCCGATCAGCACGATCCCGCCCCGTACGACGCCCTGCTGCTGCTCTCGTTCGGCGGCCCCGAGGGCCCGGACGACGTGGTCCCGTTCCTGGAGAACGTGACGCGCGGCCGAGGCATTCCGAAGGAACGGCTCAAGGAAGTGGGGCAGCACTACTTCCTCTTCGGCGGCGTCAGCCCGATCAACGACCAGAACCGCGCGCTGCTCGACGCGCTGCGGACGGACTTCGCGGAGGCCGGCCTCGACCTCCCGGTCCACTGGGGAAACCGGAACTGGGCGCCGTACCTCACCGACACCCTCCGCGAGATGATCACCGACGGCCGGCGCCATATCGCCGTCCTCACCACCAGCGCGTACGCCTCCTACTCCGGCTGCCGTCAGTACCGCGAGAACCTCGCCGACGCGCTCGCGACCCTGGAAGCGGAGGGACTCCCGCTGCCCCGTGTCGACAAGCTCCGGCACTACTTCAACCACCCCGGCTTCGTCGAGCCCATGGTCGAGGGCGTCCTCGCCTCTCTCGCGGAGCTCGACCCGTCCGTCCGCGACGGGGCCCACCTCGCCTTCACCACCCACTCCATCCCCGACTCCGCCGCCGACAGCTCCGGACCGGTCGCCGAGCACGGCGAGGGCGGTGCCTACGTACGCCAGCACCTCGACGTGGCCCAGGTGATCGTCGAGGCCGTCCGCGAGGCGACCGGCGTCGCGTACCCCTGGAAGCTCGTCTACCAGTCCCGCAGCGGCGCCCCGCACATCCCGTGGCTCGAGCCCGACATCTGCGACCACCTGGAGGAGCTGCACGGCGCCGGGGTGTCCGCGGCCGTCATGGTCCCCATCGGCTTCGTCTCCGACCACATGGAGGTCCTGTACGACCTCGACACGGAGGCCACCGCCAAGGCGGCCGAGCTCGGCCTGCCCGTCCGGCGCTCGGCGACCGTCGGGGCCGACCCGCGCTTCGCCGCGGCCGTCCGCGACCTCGTCCTGGAGCGAGCGGCCGGCGAGCGGGGCACCCGGGTGGAGCGATGCGCCCTGGGCGCGCTCGGCGCCTCCCACGACCTGTGCCCGATCGGCTGCTGCCCGGCCAGGGCGGAGCGGCCGGCGGCCGCCGGTGCCGACAGCCCGTACGCGTAAGGAGCCCCTGTGACCGACCTGAACGGAGTGACCGACGTGACCGACCCGCTGCTCGCCGAACTGCTCGACCTCGGCCTGGAGGCCGCACGGCGGGCCGGAGCCCTCCTCCGCGACGGCCGCCCGGACGACCTGACCGTGGCCAAGACCAAGACGAGCCCCATCGACGTGGTCACCGAGATGGACATCGCCGCCGAGAAGCTGATCACCGGCTTCCTCGCCGAACACCGTCCGCAGGACGGCTTCCTCGGCGAGGAGGGCGCGTCGAGCCCCGGCACGAGCGGGATCCGCTGGGTGATCGACCCGCTCGACGGCACCGTGAACTACCTCTACGGCCGGCCGACCTGGGCGGTCTCCATCGCCGCCGAGCGCGACGGCGAGACCGTGGTCGGCGTGGTCGAGGCGCCGATGCGCGGAGAGACCTACCGGGCGGTCCTCGGCGGCGGCGCGTACGCGGGGGAGCGGCGCCTCGCGGCCCGTCCCTCGCCCGAGCTCGACCAGGCCCTCGTGGGCACCGGCTTCGGATACATCCAGTCCCGCCGCGCCCACCAGGCCGACGTCGCCCAGCGCGTGATCCCGCGCGTCCGCGACATCCGCCGCGGCGGCTCGGCCGCGATCGACCTCTGCGACGTCGCGGCCGGCCGCCTCGACGCGTACTACGAGCGCGGACTCAACCCCTGGGACCTCGCCGCGGGGGCGCTCATCGCCCGCGAGGCGGGCGCCCTGACCGGTGGCCGACCGGGGGAGCCGGAGTCGGGCGAGCTGACCCTGGCGGCCTCCCCGGGCGTCTTCGCGCTCCTCCAGGAGCTCCTGGAGGAGCTCGGCGCCTGGCACGACTAGCGGATTCCCGGTCTCCTCCGAGACCGGACGCGCGAAGGCCCGGAGCCGATGCGGCTCCGGGCCCTCGCGCGTGTAGGGGTCGGTCAGTAGCCCGGCGAGGCGACCTCCACGCCGTGCTCGGCGGCCAGGCGGTGCAGGTCGTCAAGCTCGGCCTGCTCGACGTCCGCGAGGAAGTCGTCGCCCGTCTCACGAGCGCGCGTGAGGTCGGTCTGCGCGGCCCTGATCCGGTGCAGCAGTCCTGCGGTGAAAGCGTCCATCGTGCGCCCCCTCGTCGTGGGTCCGGTGGCACGGGGGTGTGCCGAGGGTGGGTGGATCACACACTGCTTCCTCTGGGGGACAGAGGGCGGTAGGTGGCGCGCCATATACAGGGCGTGATCACGGGGTGTGCAGTCGTCCTCCCCACCCCCTTCCTCACAGAAACCTCAACTGGCCCGTGAATCAGGTGAATTCTTCGCGAGCCACTGCCGGAGGGGTCACGCGCCCGCCGCGCGCCCCTGCCCCACCACCCCCGCGCCCCAGGCCCCGCACAGCCGTCTTACAGCCGGTTTACGCGCGTTCGGGGCAGGATGGACACGCACAGTCAGTGCTCAGGTTTTCAGCCGGTCCCCCTTCGGACCGCGGCTCAAGGGAAGGACTACGACGTGCGTGTACTCGTCGTCGAGGACGAGCAGCTGCTCGCCGATGCGGTGGCCACCGGACTGCGCCGGGAGGCCATGGCAGTCGACGTCGTGTACGACGGCGCCGCGGCCCTCGAACGCGTCGGGGTGAACGACTACGACGTCGTCGTCCTCGACCGCGACCTCCCGCTCGTCCACGGCGACGACGTCTGCCGCAAGATCGTCGAGCTCGGCATGCCCACGCGCGTGCTGATGCTCACCGCGTCCGGCGACGTCAGCGACCGCGTCGAGGGCCTGGAGCTCGGCGCGGACGACTACCTGCCCAAGCCCTTCGCCTTCACCGAGCTCACCGCCCGCGTGCGCGCGCTCGGCCGGCGCACCACGGTGCCGCTGCCGCCCGTCCTGGAGCGCGCCGGCATCAAGCTCGACCCGAACCGCCGCGAGGTCTTCCGCGAGGGCAAGGAGGTCCAGCTCGCGCCGAAGGAGTTCGCCGTCCTGGAGGTCCTCATGCGCAGCGAGGGCGCCGTCGTCTCGGCCGAGCAGCTCCTGGAGAAGGCCTGGGACGAGAACACCGACCCGTTCACCAACGTCGTGCGCGTCACCGTCATGACCCTGCGCCGCAAGCTCGGCGAGCCCCCGGTCATCGTCACCGTGCCCGGCTCCGGGTACCGGATCTGACCCCGATGCCCACGACCTCCGCACCCCACCCCCAGGCGCCGCCGAAACCGACCTGGGACCCCCGGGACCCCGTCCGGCCGCTGCTGCGCCCGACCATCCGGATACGGCTCACGCTGCTGTACGGCGGCATGTTCCTGATCGCCGGCATCCTGCTGCTCTCGATCATCTACCTCTTCACGGCGCAGACGCTGGGCGAGAGCGCGGCCAAACTGCCGTTCGAGATCGTCACGGGCAAGGTGCAGCCCACCACCTCCTGGTGCGAGCTGCCCGTCCAGGGCAGTGGCAAGCAGTTCAACGACGCCGTGTCGGTCTGTCTGCGGCACCAGGGCGACCTGGCCCTGGACGACCTCCTGCGCCGCTCGCTCTTCGCCCTGCTCGGCCTGAGCATCATCGCCTTCGCCTTCGGCTACGCCATGGCGGGCCGGGTGCTCTCCCCGCTCGGCCGGATCACCCGCACCGCCCGCCAGGTGGCCGGTTCCGACCTGGCCCGCCGGATCGAGCTGGACGGCCCCGACGACGAGCTCAAGGAGCTCGCCGACACCTTCGACGAGATGCTGGAGCGCCTGGAGCGCGCCTTCACCGCCCAGCAGCGCTTCGTCGCGAACGCCTCGCACGAGCTGCGCACCCCGCTCGCCATCAACCGCACGCTCCTGGAGGTCCACCTCTCGGACCCCGGGGCGCCCGTGGAGCTCCAGCAGCTCGGCAAGACCCTGCTCGCCACCAACGAGCGCAGCGAGCAGCTCGTGGAGGGCCTGCTGCTGCTCGCCCGGAGCGACAACCAGATCATCGAGCGCAAGCCTGTCGACCTCGCCGAGGTCGCCTCCCGGGCGGTCGACCAGACGCACGCCGAGGCCGTGGCCAAGGGCGTGGAGATCAGGGGCGAGCGCGCGCCCGCCGTCGTCCAGGGCAACGGCGTCCTGCTGGAGCGGATCGCGCTGAACCTGCTCCAGAACGCCGTGCGGTACAACGTGCCGGAAGGAGGCTGGGTGGAGGTCGGTACCGAGACCGAGCACGGGCAGGCCGTCCTGGTCGTCTCGAACACGGGACCGGTGGTCCCCGCGTATGAGATCGACAACCTTTTCGAGCCGTTCCGGCGGCTCCGGCAGGAGCGCACCGGCAGCGACAAGGGGGTCGGTCTCGGCCTGTCGATCGCTCGGTCCGTGGCTCGCGCCCACGGCGGCCGTATCATCGCGGAGCCCCGCGAGGGCGGCGGTCTCGTGATGCGTGTCACTCTGCCGATCTGACACACTGCACGAGCCGACCGGTTCCGTTCGCTTTGCGCGGAATTCTCGGGCCCCGATTCTGAGACGCTCATGTGTGATCGATCACAGGAGAGGGTGTCCGGACCTCCACTCTCCGTGACCGAGAAATCCCTCGGAAAACCAGGAAAAGTCCGGGTTTCCGGGGCCCCGAATGACGGGAAGTACACGGGGTGGCGCCTGTGAAGGGCGCCCGGAGGACCGTGTACGGTCCGGTTCGCCACCCGAAGCCGATCACTCGTGAGAGGGCGCGACGGGTGTCGATTGAGTAACAGACCTTGATGTGAGGCAAAATCTCCGCCTCAGGTCGGGCACAAGTCCGACCTCTCACGCGTTACGTGCGCTGGAGACACCGCAACTACCCAGAGGGGGAGAGCGACATGGCAACGGATTACGACACCCCACGCAAGACCGACGACGACGTCGACTCGGACAGCCTTGAAGAACTGAAGGCCCGCCGGAACGACAAGTCGACCTCGACCGTCGACGTCGACGAGTTCGAGGCCGCCGAAGGCCTCGAGCTGCCCGGCGCCGACCTCTCGAACGAGGAGCTGGCCGTTCGGGTCCTGCCGAAGCAGGCCGACGAGTTCACGTGCATGAGCTGCTTCCTCGTGCACCACCGCAGCCAGCTGGCGCGGGAGAAGAACGGCCAGCCGATCTGCCGCGACTGCGACTGAGACCGCTCGGCCGTGGCAGGCGAGACACCGTCCCGGAAGCGGCGTCTACGGCTCCCTGGGAGCTCGCAGACGTACAAGGGCGGCACGAGCCCGGCAGAGGGTGCCCAGGAGGCCCCTGACGCCGAGCAAGCCGCTTCCCTGCCCTCCCTCGGTGCACGTGACGACGAGCGGGGCCCTTCGGCCTCGCTCGAAGCGGTCGTCGCGGACATCGAGGCGGTGACCGGTGTGCGCGTCGAGCCGGGCGCCGATCAGGGCGCCGGGCCGGACGCGGCGCCGCTCCCCGTGGAGCGGAGCGAGGCCGGCCGGGGCGAAGCGCGCGAAGGACGTCTGGGCGCCGTCAGGCGGCTGGCCAATCCGGCGCGGGCCCAACTCGACAAGATCAAGATCGACAGCGACCGGATCGAGGCCGTCCGGCGCGGCGTCGCGCGCAGCGTCAAGGACGGCGTGAAGCGCGGCGGCGACAGCGCCAAGGCCGGCATCGGCCATCTGGCCGACCGGCTGATCGATCTCGCCCCGCGGATCCCGGTCCGCGACCTGGCGACCCTGCGCAGACAGTTCCCCGGGCTCGGCCCCGAGGCGATCGCCGACAAGCTCGTCACGGGCGCGGCGAACGCGAGCTCGACCGTCGGTGCCGGCGTCGGCGCCGCCGCCATGCTTCCCGTACCGCCGGCCATGCCGGCCGAACTGGCGGCCGAGATCACCGGCGTCGCCGCCGTCGAACTCAAACTCATCGCCGAACTGCACGAGGTGTACGGACTGCGCCCGCAGGGCCGGATCACCCAGCGCTCGATGGCCTATCTGACCTCCTGGGCCGAGGAGCGGGGCATCGACCCCTCCAAACCCACCACGGTCAACGCGGCGCTCGGCGGACAGCTCAAGCGCGAGCTGCGCCAGCAGATCACGAAGCGCATGGTGCGCAATCTGCCGAACCTCACGCCCTTCATGGTCGGCGCCGCCGTCGGCGCGGTCATGAACCGGCGCGACACCAAGAAGCTCGCCGAGCACATCCGCAAGGACCTGCGCGCCCGCCAGGTCCCCTGGGACGTCCTCGGGGACCTGCCCCCGCTGGAGCAGCCCGAGAACCCGAAGGAGCTCGGCTTCTGAGAGCCCGCGGCCGGGCCGGACGAGAGCCCGGCCCGGGGGCTGCGCGGGATCAGGCCTCGGCGCGTACGGATTCCAGGGCGGCCACCAGGGCCTCCGGCTCACGGCTGGACAGGTAGGCGTACGGCGTCGGGTCCGCCGGGTCGGTGATCTCGACCCGCACCGCCCGCGGCACGTAGCTGCGCATCAGCATGAAGGCGCGCGGGTCCGCCTTGTACGTGCGCCAGGCGCGCGCCTCCTCCTCGTCCAGCACCTCGGCCGCCCCGAGCGCCGAGACCGGGATCCGTGCGTTGCCCGCCACGAGCGAACCCGCCACCACCCGGACCCGGGCGGAGCCGTACGAGGAGACCGCCGCACCGGCGACCACCGCCGCCACGATCAGACCGCCCAGCGTCGCGACCGTACCCAGCGGGAACATGACCAGGCCGCCGGAGAGGCCGAGCAGGCCCGCGATGACCCACCACGAGCGGGGCGCCGTCAGCCGCTCGTCGAAACGCGGCCCGACCGCCGCCGAGGCCGCCACCGGGGACGATGCGGCGGGCGCCGCGGCGGACGACGCGGGCGAAGGCTCGGAGGAGGGGGCGGGGGACGGCACGGAAGGCTGCATGCGTCCAAGCTTGGCACGGCGCGACCCGCGCCCGGCCGCGCGGGTAAGGTCTGCGCCTGTGACTGCAACATCTGCCGCCCTCACCCCGCCGGCCGACGCCATACCGCCGGTACGCCACCCCGACGCCCCGGCCCCCGGCGAGCTGCTCGGTGCGCACTACGAGTACTGCTTCGGGTGCGGCGGCGGGCAGCCCCACGGCCTGCACCTGGAGGCGCGGGCGGGCGAGGGTGTGACCGTCACCGCCGAGTTCACCGTGACCCCCGACCACCAGGGCGCCCCCGGCCTCGCGCACGGCGGCGTCCTCGCCACCGCGCTCGACGAGACCCTCGGCTCCCTGAACTGGCTGCTGCGGGTCATCGCCGTGACCGGCAGGCTGGAGACCGACTTCGCCCGGCCCGTTCCGGTCGGGACCGTGCTCCACCTGGAGGCCGCGGTCACCGCCGTACACGGCCGCAAGATCTACTCGACCGCCGTCGGCCGGATCGGCGGGCCCGAGGGCCCCGTCGCCGTCCGCGCGGACGCCCTCTTCATCGAGGTCAAGGTCGACCACTTCATCGACAACGGCCGCCCGGAGGAGATCCAGGCCGCCATGTCCGACCCCGACCAGGTCCGGCGCGCCCGCGCCTTCGAGGTGAACCCCTGATGCGCAACCCTGTCGACGTACTGATCCGCCGCGTGGACCCCGAGGTGCCGATCCCGGCCTACGGGCACCCCGGCGACGCCGGCGCCGACCTCGTGACCACCGAGGCCGCCGTCCTCGCCCCCGGGGAGCGCGCCGTGCTGCCCACCGGGGTCTCCATCGCGCTGCCGGACGGGTACGCGGCCTTCGTGCACCCGCGCTCCGGCCTGGCCGCCCGCTGCGGAGTCGCGCTCGTGAATGCCCCGGGGACGGTGGATGCCGGGTACCGTGGAGAGATCAAAGTGATCGTGGTCAATCTCGACCCGCGCGAGAGCGTGCGGTTCGAGCGGTTCGACCGGATTGCCCAACTGGTCGTCCAGCAGGTCGAGAAGGTTCGCTTCCACGAGGTGGCGGAGCTTCCCGGCTCGGCACGGGCCGAGGGGGGCTTCGGGTCCACCGGCGGCCATGCCGCCGTGGACGGCGCAACGGGTGGGAATCGATACGCTTCGGTCGTATCCGACCGGGAAGGACAGTGACGTGTTCGGACGTCGCAAGAAGAGCGGTGCCGCTGAGGACGCAGCGGGCGAGGCCGAGCAGGTCGTCGAGGAGGTCGGGTCCCGCGACGGTGAGGCCTCGGCCGACGCGCCGCGTCGGGTGAACCTTCCGCCGGCGCCCCGGCCCGACGGGCCGTGGGACATCTCCGAGGTCACGACGCCGGAGGACGGCCGTGTCGACCTCGGTGGCGTGTTCGTGCCCGGAGTCGAGGGCATGGAGCTGCGGGTCGAGGTGGCGGGCGACGCGATCGTCGCGGCCACCGTCGTCCTGCGCGACAGCGCCGTGCAGCTCCAGGCCTTCGCCGCCCCCAAGAAGGAGGGCATCTGGGGCGAGGTCCGTGACGAGATCGCCACGGGCATCGTCCAGCAGGGCGGAGTGATCGACGAGGTCGAGGGCCCCCTCGGCTGGGAGCTGCGGGCCCAGGTCCCCGTACAGCTGCCGGACGGCAACCGCGGCGTGCAGCTCGTGCGCTTCGTGGGCGTCGACGGACCCCGCTGGTTCCTGCGCGGAGTGATCTCCGGGCAGGGCGCGGTGCAGCCGGAGGCGGCCGGGCTCCTGGAGCAGATCGTGCGGGACACCGTGGTCGTCCGCGGTGACGGCCCGATGGCCCCGCGCGACCCGATCGTCCTCAAGCTGCCGAACGACGCACAGATGGTGCCGGACGGTGTCCAGCAGGAGGAGCAGGCGAACTCGCGCTTCTCCGGCGGCATGGGCCAGCTCCAGCGCGGCCCGGAGGTCACCGAGATCCGCTGAGCCGCGATCGAGGTTCGAGAACGAGCGGTGGGCCGCTTCCCGTACAGAGGTACGGGAAGCGGCCCACCGGCCGTTTTCCCCCCGGCTTCCCCGCCGATCCTCCCGCCGACCCCCGCCGTTCCCGCAGTCCGTCCCGTCGCGGGCTCTGGCCCTGGGGCCCGGCCGCGGACCATACTGGCGGGCGCACATGTTCGAGGAGGGGGAGCACACGGTGAGTGAGAGCAGCACACGGTCCGGAACGGCCGTCGCCGAGGACCCGGCCGGCCTGCCGATGGTCCGGGTCGAGGACCTCCGGCGCTCGTACGGGACGGGCGAGGCCGCCGTCCACGCCCTGCGCGGGGTCTCCTTCGACATCCCGCGCGGCGAGCTCGTCGCCCTGAAGGGCCGCTCGGGCTCCGGCAAGACGACCCTGCTCAACCTCGTGGGCGGCCTCGACAGTGCCGACGGGGGCCGGATCGTCATCGACGGCACCGACCTCTCCACGCTCGGCGAGAACGGGCTCCTGGAGCTGCGCCGCGACCGGATCGGCTTCATCTTCCAGTCCTTCGGGCTCCTCCCGATCCTCTCCGCCGCCGAGAACGTCGGCGTACCCCTCCGGCTGCGCAAGGCCGACCCGAAGGAGCGCGAGGAGCGGGTCGCGCTGATGCTCTCCCTCGTGGGCCTCGCCGATCACGCGGCCCAGCGGCCCGGCGAGCTCTCCGGCGGCCAGCAGCAGCGCGTCGCCATCGCCCGCGCCCTCGCCAACAAGCCGGCCCTGCTGATCGCCGACGAGCCGACCGGCCAGCTCGACGCGGAGACCGGGCTCGCCGTCATGGAGCTGCTGCGCGCGGTGGTGCGCAGCGAGGGCTGTACGGCTCTGGTCGCCACGCACGACCCGCAGCTCCTGGGCCTGGCGGACCGGGTCCTGGAGCTGAGCGACGGCGAGATCGTCGAGCACTGAGTCCAGGGGGCCGCGGGTCCGGGCCGGCCGGTCCGGGTCCGTCGGCCTCGGGACATCAGAATCACGTCAATACCGCACCGGCGCCTCCGCCCGCGTACGGAATGTCCGATTGGCTGGACGTATGGTCGTGCCATGGGACGCGGCAAGCTTCGGATCTATCTCGGCGCTGCGCCGGGTGTCGGCAAGACGTACGCGATGCTCTCCGAGGGACACCGCCGGATCGAGCGCGGCACGGACTGCGTCGTGGCCTTCGTGGAGCACCATGGACGGCCGCGCACGGAGGTGATGCTGCACGGCCTGGAGCAGGTCCCGCGCCGGACCCTGGAGCACCGGGGCGCCACCTTCACCGAGATGGACGTCGACGCGGTCCTGGCCAGGAAGCCGGCCGTCGCGCTCGTCGACGAGCTCGCCCACACGAACGTCCCCGGCGCCCGGAACTCCAAGCGCTGGCAGGACGTCGTCGAGCTCCTCGCGGCCGGCATCGACGTCGTGTCGACGGTCAACATCCAGCACCTGGAGTCGCTGGGGGACGTCGTCGAGTCGATCACCGGCGTACGGCAGAAGGAGACCGTCCCCGACGAGGTCGTCCGCCGGGCCGACCAGATCGAGCTGGTCGACATGTCGCCGCAGGCCCTGCGCCGCCGCATGGCCCACGGCAACATCTACACGTCCGACAAGGTCGACGCGGCCCTCTCCAACTACTTCCGCCCCGGCAACCTCACCGCCCTGCGCGAGCTCGCACTGCTGTGGACGGCCGACCGGGTCGACGAGTACCTCCAGCAGTACCGGGGCGAGCACAACATCCGCTCCACCTGGCAGGCCCGGGAGCGCATCGTCGTGGGCCTCACCGGCGGCCCCGAGGGCCGCACGCTCATACGCCGGGCCACACGGCTGGCCGAGAAGGGCGCGGGCGGCGAGGTGCTCGCCGTCTACATCGCCCGCAGCGACGGCCTGACCGCCGCCTCGCCGAAGGAGCTGGCCGTCCAGCGGACCCTCGTCGAGGATCTCGGCGGAACGTTCCACCACGTCATCGGCGACGACGTCCCCTCCGCGCTCCTGGAGTTCGCCCGCGGGGTCAACGCCACCCAGATCGTCCTCGGCTCCAGCCGCCGCCGTGCCTGGCAGTACATCTTCGGCCCCGGTGTCGGCCAGACCGTGGCCCGGGAGTCCGGCCCCGATCTCGACGTCCACATCGTCACCCACAGCGAGGTCGCCAAGGGCCGGGGGCTGCCCGTCGCGCGCGGGGCGCGCCTCGGCCGGTCCCGGATCCTCGGCGGCTGGCTCGTCGGCGTCGGGGGGCCCGCCGCCCTGGCCCTGCTCCTCACGCACGTCGACGCCGACCTCGGCCTCGCCAACGACATGCTGCTGTTCCTCGCCCTGACCGTCGCCGCGGCGATGCTCGGCGGGTTCCTGCCCGCCCTCGCCTCGGCCGCGGTCGGCTCCTTCCTCCTGAACTGGTTCTTCACCCCGCCCGTCCACCGGCTCACCATCGCCGACCCGAAGAACATCGTCGCCATCAGCGTCTTCCTCGGCGTCGCGATGGCGGTCGCCTCGGTGGTGGACCTGGCGGCCCGGCGCACCCACCAGGCGGCCCGGCTGCGCGCCGAGTCCGAGGTCCTGTCGTACCTCGCGGGCAGCGTGCTGCGCGGCGAGACCAGCCTGGACGCCCTCCTCGAACGGGTCCGCGAGACCTTCTCGATGGAGTCGGTGACCCTGCTGGAGCGGGCGGACGAGATCGAACCGTGGACCCCGGCCGCCAGCGTCGGCTCCCACCCGGTGGCCCGCCCGGAGGACGCCGACGTGGACATGCCGGTCGGTGACCATCTGGCCCTGGCGCTGACCGGCCGGGTCCTGCCGGCCGAGGACCGGCGCGTCCTCGGCGCGTTCGCGGCCCAGGCCGCGGTCGTCCTGGACCGGCAGCGGCTCGTCGGCGAGGCCGAGGAGGCCAGGAAGCTGGCCGAGGGCAACAAGATCCGTACGTCGCTCCTCGCCGCCGTCAGCCACGACCTGCGCACGCCGCTCGCGAGCATCAAGGCCTCCGTCACCTCCCTCCGCTCCGACGACGTCGAGTGGTCCGAGGAGGACCGCGCCGAACTCCTTGAGGGCATCGAGGCGGGCGCCGACCGGCTCGACCACCTCGTCGGCAACCTCCTCGACATGTCCCGCCTCCAGACCGGCACCGTCACCCCGCTCATCCGCGGCGTGGACCTCGACGAGGTCGTCCCGATGGCCCTCGGGGGAGTGCCCGACGGCAGCGCCGAGCTCGACATCCCCGAGACGCTGCCGATGGTCGAGGTCGACAAGGGCCTCCTGGAGAGGGCCGTCGCCAACATCGTCGAGAACGCCGTCAAGTACAGCCCCGACGGCGAACCCGTCTCGGTCGCGGCCAGCACCCTGGGAGAACGCGTCGAGCTGCGGGTCGTGGACCGCGGCCCCGGAGTGCCCGACGAGAGCAAGGACGGCATCTTCGAGCCGTTCCAGCGCTTCGGCGACGCGCCCCGCGGCGCCGGCGTCGGCCTCGGCCTCGCGGTCGCCCGCGGCTTCGTCGAGGCCATGGGAGGGACCCTCGCCGCCGAGGACACCCCGGGCGGCGGACTGACCATGGTGCTCACCCTCAGGGCCGTGCGGGGCGCGCCCCCGGAACCGGCCGCGGAGCTCCCGGCGCACGCCGTGACCTGAGCCGACCGGGAGACCCGCTCCCGCACCCGTCCGGCGCCGCCCCCGCTCCCGTGGCCCTCCGGCGCCGCCCGTGCTCCCGTAGAGCCCCGCCAGCCCCTATAGCCCCGACAGCCCCGCAAGCCCCACCATCATCAGCCGAGCCGCCCGCAACGGGCACCGAAGAAGGTAGGTCCCCCTCCATGACCCGGGTCCTCGTGGTCGACGACGAGCCGCAGATCGTCCGCGCCCTGGTGATCAACCTCAAGGCGCGGAAGTACGAGGTCGACGCCGCAGCCGACGGCGCCACCGCCCTCCGGCTGGCCGCCGAGCGCCACCCCGACGTCGTCGTCCTCGACCTCGGCCTGCCCGACATGGACGGCGTCGAGGTGATCAAGGGCCTGCGCGGCTGGACGAGGGTGCCGATCCTGGTCCTCTCCGCCCGCCAGACCTCCGACGAGAAGGTCGAGGCACTCGACGCAGGCGCCGACGACTACGTCACCAAGCCCTTCGGCATGGACGAGCTGCTCGCGCGGCTGCGCGCGGCCGTGCGCCGCGCCGAGCCGGTCGGCGGCGCCGAGGACGGCGTGGTCGTCGTCGAGACCGAGGGCTTCACCGTCGACCTGGCGGCGAAGAAGGTCCACCGCGACGGCCGGGACGTCCGGCTCACCCCCACCGAGTGGCACCTCCTGGAGGTCCTCGTCCGCAACGGCGGGCGGCTGGTCAGCCAGAAGCAGCTGCTCCAGGAGGTCTGGGGACCCTCGTACGGCACGGAGACCAACTACCTCCGCGTCTACATGGCGCAACTGCGGCGCAAGCTGGAGGCCGATCCCTCGCACCCCCGCCACTTCGTCACCGAACCGGGCATGGGATACCGCTTCGAACGATGAAGCGAACGTCGTGTGTGCGGCCGGTCCTGGTGACGGTGGAGGCCGGTACGCTTTCTGTATGAGTGCTGCACCGCGTACTGAGAAGCCGGCCGGAAGGTTCCGTCGGATGCTCGACCGGCTCTCCTCCACCCCGGAGGACCTGGAGTCGGAGGAGCTCCAGGAGGACGCAGAGGCCACCGGGTGCACACGTATCTGTGACTGCTCCGACCGCCAGATAGTCAAGGTGACTGGTACCTTGCGCACGGTCACGCTGCGTCCCCGGGCCGGTGTGCCCGCGCTGGAGGCCGAGCTCTTCGACGGCACGGCACCGCTGGACGTCGTCTGGCTGGGCCGCCGCTCCATCGTGGGCATCGAACCGGGCCGCAAGCTGATCGCCTCCGGCCGGATCTCCATGAGCCACGGCCGGCGGGTCCTCTTCAACCCCAAATACGAGCTCCGACCGCTCGGACAGGAGTAGCCGGTGACGTCCCTCGACAAGCCGACCACGGATCAGGACGCCCAGGCCCCGCAGGACGCCCAGGCCTCGAAGGAGGTCACCGAGGCCGCGCTGTTCGAGGCCTTCGGCGGTCTGCGGGGCATGATCGAGACGGTCGTGCCCGGCCTGCTCTTCGTCACGATCTTCACGATCAACAAGGACCTGCACGTCTCGGCGATCGCCGCGCTCGCGGTCTCGCTGGTCCTGGTCGCGGTCCGGCTGATCCGTCGCGACACCGTCAAGCACGCCTTCAGCGGCGTCTTCGGTGTCGCCTTCGGTGTCGTCTTCGCGATGATGACGGGCAACGCCAAGGACTTCTACCTGCCGGGCATGCTGTACACCCTGGGCCTCGCCCTCGCGTACCTCATCACCACGCTCGCGGGCGTCCCGCTGATCGGCCTGATCCTCGGCCCGGTGTTCAAGGAGAACCTCTCCTGGCGCACCCGCAACCCCGGCCGAAAGAAGGCGTACGCGAAGGCCAGCCTGGCCTGGGGCCTGATCCTGCTCGCCAAGTGCGCGATCCTCTTCCCCATGTACTGGTGGGCCGACACGACCAAGTTCGGCTGGGTCCTGGTCGCCCTGAAGATCCCGCCGTTCCTGCTCGCGGTCTACCTCACCTGGATGTTCCTCGCGAAGGCGCCGCCGCCGATCGACGTCTTCGCCGAGATTGAGGCCGAGGAGCGCGCCGAGAAGGAGCGCAAGGCGGCCGCGGCCGCCGCGCAGAGCGGCACGCCGGAGGCCTGAGCCTCGTACCGACGCTCCACGCGGAGGCGGGCCGATCGGAGGCACGTCACGCGGAGTACGTCACGCGAAGCACGGCACGCGGAAGGGCCCGGACCTGACGAACAGGTCCGGGCCCTTCGGCGTATCCCGTGTGCTCAGGACTCGGTGGTCTCGCGGCGGACCTGCAGCAGGTCCTCCAGCTGCTCCTCGCGGGCCTGCGCGGCCACGAACAGCAGCTCGTCGCCGGCCTCCAGGGTCTCCTCCGGGCTTGGCGTCAGCACCCGCGAACCGCGGATGATCGTCACCAGCGAGGTGTCCTGGGGCCAGTCCACGTCCCCGACCGCCGTGCCGGCGACCGCCGACTCCGGCGGGAGCGTCAGCTCGACCAGGTTCGCGTCGCCGTGGCTGAAGCGGAGCAGCCGGACGAGGTCGCCGACGCTCACCGCCTCCTCGACCAGGGCCGACATGAGCCGCGGCGTCGAGACGGCGACGTCCACGCCCCAGGCCTCGTTGAACAGCCACTCGTTCTTCGGGTTGTTCACCCGGGCGACGACCCGCGGCACGCCGTACTCGGTCTTGGCGAGGAGCGAGACGACCAGGTTCACCTTGTCGTCGCCGGTCGCCGCGATCACCACGTTGCAGCGCTGGAGCGCCGCCTCGTCGAGGGACGTGATCTCACAGGCGTCGGCGAGCAGCCACTCCGCCTGCGGCACGCGCTCCACCGAGATGGCGGTCGGCGCCTTGTCGATGAGCAGGACCTCGTGACCGTTCTCCAGGAGCTCGCCCGCGATGGAACGGCCCACCGCACCCGCGCCCGCAATAGCGACACGCATCAGTGACCGCCCTCCTCAGGACCCTCGGCGAAGGCCTCCTCGACCTTCGCGATCTCGTCCGTACGCATCATCACGTGCACCAGGTCACCCTCCTGGAGCACCGTCTGCGAGGTCGGCAGAACTGCCTCGCCCAGGCGGGTGAGGAAGGCGACACGGACTCCGGTCTCCTCCTGGAGCCGGCTCACCTTGTGGCCGATCCAGGCGGGAGAGGTGTGCACCTCCGCGAGCTGCACACCGCCGCTCGGGTCGCGCCACAGGGGCTCCGCGCCGGAGGGCAGAAGCCGGCGCAGCATCTGGTCGGCGGTCCAGCGGACCGTCGCGACCGTCGGGATCCCGAGGCGCTGGTAGACCTCGGCACGGCGCGGGTCGTAGATCCGCGCCGCCACGTTCTCGATGCCGAACATCTCGCGTGCGACCCGCGCCGCGATGATGTTCGAGTTGTCGCCGCTGCTCACCGCGGCGAAGGCACCGGCGTCCTCGATCCCTGCCTCACGCAGCGTGTCCTGGTCGAAGCCCACGCCCGTCACGCGACGGCCGCCGAAACCGGACCCAAGACGACGGAAAGCCGTCGGGTCCTGGTCGACGACCGCGACGGTGTGCCCCTGCTGTTCGAGGGTCTGCGCGAGAGCGGCTCCCACTCGCCCGCAGCCCATGATGACGATGTGCACGTCCCCTTACCCCGCACTCCTGATCGCCCTGCTGACCTGCGAAAACACCCTGCCCACAACTTTCCTCGCCCGATCGGCCCGGGCCGCGGCGGACAACACCCTGCCGGGTTGTCCGGTCCGAGCTTATGCGGCAACGCTGGCGGGGACCGCATCGCAGGTGGTACTGAGGGAGATTCCGTGCGGATCGGGGGTGCCGGTGAGCATGGCGGATTTCGAACGCTTACGATCCTCTCCGTGTCCAAACTGACCGACGTGCCCAAACGGATCCTGATCGGGCGGGCCCTGCGTAGCGACAAGCTCGGGGAAACCCTCCTCCCGAAGCGGATCGCCCTCCCCGTCTTCGCCTCCGACCCGCTGTCCTCGGTGGCGTACGCGCCAGGTGAGGTGCTCCTCGTCCTCTCCGTCGCGGGCCTGTCGGCGTACCACTTCAGCCCGTGGATCGCGCTCGCGGTCGTCGTCCTGATGTTCACGGTCGTCGCCTCGTACCGCCAGAACGTGCACGCGTACCCGAGCGGCGGCGGCGACTACGAGGTCGCCAACACCAACCTCGGGCCGAAGGCCGGACTCACCGTGGCGAGCGCCCTGCTCGTCGACTACGTCCTGACCGTCGCCGTCTCGATCTCCTCGGGCATCGAGAACCTGGGCTCCGCGATCCCCTTCGTCGTCGAGCACAAGGTGGCCTGCGCGGTCGGGGTCATCGTCCTGCTGACGCTGATGAACCTGCGCGGAGTGAAGGAGTCGGGCAGCCTCTTCGCCATCCCGACGTACGTCTTCGTCGCGGGCGTCTTCATCATGATCGCCTGGGGCGCGTACCAGGGGATCGTCCTCGACGAGACCATGAAGGCCCCCACCGCCGACTTCGAGATCAAGGCCGAGCACGAGGGTCTGGCCGGCTTCGCGCTGGTCTTCCTGCTGCTCCGCGCCTTCTCCTCCGGCTGTGCCGCGCTCACCGGCGTCGAGGCGATCTCCAACGGCGTCCCCGCCTTCCGGAAGCCGAAGTCGAAGAACGCCGCCACCACGCTCGCCCTCATGGGCGGCCTGGCCGTCACCATGTTCTGCGGCATCATCTTCCTCGCCATGGCCACCGACGTCCGGATGGCCGAGAAGCCCGCCGAGGACCTCCTCCACAACGGAGTGCCGGTCGGCGAGGGCTACGTCCAGGACCCGGTCATCTCCCAGGTCGCGGCCGCCGTCTTCGGCGACGGAACGTTCTTCTTCGTCGTCCTCGCCGCCGCCACCGCGCTCGTCCTCTTCCTGGCCGCCAACACCGCGTACAACGGCTTCCCGCTCCTCGGCTCGATCCTCGCCCAGGACCGGTACCTGCCGCGCCAGCTGCACACCCGCGGCGACCGCCTCACCTTCTCCAACGGCATCGTGCTCCTCGCCGGCGCCGCAGCGCTCCTCGTCTGGGTTTACGGAGCCGACTCGACCCGGCTCATCCAGCTGTACATCGTCGGTGTCTTCGTCTCCTTCACGCTCAGCCAGATCGGCATGGTCCGGCACTGGAACCGGCACCTGAAGTCGGAACGCGAGCCCGCCAAGCGCCGCCACATGATCCGCTCCCGCGCGATCAACGCCTTCGGTGCCTTCTTCACCGGCCTCGTCCTCGTCGTCGTCCTCGCCACCAAGTTCACCCACGGCGCCTGGGTCGCCCTGCTCGGCATGGTGATCTTCTACGGGACGATGACCGCGATCCGCCGGCACTACGACTCCGTGTCCGCCGAGATCGCCGCCGCCGAGGAACGCCCCGACGAGTACGTGCGCCCCTCGCGGGTCCGCTCCATCGTCCTCGTCTCCAAGCTCCACAAGCCGACCCTGCGCGCCCTGGCCTACGCCAAGCTCATGCACGCCAACGAGCTGGAGGCGCTGACCGTCAACGTCGACCCGGTCGAGGTGAAGGCGCTCAAGGAGGAGTGGGAGCGGCGCGGCATCAACGTTCCGCTCAAGATCCTCGACTCCCCGTACCGCGAGATCACCCGGCCGGTGATCGAGTACGTGAAGAGCATCCGCCGCGAGAGCCCGCGCGACGCCGTCTCCGTCTACATCCCGGAGTACGTCGTCGGCCACTGGTACGAGCACCTGCTCCACAACCAGTCCGCGCTCC
Source organism: Streptomyces gardneri (assembly GCF_006539185.1). Taxonomy (GTDB): domain Bacteria; phylum Actinomycetota; class Actinomycetes; order Streptomycetales; family Streptomycetaceae; genus Streptomyces; species Streptomyces gardneri. The sequence goes on from NZ_BJMN01000011.1 coordinate 144,604, forward strand.
GCCTCAAGGGCAGGCTGCTCTTCACCCCCGGCGTCATGGTCACCTCGGTGCCGTACCAGCTCCAGTCCTCCGAGGCCGCGAAGAAGCGGGCCCGGAAGCGCCAGGAGTGGAACGCGCCGGGCTCGGTCCGCCGTGGCCCGGTGGAGAAGGGCCAGAAGGAACCGGCCGCGAAGAACAACCGGTAAAGAACAACTAGACTGGTGGGCTGCCGTCCGAACTGTCACGAACGGCGGCCCACCGTCACTTCCTCTTGGAGTCCCCCCGCCATGCAGAACACCCCTGTTTCGTCGTTGGTCGGGGAAGAGTACGAGGTCGAGGTCGGTCCGGTGGCCCACGGCGGGCACTGCATCGCCCGCACCGAGGCGGGCCGCGTCCTCTTCGTCCGCCACGCGCTGCCCGGCGAGAAGGTCGTCGCCCGCGTCACCGAGGGCGAGGAGACCTCCCGCTTCCTGCGCGCCGACGCGATCACGATCCTCGAACCCTCCAAGGACCGCGTCGAGGCCCCCTGCCCCTTCGCCGGCCCCGGCAAGTGCGGCGGCTGCGACTGGCAGCACGCCAAGCCCGGCGCCCAGCGCCGCCTCAAGGGCGAGGTCATCGCCGAGCAGCTGCTGCGGCTCGCCGGGCTCACCCCGGAGGAGGCCGGCTGGGACGGCACCGTCATGCCGGCCGAGGGCGACAAGCTGCCGTCGGGCGAGGTCCCGCAGTGGCGCACCCGCGTCCAGTACGCGATCGACGCCGAGGGCCACGCGGGCCTGCGCAAGCACCGCTCGCACGAGGTCGAGATCATCGACCACTGCATGATCGCCGCCCAGGGCGTCTCGGAGCTCGGCATCGAGAAGCGCACCTGGGAGGGCATGGCCTCGGTCGAGGCCATCGCCGCCTCCGGCTCCGGCGACCGTCAGGTGATCCTGACCCCGAAGCCCGGCGGCCGCCTCCCCCTGGTCGAACTGGACAAGCCGGTCTCCGTCCTCCGCGTCGACGAGAAGGACGGCGGAGTCCACCGCGTCCACGGCCGCGCCTTCGTCCGCGAGCGCGCCGACGAGCGCACCCACCGCGTCGGCAGCGGCGGCTTCTGGCAGGTCCACCCGAAGGCCGCCGACACCCTGATGAAGGCCGTCATGCAGGGCCTCCTCCCGCGCAAGGGCGACTCCGCCCTCGACCTCTACTGCGGCGTCGGCCTCTTCGCGGGCGCCCTCGCGGACCGCGTCGGCGAGCAGGGCGCGGTCCTCGGCATCGAGTCGGGCAAGCGCGCAGTCGAGGACGCCCGCCACAACCTCGCCGGATTCCCGCGCGTCCGCATCGAGCAGGGCAAGGTCGAGTCCGTCCTCCCGCGCACGGGCATCACGGACGTCGACCTCATCGTCCTGGACCCGCCCCGCGCCGGCGCGGGCAAGCAGACGGTCCACCACCTCGCGGGCCTGGGCGCCCGCCGCATCGCCTACGTCGCCTGCGACCCGGCAGCCCTGGCCCGCGACATCTCCTACTTCGCGGACCGCGGCTACAAGGTCCGCACACTGCGCGCCTTCGACCTGTTCCCGATGACGCACCATGTGGAGTGCGTGGCGATCCTGGAGCCGGTGAAGAAGGACGCCTGACCTGCGGTTTTGTGCGTGCGCATTATGTGCGGTGTGGGCGGTACGGGCGATATCTTGACGCTGAAATGACGCTCGTGACGCTCATTTGACGCTCGTTCTAATGGGGTGTCAGGTGCGTGTTCTTGCAGGTGGCGGTGCATGGGGTGCCGCCTGCCAGTGCCCCTTCTTTGCCTTCTCTTGGTGAAGTTATGCCGGTTATGGCCTGGTTTGGGGCTCAGTAGGGGTGAGGTCCTTGAGGGCTTCGGTGGTCGAGGAAGGGCTCTAGATCTGCGCTGCTGGGCTGTGGCGGTGTGGGTAGTTTCGGTGCCCAGGTGGAGTCCGTGAGCTGTTGAAGGTGGGCGTCTGCGAACGCGAGCCACGTCTCCATCTCGGTTCTCTTCTGTCCGGGGGCAGTGAGGTGGCGTGCTCGCGTACGGCTATCACGTATCGGCCAGACGCTTGGCCTGGTGCCAGGCGTCTGACTGTTCTTCGAGGTGCTTTACGCGATAGGCGTGGGTGTATGCGGCGTGGGCTTTGTGCACGGCGCTTTCCCATTTCTGCTGTGCTGCCTCCTGGGCTTGCTCGTCTGCGCGGCGGTTGCGTTCCGCGGCCTCGCCACGGACAAGGTCCAGTGGCACAAGCCCACCAAGGGCTGGCTGATGACGGTGTCGCTGTCCACCGAGCACAAGGTGCGGGTTGCAGAAAGGGAAGCCGAGCTCGAAGCGGCGCGCGCGGCGAACCGGCCGCTGACGCGCGCCCTCAACTGCAGGGAATGAAGGACCCAGGCTCGGCCTTGGCGAATCCGGCCGACGACCCGCCTGCTGGTGGTGCGCGACCTGCGAGGCCGGCGCCGATTCCTCAGCCGAGCGGGCTCAGGAAGGTGAGGAGGGACTCCTTCTCCTGTATCAGGGGCTGGAGCGCCGCGTTGAACGGCGGGCCGTAGGGGGCCGCCAAGTGGGTCTGGAAGGCGGCCTCGCTCGCATACACCTCAAAGATCCAGTACGCCAAGGGGTTGGATTTCTTCGTGTACACCTCGAAGGCGAGGTTGCCGGGCTCCTCGCGGACGCGGGCTGCGTAGTCCTGGACCAGCTCGGCGACACGTTCCTCGTTTCCGGGGCGCACGGTGAACTCGGCCAGCAGCGACTTCTTGTTCATGATTTTGACTCCTGTTCTGTCGCCGGTGGTGCCGGCAGGGCGGAACGGTGTGGAGGCGGTCGGTTGAGGAGCGGTGTCCGCCTCCACACCGTCAGGGGGGCTGGGCAGATGGTCAGCTGCGGTATGACCGCATCTGCCAGACGTTGGCGCTGTCCAGGCGGGCAGAGCCGCCTTCGGCGAAGAGCTGGATGCCGTCGCTGTCCGGGCTGGGGAAGATCTGGTCCGTGATCACGGCCTCGCCTTGGCCGCCGAACACCTCGACCGAGGACCAGTCGACCAGGATCCGGAGTTCGACCTTGCCGTTCTTGGCTGTCAGCGGTGCGCGCTGGATGCCGGGGAAGTCGCGGTGGAAGTCCACTGCGCCCGAACGCGTCCGGTCGACGTAGAGCTCCTGGGTCTCCCTGTCGTAGCCGATGACGGTTTCCTGACCCTGCCCCGTGCGCACCTTGAACCCGAAACGCTTGGCGTCGCTGAGGGTGAACGTGGCCCGGATGTCGAGTGCTTTGCCGTCGGCCCGGCCCGCGGCCAGCGGCATGGAACCGGCCGCGATTCTGGTGCTGCGCACGCTGGTCAGGGGTCCGTGAAGCGATGCCACGGTGGACACGGGCTGTTGCGTTAGCCGGATCCGGCCGTTCACCGTGCGCAGAGCCATCTCTCGCGGGATGCTCTGTGCGCCCCGCCAGGGTGAGGTCGGGGTGTTGTTGCCGTATTGCCAGTTGTTCATCCAGCCGATCATGCGGCGCTTGCCGTCCGGGCTGTCCTCCCAGGAGACGGCGGCGTAGTAGTCCTTGCCGTAGTCGACCCAGTCGGCTCGCTGCAGGTTGGAGCGGGCCGACTGGTCGGCGGCGACGAAGTGGTCGGCCATGACATGGCCCCAGCCGGCCGTGTTCATGTCGACGATCTGGATGGTGGCCTGCTTGCCCTGGTGGGCGCGGAGGTCGAAGGAGGCCCAGTCCAGGGTTCCGCTGTCCGCGCCGGTCGCGCTGTGGACGACCTTGCCGTCGATGAGGAGGTTGACCGTGGTCTCTGTCGAGCGGGGCCGTGCGGGGGTGTCGGACAGCATGACCTGGTCGAGCAGGATGTGTCCCCAGCCGCCGGTGTTCTGGTCGACGACCTCGATGCGCGCGGTCCGGCCGGCGAGGTCGCCCAGGTCCCAGGAGACCCAGTTGAGGGATTCGGAGTCGGCGCCGGTGGCACTGCGTACCGTCTTGCCGTCGACGATGAGCCGGACGGCGGTGGGCGCGTCAGCTCCGGAGGGGTGGTTGCCGCCGCCGACAAGGAGGTTGAGGTGCTTGGCGGTGATGGTGAACTCGGGCGAGGTGAGGGTGCCCGTGGTTGCGTCGCCGTTCAGGAACGTGTTCACCAGGCTGGTGCCCGTGTGTCCGGACACGGGGTTCTGTCCGGGGAGGGTGCCGTGTGCGGGGCTGGTGCCGAAGGCGGTGCCGGTGGTGGTCCAGGATCCGTAGGAGTCCTGCTCGAAGTCGGCGAGGACCTCGCCCGCGGGGGCGGGGAAGTCGCCCATCACGGAGCCGGGGACGTAAGGGTGACGGCCGCCGCCGATCTTGAAGTTGAGGTACGGGGCGTTGACGGTGAAGGGGGCGGAGGTGAGGGTGCCGGTCTCGGAGTCGCCGCCGCGGAGGCTGTCGACGAGTCCCTTGCCCTCGAAGCCGTTCGTGCCCGAGGGGTCGGGCGCCGGCGCGGGGATCGGCCCGCTGCCGAAGGCGGTGCCGGTCGTCTGCCAGGTGCCGTAGTCGGCTCCCTCGAAGTCCTGCATCACCACTCCGGCCGGAGGCGTGTAGGAGCCGTCGTCGTCGGGCGTGAACTTCGTGCCGTCGAAGTCGCCCACGAAGTACTGGGCGGCTGAACCGCCGGCGATTCCACCGGGGTTGATGTTGACGACGAGGGCCCACTTGGTGCGCTGGGGGTCACCGTCGACGGGAAGCGGGAACAAGTCCGGGCATTCCCAGACGCCGCCCACCGCGCCCTGGGGGCCGAAGTCGCTCAGGTGCGTCCAGGTCTTGAGGTCCTTGGAGGAGTAGAACCGGACCTTGCGTTCGGTGGACAGCGACACCGTCATCAGCCAGCTTTTGGTGGGTGCATACCACTGGACCTTGGGGTCGCGGAACTCCTTCGACCCGATGTCGAGCACGGGGTTCCCGGCATACTTCGTCCAGGTACGGCCGCGGTCGGTGCTGTACGCGAGGGACTGGGCCTGCTTGCCGCTGTCCTTGTAGTGGCTGGTGTAGACGGCCACCATCGCCGGGTTCGTACGGGTTCCGAACCCCGTGGTGTTGTTGCGGTCGACGACGGCACTGCCGGAGAAGACCATCTCCCGGTCGTCGTGGGGGATGGCGAGGGGCAGCTCCTGCCAGCGCACCAGGTCCTTGCTGACGGCGTGCCCCCAGGACATGTTGCCCCAGGTGCTGCCGCTCGGGTTGTACTGGTAGAAGAGGTGGTACTCGCCCTGGTACCAGACCAGTCCGTTGGGGTCGTTCAACCAGTCCTTCGCGGGGCTGAAGTGGAACTGCGGGCGGTACGTCTCCGTGTACGGCCGGCTGTCTTCCGCCACCGCCTGGGGGGCGACGGCGGTGACGGTAAGGGCGCATGCCGCTACCGCGGTGGCGACGAGGCGCCGCGGGACACGGCGGAGTGCGGGGGCTCGGCTCATGGTTTCTCCTGCACTGTGGGCGTCGTCGTGCCCGCGTCCGCTGGTATGGGACGACGCCGGGGGATTCGCAGTGCCGGGCGGTGGGGGACAGCCCGGAAGGAGTGTCATCGATGACATGTGTCAGCGATGACACCCAGTGCGCAGTGATGATGTGCGTGCTCCGGGCCGCGCGTCAATGGCTTGGTTCGAGTTCGTTCAGGCCGCCGATTCAGCCGGCGAGGTGCCCGGCCACGGGTGACGGCTGGGGCAACTGGCTGGCCCACGGCGGGTTCGGCCCGACGACCCCGCAGGTCAGCGCCGCCACCCGGGCGGCGAAAGCGCAGGCGTCGAAGACGTCGTCGACCCGCAGATCCGTCAGTCGCCCGCCGAGGCGCCCCTTGGCCCCGAGATGGTGCAGGAAGCCCGCGGTGAAGGAGTCGCCCGCGCCGACGGTGTCGACCACAGCGGTCGAAGGTGTGGGTATGGCGGTGCGCACGCCGTTCAGCGACGCGACCGCGCCGCGTTCCCCTCGGGTGATCACGACGAGCGGGACACCCGCCGCGTGCCAGGTGTCGCAGGCGCGTTCGATCGTGTACTCGGGCAGCAGAAGTTCCAGGTCGTCCTCGCTCAGGCGGAGGATGTCCGCGATCGCACACCAGCGCGGCAGGCGTTCCCGGTAGACCTCGGGCGCCACGAGCAGCGGCCGGACGTTCGGGTCGATGGAGATCGTGGCCGTGGCGGAGGCGCGGGCGAGGAAGTCCTCCACGACCGTGCCGCCGGGCTCGCGCACCAGAGCCAGGGAGCCCGAGTGCACGCAGGCCGTGGAGGTCAGGTCCACGGCCGCGAGTTCATCGGCCGTCCACTGCCAGTCCGCGGTGCCCTGGGCGTGGAAGGAGTACGCGGCCCGGCCCTGAGCGTCCAGCTCGGCGACGGCCAGCGTGCTGGGCTCGGGCGCGTGTATCGCGGCCGTGAGGTCGACACCCGAGGCTTCCAGGTGCCCGCGGAACAGGCGCCCGAAGACATCGTCGGACAGCCGCGCCAGGAAGCGGGCGGGCGTGCCCAGACGGGCGAGCGCCACAGCGGTGTTCGCCGGACCGCCGCCCGGCAGGACCCGCAGGGAAAGCTCGCCCGGAACGGGTGCGGGGGCGGTGAAGGCGTCCGCGACGCATTCTCCAAGGACGGTGACCAGAGGCAGGCGCATGGCTCGTTCTCTCCAGGTGGGCAGCGCGGGAAGGCTGCGTTTTCTAGGGGCCTTGAGGAAGCTCACGGAGAGCGGCGCTCTCGGCGTGAGGCGGTGCGGGCGGGCAGCGTTGCCGAGTTGTGACGGCGGGAAGGCATTGACGTTTCCGGGTGATGGAGTTCATCATCCTCCGCAAGCGGTGTCAACGATGACATCGGTCAACGATGACACCGCTCCGGTGCGTTCGCCAGCAGCAGTTCCCTTGCTCTGCAGCACCTGGATCCACGGCCGTTCCGCCCTCGTCCAGCAGGAGATCAGTCATGCTTCGCAGAAGCCGCAGCGCCTTCGCTTCCATCGGATTCACCGCTCTCGCCGCCGTCTCGGCGCTGACCCTGACGGCCTGCGGCTCCGGCGCGCAGGGCGGGTCCGGCGGCAACGGGGTCAAGGTCGGGCTGATCACCAAGACGGACACGAACCCGTTCTTCGTGAAGATGAAGGAGGGCGCCGAGCAGGCCGCGAAGGACAACGGCGTCGAACTCGTCAGCGCGGCCGGAAAGTTCGACGGCGACAACGCGGGCCAGGTCACCGCCATCGAGAACATGGTCAACTCCGGGGTCAAGGGCATCCTCATCACGCCCAACGACTCCAAGGCGATCGTCCCCGCCCTCGAGAAGGCACGCGCCAAGGGCGTCCTGGTCATCGCGCTCGACAGCCCGACCGACCCGCAGGACGCCACCGACGCCCTGTTCGCCACCGACAACGTCAAGGCGGGCGAGCTCATCGGCCAGTACGCCAAGGCGGCCATGGCCGGCAAGGAGGCGAAGATCGCCACGCTGGACCTCGCGCCCGGCGTCGCGGTGGGCGTGCAGCGCCACCAGGGCTTCCTCAAGGGCTTCGGCGTCGCGGAGGGCGACCCGTCGATCGTGTGCATGCAGGACACCGGCGGCGACCAGGCCAAGGGCCAGACGGCAATGGAGAACTGCCTCCAGAAGTCCGCGGACATCAACGTCGTCTACACGATCAACGAGCCGGCCGCACTGGGCGCCTACACCGCGCTCAAGGCCAAGGGCTTGGAGAAGAAGGTGCTCGTCGTCTCCGTCGACGGCGGCTGCACCGGCACGAAGGCCGTCAAGGAAGGCAAGATCGCGGCGACCTCGCAGCAGTACCCGCTCCAGATGGCATCCCAGGGCGTCAAGGCGGTCGCCGACTTCGCCAAGAACGGCAAGAAGGCATCCGGCTACACCGACACCGGCGTCACGCTCGTCACCGACGCCGCCAAGACGGGGGTCGACTCCAAGGACACCGCCTACGGCCTGGAGAAGTGCTGGGGCTGAGCCCGGCATCGGGGTGTGCCTGCGGTCGTACAGGCCGCTCCTGCGGCCGAACAGCCCGAACCAGGTCTCCCCGTCCGTAAGGCCGGGCTACCCGCACCCTTCGCGGCGTGCCCCGGCGAACAGCCCTCCGCCAACCCTCTGACGAACCCCGCTCCGCCGATCATCGACCACCGGCAAGGACCCTCATGACTGCCACACCCCTGCCCTACGAACAGCTGAAAGGACCGACCACGGTCCGCCGGCTGCTCACCACGCCGACCACGGGCCCGCTCGTCGCCCTGCTGCTGGCCTGTGTCTTCTTCTCCCTGACGACCGAGCAGTTCCTCTCCGGCGGCAACTTCTCGCTGATCGTCCAGCAGGTCATGGTCGTGGGCACACTGGCCATCGGCCAGACCCTGATCATCCTCACCGCCGGCATCGATCTGTCCTGCGGTGCCGTCATGGCGTTCGGCAGCATCGTCATCGCCAAGACGGCAGCCGAAAGCGGCCTGCCCCCGCTTGTCGCGATCGCCCTCGGCCTGGCCGTGTGCGCGGGCTTCGGTCTGGTCAACGGTCTGCTGGTGCAGCTGATCCCGCTTCCCCCGTTCATCGTCACCCTCGGCATGCTGAACGTGGCCTTCGCCCTGACCCACATCTACTCCGCCGAACAGACGATCACCAACCTCCCCGGACCGCTGACCGCCCTCGGTGAGACCTTCCCGCTCGGCAACACCGACATCACCTACGGCTCGCTCGTCACCATCGCCCTGTTCCTGGTCTTCGCCTACGCGCTGAGCAGCACGTCCTGGGGCCGTCACGTGTACGCGCTGGGCAACAGCCCCGAGGCGGCCCGCCTCAACGGCATCCGCACCTCCCGGCTGACGATCGGTCTTTACACCCTGGCCGGAGCCGTCTACGGAATCGCCGCGCTGCTCCTGATCTCCCGTACCGGCGTCGGTGACCCGCAGGCCGGACAGACCGACAACCTCGACAGCATCACCGCCGTCGTCCTCGGCGGAACCAGCCTCTTCGGCGGTCGGGGAGCCGTCCTCGGCACCTTCATCGGCGTCCTCATCGTCGGTGTGTTCCGCAACGGTCTCCAGCTGATGGGCGTCGCCTCCATCTACCAGACCCTGATCACCGGCGTCCTGGTGATCCTCGCCGTGACCGTCGACCAGATCTCCCGGAAGAAGGCACGATGAGCACTTCCGATGTCACACCCGTGCTCCAGGCCCGCGGCCTGGTCAAGCGGTACGGTCATGTCACCGCCATCGACGGCGCCGACTTCGACCTGCTGCCCGGCGAGGTCCTCGCCGTCATCGGCGACAACGGCGCCGGCAAGACGAGCCTGATCAAGGCCCTCACCGGCGCGATCACCCCCGACGAGGGCGAGATCCGGCTGAACGGCGAACCCATCAGGTTCACCGGACCGCAGAGCGCCCGGCAGCACGGCATCGAGACCGTCTACCAGGACCTTGCCGTCGCCGCCTCCATGGACATCGCCTCCAACATGTTCCTCGGACGCGAGCTGCGCCGGCCGGGCCTCCTCGGCAGCGCGCTGCGCATGCTCGACAAGAAGCGCATGCGCCAGGAGGCGGCCGCCCACATGGCCGACCTCAAGATCGGGCTGCGGTCGCTGACCCAGCCGGTGGAAACCCTGTCCGGAGGCCAGCGCCAGGCTGTGGCGGTCGCGCGGTCCGTCGCCTGGGCCAAGAGCGTCGTCGTGATGGACGAGCCCACCGCCGCGCTGGGCGTCAAGGAATCGGGACAGGTCCTCGACCTGATCCGCCGAGTCCGCGACAAGGGCATGCCCGTGGTCCTGATCAGCCACAACATGCCGCATGTCTTCGAGATCGCCGACCGCATCCACATCCACCGGCTCGGCCGGCGCGAAGCCCTGATCAAGCCTTCCGACTTTTCGATGGCGGAGGTCGTCGCCATCATGACGGGGGCGCTCAGGGTGAGCGACGATGGAGGTACGGTCGTTGCCGACGCGGATGCTGCCGAGGCGGCAGGCGTGTCCGCCCACTGAGTCACCGCGGGGGCAACGCCGCGTAGAACGCAGGGTCGCCGCATAGACAGGACAGCGGGCCCGGCCCTCGGCAGGGGTCGGGCCCGACGAACGCACAAGAACGGTGGTACATGGCCGCTAACCGTCGCCCCACACTGGCCGATGTCGCCAAGGAAGTGGGCGTCAGCGCCAAGACGGTGTCCCGGGTCCTCAACGAGGACGGGCCGAGTTCTCCGCAGACCCGTGAGCGTGTGCTCGCCGCGGTCGCGAAGCTCGGCTTCCAGCCGAACCTGATGGCCCGCAACATTCGGGTCGGAGGCCCCGACACCACCGTCGGCCTGGTCGTACCGGACCTGGGCAACCCCTTCTTCGGAACCGTCGCCAGCGGCATAGAAGACGTCGTGCGCAGCCGCGGGCTCACTCTGCTCATGGGCTCGTCAGCTGAAGACCCGGACCGCGAGAAGGCATTGATCCAGACCTTTCTCGCCCGGCGCGTCAGCGTGCTGATGGTCGTCCCCGCGTTCGGAGCCGACCACAGTCACCTCAAGGCGCCGCGCACGGCAGGGCTGCCGGTGGTCTTCCTCGACCGGCCGGGCGTCGGTCTGTCCGCCGACTGCGTGGTCAGCTCCAACCGGACCGGCGTCCACGAGGGCGTGTCCCACCTCATCGCCCGCGGCCACAGCCGCATCGGCTTCATCGGAGACCTTCCCGCCAAGCTCTACACCCAGCGTGAACGGCTCGCCGGCTACCGCTCGGCGCTCGCCGAGGCCGGACTGCCCTACGACCGGACCCTGGTGACCGGCGCCCACAGCCAGGACGGGGCCGCCTCCGAGACCACAGCACTGCTGAACCTGCCGAATCCGCCCACCGCCATCTTCGCCGGAAACAACATGATGGCCCTCGGCGTCATCGCACAACTCGCCCGTGCACGCCGCAAAGACATCGCCCTGATCACCTTCGACGACCTCCCACTCGCCGAAGCCCTCGAACCGGCACTGACCGTTGTCGCCCAAGACCCCGCGACCATCGGTGAAACAGCGGCCAAGACCGCGCTCGCCCGCCTGGACGGCGCCCACAGCCGCGTCCGGACCATCATGGTCCCCACCCGCCTGGTGATCCGCGGCTCCAGTGAACTGCTCCCGCACGCTGCCAGGCCGACAACGGCCAGGAACTGAGCACCACAACCCTGATACCCCGGGCGCCCTCGTGACCCGCTCGATGCCAGCCCGGTAGAGGCCGCCACCCTGGCCAGCGGGTTCGCAGTCCGTTGCCCTCGCGGGCTGAGAACGGTGCCAGTGGCCCTGCCCCTCGGCTGATGGGCCGAGTACAGGCAGGGGGCGCTGCCCGGCAGTCAATCGAGAGGCATGCCACACGAAGGTCCCTGGCCGGCGACGAGGTTGTGCCGACCAGGAAATGGTGGAGTCGACGGAAGCGCCCGGTGCGGATCAGGCCTTTTCGGCGGTCACGCGAGGGTAGTCCGCGGTGAGCCTGGTGACGTCCTCGACGTCGGAGGTCAGGATGGTGATGCGGCGTGAGGGCGGTGGCGCAGAGCATGGCGTACTTGTGGCCGTGCAGGCCGGTCGCACGCAGCAGGCCGGCGGCGGATTGGGCGAGGGCCTGGGTGACGGGCTCGATCCGCAGCCGGGACAGCGTCCACTTCAGGGCGGCGTCGTTGATCCGGGGGTGGATCACCTCGACGAGCGAGGCCGCCGAAGTGATCACGGGAAGATCGGTGTCGCGGGCGGCGGTGAGCCACTCATGGACCTCACGATCGCGTCGGATGGCCTTGGCCAGGCCCTCGCTGTCCAGGATGAGGGCGCCGCTCACGCAGCCGCCCCGGCGTCGGAGGAGGTGCCGCCGGTGAGTTTGGCTCGCTTGGCGGCGACGGCTTCCGGGGCGGCGGGACGTGGGTCTTGTCGAAGTCGGCGATCAGCTCGTCCAGGTTGTCCCGCTCGATCTGCCGCTACGCGGCCTTCTCCAGGTAAGCGGACACGCCACGCTTGCCGACCCGCTCGCGGATCGCCTGGAGGGTGCCGGCGGTTGGTCAGGCATCGCACATAGAACCCATCGTGCACGTAATGCACATTGATCTTGCGTCCGTTTTGCGTAGCACGCGTCTCTGACCTGCGGTTTTATTTGACCTGTTTTGGCTTACATGTTTGCGATGACCCATCATGTCGAGTGCGTCGCGATCCTTGAGCCTGCCGTTAAGGGCCGCTGACCTGCCGTTTCTCCGAGTGTGCGTTATGGGCGTTACGTGCGCTAGGTGCGATATCTTGACGCATATTCGACGCACGTGACGCACGTTTGACGCACGGACGGCGCAGTTTCTGATGGGTCGTCATGCGTGATTGGCGGCCGTCGGATGGAGCCCCAGCTGTACGCGGTGGGCACCCTTGTACACCGTCTACGCCGAGAACGTCGGCCTCATCGAGATGGCCCGCATCCGCAGCCGCTGGATCACCGCCGTCACCGGCGCAGTCCTGATCGTCCTCGGCTGCCTGCCCGGACTCGGCACCATCGTGGCCTCACTGCCTGATCCAGTCGTCGGCGCCGCCGCACTGGTGATGTTCGCGATGATCACCGCCGTCGGCATCCGCATCCTGAAGAAGGTCGACTTCAACGGCACCCACAACCTGCTGATTCTCGCCGTCTCCCTCGCCGCCGGCATGGTCCCCGTCACCGCCCCCACCATCTACCACCGGCTGCCCGACAGCCTTCAGATCATCCTCGGTAGCGCGATCACCAGCACCGCTGCCTGTGCCTTCGCCCTAAACCTCCTCTTCAATCACACACCCCGCAAAGGCCAACCCTCCCCGGGCCAAGACCCGGTAGCGCACCACCAGCCCTCCACCACCCACCTGTCGGCCACCGAAGCCAGCCTCGCCCCATAGTTCAGAGAAGGGTCTGATGCAGGTTCGGGTGACAGGTTGAGTCACGCGGCCTGGAGGGCTGGCGTGGTCATGACGGTCTCGAATTCGACGGGGGTCATTCGGCCGAGTGCGGCTTGTCGGCGGCGCCGGTGGTAGGTCCGCTCGATCCAGGTCACGATCGCGATCCGCAGTTCCTCTCGGGTGTCCCAGCTTCGGCGGTCGAGGACGTTCTTCTGCAGCAGGCTGAAGAAGGACTCCCAGATCGCGATGCCGAGGGGCACGTACCACCATCAGCCGCGTACGCGTAGCCGCTGGAGGGCGGCAAGGAAGGCGGCCGTGAGGGAGCCGATGAGAACGGCCGCCTTGACGTGCTCGACCTGCGCCTCGACGTGCGCAGCAGAATGGCAGCTGATTGGGCGAGGGTCTGGATGACCGGCTCGACCCGTAGCCGGGACAGCGCTCATTTCAGGGCGGCGCCATTGATCCTGGGGCGAATCACCTCGACGAGCGCCGCGGCAGAGGTGATCACCGGAAGGTCGGCGTCGCAGGCGGTGGTGAGCCACTCGTGGACTTCGCGATCGCGCCGGACGGCCCTGGCCAGGCCCTCTAGGGCGAGGGCGCCGCTCACCGGCGGCCGCGGGTTTGGAGGTAGGGCCGCCGGTGAGACGGCGAGATCCCTATCGGCGGCGGGTCCTGGTTCCTCCGTGAGGGGCGCGGGTGTGCGTCACGGGGGCGCACCTAGTGCCCGTAGCGCCTGTAATGCACATTGATCTCGAGTCCGATTTGCCTCGGATGAGCTCCTGGCCTGCGGCTTTCTTTGACGTGTTTTCGCTTTGATGTGTTTCGTGATGACGCACCACGTGGAGTGCGTGGCGATCCTGGAGCCGGTGAAGAAGGACGCCTGACCCGGGGTCCTCGGCCGTGTCTTCCGGTGTGGCCCGGAGGCGCGGCCGGTCGGCAAATCGGGCTACCGCAGGACAAATCGTTCCTTAGCGAATAAGTTCGGGCATCATGAGGCGGGCCGATGTCGGTGCCGCGGCGTCCGAGCGCTTCGACGAGGAACGACATGGCCCAAGCCGACACCCATGGCGACACCGGAGCGGGGCCGACGGCGCCGACCGCGAAACTCACTCTGCTGACGCTCACCGCGATGGTCGTCGGCTCCATGGTGGGTGCTGGCGTGTTCTCGCTCCCGCGGCGTTTCGCGCAGGAGACCGGTGTCGCGGGGGCGCTGATCGCCTGGTCGGTGGCGGGTCTGGGCATGCTGATGCTCGCCTTCGTCTTCCAGACCCTCGCCGTGCGCCGGCCCGACCTGGACGCGGGCGTCTACGCGTACGCCAAGGCGGGCTTCGGGGAGTACCTGGGCTTCTTCTCCGCCTTCGGGTACTGGGCGAGCGCGTGCGTCGGCAACGTGACGTACTGGGTGCTCATCATGTCGACGATCGGCGCGATCGCACCCGCCCTCGGTGACGGGGACACGGCACTCGCCATCATCCTGTCGTCCGCCGGACTGTGGGGCTTCTTCCTCCTCATCCGCCGGGGCGTGAAGGAGGCGACGGCGATCAACAGGATCGTGACCGTCGCCAAACTCGTCCCCATCATCGTCTTCGTCATCCTGGCGCTCTTCTGCTTCAAGCCGTCCGTGTTCGCCGACAACTTCGGCGGCGCGGACTACGCCGGCTCTCTCTTCAACCAGGTCCGCGGCACGATGCTGGCCACCGTGTTCGTCTTCCTCGGAGTGGAGGGAGCCAGCGTCTACTCCCGGCACGCCAAGCGTCGGGAGGACGTGGGGCGGGCGACCCTGCTCGGATTCCTCAGCGTCTTCGCGATCTTCGCCTCGGTCACCATCGTGTCGTACGGAATCCTGCCCATGAGCGAGATCGCCGAGCTTCGCCAGCCCTCCATGGCCGGCGTCCTGGAGGCGGCGGTCGGCACCTGGGGCAGTGTCTTCGTGAGCGTCGGCCTCATCGTCTCCGTCCTCGGCGCCTACCTGGCCTGGTCCCTCATGGCGGCGGAGGTCCTGTTCGTCGCCGCCAAGGACGAGGACATGCCCCGCTTCCTCGGCCGGTCGAGCGGGGACGACGTACCCGTCCCGGCTCTGCTCATGACGACGGCTCTCAGTCAGGTCGTCCTGGTCGTCACGGCCTTCTCCGACGACGCGTTCAGCTTCGCCCTCGACCTGACCAGCTCCCTGAGCCTGATCCCGTTCCTGCTGGCCGCGGCCTTCGCCGCGAAGATCGCCCTGCGGCCCCGACAGGAGAGAGTCCAGGGGCGGAGCACCCGGCGGGAACTCGTCGTCGGCATCCTCGCGACCCTCTACACGGCGTTCCTCCTCTTCGCGGCCGGGCTCAAGTTCGTCCTCGTCTCCTTCATCATCTACGCCCCGGCCACCTTCCTGTTCGTCAAGGCCCGCCGGGAACAGAACCGGCGCCTGTTCTCCCCGAAGGAGGCCCTCATCTGCGCCGTCTCCGTCGTGGGGGCCGTCGTCGGCATCGTCGCCCTGGCCGTCGGCTGGATCGAACTGTGACCCGGTGGGCCCTCGCCCGTCCCGCACGTCGAGCCTCTCGTACCCGCCGCTTCACCGGAAAGGCTGCTCATGACTCTCCCCGAGACCGGTACCGGTACCAGTACCGGTGATGGTGCCGTGCCCCTCGGCGTTCACTCCGAGGTCGGACGGCTGCGCAAGGTGCTCGTCTGCTCCCCGGGACTCGCCCACCGCCGGCTCACCCCGACCAACTCCGACGATCTGCTCTTCGACGACGTCATGTGGGTGGAGAACGCCCAGCGCGACCATGCCGACTTCGTCAACAAGCTCACCCAGCGCGGCGTCGAGGTCGTCGAACTGCACCAGCTCCTGGCGGAGACCATGGCCGTCCCCGAGGCGAGGGACTGGCTCCTCGACCGGAAGATCGTTCCCAACGAGGTCGGGCTCGGACTGGTCGACGACACCCGCGCCTACCTCGAATCCCTCGCCCCGCGCGAGCTCGCCGAGTTCCTCATCGGCGGTCTGTCCACCGCCGACCTGCCGGAGGACTTCCGCTCCGGATACGTGTCGCTCGCCAGGGAGGGCGTCGGCGCACGGGAGTACCTGATGCCCCCGCTGCCCAACACCCTCTACACCCGCGACACCACCTGCTGGCTGTACGGGGGAGTCACGCTCAACCCGCTGTACTGGCCCGCCCGGCACGGCGAGACCCTCCTGATGAAGGCGGTCTACGCCTTCCACCCGGACTACAGGAGCGCGACCGTGTGGTGGGGCGACCCCGAACAGGGCTGGGGCCAGGCCACGTTCGAGGGCGGCGACATCATGCCCGTCGGCAACGGCGTCGTCCTCATGGGCATGAGCGAGCGCACCTCCCGCCAGGCCATCACCCAGGTCGCCCGGGCCCTCTTCGACAGCGGCGCGGCCGAGCACGTCGTCGTCGCCGGCATGCCGAAGCTCCGCTCCGCCATGCACCTCGACACCGTCTTCACCTTCGCGGACCGCGACATCGTCACCCTCTACCCGAAGATCATGGACGCGGTGCACACCTTCTCCCTGCGCCCTTCCGACAAGGCGCCGGGCGTCGAGATCACCGACGAGGGCAGCGCCGCGTTCGTGGACGTGGTGGCCAAGTCCCTCGGCCTGCCCCAGCTACGGGTGATCGGGACGGGCGGTGACGTCTACGCCTCGGAGCGGCAGCAGTGGGACAGCGGCAACAACGCCGTCGCCCTGGAGCCCGGCGTCGTCTTCACGTACGACCGCAACACCCAGACGAACACGCTGTTGCGCAAGGCGGGCGTCGAGGTCATCACCATCGTCGGCGCCGAGCTGGGGCGCGGCCGCGGCGGCGGCCACTGCATGACCTGCCCCCTGGTCCGCGACCCGGTGGTGTTCTGACGTTCGCTTGTGTTCGGAGGTCGTGCTCCGACACGCACGAAGCGGCCGGGTCCCGGTGGACGGGACCCGGCCGCTTCGTCGGTTCAGGCAGCGGCTTCGGGGCCCGCCAGCTGCTCCGCGAGCTCCCGCTCGCTCTCTTCGGAGAGCGAGGTCTTGAGCACCTCGCCGCCGAAGGGCCCCATCGCGGCGGCGAACCGGTCCTCCGTGACCTTCTTGGCCATGATCACGACGGCGGACGTGCCGGGCCGGAGCAGTTCCTGGACGTTCTTGCGGAACTTGTTGTCGACCCCCATCTGCTGGAGCTTGCCGATCAGGCCTCCGGCGGCCGCACCCACGACGCCGATCCCCGGGGTGAGGATGAGGATGCCGAAGACCATGCCCCACAGGGCGCCGGCGGTCGCCGACATGGCGATCTCCTCGGTTCTGGCCGGTGTGTCCACATGGGTCTTGCCGTCCTCGTCGACCGACACGACGGCGAGGCCGGACAGTTCGACCACGTGATCCTTGGTCAGCCGCTGTACCTCGGCGAACGCCTTGTCGGCGACGGCGCGGTCCTCGTAGCCGAGGACGATGAGTTCGGACATGCGGATCTCCTTGTGAGGGGCTGTCAGTACCGCTGGGCCTTGGTCAACCTCGCCGTGAGGACGGGCTCGGGCGGCTGCCGGCTGATGACCAGGGGTTGTCTGCGCTCGCCGGGGGCGAGATCCTCCTCGCCGACGAACTGGGTTTCGACGACCGTGCCCGCCGCGTCGACGAAGTCGACCTGGACGGCGTACGAGGCGGTGTCCTGCGTCTTGTTGGTGATGTTGACGATGGCGGTCGTGACGCCGCCGGTACCCGTTCGGGGTTTGCCGGTCACAGCCACCTCGGACAGGGCATTCCCGCGGCCCTGTACGTCCTGCAACTCCTCCTCGGCCACGCGGCGCGAGCGCTCGATCTCGGCTCCGATCGACGCCTTGCGTGACGCCTCTCTGGCGGAGGCGGACGCGGCGGCCGTCGAGGCGGACGCACGGGCGGATTCGATCGCCTCGGAAGCCGAGGAGGCGAGTGCGGAGGGTGGCGCTCCGCTGAAGGATTCGGTGATGGGCGGGCTCGGGCGTTCGCTGAAGGTCGGTCCGCTCGTATCGTCGCCGCCGCCGTCGCAGGCGACGACGGCCGTCGCGCCGAAGGCGACGAGGACGACGGCCGCGGCCGCGGTCACGGCGCGGGAACGGACCGGACGGCCGAGCCGATCGGGTGAGGGATTCACAGTCGCGTCTTCTCGGTAGGAGGTGTCAGGGGACGGGCAGTCGTGCCCAGGCCGGCCGTCTCGTGACCGGACCTTTCAAGAGCCGGTCAGTACCGCAGTACACCGGCGATGTGCCCTTGTCCGGCCAGCGCGTCGTCGGGTACGAAGCGGATCTCGGCCCCCCTCTCCAAGGCCTGCTCGACGATCTCGTCGACCATGTCGTCCCGCGCCCCGGGCTGGCCGGCGTCCGCGGGTTCCAGGTGGCCCCCCTCCTCCCTTACGACGGTCCGGTAGTGCTCCTCGACGGCCAGCAGCCGCACCCGCCCCTCCTGCACGGCCTGCCACACCTCGTCGAGTCCGCCCGCGAACTCCCGCCGGCCGCGTGCCGCTTCCAGCTCGGCGGCGATCGTGGCCGTCGAGGCCGCCTCGCGCGCCGTGCGCACCGGCTCCACGGCCTCGGCGACAGCACCGGCCGGGCCGTCGGCGAGCCCTCCGTGCTGGATCGAGACGGCGCCCGGGCCCAGTGGGCCGAGCTCCTCCAGGAGCGAGAGCGCGGCGGCAGAGCCGAGCACGTACAGCGGGCGGGGCGTGCGGGCGAGGACGGCACGCAGCTTGTCGTGACCCTCGCGCAGGAACCGGCGGGTGGCCTCGTCCTGGAACGTGCTGGGCAGGTCCCCGATGCGTTGCTTGCGCTCCGCGTCCGGGTCCTCAAGGCTCCGCTCGAGCGGGAATCCGTCCCCGGAGTACTCGGCGGCCTGCTCGGGGCTGCCGTCCCACAGAGAGATCCGGTCGGCGGCCACCGCGAGTGCCCAGTACGGCTGCTCGGCGGCCTGCGCCGCCACGAGGTTGCGGGTGAGGAAGGTATCGGAGAGGACCACGCGTTCGGGTACGGCACGAGCCACCGACCACACGTGGTGCTCGCCCTGGGCCACGAAGATCACCAGGCCGTCCTGCGCGTGGGTCGGATCGAGCTCGGCGACGGCTCGCCTCAGCCGGTCGACGATCTCCCCGCGCCGCTCGCGCGGCACGTCCGGGTCGTTCTCCAGCGCCTTCTCCGCCTGGGCCACGAGGTTGCGCAGACGCACGGCGTCCTGTGCCTTCTCCGGCTCGCGTCGGTGGGTCGGCATCAGCACGGAGAGGGCGGGATAGGGCCGGGGACGGCGCAGTTCGGCGAGCTGGTCCGAGGTGAGCAGGGGTTCCATCGGATGCCTTCCTGGGGGGTGAGGGCGGGTGGGGCGAGGGGCGAGGGGGGCGAGTGGCGGGTGGGGAGTGGAGGGAGGGGCGAGTGGGCCGAGTGGCCGGTCGGCCGAGTGCGGGACGGGGTCGGGGTACGCCCGTGGGAGCTCGTACGGGGCCGATGCGGGCCGGGGGTGCGGGCTCGATGCGGGGGCGCGGGGCCGGTGCGGCCGTGCCGCGCTAGCGCGGGCCGGCGAGCTGTTCGGCGAGTTCCTTCTCGTCCTCGTCGCTGAGCGAGGTCTTGAGGACGGTGCCGCCGTGCTGCTGCATCGCCGTCGTGAACTTGTCGTCGGTGACCTTGGAAGCCATGATCACCACCGCGGCGGATCCGGGCTTCAGCAGATTCCCCACCTGCTGACGGAACCGGTCGTCGATGCCGAACCTGCTCAGCCTGCCCACGAGGCCGCCGATCGCGGCGCCGGTCAGGAGACCGACCCCGGGGACGAGGAACAGCAGGCCGAAGATCGCGCCCCACACGGCTCCGGTGGTCGTGGAGGTGCCCACGACTCGGCTGTCCGAGTCGACGTGGGTCCGTCCGTCCTCGTCGACCTCGACGACCGCGAGACCGTTGAGGTGCACGACGTAGTCCCGTTGGAGTTCCCGTACCGTCTCGAACGCCCTGTCCGCCACGTCGGTGTCGTCGTAGCCGATGACGATGAGCTCGCCCAACTTCAGCCTCCTCGGTCCGGCGCCCTCCCGACGGTCCGCTACTGGGCGATTCCGCCCCAAAGGGCACACATAGACGAGCTTGACCCGATATGCGGGAGGGCGCGACTCGATCCGACGGGGACCTCGCGCACGCCGGACCCTCGCCCGCCCAGGCTCGTGTGGTCCATCAGAGGGACAGGGCGCCCGGGTTCCCTCGCTTACGCGCGGCCCACCGGATCCTGGTCCTGGGCCTGGTCCTTGAGGTCCTCCGGGGGCGCCGGAGGCGGAGGCACCGCTGCCGGGAGCGGGCCCGAGGGGGTGCGGCGGCCGGTGATCCAGCCGGCCAGGGGTTCGGTGTAGCGGGCGGTGAGCGGTCCGATCACCACGAGGATCAGCACGTACGCGGTGGCGAGCGGGCCCAG
This sequence comes from Streptomyces gardneri, assembly GCF_006539185.1. Classification (GTDB taxonomy): domain Bacteria; phylum Actinomycetota; class Actinomycetes; order Streptomycetales; family Streptomycetaceae; genus Streptomyces; species Streptomyces gardneri. The sequence goes on from NZ_BJMN01000011.1 coordinate 164,771, forward strand.
GTCGGGTTCGATGCCGGCGGTGACGGCGAGGCCGGCGATGACGATGGAGAACTCGCCGCGGGCCACGAGCGTGCCGCCGGCCCGCCAGCGCCCCTTGACCCCGACCCCGGCGCGCTTCGCCGCCCAGTACCCCGTCGCGATCTTCGTACCCGCCGTGACCAGCGCGAGAGCGAGAGCCGGCAGCAGGACCGGCGGGATGCTGGCGGGGTCGGTGTGCAGGCCGAAGAAGACGAAGAACACGGCGGCGAACAGGTCGCGCAGCGGGCTGAGCAGTGTGTGCGTGCCCTCCGCCACCTCGCCGGACAGGGCGATGCCCACGAGGAACGCGCCGACGGCCGCGGAGACCTGGAGCTGCTGGGCGATGCCCGCGACGAGCAGCGTCAGCCCGAGGACCACGAGGAGGAGTTTCTCGGGGTCGTCGCTGGAGACGAAGCGGGAGATGAGGCGCCCGTAGCGTACGGCGACGAAGAGGACCGCTCCGGCGACGCCGAGGGCGATGGCCAGGGTCGCGCTGCCGGCGGCGAAGCCGACGCCGGCGAGAAGGGCGGTGACGATCGGCAGGTAGACGGCCATCGCGAGGTCTTCGAGGACCAGGATGCTGAGGATGACCGGGGTCTCGCGGTTACCGACCCGCCCCAGGTCGCCCATCACCTTGGCGATCACCCCGGAGGAGGAGATCCAGGTGACTCCGGCCAGGACGACGGCGGCGACCGGGCCCCAGCCCATGAGCAGGGCGGCGACCGCCCCGGGTACGGCGTTCAGGCCGAAGTCGACGAGACCGGCCGGGTACTGCGTCTTGAGGTTGGAGACCAGATCGGTGGCCGTGTACTCCAGGCCCAGCATCAGCAGCAGAAGGATGACGCCGATCTCGGCGCCGATCGCCACGAACTCCTCGCTCGCGCCCATCGGCAGCAGCCCGCCCGTACCGAACGCGAGACCGGCCAGCAGGTAGAGGGGTATCGGGGAGAACTTGAAGCGGCCGGCGAGCCTGCCCAGCAGGCCCAGGCCGAGAATGATCGCACCGAACTCGATCAGGAAGACAGCGGAATGCACAGGCGATCACTCCCGTCCGAGTATCGCCGCGGCGGCGTCGACACCCTCGCGGGTGCCGATGACGATGAGGGTGTCCCCGCCCGCCAGGCGGAAACCGGGCGTGGGGGAGGGCCGGGCCTCGGCCCGGCGCAGTACCGCCACGATCGAGACGCCGGTCTCCGTACGCATCCGGGTCTCACCCAGCACCCGGCCGTTCCAGTACGAGTGCGCGGACAGCTCGATCCGCTCGGCCACAAGACCGAGGTCGGTGGTGTGCAGCAGGCTCGGGCTGTGGTGCGCGGGCATCAGCGCGTCGATCAGCGAGGTCGTCTCCGCTCCGGTCAGGTGCAGCGACTGGGCGCAGGCGTCCGGGTCGTCGGCCCGGTAGACGTTCACCGTCCGTGTTCCGTCGCGGTGCGCGACCACGGACAGATGGCGGCGCTCGCGGGTGGTGAGGTCGTACTGCACCCCGATGCCCGGCAGTGGTGTGGTGCTCATCCGTGAAGCCGGCACAGCCGTCCCCCCTTGGGTTTGTTCCGTACGAGATGCCGGCGCGGCGAACGTTCGAACACAGGCAGGAGGCGCCGCCCGGCGGGCTCATCGTGCCACTTTCCACGTGTCCGAAATATGGGTGTCGGCACGGATGGACAGCGGCCTTCCGCCGGCGTGAGGATGGGGGTGGAGAAGTGGGCTCCGTCGCAGGTCAGAGCGCAAGTCAGAGCGCAGGTCAGACCGCTGGTCGGTCCGCTGGTCGATCCGAAGGTCAGGTGCATGTGGTCGTGTCGTTGTACTGGCGGATCTTCCTCCTGAACACCGGCGTCCTGGCACTCGCCGTCGCCCTGCTCCTCGGCCCGGTCACGGTCTCCACCCCGGTCCTGTTCGGCGAGGCGCTCGTCCTGCTCGGCGGACTGGTCGCGATGCTGGTCGTCAACGCGGTGCTCCTCAGGGTCGGCCTGGCCCCGCTCGCCCGGCTGAACCGGGCCATGGCCACCGCCGACCTCCTCAAACCCGGAGCCCGCCCGGCCGTCACCGGAGACGGCGAGGTCGCCGCTCTCACCCAGACCTTCAACGCCATGCTCGACCGCCTCGAAGCCGAGCGCGCCACCAGCAGCGGCCGGGTGCTCACCGCCCTGGAGGCCGAACGCCGACGCATCGCCCAGGAGCTCCACGACGAGATCGGCCAGACCCTCACCGCCGTCCTCCTCCAGCTCAAGCACGCCGCCGACCGCGCCCCCGAACCGCTCCGCACCGACCTGCACCAGGCCCAGGAGACCACCCGCGCCAGCCTCGACGAGATCCGCCGTATCGCCCGCCGACTGCGCCCGGGCGTACTGGAGGAACTCGGACTGCACAGCGCCCTGCGCTCCCTGGCCGCCGAGTTCACCACCCCGCGACTGGGCGTCACCGCCCACATCACCCCCGGCCTGCCCCACCTCGACCCGGCCACCGAGCTGGTCCTCTACCGCGTCGCCCAGGAAAGCCTGACGAACGCCGCCCGCCACTCCGGCGCCACGCGCGTCGAGGTGCACCTGCGGTCCCTGCCCGGCGGCGGTACGGGACTGCTCGTCCGTGACGACGGACACGGCCTCGGGGAAGCGCCCGAGGGCGCCGGTATCCGCGGGATGCGCGAGCGCGCGCTGCTGATCGGCGCCGAACTCCTCGTCGGCGCCGGCCCGCACGGCGGCACCCAGGTCCGACTCGACATCACCGACACGACGAAGGCCACGCGATGACCCGGCCCGCCGCGAGGCCGGCCCGCATCCTGCTCGCCGACGACCACACCCTCGTACGCCGCGGTGTACGGCTCATCCTCGACTCCGAACCGGACCTGACCGTGGTCGCCGAGGCCGCCGACGGAGCGGAGGCCGTCGCCCAGGCCCGCAGCCTCGACATCGACCTCGCCGTCCTCGACATCTCCATGCCCCGTCGGACCGGCCTCCAGGCCGCCCGCGAACTCGCCCGCATCCGGCCGGGCCTGCGGATCCTGATGCTGACCATGTACGACAACGAGCAGTACTTCTTCGAGGCCCTGCGCGCCGGAGCCTCCGGCTACGTGCTCAAGTCCGTCGCCGACCGCGACCTCGTCGAGGCCTGCCGCGCCGCGCTGCGCGACGAACCCTTCATCTACCCCGGTGCGGAGACCACCCTCGTCCGCACCTACCTCGACAGAGCCCGCTCCGGCGGCCCGCTCCCTGACCGGCCCATCACCGAGCGCGAGGAGGAGATCCTCAAACTCGTCGCCGAAGGGCACAGCTCCAAGGAGATCGGCGACCTGCTCGTCATCAGCCCCAAGACGGTGGAGCGTCACCGGGCCAACCTGCTGCAGAAGCTCGGCCTGCGCGACCGGCTCGAACTCACCCGCTACGCCATCCGCGTCGGCCTCATCGAGCCCTGACCGCAACTGGCGCGAGCGAAGGGCGAGATGGGTCGTCGGATAATGTGGACGTCCGTCGTGATCTCTGTTGCTGTTGCTGTGCCCGAAAGGTCTACATGTCGATCCCCTCGCTCGACCACTCCGCATCCGCCATCGTCACCCGGCTCCGGACCGCGGGGTGTGTCTTCGCCGAGGACGAGGCAGAGATGATCATGGCCGCGGCTGTTGACGCCGCGGAGCTCGAGAGGATGGTCGAGCGTCGTGTCGTCGGGCTGCCGCTGGAGCACGTCGTCGGTTACGCGGAATTCCGTGGCCTGCGGATCCAGGTCGACGCCGAGGTCTTTGTGCCCCGGCGGCGTACGGAGGCGCTCGTCCAGCAGGCGGCTGAGCTCGCTCCGGCGCGTGCGGTCGTCGTCGACCTGTGCTGCGGCTCCGGTGCGCTGGGTGTCGCGCTCGTCGCGGCCCTGGACGAGGCCGAGCTGCACGCCGCGGACGTCGACCCGGCCGCCGTCCGCTGCGCCCGGCGCAATGTGACTCCGGCCGGCGGCGAGGTCTACGAGGGCGACCTCTTCGCGCCGCTGCCCGTCGGCCTGAAGGGCCGCGTCGACGTCCTGCTGTCCAACGTCCCGTACGTGCCCACAGTGGAGATCGAGCTGCTGCCGGCCGAGGCCCGCGACCACGAGGCGCGCGTGGCGCTCGACGGGGGAGTGGACGGTCTGGAGATCCTGCGGCGCGTCGTCGCCGAGGCCGGCGAGTGGCTGGCCCCGGGCGGCGTCCTGCTGTTCGAGACGAGCGAGCGCCAGGCCGACGAGGCCGTGGCCGCGGTCTCCGCCGCCGGGCTCGTCGCACGGGTGGCCACCGACGACGAGCTGGACGCCACCGTGATCATCGCGAGCCGCCCCGACGCCGTCTGAGAGGGCGCCGTCCGACAGGACGTCGTCCGCAAGGAACCCGTCCGAGAGAACGAGGTCATCCGTGAAGTTACCCGTGGAGAGCGGCAACTCCTCCGATCGCCGGCCGCAGCTCCTCGCCATCAGCGACCTGCACGTCTCCCATGAGGAGAACAGGCGGATCGTCGAAGAGCTCCGCCCTACGTCGGACGGCGACTGGCTGATCGTGGCCGGTGACGTGGGGGAGCTGTCCGAGCAGATCACCTGGGCGCTGCGGACGCTCAGCGAGCGGTTCGCCCAGGTGATCTGGAGCCCGGGCAACCACGAGCTGTGGACGCCGAAGGAGGACCCCGTCCAGCTGCGGGGCGTCGAGCGGTACGAATACCTGGTCGACGTCTGCCGCGGTCTGGGCGTGCTCACCCCCGAGGACCCGTACCCCCTGTGGGAGGGCGACGGCGGCCCGGTCCGTATCGCGCCCCTCTTCCTCCTGTACGACTACACCTTCCGCACGCCGACCGCCGCGAACAAGGCGCAGTCGCTGGAGCAGGCCTACGAGGCGGGGGTGGTGTGCACCGACGAGTTCTTCCTGCACCCCGACCCGTACGCCGGTCGCGAGGACTGGTGCGCGGCCCGGGTGGCCCTCACCGAGCGGCGACTCGCGGAGTGCGACCCCGATGTCCCGCTCGTGCTGGTCAACCACTGGCCCCTGCTCCGCGAACCGACCAGGGTCCTGCGCTACCCGGAGTTCGCCCAGTGGTGCGGGACGGAGCTCACGGCGGACTGGCACCGCCGGTTCAACACCGCCGTGGCCGTCTACGGCCACCTCCACATCCCCCGGACCACGTGGCACGACGGCGTGCGCTTCGAGGAGGTGTCGGTCGGCTATCCGAGGGAGTGGAAGCGCCCCGGCCACCCCAGGAACGTGCCGCGCCCGGTCCTCGTCCCGTGAACGAGTGCGCCTCCCTCTGGGGGGCGCGCCCGTCCGGCCGCACCCCCTAGGGCGGAGAGCCCGCCCGGCCACGGAAGTCACCCCTTGTGGCGTTACCGCAGATCGGTAAAATGTCACACACCATATAAGGGAGTTCCTTCATGGCCCACGAGCATGCCCCGGCGCACCGTGCCCACCCCTGGCACGGCATCATGGTCGCCACCACCCTGCCCCTGCGCGACGACCGGTCCGTCGACCTCGACGCGTACGCGGAGCACGTGGCCTGGCTGATCGCCAACGGGTGTGACGGGGTCGTCCCGAACGGCTCCCTCGGTGAGTACCAGACCCTGACCGACGAGGAGCGCGGCCAGGTCGTCCGTACCGCCGTCGAGGCCGCGGGTGACGGGGCACGCGTCATGCCCGGCGTCTCCGCGTACGGCAGCGCCGAGTCCCGCCGCTGGGCCGAGCAGGCCGCCGAGGCCGGGGCCGGGTCCGTCCTGCTCCTGCCGCCGAACGCCTACCGCGCCGACGAGCGGGCCGTACGCGCCCACTACGCCGAGGTCGCCGCCGTCGGCCTGCCCGTCGTCGCCTACAACAACCCGCTCGACACCAAGGTCGACCTCACCCCCGACCTGCTGGCGCGCCTGCACGGCGACGGCAGCATCGTCGCCGTCAAGGAGTTCAGCGGCGACGTCCGCAGGGCGTACGAGATCGCCGAACTCGCCCCGGATCTCGACCTCCTGATCGGCGCCGACGACGTCCTCCTGGAGCTGGCGCTCGCCGGTGCGGTCGGCTGGATCGCCGGCTACCCGAACGCCCTGCCCCGCAGCTGCGCCACGCTCTACCGGGCCGCCGTCGCCGGCGATCTCGGCACCGCGCTCCCGCTCTACAAGTCGCTCCACCCGCTCCTGCGCTGGGACTCCAAGGTCGAGTTCGTCCAGGCGATCAAGCTCTCCATGGACCTCGCCGGACGGCACGGAGGCGCCACCCGGCCGCCCCGTCCGCCGCTGACGCCCGGGCAGGACGCCGTCGTGCGCGCCGCCACCGGGAAGGCCCTCGCCGAGGGGCATGCGTGAGCGCTTGAACGCAATTGCGTCTCACCCCATCTCCGCCTCGCCCCACCCCGCCGGGAACCGACCTCCGTCCTTCCGTCCTTCCGTCCGTACGTCCGAAAGGGACCCCATGCGTACGCGCCATGTCTTCCATGCCGTCGACTCGCACACCGAGGGCATGCCCACGCGCGTGATCACCGGCGGTGTCGGGGTCATTCCCGGCGCCACGATGGCCGAGCGCCGGCTGCACTTCATCGAGCACCTCGACCATCTCCGTACGCTCCTGATGTTCGAGCCGCGCGGGCACGCCGCGATGAGCGGGGCGATCCTCCAGCCGCCCACCCGGCCGGACGCGGACTACGGCGTGCTGTACATCGAGGTGTCCGGGCTGCTGCCGATGTGCGGTCACGGCACCATCGGCGTCGCGACCGTGCTCGTCGAGACCGGGATGGTGCCGGTCGTCGAGCCGGTCACCACCGTCCGCCTCGACACCCCGGCCGGGCTCGTCAGCGTCGACGTCCAGGTCGAGGACGGCGTCGCGAAGGCGGTCACGCTCACCAACGTGCCCGCGTTCTCCGTCGGGCTCGACCTCAAGACGGAGGTGCCCGGGCTCGGCACCGTCACCTACGACCTCGCCTACGGCGGCAACTTCTACGCCTTCGTCGAACTCGACTCCCTGGGCCTGCCGTTCGACCGCGACCGCAAGGACGACCTCCTCGCCGCGGGACTCGCCGTCATGGACTCGATCAACGCCGGCCCCGACCGGCCCGTCCACCCCCTGGACCCGGCCTTCGCCGGAGTGAAGCACGTCTATCTGGCCGCGCCCGGCTCGGACGCGACCCGCTCGCGGCACGCGATGGCCATCCACCCGGGCTGGTTCGACCGTTCCCCCTGCGGCACCGGGACCAGCGCCCGCATGGCCCAGCTGCACGCCCGCGGTGAACTCCCGCTCGACACCGACTTCGTCAACGAGTCCTTCATCGGTACGGAGTTCACCGGCCGACTCGTCGGCGAGACCGAGGTGGGAGGGATGCCCGCGGTCGTGCCCACGGTCACCGGCCGGGCCTGGATCACCGGCACCGCGCAGTACTTCCTCGACCCGGACGACCCCTTCCCCGCCGGGTTCCTCCTCTGACCTCCCCTGCGCCCCTGAGTGACCTCACCCGTGCGGGTCGGCAGAGAAACGTGACATTGTACGATGCTCCTCCGTGACTTCTCGGAGGGCGCACGATGGGTGACCTGAAACAGTACGGCCTCGTGAGGGCGCAGGAGCGCCTTCGCGACCAGGTCGGGCACGCCCTCCGGGCCGCCCTGATAGCGGGCGAACTCCGCCCCGGTCAGGTGTACTCGGCCCCCGGGCTCGCCGCCGACCTCGGCGTCTCCGCGACCCCGGTCCGCGAGGCGATGCTCGACCTGGCCCGCGAGGGTCTGGTCGAGCCCGTACGCAACAAGGGCTTCCGCATCACCGAGGTCAGCGAGCGTGACCTCGACCAGTTCACCGAACTGCGGACGCTGATCGAGGTCCCCACCATCGGCCGCGTCACGCGGAAGGCCACCAGGGAAGAGCTGGAGGAACTCCGGCCGGTCGCCGAGGAGATCGTCTCCCGCGCCAGGGAGCACGACCTCATCGGCTATCTGGAGGCCGACCGCCGCTTCCATCTCGCCCTGCTCGCCCTGTCCGGAAACGATCGCCTGGTCGAGACGGTCGGGGACCTGCGCAAGCGCTCCCGCCTCTACGGCCTCACCGGCCTGGACGAGGCGGGCAAGCTCGTCTCCTCCGCCGAGGAACACCTCGAACTCCTCGACCTGATGCTGGCCGGCGACGCCCGGGGCGCCGAGGACTGCATGCGCCGCCACCTCGGTCATGTGCGCTCCCTCTGGGCCGACGCCCACGACGAACCGGCCGGGCGGGCGACGGCCGTCTAGTGCAGGTGGCACGGCGCTCTCCCGCCCGGTGAACGACCTACGGGAGAGCACCAACTCGGCTTTGCCCAGCGGGATTACGGAAAGTCTGGACACCGACTGGGCGATCTATATGCTGACGCCATGCATTCCGCCGCTTCGACGCCCGCGAACGCCGCCACCACGTCCCGCACTCCCGGCCCTGCCGTACCCGCCCCTGCCACCGCCTCGCGGCTGGCCGGCGTGGCGTCGTCGCCGGTACGGGACATCCTGGCGCTCACCGCGCGCCCCGAGGTGATCTCCTTCGCCGGCGGGCTGCCCGCCCCCGAGCTGTTCGACGTCGTGGGGATCCGAGCGGCGTACGACCGCGTCCTGGCCGAAATCCCGCGACAGGCCCTCCAGTACTCGACCACCGAGGGCGACCCGGAGCTGCGCACCGCCGTCGCGGCCCGGCTCACGGACCGCGACCTGCCCACCGACCCCGACGACCTGCTGATCACCACCGGCTCCCAGCAGGCCCTCACCCTCCTCACGACGGCCCTCGTCGAACCCGGTGGCGTGGTCCTCGTCGAGGACCCCTGCTACCTCGCGGCCCTCCAGACCTTCGCCTTCGCCGGCGCCCGAGTCGTCCCCGTACCCACCGACGACCAGGGCATCATCCCCGCCGCACTGGAGGAGATCGCGGCGCGCGAGAAGGCCACCCTCCTCTACATCATCCCCACCTTCCAGAACCCGACGGGCCGCACGCTCCCCGCCGAGCGCCGCGCCGCCGTCGCCGAAGCCGCCGCGCGGCACGGATTCTGGATCGTCGAGGACGACCCGTACGGCGAACTCCGCTACGACGGCGACCGCGTTCCCGCCATCGCCGCCGACCCCACGGCCGCCGACCGGACCGTCCTGCTCGGCTCCTTCTCCAAGGTGATGGCCCCCGGGCTCCGGCTCGGCTTCCTGCGCGCCCCCGCCGGGCTGCGCCGCGCGTGCGTGATCGCGAAGCAGGCCGCCGACCTGCACACCTCCTCCATCGACCAGGCCGCGGCCGCGCGCTATCTGCGCGACAGCGACCTCGACGCGCACGTCGCGGGGATGCGGGCCGCGTACCAGGAGCGCAGGGACGCCATGCTCGAAGGCCTGCCGGCCGCACTGCCCGAGGGGAGTCGCTGGAACCGGCCGGAGGGCGGCATGTTCATCTGGGTCAACCTCCCCGACGGCCACGACGCGACGGCGCTCCTCAAGACCGCCGTCGGCCACGAGGTGGCGTACGTGCCGGGGGCGCCGTTCTTCTCGGGAGAGCCGGACCCGGGCGCGGTGCGGCTGTCGTTCACCACGCACTCGGCCGAGGAGATCAGGGAAGGGCTGCGCAGGCTGGCGAAGACCTTCGCCTGAGCACCGCCCGCTTCCCGGGAGGCCATGACCTCGTGTCGTTGTTGGGCCGAACGGGTGAGGAGCGGGAGGATGTGCGCATGAGTAGGTACGAGAGCTACGACGTCACCGACGAACAGTGGGAGGGCCTCGCCCAGGTCCTGCCCCTGCGCGGCCGTGACGAATGGCCGTCCAGGGTCGACCACCGCACGATCCCCGAGCAGTACGAGTCCGTCGAGCAGCGCCGCATGATCGTGCTGCGGGTCCAGGTGTTCGCCGACGCCCGTGAGGTCGCCGAGTACCTCATCGCCCAGATCCCGGTGCTCCTGGATCTGACGAGCGCCGACGCCGATGTCGCCAAGCGCATCCTCGACTTCAGCAGCGGGGTCGTCTTCGGCCTCGGCAGCGGGATGCACCGCGTCGACCGGAACGTTTTCCTTCTCGCCCCCGCCGGTACGGAGGTCGAGGGCGCGGAGGGCGGCGACGGGGAGGAGGTCGTGGGCGGCCGGTCCGCGGGCGTCCCCCGTTCGTAGGAAGGTCATCTGGACGTAACGGTTCGTCACGGAGCGGGCTGCGTACGGTCCGGGCATGGACCTCACCGGCGGCAGCACGCTCGCCCGCACGCCACACGCGTCCCCCTCCGACGCCATCCCCACCCAGGACCGCTCCTCCGAACCCCGCCCCTCCGGAGTTCACCCTTCCGAAGTCCGTACCTCAGAAGCCCGTAGCTCTGGAGTCCATCCCTCCGGAGTCCATCCTTCCGGAGTCCGGCCCTCCGGCGTCAGGCCCTCCGGCGGTCGCGGGGGCCGGGGCGAGGGCGGGCCGGGGTGTGCCCGGCCGGTCGTCACCGAGCTGCGGCTGTCCGCGTTCGCCGGCCACCGCGGCGCCGTCCACGCGCTCGGGCCGGTCACCCTCTTCGCCGGGCCCAGCGGAAGCGGCAAGTCCACCATGCTCCGGGCGTACGAGGCACTGGCCCGGCTCGGCGCGGGCGACTCCCTCGACGAGGTCTTCCCCGACGCCGCCGACTGCGTCCCCGAACGCGCCCGGCCCGACGCCCAGGGCCGCCGCGGATTCCGGATCGGATGCACGGTCGACGGGCCGGCCGGCCCGGTCCACCTCGACCTCGCCGTCCAGGCCGAGCCCCGGCTCCGCATCGTCGGCGAACGGCTCACCGGCCGGGGCCGCACCCTCCTCGCCACAGCCCTGCGCGACCCGAGCCGCAGCACCGTCCAGGCCGAGTGGCACACGGCCGGCGCCACCCCCGTCACCCGGGCACCCCTCCCCGACGACCTGCTCGGTACGGCCCTGCTGCCGCTGCGCGTCGCGGGCAAGACCCCCGGACAGCTGGAGGTCCTGGCCGCCGCCGAGCAACTGGTCATCGGGCTGCGGTCCGTCTTCCCCTGCGACCCCCGGCCCTCAGGGATGCGGGCCCCCGTCCTCCCCGGCGAAGGGCGGTTGCGGCGCGACTGCGCCAACCTCGCAGAGGTCCTGCACCGCACCCACACGGACTGCCCGCGCAGACACCACCGGCTCGCGGCCATGGCGGGTGCCGGCTGCGTGGGACCCGTCACGGGGCTCGGCGTGCGGGACCTCCCCGACGGCACCGTCCGCGCCGTCCTCGAAAGGGGCGGTCGCTCCGCGACCCCGCTCGGCCGTCTCGCCGACGGCGAACTGCGCTACCTGGCCCTGGCGCTCACGCTGCTCACGGGCCCCGGTGTGCTGGCGATGGACCGGATCGCCGAGGTGCCGGACGCCATGCAGAGCCTGACGCTCCTCACCGACGGCCTGGACCGGGGGCTCGATGGGCGCCAGCTGCGCGAACTGCTGCGCCTCGCCGTGTCCATCGTCGCCGACGGGCACATCCGGGTCGCTGGGACGGTGGGGGAGCGGGGGGTGGGGGAGGCACGGCGGACGTCCGGGGTGACGGTGGTAGACCTGGGCGTGTGACGGAGACGGACACGGCGACGGAGACGGAGTACGAGACGGTGGACGGCGAGACGATGGGCAAGGGCGAGGCGGGTCATGACGTGGCGGCGCTTCAGCGCAGGCTGGCCGAGTTCGCGGCCGCCCGTGACTGGCAGCCGTTCCACACCCCCAAGAACCTGGCGGCGGCGCTCAGCGTGGAGGCGTCCGAACTCCTGGAGATCTTCCAGTGGTTGACCCCTGAGCAGGCGGAACGGGTGATGGACGAACCCGAGTCGGCGCACCGCGTCGCGGACGAGGTGGCCGACGTGCTCGCCTATCTGCTGCAGTTCTGCGAGGTGCTCGGGGTCGATCCCCTGGTGGCGCTCGCGGCGAAGATCGACAGGAACGAGGTCCGATTCCCCGTCCGGCGGCGGGACGGAGGGGGTGTCGGCGGGGGTGCCGACGGGGTCGAGACGGGAGATCGTCACTCTTCGGAGTGATCGACTTTTCCCCATCGAGCCTACTGTCCACAGATTTCCGAATTCCCCTGGTGTTGGGGCTCAGTCGGCCTCACTCTGGGTAGTGGAATGAGTGGGCGGTAAGTCGTACGAACGGGGGCGGCGTTGATGGAAGCAGAGCGGCTCATCGCGGCCGGGCGGCACGCGTTGGCGGGGAGCGGGACAGCACAGGACATCGTGGCGGAGGCCTGGCAGGCGCAGGCGCTCGCCCAGGCGATAGGAAGTCATCTCGCGCTCTGCGGGCCGATGGAACTGCGCGGCGAGGCACGGGGGTTGAGCGAGATCGGGGAGTACCCGGCGTGGGGGGCCGGTGGGCCGCGTGCGGCGCAGTTGACCGAGGTCGGCGATCCGGTCGCGGCGCTGACGGCGCTCGGGGCGCTGCTCGGGGAGGTGGGGATCGCGCTCGTCGGGGTGGCCTGCGCCACCGACGAGGAGGGGCTCTACTGGCAGTGCATCGAGGCCATCGACGCGGTCGACGAGTCGAACGACAGGGTGGGCGGGATGCTCCGGCGGCTCGCGGTGCGCGACGACCGGGAGCGGGCCCGCCCGCCCGACCCGGCCCGAGGCCGGGCGGGCCCCGGGCCGGGTCAGGTGTGAGCGGCGGACGGCGATCGGCCGGGGGCGGTGCGGCGGTCGCGGTGGTTCTAGAAGAGGGGCCGCGGGCCGCCGGTGGTCGGGCGGTGGTCGGGCCCGTGGCCGGTGTTCTCGCGGTGCTCGGTGTCGTCGTGCTGGGAGCCGTGGTTCTCGGGTCCCTGGCCCTCGGTGCCGCGGCGGTCGGTCCCGAGGGGATCGGAGCCCTCGCGCTCGGAGCCGTCGTGCTCGGAGTGGTCGTGCTCGGAGTGGTCGCGTTCGGCGCCGGGGTGTGGGGGCTCCGGGTCCAGGCGGTCGGCCGTGGACTGGATGTCGGCGTCGAGCTGGGAGAGGTCGGCGGAGAGTGCCGCCATCAGCTCCTCCATCTGCTGGAGCAGGCCCTTGGGGGCGCCGGCGTCCTTCTGCTCGGGCACGGACGGCGGCGCGGACTTCTCGGGCACGGCCCGCTCCGGCGCGGCTTCCTGGGACATGGCGGCCTCCTCGGCCCGGACCCCGCCGCCGTCGGCGGGGACACGAGAGAGAGCGACGCACCGGCAGCGGCCGCCGGCACGCGGGCCGGGCGGTCCGGCTCCGCCCGAGCCAACGACGGGTCCCCGGCCACGGTCACTGGCCAGGTCGGACGGGGCCCGCCACGGGGCCGGATATTCACCCGACCGGGCCGGAGCCGCCCGCGAGCTGACGGAGAGGTTGACACGCACCCGACGGTGCAGGATGGAGGCATGGATCTCCGCATCTTCACCGAACCCCAGCAAGGGGCCGACTACGACACCCTCCTCGCGGTGGCCCGGGCCACCGAGGAGCTCGGATTCGACGCCTTCTTCCGCTCGGACCACTACCTCAGCATGGGCTCGTCCGACGGGCTTCCCGGCCCGACGGACGCCTGGATCACCCTGGCGGGTCTGGCCCGGGAGACGAAGCGGATCCGTCTCGGCACCCTGATGACCGCCGGTACGTTCCGGCTGCCGGGAGTCCTGGCCATCCAGGTCGCTCAGGTCGACCGGATGTCCGGCGGCCGGGTCGAACTGGGCCTGGGCGCAGGCTGGTTCGAGGAGGAGCACAAGGCCTACGGCATTCCGTTCCCGAAGGAGAAGTTCGGCCGGCTGGAGGAGCAGCTGGCGATCGTCACCGGCCTGTGGGAGACCGAGCTCGGCAAGACGTTCTCGTACGAGGGGGAGTACTACCGACTCGCCGACTCGCCCGCGCTGCCGAAGCCCGCGCAGGACAGGATCCCGGTGCTGATCGGCGGGCACGGCGCGAGCCGTACGCCGAGGCTGGCCGCGCGGTACGCGGACGAGTTCAACATCCCCTTCGCCTCGCTGGAGGACAGCGAGCGGCAGTTCGGCCGGGTCCGGGCGGCGGCGGAGGCGGTGGGCCGGCCGGCCGACGCCCTCGTGTACTCCAACGCGCTGGTCGTCTGCGTCGGCAAGGACGACGCGGAGGTGGCCCGGCGGGCCGCCGCCATCGGGCGGGACGTGGACGAGCTCAAGGCGAACGGTCTCGCGGGCTCGCCCGCCGAGGTCGTCGACAAGATCGGGCGGTACGAGGCCATCGGCTCCTCCCGGGTCTACCTCCAGGTCCTCGACCTCGACGACCTGGACCACCTGGAGCTGATCTCCGCGCGGGTCCAGTCGCAGCTGGGATGAGCGGGGCGAGCCGATGAAGCCGGTCCGTACGCTCGCCGAGGCCCTGCGGGCGGGGCCGCTCGTCCTCGACGGCGGGCTGTCCAACCAGTTGGAGGCGCAGGGCTGCGACCTCTCGGACGCGCTCTGGTCCGCGCGGCTCCTTGCCGACGGCCCCGAGCAGATCGAGGCGGCGCACGCGGCGTACGTACGGGCCGGCGCCCGGGTGGTCACCACCGCCTCCTACCAGGCCACCTTCGAGGGCTTCGCCCGGCGGGGGGTGAGCCGGGCCGGGACGGCGCGGCTCCTCGGCCGGAGCGTGGAGCTCGCCAGGGAGGCGGCGGAGCGGGTCGGGGCGGAGATCTGGGTCGCCGCGTCCGTCGGGCCGTACGGCGCGATGCTCGCGGACGGGAGCGAGTACCGGGGACGGTACGGGCTGTCCGTGCGGGAGCTCGAACGGTTCCACCGGCCCCGGGCCGAGGCGCTCGCCGCGGCCGGGCCCGATGTCCTGGCCCTGGAGACGGTGCCGGACGTGGACGAGGCGGAGGCGCTGCTGCGGGCGGTCGACGGGTGCGGGGTGCCCGTGTGGCTCTCGTACACGGTCGAGGGAGGGCGGACCAGGGCGGGGCAGGAGCTCGCGGAGGCCTTCGCGGTCGCCGCCGGGAACGACCAGGTCGTGGCGGTGGGGATCAACTGCTGCGACCCGGAGGAGGCGGGGTCCGCCGTGGAGCTCGCCGCCGCCGTGACCGGGAAACCGGCCGTGGTCTACCCGAACAGCGGGGAGCGGTGGGACGCCGCGGCCCGGGGCTGGCGTGGCGACGGCACCTTCGACCCGTCCCGGGCCACCGCCTGGGCGGAGGCCGGGGCCCGGCTGATCGGTGGCTGCTGCCGCGTCGGTCCGTCGCTCGTCGCCGCGCTGGCCGGGGCCCTCGCCCCCGGGGCGGGCGGGCCGCCGCAGTAGGCGGCGGGCGGCCCGGGCGCGCGGAAAATGCCTGGTAGGGAGGGCGGGGCGCGCTCATACTCGGGCATGTGTTCCTGACAATCAGTACGACCGGCACCCCGGAGCGACCCGCGACCGATCTCGGATTTCTGCTGCACAAGCATCCCGAGCGGGCGCAGGCGTTCTCGACCTCGCACGGCACCGCGCATGTCCTCTACCCCGAGGCGAGCGCCGAGCGGTGCACCGCGGCACTCCTCCTGGAGGTGGATCCCGTGGCGCTGGTGCGCCGCGGCAAGGGCAAGGGCCGGGGCGGCGCCCCCGACGCCGCGCTCGCGCAGTACGTGAACGACCGGCCCTACGCGGCGTCCTCGCTGCTGGCCGTGGCGCTCGCCAGGGTCTTCAAGACCGCGCTGCACGGCGTGTGCCAGGCGATGCCCGAGCGGGCCGCCGCTCCGCTGCCGCTGCGGATCGAGGTCCCGGCGCTCCCCGCGAGGGGCGGCGCCGGCCTCGTGCGCGCCCTCTTCGAGCCGCTCGGCTGGAGCGCGGTGGAGGTCGAACCGGTCGCGCTGGACGGGGAGTTCCCCGAGTGGGGCGACTCCCGGTACGTGCGGCTGGTGCTCGAAGGCGAGCTGCGGCTCGCCGACGCGCTCAACCAGCTGTACGTCCTGCTGCCCGTCCTCGACGACGCCAAGCACTACTGGGTCGCGCCCGACGAGGTCGACAAGCTGCTGCGCGCCGGGGACGGCTGGCTGGCCGGGCACCCGGAGCGGAAGCTGATCACCGCGCGCTACCTCTCGCGCCGCTGGGGGCTGGCCCGGGAGGCGACGGAACGCCTTGAGCTGGTACGGCTCGCCGAGGCCGAGGGGCTCGACGTCGAGGACGTCGACAACGCCGTGGACGAGTCCACCGACACGGAGGAGCGGCCGGTGCCGCTCGCCGAGCAGCGGCGGGACGCGATCCTCGCCGCGCTCGACAGCGCCGGCGCGGCCCGGGTGCTCGATCTCGGCTGCGGACAGGGCCAGTTGGTACAGGCCCTGCTCAAGGACGTCCGGTTCACCGAGATCGTCGGGGTCGACGTGTCCGTCCGGGCGCTGACCGTCGCCGCGCGCCGGCTGCGGCTCGACCGGATGGGGGAGCGGCAGGCCGCCCGGGTCACGCTGCTCCAGGGCTCGCTCGCGTACACCGACAAGCGGCTCGCCGGCTACGACGCGGCCGTGCTCAGCGAGGTGATCGAGCACCTGGACCTGCCGAGGCTGCCCGCGCTCGCCTACGCGGTGTTCGGCGCGGCCCGGCCCCGTACGGTCCTCGTGACCACGCCGAACGTCGAGTACAACGTGCGCTGGGAGTCGCTGCCCGCCGGACACGTCCGGCACGGCGACCACCGCTTCGAATGGACCCGGGAGGAGTTCCGGGACTGGGCGGCCGGAGTCGCCGGATCGTACGGGTACGGCGTGGAGTTCGTTCCCGTCGGACCGGACGACCCCGAGGTCGGGTCCCCCACGCAGATGGCCGTCTTCACCCGCACCGACGAGACCTTGAAGGAGGTCACGGCATGACCACCCGCACCCTGCCCGTCACCGACCTGTCCCTCGTGGTCCTCGTCGGTGCCACCGGCTCCGGCAAGTCGACCTTCGCCCGGCGCCACTTCAAGCCGACCGAGATCGTCTCCTCCGACTTCTGCCGGGGGCTCGTCGCCGACGACGAGAACGACCAGTCCGCGAGCAAGGACGCCTTCGACGTCCTCCACTACATCGCCGGCAAGCGCCTCGCGGCGGGACGGCTGACCGTCGTCGACGCGACCAACGTGCAGCAGGAGGCCCGCCGTCAGCTCGTCCGGCTGGCACGGGAGCACGACGTGCTGCCGATCGCGATCGTGCTCGATCTGCCCGAGGAGGTGTGCCGCACGCGGAACGCCGGCCGTCCCGACCGCGCCGACATGCCCGCGCACGTCATCCAGCGCCACCGTCGCGAGCTGCGCCGCTCGCTGCGCGGACTGGAGCGCGAGGGCTTCCGCAAGGTGCACGTCCTGCGTTCGGTGGAGGAGGTCGAGGAAGCCGAGGTCGTGCTGGAGCGCCGCTACAACGACCTGCGCCACCTCACCGGACCCTTCGACATCATCGGTGACATCCACGGCTGCCGGTCCGAGCTCGACACCCTGCTCGCCCGGCTCGGCTATGTGGACGGCCACCACCCCGAAGGGCGTACGGCCGTCTTCGTCGGCGACCTCGTCGACCGCGGCCCCGACTCGCCGGGCGTCCTGCGGCGGGTCATGGCCATGGTGGCCTCCGGCGACGCCCTGTGCGTCCCCGGCAACCACGAGAACAAGCTCGGCCGCTGGCTGAAGGGCAAGAAGGTCCAGCAGACGCACGGACTCGCCGAGACGATCGAGCAGCTGGAGGGCGAGAGCGAGGAGTTCCGCGCCCAGGTCGCCCGGTTCATCGACGGGCTCGTCAGCCACTACGTCCTCGACGGCGGTGCCCTCGTCGTCTGCCACGCCGGCCTGCCGGAGAAGTACCACGGCCGCACTTCCGGCCGGGTGCGTTCGCACGCGCTGTACGGGGACACCACCGGGGAGACCGACGAGTTCGGGCTGCCGGTGCGTTACCCGTGGGCGGAGGACTACCGGGGCCGGGCCGCCGTCGTGTACGGCCACACGCCCGTACCGAACACCTCCTGGGTCAACAACACCATCTGCCTCGACACGGGGGCCGTCTTCGGCGGGAGGATGACCGCGCTGCGCTGGCCGGAGCGCGAACTCGTCGACGTACCGGCCGAGCGTGTCTGGTACGAGCCGGCCCGGCCGCTCGCGACCGAGGCGCCCGGCGGGCACGAGGGACGCCCCCTGGACCTGGCCGACGTGCACGGCCGGCGGATCGTGGAGACCCGGCACCTCGGCAACGTCGCCGTGAGGGAGGAGAACGCGGCGGCGGCCCTGGAGGTCATGAGCCGCTTCGCCGTCGACCCGCGGCTGCTCGCCTACCTGCCGCCGACCATGGCCCCGACCGCCACCTCGCGCGCCGAGGGGTACCTGGAGCACCCGGCCGAGGCCTTCGCCCAGTACCGGGCGGACGGCGTCGAGCGGGTCGTGTGCGAGGAGAAGCACATGGGCTCCCGGGCCGTGGCCCTGGTCTGCCGGGACGAGAAGGCGGCCCAGGAGCGCTTCGGCGTCACCGGGGTGACGGGCGCCCTGCACACCCGTACCGGACGCCCGTTCTTCACGGAGTCCGTCAGCGGCTCCGCCGCGGGTCAAAACGTCACCGAGCAGGTCCTCGACCGGCTGCGGACCGCGATCGGCGCCGCCGGGCTGTGGGACGAGCTCGACACGGACTGGCTCCTCCTCGACGGCGAGCTGATGCCGTGGTCGCTCAAGTCGGCCGGGCTGCTCCGCTCGCAGTACGCGGCGGTCGGCGCCGCCTCGGGCGCCGTCCTCCCCGGGGCGATCGACGCCCTGGAGCGGGCGGTGGCGCGCGGTGTCGAGGGGCTCGGCGGGCTCCTCGACAAGCAGCGGGAGAGGGAGGTGGACGCGGCCGCGTTCACCGAGGCGTACCGCAGGTACTGCTGGCCGACCCAGGGCCTGGAGGGCGTGCGGTTCGCGCCCTTCCAGCTCCTCGCGGCGCGTGGACGCTCGCTCGCGGCCGTCCCGCACGGCGAGCAGCTGGCCTGGCTCGACCGGCTGGTGGAGCACGACCCGACCGGGCTGCTCCAGGTCACCCGCAGGCTGGTCGTCGACACCGGCGACGAGGCCTCGGTCCGCGCGGGCACCGACTGGTGGCTGGAGCTGACCGGAGCCGGCGGCGAGGGCATGGTCGTCAAGCCGCTGGCCGCGCTCGTCCGTGACGCCAAGGGGCGCCTCGGGCAGCCGGGCGTGAAGGTGCGCGGCCGGGAGTACCTGCGGATCATCTACGGCCCCGAGTACACCCGCCCGGAGAACCTGGAGCGGCTGCGGCAGCGCTTCCTCGGCCACAAGCGGTCGCTGGCGTTGCGCGAGTACGCGCTCGGCCTGGAGGCGCTGGACCGGCTCGCCGAGGGGGAACCGCTCTGGCGGGTCCACGAGGCCGTCTTCGCGGTCCTCGCGCTGGAGTCGGAGCCGGTCGACCCGAGGCTCTGATCCGGGGACCCCGGGCCGCCGCCGGACGCGGCGGCCCGAGGGCCGGGGAGCCGGGGGCTCCGGGGGCTCCGGCTCCCAGGAGCTTCCCACGGGCGTCCGGGGGGATTCCGCGGGAGTTCAGTGCAGCTTCGGCACGGCTTCCCCGGCGGTTCCGTGATTCTTTCGTGCCGCTCCGACGGGGGGCGCAGGGGTGCCGGGAACGGCGCTCCCCTGCGCCCCCCGTGCTCGTTGACGTTGTCGTTCCGCACCTCTAGCGTTCTTCACCCCACGAGGTGACACAGTGTCAACAATGTGACGGGGCACACCACATGAGGTGTGAACACACGCGCGAACGGCGCCGGTCGGTGATCGGTGAGCGGCCTTCCCCGAAGGCCCGCGGACGGTACGGGGGTGAGCGGGTGATGAGTCTCTTCGGGCAGGACCGCTCCTTCCTGCACGCCCTCCCGGCGGCCGACCGCCGCTCCCTCATCGCCGAGGGAGCCCGCCGCTCCTACGAGCCGGGCGAGGTGATGATCCGCGAGCACGACACCAGCGCCTATGTCCTCGCGCTGCTCTCCGGCTGGTCCGTCGTCTCCGTCGGCACCGAGCGCGGCTCCCGGCTCATCCTCGCCCTGCGCGGGGCCGGCGAGGTCGTCGGCGACCTCGCCGCCGTCGACCTGCGCCCGCGCAGCGCCACCGTCACCGCGCTCGGCGCGGTCGAGGCGGTGGCCGTCTCCGGCGACCGTTTCCGCCGCTTCCTCGCCGCCCGGCCGCACGCCACCTCGCTGATCATGCGCCAGCTCGCCACGCGGCTGCGCAGCGCCGACGTCGAACGCCGCGCGCTCGCCTCCGAGACCGTCCTCCAGCGCCTCGCGGCCCGCCTCGTCGAACTGGCGGAACGCGCCGGCCGACCCGCCGACGCAGGGACCGTACTCCAACTCCCGCTGCCCCAGCACGATCTGGCGGCGGCCATCGGAGCCACCCGGGAAGCGGTGGCCAAGGCGCTGCGCCTGCTGCGGGAACAGGACGTCGTCCGCACCGCGAACCGCACCGTCATCGTCATCGACATGCGGGTCCTCGTGCTGCTCGCGGAGGGGCGCGCACGCCCCCGCGCGGAACAGGCGGACGAATCTCCGCCGGATGTGTAAACGGCTACATCGCAGGTCGCCGAGTGCGGCCAGGCTGGACGTCACACCACCACGGCACCAACGGCACCACGGCATCCAACAGGGAGTCCGAGTGAGCAGTGCGGGAGTGAACGGGGCGTACGGGGAGGCGGTTTCGCGCCGCGAGGCCTCCTCCGGCGGGATCCACCGGTTCGTCGTCTTCGGCGACATCTGCGGATCCGGCACCCTGAACATGGCCGAGAAAGAGCTGCACCGCACGGCGATGTACGCGGCGTTCGACGAGGCGTACGCCTCCGTCGGGGTCGAGCCCGGCACCTACCACCAGGAGGACCGGGGGGACGGCATCCTCGCCGCCCTGCGCCCCGACATGCCGCCGAGGCTCATGGTCGGACGGTGGATCGACACCCTGTACGAGAGCCTCCGCGCCCACAACACGGGCCGCAGCCCACGGCTGCGCCTGCGGATCGGCATGAACGCCGGGCTCGTGGTCCAGGACCGCCACGGGCTCGTCGGGCGGGCGGTGGACCTCGCCGCCCGGCTCTGCGACAGCCCCACGGCCAAGCGGATCATGGCGGAGGCCCCCGACGTCGACCTGCTCGTCGTGGTCTCCGACTGGCTGTACGGGAACGTCGTCGCCGAGGGCGGGCGGTACGTGGAGCCGGACCACTACCGGCGGGCCCGGATCCGGTCCAAGGAGACCGACGAGGCCGCCTGGTTCCATGTGCCGCGGCGTGCCGCGCCGCCGCTGATCGGGCCCGAGGGGGAGGCCGTGCCGGGGGGCGCGGACGCGGGGCGGCGGGTGCCCGGGGTGGGTTCAGGAGCCGGCGTTGGGCCGTCGCGGGGGGACGGCCCAACGCCCCGAACCGGCGGTGGGAACCGCACGTACAACGTCAAGGGAGACCTGCTCGACATCCACGGCAACACCATCCACGGCGGGT
The DNA here is from genome assembly GCF_006539185.1 of Streptomyces gardneri. GTDB lineage: Bacteria > Actinomycetota > Actinomycetes > Streptomycetales > Streptomycetaceae > Streptomyces > Streptomyces gardneri. Next base: position 186,033 of record NZ_BJMN01000011.1, read on the forward strand.
TCACCGGCATCCGCAAGGACGCGGGGGCGGGTGAGCCGGAGTGAGCGACGACCAGGACGACGGCGCCTCCTCGCACGAACCGCATGAACGGAACGAACCGCACGAACGGCACGAACCGCGAGAGTCGCAGGAGTCACAGGAGGGGGGCCGCGGCTCGGGCGGCCGGGAAGGCGCCGCCGACCGGGGGGAAGGCGCCGGGGAGCAGCCGCGCGAGGTGAGCGTCTTCGCGTCCGCCGACCGGAGCCCCCTCGGCGGCGACGGCGACACCGGAGGCGCCGCCACGGCGCGCCGGGCCCTGCGGACCTGGGCGGCCGCCGAGGGCGACCGCCACACCACCTTCCTCGGCGACGGCACCCTCTTCGAGGGCAACCAGTTCTTCTCCGTGTTCGGCTCCGACCACTCCTCGCACTTCGTCCGGGGCCCCGTGCCGGCCGAGACGCTCGCCGACCTCGGGCGGGTGTACTGCGAGATCGCCGGCTACCAGCAGATGAAGCAACGGCTCCGCGACCACCGGGTCCTCGTCCTCTGCGGCGAGCCCGGCAGCGGCCGCAAGGCCACCGCGCTCGCCCTCCTCGACGAACTCACCGGCGGCAACGTCTTCCGCCTGGACCCGCGCCACGGCGTCGACGAGATCACCGAGGAGGCCCTCCAGGAACGCTGCGGCCACCTCATGGAACTGCTCACCGAGGACGTCCGGACGGAGAGCGAGCCACGGCACTCCCGCTCCGGCCGGGCCGAGGGCGCCGGCTCCGCGCGCCGCCCCGCCACCCGCCTCTCCGAACTGCACCTGGACCGCTTCGGAGATCTGCTGCGCGGCCGGGACGCGTACGGCATCGTGCTCGTCGAGAGCGGCGAGCTCGCCGACCGGATGTTGCGCGGGCGGTACGGGACGTCCTGCGCGCCGCCGCCCGCCGACGAGGTCCTCCGGCGCCACCTGCGGGTCCGGCTGCGCGGCGAGCCGCCCGAGGCCCTCGCCGCCGCGTGGGAACTCGCCGAGCGCCCCGACGTCGTCAGGGCCGTCGGCCTGGAGGAACTGCGCCCGCGCGAGGCCGCCCGGTTCGCCGACCACCTCGCCCGCCACTGGCGCGGCGAGGCGACGGACGAGCAACTCCTCGGCGAATGCGCCACCTTCGTGGCCTCCCAGGCACGCGAGTGGTTCTCCGGCGCCGACCGGCCCGGCACGCTCCCCGAGGCGCTCCCCGCGCTGAACACCGGGGCGTTCCGCATCGCCGTCGCCGTCTTCGACGGCTCCGCCTACAGTCTCGCCGCCGAGGCGGCCGAACTCCTCGCCTGGGAGCTCGCCGTCGCCCTCGACCCCGAACACGCCCCGGGGAGGCGTCTGTTCGGCACGCGCGCCGAGCACCGCCCGATGCGGGCGCGCGCCGTCCTGGAGGACGGCGAGCTGGACCTCGGTCCGGCGAAGGTACCGGTGCGGGCCGTCCGCTTCCAGGGCGAGGCGCTCGCCGGCGCCGTCCTCGGAGAGGTCTGGCACGGCTACCACAACGCCCGCGGCCCGGTCGCGCGTTGGCTGCGGTCACTCTGCGACGACCCGCGCGCGGAGGTGTGGGTGCGGGCCTCCGTCGCCGCCGGCGTGCTCTGCTCCTGGGACTGGATCCACGGCTTCCGCGAGCTGATCGTCCCCCTCGCCGTGACGGACGTACCCGTCGCCCGCCTGGCCGCCGCGACCGCGCTCGCCGAGTCCGCCCGCGACCCCCGGGTCAGGCCGGCCGTCGCCGCCGTGCTCAAGGACTGGGCGGTGTCCGAGGACTCCACGCTCGTCGGGACCACCCTGCTGACCCACGGCTACGTCCTGGCCGCCGGGGGAGTGCCCGGCTCGCTCGAAGCCCTCGCGCGGGTCGTCCGGGCCCACGAGGCCGCCGACGCCGAGGTGCTGGTGCTCGCCGCGTTCAGCGTGGCCCGGCTGCTCGCCTCCGGCGAACCCGAGACCGTGGTGCGGCGGCTTCACCTGTGGCTCGACGACGGGCGGCTCACCCTCGCCAACGTGGTCCACCTCGCCGTCATCCGCGCGCTGAGCACCCGGACCACCCACCTGTGGGGACTGCGGGACGTGCCCGAGCTCGACCCGCACGCGGCCCGCCCGCTGCTCGTGGCGCTGCTCGCCACCCGGCCGGGCCTCGCGCCCGAGCTCGCCCGGCTGCTGCGGAACACGCTCGCCACGGCGCGCGCGGGGTCGGCGGCCCTGGAGGCCCTCGGCGGTCTGCTCCGGCGGGCGGCCAAGGACGAGGAGGCGCTCGGCCACGTCTGCCGCTTCCTGCCGCTCCTCGCCGTGGACCGCCGCGACCGCGACCGCCTCAGGGGCCTGCTGAACGAACTGGTCCGGGACCGTGACCGGCCCCTGGACAGAGGCGCGGCGCGCCGCATGTGGGACGCCGTGACGGAAGGAGCGAACCGATGAGCGGGCCCGAGCAGAACAGACGCGCGCGACCCGACGAGCGGGCGCGGTGGGACGACCGGGCGCCGGACGACCGGGCGCGACAGCGGTACGAGGAGTCCTCCGGGCGCGTGGGGGACGACCGGGAACGGCAGCAGTGGTCCGAGCGCGAGCAGCGGGAACGCGAGTGGGAGCGGCAGCGGCGGGACCGGTACGACGGTCAGGGCGAGGGGCGCGCGGGCGACCGGGGCCAGGGCCGGGACCGACAGCGTGAGCCGGGGATCGAGCAGGGGCGTGAACAGGGGCGTGAACAGCGGCAGGGGGGCGCACGGGTGCCGGAGGGCGGGGAACTGGACGCAGAACGGGGCAGGGAACAGGGCAGGGGCCGCGACGGGGGACGGGGCGAGGCGTGGGACGAGGTACGGGGTGAGGGACGGGACGGCGCGCGGGGCGGCGGCCGGGTGAGGGAGCAGTGGAGCCCCGAGGCCTCGGGGCGGCCGCGCGGACCGCTCCTCCGTGAGTACGCGCCCCCGTACCGCCGCCGGAGCGGGAGGGTCGCCGCCGTGCTCCTCTACCGCAACGGCGGGCATCGCGTGGCCTGGCCGGATCGCAACGAGGACGTGAACAAGCCGCTGATCGGCTCCCCGTACACCGTCTTCGAGGTCCAACTCGGCCGCAACGTCACGGAGTTCCGGCTCCAGCTGCCCGCCGCCGGGGACGGCGTCTTCTTCGAGGCCGTCGCCCGGGTCCAGTGGGTGGTGACCGATCCGCACCTCGTCGTCCAGGAACAGGTCGAGGACGTAGCCGAGTTGCTGCACGACGAGCTGCTCGACCGACTCCGCCGGCTGTCCCGGAGGTTCCGCATCACCGAGGCGCAGCGCGCCGACGAGGCGGTGCGGGACGAACTGAACGCCGGACGCTTCGTCCTCGGCCGGGACATCGGTCTGAAGACCCGCGTCCATGTCTTCATCGACCTCGACGACCAGGTGAAGGCCGAGGTCTACCGGCGCGACCGGGTCGGCGTGACGATGGAGGCCGACGCGCGCGAGGCCGAGGCGGAGCGCCGCAAGGACGCGGCCGAACGGGCCAGGATCGCCGACCGGGCCCGCGAGATCGAGGCCCTCTTCCGGCGCGGGGACCTCGCCCAGATCGCCCATCACATGGCGATGCACCCCGACAAGCAGTGGGAGATCCGCACACAGCTCCAGCGGGAGCGGCGCGAAGGCCAGGAGGACTACCTCGCGGTCTTCAACCGCCTCCTCGACACCGGTGTCCTGGAACGGCACGACATCGGCGAGCAGATGTACCAGGTCCTCATGTACCTGCGGACGCAGACCAGCACCGTCGTCGGCGGCATCACCGACCACGTGCTCAACCCCTCGGGCGGACCGGGGGGCGAGCGGGCGCGGCGCGCCCTGGAGGAGGGAACTCCGGAGCCGGTCCGACCGGACTGGGGCGACGAGTACGGGGAGCGCGCGGAGCGTACGGATCATGCGGAGCACGGGGAACGCACGGAGCGCGACGACGCCCCGCCCGACCGCCGCGTCTACGAACCGACCCGCGTCGAGTCCGGCTCCGACCGGGAGCGCGACCGGGAACGCGATCGGGAACGCGATCGGGAACGCGATAGGAACCGGGACGACCGGGAGAGGGTGCGGGAGCGGGAGGAGTTCCGGGAGAGGGACGGGGACGGCGAGGGCTACCGGTACGGGGACCGCGAGCGGGGCCCCGGCCGGCGGGACGCCGACCGTGACCGGTACGAGCGGGACGACCCGTACGACCGGTTCGACCGCGACGACCCGTACGACCGCGGGGGCGCCGGCGGGACCCGCCGGTCCTCCGGGCCCGTGCGCCCCGGCCGCCCCAGCGAGGAGTTCGACGACTGGGAGGACGAGTGACGACACCGGACCCCACGCCGACTCCGGCCCTGACGACACCGGACCTGACGCCGACTCCGGACCCGACGTCGGTCCCGGGTCCCTCGCCGGACCCGGGCCCCTCGCCGACCCCGCCCCGCGCGGACTCCGCCGCCGTCCCGGTGGCACCCGACGAGCTGCGGTTCATGGCCGAGCGGCTGCTCGCCACCGTCCGCGAGGACATCGGGCGGGCCGACACCAAGGCCGCGATCCTGCTCTCCGGCGCCCTCGCCTTCCTCGCCGTCGTGTTCTCCGGCGACCGCGCCCCGATGCCCACGGCCGGTGTCGGGCTCGGCCTCCTGCTCGTGGCGGGCGCGCTGTGGACCGTCGGCGTCCTGATGCTCGTGTCGGTGGTCCTGCCCCGCACCCGCATAGGGGCGGAGCGCACACTCCTGCGCGACCTGGCGGCCGGCCCGTCCGAAGGCGAACTGCGCGAGCGGCTCGCCCCGCCCGGCGCGGACGCCACCGGCTGGCTCCTCGAACAGGCCAGCGTGCACGGGCTCGTGCTCGCGGCGAAGTACCGGTGGCTGCGCCTGGGCGTGTCCGCGCTGGCGCTCGGCGCCCTCCTGGCCCTCCTCAGCGAACTGTGGTGAGAGTGACGATGCAGTGGACGAACAAGGGGAGCGCCCTGCTCCTCGCCGGTGCGCTGCTCGCGCTCACCGGCCCGCTCGCGACCGCCGGGACCTCCGGCGCGCCGCGGGGACCCCGAGCGGTCGCCGAGCCCGCCGAGGGCCCCGACCCGATCGACTTCGCCGTCGTCGTCGACCAGTCGAAGAGCCTGGCCGACAAGGACCTGGCGCGCGAGACGGAGGCGGCGGGGCTGCTCAGCCAGGGCGAGATATCCGAACGCTCCCGGGCGACCGTCATCGGCTTCGGCAGCTCGGAGAAGGCCGGCCAGTCGCCCGTACGCGAGGTCTGCGCGCTCACCGTCGCCGACGCGGCGGGCCGTGAGCGGCTCAGCGACTGCGTCCAGCTCCTCAACAAGCGCGACGCGGCCCGGATGGGGCCGGGCACCGACTTCCCGGCGGCCATCCGCCAGGCCGTCACCCGCCTCACCCAGAAGAGCGCCACCGGCGGCGCGGCGGCGCACGCCCCCGCCAAGTACAAGGTCGTCTTCCTCCTGACCGACGGCAAACTCGACGTCTCCGACAGCCCCGAGTACGGCACGGATCCCGTCAGCCGCCGCTCCAACGGCGAGCGGCGGCTCACCGAGGAACTCGCCCGCGCCCGGGCGGCCGGAGTCCAGATCTGGCCCCTCGGCTTCGGCACCGAGATCGACCGCGCCGCCCTCACGGCCATGGCCGAGGGCGGCTACCGGGGCACGTGCTCGGCGGTGCCGGGCTCCGCGCCCCACATGCGGGTCGTCGCGAGCTCCGCCGACCTCGACAAGGCGCTCCAGGAGACCTTCGCCGCCGCCCGCTGCGCGCGGATCTCGCACGGCACCGCAGGCAAGCCGCCCGCCGACCTGTCGGTCGTCATCCCGCCCATCGCCACCGACGGCTCCCTCACGGTCTCCAAGCACGACCCGAAGGTCCGCGTCACCTATTTCGACCCGGCGGGCCGCAAGGTCCCCACCCGGGGCGAGTTCGACGGCTCCACCTTCGAGGTCGGCGGGCAGGACGGACCGGTCGAGGCGCTACGCGTGAAGAACCCGCTGCCCGGCCGCTGGCGCGTGCACATCGAGGCGCCGGAGGGCCACCGCGACCGCGAGGTCGTCGTCCGGGCCATCTGGCAGGGCAGGCTCAGTTCCGACGTCACCCTGGACCCGGCCTCCCCGCGCCCCGGCGAGCAGGTCACCGTGGCCGTACGGATGCAGACCCGGCGCGGGGTGACCATCACCGACCCCCGTCAGCTCGCGGGGCTCGCGGTCACGGCCGAACTGCGCGGCGCGGGCTTCGCCCCCGTGACCTTCCGGCTCGCCGACGACGGGAAGGCCCCCGACCGCAGGGCGGGCGACGTCCGCTTCACCGGGACGCTCACCGTGCCCGCCGGCGCCACCGGCGACCTCCGGCTCACGACCCGCATGTCGGCGCCCGGCGTCACCTCCGACCGGCGGCCGCTGCACGCCCGCATCGCCCAGGGCACACCGCTCCTCACCGCCGGACTCGCCTTCGACCGGGCGACCGTGCACCCCGGCGGCACCGTCCGCGGCACCCTCGACGTCACCAACAACGACGCGGGACCGCGCGCCCTGCGGCTCGCCGTGGAGAACCGGACGCCCGGCGCCGAGCTCACCGTCTCCCCGGCGACCGTCACCGCACCGCCGGGCGGGAGCACGCGCATCCCCTTCACGGTGACCCTCGGCGGCGGCACGCCCCTCGGTGAACTGGGCGGCCGGATCGCGGTCGTGGACACCGGCGACGGCGACCGCGTCCTCGACGACGACTTCCTCGACGTCCTCGTCGTGGCCCCGCCGACCTGGTGGGACCGCTGGTGGAAGGTCGTCGTCGGCGGAGCGGCGGTCCTCGCCGTCGTCGCCGCGCTCCTCATCGCGCATGCGGTGGTCAGGCACCGCCGCCGCGACCTCACCGGGGTCACGCTCGAACTCCGCGGGGACGGGCGCGTCCTCGACTCCCTCACCGTCCGCCGTGGCCAGAGCGTCCGCGGTTCCTTCCCCTTCACGGTCGACGACGCGGGCGGCGCGCCGCCCGCACTCCGCAGGGCCCGAGAGGGCTCCTCGTCCGGCGCCCACGTCCTGCGCCGCACGGGCACCGGCCAGCTGCTGCTGCGCCCCCGGGGCGGAGCGCGGGTGGCCCTGCGGCAGGGCGAGCCGGTCGGCCTCGACGCGTACGAACTCGTCGTACGGGGCGGGGGGACGGGCCGCGGCGGCAGGACGGACCGCGCCCGCAGCGACTCCGGATACGACACCGACACCGATTCCGGTTTCGGCGTCGGGTACGGCTCCGGATACGGCTCCGGCTCCGCATACGGCTCGGGCGCGGGCGCCGGCTTCCGTACGGACGACGGTCTCGGCCTCGGTTTCGGTGCGGACGACGACGGCTCCGGTTTCGGTACGGGCGACGGGAGCGGGTCCCGTACGGGCGAGGGTTCCGGATCCCGTACGGGCGACGGCTCCAGGTCCCGTACGCGTACCGACCAGGAAGCCCGCGTTCCGTGGCCGCGCCGGTTCGGGCGGCCCCGACGGTCCGGTCGCTCCGGCTCCGGAGCCGGCGACCCCACGACGACCGATCCCGGAGCCGGAGAGGGAGCCGGCAGCGGAACGAGCAGCGGAACAGGACGCAGTACGGGAACGGGCGGCACGACCGCCGGGGACCCGGACCCCAACTTCTGAACGGGCCCCCAAGGGAGACGACATGAAGATCTACCAGCCCATGCTCTTCGTCGGGCTCGGCGGCACCGGCGGACGCATCGGCACCGAGCTCGAGCGCAGCCTCCGCCGGGAGCTCTGCGGCCCCGACGGCACCGACCTCGTCGACGGCGGCCGCCGGATGCCCTTCCAGCTGCCGGACTGCCTCCAGTTCGTCTACGCCGACTTCAGCGAGGCGGAGCTCGCGAAGCAGCCGCAGTTCAAGGGCAAGGGCGCCGAGGGCGCCGCCTTCGCCCGCACGTCCCGGATGATCCGGGACCTGCTGCCCACCGACTTCGACTCCTCTCCCGAGGTCACGGAGATGCTCCGCGTCTCCGTCCCCGAGGAGACCCGGCTCTGGCTGCCGCCCCGGATCCGGCAGCCGCGCGTCGCCCCCCTCAACAGCGGTGCGGGGCAGCTGCCCACCGTCGGGCGCTCCGCGCTGTTCGCGACCCTGCGCTCCGGCCTGGAACCCGTCCTGCGGCAGCTCCGCGAGGCGATCGGCGCCATCGGCCAGTCGGCCGGCGACCTCCAGCGGGTCGGCGGCGGCCGGATCCGGGGCTGCGACGTCTTCGTCGCCTTCTCCGTCGCCGGCGGCACCGGCGCCGGCATCTTCTACGACTTCATCCACCTCGTCGGGCACGAGTTCCGCAACGCCAGGGTGCCCGGGGTGAAGATCTACCCGCTCGTCGTCATGCCCTCGGCGTTCCCGCCGGAGGCGGGCGGCGGACGCGAGGCCGAACTCAACGCCGCCCGCGCCCTCGTGGACCTCTCACGGCTCGTCGACGACCAGAACATGCCCGACTCCACCGACTCCGTCGGCGACGTCGAGCAGCGCGGCCGGCTCAGCGTCACGTACCCCAGGGACGGGGTCGTCGCCCTGCGCCCCGCGACCATGCAGACCGCCTTCCTCTTCTCGAAGCCGTCCGTCATCGGAGCCGAGGACCTGCGCCGCTCCATCACCGCCATGGTGATGTCGCTCATCGGCACCGAACTCAGCGAGTCCAACGGCGGGGTGGCCCAGGCCGACGACGACTACCAGTCCTTCGCGGAACGGTTCGTCAACAAGGCCGTCGAGCGCTCGACGCCCGCCCGCTCCGGCATCGGCTACCGGGGCATGTCCACCAGCCTCGCCGCCTCCCTCACCGTCCCCGTCGACGACCTCGCCGAGATCGTCGCCGCCCGGCTCCTCGCCCAGGCCGTGCGGGGCATGGACGAACGGGCCAGGCGGCCCGCCCGGGACGGATCGGAGGCGGTCCGCGACCTCTTCGTCCGCTCCGGCATCGGCCGGCTCTGGAACCGCGAGGCACCGGACGTCCCCGGACCCGAGGACCTCCCCAGGGGCCGCAAGGACATCGCCCAGGAACTGCAGCACCGGCTCGGGGACATGGAGGACGCACTCCGCCGCCTCGACACCAACCTCGCCCGCGAGATACCGCGTCTCACCGAGGACTTCAGGCCGGGCTACGGTGCTCGCGAACTCCTCGGCCTCATCGGCCCGTTCCAGCTCGAAGCCGTCCTGCACGGTCTGCCCGGCCACCCCGAGAGGGTCGCCAGGGTGGGCTTCACCGGCATGCTCGACAACCGGCGCAACGAACCCGAACGACCCTCCCACGTCCAGGCCGCCGCCCCGCCGATTCCCCCTATCAAGGGCACCTTCGGCGGCGTCGTACCGGCCCGGTGGAACGACCCCGACGTCCAGGACACGCTCGCCGCGCAGCAGGCCTGGTACCAGTGGCGCGCCCGGAGCCTCTGGCACCGCGGCTGGCAGGCGGGCGAGGCCCAGTGGCGGCTCGCCCTGACCCGGACCGTCAACGAGCTCGGCGAACTCACCAAGGCGCTCCGCGCCCACGAGCAGGACGAGGCACGGAACTTCGCCGACCGCCGCCGCGAGCTCTACCGGGACGACCGCGCCGGCATCGCCTACCTCCTGCCCCCGCAGAACACCCTGCGCGCCTTCTACGACGACGTCGTCGACCGGCTCGCCCAGAGCGAGGGCCTCCCCGAGGCCACCGACGCGGCGACCCTCCTCGACAAGCTGGTCCGGCCCGACGACTGGCGCAACGCCCTCGACGCGGTCCGCCGCTCGCCGGGAGCGCCGGTCAAGGAGATCAAGCAGGTCCTCGAACGCCGGGTCAAGAAGCTCTTCGGCGAGGCCAACGAGGCCAAGTTCACCCGCCCCCTCCTGCCCTCCATGGAGCTGCTGCTGCGGGCGGCGGCGGGCGACGAGAGCGCCGAGTCGAAGGTCGACCCGCGCTGGCTCGACCAGTTCCGCGCCCGGCTCGCCGGACTGCTGCCCGTCGGCTTCGTGCCGGACGGCAGCGGTCCGATGAAGATCCTCATCGTGCACCCGGCCAGCGAGTCCGACGGGCGGGCCGCCGGCTTCCTCCGGCAGGCGCTCAACCTGCCCGCCAAGGCCGACCAGGAGTACCGGGCCGTCGACACCCACTCCCTCACCGTCGTCCTCTTCCGCAGCGGCATGAACCTCACCGACATCTCCGAGGTCCGCAACGTCCTCAGCCTCTGGTCCGAGGCCCGTGACTCGGCCGGGGAGGACGACTTCCTGCACTGGCGCCAGCGGCTCGGCTACCAGGACGACTGGCTCGTCGCCACCGAGCAGGACCGTCAGCGGATCATGCACCGGCTGCTCTGCGCGATGTGGAACGGCGACATCGCCACCGAAGGTCCGGCCGAGTCGCCCGACCTCGTCCGGATCAGGCTCCGGGAGGGCGAGTCCGCGACCATGTCGCTGCGCCTGGAGGCCTTCGACGGCTCGCTCTCCAGCTGGGCGGGGATGCTGCGCGCGTACGAGCGCTGGGCACTGCTCGACGAGGGTCAGATCATCGAGGTGTTCTGCGAACGCCTCATGCGCACCCTGCCCAAGGGCCTCACGCAGGTGCCGCAGCCGCCGTCACGGCTCTTCACCCACTTCGTGGAGGAGGTCGCGCCGCGCCAGCTCGTCCTGCTCGACCGGCTGGAGGCCGAGTACCGCGAGTACGGCGACACGGACGTCGAATGGCTCGCCCCGCTGCGGCAGTTCTGGGAGGTCACCTTCCCGGGCGCCCTCGACATGCGCTTCCCGCCCGGGACCCGCGCGACCCGCTCCACCCTCCGCGCCCTCTTCGACCGGCACGGGCCGGGGGGAGCGGAGAGAGTGCGGAGCCGGGGGGTGGGAGCCGCGAGTCAGGAGCAGGGCCAGCGGGAAGGGCAAGGGCAGGGCCAGAGGGAAGACCAGGGCCAGCGGCAAGGCCAGGGCCAGGGCCAGGGGCACGGGCAGAGGCAGGCGCCTGAGCAGGCGCCTCCGCCGGGCGCGGGGCGGTACGGACAGGCTCGTGGTTCCGGCGGGTCCGGCGGGTCCGGCGGGTCCGGCGGCTCCAGCCGGTCCGATGGCTCCGGGCGATCCAATGGCTCCGGGCGGTTCGGCGGCTCCAGCGCGTCCGGTGAATCCGGCGGGTCCGGTGACCCCGGCCGGTTCGGCGGGTCCGGTGACTCCGGCCGGTCCGGCGGCTCCAACGGGTCCGGCTCCAACGGGTCCGGTGGCTCCGGCCGGTCCTTCTACGACGGGGACTGGGAGCTGGAGCCCGAGCCCGAGCTCGAACCCGACGGGTACCCGTGGGACCTGGAAGAGGAGGAGCAGTGAACCACCGGGTCCTCCCCGAACGGCCCCTGCCGGGCCATGCCGTCTGCCTCGATCTGCGGGCGGGCGGGCCGGACGACCCCGGCGCCGCCGTCCGCGCGGCGCTGGACGTCCCGCAGCCCGGCGGCGAGCGACGCTTCCTCGTCGTCGACGAGGCCGCCGGGCTCGTCGGCCACCAGCTCCTCTACGAGCGCCTGTCCTCCTACGGCCCCGCCCAGATCGTGTGTCTGGCCGTCGGCGCCGGCGGCGACCGGACGCTGCGCCGCACCCTGACCCTGCGCCCGCCCGCCGCCGGAGTCCTGTGGCTCCTCGACACCGGAGGCGACGACAAGGCCGACGGGTGGGACCCCTCGGGCGACGCCGTCCTGCGCCCGCTCGTCGAGGTGCTGGCCACCCCGGAGGTCTTCGACGCCGTCCTCGGCTCGCTCGGGGAGGTGGTGCACGGCGTGGCCGTACCCGCCGTGCGGGTCCTGGAGCACGACCTCACCGACGAGGCCCGCGCACGGGCCTGGCGGCAGGCCGTCGACGGGCTGACGGGCCCCGAGGTGCCGGCCGGGTCCGCCTCCCCGGAAGGGGTGCCGGGCACGCTCGCGCTGCTCCTCGGCGAGGGCGTGCCGCGCTCCCTGTCCGGTCACGACTGGCTCCCCGCGGGCGGCCGGGCGGGGGCCCGGCTCGCCGCCTGCCAGGAGGCACTCGAAGACGCCGTCGACGGTCACGACCGGGTGCGGGGCGTCGCGGGGCTCCTCGGCGGGGCGGGCCGTGACGTCGACCTGCCGGGGGACATCGAGCGGCTCACGGAGGAGCTGGCCCGGTTCCGTACCGCCGTCGCGGACGCGTTCGGAGCCGCGGGCGGCACCCGGCTCACCGCCGAGCACCGCGGGCTGCTCCGTGAGCGCGGGGTCGAACTCCCCGAACTGCCCCGGGAGATCACCCGGGCCGGGATCGTCCCGGCGCTGCGGGACCACACGTACGACCTGATCGGCCGGGGCCTGCCGCTGCGCTCCGTGGCGGCCCGGCTCTCCGCGCTCTCCGCGCGCACCGCCCCGGCGGGCAGCGCCTCCCGGCTCGCGCGGCTCGACGCGATCTGCGGTCCTGAGCGGCTGCGGCGGCTCGGGGGCCGGTATCCCTTCACGGCCGGCGGCTCGCGGCCCGCGGCCTTCGCGCTGACCGGCCTCCTCGCGCTGCTCGCCGGGGTGTGGCCGGTGCTCGGCTGGATCCTCGGCCCGGCCGTCGGCGTCCTCGCCGCCGTACTCGCCTGGCTGATGCTGCGGCACAGGCCGAACCGTTCGCCGGACGGGCGGATCGACGGCGGCGGCGCCACGGGCGCGGCGCCCCGGCTCGTCGGCGGAGTCCTCGGCGGCCTCGCCGGGGCGGGCCTCGGCCAGTTCCTGGGCCCGCCGGTCTGGGCCGGTGCCGTGGCCCTGGCCGTGTCCGCCTCGGCCGTGGTCGTGCTCGCGCTGCGGGACTGGACCCGGGCGGTGGACGACTGGTGGGCGCGGGCGGACCCGGAGGAGGCGGGCCGGATCGTGCGGGAGATCCACGCCCTGGTCGTGACGACCGCCGTGCACGACTGGCTCTTCGCCGAGGTGCGCCACCACTGCTCGGCCGGTGCCGGCGCCGTGTCCCGCCTGCTGCGCGGCCTCGCGGAGACCGCCGACGCGTACGGCGGGGGGAGGGCGCCGGACCGGGGGTCGGACTGGACGTCGGACTGGACGTCGGATCCGGCGCCGGACCGGACGTCGGATCGTGCCGCGCGGGACTGGGCGTCCTGGGACGACGAACCCGCGGAGCCCACGTCGGGTCCGCGCCCGGGTCCGAGCCCGGCCGGTGGCGCCGACACCACCACGGCCACCTGGAGTTGGGACGACTGGAGCGACAGCGGGGAGGAGGACGGCTGGGCGGACATGGCCGAGGAGCCGCCGGTACGGAATCCGGCCGCGTCCTCCCACGCGCCGCCGTCACCCCCGTCGGCCCCGCACCCGCAGTCGTCCCCACATCCGCCATCCTCCCCGCAGCCCGCGCTCGCGCCCGCTCCGGCCTGGCTGGAGCGGCGGTACGGGGACGGGGGACCCGCACTCGTGGACACGCTCGTCGGCGACCTGGTCGCCGGTACCGTCCTCCTCCTCGACGGCTGCTGGGCGGGCATCGAACGCGACCCCGGCGGCACGGAGCACACGGCGCAGGCACGGCGGCTGACGGAGCTCCTGGACGACGCCCGGATCCGCCTGGAGCGCGATGCGGCGGCCTCGCCCCCGCCTCCGTACGAAGGCCTCCGCGACCTCGGCGCGGTCACCTCGCTCGCCGCGTTCACCGACCGCTCCGAGCGGCCCGACGCGGCCCGCCTCACCGGTGTCGCCCCGGACGCCGTGGCCCGGCTGCTGCTCGCCGAGGACGACCCCGGCAGCACGGTCGCGCTCTGCGGCCCCGAGCACCTGCGGCTGCTCTCCCACGACCCGCTCGCCGCCCGGCAGGTCCGCTTCGTGCCCGAGGCGATGCGGCGGGGGGCGGCGGGGGACGACATCTGGCGGGGCACCGCCGAGGGCGTCGTGTGGACCGGTGCGGGACGGCACGCCGGCATCCTCCGCCTCGTACCGCTGCGCGCGGACGTCGTGCACACCGTCCGCGCCGAGGAGGCGGGAGAACCGTGACCGACCCGATCCACCCGAACGACCCGAACCACCCGAACCACCCGAACCATCCGATCAACCCGATCTACCTGAACGAACCGGACGCCCCCGGCCCGGACGCCACGCAGAGCCACCCGTTCGACCCCCACCACCCCGACCACCTGAGTGAGCCCATGAGCCCTCCGCACCCGTACTACGAGGAGCTGGAGTTCCTCAGCCACCGCGAGGAGCCGGTCCGCTTCACCGTCCGGTTCGGCGACGACCGCAGACCGCCCGGCCGGCCCGGAATCCTCGCGCGCCGGGCCACGCTGGGTGCGGGATGGCCGGTCCTGCAGTTCCGGCTGACGGCCTCCGCGCAGGCCGACCTTCATGCGTACGGCCTCCTGGAGCGCGAGGTCGCTGCCGCGGTCTCCCTCGAACGGCGTTACGGGGACGAGAAGTTCGGGGCCGTCCTCGCCAGGGTCATCGGCTTCGACCTGGCCGCGCCCGAGCCCTTCGTGCTGTACCGGATGCCCCGCGGCCGACCGCTCACCGAGTGGGCGGGCCGCCTCGGCCCCGAGGAGCAGGAGCGGATCATCGGGCAACTCGCCCTCGCCGTACGGCTCCTGGAGAAGGCCGAGCTCGTGCACCGGGCGGTCACGCCCGACACCGTTCGGTGGGACGGAGTCCATGTGCGGCTCAGCGAGCCCTTCGCCGCGCTGCGCGCCGGCGAGGCGCGCGAGCCGTTCGGCGGCGCGCCCTGGGCTTCGCCCGAGCAGCGCGAGGGGCTCGGGGCGGCCGATCCGCGCGACGACCTGTGGTCCGTCGCCCAGCTCGGCTACTACCTCCTGTCCGGCCGCCCGGGGCGGGGCGAGGGCCCGCCCGGGGACCTCGCCGACTACCGTCGTCTCGCCGCGCTGGCCCAGAGCGGCCTCTTCTCCCCGAGGGCGGCCGACCGGCCGCGTCCCGCCGAGCTCATGCGGCTCCTGAACGTCCCCGATCCGCTCGCCGCCACCGCCGGATCCGCCGACCCGCTCGCCAGGGGCCGCGCCGAGTACGACCGCCAACTGGCGAGGAAGCGGGCCGCGTTCGAAGGAGGCCCGCCGCCAGGGGTGGATCCGTACGCCGATGCCGGCGTCGACGACGACGTGGTGGACCCCGCGCAGGATCCCCGCTCGCGCACCACCCTGATCGACCGGATCTTCGGCGGCGGGGAGGGCCTCGGCCGTCCCGGCGCTCCGGCGTCGCCGCTCGAAGCGTCGGCGGCACCGCGCTCGCGGAGCCGGATGTGCCCGCACTGCCTGCTGCCCGTCGAGTACGACGAACGCCTGCTCGTCACCATCGACGCCAAGGGCAACCGCATCCGTCTCGACCTCAGCGGCGAACGGCGCCCCGCCCACATCGCGGACGCCCTCCGCAAGGCCTACCACCGGTGCCCGCACACCGTGGAGGGAGACGAGGAGCACGAACTCCCCGTGCCCTACCTCACCAACGGCGAGCCGCTCTCCGTCGCCCTCGTCGGCAGCTCGTCCGTCGGCAAGACCCACCTCCTCGCCGCGATGCTCGGCGAGATCGAACTCGGCGGCCTCGCCCCGTACGGGCTGCGGAGCCGTCCGCTCAACCCCGAGACGCACCGCACCTATCTGCGGGAGCGCGTGCAGAATCTCCAGCAGGGGCGGCAGTTGGGCCGTACGGGACAGCAGACCTTCGCCCGCTTCGCCGACGGCCTGCTCGTCTCCGCCGGCGGTGGGACGCCCCGGCCGGTCGTCTTCTTCGACCTCGCGGGCGAGGACCTCGCGCAGGACGGCGAAGTGGCCCGCTTCCTCATGGGAGTCGACGCCTTCGTCTTCGTCGTCGACCCGCTGCGCGCACTCCGTCTCGGTTCCCTCGACCCCGTGCGGGACCAGAGCGGGCTGCGGCGCCGCGACCTCGGCGACGAGGCCTTCGCCACGGTGCTCGACCGCATCCCGAGGCAGCGCGGCGGGCTCGTCGCCGCGCCGGCGGCGCTCGCCGTCAACAAGAGCGACCTCGTGCGCTTCGAGCCGACCGTCGACCGGTGGCTCGGCCGGGCCCTGCCCGGCCGCTACGACCCCGCCGAGGCGCGGGACGAGAGCCGGGACGCCTACGCCTTCCTCGCCCATCACGCCAGCCCCGCCTGGCTCAAGCCCTTCGACGACTGCGCGAACTGCTCCCTGCACTTCGTCGCCGCCACCGGCGGGCAGGCGCGCGGCGACCGCTTTCCGCACGGGGTCCGGCCGCGCCGGGTCCTGGCGCCCCTGCTGTCCCTGTTCGCCATGTGCGGGCTGCTGCCCGGGGCGGAGCCTACGGAGGGAATCGTCCGATGACACGGTCGGAGAACGAGGTCGACCAGATCGTCTTCCGCTGGGACAGCGAGAACGCCTCGGGCAGCACCGGCTTCGGCCCGGTGGCCTGGTCCGGGCCCCGGGAGCAGGCGCAGGACCTCTTCCGGATCTCCGGTCCCATGCTGCGCGCGAGCGGCGACGAGACCCGGCCCGCCCTGATCCGGCTCCACCGGCGCCCGGGCGTGATGCTGATCCGGCGAACCCCGTTCACGGACGCCGACGGGTCGTCGTCCGTGCTCTGCCACGCGCTCGTCGGCTCGCCCGCCCTCCTCGAACCCGCCGTCTGCCTCGGCCTCCACGCCTGGAACTGGGACGGCGCCGACGTTCCGTACCTCGCCGGGGTGCGCGGCCGGATGCCGGTGGTGCGCGAGGAGGTCCTCGTACCGTCGACGGGCCAGGGGCAGGGGGAGCTCGACGAGACCCTGCCGTACGTCGTCGAGGAACTCACCGGAGCGGTCGCGGAGTTCCTGCGGAACCCCGATGACCGCTTCACGGTCCTGGACGCACGGGGCAGCACCGCCTGCCCCGTGCTGTGGGGGCTGCACAGCATGTTCGGCGCGCTCATCGACCGCCGGTGGACCTTCGCCAGCCACGACACGGCCGAACTGCCCGATCTGCGCTTCGTGTTCGTCGGCCGATGGTCGGGCGCGGCGAGCCCCAACACGGGTCGCCGCCGCGTCGACCCGCGCGAGCGGATCGACGACCGGGCGGAGGAGACGGCGACCCGGCTCGTCCGGCACCACCTGCGGGGCGTCGAGGAGGGCGGCGGCCGGGAGTACGCGGTCGGCGTCGCCCTCCACGAGGCGGCGTCCGCCCGCCGCGCCCTCCTCCTCGACACGGCGACCCGAGCCCTGGACACCCTCGACACCCAGGCCCGCCGCGGCGGCCCGCCACCCCGGGAACCGCGCTTCCCACCCGGGGGGAAGGCGGGGTACGGGGACGAGCCGGCACCGCGGTACGGGGCGACGCCGGACCCACGACGCGGGTCCGCGCCGGGGCGGCGGTACGAGCCCGGGCCGGAACCGCGGTACGAACCGGATCCGGAACCGCGGTACGAGCCGGGGCCGGAGCGGCGGTACGAACCGGATCCGGAGCCGCGGTACGAGCCCGAGCCGGACCCGTGGTCGGAAGCGGCGCCGGAACCGCGGCGCGGGTCCGGGCCGGGTCGGCGGTACGAGGTCGAGCCCGACCCGTGGTTCGAGGAGGAGCCGGAGCCACGGCGAGGGTCGGGGCCGGACGCGCGCTCCGGGCCGGCGCCGGACCCGCGGTCCGAGACAGCGGCCGACCCTCGGTACGAGGCAAGGAAGGAGCCGAGGTCGCAGGCGACGCCGGAGCCACGGCACGGGTCAGGACCGGAGCCACGGCACGGGTCAGGACCGGACGCGCGGCACGGGTCAGGGGCCGACGCGCGGTCCGGGGCCCCCACGGACCGACGACCCCGGGCCGTACCGGAGCAGGGGCATCGGGCCGCGCCCGAAGCGGGCCGCCCGGCCGCGCCCGAGCCGCGCTCCACGGCCGAACCGGAAGCGACGTACCCGGCCGTGCCGGACCCGCGGCGCTCCCCGGCCCCTCGCCAGGACTCCGGCGGCCGCGCGCCGGCGGATCAGGCCTGGCCCCCTGTCTCGCCCGACGCGGGGCACCCGCCGTCCTCTCCGGAGCCCTGGGACGGCGGCGACCAGGCCTCGCCCCGCCACGGCCGCCCCCTCCAGGACCCGCCCCGGCACACGACGGAGCCGTACACGGACACCTCCCACGGGGAGGCCCCCGGCGGGGCCGACCCCTGGGCCACGGACATGCCGGCGCGCGAGGGCGCTCCGGCCCCCGACCCGGGTTCCGCGCCCGTCTCCGCACCCACCCCCACCCCCACCCCCGCACCCCTCCGGTCCCACCCCGCCCCCGACCGGGCGGACGACCCGTACCCCCGTCCCGTCCTCCCGTTCGTCGGTGCCCAGTGGACCGGTCCGGGCGCCGGCGGCGGTCGGCGGGTGTGGGCCAGGTTGCCGTGGGGGAGGGAGCGGGAGGCCGAGACCGGGCTCGTCCACCGGCTGCCGACCGCGTACGACGTGGAGGAGGCCCGCGGCTTCGTCGAGCGGGCGGGCAGCCGCGAGCTGCTCGACGCCCTGCGGCGCCCGCAGAAGTACGTGGTCGTCACCCTGCTCCTCCGGGAGATCGCCCGCCGCCTGCCGTCCTGGGAGCATCCGGCGCGCCGCGAGCTCTGCGAGGTGGTCCTCGGCCGCGAGCTCTGGGCGGCCGCGCTCCCCGGTGCCGAGCAGGACCGCACCGAGCCGCCCGAGGAGCAGCGCGCGTCCAACGCGGCCGAGCTGCACCGCTGGGCGGTCCGGCCCATCCTCGGCGGCGGTGACGCCCCGGTCGGCACGGTCGCGGCCCTGCTCGCCCGGCTCCGGACGAGTCCCGTGCCGTCGGCCCGCGAGGCCTTCTGGCAGATCGTCGACGGCGACCGCCCCGGCCTGCCCGACGCGGTCTGGCTCACGCTCCTCAAGGAGGCGTACGGCGTCAGGCGCACCCCGCCGCCAGGTCATGTCCCGCCGCCCGGGCATGCGCCCCAGCCCGGCCACACCCCACCGCCCGGCCACACTCCACCGCCCGGCGCGCCGACACACCCGAGCGCACCCCGAGCCGTCCCCTACACGGCGCAGGACGACGAGTCGGTCAACGGCTACACCCGGCGCTTCCTGAGCCGTACCGCCGTCGTGCTCGCCCTCCTTCTCGCCGCGATCTTCGTCGCCACCGTCATGAGGTGATTCCAGCGGACAGTGCCGCCGCACCGCGCCACCCGACGGCCTCGCCGCACCGCGCCGCCGTGACCCGGGTTCGAAGGCCCGAAAGACGGGCCCAGGCCGCCCGGCTCCGTCAGGATGGGCCCATGGGATTCCATGTCGATTCCGAGACCGGGCGGCTGCGCCGCGTCATCCTCCACCGTCCCGATCTGGAGCTGAAGCGGCTCACGCCGTCGAACAAGGACGCCCTCCTCTTCGACGACGTGCTCTGGGTGCGCAGGGCCCGCCAGGAGCACGACGGCTTCGCCGACGTGCTGCGCGACCGCGGGGTCGAGGTGCATCTCTTCGGCGACCTGCTGCGCGAGTCCCTGGAGGTGCCCGCCGCCCGCGCGCTGGTCCTGGACCGGGTCTTCGACGAGAAGGAGTACGGGCCGCTGGCCGCCGACCACCTGCGCGCCGCGTTCGACTCGCTGGAGGCCGGGGCGCTCGGCGAGGCGCTCGTCGGCGGTATGACGAAGCGGGAGTTCCTGGCGGCGCACCGGGAGCCGACGTCGGTGCGTTTCCACGCCCTCGACCTGGACGACTTCGTCCTCGGGCCGCTGCCGAACCACATCTTCACCCGGGACACCTCGGCCTGGATCTACGACGGCGTCTCGATCAACGCGATGCGCTGGCCGGCCCGGCAGCGCGAGACGGTGCACTTCGAGGCGATCTACGGACACCACCCGCTCTTCGCGGGCCCGGAGGCGGGTCCCTTCCACCACTGGTCGGAGGGGCAGCGCGACTACCCGTCGACGATCGAGGGCGGGGACGTCCTGGTCATCGGCAACGGCGCCGTGCTCATCGGGATGAGCGAGCGCACCACTCCGCAGGCGGTGGAGATGCTGGCCCGGGGGCTGTTCGCGGCCGGTTCGGCGCGCACGATCGTCGCGCTCGACATGCCGAAGCGGCGCGCGTTCATGCACCTGGACACGGTGATGACGATGGTCGACCAGGACACGTTCACGCAGTACGCGGGGCTCGGCATGCTCCGCTCGTACACGATCGAACCCGGCGACGCGGGGCAGTCCCTGCGGGTGACCGACCATCCGCCGGAGCAGATGCACAGCGCCATCGCCGCGGCCCTCGGGCTCCAGGACATCCGGGTCCTGACGGCGACGCAGGACGTGCACGCGGCGGAGCGTGAGCAGTGGGACGACGGGTGCAACGTCCTCGCCGTGGAGCCGGGGGTGGTCGTGGCGTACGAGCGGAACGTCACCACCAACACCCATCTGCGCAAGCAGGGCATCGAGGTGATCGAGATCCCGGGGAGCGAGCTGGGCCGGGGGAGGGGCGGTCCGCGCTGTATGAGCTGCCCGGTGGAGCGGGACGCGATCTGAGTCCTTCCCCACAGGCGGAGAGGGCACCAAGGCTGTATATAAATGCTGATGTACGTATAGACTTCCAGGGTCCGCGGCCGGTCGTCGCTCTGTCGATCGCCCGCCGCCTCAGCCGCCGCCCGTCCCCTCGACCCGTACCCCAGGAGCGCGTCCCATGGCCACTGACCTCATCGGCCGCCACTTCCTCAAGGAGCTGGACTTCACCGCCGAGGAGTTCCGCGGCCTGATCGCGCTCTCCGCCGAGCTCAAGGCCGCCAAGAAGGCGGGCGCCGAGGTCCAGCGGCTGCGCGGCAGGAACATCGCCCTCATCTTCGAGAAGACCTCGACCCGCACCCGCTGCGCCTTCGAGGTCGCCGCCGCCGATCAGGGCGCCTCCACCACCTACCTGGACCCCTCGGGTTCCCAGATGGGCCACAAGGAGTCGGTCAAGGACACCGCCCGTGTCCTCGGCCGGATGTTCGACGGCATCGAGTACCGGGGCGACAGCCAGGACGCCGTCGAGGAGCTCGCGGCGTTCGCCGGGGTCCCCGTCTTCAACGGCCTCACCGACGACTGGCACCCCACCCAGATGCTCGCCGACGTGCTCACCATGACCGAGCACACCGACAAGCCGCTCGACGGGATCGCCTTCGCCTACCTCGGCGACGCCCGCTTCAACATGGGCAACTCCTACCTCGTCGCCGGAGCCCTGCTCGGCATGGACGTGCGGATCGTCGCCCCGGAGGCGTACTGGCCGGCCGAGGGAATCGTCGCCGCCGCCCGCAAGCTCGCCGAGGCCAGCGGCGCCACGATCACGCTCACCGAGTCGGTGGCGGACGGGGTCCGGGGCGCCGACTTCGTGGCCACCGACGTCTGGGTGTCGATGGGCGAGCCCAAGGAGGTCTGGGACGAGCGGATCGCCGCCCTCGCCCCGTACTCCGTGACCATGGACGTGCTGCGGGCCACCGGGAACCCGGACGTCAAGTTCCTGCACTGCCTGCCGGCCTTCCACGACCTCGGCACGGCCGTCGGCCGCGACATCCACGCCCGGCACGGTCTGACCGAGCTGGAGGTCTCCGACGAGGTCTTCGAGTCGGCGCACTCCGTCGTCTTCGACGAGGCCGAGAACCGCATGCACACCATCAAGGCGGTCCTGGTGGCCACCCTGGCGAACCCGTCGTGACCGCGGCCGTCCCCGTTCCGCTGTAGCTCAGGGCTCCTGGCGGCGGCGCTGAGCCGGAATTCCGGGGAGCGTGAACCACACCGCCTTGCCGTGCGCGGTCGGGCGATGGCCGCAGTCGCTGCTCAGCGCGCGGATCAGGAGGAGGCCGCGGCCGTGCTCCTGCCAGGGGTCGACCTCGGCGTTTGGGTCGGGACAGGCGAGCTCGCCGGGGCCGGCCGGCTCGGAGTCGTGCACCTCTATCTGGCAGCCGCCGGGCGCGGCCAGCAGCTCGACGACCAGCTCGATCGGGCCCTGGCCCGCGGTGTGCTCGACGGCGTTGGCGACGAGCTCGGCGGTGAGCAGCTCCGCGGTGTCCCCGTCGGGCAGGGCGGCCGCCCCGGGGGCGATGTCGTTGAGGGCGGTACGGATCAGGGCGCGGGCGATCGGCACGGCGGCGGTCGTGTGGGGCAGGTGGATGCGCCAGGAGGCGGCGGGTCCGGTGGCTTCGGGCATGGGTGGCAGGGCTCCCTTCACCGAGGGGCGGCAGGTGGGCGAGTGGGGTGGAGGCACCCCGAGACGTCCTGGTTTCAACCTTACGAGGTACAAGATCCCGTTCCCAGGGCCCCCCTCCCCGGGCGCCAGGGACTTCGGTCATCTCTCTCCCGGGACCTTGTGGGGCCTGAGCACACACCTCCTTTATCGCGCGCTCGTGACGACAGTCACAGTTGAGTGATACCCTCCGGGTGGAGGAAGGAGGCCGTTCCGGATGAGCCCCTTTACCGGCTCCGCGACCCGCACCGAACGCTGGCGGCACCTGCGCCTGGACCTCGACGAGGGCGTCGCCACCGTGACGCTCGCGCGCCCCGCGAAGCTCAACGCCCTCACCTTCGGCGCCTACGCCGACCTGCGCGACCTGCTCGCCGAGCTGTCCCGGGAGCGCGCCGTACGCGCCCTCGTGCTGGGCGGCGAGGGGCGGGGCTTCTGCTCGGGCGGTGACGTCGACGAGATCATCGGCGCCACGCTCTCGCTCGACACCGCCCGGCTCCTCGACTTCAACCGGATGACC
Source organism: Streptomyces gardneri (assembly GCF_006539185.1). Classification (GTDB taxonomy): domain Bacteria; phylum Actinomycetota; class Actinomycetes; order Streptomycetales; family Streptomycetaceae; genus Streptomyces; species Streptomyces gardneri. The sequence goes on from NZ_BJMN01000011.1 coordinate 208,578, forward strand.
GGACAGGTCGTCCGGGCGCTCCGCGAGTGCCCCTTCCCGGTCGTCGCCGCGCTGCACGGCGTCGCCGCGGGTGCCGGGGCCGTCCTCGCCCTCGCCGCCGACTTCCGGATCGCCGACCCCACCACCCGCTTCGCCTTCCTCTTCACCCGGGTAGGCCTCTCCGGCGGGGACATGGGCGCGGCCTACCTGCTGCCCCGGGTCGTCGGGCTCGGTCACGCGACCCGGCTCCTCATGCTCGGCGAACCGGTCCTGGCGGCCGAGGCCGAGCGCATCGGCCTGCTGAGCGAGCTGACGGAGGAGGGCGCCGCCGACACCCGCGCCGCCGCACTCGCCCGCCGGCTCGCGGACGGCCCGGCGCTGGCGCTCGCCCAGACGAAGGCCCTGCTCTCGGCGGAGCTGGACATGCCGCTCGCGGCCTCCATCGAGATGGACGCGGCGACACAGGCCCTGCTGATGCACGGCGAGGACTACGCGGAGTTCCACGCGGCCTTCACCGAGAAGCGCCCCCCGAAGTGGCAGGGCCGCTGACCATGACCCCCCGCCCCGAGCCGACGCCCGCAACGGCCCGCCCTCCGACGCCCGGGGTGGCCCGCCCCGCGACGCCCAGAGCGGCCCGCACCCCGACGCCCGAGGCCGGGCCGCCCCTGCGGATCGCCGTCATCGGGGGCGGACCCGGCGGGCTCTACGCCGCCGCCCTCCTCAAACGGCTCGACCCGGCCCGCGAGGTCACCGTCTGGGAGCGGAACGCGCCCTCCGACACCTTCGGCTTCGGCGTCGTCCTCTCCGACGAGACCCTCGGCGGCATCCGGGACACCGACCCCGCCGTGTACGAGGCGCTCCGCCGCGAGCTCGTCCGCTGGGACGACATCGACGTCGTCCACCGGGGCAACCGCACGACCTCCACCGGCCACGGCTTCGCCGCCCTCGGCCGCCGCCGCCTCCTGGAACTCCTGCACGCCCGCTGCACCGAGCTCGGCGTACAACTCCGCTTCCGCGCCGAGGCCCCGCCCGCCGCCGAGCTCGCGACCGCTCATGACCTCGTCATCGCCGCCGACGGCGTCCACAGCCGCACCCGCGAGGCCCACGACGACCACTTCCGCCCCACCGTCACCACCCACCGCTGCCGCTACATCTGGCTCGCCGCGGACTTCCCCTTCGAAGCGTTCCGCTTCGAGACCGCCGAGACCGAGCACGGCGTGATGCAGCTCCACGCCTACCCCTTCTCCGCGGACTCCTCCACCGTCATCGTGGAGATGCGCGAGGAGGTCTGGCGGGCCGCCGGGTTCGACGAACTCGACGAGGCCGAGTCCACCGCCCGCTGCGCCAAGATCTTCGCCGAGGCGCTCGGCGGCCGGGAGCTCCGCGCGAACAACTCCGCCTGGACCGCGTTCCGTACGGTCGTCAACGAGCGCTGGTCGTACGGCAACACCGTCCTCATCGGCGACGCCGCCCACACCGCGCACTTCTCCATCGGCTCCGGCACCAAGCTCGCCGTCGAGGACGCCCTCGCCCTCGCCCGGCAGCTCGGCGAACACCCCACCCTCGCCGAGGCGTTGACCGCCTACGAGGCCGAACGGCGCCCCGTCGTCGAGTCCACCCAGCGCGCCGCCCTGGCCAGCCTCCGCTGGTTCGAGGAGCTCGCCGGCCGCGTCGACCGGCCGCCCCGCCGCTTCGCCTTCGACCTCCTCACCCGCAGCCGCCGCGTCACCCACGCCAACCTGCGGCTGCGCGACCCGGCCTTCACCGACACGGTCGAGCACGACTTCGGCTGCCCGCCAGGGACCCCGCCCATGTTCACCCCCTTCCGACTGCGCGGGCTCACCCTCCGCAACCGGATCGTCGTCTCGCCCATGGACCTGTACGTCGCCGAGGACGGCGTCCCGGGCGACTTCCACCTCGTCCACCTGGGGGCCAGGGCCCTCGGCGGCCCCGGACTCGTCATGACCGAGATGGTGTGCGTGAGCGCCGAGGGTCGCATCACCCCTGGCTGCTCCGGCCTGTGGACCGACGGACAGGCCGACGCCTGGGCCCGGATCACCGCCTTCGTCCACGCCCAGGCGCCCGGCACGGCGCTCGGCGTCCAGCTCGGCCACTCCGGCCGCAAGGGCTCCACCCGGCGCATGTGGGAGGGCATCGACCAGCCGCTGCCCGAGGGCAACTGGCCGCTCGTCGCCGCCTCACCCCTCCCGTACAGGGCGGACGTCAACCAGACCCCGCGCGCCCTCGACCGCGCCGGACTCGCCTCCGTACGCGAGGAGTTCACCGCCGCGGCCCGCCGGGCCGCCCGCTGCGACTTCGACCTCCTCGAACTCCACTGCGCACACGGCTACCTGCTCTCCGGCTTCCTCTCCCCGCTCACCAACCACCGCACCGACGCCTACGGCGGCACCCTGGAAGGCCGGCTGCGCTTCCCGCTCGAAGTCTTCGACGCCGTACGGGAGGTGTGGCCCGAGGACCGCCCCATGACCGTGCGCGTCTCGGCGACCGACTGGGCCGAGGGCGGCACCACCGCCGAGGAAGCCGTCACGATCGCCCGCGCCTTCGCCGCCCACGGAGCCGACGCGATCGACGTCTCCACCGGCCAGGTCGTCCCCGACGAACGCCCCGAGTACGGCCGCTCGTACCAGACCCCGTACGCCGACCGGATCCGGAGCGCGGTCGGCGTCCCCGTCGTCGCCGTCGGCGCGATCTCCTCCTGGGACGACGTCAACTCCCTGCTCCTGGCGGGTCGCGCCGACCTCTGCGCCCTCGCCCGCCCGCATCTCTTCGACCCGCACTGGACCCTCCACGCGGCGGCCGAACAGGGCTACGAGGGCCCGGCCGCGCCCTGGCCGGCCCCGTACCGCGCGGGCAGCCGCCCGCCCCCGACGGGCCGCCGCGAGTAGGACCGCCCGGTCGACCGTGGACGCTCGCGCATGCCGGTGCGACGCGAAACGATGGTCCGCGCGGTGCCACTGCTCTTGAATGGGGACATGACACAAAACAGGGGCGGGAAAGGTGCCGGGGCGGTCCTCGGCGCGGCGACGGTGGCGACCGGACTGGTCGCGGGACTCTTGTTCGCGTACGTCTGCTCGGTGATGCCGGCGCTGGCGCGCAGCGACGACCGGGTCTTCGTGGAGGTCATGCGGAACATCAACGAAGTGATCCAGAACCCGGTCTTCTTCACCGCGTTCATCGGGGCGCCGATCCTCACGGGCGTGGCCGCCTGGCAGCACCGGGCCACCAGGGCCCGAGCCTGGACGCTCGCCGGGTTCGTCCTGTGCGTGGCGGTCTTCCTGGTCACCACGGCGGCGAACGTCCCCCTCAACGAAGCCCTCGCGACCACGAGCGACCCGGCGGCGGCCCGGTCCGCCTTCGAGGACTCCTGGGTCGCGTGGAACACGGTCCGCTCGATCCTGTCGGTGGCGGGACTCGTCTGCCTGCTGCGGGCGATGACGGTACAGAGGGCGCCCTACCGCGAGAGCGCCTGAGAAGAGTGACGCCACCTGCCCGACGCGCTCACCGCGCCGCACGTGACCGCCGGACCTACGGTGGCACCATGAGCGACCCGGAGAAGAACAAGGCGACGGCCAAGGCGTTCTACGACCTGATGTTCAACCAGTGCCGCCCCGCCGAGGCCGTCGAGCAGTACGTCGGCGACACCTATACCCAGCACAACCCACACGTCGGCGACGGCAAACAGGCGTTCATCGACTACTTCGAGCGCATGGCCGCCGAGTACCCGGGCAAGCGCGTCGAGTACCAGCGGGCATTCGCCGAGGACGACCACGTCGTCCTGCACTGCCGTCAGGTCTGGCCCGACGAGGAGTACGCGGGCATCGACATCTTCCGCTTCGACGCCGACGGCAGGATCGTCGAACACTGGGACGTCCTCCAGGTCGTCCCGCCCACCTCCGAGAACGACAACACCATGTTCTAGGGGGCGTCTTGCCGATCAGGCCGGGCTCGCGGGGTCCCCGCTGACGAACGGGCGGACGAACTCCGCACCCCGGTCCCACAGCAGCTCGTGCAGGGCGGCGAAGACCTCCGCCGAGCGGCGGCCCGGCCAGTCGTCGGGGAGCAGCTCCGCCGGCAGGACCGGGTCCGCGTACGGCAGGCGGCGCCAGGAGTCCAGGACGAGGAGATACGCCCGATAGGCGTCCTCCGGGCCTCCCGGCGCCGACCGCCAGGACCGCAGGACCGGCTCGTGGGCCGCGAGGAACTCCTCGTGCAGCCCCGCGATCGCGGGCAGGTCCCACCAGCGGGCCACCGCCTCGGCCGTCGCCGCGTACCCCAGGTGCTCGCCCCGGAAGAGGTCCACGTACGTCGAGAGCTCCAGCCGCTCCAGGGCGTTACGCGTCTCCTCGTACAGCCGGGCGGGGGCGATCCAGACCCCCGGCGCCGCCGTGCCGAAGCCCAGCCGGGCGAGCCGGGAGCGCAGCAGGTGCCGCTTGTGCCGCTCCGCCTCGGGCACCGAGAAGACGGCCAGGACCCAGCCGTCGGACAGCTTGGGCTCCGTACGGGCGTAGATCCGGCGGTCGCCGTCGTCGAGGAGCCGCCGGGCGTCCTCCGACAGGGCGTACCCGGCCGCGCCGTCCGCCGTCCGCCGCGGCAGCAGCAGCCCGCGCCGCTTCAGCCGCGAGACCGAGGAGCGCACCGAGGGCGCGTCCACACCGAGCCTCCCGAGCAGCCGGATCAGCGCGGCCACCGGCATGGGGGACTCGTCGGGCCCACGGCCGTACGCGCCGTAGAGGGAGACGATCAGGGATCGGGGAGTGTGCTGCTCGGCCACGTGATCACTTTAGGGGGTTGGCCGGATGTGCTCGGCGCCGGATCAGACCGGATCACGCAGCCGGAAGCGCTGCAGTTTGCCCGTCGCGGTGCGTGGCAGCGCGTCGAGGAAGACGATCCGGCGGGGTGACTTGTACGGGGCGAGGCGGGCGCGGACGAAGGCCCGCAGCGCGGCGGCCGTGCCGGAGTCGCGCGGCACCCCGTCCCGTACGACCGTGTACGCGACGACGACCTGGCCGCGCAGCTCGTCTGGGCGGCCCACGACCGCCGTCTCGACGACGTCGGGATGGTCGAGGAGCACCTCCTCCACCTGCGGCCCGGCGATGTTGTACCCGGCCGAGATGATCATGTCGTCGGCCCGTGAGACGTACCGGAACCAGCCGTCGGGCCTGCGGACGTACGTGTCGCCCGTGACGTTCCAGCCGTCCCGTACGTAATCCGCCTGGCGCGGATCGGCGAGATAGCGGCAGCCCACCGGTCCGCGCACGGCGAGCAGCCCCTCCTCGCCGTCCGGGACCTCCCGGCCCTCCCGGTCCACGATCCTGGCCTGCCAGCCGGGCACCGGGCGGCCCGTGGTGCCGGGGCGGATGTCGCCGTCGGCGGCCGATATGAAGATGTGCAGGAGCTCGGTCGCGCCGATTCCGTTGATCAGGCGCAGGCCGGTCCGGCCGTACCAGGCGTTCCAGGTCGCCTCGGGGAGGTTCTCGCCGGCGGAGACGCAGCGCCGCAGCGAACCGACGTCCGGGGCGCCTTCGCCGGCCAGCTCGTCGAGCATGACGCGATAGGCCGTCGGGGCGGTGAAGAGCACCGAGACCCGGTGCCGCTCGATCGCCGCGAGCAGCTGCCGGGCGCCCGCCTGTTCGAGGAGGACCGCGCTCGCCCCGGCGCGCAGGGGGAAGACGACGAGCCCGCCGAGGCCGAACGTGAAGGCGAGCGGCGGCGAACCGGCGAAGACGTCGTCGGGCCGCGGGCGCAGGACGTGCGCGGAGAACGTGTCGGCGACGGCGAGGACGTCCCGGTGGAAGTGGACGCAGCCCTTCGGCTGCCCGGTGGTGCCGGAGGTGAAGGCGATGAGTGCCACGTCGTCGGCGGCGGTCGCCACCGCCTCGTACCGGCCGTCGTGGCGGGCTGCGAGGGCCAGCAGGTCGTCCGGGCCGTCCCCGCCGAAGGGGGTGACGCGCAGGTCCGGGATCCGGGCGGCGAGGAGCTCGTCGAGGGAGTGGGCGTCGCAGAGCGCGTGGGTGCAGCGCGCCGCTTCGGCCATCACGGCCAGTTCGGGTGCGCGCTGCTGGGCCAGGACGGTGACGGCGACGCCGCCGGCCTTCATCACGGCGAGCCAGCAGGCGGCGAGCCAGGGGGTGGTCGGGCCGCGCAGGAGCACGCGGTTGCCGGGCCGCACCTTCAGGTCGGAGGTGAGGACGTGGGCGATGCGGTCGACGCGGTCGAGGAGGTCTCCGTAGCTCCAGATCCGGCCCTCGGCGTCGAGGAAGGCGGGCCGGTCCGTGCCGAATCGTTCCACCGTGCGGTCGAGGAGCTCCGCCCCGCAGTTGAGCCGGTCGGGGTACGCGAGCTCAGGCAGCTCGAAGAGGAGGTGCGGCCAGCGCTCCGGCGGAGGCAGTCCGTCGCGGGCGAAGGTGTCGAGATGGGCCGAGGGTGTCAGCTCCATGAGTCCGTCCCCCTGTCGTGGTGGGGTCGCTCAACGCCACACGAGCGTATCGTGTTGGTGACGACAGTCAACGGTTCGCGACAAGAGCGTCCGGCGGAGGGGCGCGGAAGGGCGTACGGAGCGGCGTCGGTACGGAGCTGCCCGGCGGCGCGGGGACAGACGCGTCGAGCGGCGCACGGACGGCGCCGTACGGTGCAGCGACAAGGGCGCCGCAGGGCGTCGGAGAGGGCCCACATGCCCGCATTCTCGCTCGATCCGGGACAGATCACCTGGTGTGCGGAGCTCCGCGCACTCGCCGCCGACCACCTCGCGCCGCTCGCCGCGAAGGGCGAGCCGGGCCGCGTCAACCGCCCCCTCGTCGCCGCCCTCGGCGAACTCGGCCTCCTCACCCGCCTCTTCGACGCGGGCGCCCTCGACCTCTGCCTCCTGCGCGAATCCCTCGCCCAGACCTGCACCGAGGCCGAGACCGCCCTCGCCCTCCAGGGCCTCGGCACCCACCCGGTCGCCGCCTTCGGCACCGACGCTCAGCGCGCCCGCTGGCTCCCCGAGGCCACCGCGGGACGGGCGGTCGCGGCCTTCGCCCTCTCCGAGCCCGGCGCCGGCTCCGACGCCGCCGCCCTCGCCCTCGACGCCGTCCCCGACGGGCGCGGCGGCTGGCGCCTGCACGGCGAGAAACGCTGGATCTCCAACGCCCCCGAGGCCGACTTCGCCACCGTCTTCGCCCGCACCACCCGGGGCGCGGGCGCCCGTGGCGTCACCGCGTTCCTCGTCCCCGCCGACCGCCCGGGGCTGGGCGGCGAGGCCCTCGACATGCTCTCCCCGCACGCCATCGGCACCCTCACCTTCGAGGGCGTGCCCGTCGGTCCCGAGGACCTCCTCGGCGAACCGGACCGGGGCTTCCGGGTCGCCATGCACACCCTCAACCTCTTCCGGCCCAGCGTCGGGGCCTTCGCCGTCGGCATGGCCCAGGCGGCCCTCGACGCCGCCGTCGCCCACACCGCCGCCCGCCCCGCCTTCGGCGGCGTCCTCGCCGACCTCCAGGCCGTCTCCCACCGCATCGCCGAGATGGCCACCCGCACGGAGGCCGCCCGCCTCCTCGTGTACGCGGCGGCCACCGCGTACGACAGCGGCGACCCGGACGTGCCGAGGCGCTCCGCCATGGCCAAACTCCTCGCCACCGAGACCGCGCAGTACGTCGTCGACGCCGCCGTCCAGCTGCACGGCGCGGCCGCCCTGCAACGCGGCCACCTCCTGGAACACCTCTACCGCGAGGTGCGCGCACCCCGGATCTACGAGGGGGCCACGGAGGTCCAGCGCGCGATCATCGCCAAGGAGCTGTACGCGTCCCACGCGTCCCACGCGAGCCACGCGAGCCACCCGACGCACGCGAGCCACCCGACGGTTACGGACGCCCGTCCCGAGAGGCCGGTGTCCGCATGAGCCTCCACCGCCACAACCCGGCCGAACTCGCCCCGCCCACCGGCTTCTCACACGCCGTCACCGCCACCGGCACCCGCCTGGTCTTCCTCGCCGGACAGACCGCCCTCGACAGCGAGGGCAAGGTCGTGGGGGAGACCCTCCCCGAGCAGTTCACCACCGCCCTCGGCAACCTCCTCACCGCCCTGCGCCACGCCGGCGGCACCCCGGCCGACCTCGCGCGCGTCACCGTCTACACCACCGACGTCGACGACTACCGTGCCCACGCCGCCGAACTCGGCCGTATCTGGCGCAGGTTGGCGGGCCGTGACTATCCGGCGATGGCCGTCATCGGAGTCGTACGACTCTGGGACGAACAGGCGCGGGTGGAGCTGGACGGCTTCGCGGTCCTGGAGGAACCCACCCCCGCTTGATCAACTGGTCACCCGAACAGCCCTGGCTTAGTGTCGAAAGGTGGACTGACCGGCCCACGGCCCCGTCAGGTGAGGGCGCGATGCGCCATGAACTGCCATGAGTAGAACACCCGAGCCGCAGACTCCGACGGCGACCGCCCCCCGTAAGAGGGGCAATGACGGCAAGGGCATCGCCCTGTTCGTGATCGCCTCGTGTCAGCTGATGGTGGTCCTCGACATCACCATCGTGAACATCGCCCTCCCGCACATCCAGACCGCGCTGGACTTCTCCACGACCAGCCTGTCCTGGGTTGTCAACGCCTACACCCTGACCTTCGGCGGTCTGCTCCTCCTGGGCGGACGCGCCGGCGACATCCTGGGGCGGCGGCGCGTGTTCATCTTCGGTGTGCTGCTCTTCGGACTGGCCTCACTGTTCTGCGGACTCGCGCAGAGCGAGTGGCAACTCCTCGCGGCCCGCGCCCTCCAGGGCGTCGGCGGCGCGATAGCCTCCCCGACCTCGCTCTCCCTCATCACCACGACGTTCGACGAAGGCCCGGAGCGTAACCGGGCCTTCGGCGTCTTCGCGGGCGTCTCGGCCGGCGGCGGCGCGATCGGTCTGGTCGCGGGCGGCATGCTCGTCGAATGGCTCGACTGGCGCTGGATCTTCTTCGTCAACGTGCCGATCGCCCTGCTGATCGCCTTCCTCACCCCGCGCCATGTCAAGGAGTCCGAGCGGCACCCCGGCCACTTCGACCTCGTGGGCGCGCTGACCTCGACGCTCGGCATGGTGGCGCTGGTGTACGGATTCATCCGCGCCGCCCAGGAGGGCTGGCGCGACCCGTACACGATCGGCTCGTTCTGCGCCGCGGTGGTGCTCCTGGGCCTGTTCATCCTGATCGAGCGCCGCTCCCAGCAGCCCATCACCCCGCTGCACATGTTCGCCGACCGCAACCGGTCGGGCACCTACGCGATCATGCTCTGCCTGGCGGCGGCGATCTTCGGGATGTTCTTCTTCCTGACCCTGTTCGTCCAACAGGTCCTCGGCTTCAGTCCGTTGGACGCCGGTCTCGCCTTCCTGCCGATCAGTGCCATCATCGCGGTCGGCGCCGGCTTCACCTCCAACCTGCTGCCCAAATACGGACCCAAACCCTTCATGGTGGTGGGCTCCATCCTCGCCGCGGCCGGCCTGTCCTGGCTGACACTCACCGATGTCGACTCCACGTATCTGGGCAGCATCCTCGGACCGATCCTCGTCTTCGGCCTCGGCATGGGCCTGATGTTCGTCTCCCTGACCATCATGGCGCTGTCGAACGTCGAGCCCCAGGAGTCGGGCGCCGCCTCCGGCCTGCTCAACGCGACGCAACAGGTGGGCGGTTCGCTCGGCCTGTCGATCCTCGTGACGGTCTTCGGCACGGCCAGCCGCAACGAGGCCGACACGCAGGTTCCCGCGTTCCTGGCCCAGGCGAGTCCACTGGAGAGGGCCCAGTTCACCAGAACCGGCCAACTGCCACCCCCCTGGAGCGACGAGGTACTCACCTCCGGCGTCACCGCGGGCTTCGTCACAGCAGCCATCTTTGCCGTGGTCGGCGCGCTGATAGCCATCTTCGTGATCCAGGTCCGCGCCTCCGACATCGAACGCCTCAAGGGCGGGGTGGGACCGGGCGTGGGCGGCTGAGCCGCCACAGCAGGACGACCGGCTGCCCTTGGCCAAGGCCAGCCGGCTGCCCTTGGCCAAGGCCCGACGCTTTAACCAAAGCCCCGGCCCTTGACTAAGGGCCCGACTGGAACCCGGCGCGCTTGTAGGTACGCATCAGCACCGCGACCTCCGCCGACGTGACGCCGTCGAGCGAGCCGAGGACGCGAGCGGTGAAGTCGTGCAGATCCCGCGTCGAGCGGTGGCTGGAATAGCCGAGGAGAGCCGTCGTGCCGGTCGTGACCACGAGATGGCGGACGGCCGGCTCCTCGGCCAGGCGGCGGATCGCGGCATCGAGGCGGGCGTGGGCGACGGCCAGCCTGAACCGAGCCTCGACCGGGTAGCCGAGCACCTCGGGCTCCGCGTGCAGCCGTAGGTGGAGGACGTGGGAGGCCATCAGGCGGCCCAGCCGGCGGCGCGCGGTGGTCTCGCCGACCCGGAGCTCGCGGGCCAGCCGGGTGGTCGACATCCGGGCGTCGCGGCGGAGCAGCGCGACCAGGCGCCGGTCGAGCTCGTCGACCACCGGTGGCTCGGGCAGCCGCCGCCCCTCGATGGCGTGCCGGCGTACGTCCGTGGGCTCGTCGTCGTACGGGGCCCAGTCGCTGGCGGTGAGGAGCAGCCGCAGGACCACCGAGGTGTGGATGTCGACGACACCGTCGAGTCTGCCGATCCCCGCGTCGACGAGGGTGAGCAGGGCGTCGTGGTCGGGCACGTTCAGCTCGGCGAACACGTCGAGCGCGCCGGTGGCGACTTCCACGGACCGCGCCTCGGGCCGCCGGGCGAGGGCCAGCGCGGTGTCGTGCACGCGCCCGGGGGCGCAGCGTACGGCGACCTCGGCGGTGACGCCCTCGAGCTGTCCAGCGGCATCACCCAGGGCTTCCTCTCCCCGCTGCTGAAGGGCCTCACGGAGACCCTCAAGGTCACCGCCGCGGACCTGAACTGGATCAGCATCGCCAACCTGCTCGCGTCCGTCGCGTTCACCCCGGTCCTGTCCCGCATGGGCGACCTCTACGGCCACCGGCGCATCCTGCGCTGGAACCTCGCGATCGTCCTGCTCGGCTCGGTCCTGGTGGGCTTCAGCCGCTCCTTCGGAGTGCTGCTCGCCGGCCAGATCCTCCAGGGCGCGTTCGCGGGCTTCTTCCCGCTGCTCGTCGGCGTCCTCCGCAACCGCGGCGGCAAGGGCGGCGGTGACGCGGAGTCCCGGCGCGGGATCAGCTACATGGTCGCCGCGCTCGTCGCGGGCATCGCGGTCGGCCTGGTCGCCAGCGGCTTCGTGGCCCGTACGGTCGACAGCCCCACCGCCGCGCTGTGGGTCCCCACCGCGGCCGTCGGCCTGGCCCTCGCGGTCACCTGGCCGCTGCTCCCCGAGTCCGCGGCGCGACCCGGCGGACGGATCGACTGGGCGGGCGGGATCCTCCTGTGCGTGGGCCTCGTGGCGATCATGCTCGGCCTCGGCATGGGCGGACTGCCCGACTGGGAATGGACCTCGCCGCGCACCCTCGGCTGCCTCGTCGGCGGCGCACTCGTCACCGCCCTGTGGGTCCTCGGGGAGCTGCGTACCGCCGAGCCGATGATCGACGTCCGGATGTTCCGGCACCGCAACGTCGTCACCGTCTCCCTCGTGACCATGACCTTCACCGTCCCGATGATCGGCCTCCAGGTCGCCAACCCCGTCTTCATGGGCACCGGCCCCGCCGAGCACGGCTACGGCCTCGGCCTCGACCCGTTCGCCATCGGCCTCGCCATGCTGCCCAACCTCCTCGCCATCGCGGCGGGGGCCCTGGTCGCGCCCGCCGTCGCCGCCGCGATCTCCGACCGGCTCACCCTGTGCGCCGGCTCCCTGCTCATGGCCGCCGGCTATGTCGCCTCACTGACCTGGCACGGCTCGATGCCGCTGTTCCTCACCGGCACCGCCGTCGCGGGGCTCGGCATCGGCTTCCTCCAGCACTCCACCCGCACCCTCGCCGTCGAGTCCGTCCCCCACGACCGGACCTCGGTCGGCTCGGGGATCAACGAACTCCTCATCAACGTCGGCGGCTCCGTCGGCGCCGCGATCGTGCTCACCGTCTTCGCCGCCCGTACGCCGGCCGGCGAGACCCTGCCCGAGGTCGGCGCCTACACCACGTCCTGGACGATCTGCGCGATCGTCTCGCTGACCGGCGCCGCGATCTCCCTGCTCTACCGCACCGCGAAGGACCGCGAGGCCCACTCATGACCACCACCACCACAACGACCGACGTGCTGCGCGCACACATCCGTGACGTCGTGACCCGGCGCCAGGACGACGTTCTCGCCCTCAGCCACCAGCTGCACGCCGACCCCGAACTCGCCTACGAGGAACACCGCGCCGCCCGCCGCATCACCGAGCTCGTCGAAGCCGCCGGCTTCGACGTCACCCGCGGCGTGTGCGACCTGCCGACGGCGTTCACCGCCACCGCCGGCAGCGGCGACCTCGTCATCGGGATCTGTGCCGAGTACGACGCACTGCCGGGCATCGGCCACGCCTGCGGCCACAACGTCAACGGCGCCGCCTCCGTCACCGCGGCCCTCGCGCTCGCGCCGCTGGCCGACGAGCTCGGCATCACGGTCAAGCTCCTGGGGACCCCGGCTGAGGAGTCCGGCGGCGGCAAGGCCGACATGCTGCGCGGCGGCGCGTTCGACGACGTGGCCGCCGCGATGATGGTGCACGCCGCGCCCTCGGACTCCGTCGGTATGAGCTCGCTCGCCATCAGCAGCTGGCAGGTCGGCTACACGGGCCGCTCCGCGCACGCCGCGGCGATGCCCGAGCGCGGCGTCAACGCCGCCGACGCGATGATGATCGCGCAGGTCGCCATCGCCGCGTACCGCCAGCAGATGCGGCCCGGAGCCGTCGTCTCCGGCATCGTCACCTCCGGCGGCGAGGCGGCCAACGTCATCCCGGCCCGCACCACCGCCGACTACGACTGCCGCGCCGGCACCAGCGAGGAACTCCGCGAACTCCAGGCCCGCATCCGCGCCTGCTTCGAGGCCGGCGCCCTCGCCACCGGTGCCGAACTGGCCCTGGAGGCCGTCGGCAACGACTACGCCGACCTCCGCCAGGACCTCGCCATGAGCCGAAGCTACCTCGCCGCGGCCCGCGCCCTGGGCCGCGACGCCAAGGCCGAGGACCCCTCGATCCGCGGCGGCTCCACCGACATGGGCAACGTCTCGCACCACGTCCCGACCATCCATCCCATGATCGGCTACGACTGCGGCGACACGATCATGCACAACCCCGAGTTCACCCGGTACGGCACGACCCCCCAGGCCGACCGCGCGATCCTCGACGGCGGCCTAGCGATGGCCTGGACGGCCCTGGACCTCGCCACCACCCCCGACCACCGCACCTCCCTCCTCACCCGCCAGGCGACGCGCGCCCCCTACCTCGACCCGACCGCACCGACGGCCCGCTGACCCACAGCGCGAAGGCCCCCTCACTCGCGAAGAGTGGAGGGGGCCTCAAGGGCACGCGGGATATCCCTAGATGTCCCGGAAGATCTCGATCTGCGCACCGACCGAGTTGAGGCGCTCCGCGAGCTCCTCGTAACCGCGGTTGATGACGTACACGTTCCGGAGGACCGACGTGCCCTCGGCCGCCATCATCGCCAGGAGGACGACCACCGCGGGGCGCAGGGCCGGCGGGCACATCATCTCGGCGGCGCGCCAGCGGGTGGGGCCCTCGACCAGGACGCGGTGGGGGTCGAGGAGCTGGAGACGGCCGCCGAGGCGGTTGAGGTCGGTGAGGTAGATGGCGCGGTTGTCGTAGACCCAGTCGTGGATGAGTGTCTTGCCCTGCGCCGTGGCCGCGATGGCCGCGAAGAAGGGGACGTTGTCGATGTTCAGGCCCGGGAAGGGCATCGGGTGGATCTTGTCGATCGGCGCCTCCAGCTTGGAGGGGCGGACCGTCAGGTCCACGAGGCGCGTGCGGCCGTTGTCCGCGGCGTACTCGGCCGAGCGGTCGTGGTCGAGGCCCATCTCCTCCAGGACCGCGAGCTCGATCTCCATGAACTCGATCGGGACCCGGCGGATCGTGAGCTCCGACTCGGTGACGACCGCCGCGGCCAGCAGGCTCATCGCCTCGACCGGGTCCTCGGAGGGGGAGTAGTCGACGTCGACGTCGATCTGGGCGATGCCGTGCACCGTGAGGGTGGTCGTGCCGATGCCGTCGACCCGGACGCCCAGCGCCTCCAGGAAGAAGCACAGGTCCTGGACCATGTAGTTGGAGGAGGCGTTGCGGATGACCGTCACGCCGTCGTGGCGGGCGGCGGCGAGCAGCGCGTTCTCGGTCACCGTGTCGCCGCGCTCGGTCAGGACGATCGGGCGGTCGGGGGAGACCGAGCGCTCGACCTGCGCGTGGTAGAGGTTGTCGGTCGCGGTGACTTCCAGGCCGAAGCGGCGCAGCGCGATCATGTGCGGCTCGATCGTGCGCGTACCGAGGTCGCAGCCGCCGGCGTACGGCAGCTTGAAGCGGTCCATGCGGTGCAGCAGCGGGCCGAGGAACATGATGATCGAGCGGGTGCGGATCGCGGCCTCGGCGTCGATGGACTCCATGTCCAGCTCGGCGGGCGGCACGATCTCCAGGTCGACCCCGTCGTTGATCCAGCGGGTGCGCACGCCGATGGAGTTGAGGACCTCCAGGAGCCGGAAGACCTCCTCGATGCGGGCGACCCGGCGCAGGACCGTGCGGCCCTTGTTGAGGAGCGAGGCGCAGAGCAGCGCGACACAGGCGTTCTTGCTCGTCTTGACGTCGATGGCTCCGGAGAGCCGGCGGCGTCCGACGACGCGAAGGTGCATCGGTCCCGCGTAACCCAGGGACACGATCTCGCTGTCGAGGGCCTCGCCGATCCTGGCGATCATCTCAAGGCTGATGTTCTGGTTGCCGCGCTCGATCCGGTTGACGGCGCTCTGGCTCGTGGCCAGCGCCTCGGCAAGCTGCGTCTGTGTCCAGCCGCGGTGCTGACGGGCGTCACGGATGAGCTTGCCGATGCGTACGAGGTAGTCGTCTGCCATGGCGTCACGTTATCTCAGATATGAGATGGTGATCGTCATTGGGGTAGGCCGTCAGGGTGACAGGGTGTGCGCGGTCGGGTGACGCGGTTCGTACAGGGGGAGTTCGGTGCCGCTCGGCAGCCGGACGGCCGCGAGCAGGCCCCAGCCCTGGTCGGTGATGGGGCGTGAGATCTCGGCGCCCCGGTCCTCCAGGGTCGTCAGGGTGCTCGTGATGTCCTCGCACATCAGATAGACCTCGTGCTTCGGCTCGCCCTCCGTGGGGTGCACGGCGATCTCGGCGGGCGGCAGCTTGAAGATGAGCCAGCCCCGGCCGGCGTCCACATGGTCGAAGCCGACGACGTCCTTGAGGAAGTCGCGGTCGGCCTCCGCGTCCCGGGTGTAGAGAATCACGTGCGCGCCGTTGAACATGGCTCGATCCTCGGCCGGCCGATCGCCCCCGGCCATCGGTGCGCGGCCATCAGTGTCTTCGGTGTCTATCGCCGTCGCGCTACTCGGCGGTAATCTGCGGGCCCGTCCGCAGCTTGGGGGAGTCGCATGGGCACCGTCATGACGTTCGATCCCGTCTCCGAGCACGAGAGGACCCGCGCGGCGCTGGCCGCCGCGATCCCGCGCCTCACGCGGCTGCTCCGCGAGGTTCCCGACCTGGACGCCGCCTCCGGTGTCCCGAAATGGACCGTCGGCGACGTCGGCGCGCATCTCGCCTCCGTATACCTCGCGTACGGCTCCGTCGTCCCGGCCGACGCGGCCCCCGGCGCAGGCATCGACTGGGGGAGCGTCCTGCCCTCCGGCGATCTGCCCTTCGTCGAGCGGATCACGGCCATGAACGACACCTCGATCGGGCTCCTCGACGGCGAGGGGCGCGCCCGGCTCGGCGACCTCCTCGCCGAACGGGGTGAGACGTTCCTGCGGATCACCGAGGGTCTCGCCCCGGACACCCCGGTCACCGCGCCCTGGTACGGGCCCGAGCCGACGCTCACCGTGGCGGTGGTGACCGGCCTGATGCTCAGCGAGAGCCTCGTGCACGGCCTGGACATCGCGCGCGGAGCCGGGCTTCCGTGGTCGATCGGCGCGGACGACGCGAGCCTGGTGATCGGCCAGTCGATGCCGACGATGATGAGCCTGGCCCTGGACACGGCGAAGGCGCGGGGCGTCCGCATCGCGTTCGACCTGGTCGTCAGGGGTGGGCCGCGCCTCGCAGTCGTCGTCGCCGACGGGACGATGACGGTGACCCGCGACGCCCCGCCGCGCGCGTACGACTGCAGGCTCACGGTCGAACCGACCGCCTTCCTGCTCGTCTCCTTCCGGCGCACGCCGATCTGGAAGGCCATCGCCCTGGGCCGGATGCGAGCCGGCGGCCGCAAACCGTGGCTCGCCGCACGGCTCGGCGACCTCGTCGCCACCCCCTGAGCACGCCACCACGGAACTACGGGGCGGCCGGGCATGACCGAGCGGCGGGGATGCACTAGAGTTATCTCGACATCGAGATAACTGCTTACGGCGCACCGCAGCCGCCCACTCGGTAAGGGTTACCTAACTAAGCCTTACCTTAGCGGATCGGCGTGGAGCCGTGGCGGCAGCATGGCGGTAGTACGCGCACATTGATGAAGGAGACTGTCGTGTCGGCGAACAGCTTCGACGCCCGCAGCACGCTGCGCGTGGGCGACGAGTCGTACGAGATCTTCAAGCTGGACAAGGTCGAGGGCTCCGCGCGCCTCCCTTACAGCCTGAAGGTCCTCCTGGAGAACCTGCTCCGCACCGAGGACGGCGCGAACATCACCGCCGACCACATCCGGGCGCTCGGCAACTGGGACTCGCAGGCTCAGCCGAGCCAGGAGATCCAGTTCACGCCGGCCCGCGTGATCATGCAGGACTTCACCGGTGTGCCGTGTGTCGTCGACCTCGCCACCATGCGTGAGGCCGTCGCGGCGCTCGGTGGCGACCCGGCGAAGATCAACCCGCTCTCCCCGGCCGAGATGGTCATCGACCACTCCGTCATCGCCGACAAGTTCGGCACGAAGGACGCGTTCGCGCAGAACGTCGAGCTGGAGTACGGCCGCAACAAGGAGCGCTACCAGTTCCTGCGCTGGGGCCAGACCGCCTTCGACGACTTCAAGGTCGTCCCGCCGGGCACCGGCATCGTCCACCAGGTGAACATCGAGCACCTGGCGCGTACGGTCATGGTCCGCAACGGCCAGGCGTACCCCGACACCCTCGTCGGCACCGACTCGCACACCACCATGGTCAACGGCCTGGGCGTGCTGGGCTGGGGCGTCGGCGGCATCGAGGCCGAGGCCGCGATGCTCGGCCAGCCGGTCTCCATGCTCATCCCGCGCGTCGTCGGCTTCAAGCTGACCGGCGAGCTCCCGGCCGGCACCACCGCCACCGACCTGGTCCTCACGATCACCGAGATGCTGCGCAAGCACGGCGTCGTCGGCAAGTTCGTCGAGTTCTACGGTGAGGGCGTCGCCGCCACCTCCCTCGCGAACCGCGCCACCATCGGCAACATGTCGCCGGAGTTCGGCTCCACCGCCGCGGTCTTCCCGATCGACGGCGAGACCCTGAGCTACCTCAAGCTCACCGGCCGCTCCGCGCAGCAGGTCGCGCTCGTCGAGGCGTACGCCAAGGAGCAGGGTCTCTGGCTCGACCCGGCCGCCGAGCCCGACTTCTCCGAGAAGCTGGAGCTCGACCTCTCCACGGTCGTCCCCTCCATCGCCGGCCCGAAGCGCCCGCAGGACCGCATCATCCTCGCGAACGCCGCCGCGCAGTTCGCCCAGGACGTCCGCAACTACGTGGACGAGGTCGACGAGGCGGGCAAGGAGTCCTTCCCGGCCTCCGACGCTCCGGCGAACCACCCCAACGGCGCGCCGTCGAAGCCGGTCACCGTCACGGCCCCCGACGGCTCGACCTACGAGATCGACCACGGCGCCGTCACCGTCGCCGCGATCACCTCCTGCACCAACACGTCGAACCCGTACGTGATGGTCGCCGCCGCGCTCGTCGCGAAGAAGGCCACCGAGAAGGGCCTGACCCGCAAGCCTTGGGTCAAGACCACCCTCGCCCCGGGCTCGAAGGTCGTCACCGACTACTTCGACAAGGCGGGCCTGACCCCGTACCTCGACAAGGTCGGCTTCAACCTCGTCGGCTACGGCTGCACCACCTGCATCGGCAACTCCGGCCCGCTGCCGGAGGAGGTCTCCAAGGCCGTCAACGAGCACGACCTCGCCGTGACCTCGGTGCTCTCGGGCAACCGTAACTTCGAGGGTCGTATCAACCCCGACGTCAAGATGAACTACCTGGCCTCCCCGCCGCTGGTCGTCGCGTACGCCATCGCGGGCTCCATGAAGGTGGACATCACCAAGGACGCCCTCGGCGTCGACCAGGACGGCAAGCCCGTCTACCTGGCCGACATCTGGCCGTCGGAGGCCGAGGTCAACGACGTCGTCGCCAACGCCATCGGCGAGGACATGTTCAACAAGTCCTACCAGGACGTCTTCGCGGGCGACGCCCAGTGGCAGGCGCTGTCGATCCCGACCGGCAACACCTTCGAGTGGGACACCGAGTCCACCTACGTCCGCAAGCCCCCGTACTTCGAGGGCATGACGATGGAGACCACCCCGGTCACCGACATCGTCGGCGCGCGCGTCCTGGCGAAGCTGGGCGACTCGGTCACCACCGACCACATCTCCCCGGCCGGCGCCATCAAGGCCGACACCCCGGCCGGCAAGTACCTCACCGAGCACGGTGTGGAGCGTCGTGACTTCAACTCCTACGGCTCGCGCCGAGGCAACCACGAGGTCATGATCCGCGGTACCTTCGCCAACATCCGCCTGCGCAACCAGATCGCGCCGGGCACCGAGGGCGGCTTCACCCGCGACTTCACGCAGGCCGACGCGCCGGTGTCGTTCATCTACGACGCCTCGCAGAACTACCAGGCCGCCGGCACCCCGCTGGTCATCCTGGGCGGCAAGGAGTACGGCTCCGGCTCGTCCCGCGACTGGGCCGCCAAGGGCACCGCGCTCCTCGGCGTCAAGGCCGTCATCACCGAGTCGTACGAGCGCATCCACCGCTCGAACCTCATCGGCATGGGCGTCCTGCCGCTCCAGTTCCCGGCCGGCCAGTCGGCCGACTCGCTCGGCCTGACCGGCGAGGAGACCTTCTCCATCGCGGGCGTCACGGAGCTGAACGAGGGCACCACGCCGAGCACGGTCAAGGTCACCACCGACACCGGTGTCGAGTTCGACGCGGTCGTCCGCATCGACACCCCCGGCGAGGCGGACTACTACCGCAACGGCGGCATCATGCAGTACGTGCTCCGTAACCTGATCCGCGGCTGACGTCCGGTTCGGTAACGGGAAAGGGCCCCGCTCCTCGGAAGAGGAGCGGGGCCCTTTCGCTTGTCCTGATGCCGAGGCGCTCAGAGGCGCCCGGGGACGACTAGAACAGCTCGCGGAAGCCGTTCCAGCCGGACGTGCCGATCTTCACGCGGCCGGTGTACGGGGTCGAGGCGCTGCCCCGGCCCTTGTACAGCCACAGCGCGCCGGCACCGTCGCGGGCGACGAGGTCGGCCTTGCCGTCGAAGTTCAGGTCGCCCGAGGAGACGATGGCGTTGTACGAGTTCCAGCCACTGCCGATACGGGTGCGCTGGGCGAAGGGCGTCCGGTAGTTGCCGGTGCCCTTGTAGAGCCACAGGACGCCGCTGCGGTCACGCGCGACGACGTCGGGACGCCCGTCGCCCGAGACATCGCCCTTGCCGGCGATCTGGGTGTACGCGTTCCAGCCGGAACCGATGCGGTAGCGCTGGGTCACCGAGCCGTTGCCGTTGCCCAGGTAGTGCCACAGCACACCGGCGCTGTCGCGGGCGAGCAGGTCGTCGGCCGTGCCGCCGCCGGTGTTGGCGGCGGAGAAGACCTCGTTGTAGATGCCCCAGCCGCCGCCGATGAAGCGGGGCGAGCCGCCGAACGCGGTGTAGGTCAGGTCGCCGCTGTTGACGGTGTACATACCGTCGGCGGCGCCGTTGCCGTTCATGTCGGCCTGCGAGAAGTGCTTGTCGTAGTTCCAGCCGGAGCCGGACTGGGTGTTGAGACGCTGGATGGCGCCGCCACCGACCGGCTCGTAACGCCAGATGATGCCCGCGCTGTTCACGCCGTTCAGGTAGTTCACCGGAGCGGCGGCGGCGGCAGCGTCGGCGGCGAAGGCGCTCGCGCCGGAGGTCTGCTCGGGGGCGGCGGCGATGCTGGGCTTCGGCGCGTCGGCCGCGACCGCGGCCGTCGTGGTGCCCACCAGGGCCGCCGTTATCGCCGCGACCGTGACACGGGACAGGACGCCCGTGCGATTCAGGCCAGAAGACTTGGCCACGTAGTACTCCAAATGCGTAGGGAACAGGCAGGTTCGCCGCGCCTCCGTCGCGAGGACGGGCGTCGGCGAGAGCTCTATGATCCCGGATCCTCCTTATGGAATCTTCACTTGGTGGGGGGTCTGTGACACAACTGTTTCGGTCACGGCCGTATGTCCCCCTTTGCCCCCACGTCACCCCGGTCGGCACGGTTCGGTCCCACCAATGGCGCGGCGAGGTCTCCAATATGTGGAGGTCTGATGTGCTGTCAAGGGTGTTACAGGGCCAACGGTTGGACGAAACGCCGCAGATTCGGCGCGCTTATCGCGGAGGTCTCAACTCGGGAAAGATGGTTGCTGAAACCTGCTTTCGATCTTGCTCAGGTGAAGGGAAGTGGACTATACCTGTCGGCGTCCAGCCAGTCGGAGCACTCCTCGGAACGCTCCGGCGACGGCCCGACGCGTGCACGACCCGGCTGCAAATAACCGCGGTGGCGGGGCCCTTCGCCTGTGGCGAGTGAGTACGGGCGACCGGTACACCGCCTGAGTCCTGAATAGAAGGCGAGGACTTGAGCATGGGATCCACCCCCGCACACACCAATGAGGGCCCCGGCCGTCGCGACCTGATCAAGCGTTCCGCGGCGATCGGCCTGATCTCGGTGCCCACGATGGGCTTCCTCTCCGCCTGCGCGAGCAGCAGCGGCGACGGCAACGGAAAGGTCGAGAAGGGCACGAAGACCGAAAAGAACCCGCTCGCGGTGAACGAGGGGGCGCCGCTCGACTTCGTCCTCTTCGACGGCGGATTCGGCCAGCAGTACGCCAAGGACGCGGTCAAGATCTACGAGACCAATTATCCCAAGGCGAAGGTCAAGTTCACCCCCACCCAGAAGATCACCACCACGCTGCAGCCGCGCTTCAACGGCGGCAACCCGCCGGACCTCATCGACAACTCGGGCGCCGAGCAGATGGACATGGGTGTCCTCGTCGGCCAGAAGCAGCTCGCGGACCTGACCCCGCTCCTGGATGCGCCGTCCATCGACGACCCGAAGAAGACGGTCCGTGACACCCTGCGGCCCGGCATCGTCGAGATGGGCCAGTTCGACGGCCAGCCCTGCTGGATCCTGAACTACGCCTACACGGTCTACGGCGTCTGGTACTCGCAGAAGCTCCTCGACTCGCTCGACGCGAAGTACCCGCAGACCTGGGACGAGATGATCGCCGTCTGCGAGAAGGCGAAGAAGAAGGGCATCGCGGCCTGGACGTACGCGGGCAAGCACCCGTACTACGTCCCCTTCTCGCTCTACCCGATGATCGCCAAGGTCGGCGGCCGCGAGGTCCTGGACGCCATCGACAACCTGGAGCCGAAGGCCTGGGAGCACTCCGCGGTCAAGGCGTGTTTCGAGGCGTACTACGAGCTCGTCAGGAAGGGCTACATCCTCAAGGGCACCCCCGGCCTCGACCACATCCAGTCGCAGACGGCCTGGACCGAGGGCAAGGCGCTGTTCATCCCGAACGGCTCCTGGGTCGAGAACGAGGCCGCGAAGACCATGCCGGCCGACTTCGGTCTCGCCGTCTCCGGCCCGACCGGCCTCGACGCCTCGGACAAGATGCCCTTCGGCACCATCTGGGCCGCGGGCGGCGAGCCCTTCATCGTCCCGGCGAAGGCGGCGAACCCCGCGGGCGGCATGGAGCAGCTGCGCATCATGCTCAGCGAGGCCTCCTCCAAGAACTTCACCCAGTCCGTGAAGTCCCTGACCGCCCTCAACGGCGGCACCGACGGCATCGAGCTCTCCCCGGGCCTCAAGTCCGGCGTCGCGGCCCTGGAGAAGGCCGGCCAGAACGTCGTCAACCCGCGTCTCCAGGACTGGTACGTCGCCCTCCAGAAGGAGAAGATCGGTGTCGCCGGCATCGGTGAGCTGATGGCGGGCCGTGCCACCCCGGCCGAGACGATCAAGAAGATCCAGAAGTACGCCGACGAGGCGGCCCAGGACTCGTCGATCAAGCACTACAAGCACCAGTGAGCAGCGCCGGGGCCCCTTCCCGCCGACCGGGAGCGGGCCCCGGGCCCTTCGCGCGTCACAGCAGCGGCGCGCCTCCGCGGGAAGATCGGGGTCGGTAGGAATGCAACACGGCAAGTACCGTTTCATCGTGGGGTTCCTGGCGGCCCCCCTCGCGCTCTACGCGCTCTTCGTCATCTGGCCGTTCATCCAGTCCATCTACTACTCGTTCACGGACTGGACCGGACTGAGTCCCGAATTCGGGATGGTCGGATTCGACAACTACAGCAGAATGCTGGACGACGAGGTCTTCTGGAAGTCGGTCCAGCACAGCCTGACCTTCGCGGTGGTGCTGCCGCTGGTGACCGTCGGACTCGCGCTGTTCTTCGCCTTCATGCTCAATGTCGGCGGTCGGCGCCGTAAGGGCGCGGCCATCGCGGGTGTGCGCGGATCGTCTTTCTACAAGATTGTCTATTTCTTCCCGCAGGTGCTGTCGATCGCGATCGTGGCGCTCCTCTTCCAGTTCGCCTACAACCCGAACAGCGGAGCGATCAATTCCGTTCTGAAGGGGGTCGGTCTCGGCAGCGTCCAGCCCGACTGGCTCGGCGATCCGGATCTCGCCCTCATCTGCGTGATGGTGGTTCTCGTCTGGTCCACCGTCGGATTCTTCGTCGTCCTCTTCTCGGCCGGCATGGCATCCATTCCGAGGGACTTCTACGAGGCGGCACTGCTCGACGGCGCGAACCGTTTCACCACGTTCTTCAAGATCACCCTGCCGCTGCTCTGGGACACCGTGCAGTCGGGCTGGATCTACATGGGCATCCTCGCGCTCGGCGCGGAGTCCTTCGCCGTCGTCCAGATCATGACCGTCGGCCCCAACGGCGGCGGGCCCGACTACTCGACCATCGTCCTTCCGCTGTACGTGTACCAGAAGGCGTTCCGGGACGGTCAGGCCGCCTACGCCACGACCATCGGTGTCGCGCTCCTCCTCGTCACGCTGGCCTTCGCGGCCGTCGTGATGAAGGTGGGCCGGCGCGAGCGGCTGGAGTTCTGATGAAGACGACCGACACTGCCACCACCGGCGTCGAGAGCCCCGGCTCCCCGGGCGGCTCCGGGCCCGTGCTCACCAAGACGGCGGAGCCCGCGCCCCCCAAGCAGTCCAAGAAGGAGGGCGCGACCCTCAACGTCTTCTCGCACGGCGTCCTGATCATCTGGGCGATCATGGTCGTCATGCCGCTGCTCTGGGCGGTCATGACCTCCTTCAAGACCGACAGGGCGATCTTCACCTCGCCGTGGTCGCTGCCCGACAAGCTGCACTTCGAGAACTGGTCACGCGCCTGGACCGAGGCGCACATGAGCGACTACTTCCTGAACACGCTCCTGGTGGTCGGTGGCTCTCTCGTCGGCACCCTGCTGTTCGGCTCGATGGCGGCCTACGTCCTGGCCCGCTTCGACTTCCCGGGCAACCGGTTCATCTACTTCCTCTTCATCGGAGGGATGAGCTTCCCGATCATCCTGGCGCTCGTGCCGCTGTTCTACGTGATGCAGAACATGGCGCTGCTCAACACGCTGCACGGCCTGATCCTCGTGTACATCGCGTACTCGCTGCCGTTCACCGTCTTCTTCCTCACCGCCTTCTTCCGCACCCTGCCGACCTCGGTGGCGGAAGCGGCCTTCGTCGACGGCGCCTCGCACACCAGGACCTTCTTCCAGGTGATGCTGCCGATGGCGAAGCCGGGCCTGATCAGCGTCGGCATCTTCAACTTCCTCGGCCAGTGGAACCAGTACCTGCTGCCGACCGTGCTCAACACCGAGCCGGAGAAGAAGGTGCTCTCCCAGGGCCTCGTCCAGCTGGCCGTCAGCCAGGGCTACAAGGGAGACTGGTCCGGTCTCTTCGCCGGCCTCGTCATGGCGATGCTGCCGGTCCTGGCCGCGTACATCATCTTCCAGCGGCAGGTGGTGGCCGGTCTCACCGCCGGCGCCGTGAAGTAGCCGCACCTCCCCCGAGAGGGGTCCGAGAACCCCGCTCTCCCGCCTCCGAAGGGCCCCCGGCGCCGCCGCGCCGGGGGCCTTTCGTGTGCCGTGACACCCGACGCCCACTGCTCAAGGTCTTGACGGGGAGCAAGCCGAAAGCGTCCCCTTAGAGTTCACATGTTGGAGAAAACGGTGGGAGTGAGTGAGTCGATGGAGACTCCTGGGTCGCAGACGTCTCTGCACAGGGCCAATCTCGAACGGGTCGTCCGGGCGGTGCGCATGGCCGGCTCGCTCACCCAGGCGGAGATCGCCCGGGCGACGGGCCTGTCCGCCGCCACGGTCTCCAACATCGTGCGGGAGCTGAAGGACGGCGGGACGGTCGAGGTCACCCCGACCTCCGCGGGGGGCCGCAGGGCCCGCAGCGTCTCGCTCTCCGGGGACGCGGGCATCGTCATCGGCGTCGATTTCGGCCACACCCATCTGCGGGTCGCCGTCGGCAACCTCGCCCACCAGGTGCTGGCCGAGGAGGCCGAGCCGCTCGACGTGGACGCCTCCGCCGCCGAGGGCTTCGACCGGGCGGAACAGCTGGTCACCCGGCTGATCGCGGCCACCGGGATCGGCCGGGACAAGGTCATCGGCGTCGGTCTCGGCGTACCCGGCCCCATCGACGTCTCCTCCGGCCTGCTCGGCTCGACGTCGATCCTCCCGGGCTGGAGCGGCATCAACCCCGCCGAGGAGCTCTCGGGCCGCCTCGGCGTCCCCGTGCACGTCGACAACGACGCCAACCTCGGCGCGCTCGGCGAGCTGGTCTGGGGGAGCGGGCGGGGCGTCAAGGACCTCGCGTACATCAAGGTGGCCAGCGGCGTCGGCGCCGGTCTCGTCATCGACGGGCGGGTCTACCGCGGGCCCGGCGGCACCGCCGGCGAGATCGGGCACATCACCCTCGACGAGTCGGGACCGGTCTGCCGCTGCGGCAACCGCGGCTGCCTGGAGACCTTCACGGCCGCCCGCTACGTCCTGCCGCTCCTCCAGCCCAGTCACGGCCCGGATCTCACCATGGAGCGGGTCGTCCAGCTGGCCCGGGCGGGCGACCCAGGCTGCCGCCGGGTCATCGCCGACGTCGGCCGGCACATCGGCAGCGGTATCGCCAACCTCTGCAACCTCCTCAACCCCAGCCGGGTCGTCCTCGGCGGCGACCTCGCGGAGGCCGGTGAGCTGGTCCTCGCGCCCATCAGGGACTCCGTCTCGCGGTACGCGATCCCCAGTGCCGCCCGGCAGCTCTCGCTGGCCCAGGGGGCGCTCGGCGGACGCGCGGAGGTGCTCGGCGCCCTCGCCCTCGTCCTGAGCGAGATGGGCGATTCGACCCTGTTGGAGAGCCCCCTGCCGTCGGCCGCCGCGGTCTCCACGCCTGCCTTCACTTAGATAACGAAAGCCACCGTTGTCATCTCGTTAAGAATTTACTTCTTGACGACGGTGTTGCGGCCGAGTTGACTTCGGGCATCCTCGGCCGCAACGTCGCGGCCTCGTCAGGGAGGCAACCCCAATGAACGCAGTGACGCGTCGCGCCGTCATAGCCACGGCCGCGGTCTCGATGGCCCTCTCGCTCGCCGCCTGTGGCCAGGCCGGTGGCGGAGACAGTGAAGACAAGGGCAGCTCGACCAAGATCGGTCTGCTCCTTCCCGAGAACAAGACCTCGCGCTACGAGGCCCTGGACAAGCCGCAGTTCGAGAAGGCCGTCAAGGCCGCCTGCTCCGACTGCGAGATCGTGTACAACAACGCCGTCTCCGACGTCGTCAAGCAGAAGCAGCAGTTCGACCAGCTGATCGCCGACGGCGTCAAGGTCATCGCCCTCGACCCGGTGGACTCGGCCAAGGCCGCGGGCTGGGTCAAGGACGCGAAGGCGAAGGGCGTGAAGGTCGTCGCGTACGACCGCGCCGTCCCGGGTGCCGACGCCTACGTCAGCCACGACAACAACAAGGTCGGCGAGCTCCAGGGCCAGGCGCTCCTCGCCGCCCTCGGCTCCAAGGCGGCCACCGCCAACGTCGTGATGATCAACGGCGACGAGAAGGACCCGAACGCGGCCCTGTTCAAGAAGGGCGCCCACACCGCGCTCGACGGCAAGGTCGGCAAGATCGCCTACGAGGCGTCCGGCGAGTGGGACCCGAAGGTCGCCGGCGAGAAGATGTCCGCCGCGATCTCCTCGGTCGGCAAGGACAAGATCGGCGCCGTCTACTCGGCCAACGACGGCATGGCCGGCGGCATCATCACCTCCCTCGAGAACGCCGGCGTGAAGAACGTCCCGGTGGGCGGCCAGGACGCCGAGGTCGCGGGCATCCAGCGCATCGTCGCCGGCTCGCAGACCTTCACGATCTACAAGTCCCCGCTCCAGCTGGCCCCCGAGGCCGCCAAGTTCGCCGTGAACCTGCTCAAGGGCAAGGAGCTCGGCGCGCAGGGCGCGACCGACGGCGTGCCCTCCACGCTCTTCCCGCCGGTCGTGGTCGACAAGACCAACATCCAGACCACGGTGATCGCGGACGGCATCTACAAGGCCGCGGACGTCTGCACCGCGGACCTCGCCGCCAAGTGCACCGAGCTGGGCATCAAGTAACCCCTCCGGGCTCCTCCCGAGCCCGGCCGGGCCCGCGAGGGCCCGAATCCCCGGCGACGGACCCCCGTGCCCCGTGGTCCGCGTACGACCGCCCCGTCCCCGCCTCGCCGCCCGTGCGACCGGCCTCCCGGCCGGCCGCCATGTGCAAGAGGTGAAGGATCGCGCGGCGGAGACGCACCACGAACGGGCTCCGTCCCCACCCACCCGTCCGGTTCCCGGCCGACCCAGACCCCGCTGTCGGTCCGGGAGCCGGACGTGCAAGCCCCCCTCAGATCTCGGCGCCGCCAGGGCGGCGCGCCTTGCCCGCCGCCGCACCGGTGGCGAAGGAGTTGGTTCACGTGTCCCAGACGCCCGTGTTGGCGTTGCGCGGGATCTTCAAGCGGTTCGGAGCGGTTCAGGTCCTCTCCGGTGTCGATCTCGAAGTCCACGCAGGAGAGGTCGTCGCGCTCGTCGGCGACAACGGAGCGGGCAAGTCCACGCTCGTCAAGACGATCGCCGGCGTGCACCCCATCGACGAGGGCGTCATCGAGTGGGAGGGCGAGCCGGTCGAGATCAACCGCCCGCACGACTCCCAGAACCTCGGTGTCGCGACCGTCTACCAGGACCTCGCCCTCTGCGACAACCTCGACGTCGTCGCCAACCTGTTCCTCGGCCGGGAGATCAAGAAGGGCGGCGTCCTCGACGAGGTCGCCATGGAGAAGCGGGCGAAGGACCTCCTCTCGACCCTCTCCATCCGCATCCCCAGCGTCCGCATCCCCGTCGCCGCCCTCTCCGGCGGCCAGCGGCAGGTCGTCGCCATCGCGCGCGCCCTCGTCGGCAACCCCAAGATCGTGATCCTGGACGAGCCGACCGCCGCCCTCGGCGTCGAGCAGACCGCGCAGGTCCTCGACCTGGTCGAGCGGCTGCGCGAGCAGGGCCTCGGCGTCATCCTCATCAGCCACAACATGGCCGACGTCAAGGCCGTGGCCGACACCGTCGCCGTGCTGCGCCTGGGCCGCAACAACGGCACCTTCCCGGTCGCCACCACCACGCACGAAGAGATCATCGCCGCGATCACGGGAGCCACGGACAACGCCGTGACCCGCCGTCAGGCCCGCAACGCGGAGGTAGCGAAGTGAGCACGACCCCTCCCACCGCGAGCGGCGAGACGGCCGTCCCCGAGCCCCGTACGGGCCAGGACGCCCCGGCCGCGGCGGCGATCCCCGCCGTCGACCCCCGCCTCCTCGTCCGCCAGCAGGGCCTCAAGGGCTACGTCGACGAGTTCAAGCGCAAGATCCGCTCCGGCGAGATCGGCTCGCTGCCCGTCGTCGTCGGTCTGATCGTCATCGGCATCGTCTTCCAGGCGCTCACCGGCAACTTCATCACCTCGTACAACCTCGACCAGATCACGCTGTACGCGGTCGGTCCCGGCATCATGGCCGTCGGCATCGTCTTCGTCCTGCTGCTCGGCGAGATCGACCTCGCCGTCGGCTCGGTGGCGGGTCTGGCCGGCGCGGTCTGGGGCGTCCTCGGCACCGACATGCCCGACGGCCTCGCGATCGTCCTCGGCATCCTCTCCGGCACCCTGATCGGCGCCTTCCACGGTCTGGTCTTCGCCAAGATCGGCGTGCCCGCGTTCGTCGTCACCCTCGCCGGATTCCTCGGCTGGGCCGGACTGCAGACCTGGGTGATGGGCGACCGGTCCACCATCCCCACCCCGATCGGCAGCTTCGTCGGCGACCTCACGAAGTACTACTTCTCCGACGTCGCCGCCGCCTACGGC
This sequence comes from Streptomyces gardneri, assembly GCF_006539185.1. Classification (GTDB taxonomy): domain Bacteria; phylum Actinomycetota; class Actinomycetes; order Streptomycetales; family Streptomycetaceae; genus Streptomyces; species Streptomyces gardneri. Next base: position 237,236 of record NZ_BJMN01000011.1, read on the forward strand.
CTCGCCGTGGTCGTCGTCGCCGCCTTCTACCTCGCCCAGCTGCGCGACTCCCGCCGCCGCAAGGCCGCCGAGCTGCCGCACCGCCCGCAGAGCGAGATCATCCTGCGCACCACCGTCCTGGCGGTCCTGGTCCTCGTCGCCGCGTACGGCTTCAACCAGGAGCAGGGCCTCCCGCTCTCCCTGGTGATCTTCCTGCTGATCCTGCTCGTCACCGACTTCGTCCTGCGCCGCACCACGTACGGCCGTCAGGTCTTCGCGGTCGGCGGCGGCATCGAGGCAGCCCGCCGCGCGGGCATCAACGTCTCGTGGATCCGGATCTCGGTCTTCATGATCTCCGGCACCATGGGCGCGATCGGCGGCCTCTTCCTCGCCTCCGCGACCGGCGGCGCCGACCGCTCCCTCGGCAGCGGCAACCAGCTCATGATGTGCATCGCCGCCGCGGTCATCGGCGGCACGTCCCTCTTCGGCGGACGCGGCAAGGTCTGGTCGGCGCTCCTGGGCATCCTGGTCATCCAGTCGATCGTCCAGGGCCTGAACCAGATGAACCTGTCCTCGAACGCGATCCAGTACATGATCACCGGAGCGGTCCTGCTCATCGCCGTGATCATCGACTCGGTCTCCCGCAAGACGCAGAAGTCGGCGGGCCGCGCCTAGGGACCTCGGATCCCGCGCGCGTAACGCTCGCCACACCGCCCGGCGCCGCGAAACCGGCGCCGGGCACTGCTGCGTCCGGAGCAGTGCACGAGGGCGTACGAGAGCGGTGTGCGCGGGCGTACAGAGCCGTACAGATCAGCGGCATGTCGGCCATGAGGGTGACGCCTCACCCCCCGGCCCGATGCCCACGATCCAAGACGGAACATTAGACTCGACAAATCGGCAAGCTCGACCAGCTCAAACGCAAGGAGGCACGGGTGGCTCTGCTGACCCGTATCAGGGGACCGCGAGATCTGGACCGGCTCTCCCCGGAACAGCTGGACCAGCTGGCCGACGAGATCAGGACGTTCCTCGTGGACGCCGTCTCCAAGACCGGCGGGCACCTCGGCCCCAACCTCGGTGTGGTCGAGCTGACCATCGCCCTGCACCGGGTGTTCGACTCCCCGAAGGACAAGGTCCTCTGGGACACCGGACACCAGAGCTACGTCCACAAGCTGCTCACGGGCCGCCAGGACTTCTCCAAGCTCAAGATGAAGGGCGGCCTCTCCGGCTACCCCTCGCAGGCGGAGTCCGAGCACGACGTGATCGAGAACTCGCACGCCTCGACGGTCCTCGGCTGGGCCGACGGCCTCGCCAAGGCCAACGAGGTCCTGAGGAAGGACGACCATGTCGTTGCCGTCATCGGCGACGGAGCCCTCACGGGCGGCATGGCCTGGGAGGCGCTGAACAACATCGCCGCCGCCAAGGACCGCCCGCTCGTCATCGTCGTCAACGACAACGAGCGCTCCTACGCGCCCACGATCGGCGGCCTCGCCAACCACCTGGCGACCCTGCGCACCACCGACGGCTACGAGCGCTTCCTCGCACGCGGCAAGGACATCCTGGAGCGGACCCCCGTCGTCGGGAAGCCGCTCTACGAGACCCTGCACGGCGCCAAGAAGGGCCTCAAGGACTTCATCGCCCCGCAGGGCATGTTCGAGGACCTCGGCCTCAAGTACGTCGGCCCCATCGACGGCCACGACATCGAGGCCCTGGAGTCCGCGCTGACCCGCGCCAAGCGCTTCGGCGGCCCGGTCATCGTCCACTGCCTCACCGAGAAGGGCCGCGGCTACCAGCCGGCCCTCCAGGACGAGGCCGACCGCTTCCACGCCGTCGGCAAGATCCACCCCGACACCGGCCTGCCCATCGCGTCCTCCGGCGCCGACTGGACCGGCGTCTTCGCCGAGGAGATGGTCGCGCTCGGCAAGGAGCGCGAGGACATCGTCGCCATCACGGCGGCCATGCTCCAGCCCGTCGGCCTCGACAGGTTCGCCAAGGCGTTCCCCGAGCGCGTCTTCGACGTCGGCATCGCCGAGCAGCATGCCGCGGTCTCCGCGGCCGGCCTCGCCACCGGCGGCCTCCACCCGGTCTTCGCCGTCTACGCGACCTTCCTCAACCGCGCCTTCGACCAGGTCCTGATGGACGTGGCCCTGCACAAGTGCGGCGTCACCTTCGTCCTCGACCGGGCCGGCGTCACCGGCACCGACGGCGCCTCCCACAACGGCATGTGGGACATGTCGATCCTTCAGGTCGTGCCCGGTCTGCGGCTCGCCGCGCCGCGCGACGCCGACCAGGTCCGCGCCCAGCTCCGCGAGGCCGTCGAGGTCACCGACGCCCCGACCGTGGTCCGCTTCTCCAAGGGCGCCGTCGGCCCCGCCGTACCGGCCCTGCGCCGCGTCGGCGGCATGGACGTGCTCCGCGAGCCCGGATCCGACAGGCCGGACGTCCTCCTGGTCTCGGTGGGCGCCCTGGCGCCCATGTGCCTGGAGATCGCCGATCTGCTCGACCGTCAGGGCATCTCGACCACCGTCGTCGACCCCCGTTGGGTCAAGCCCGTCGACGAGGCCCTCGCCCCGCTCGCCGAGCAGCACCGGGTCGTCGTCACCGTCGAGGACAACAGCCGTGTCGGCGGCGTCGGCTCGGCCGTCGCCCAGGCGCTGCGCGACGCCGGCGTGGACGTGCCGCTGCGCGACTTCGGCATCCCGCCGCGCTTCCTCGACCACGCCTCGCGCGCCGAGGTCATGGCCGAGATCGGGCTGACCGCCCCGGACATCGCCCGTCAGGTCACCGGTCTGGTCTCGCGTCTGGACGGCCGGTTCGAGTCGAGCACGCAGGCCGTGGAGCCCGCGCGCGACTGACGGACCACCATCACCCGGCGTCACCATTGGGCCGGTCGGATCACTCTTCGGAGTGCCGACCGGCCCTTTCGCGTGCATTCTGACCACAGGGCGGGCAGCCCCATGGCATGGAGGTACGACCGTGAGTACGGACCAGCAGCCACGCGCGAACTCCGGAGTGTTCCGGACCAAGTCGGTCGAGCAGTCGATCCGCGACACCGAGGAGCCCGAGCACGCCCTCAAAAAGTCCCTGTCCGCCTGGGACCTGACCGTCTTCGGTGTCGGTGTCATCATCGGCACCGGCATCTTCGTCCTCACGGGCAAGGTCGCCAAGGAGAACGCGGGACCGGCCACGGCCCTCGCCTTCGTCGCGGCCGGCATCGTCTGCGCCCTCGCAGCCCTGTGCTACGCCGAGTTCGCCTCGACGGTGCCGGTGGCGGGATCGGCGTACACCTTCGCGTACGCCTCGATCGGCGAGCTGCCCGCGTGGATCATCGGCTGGGACCTCGTCCTGGAATTCGCCCTCGGTACGGCGGTGGTGGCCGTCGGCTGGTCCGGCTACGTCCGTTCGCTGATGGACAACATCGACTGGCATCTACCGAATGCGCTGCAAGGCCCGGACGTGGTGGGCGGTACCTTCGACATCCTGGCCTTCCTGCTGGTCCTCGTGCTGACCGTCGTCCTCGTCCTGGGCATGAAGCTCTCCGCCCGGATCACCGCGGTCGTCGTGGCCATCAAGGTGACCGTGGTGATGATCGTGATCATCGCCGGCCTGTTCTTCATCGTCGGCGACAACTACGACCCGTTCATCCCGCCGGCGGTCACCCCGGAGGGCGGCGGTTCCAACTGGGACTCCCCGCTCGTCCAGCTCCTCTTCGGCTACGAGCCGACCAACTTCGGCGTGATGGGCATCTTCACCGCCGCCTCGGTCGTCTTCTTCGCCTTCATCGGCTTCGACGTGGTCGCCACCGCGGCCGAGGAGACCAAGCTGCCGCAGCGGGACATGCCCCGGGGCATCCTCGGCTCCCTCTTCATCTGCACCGTGCTCTACGTGGCGGTGGCCCTCGTCGTCACCGGCATGCAGCACTACACGGAGCTGTCCGTGAGCGCCCCGCTCGCCGACGCCTTCAAGGCCGCCGGGCACCCGTTCTACGCGGGCGTGATCAGCTTCGGCGCCGCCGTCGGCCTCACCACGGTCTGTCTGATCCTGCTCCTCGGCCAGACCCGCGTGTTCTTCGCGATGAGCCGCGACGGCCTGCTGCCGCGCTTCTTCTCCGTCACCCACCCGCGGTTCAAGACCCCGTACCGCCCGACGATCCTGCTCGGCGTCATCATCGCGATCGTCGCCGGCTTCACCAGCATCAACGAACTCGCGACCCTGGTGAACATCGGCACGCTCTTCGCCTTCGTCATGGTGGCCGTCGGCGTCATGGTGCTCCGCAAGACCCGCCCCGACCTGCATCGCGCCTTCCGCACCCCCTGGGTGCCGGTGCTGCCCTGCCTCTCGATCGCGGCCTCGTTCTGGCTGATGCTCAACCTGCCGGGCGAGACCTGGTTCCGCTTCGCCGTGTGGATGGTGATCGGCATCGTCGTGTACTTCCTGTATGGGCGCGGACACAGCCGGTTGGGCCGGGAGGGCCGGGAGGCGACGTACTGAGCGGGCGGGGTACCGGGCCGACGGAGGGGTTCGGGCGGGCGACTACAGTCGGTTCGTACCCGAACTCCTCCCGACGACCGGAGCGCTGGATCCCCCCATGGCGAATCGATCCCAGGCCCCCACAGCCTCTGCCCACGGTTCCACTTCCGCCCCTCTCCTCCAGGGCGGCTGGCTGACCAGAGGGGAGGAGGGACGGTTCAGCGTCTACCTGCCCCGGGACGGTGAGGTGATGCGCTGGACCGAGGAACCGGACGGCGGCTGGAGCGGTCCGGTCTCGCTCGGCGGCGACGGTCTGAACCCCTTCCTCGCGGTCGGCCAGGGCGCCGACCGCTACGTCCACCTCGTCGGCCTGCGGCCCGCGGCCGGGGACGAGGGACACGTCGAGCTGGTGCACAGCGTCCAGTTCCAGACGGGCCGTCCGGCCGTGGCGTGGCGCTCCATCGGGCACTCCAACGGCAAGGGGCCGTGGACCGGCAACCCGGCCGTCGCGGTGGACGCCCAGGGCCGCGCGTACGCCTTCGTGCGGAACGGCGGCGGCGGGCTGAGCGTCCGGGCGCAGAAGGACGCCGGCGGCTGGCACCCGTGGTGGGACCTGCACGGCTCGGGCACCGACCCGTCCCCGGTCGCGGCGGTCAACGGCCAGGGGCGCGTCGAGCTCCTCACGGCCACCGCGAAGGGCCTGCTGCGCTACGTCCAGGAGGAGCCGGGGGCCAAGCCCGTGCGCCAGGACGTCGTGCCCGCGGAGGTCACCCTCGGCACGCTCGCCGCGGTGACGGGCCCGTCGGGGCACGTGACGCTCTACTACTGCGACAAGGACGGCGGGGTCCGCGCCTGGTCCCCGGGCCGCGGCCTGGCTCCGACGCGCCTCGCCGACGCGGTCGGTACGGGACGGCTCGCCGCGACCCGCTGTCTGATCGACGGCTTCGACTGCACGGTCCTCGCCCAGCAGTCGGCGGACGGCCGCCTCGCCCTCGCCGCCTACCCGAGCGAGCAGGAGGAGTCGGGCGCCCGCTGGTCGGAGACCGGGGAGCGGCGCGGGCAGCTGACCACGGTCCTCACGCGGGGGCTCGACGGCCGCCTGGTCGCCATGGCCCTGGCCGGCGCGGGGACGCTGATCACCACACGTCAGAAGGCGGCGGCGGACGGCCTCCTCCTGGAGAGCTGGCGCCCCGTGGGCTGAGCCCCCGGCAGCGCATACGCGAAACGGCCCCGGCACCTTCTTCAGGTGCCGGGGCCGTTCACGTACGCCCTGCGGGGCGCGCTCCGGTGTTACGCCGGGACGCTCGCCACGCCCTGCGCCAGGAAACGCTTGCCGTTGACGCGCTCGGAGACGCCCTCACGGTCCAGGTACGGCGTGATGCCGCCCAGGTGGAAGGGCCAGCCCGCGCCCGTGATCAGGCAGAGGTCGATGTCCTGCGCCTCGGCGACGACACCCTCCTCCAGCATCAGGCCGATCTCCTGCGCCACCGCGTCGAGGACGCGGTCGCGGACCTGCTGCTCGGTCAGGACGGAGTCGCCCTGGACGAGAAGCGCGGCGACCTCGGGGTCGAGCTCCGGCTTGAAGCCGTTCTCGGGCTTGTAGACGTAGAAGCCGCGCTTGCCGGCCTCGACGACGGCCTTCAGGTTGGGGGAGACGATGAAGCGCTCCGGGAAGGCGCGGTTCAGGGTCTCGGAGACGTGCAGACCGATCGCCGGGCCGACGAGCTCCAGGAGGACCAGCGGGGACATCGGCAGGCCGAGCGGCTCGATCGCCTTCTCGGCGGTCTCGACCGACGTGCCCTCGTCGATGACGTTCTGGATCTCGCCCATGAAGCGGGTGAGGATGCGGTTCACGACGAACGCCGGGGCGTCCTTCGTCAGGACCGCGGTCTTCTTCAGCTTCTTGGCGACACCGAACGCGGTGGCCAGGGAGGCCTCGTCCGTCTGCTCGCCGCGGACGATCTCCAGGAGCGGGAGGATCGCGACCGGGTTGAAGAAGTGGAAGCCGACCACGCGCTCCGGGTGCTGGAGCTTCGACGCCATCTCGGAGACCGACAGCGAGGAGGTGTTGGTGGCGAGGATCGCGTGCGCCGGGGCGACCGCCTCGACCTCCGCGAACACCTTCTGCTTGACGGACATCTCCTCGAACACGGCCTCGATGATGAAGTCCGCGTCCGCGAAGCCCTCGGCCTTGTCCAGGACACCGGAGACCAGGCCCTTGAGACGGTTGGCCTTGTCCTGGTTGATGCGGCCCTTGCCGAGCAGCTTCTCGATCTCGGCGTGGACGTAGCCCACACCCTTGTCGACGCGCTCCTGGTCGATGTCGGTCAGGACGACCGGCACCTCGAGGCGGCGCAGGAAGAGCAGGGCCAGCTGGGAGGCCATCAGACCGGCGCCGACGACACCGACCTTGGTGACCGGGCGGGCCAGCGACTTGTCCGGGGCACCGGCGGGGCGCTTGCCGCGCTTCTGCACCAGGTTGAAGGCGTAGATGCCGGAGCGCAGCTCGCCGCCCATGATCAGGTCCGCGAGGGCCTGGTCCTCGGCGTCGAAGCCCTTCTGCAGGTCCCCGTCCTTGGCGGCCTCGATGATGTCGAGGGCGCGGTAGGCGGCCGGGGCGGCGCCGTGCACCTTGGAGTCGGCGATGGCGCGGCCCTTGGCGACGGCCTGGTCCCAGCCCTCGCCGCGGTCGATCTCGGGGCGCTCGACGGTGACGGAGCCGTTCAGGACGGAGGCCGTCCAGATCAGCGACTGCTCCAGGAAGTCCGCGCCCTCGAACAGCGCGTCGGCGATGCCGAGCTCGAAGACCTGCTTGCCCTTGAGCTGACGGTTCTGGTTCAGCGAGTTCTCGATGATGACCGAGACGGCCTTCTCGGCGCCGATCAGGTTCGGCAGGATCGCGCAGCCGCCCCAGCCGGGCACCAGGCCGAGGAAGACCTCGGGCAGCGAGAAGGCCGGCAGGGCCTTCGACACGGTGCGGTAGGTGCAGTGCAGACCGACCTCGACGCCGCCGCCCATGGCCGCGCCGTTGTAGTACGCGAAGGTCGGCACGGCGAGCGCGGACAGACGCTTGAAGACGTCGTGGCCGCCCTTGCCGATGGCGAGGGCCTCGTCGTGCTTCTTCAGCAGCTCGACGCCCTTGAGGTCGGCGCCGACGGCGAAGATGAACGGCTTGCCGGTGATGCCGACGCCGGTGATCTCACCGTTCGCGGCCTCCGCCTCGACCTGGTCGATCGCCGTGTTCAGGTTGGCGAGCGACTGCGGGCCGAAGGTGGTCGGCTTGGTGTGGTCGAAGCCGTTGTCCAGCGTGATCAGCGCGAACCGACCCGCACCGGCGGGCAGTTCGAAGTGCCGTACGTGGGCGCTCGTGACGACCTCGTCGGGGAAGAGCGCGGCGGCGCCCTTCAGAAGCTCGGCGGTGGTGCTCACTTGCCCTCCCAGTGGGGGTTTTCCCAGATGACCGTCGCGCCCATGCCGAAGCCGACGCACATGGTGTTGAGGCCGTAGCGGACCTGCGGGTTCTCCTCGAACTGGCGGGCCAGCTGCGTCATCAGACGGACGCCGGAGGAGGCGAGCGGGTGGCCGTACGCGATGGCGCCGCCGTACTGGTTGACGCGGGCGTCGTCGTCGGCGATGCCGTAGTGCTCCAGGAACGCGAGGACCTGGACCGCGAAGGCCTCGTTGATCTCGAAGAGGTCGATGTCCTCGATCGACAGACCGGCCTTGGCGAGGGCCTTCTCGGTCGCCGGGATCGGGCCGTAGCCCATGACCTCGGGCTCGACGCCGGCGAAGGCGTACGAGACGAGGCGCATCTTCACCGGGAGGTCGTTCTCGCGGGCGAAGTCCTCGGAGGCGATGATCGAGGCGGTGGCGCCGTCGTTGAGACCGGCCGCGTTGCCCGCGGTGACGTTGCCGTGGACGCGGAACGGCGTCTTCAGGTTGGCCAGCGACTCCAGGGTGGTGCCCGGGCGCATCGGTTCGTCGGCGGTGACCAGGCCCCAGCCGGTCTCACCGGTGGAGGCGTCGGTGCGGCGGACCGAGATCGGCACCAGGTCCTGCTGGATCTTGCCGTCGGCGTACGCCTTGGCGGCCTTCTCCTGCGAGCGCACGGCGTACTCGTCGGCGCGCTGCTTGGTGATGCTCGGGTAGCGGTCGTGCAGGTTCTCGGCGGTCATGCCCATGAAGAGGGCGGACTCGTCGACCAGCTTCTCGCTCACGAACCGCGGGTTCGGGTCGACGCCCTCGCCCATGGGGTGACGGCCCATGTGCTCGACACCACCGGCGATGACGGCGTCGTACGCGCCGAAGGCGATCGAACCGGCGACCGAGGTGACGGCGGTCAGCGCGCCGGCGCACATACGGTCGATCGAGTAGCCCGGCACGGACTGCGGCAGCCCGGCGAGGATGCCCGCCGTGCGGCCGAGGGTCAGGCCCTGGTCGCCGATCTGCGTGGTCGCGGCGATGGCGACCTCGTCGATCTTCGCGGGGTCGAGGCCGGGGTTGCGGCGCAGCAGCTCCCGGATGGCCTTGACGACGAGGTCGTCGGCGCGGGTCTCGTGGTAGATGCCCTTCGGGCCCGCCTTGCCGAACGGGGTGCGGACGCCGTCGACGAAGACGACGTCCCTGACGCTACGAGGCACGATGGCTCTCCTCCAGGGTGCGGGGTGGCACTGCTGCTGCGGCGCGCACGCCTAAGCGTGCGCTTGCTTCCCCCATGCTACTTGTGGGTAACCAGGCTGCCCAGTCCCTGGGGCCCAAGCGGCGAAGGTCACATCCCGAGCCCGCCGCCGAGACCCCCGCGCGCCCCCCGCGTACGCCCGTCCGATCGCGCGCTCGCGGTGACCCGATCGGGTCGGCTGCCCGGCCACCCCGGTCACGTCGGCCCTGTCAGGGCACCGCCCGGGCGGAACCTGGCCGCGCCCGGGGCGCCCGCCCCGGGCCGGATCCGAGCGAAACGGAGCACCCATGGCGGCCACGGTCACCCAGGCGGCGTCCACCGTCACCGATCTCTACGTGGATCACATCTCGACGATTCCGGCGAACGCCGGCGACAAGGTCAAGCTCTTCGTCCGGGAGCACAAGGCCACCTCCCACGGCGGCGGCCCGCGCCGGACCATCCTGATGCTGCACGGCCGCAGTGTCGCGGGCGTGGCGGTCTTCGACCTGCCGTACAAGGAGTACAGCTGGGCCGCGAAGCTGGCGAAGGCCGGCCACGACGTGTACGTGATGGAGCTGCAGGGCTCCGGCCTGTCCACCCGGCCGAGGATGGACGACCACCGCAACGTCAGCCCGGCCCCGTCCCAGCGCGGACTCCTCGTCCCGAACCCGAACGCCGCGATCTACACCGGCCCGGTGGAGTACGGGAGCCAGCTGAACAACTCGCAGAGCGACTGGGACGAGGTCGACGCCGTCGTCGACTTCGTCCTCGACCGCGCCGGCGTCACGAAGCTGGACCTCTTCGGCTATTCCGCGGGGTCCCAGCAGCTCGGGCCCTATGCCATCAAGCACCACGGCAAGGTGCGCAGCCTCTTCCTGGTGGCGCCGATCTTCCCGCCGAACGGCCGGAAGAGCAAGGACGGGACCGATTTCGACGCCCCGCAGCCCATGCCGGTGTCCCTTCCCGAGGGCGCCTTCGACTTTCCGATGACGGTGGGCACCAAGGGCGGCCTCGAAAACTCCTGGCAGAGGGACCTGAAGTGTCCCGGCCAGCGCGAGCCCGCCATGCTCGACGAGGTGTGGAAGGCGATGATGGCGGTCGACCCCATCGGCGCCACCTGGGGCGGCAGGGTGCCCGGCTCCCCGGAGGGGCTGAACCGGATCCGGAACTCCTTCTGGTGGGGCTGGAACTCCACCACCGTGGAGCTGCACAAGGTCCTCGGCGACAAGGTGCCCGTGTGCATCGTGTACGGGGAGCACGACTCGATCGTCAACACCTCGCCGGACCTCGGACTGACGTACTTCTCGACGCCCGAGCTCTACCGGAGGATCCCCGGGAAGAAGAAGCTGATGTTCCGGATCTCCTGCGCGGGCCACCAGGTGCTCTGGGAGCACCAGGCCGAGCTGGTGCACACCATGTCCGAGGACTGGCTGAAGAACAGCAAGGTCGAGGGCGCGACCAAGGGAAGCTACGACCGGGACGCGGACGGGGCCCTCACCCTGCTGGAGGAGTGAGGACCCCGTCGTGAGGACCCGCTCGTGAGGCTCCGTCGTACGGGCCTCCGGGCTGTCGGCTCAGACCTCCGCGGCCAGCGCCTCGACGAGCAGCGGGGTCACGAGCCCGACCTGCCAGGGTCGGGCACCGTGACCCGCCAGGGCGGCGGCGACGCCGTCCGCGTCCGCGGGGGACGGCGGCTCCCAGCAGACGCGGCGGACCGTGTCCGGGGTGATCAGGTTCTCCTGGGGGAGGTTCAGCTCCTCCGCGAGCGCCGAGACCGCCGTGCGGGCCGCCGCTAGGCGGGCCGCCGCGATCGGGTCCTTGTCCGCCCAGGCGCGCGGCGGGGGCGGGCCGGCGACCTGCGCGCCCGGCTGGGGGAGCTCGCTCTCCGGCAGGGCCCTGGCCCGGTCCACCGCGGCCTGCCACTGTTCCAGCTGGCGGCGGCCCATCCGGTTGCCGAAGCCGGGCAGCGTGGTGAGCGCGGCGACGTTCACCGGCACCGCGAGCGCCGCCTCGACGATGGCCGCGTCGCTCAGCACCTTGCCGGGGGAGACGTCCCGCCGCTGGGCGACCTTGTCACGGGCCGTCCACAGCTCCCGTACGACCGCCATCTGACGGCGGCGGCGCACCTTGTGCATGCCGGAGGTGCGGCGCCACGGGTCCTTGCGCGGCGGGGCGGGCGGGGCGGAGGCGATCGCGTCGAACTCCTGGTGCGCCCACTCCAGCTTCCCCTGCCGGTCGAGCTCCTTCTCCAGCGCGTCGCGCAGGTCGACGAGGAGCTCGACGTCCAGGGCCGCGTACCGCAGCCAGGGCTCGGGCAGCGGGCGGGTGGACCAGTCGACGGCGGAGTGGCCCTTCTCCAGGGCGTAGCCGAGGACGGACTCGACCATCGCGCCGAGGCCGACGCGCGGGAAGCCCGCGAGCCGTCCGGCCAGCTCGGTGTCGAAGAGCGAGGTGGGAAGCATGCCTATGTCGCGCAGGCACGGAAGGTCCTGGGTCGCTGCGTGCAGGATCCACTCGGTCCCGGAGAGCGCCTCGCCGAGCCCCGAGAGGTCGGGGCAGCCCACGGGGTCGATGAGCGCGGTGCCCGCGCCCTCGCGGCGGAGCTGCACGAGGTAGGCGCGCTGGCCGTAGCGGTAGCCGGAGGCGCGCTCGGCGTCCACCGCCACGGGGCCGGTTCCGGCGGCGAAGGCGGCGATCACCTCGGCGAGGGCGTCCTCGGTCTCGACGACGGGCGGGATCCCCTCGCGGGGCTCCAGCAACGGGATCGGAAGCCCATTCGCAGGGACATCGTCGTCCGGGGGGCCGCCCCCGGTGGTGCGCAGTGCTGTGTCTGCTGCGGTCTCTTGGGCGTCGGTCACCTGTCAAGGGTATCGGTGAACGGCAAGCGCCTGTCGACGGAACGTTCCGTCGACAGGCGCTTGCCTTCCCTCGGCCTCATGTCAGTGGATGATGCCCGTCCTCAGGGCCACCGCGACCATGCCGGCGCGGTCGCCGGTGCCCAGCTTGCGGGCGATGCGGGCGAGGTGGCTCTTGACGGTGAGGGCGGAGAGACCCATCGAGACGCCGATCGCCTTGTTCGACTGGCCCTCCGCGACGAGCCGGAGCACCTCGACCTCACGGCCGGAGAGCTCGCGGTAGCCGCCCGGGTGGCTCGGGGCACCCGGGGGGCGGCGGTGGCCGAGACGTGCGGCGGCGGAACCGATGGGTGCGGCTCCGGGCCGGGTCGGGTGGCCGATGTTGGTCCGGGTACCGGTGACGACATAGCCCTTCACGCCGCCCGCCAGGGCGTTGCGCACGGCGCCGATGTCATCGGCGGCCGAGAGGGCGAGGCCGTTGGGCCAGCCCGCGGCGCGGGTCTCGGACAGCAGGGTCAGGCCGCTGCCGTCGGGCAGGTGGACGTCGGCAACGCAGATGTCGCGTGGGTTGCCGACGCGGGGACGTGCCTCCGCGATGGACGAAGCCTCGATCACGTCGCGTACTCCGAGGGCCCACAGGTGGCGGGTGACGGTGGAGCGGACGCGCGGGTCGGCCACGACGACCATGGCCGTCGGCTTGTTCGGGCGGTAGGCGACCAGGCTTGCGGGCTGCTCGAGGAGAACGGACACCAGGCCTCCTGGGGGGAAGGATGCGGGACGGAGCCGGCTCGGGGATGAAGCCGGGGGGCGAACCCGTGCTGCTGAAGGGGTCACAGGTTCCTTCGGCAGCTGGGCCCCCCTCCTTTAGGGAAAGATCACGATTTGGTGAGTAACAATTAGGGCAATTCGGACGCGTGATCGATCATCCTACGAGCGGACCCCCATCCGAGGGCCTTTCCGAGGGCCGTGAGAAGGGGGTCCCGCACCTGCTCCTAGGGCTGTTGCGGTCCCCTCCGCTGCGGCAGCGAAACGACCCCCGCGCCCGTCACCGTCCCCGTCGGCCCCGCCCCCGGCTCGGCCGGTGCGGGAGGCAGCCCCGCGATCTGGCAGAGCAGATCGCACCAGGCCGCCAGGTGCGCCCCCGTGTCCGGCACCCCGCCGAGCCCCTCGCGCGGTGTCCAGGAGGCCCGGATCTCGATCTGGGTCGCCGGTCTCCGGTCCGCCAGTCCGCCGAAGTAGTGCGAGCCCGCCATGGTGACGGTCCCGCTCGCCTCCCCGTACGCGAGCCCGCGCGCCTCCAGCGCCCCGGTCAGCCAGGACCAGCACACCTCGGGTAGCAGCGGGTCCGCCGCCATCTCCGGCTCCAGCTCCGCCCGCACGAGCGTCACGAGCCGGAACGTGCCCTTCCAGGCCTCGTGGCCGTCCGGATCGTGCAGCAGGACGAGCCGGCCGTCCGCGAGGTCGTCCTCGCCGTCGACGACGGCCGCCTCCACCGCGTACGCGTAAGGGGCCAGGCGCTGCGGGGGCCTGGTCGGGTCGATCTCGATCTCGGAACGCAGTCGCGCCGATCGCAGCGCCTCCACCGCACGCCGGAAGGCGGGGGGTACCGGGTTCGTCTCCGTACTGTCCGCTGTCTCGTCCGTCCCTCTTTTGCCGTCGGAATGATCGGAAAAATGTCCCTGAGCCGCAGCCATGCGGGGAAGAGTAGGCGGAACGGGGCCTCTGTGCGGGGAGGGACACCCGCCCCGCACGAGCGGCTTCCCGCCACATGCGAAGATTCTGGGCGTGAGTGCCAATGAACGCCCGCAGGGCCAGCAGACGAAGCAGCAGTCGCGGACGTACGACTCCGCGTTCCTCCGGGCATGCCGGCGCGAGCCCGTGCCGCACACTCCTGTCTGGTTCATGCGACAGGCCGGGCGCTCCCTCCCCGAGTACCTGAAGGTCCGCGAGGGCATCCCGATGCTCGAGTCGTGCATGCGGCCCGAGCTGGTCACCGAGATCACGCTCCAGCCGGTGCGCCGCCACAAGGTCGACGCGGCCATCTACTTCAGCGACATCGTCGTCCCGCTCAAGGCCATCGGCCTGGACCTCGACATCAAGCCCGGCGTCGGTCCGGTCGTCGCCGAGCCGATCCGGACCCGCGCCGACCTGGCCCGGCTGCGCGACCTGACCCCCGAGGACGTCCACTACGTCACCGAGGCCATCGGGATGCTCACCGCCGAGCTGGGCGAGACGCCGCTCATCGGCTTCGCGGGTGCGCCTTTCACCCTCGCGAGCTACCTCGTCGAGGGCGGCCCGTCGCGCAGCCACGAGCGCACCAAGGCGATGATGTACGGCGACCCGCAGCTCTGGGCCGACCTGCTCGACCGCCTCGCCGAGATCACCTCGGCCTTCCTCAAGGTCCAGATCGAGGCCGGCGCCTCCGCCGTGCAGCTCTTCGACTCCTGGGTGGGTGCCCTCGCCCCGGCCGACTACCGCCGCTCGGTGATGCCGGCCTCCGTGAAGGTCTTCGACGCGGTCGCCGGGTACGGCGTCCCGCGCATCCACTTCGGTGTGGGTACGGGCGAGCTGCTCGGTCTCATGGGCGAGGCGGGCGCGGACGTCGTCGGTGTCGACTGGCGCGTCCCGCTCGACGAGGCCGCCCGTCGCGTCGGCCCCGGCAAGGCGCTCCAGGGCAACCTGGACCCGGCCGTGCTCTTCGCCTCGACCGAGGTGGTCGAGGCCAAGGCGGACGAGGTCCTCGCCGCCGCGAAGGGCCTGGAGGGGCACGTCTTCAACCTGGGCCACGGCGTCATGCCGTCGATGGACCCGGACGCGCTGACGCGTCTCGTCGAGCACGTGCACACGCGGACGGCCGTCTGACGGCCGCCCGCGCGGCGGGAGCGGAGGCGGGGCTCAGCCCTCGCAGTTGATCGGGGCGTTGCCGACGCCCACCCGGCAGAAGTCGACGCCGAGACTGCCGTCGACGACGCCCGCGTTGACGGAGGCCCGGAGCAGGTCGCTCCCGGCCCCGCCCGTCACGGCGCCGGTCGGGCCGACGGTCCCGGCCGTGAGGTAGTCGGACGAGTCACCCCCGGACACCGTGCCGGAGATCGTGCCGGGGGTGCTGAGGTAGTCGGCGCCGGGACCGCCGGTCACCAGACCGGCGACCGAGCCGGTGACGACGATCGTGTCGTTGCCGCCGAGACCGTTCACCTGGTCGCCGCTGGCGACCGAGGCGCAGCGGATGAAGTCGCTGCCGGCGGTGCCGGACACGACCGTGCCGGTCACGGGGAGGCCGTTGACCGTGCAGGTCGTGACCGCGTGCGCGGGGGCGGCGAGGGCGAGCGGGGCGATGACGAGCGAGGCGGCGCAGAGCGCGCGCAGGGTGTGTCTGATCATGCGACCACTCACTCACGGTGATGAAAGTCCCGCAAACGGTCACCCCGCGTCACTCTGCCGCTCGGGTCATCCCGCCGCCCGAACAGCCGCCGTGGCCTTGCGGGCCGCGATCAGCACCGGGTCCCACACCGGCGAGAACGGCGGCGCGTACCCCAGGTCCAGGGCCGTCATCGCCTCCACGGTCATCCCCGCCGTCAGCGCGACCGCCGCGATGTCCACCCGCTTCGCCGCGCCCTCCCGCCCCACGATCTGCACCCCGAGCAGCCGTCCCGTACGCCGCTCCGCGAGCATCTTCACCGTCATCGGCGCGGCCCCCGGGTAGTAGCCCGCCCGGCTCGTCGACTCCACCGTCACCGTCACGAACCGCAGCCCCACCTCCCGGGCGTCCTTCTCCCGCAGGCCCGTCCGCGCGATCTCCAGGTCGCACACCTTCGACACCGCCGTGCCCACCACACCGGGGAAGGTGGCGTAGTCGCCGCCGATGTTCGCCCCGATGACCTGGCCGTGCTTGTTCGCGTGGGTCCCCAGCGGCACGTGCCGCTCCCGGCCCGAGACCAGGTCCAGGACCTCCACGCAGTCACCGCCGGCCCAGATGTCCTCATGGCCGCGCACCCGCATCGCGAGATCGGTGAGCAGCCCGCCGTGCGCGCCCAGCGGCAGCCCCGCCGCCCGCGCGAGCGAGGTCTCCGGCACCACACCCGTCCCCAGGACCACCACGTCCGCCGGATACTCGTCGGCGGCCGTGGCCACCGCCCGCACCCGGCCGTCCGCGCCGGTCAGGATCTTCGTCACCTCCGCCGAGGCGACCGTCGTGATCCCCAGGCCGTCCATCGCCCGGTGCACCAGCCGGCCCATGTCCGGATCCAGCGTCGCCATCGGCTGCTCGCCCCGGGTCAGGACCGTCACGTCGTACCCGCGGGCGAGGAGCGCCTCCGCCATCTCCACGCCGATGTAGCCCGCTCCGACCACGACCGCCCGCCGGCCCGGCGTCCGCTCCAGCGAGTCGAGCAGCGCCTGGCCGTCGTCGAGGGTCTGCACGCCGTGCACCCCGGGCGCGTCGATCCCCGGCAGCGGCGGACGCAGCGGGCGGGCCCCGGTCGCGATCACCAGCTTGTCGAAGTCCGTCCACGCCTCCGTACCCGCGTCGAGGTCCCGGGAGAGGACCCGCCGCCCGGGTACGTCGATCGCGGTCACCTCGGTCCGCATCCGCAGATCGATGTCCCGGGCCCGGTGCTCCTCCGGGGACCGGGCGATCAGCTCGCCCCGCGCGGCGACGTCCCCGCCGACCCAGTACGGGATGCCGCAGGCCGAGTACGAGGAGAAGTGACCGCGCTCGAAGGCGACGATCTCCAGCTCCCCGGCGGACCTGAGCCTGCGCGCCTGCGACGCGGCGGACATGCCCGCCGCGTCGCCCCCGATGACCACCAGTCGTTCGCTCATGAGAAGAAACTACTTCTCGGGAGAGTCCGGGGTCTCGGGAGTGCCGGGAGTGCCGGGCGTTCCCGAAATCCCGGGGGCCGTGGGGACGCCCGCGGCGTTCGCCTCCGACAGGGGCCGGGTCTCCGGAGCCGTGCCCGGGCGCGCCGCGAGGCGCGGGCGGACCAGGCGGCGCCACACCACGAAGGCGAGCAGCGCCACCGCGAGCCACGGCGCCAGCGCGGCCAGCACGATCACGACCCAGGCGGCAGCGCCCACCAGCGCGTTCCACCCGCCGCCCAGCGCGTCACCGAAGCCGGGACGGCCCTCGTCCTCCTCCTTGTCGGCGCCCGGCTTCTCCTTCTCGGAGAGTTCGAGGGTGATCGTCGCCAGCGTCGTCCGGTCCTTCAGGGAGGACTGCTGGGCGAGGAGCGACTCCAGGTCCGCCTGACGGCGGCTCAGCTCGCCCTCCAGGGTGACCACGTCGGCCAGCTTCTCCGCCCGCTGCATCAGCGCCCGGACGCGCGCCACACTCGCCCGCTGGGTGGCGATCCGGCTCTCCACGTCCACCACCTGCTCGGTGACGTCCTTGGCGTCGGCCTTGCGGGCGAGGAGCTTTCCGGTGCCCGCCAGCTCGGTGAGCACCGCCTCGTACTGCTCCTGCGGCACCCGCAGCACCACGCGCGAGACGACGTACGTGTCGTCGATGCGCTCCGTCGACTCGTTCTCCACCCGCCCGCCGGCGCCCGCCGCCACCCTGCGGGCCGTGACCAGGGCTTTCGCCGCGTCCTCGACCTCCACGCTGAGCGAGGCGGTACGGATGACGTGCTGCTGCCGCACGGCGGGCTTGCCCGGCGTCGCGGGGGCGCGCTCGGCGGCCGAGGCGGCGTCCGCCGGGCCCTGCGCGGCCTTGGCCCCGCCCGCGTCGGCGGGCTGCGCCGCCAGGTCGCGCTTGCTGTCGCCGCCGTGGTCCGCCGAGCCGCCGGCGCAGCCGGTCAGGACGAGCGAGGCCGTCAGCAGCGCGGCGGCGGCCGCTGTCCGCCCACGTGACGCCGTGCGTGTTCCGTTCATGAGTTCCCCCCCAGGGAATCGTGGCGAGTCGTGTGCCCCTTGGACGTGGGAGTCCTCGGTACGGGTTTCCCTCCGGCGGTAGCGATGCGGTCACGGTCCGGCCTCGGAACGGAGGCGCGTGGGCGATTTGAGAGAGTGGTCCCATGAACGCGGACACCACGGGACCCCACGTCGTCGTCGCCGGAGGCGGAATCGCCGGACTCGCGGCCGCCCACCGGCTCGCCACCGCCGGCCACCGGGTGACCCTCCTCGAAGCGGACGACCGCCTCGGCGGCAAACTCCGCGCCGGGGAGATCGCGGGCGCGCCCGTGGACCTCGGCGCCGAGTCGCTGCTCGCCCGCCGCCCCGAGGCCGTCGCCCTCGCCCGGACCGTCGGCCTCGGCGACCGGCTCCAGGCACCGGCCACGACCACCGCCTCCGTCTGGTCCCGCGGCACGCTCACCCCCATGCCCAAGGGCCATGTGATGGGCGTCCCCGGCGACGGCCGCGCGGTCGAGGGGCTCCTCTCCGAGGAGGGCGTGCGCCGGATCGGCCTCGACCGCGAGCTCCCCCCGACCGAGATCGGCGACGACATCGCCATCGGCGCGTACGTCTCCGAGCGCATGGGCCACGAGGTCGTCGACCGGCTCGTCGAACCCCTCCTCGGCGGCGTATACGCCGGCGACGCCTACCGCATCTCGATGAAGGCCGCCGTCCCCGCCCTCTTCGAGGCCGCCCGCCGCCACCCCACGCTCACCGCCGCCGTCCACGCCGTCCAGCAGGCCGGAGCCGCCGTCCCGGCCGACGCGGCCGGCGCCGCCACCGGCCTCGGCGGCTCCGTCTTCCTCGGCGTCGAGGGCGGTGTCGGCACCCTGCCCGCCGCCGTCGCCGACGCGATCCTCGCCGCCGGCGGCGAGATCCTCACCCGTACCCGCGTCACCGCCCTGCGCCGCACCGGACCGGCCGGCTGGGAGGTCGTCGCCGGGGACCGCGTCCTGACCGCCGACGCCGTCGTCCTCGCCACCCCCGCCGGGCCCGCCGCCGCGCTCCTCGCCGACCACGCGCCCGCCGCCTCCGCCGAGCTCGCCGCCATCGAGTACGCCTCCATGGCGCTGATCACGCTCGCCTTCCGCCGCGCCGACCTGCCCGGCCCGGCCGGCCCGGACCTCCCCGCCCTGCCGGGCTCCGGCTTCCTGGTTCCCCCCGTCGACGGCCACACCATCAAGGCCTCCACCTTCTCCAGCCAGAAGTGGCGGTGGGTCGCCGACGGCGCCCCCGACCTCTTCGTGCTGCGCACCTCCGTCGGCCGCCACGGCGAGGAGGAGCAGGTCCACCGCGAGGACACCGACCTCGTCGCCGCCTCCCTCAAGGACCTCGCCGCCGCCACCGGGCTCGCCGCGCGCCCCGTCGCCACCACGGTCACCCGCTGGACCGGCGGCCTGCCCCAGTACCCCGTCGGCCATCTCGCCCGGGTCGCCCGCCTCCGCGAGGCCGTCGCCGCCCTGCCCGGACTGCGGGTCGCGGGCGCCGCATACGACGGCGTCGGCATCCCCGCGTGCATCGCCTCGGCCCACCGCGCGG
This sequence comes from Streptomyces gardneri, assembly GCF_006539185.1. Classification (GTDB taxonomy): domain Bacteria; phylum Actinomycetota; class Actinomycetes; order Streptomycetales; family Streptomycetaceae; genus Streptomyces; species Streptomyces gardneri. The sequence goes on from NZ_BJMN01000011.1 coordinate 256,622, forward strand.
CCGACGAGATCACCGCCGAGTTCGGGGACGAGATCATCGCCACGTCGAAAAGGACCGACCCCGGTGCGGGGCACTCCTCGTGACGGGCGAGAATAGGCGTATGAGTGCGCCCGAAAAGATCCCGAACGCCGGTAAGAAGGCGAAGGACCTCAACGAGGTCATCCGCTACACCCTGTGGTCTGTGTTCAAGCTGCGCGATGTTCTGCCCGAGGACCGCGCCGGCTACGCCGACGAGGTCCAGGAGCTGTTCGACCAGCTCGCCGCCAAGGACATCACCGTCCGCGGCACGTACGACCTCTCCGGTCTGCGCGCCGACGCCGACGTCATGATCTGGTGGCACGCCGAGACGAGCGACGAGCTCCAGGAGGCGTACAGCCTCTTCCGCCGTACCAAGCTGGGCCGCGCCCTGGAGCCGGTCTGGTCCAACATGGCGCTGCACCGCCCCGCCGAGTTCAACAAGTCGCACATCCCGGCCTTCCTGGCCGACGAGAACCCGCGCGACTACATCTCGGTCTACCCCTTCGTGCGCTCCTACGACTGGTACCTGCTGCCGGACGAGGACCGTCGCCGCATGCTCGCCGACCACGGCAAGATGGCCCGCGGCTACCCCGACGTCCGCGCCAACACGGTCGCCTCCTTCTCGCTCGGCGACTACGAGTGGATCCTCGCCTTCGAGGCCGACGAGCTGCACCGCATCGTCGACCTCATGCGCCACCTGCGTGCCTCCGAGGCCCGGATGCACGTCCGCGAGGAGGTCCCGTTCTACACCGGTCGCCGCAAGAGCGTCGCCGACCTGGTGGCGGGCCTGGCCTGACACGGCCGTACGAACCTGGTGGCGGCCCGGCTCCCGGCCGGGCGCGCCACCCCTTGACCCGGAAGATCAGACGGCGGGCGTCTTCATTGCCCTCCGCTCCAGCGACACCGGGTCCGGCTCCGGGTGCGGCGCGCACGACGCGCGCCGCACCGGCGTCATTTCCGGGCCCGTGACGTCCCCGGGTACCGCCCCCGTGAGCAGATAGCGCTCCAGATAGCCGTTCACGCAGGCGTTCGGTCCGCCCGCGACACCGTGCGTGCCCGCGTCCCGCTCGGTCACCAGGGCCGCGCCCGACAGCCGGCGCTGGAACTCCAGAGCTCCCGCGTACGGGGCCGCCGCGTCCCGCTCCGCCGCCAGGATCAGCACCGGCGGCAGCACCCCGGGCGCCGTCCGGACGTCCAGCGGCCGCTGCCGGGGGGCCTTCCAGTACGCGCAGGGCAGGTTCATCCACGCGTTGTCCCAGGTCTCGAACGGGGCGCGCTCCGCGAGCAGGGTGTTGTCCCGGTCCCAGACGGCGAACTCCTCCGGCCAGGGCGCGTCGTTGCACTCCACCGCCGTGTACACCGCACGCCCGTTGCCCGCGTCCGGCCCCGCCGTCTCCGGGGGCGCCGCCTGCGCGATCAGCGGCTCCGGATCGCCCTTCAGAAATGCGGCGAGGGCGCCCGCCCGCAGGGGCCAGAACCGGTCGTCGTAGCCGGTCCCCAGCATCGCCCCGTGCAGCTGGCCCGGACCGACCCGCCCGCCCGCAGGCCGCGCCGCCAGCTCGGCGCGCACCCGCTCGTAGCTCGCGGACACCGCCCGCGCGGTGCGCCCGAGCCCGTACACCGCGTCGTGCTTCGCCACCCATGTACGGAAGTCCGCCCAGCGCCGCTCGAACGCCTCGGACTGGGCGAGGTTGTTCCGGTACCAGATCCGGCGGGGCGCCGGGTCCACCGGCGCGTCGAGGACCATCCGCCGCACCCGGTGCGGGAAGAGCGTCGCGTACAGGCCGCCGATGTACGTGCCGTACGAGGCGCCCAGGTACGTGAGCCGCGGTTCGCCGAGCGCCGCCCGGACGACCTCCAGGTCCCGGGCGTTGTTGAGCGAGTGGTAATGGCGCAGGGCCGGGCCCGTCCGGCGCGCGCAGCCCTCCGCATACGCCTTCGCCCGCGCGATCCGCTCCCGCTTGTACGTCTCGGACGGCCGGCTCGGCGCCGGGGTCGGTCCCGTGACCCGGTCCGCCGGGTCCTGGCAGGAGACCGGCGCCGAGCGGCCCACCCCGCGCGGGGCGTAGCCCACGAGGTCGTACGCGGCGGAGATCCGCCGCCACTCCGGAAGCTCGGCGGCCAGGGGGAAGTACGTCGAGGAGGCGCCCGGGCCCCCGGGGTTGAACACGAGCGTGCCCTGCCGGCCGGCGGCGGGCCCCGAGGCCCGGACGCGGCTGACGGTCAGCGGGATGCGGGGCCCGTCGGGGTCCGCGTAGTCGAGCGGGACGCGGACCGTGCCGCACACGACGGACGGCGGCAGCTTCTCGGCCGCCGGGCAGGCGCCGAACGCGATCCCCTCGACGGCGGCCCGGCGGGCGGCGAGCAGGGTGCCGCGGGCCTCGGACGGCGGAGCGTCGTGCGCGGGGGCCAGGGGCAGGGAGGTGAACAGGAGGGCGCTGAGGGCTCCGTACAGCGCGGGAGAGGGCATCGGTGCTTCCCTTCGTGACCGCGTGCGCGTGGGGCGCGCGCGGGGACGAAGAGATCGTTGGCGCGGCGGAGGAGCGAAGTAAAGGATCTACGGGAGGCGCGCGGGAGCGTGTCCCCGGAGTGCCGCGCGGAGCTCCGGCTCCAGGACGGCGGGGCCGCGCGTCGCCAGCGCCGTGAGCGGATCGGCGGGGGAGAGGCCGGAGAGCAGCCTCTGCCCGGCCGGGGACGCCCAGCGGGTGTACGGGTACACCTCGATCCGGCCGATCAGCAGACAGAGCCCCGAGGCGAGCAGCGGCAGCGAGAACGCGGCGACGACCAGGGGCCGTTCGGCGCCGGGCACGAGGAGTGCCGCCGCCGTCCCGAGCGCCAGACAGAGCAGGAAGGCGGCCCGCACCGCCCGTACCCCGGCCGCGATCTCCCGGCGGCCCGCGTCGGGGACGGCGAGCCCCCGGTCGACGAGCCGCCGGCCGAGCGACCGCACCGAATCGGCGGCGGCCACCGCGGGACGGACCGCCGGGATCGGGGACTGGCCGCCGGGCCCGATCGCGCCGAGCACGGCGCTCTCCCACTCGTCCCGGGAGCCGGTGGAGGAGTCCACGACCGTCGCCCAGCCGGTGTGGGCGAGGAGCAGCCGCCGCTCCCGGTGCATCGCGACGAGGGTGAGGTCGGTGACGCGGAGCGGACCGCCGGCGAGATAGGCGGCTTCGAGGAGGGTGAGCCCGGAGTCCTCCGGGGCGGACGGGGCCGTCGGCCGGGCCGCCGCGAGGGAGGCCCGGCACAGCCGTGCGCAGCCGATGCCGGCCATGACGCACGCCACGAGGAGAAGCGGAACCCAGACCATGTCCGAGTTCTATGACAGGACGGGCGGGCCCGCCACTCGAACGGGTGATCAGCCGCTGGAACTGGAGCTGGAGCACGAACTCCCGCTGGAACTGGAGCTGGAGCACGAGCTGCCGCTGGAGCTCGAACAGGAACTGCCGCCTCCGCCTCCGCAGCTCGACCCGCCGCCCGAGCACGAACCGGAGGAGCAGGAACCGGAGCCTCCGTCGGAAGGGGAGGAGCCGCCGCCGCAGAAGCTGTTCTCCGCGCACCACTCGAGGGCCACACCGGCGGCGGCGTAGTCCGTGGTGTGGTGACGCGAGGCCGCGGGGCGCCGCCCGCGCCCCCGCGGAGGCGCGTACACCCGGGCGGCGGCGAGGAGTTGCTCCCGCAGCACCGGGTCGGGCAGCCCCCGCAGCCCGTACAGGGCCACGAGGTGACCGGCGTCCGCGAGGTGACCATGGGCCCGCCCGTACGAGGCGACGGCACCCTGCCCGGCCGGGGTGATCCGCCGCCCGGTGATCGCCCCGCACACGATGGCGGTGACCCCGGTGGCGAAGAGCGCGGGCAGCACCTTCACGACGAACGGCACCGACATCTCCGGTGCGGTGGAGAGATCGACCATCGTGAGGGCGACCGAGACGGGGAAGAGGAAGAAGGCGGTGAGACCGAGCCCGAGGCACCAGGCCTGGGTGGTGCGCCGCCTCGACGGCGCGACGATGAGTCCGCGTGCCGCGAGCCCGTCACCGATCTCCTGCACCGCGGGGTGCCGCATCACGGCGAGCCGCAGGTGGTGCAGGGCCCCGTGCGGGGCCGCCGCGTGCTCCTGGAGTACGGCCCGCTCCACCGGGTCGTGCGCGACGGGCCGGACGACCGCGACGATGCCGGGGCCGCCGATCGCGATCCTGCCGTCGTACTGGAGGGCGGCGAGGGCGGTGTCGACGACCCGGGCCGGGCCGCCGTTCAGGAAGGCGACCTCGTACCGGTCGTGGACCGGTCCGCCGGGGCCGCCGCGCGACCGGACGACACGGGTGATCAGCAGCGCGATGCCGGCTGCGGCGGCCACGTAGTAGACGACGACCAAGGTGTTCACGGTCACCTCCTGGCGAGGGCGTGGCGGGCGGCCCGGGCGAACCGGAGGGCGCGGCCGGGCGGACGGCTGCCGGAGCGGTCCTGCCACCACTCCGTGAGGCGACGTCGGGCCGCCGGGTCCTCGGGGCGGTCGGCGAGCAGCAGGTGCTCGGCGAAGTCGAGGGCGTCACGGCGGTAGCCGCCGGTCATGGGGCGGGTCCTGGCGTAGGCGAGGAACGCGGGCCGGAAGCCCTTGCCGAGGATCTCCGGCAGCTCGGGGGCGACCTTCGCGACGACTCCGGCCCGCTTGGCGGCGAGGGCCCGGCTCTGCACCCCGAGGCGCCGGCTGTCGAACCCCTCGGGCGCGGGCGTCCCGGCGACGAGCGCCGACAGCAGCGCGGCCTGCGCGAGCCCGACCCGCTGCCGGGCGTCGTCCCGCGGCGCGGGCTCCGGGATGACCGGGGCGCTCGGCATCGGGCCGCCCGAGACGCGGGCACCGGCGCCGATGAGCAGCGGCGCTCGTCGGGGTGCGGGTGCCGATGAGAGGGCGCCGCGCTGGTGGGCTGTGCCCACCCTCCCCCAGAGCTCCGCCTGGGAGGTACCCCCAGCCCTTGCGGAACGTGTGCCCACAGCGGTGGCAGCCCCCCTCACCATCTCGCGGATCACCGTCAGCTCCGCAGCCAGCTCCTCCGCCGGAGGGAAGTCGTCGTCCCGCTCCAGCAGCACCCCCGGTGGCGAGACCCGCGACGCGAGGTCCGCCAGGACGTCGAGAACGGCCCCCGGCACCGGGTGCGCGTGCGTGTCGTGCCAGACCCCGTCCCGCTCGACACCGCCCGCCACGTGCACGTACGCGATGGCCTCCACCGGCAGCTCGGCCAGGGCCTTCGCCGGGTCCTCGCCGCGGTTGACGTGGTTGGTGTGCAGGTTGGCGACGTCGATGAGGAGCCGTACCCCCGTACGCTCCACCAGCTCCGCCAGGAACTGTCCCTCCGTCAGCTCCTCACCGGGCCAGGCGATCAGGGCCGCGATGTTCTCCAGGGCGAGCGGTACGGGCAGCGCGTCCTGGGCGATGCGCACGTTCTCGCAGAGCACGTCGAGCGCGTCCCGGGTCCGGGGCACGGGCAGCAGGTGGCCCGCTTCGAGCAGCGGCGAGGCGGTGAGCGGCCCCCCGGCCCGTACGAACGCGATGTGCTCCGTGACCAGCGGCGCTCCCAGCGCCACCGCCTTCTCCCCGAGCGCCGCGAGCCGCGCCGGATCCGGCCGGTCCGCGCCGCCGAGCCCCAGCGACACCCCATGCGGGACGACCGTCACGCCGCGCTCGCGCAGCCGGGTCAGCGAGTCGGGCAGGTGGTCGGCGCAGATGTTCTCCGCGACCACCTCGACCCAGTCGACGCCGGGCAGCGCCTCCACCGCCTCCGCGATCTCGGGACGCCAGCCGATGCCGATGCCGAGTTCCGTCATGTCCCCCTCCTTCGGTCCTCAGTCATCCACGTGATGACCCGTGGAGGGACGTTCGAACCCGGAGAGGGGGACGTTCAGAGCTACATTTGAGGTTCCGGCCTCAGGCGGGCTCAGACGGGGACCGCGTCAGGGTCCAGCCGGTCGGCCAGCCCGGCCTTCGTGAACGCGGCGACCACGTCGTCACGGCTCTCGGTGAAGTGCGCCCAGCTGTCGCAGTGGACGGGAACCACGCGCCGGGCGCCGAGGATCTCTGCCGCCTCCGCGGCCTGTGCGCTGTCGAGGACGATCAGCCGGCCGCCGAAGAGCTGGGGGAAGCGCGGCGCTCCGGCGAAGAGGACGGCGGTGTCGACCGGGCCGAACCGTTCGGCGATCTCCCGGACCAGATCGAGCGAAGCGTTGTCGCCGCTGATGTAGAGGGTGGGCAGGTCCTGCCCGGTCAGGACGAAGCCGACGACCTGGCCCGTGAGGGCCTCGACCTCCTCGCGGGTGCCGGGGCCGTGGAGGGCGGGCACGCCGGTGACGGTGACGGTGCCGCCGTCGGGGCGGTCCAGGTCGACCGACTCCCAGTCGGCCAGCCCCCTGGCCCCCGCCCCCAGGCGCTGTCCGCCGCCGGGCGTCGTCAGGGTCAGCGGGACGTCCGCGAGCAGGGCCCGGCCGGACGCGTCGAGGTTGTCGGGGTGCTCGTCGTGGGAGAGCAGGACCACGTCGATACGGCCGAGGCCGTCGGGGGCGGCGGAGGCGGAGGCCGTCTTGGTCAGCCGGCCGCCGGGCACGTCGTAGTCGCGGGGCGCGTCGAAGGTGGGATCGGTCAGGAAGCGCAGGCCGCCGTACTCGAAGAGGGCCGTCGGGCCTCCGAGGACGCGGACGGGGATCTCGTCGTGCTGTACGGGCGTGCGGATGTCAGCCATCAGAACCTCACGAATGGGTAGTGGTCTATCCGTGAGAACCATAGTCCATGACTCACGGATGAGCGCAAGCCGTACCATGACAACCATGAGTGAGACCTCGACCGCCGAATCCGCGCCGCCGCCCGCACCGGGGGCGGACGAGTACGTGGCCCTCGCCTTCGTCAACAGCGCCGTCGCGCTGCCCGGGGGGCACTTCATGGATCTCCTCGGGACCCCCGAGGCCACGAACCGGTGGCTCACCGAGCACGGCCTCGCGCCGGCCGACGCCGGGGTGCAGGAGATGTGCGCGGCGCAGCTGCGCTCCCTGCGCGAACACCTCAGGTCGTTGTGCGCCGCCCGGGTCGCGGGGCTGCCCGCCCTGCCCACGGCGCTCTCCGCCGTCAACGACGCGCTGAGCAAGGCCCCCACGGCCGCCCTGCTGTACTGGGACGAGAAGAACGGCCCGTACCGTGCGGCGCCCTGCCCCACCGACCAGATCCTCGGCCGGGCCCTCGCGACCCTCGCGGCCAACGCCGCCGACCTGCTCGCCGGCCCCGATGCGGAGCGTCTCACCAGCTGCGGCTCCACCCCCTGCAACCGCTACCTGCTGCGCCACGGCCGCCGGCACTGGTGCTCCACCCGCTGCGGCGACCGCGCCCGCGCAGCCCGCGCCTACGCCCGCCGCACCCGGCCGCAGACCGACTGACGGTGACGGTGACGGGTGACGAGGGCGGGGACCTGCCGGATCGCCCCCGCTACGCGCCCGGGACGGTGTGGTACATCGTGGACAGCGTCCACGCGAACAAGGTGCCCGGGCGCTCCCGCAGCACGGCGAGGGTGACGTCGGAGGGGTCGGACACGCAGGTGCCGAGGACCGCCCTGCGCGCGGGGCGCGGCTCCTGGAGCCTCGCCCTCGCGTCGTCGCCGGGCACGTCCCACGACAGCAACTCCCCGGAGCGCACGTCCCCGAGCACGTCCTCCGCGGGACGGTCCACGACGAAGTACAGGTGCAGCCGCAGCACGCAGTACAGGGCGGGCTGCTTCGGCGCGTGCGGATCGAGGTGGTTCCTGCCCCCGCCCCGGGCACTCGTGTCGACCAGCGTGGTGCGCACGGCCGGACCCCACGGCGAAGTGCGGCCGATCTCCTCGGCGCGCGCCCACAGTTCGCGCTCGGCGCGCTCACGCTTGAGCCGGACCTCGTCCGACGTGGCGATCCTCCTGAGCTTCCGCCTGCCGGGCCGGCCGGCGCGGGCACCGATCCCCGCCAGGAGGAAGAGGAACAGCAGGGACACGGCCCGGTCCGCTCGCCGGCCGATCCGCCGGACCGCACGCGGTGTCATGCGCCGAATCCCCTAGGCCTGCCGCAGCCGCAGGTGAGGAGCGAAGCGGTGGCTTCCCTCGGACACCACCGTCTTCCCCGGCGCGATCTCCGTGAAGCCGGCGTCCCGCACGACGGGCAGCCCGCTGCCGCTCGCCGCGAGCGCGGCCCAGTGCTCGGGCGTCGCGGTGCGCACGGCGAGCGGGAAGCCCGCCTCCTGCCAGGCCTTCCGGTCCGCGTCCGGCATCGCCCACCACAGCAGCTGCGCGCCGTGCCCCGCCTGCGCCATCGTCTTGCCCGCCGACATGTCGACCCCGGGATTGATCCAGAGCACCACGGCCCCGTCCGGTACGGGACCGGGCTCGGCCGGGTCGTCGAGGTCGGTGCCCGACACCTGGAGCTTGGCCAGCTCCTTGGGCCAGCCGTCGAGCGGCACCGGCGGGAAGACCCGCACTTCCGCCTCCGCGCCGGTCACGGCGATCCCCGGGAGCGTCCCGGCCCGCCGCCACTCGGCACCACGCGCCCGGCGCACGACCTTGCGGATCCGGGCGTCCTCCCAGTCCGTCATGGCCTGCGCCCACTCGCCCTCACCGAGGGAACGGTCGTCGGTGAGGATCTCCAGGACGGCCCGCGCGGCGGTCTCCAGGGCGTCGGTGCGGGTCGGGGGCGCGTCGCGCTCGATCCGCACCACCAAGGGGAGGACGAACTGGGGCTTCTCATCGCGGACGTCGGTCTCTTCGCTGCTCACCCGGCAAGTCTGCCACCGCGGTCCGGAGCGAATCTTGTGGGAACGATCGCTTCCGGGTCAGGATGCCCCGCATGACGAGCGATCTTCCCGCCCGCGAACACCCCGCCGGGACGGCCGGCTTCCCCGGCACGACCCTCCGGAACAGGTGAGGCTGGAACGGGTCGGGCGCCGGTACGGTCCGCGCGGGCCGTGGGTCCTGCGCGGGGCCGACCTCGACCTGCCCGGCTCCGCGCTCGTCCGGGTCGTCGGCACCAACGGCACCGGCAAGTCGACGCTGCTCCGCCTGGTCGCCGGGATCGACGCCCCGAGCGAGGGCCGGATCACCGGCCGCCCGCCCCGCACGGCGTACGTCCCCGAGCGCTTCCCCGCCGCCCTGCCCTTCACGGCCACCGACTACCTGGTCCACCTGGGCCGCGTCCACGGCCTCGGCCGGGCGACGGCCAGGGCCCGGGCGGGGGAGTGGCTGGAGCGCTTCGGGGCCGGCGAGCACGCCCGTACGGAACTGGCGGAACTCTCCAAGGGCACCGGCCAGAAGGTCGCCGTCGCCCAGGCCCTCCTCGCCGACCCCGACCTCCTCGTCCTCGACGAGGCCTGGACCGGCCTCGACACCACGGCCCGCACCGAACTCGACCGCGCCGTCCGGGAACGCGTCGCGGCGGGCGCCACCGCCGTCTTCGTCGACCACGACCCGCGCCGCCTCGCGGGGGAGGCGGACGCGGTGTACGGCGTGGAGTCGGGGACGGTACGGGCCGTCGCGGCCACGGCGCGGGACGTACCGGAGGAGCCCCGGGTCCGGATCACCGCCTCCGGCGGCAAGCCGCTCCCGGAGGGCCTGCCGGGCACCCCCGCCATCGAGCCGCCGGACCCGGACGACCCCACCCGCCCTCTCGTCCTGACCGTGGACGCGGCGCACTCCGACGCCCTGCTCGGGGCGCTCCTCGCGGCCTCCTGGCACATCCACCACCTCGGCACGGAAGAGGGCGTACGGGTATGACGGCGCTCCTGCGCTACCAGTCGGGTCTGCTGCTCCGCTCGCAGCGCTGGCTCGCACCCCTCCTGCTCTACGCGGCCGTCCTCGCCGTCGGCGTCCGCGCGGGCGAACCCGTGCTCGGTGCCCTCGGCTTCTCGGCGGCGGCCCTCCCTGGTGCCGGTGACGGCCTGGTGCGTACGGATCTGCCTCACCCAGGAACCGCCCGCCGCCCGCGACGTGGTCGCCGCGGCCGCCGGCCGGGGCCGCGCGCACCTCGCGGCGCTCCTCACCGGGACCGCGCTGCCGGGGCTCCTCGGCACGGTCGCCGTCCTCGGTCTCACCGCGATCGGCGACCGGCGCGGGGTCGGCGCGCTCGCCGCCACGGGCGCCGGACTGCTCTCGACGGCGGCCTGCGTCCTGACGGGCGCCGCGGTCGGCGCGCTGGCCGCCCGCCCGTTCCTCAAGGCCGCCGGCTGGTCGGTCACGGCCCTCGTCACCGGCTCGCTCCTCGCCCTCGTCACCACGGGCTCCCCCGCGAAGCACGCCCTGACGGCCCTGGTCACCGGCTCCCGCACGACGACCGCGCACCTGCCCTGGCTCGCCTGCGCGGGTGCCGTGCTCCTCGCGGCGGCGACGGCCGCCCTCGCCTGCCGGGCCACGGCACGCCTGGAGTGAGCGGAACCGAGGGGCGTACGCTCGAAGACATGACCGATGCGACGTCGTACTGCGGCATCCCCGAGCCCGCCGGCCCGAAGCCCGAACCGGCGGCCGAGGGCCCCTTCGCCTCCTGCGTGCTGTGCCAGGAGCCGACCGAGTACCCGGAGTCGACCAAGGGGATCACGCTCTGCCCGGTCTGCGAGTGGCAGGAGGCCCAGCGCACGGCCTGCTCGGGCTGAAGGGCCCGGCCTTCTAGCCGTTCCCCATCAGCTCGGAGACCTTCACGAAGCGGTAGCCGCGCGCCCGCAGCTCGGGGACGATGCGGCGGATCGCCTGCTCGGTGACGGGGGCGGCGCTGCGCGTGCAGTGCATGACGACCAGCGAACCGGGCTTCACCCCGTCGAGGACCTGCTCGGCGACGGCGTCCGCGTCCTTGGCGAAGGCGTCGCCGCTGACCACGTCCCACTGGACCGCCGTCACCCCGGCGGGGCCGAGCGCGCGCAGGGCGGCGTCGTCGTAGCACCCGCCGGGGAAGCGGAAGTACGGGACGACGTTGACGGCCCCGGCGTCCCGGAAGGCGTCGAAGGCCCGCTGCACGTCGGCCGTCATATCGGGTCCCGCGACGGTCGGGAGGCCGTAGCAGGGGGACGCGAAGGCGTAGTGGCTGTACGAGTGGTTGGCGATCTCGAAGCGCGGGTCGCCGCCGATGGACCTGGCCTGGTCCGGGTACTCCTCCGCCCAGCGGCCCGTCATGAAGACGGTCGCGTCCACCTTGAGGCGGCGCAGGGTCGCGATCAGCTGCGGGTTGTCGAAGCGCTCGCCGCCCGCGGCCCGGGGCCCCTGATCGGCCGTCATGTCGGCGTCGAAGGTGAGCGCGACGACCTTCTCGGCGCTCTTACGGGACTTCGCGGCCCGGCGCGAGTACACCGGGGTGAGCCCGCCGGGCCCCGGCGCCATGGTGGGCACCGCCCCGCGCACGGGCGCCGGCTTGGCCCCGGCCGCCGCGTCGGCCCGCGGCGACGGGCTGTGGGACGCGGTCGGGGTCTTCGCCTTCGGCAGGGGAGTCTCGGCGGCGCCCCCGCCGCAGCCGACAAGAGCGGCGCCCAGAAGAACGAACGCCGCCATGTTTCGTACAGGAATGTTCACGATCGGAAGTTATCCGATCAAAGTGTTTCTCACGCTCGCGACTCGGCAGCAGCAGCACCCGAGTCCACGCACCGAGCTGACGCACCATCGCCCGGGCGTGCGCGGCGCTCCCGTCAGGAAGCGGCGCCGCTCACGTCGCCAGTAGCCGCCGCCGGCACTCCTCCACGTCGAAGTCCCCCGGCGGGTACGTCGGGTCCAGTGCCTCCAGGTGCTCGAGCAGCAGCGTGCTGATCGCCCAGTTCCGGTACCACTTGCGGTCCGCCGGGACCACGTACCAGGGGGCCTCGTCCGTCGTGCAGCGCTCCAGGGCGATCTCGTACGCCTCCCGGTACGCCGGCCACACCGACCTCTCCTCGATGTCGCCCGCGTTGAACTTCCAGTGCTTCTCGGGGTTGTCCAGGCGCTCCAGGAGGCGGTTGCGCTGCTCCTCGTACGAGAGGTGCAGGAAGACCTTGACGACCGTCACCCCGTCGTCGGCGAGGGACTTCTCGAAGCGGTTGATCTGGTCGTAGCGACGGCCGAGCTCTGAGCGCGGGGCCAGGGCGCGGACGCGCGCGATGAGGACGTCCTCGTAGTGCGAGCGGTCGAAGATGCCGATCTCGCCCGGCTGGGGGAGCGCCTTCGTGATGCGCCAGAGGAACGGGTGGTCCCGCTCCTCCGGGGTCGGGGCCTTGAAGGCGCGGATGCGGCAGCCGGACGGGTTGAAGAGGCCGATGACGTGCTTGACCGTGCCGCCCTTGCCGCTGGTGTCCATGCCCTGGAGGACGAGGAGCAGCCGCCGCCGGTCGCCCGCCGTGCTCGACGCGTACAGGCGTTCCTGGAGGTTCGCGAGGCGCGGCGCGAGGGCGGCGGTGGCGGCCAGGCCGGCCGCCTTGCCGGCGGGGCCGGCCGGGGTCGCCGAGGCGTCGTACGCGGTGAGGTCGAGCCGCTCGCCCTCGGGCACGCGCAGCACGTCACGCAAGGGTGCGTCCGGCCGGTTCCGCTTCCGCTGTTCCTTCTTCTTCCGGCCGTCCTGACTGCGGTCGTCCTTCTTCGTCGCCACCGCGTGACCCTTTCGCCGCGCCCCGTCCCGTCCTCGTCCCCTCCCGATCCTGCGACGGAACCGGCTCGCCCGCGACCCCGACCCTCCCGTCAGCTCAGCACCACGGGCCCGTCACCGCGAACGTCGTCCCCGGCGTGTAGCAGTTCACGTACATCGTGGAGCCGTCCGGGGAGAAGGTGACGCCCGCGAACTCGCCCCACTCCGGCGCCTCGGGCGTCCCGATGTCTTGAGCTCCCCGCGCGACCGCGTACACCTCGCCCTTCCTGCTCACCCCGTAGACGTGCTGCGCCCCCTCGCCGTCCTCGCTCACCAGCAGGCCGCCGCTCGGTGTCAGACAGATGTTGTCCGGCGACTCGCCCGGGAGCTGGATGTCGGTGCTCGGGCCGAAGACGACGACGAGCGTGAGGCGGCGCCGGTGCGGCTCGTACTTCCAGACCTGCCCGAAGTGGGTGGCGCCGGAGCCGTCCTTGAGGCGGGCGAAGGAGGAGACGAAGTACACGGCCCGCCCTCCCCAGTAACAGCCCTCCAGCTTCTGGGCGTGCGTGATGCCCTTCGGTCCGAAGTCCTGGAGCCGGATGGGGGTCTCGGCCGCCTGCGGATCCGGTACGGGGACCCACTCGACGCCCTCGAAGCGCGCGCCGGTCTCCTGGATCACGGAGAGGTCGGGGACGCCGGGCACCCGCATGGCCTCCAGGGCACCTCCCGCGCGCAGCGAACCGGTGCCGCCGAGCGGCTTGCGCGGGAGGAAGCGGTAGAAGAGGCCGAAGGGCTGCTGGAAGGCGTCCTCCGTCTCGTAGACGATGCCGCTCGACGGGTCGACGGCGATGGCCTCGTGCTGGAAGCGGCCCATCGCGGTGAGGGGGACGGCGCCGGTGCGGTGCGGGTCGGCGCCGTCGACCTCGAAGATGAAGCCGTGGTCCTTGGTGTAGCCGTTCGTCCCGGCCCTGTCCTCGGTCTCCTCGCAGGTCAGCCAGGTGTTCCAAGGGGTGGGCCCGCCGGCGCAGTTGACGGCGGTCCCGGCGATGGCGACGCGCTCGCCGAGGACGTTGTTCCGGCCGTCGAGTTCGAGGGCGGTGCACCCGCCCTTCGCGGCCGGGTCGTACGTCAGGCCGGGGACGGTCGGGACGCCGATCTTCCCGGTGACCCGGTTCTCGTGGTTGCGGACGAGGTGGACGCGTCCGCGACGGCCGGCGAAGGCGCCCATGCCGTTGTGGTTGCTGGGGACGGGCCCCTCGCCGGAGCGGAGTGGATCGCCCTGCCGGGAGAGGACCTTGTAGCGGAAGCCGGCCGGGAGGTCGAGGAGTCCGGCGGGGTCGGGGAGGAGGGGGCCGTAGCCACCCCGCGCCCCGAGCCTCCCGAGGTCCCCGGCGGCGGCCGCGCTGCCGGCGAAGAGTTCGGAGAGGGCGCCAGTGAAGGCGATCCCGGCGACGGACGCGCCGGTGCGGGAGAGGATCTGACGTCGTGTTGCGGACATGAGGCAACCCACTTTTCCTGTTGGCGGACAGGTGTGTGATGTGACGTGTGACCCGCATGTGTGTATCACGCACTGTGGTGACACGTGAACCATGCGGGCCACAACTGCCTCGTGTGGCGCGGGTTCTGACCGGGGGTCAGGCCAGTTCGGCGGTGAGCGTGATCGTCACACCGGTGAGGGCCTGGCTCACCGGGCAGTTCTGCTTGGCGGTCTCGGCCAGCTCCTGGAACTTGTCCGAGTCCAGGCCCGGGACTGTGCCGCGCACGGTGAGGTGGCTGGTCGTGATGCCCGTGCCGGGCACGAAGGTCACGTCGGCCTTGGTCTCCAGGCGCTCCGGCGCGTTGCCGGCCTTGGCCAGGATGTTGGAGAACGCCATGTTGAAGCACGAGGAGTGCGCGGCGGCGATCAGCTCCTCCGGGCTGGTCTTCCCGTTCGGCTGCTCGGTGCGGGCAGGCCAGGAGACGTCGAACTTGCCGAGACCGGAGGAGTCAAGCGTGACGACACCGGAGCCCTTGAGGAGGTCGCCCTCCCAGACGGCGTGAGCGCTGCGCGTTGCGGCCATGGTGGATCCCTTTCGATCGGGTATGGCCCCAACCTACTGCCCGACAAGCCCCTTCGCGTCGCGCGCGAGCGCGGTGAGCCGGGAGATCGCACGGAAGTACTTCTTGCGGTATCCGCCGTTCAGCATCTCGTCGCTGAAGAGCCGGTCGAAGGGCAGTCCGGAGGCGAGGACGGGTATCTCACGGTCGTAGAGGCGGTCGGCGAGGACGACGAGCCGGAGGGCCGTCGACTGGTCGGGGACCGGCTGGACGTCGGTGAGGCAGACCGCCGCGAGGTCGTCGGTGAGCGCGCCGTAGCGGCTCGGGTGCACCTTGGCCAGGTGGTCGAGCAGGTGCGGGAAGTCGTCGAGGGAGGCCCCCGGCGTCTTGTACGCGGTCTCCGTCACGACCTGGTCGGAGTACGGGGCGGGGGCCTCGGGCAGGCCGCGGTGACGGTAGTCCTCGCCGTCGATCCGCAGCGGCATGAAGTGCGCGGAGAGGCCCTGGATCTCGCGGAGGAAGTCGGCGGCGGCGAAGCGGCCCTCGCCGAGCTTGCCCGGGAGCGTGTTGGAGGTGGCGGCGAGCGCCACGCCCGCCTCGACGAGCTTGCCGAGGAGGCTGGAGACGAGGACGGTGTCGCCCGGGTCGTCCAGCTCGAACTCGTCGATGCAGAGGAGACGGTGCCCGCTGAGGGTCTTCACCGTCTGCTGGAAGCCGAGCGCGCCGACCAGGTTGGTCAGCTCGACGAAGGTGCCGAAAGCTTTCAGCGAGGGCTCGGCGGGGGTCGCGTGCCAGAGGGAGGCCAGCAGGTGGGTCTTGCCCACGCCGTACCCGCCGTCCAGGTAGACCCCGCGCGGCCCGCTCGGGGCGGCCGGCTTCTTGGCGAACCAGCGGCGCTTCCCGGCGCCGGAGGCGTGCGCCCCGCCGAGACCCTCGGCGAAGCCGCTCAGCGCCTTGACGGCGTCCGTCTGGCTGGGCTGGTTCGGGTCCGGCAGGTACGTGTCGAACCGTACGGAGTCGAAGCGCGGCGGCGGCACCATCTCCGCGACGAGACGGTCGGCGGGGACGTGGGGCTCTCGGGAGCAGAGCGAGAGCGGGGCCGCTTCGGTGGAAGCCGCTTCGGTGAGGGCGTGGGTCGACACAGTTCCCCACTGTAAGCGCCATGTCAGACTGCGAGGATGCGACGCCTGCTCCCTGTGACGGACATGACAGCCCACGAGACCGCCGCGGGGGAGGTCACGGCCGCCGGCCGGGAATGGTCCCTCGACGAGCTGGCCGACGCCTACGCGTACCCGGAGGGTGACGCTGTGTGGCTGCGGGCCAACATGGTCTCGTCCCTCGACGGGGCCGGCCAGCACGACGGCCGCTCCCAGCCGCTCTCCTCCGAGACGGACATGCGGATCTTCGGCACCCTGCGCGGCCTCGCCGACGTGATCGTCGTGGGCGCGGAAACGGTACGCCTCGAGGGGTACCGCCCCGCCCGGGCGCGGGAGGCCTTCGCGGCCCGCCGGGCCGCCGCCGGACAGGGCCCCGCCCCCGTGATCGCCGTGGTGACCGCCTCCCTGGATCTCGACTTCTCGCTGCCGCTCTTCACGGAGCCGCTCGTGCCGACCCTGATCCTGACGGGGGCCGCCGCGCCCGCCGAGCGCGTACGGGCCGCCCGGGAGGCGGGTGCCGAGGTGGTGGTCGCGGGCGACGGCGCCGGGGTGGACCCCGCCCGTGCGGTGGCCGCCCTCGCGGAGCGCGGTCTGAGGCGCCAGCTGACCGAGGGCGGGCCCCGGCTGCTCGGCCAGTTCGTGGCGGCGGGCGTCCTCGACGAGCTGTGTCTGGCGATCTCGCCGACGATGACCGCGGGCGACGCCCAGCGGATCGCCGGAGGCCCGTCGGTGGCCGTCCCGACACGCTTCGCCGTGGCTTCCGTGCTGGAGCAGGACGGCTTCCTCTTCACCCGCTACCGTCGGATCTGACAATCGGCGGAATTTGTCGTTCCGCTTTCCGTCCGCTGGGCACACTTATGTCGCAGACCCCGTGCGGGCACGGGGAAGGATGGTTTCCGCAGAAGGGCTCCTGAGGTGTTCACAAGCGTTCTGATGATCGAGAAGCCCCTGACGTCCGTCGACGTGGAGTTCGTCACCACGCTGCACGGCGACGAGGGCGTGTCCTTCATCGTCCTTATGCAGCCGCGTGGTGACCAGGCCGATGTGCTGTTGCGGGCCATCGACGACGTCGCCATGGGCGAACTGAAGGAAGCCGCCCACGAGGGCGAGGAGCCGGAGGGCAAGGCCGCCCGGGTCCCCGCCGAGCTGGCCCTGGAGCACTCGCTCCAGGCCCTGAGAGACGCCGGCTGCGAAGCGGTCGGCCAGGTCGTCGAGGACCACCCGCTCACCAAGATGAAGGCGGTGGTCGAGGAGTCGGAGGCGGACGAGGTGATCGTTCTCACCGCCCCGCACTACGTGGAGGAGTTCTTCCACCGGGACTGGGCCTCCCGGGCCCGGCACAAGGTCGGCGTCCCGGTGCTCAAGCTCTTCGCCCACAGCGCGCAGGAAGGCGCCTAGGGCCTGTCCCGGGCCGCGCCCCGTGCAGGGGGCGCGGCCCGGGGCGGCCCCGCCGTCACCGCACCGCCCGACGTGCCTGGCCCGGGCCCGGCAGGTCGGAGCCACTAGGCTGGTCCTTCCAGTACGAGACAGCCAGACGCACCCCCGGGGAGAGATCCGCATGGCACCCGCCATCCCTGCCGCCATGGAACGACCGCACTTCATCGGTATCGGCGGTGCCGGAATGTCGGGCATCGCGAAGATCCTCGCCCAGCGGGGCGCCAAGGTCGCCGGCAGCGACGCCAAGGAGTCCCCGACCGCCGAGGCGCTGCGCGCCCTCGGCGCCACCGTGCACATCGGCCACGCCGCCGAGCACCTCGCCGACGACGCCTCCGCCGTCGTCGTCTCCAGCGCCATCCGCGCCGACAACCCCGAGCTGGCCCGCGCCGCCGAGCTCGGCATCCCCGTCGTGCACCGCTCCGACGCGCTCGCCTCCCTCATGGACGACCTGCGCGCCATCGCGGTCGCCGGCACGCACGGCAAGACGACGACCACCTCGATGCTGGCCGTCGCCCTGACCGAGCTGGGCCTCGACCCCTCGTACGCCATCGGCGGCGACCTCGCGGGCCCCGGCACCAACGCCCGCCACGGCTCCGGAGACGTCTTCGTCGCCGAGGCCGACGAGAGCGACCGCAGCTTCCAGAAGTACGACCCCGAGGTCGCGATCGTCCTCAACGTCGAGCTGGACCACCACGCGAACTACGCCTCCATGGACGAGATCTACGAGTCCTTCGAGGCCTTCACCGCCAAGATCCGCCCGGGCGGCACCCTCGTCGTCGGCGAGCACGCCGGCGCCCGCGAGCTGGCCCGCCGGGTCGCGGACCGCGACGGCCTGAACATCGTCACCGTCGGCGAGTCCGAGGACTCCGACGCCCGGATCCTGAAGATCGCCCCGAACGGCATGAAGAGCGAGGTCGTCGTCCTCCTCGACGGGGTCGAGCACACCTTCACCGTCTCCGTCCCCGGCCGCCACTACGCCCACAACGCCGCCGCGGCCCTCGCCGCCGGCGCCCGCGTCGGCATCGACCCGGCCGAGCTCGCCCAGGCCCTCACCGCCTACACCGGCGTCGGCCGCCGCCTCCAGCTCAAGGGCGAGGCCGCCGGCGTCCAGGTCATCGACTCGTACGCGCACCACCCCACCGAGATGACCGCCGACCTGGAGGCCATGCGCGGCGCCGCCGGAGGCGCCCGCCTGCTCGTCGTCTTCCAGCCCCACCTCTTCTCCCGCACGCAGGAGCTCGGCAAGGAGATGGGCGACGCGCTGGCCCTCGCCGACGCCTCGGTCGTCCTCGACATCTACCCGGCCCGCGAGGACCCGATCCCGGGCATCACGAGCGAGCTGATCATCGCCGCCGCGCAGCGGGCCGGCGCCGACGTCACGGCCGTCCACGACAAGGCGACCGTCCCGGACGTCGTCGCGGGAATGGCCAAGCCCGGCGATCTCGTTCTGACGATGGGCGCGGGCGACGTCACGGACCTCGGGCCGCGGATCCTGGACCAGCTGGCGAACTGAGGAGCATCTGATGGCGGCGTACGAGGTCGAGAAGCCGGACGAGCAGTGGCGGGCGGAGCTCAGCCCGGCGGAGTACCAGGTGCTGCGCCAGGCGGGCACCGAGCCGGCCTTCCGCGGGGAGTACACGGACACGAAGACGAAGGGCGTGTACTCCTGCCGTGCCTGCGGCGCGGAGCTGTTCACGTCGAACGAGAAGTTCGAGTCGCACTGCGGCTGGCCCTCGTTCTTCGACCCCAAGGACTCCGGGGCGGTCGAGCTGATCGAGGACCGCTCGCACGGCATGCTCCGCACCGAGGTCCGCTGCTCGCGCTGCGGTTCGCACCTGGGGCATGTCTTCGAGGGTGAGGGCTACCCCACCCCGACGGACCAGCGGTACTGCATCAACTCGATCTCGCTCCGGCTGGAGCCGGAGGAGGGCTGACGCCCGGACGGCTCGTCACCAGCCCCCTGTGGTAGGACTATTGCGGATTGCAAACAGTCTTCAACGGGGGGCGGGGGAACGTGGCAGTCACGGTTCCGGACTGGGCGGACACACTTCTCGATCTGATCGGTGTGTCCTGGCCGAACGTCGACGAGGACGCGTACCGCGAGATGGCGGACGCGCTCAGGGAGTTCGCGGAGGACCTGGAGGACGACGGCCAGCTCGCGAACAACCACTTCGAGCGGCTGTTGTCGTCCGGTGAGGGCGAGGCGCTGGACGCGCTCAACGAGCACTGGGCGAAGATCAAGACCAAGCACCTGAAGGACATCTCGGGTGCGGCGCGGACGGTCGCGGGCGGTCTGGACACGGCGGCCGGCGCGATCGAGGGCATGAAGCTCGCCGCACTCGTCCAGCTGGGCTATCTGGCGGCCGAGGCGGGTATCGCGATCTCCCTGATCCCGGTGACGGGCGGTCTGTCGGCGCTGATCGGCGCGGCCTCGATGCGGGCCACGCAAGAGGTGATCAAGCGGCTGATCAAGGAGTGCGTGGAGGAGGCCGTCGGCTACGTCGTGGCGGCGATGACCGAGCCCGCGGTGGCCGCCCTCGAGGGCATGGCCGCCGATCTCGTCGTCCAGCTGGGCGCGGTGGCGATCGGTCTGCAGGACGGGGTCGACCTCGACCAGACGAAGGACGCCGGGCAGGAGGGCTTCAAGGACGGGGTCCAGTCCGGCAAGGAGGCCATGAACCTGGCCTCGGCCGGCGGCGGCTCGAAGGGCGGTGGGCTGAAGAACCTGCACATCGAGCACGCCGAGCACACCCACGCCTCCACCCAGCTCAACACCGTCTCCGCGGGCATCCACGGCAAGACCGCGGGCAAGCTCACGAAGGCGAAGACCGCGCACGGCCGGGCCCGGGGCCGCGACTCGATCGCGGACGCGATCGACCCGATCGCCGACAAGGCGCTCGAAGCCCTCACCAAGGCGGCGAAGAACATGGGCGACCACGTCGGCCAGACGCTGCCCAAGGCCGTCAAGCAGATCTCCGTCGACCACAAGAACACCGACGACAACCTCCGCGACCGCTTCGCCCGCCAGCGCAAGGGCGACCACGACAACGGCGGGAAGGGCGGCGGCGGAGGCGGTGGCGGTGGGAACGGCAATCCCCCCGGCGGAAGCCACTACGGCGGCTCCGGGAACAACCCCGGCGGCAACCGCATCACCCCGGCCCCGCCTTGGCACGGCAGCTCGGCGGGCGGCATGAAGCACCACCGGACGGACCCGCTCGACGTCAGCCACCTGACGCCCGAACAGCAGCGGGCGGCGCTCGTCCAGGAGGCCCGCGACCTCGCCGACAAGGCGCGGAAGGCCGATCCGAACAACCCGAACGACCCCAAGCACCAGATCGACCTGGCCAAGACCCACTTCCCGCCGGGCACGAACCTCCTCGACGGTTCGTGCTCCGGCAGTCTTCTGCACGACGGAACCGTGACGAGCCACTCCAGCTCCACCAAGGGCGCCGGCCAGAAGCTCCCCGACCTGCACCCCGCGATGCAGTCGATCTACGACGACGTCAAGGCGCAGATCGAGGGCGAAGGCAGGAATCCGGGCGCGGGACACGGTAAATGCGCGGAGGCCAATCTGGTCTCGGACCGGCTGCGGAGCCTCGACCCGGACGGCACCTCGATCAAGTCGGCCGACGACGTCCGCGAGGCCATGCGGGGATCGCAGGTCTACAGCGTGCAGATCGGCGAGCAGGTCAAACCGCACCCCCTCGGCCACGGCGAGTACAAACCGCCGTGCCGATCGTGCGAGATTGCAATGGACATGGCGGGTGTCTCCGCCTACACCGGATAAAGGAGTTCCCGTGGCGCGAATGGAAACCAGGGAGGACGTCGACGCCTGGTTCGGAGAACACGGATGGCTCCCCGGCCGCGACGTGACCGAGCAGGCGACGGCGATGATCGAGGAAGTCGCCGGGCAGTACCGGGAAGCAGGGTTCCCGGTGGAGCCCTTCGAGGCGGCGACCGCCTTCCTCGCCGAACACGGCGGGCTGCGCCTGGCGATCGACGAACCCCGCGAGGAGTACCTCTACTTCACCCCGTACCTGGGCTACCGGTCGGCTCCGGCCGACGTCGCCGAGCTGAGCCGTGACCTCGGCGTACGCCTCTTCCCGGTCGGCCTCGACAGCTCGGACTCGTCCCCGGTGCTCGTCGACGAGGGGGGCAGGTTCTTCTACCTGCACCACACCGGCGCCTACTACATGGGCGCCGACAAGTACGAGGCGATGATCGCCCTGGCCCACGCCCCCATGCAGGACGCGGAGGACTACTTTGTCTGACCCCGTCCTCGGCACAGCGGCGGGCGAGGCGCCCCGCGCGTCCCGTCCCCGCACCTCCGTGGATGTCGACGCCTGGTTCGGCGTGTACGGCTGGTCTCCCGGCCGGAACGCCGCCGAGCAGGCTTCGGCGTTCGTGGCGGAGGCCGTCGAGGAGAGCCGGAAGCGCGGATTCCCGGTGGTGCCCTTCCCCGCCGCGACCGACTTCCTCACCGAGCACGCCGGGCTCCGGGTGATGCACGACGTCCAGCGCGACGACTACATCGACTTCACGGCCGTTCCCGTCTGGGGCCATCTCTTCGAGGACATGGCGGAGCTGAGCAGCAGACTGGGTGTGCGACTGTTTCCGGTCGGTTGGGACTCCACGGACGGCGAGGTGTTCGTCATCGACGAGGGGGGCCGGTTCTTCTGCATGCACCACAGCGGCGACTACTACGTGGGCACCGACAAGCACGAGGCGATGATCGCCCTCTACCGGTCTCCCATGCGGGACGCGGAGGATTTCTATGTCTGACCTGATTCCCGGCACGGCAGCCTCGCTGCTCATCCACGGCACGATCACCAGCCACACCAGCCTCACCGGTGACGGCGAGCCGCACCTCCACCCCGCCGTCCAGGAGTTCTTCGACGGGCTCCCGCCGGCCCTGCGTGAGCCGTTCATCGGCTACTGCGCCGAGTCCGCGCTCGTCTCCGACGAACTCTTCGGATGGGACCGGAAGCGCGGCGACGGCCGTGCCGCCGGCCTCGACGAGGCCGTCCCGCACTTCGCGGGAGCCGCGATCGTCGCCCGTAAGATCCGCCCGCACGGGGACCCCGAGCACGGCACCGAGGCCGAGGTGTGCCGCTCCTGCTCGGCGCTCCTCGACCGGCTGGGGATCACGATCATCCACGACGAAGCATGACCGGCGTGCTGACACGGGCCGGGTGGCAGCCGGACCGCGACGCCGGGGACGCCGCCATGCTCGCGATCCTGACCTCCGTGGCGGTCGGCGCGAGGCTCTTCCCCGCCGCCGAGCGGGCCGTGCGCGAGTTCCACGGCCTCACCGTCCTCCCCGCCGACACCGGCGGCCGTGACGTCGCCGCCGTCGGCAGCGTCGTCGACCCCCGCGAAGCCCGCTTCGACGTCCCGTCCCTGCACCGGGTCGCGGACGCCCTCGGCGTACGCCTCTTCCCGCTCGGCCGTACGGACACGGACGCGCCGCTCGCGGTCGACGAGCACGGCAGGCTGCTGATGCTCGGAACCGGCGGGCCCTGGCTCCTCGGCGAGACCGTCCACGACGGCCTCACGGCGCTCGCGGAGGGGATCGCGCCGGTACGGCTCCGCGCACCCCGCTGGAGCTTCCCGCTGCCCGACGGGAACGCCGATCTCGGCGCCGCCGTACGGGCCGCGCTCGTCGCCGTCTACGTCCTGCACAGCGCGGGCGTGTACAGCGGCCGCGCGCTGCACCTGCGGGCCACCACCCTGCGGGGGATCGGCGTCGTGGCGGTCGACGAGGACTTCCCGCTGGGCCCGGGCTCCCTGGACAGCAGCGCCGAACCGCTGATCACGGGGATGACCGCGCGCCTCGAAGCCTCGGGCGCCCGCGCGGCCGCCTGCGAACTGACCCTGACGATCCCCGTCCCACCCGGCACGGAGGGGCCGCCCGCCACCGCGGAGTGCGCGGTGACGGTGGGCAACCCGGCCGAACCCCCCGCACTGACCCTCACGGCCGGCCTGTCCGCGTCCACGGGCCCCACGGCGACGGCCCTGGACACCTGTGCCAAGTCCCTCGCCGCCTGGTCGGGAAGCCCGCTCCGGCCCTGATCGGGTCAGTGGACGGAGAAGCCGCCGTCCACGAAGAGCGACTGGCCCGTGACGTACGCCGAGGAGGTGCTCGCCAGGAAGACCGCAGCGCCCGCGAAGTCCTCGGCGAGGCCGTTGCGGCCGACCATCGTGCGGGCCGCCAGGGCCGCCACCTTCTCCGGGTCGGAGGAGAGCCGCCGGTTGAGCGCGGTCATGACGAAGCCGGGGACCAGGGTGTTGGCCGTGACGCCGTACGGTGACCACGCCTCCGCCTGCGAGCGGGCCAGCGACTCCAGGGCGCCCTTGGAGACCCCGTACGCACCGCTCTGGACGAACGCGCGGTGCGCCTGCTGGGAGGTGATGTGGATGATCCGGCCGAAGCCCCGCTCGGCCATGCCGGGGCCGAAGCGCTGACCGAGGAGGAACGGCGCCTCCAGGTTCACGGTCATCGTCGTGTCCCACACCTCCTCGCCCAGCTCGCCGAACGGCGGACGGAGGTTGATGCCCGCCGAGTTGACCAGGATGTCGGGCTCCCCGAAGACGGCCGCCGCGGCCTCCGCCCCGGCCTTGATCCCCTCACGGGTGCTCAGGTCGGCGCTCACCCAGGCGGCCCGGCAGCCGTCGGCCGTCAGTTCGTCCATCGTCGCGGCGAGCTCGTCCTCCTTGCGGGCCAGGATCACGACACGCGCGCCGGCCCGGGCCAGCGCCCCGGCAATGGCGCGGCCGATTCCCGAGCTGCCGCCGGTGACGAGGGCGGTGCGCCCGTCGAGCGAGAACAGCCCGGAGAGATAGCCGGCGGGGGTCGTGCTCATCGTCGTGTCACTCCTCGTGTCGTACGGCACCCGCCAGTCCGCGTGCGGTGGACGGCAGGTCCCCGCATCCTGGCACAGGGGCCTCGGCGGCCGTCACTGCCTCGGGACGTCGATGCCGGCAGCCCGCAGCTTCGCCTCGACCAGCGTGTTCAGCCGGGCGATGGACGGTGACTGGTCCTCCCGGTGGTGGTTGACCATCCCGTACCGGGAGGCGGCGTCGGACTGGTCCCCGAACCCGGTCGGCATCGCCAGCAGCGCGCGGTCGGCCAGGAGCTTGTCGGCGAGCGTGGCCGCCAGCTCCTCGATCCGCGGGTCGTCCGGATCCCAGGTCCTCGCGTCCCAACCGCGCTTGGTCAGCTCGACGGACTCGGGATCGTCCAGCGAGTGTTCGAGCCGCGTCAGGAAGCTGTCGAAGATCTCCGGGACCAGCGCCCGGGCCAGCACCAGGGCCTCCCGCTGACCGGCCACGTAGTCGGGGCCGAAGCCGAGTCCGTCGAGCCGGTCCAGGACCGCGCAGGCCCGGTCGGGCAGCAGGGCCCGGTCGCCGTGGTCGAGACGGTGCAGCCTGTCGCGGCGCGCGGTCAGCTCGTCGATCCGCTCGGTGAGCTGGTGATGGACGTCGTCCAGGGTGGCGGCGAACGTCCGGGGATCGGCGTCGAGCAGGTCACCGATCTCGGCCAGCGGAACGCCGGCCGCGGCCAGGGTCCTGACCTGGACCAGCCGGAACAGCTCGCCCGACCGGTAACGGCGGTAGCCGGAACGGTCGCGTTCCGGCTCGGCGACCAGCCCGAGCCGGTGGTAGTGCCGCACGGTCTTGATCGTGACACCGACGAACGCCGCCGCCTGACCGATCGTCAGTCCGTCTGCCATCGGGTCGGCGCACCTCCGGATCGCGGGCGGCCGCGGTTCTCGCGCACCGCGCCGGCGACGACCGGCACGTCCGGACGATCACAAGAACGAGGATAGGGGTTGACCTTGACCTTGGGTCAAGGTCGGAAGCTCTTCACAGGGCCGCTCGAAAGGCCAGGCAGCCATCGGGGCCGCCGTGGGAACGCACACTGTGAACAGGGAGATTCATCATGGGAACGAGCAACAACGGCTTCTCCGACGCAGGGCTCCGCCGACTGCGCGAGGTGCTGGAACGGCACGTCGAGTCCAAGAAGATTCCCGGACTCGTCGCCCTGGTCAGCCGCGGCGGCCGGACGCACGTCGAGGCGATCGGGACGATGCGTCACGACGGTGGCGCGCCGATGCGCCGGGACACGGTCTTCCGGATGGCGTCGACGTCCAAGCCGGTCACGATGGCGGCGGCGATGGTCCTGCTCGACGACTGCCGGCTGCGGCTGGACGACCCGGTGGATCGGTGGCTGCCCGAACTCGCCGACCGGCAGGTGCTGAGGCGGCCCGACGGACCGCTGGACGACACCGTGCCGGCACAGCGGCCGATCACCGTACGGGACCTGCTGACCTCCACGTTCGGGCTCGGAACGGACTTCGAGTCGATGGCTTCCCCGATCAGGGCCGCGACCTTCGAGCGGCTCGACTACAGCGTGGCATCCGGGCCGGCGCCCGAGCCGGACGAGTGGATGCGCCGCCTCGGCGAGCTGCCGCTGCAGTACCAGCCCGGAGTGCGGTGGCAGTACGACCTCAGCAACGAGGTGGTCGGCGTGCTCGTCTCCAGGGTCACGGGACAGTCGCTGGAGACGTTCCTGCGCGAACGCGTCCTCGACCCGCTGGGGATGAAGGACACCGCCTTCCATGTGCCCGCCGACAAGATCGACCGGCTCCCGCCCCTGTACGGGCCCGACCCGCAGACCGGCGAGTTCGTCGTGTGGGACGAGGCAGCCGGGGGAAGGGCAAGCACGCCTCCCGTGTTCCAGGGCGCCGGCGGCGGGCTCGTCTCCACCGTCGACGACTACGACGCCTACTTCCGGATGCTGCTGAACCACGGGATGCACGGGACCGAACGGATCCTGTCCCGGGCCGCCGTGGAGCTGATGACCACCAACCGCCTCTCGCCCGGGCAACTGGCCGCCCGCGAGGCCATGTTCGACAACATCGCCCACCTGTCGTCAGGCCAGGGTTCGCAGGGCGGCTGGGGCTTCGGGATGGCGGTGCGCACCTCTCGCGGCGACTACGCGCCCCTCGGCCAGTTCGGCTGGTTCGGCGGCACCGGCACCACCGCCTACGCGGACAGGACCAACCAGCTCACCGGGGTCCTGCTCACCCAGGTCGGACTGTCCACCCCGGATTCCCCGCGGGTCATGAACGACTTCTGGACCACGCTCTACCAGGCCGTCGACTGACGACGAGCAAGCATCACCATCCGAGCTGTGGCCCACCCAGGACCTCGCCGCCGATGCTCGCGGCGAGCTCCTGGGCTCTGGTCAGGCCAGTCGGCGGTCGGGTGCCCGGGCGTGTCCGTGAGTCGGCGCTCACGGACACGCCCGGGCCGGGCCTCAGCCCTGCGGGGCCGGGGCGTAACCCGCCGGGCGGGTGGTGAAGGTGCCGCGGCCCTGGGTGCGGCCGCGGAGGCGGGACGCGTAGCCGAAGAGTTCGGCCAGCGGGACCGTCGCCGACACCACCGCGGTACCGGAGCGGGTCGTCTGGTCCGTCACCCGGCCCCGGCGGGCCGCGAGGTCGCCGAGGACCGCGCCGACCGACTCCGCCGGGACGGTGACCGTGACCTCGGCCACCGGCTCCAGGAGCGTCATCGCGCTCGCGCGGAGCGCCTCGCGCAGGGCGAAGCGGCCCGCCGTGCGGAACGCCATCTCCGAGGAGTCCTTCGGATGCGTGGCGCCGTCCGTGAGCGTGACTCGGACACCCGTCACCGGGTGGCCGCCGAGGGGGCCCTCGACGAGGGCGTCCCGGCAGCCGGCCTCGACCGCGCGGACGTACTCCTGCGGTACGCGGCCGCCCGTGACCGACGAGGAGAAGGTGAACTCCCCGTCGACATCGGACCCGAGCGGTTCGACGTCGATGACGACATGGGCGAACTGGCCCGCGCCGCCGTCCTGTTTGACATGGCGGTACAGCAGGCCGGTGACACCCTTCGCCACCGTCTCCCGGTACGCGACCTGCGGACGGCCCACCGTCACCTCAAGGCCGCGGTCGCGCCGCAGCTTCTCCACCGCGACCTCCAGGTGCAGTTCGCCGAGGCCTGACAGCACGGTCTGGCCCGTCTCCGGGTCGGACCGCACGACCAGCGACGGGTCCTCCTCGGAGAGCCGGGCGAGGGCCGTCGCCAGGCGGCCGGTGTCCGTGCTCCGGCGGGCCTCCACGGCGACCGAGACCACCGGGTCGGCGGTCGTCGGCGGTTCGAGGAGGACCGGCGCGTCCGGGGCGCAGAGCGTCGCGCCCGGCCGGGCCGTCTTCGGCCCGACGACGGCGACGATGTCCCCGGCGCGCGCCGAGTCCAGCTCCGTCGTCCGGTCGGCCTGGACGCGCAGGATGCGGGAGATCCGCTCGGTGCGGCCGGTGGTGGTGTCGAGCACGGTGTCCCCCTTCGTGATCGTGCCCGCGTAGACGCGGACGTAGGTCATACGGCCGGTGGCCGTCGCGCTCACCTTGAACGCGAGCGCGGTGAACGGCGCCGCCGGGTCCGCCGGCGTCTCGCCGCGTACCGGAGGCATGTCCGACGGAGCCGGGAGGTACGCGACGACGGCGTCGAGGAGCGGTTCGACGCCCCGGTTGCGGTAGGCCGAGCCGCAGAGCACGACCACGGCCTCGCCGCCGAGGGTCAGGTCCCGGAGCGCGCCCGTCAGCGTCCCCTCGGAGAGCGCGGACTCCGCGCAGAACTCCTCCAGGGCCGCGGGGTGCAGCTCCGCCACCGTCTCCTCCAGGCGTCGCCTGCGGTGCCGGGCCTCGTCCCGGAGCCCCTCCGGGACCGGCTCGTCGGTGTACGTGTCGGCGCCGTCGGCCCACACGTACGCCCGCATCCGGACCAGGTCCACGACGCCGGTGAAGCCGTCCTCGCGCCCGATGGGGAGCTGGACGGGGAGCGGGACGGTGCCGAGGCGCGTACGGATCGACTCCACGGCGCCGTCGAGCTCCGCGCCCGCGCGGTCCAGCTTGTTGACGAACGCGATGCGCGGGACACCGTGCCGGTCCGCCTGCCGCCACACGGTCTCGCTCTGCGGCTCGACGCCCGCGACGGCGTCGAAGACGGCGACGGCGCCGTCGAGGACGCGCAGCGAACGCTCGACCTCGTCGGAGAAGTCGACGTGCCCCGGGGTGTCGATCAGGTTGATCCGGTGGCCCGCCCAGTCGCAGCTGACGGCCGCGGCGAAGATCGTGATGCCCCGGTCCCGCTCCTGCGGGTCGAAGTCGGTGACGGTCGTGCCGTCGTGGACCTCGCCGCGCTTGTGGATGGCGCCGGTGAGGAACAGGATCCGCTCGGTGACGGTGGTCTTGCCGGCGTCGACGTGGGCGAGGATGCCGAGGTTGCGGATGCTGGTGGTGAGGGGAGTACGCACGGTCTCGTGCCTTTCGCTGCTGCGTGGAAACAGGGCAGCGCGATTCCCGGACGACCGGAAGGGATCAGGACGTCACGGGCGGCGATGGCGGGCGCGCAGCCGCCACCGCTCGGCCGAGGAGGCGAGGATCACGTCGTACCGGGCACGGGAGGGCGACACGGCGACGGCGCCACGGCTGCTGCTGTTGCTGCGCACGGTCGTCTCCCCCCTCGATCAGGTGCCGGTCGGCGCACCGAACGGCCCGCCGAGACGTGAGTGTAGGGAGAGCAACGGGCCGCGCGACAGCGGTTTTCCGCGATGCCGAGTCCGGCCCGGACGGAGGGGTGGGAGCGGCCCGGGTGCCGGCGACGGGCTGTCGCCGGCACCCGGGCGGGTCCGCCTCTGCGTGCGGTCAGTCCGACCTCGCCGTCAGAACCAGGAGCTCAGCACGCTGACGATCGGCGAGACGCGGAGGAACGCCGACGACCCGCGGCTGGACATCCCCGCCATCGCCGCCGCGCACCACATATCCGTCAGCTATCTCCACCGTCTGTTCCAGCGGGAGGGCGGCGGAGCGACGGCCGCGAGCTTCCTCCAGCGGCAGCGACTCACGCGGGCGCGCCGGGACCTGGCCGACCCCCTGCATCAGGGGCTGCCCGTGCACCTCATCGCCGCCCGGCGCGGCTTCAGCCACGCGTCCGCGTTCAGCCGGGCGTTCCGCGACGCCTACGGCCTGCCGCCGGCGGCCTTCCGCCGGCAGTCTCTGGGCGGCCGGCACGCGGGGGGCGCCGAGGCGGCCGCCCCCGGCATGTGAGCCGCGACGGCGTTCACCCGCACGGGGTTCCCGGCGATCTCCCCGGCCGTTCCGTCACACGCCCTCAGGCGGAGGCGTCGGCCGGCTGGAGGAGGTCCCAGCGGTTGCCGTAGAGGTCCACGAAGACGGCGACCGAGCCGTACGGCTCGTGGCGCGGCTCCTCCTTGAAGACGACCCCCGCCGCCGTCATCCGGGCGTGGTCGCGGGCGAAGTCCTCGGTGTGGAGGAAGAAGCCGACCCGGCCGCCCGTCTGGTTGCCGACCGAGGCCGCCTCGGATTCGTTCTTGGCGCGGGCCAGGAGCAGGCCGGCGTTGCCGAGGCCGCCGACGCCCGCCGCGCCGCGCGGACGGACGACGACCCAGCGACTGCCGTCGCCACGGTCGGTGTCCTCGACGAGGTCGAAGCCGAGGGCGTCGGTGAAGAAGGCGATGGCCTCGTCGTAATCACGGACGACGAGGGTGACGAGTGCGATGGACGGCATTACCCCAACGTAATACGCGCAAGCGGTAGGAATCTACTCGCGTCAACCCGCGTCGTCGCAGGTACGACCCTCGACGCATCGAGGGTGCCAACGAGGGGTCGGGGAGGGTCGGGCGAGGGTTCGGGGGAGGGGTGGCGAGGGGTGCGAGAATGCCCGACATGGACGCGCAACAATTCGAGCGCCTCGCCGCACGCGCGCGTGCCCTCGCCGAGCCGGGGCCCGAACCGCGCCACCGGCGGATACTCGGCCTCGCGGGCGCGCCCGGGGCCGGGAAGTCCACGCTGGCCGCGCGGCTCGTCGCCCGCCTCGACGGGCTCGCCGTCCTCGTCCCGATGGACGGCTTCCACCTCGCGCAGGCCGAGCTGGAGCGTCTCGGCCGGGCCGGCCGCAAGGGCGCGCCCGACACCTTCGACGCCGCCGGGTACACCGCGCTCCTCACCCGGCTGCGCGCCCCCGAACCGGGCACCACCGTCTACGCCCCGGCCTTCGACCGCTCCCTCGAGGAGCCGATCGCCGGAGCGATAGCCGTCCCGCCCGAGGTCCCGCTCGTCGTCACCGAGGGCAACTACCTCCTCCACGACGAGGGCGCCTGGGCCGCCGCCCTGACTCTCCTCGACGAGGTCTGGTACCTGGACCTGGACGACCGCCGCCGCGTACCCCGGCTCGTCGAGCGCCACGTCCGCTTCGGCAAGGACCGGGCCGGGGCCGAGCGCTGGGTCCACGACTCGGACGAGGTCAACGCCCGCCTGGTGGCCCGGAGTCGGGACCGTGCGCACCTGGTCGTCCGGATGAGTTAGCGGAACAGTACGATCCCGTTCCATGGTCATGAACTCGGGGCGGGACGGCAGGCAGGGCGACATACGGAGCACGGTCCACTTGGTGTACCGCCCGACCCGTGACGACATCCACACGGCCGTCCTGGTGCGTGAGCGCTGCCGGCGCCTCCATCTGGTCCGGTGGGGCCTCGCGGGGTTGCTGGCGGCCGTGGCCCTGCTGATCCTGGCCTCACCGACGAGTGCCCCGTCGTCGTCCCTGGCGCCCGCCGTCCTCGCCGTGCTGATCTGGTCGCTCCCCTACGCCCAGAGCCACCACGCGCTGAAAACGGTCTCGTGGCAGGGCGAGTACCGCGTGTCCGTGAGCGAGACGGGGGTCTCGGCCGAGAGCGAGCACGTGACGCTCCTCCAGCGCTGGTCGGTCTTCCGCGGCTACCGCGAGACCCGTGACCATGTGGTGCTGCTCAGCCGGGACCCGAACATCCTGCTCGTGGAGGTGCTGCCCAAGCGCGGGCTGCGCTCCCTGGAGGACACGGAGCGACTCCTCGACCTCGTCGGCCACCACCTGCCCCGCGTCTGAGGCCTTCTCTGGCGGTGCTCAGAGCGTGGCGCCTGCCGCGTGCCGCACCGCCGCCGTCGCCAGGGCGCGGATCAGGGGGTGCGGGCGGCTGCCGTCGCCCGCGAGCTCCGGCTGGAAGAGGGTCGCCAGGAAGAAGGGGTGATCCGGGAGTTCCGCGATGCGGACCCCGCCCTCCTCGTCGGCGCCGGTGAACCGCAGGCCGTGGGCGCCCAGGGCGTCGAGGTGGCGGCTGTCCGGGCCGTAGTTGCAGTGGTAGCGCTCGGTGGTCCGCTCCGCGCCGAGGGCCTGCTCGGCGAGCGAACCGGGAGTGACCCGGACGACGCCCTCGTGGCCGACGAGCGAGCAGGCGAGCGGCGCGATCAGCAGATCGCCGGCATCGGCCGCCGGGTCGTTCTCGGCGTGCGCCGCGCGGGACAGGCCGCAGACGTTCCGCGCGTACTCAAGCAGGGCGTGCTGGAAGCCGCCGCAGGTACCGAGGAAGGGGATGCCGTCCTCTCGGGCCGTACGGATCGCGGCCAGCGCCCCCGCCTCGCTCACGTACGGGCTTCCCGGCAGCACCCACACCGCGTCGAAGCCCCGCACGGCGCCGGGCGCCTCCGCGTCGCCCGTCGGGATCCAGTACGCGTCGAGCGCGAGCCCGTCCCGTTCGGCGAGGGCGTCGAGGAGGACGGGGATGCGGACATGGGACCTGACGTGCGGGGAGCGGTCGCCGACCAGGGCGATGCGGGGGACGGGGCGGGAGGTGTTCGTGTTCATGACGGCCATGCTGGTCGGCGCCCCCTGTTCACGTCCAACGATGATTCCTGCACTCTCCATCACGAATACTTATGTCGCCGTCGATAGGGTGGCCGCATGACGACTGATCACACGACGCAGCCGGAGCAGGAATGGGAGCGTCGGGTCGCCGCGCTCTGGGAGCGCATCGACGACCACGAGCCCGCCGACTTCCGCGCCGCCGTCGCCGCCCTCGCCGCCGAGCGGGCCGACGACGACCCCGCGGCCCTCTTCGAGCTGGGCGCCGCCCACGACTCCACCGGCCTGCCCGCGGAGGCCGTCCGCCTCTACGAGCGCGCCCTCGACCACGGGCTCACCGGGCTGCGCCGCCGCCGGGCCGTCGTCCAGCTCGCCAGCAGCCTCCGCAACCTCGGCCGGCCCGACCGCAGCGTCGAACTCCTCACCGCAGAGCGGGACATCCCCGCCGGCCGGCTCGACGCCGACGAGCTCGCGCTCTCCGGCGCCGTCGACGCCTTCCTGGCCCTCGCCCTCGCCGACACCGGCCGCGACCGCGAGGCCGCCGCCCTCGCCCTCGGCGCCCTCGCGCCCCTGCTGCCCCGCTACAACCGCTCGCTCGCCCACTACGCGCGCGCTCTCCTCACCGCCCCCGACGGCTCCTGAGCGGCTTCGTGGACCCGCACCTCCTCCGTACGTACGTCACCGTCGCCCGGCTCGCCTCCTTCTCCGAGGCCGCCCGCGAGCTGGGCTACACCCAGTCGGCCGTCTCCCAGCACATCGCCGCCCTGGAGACCGACCTCGGGCTGCCGCTCCTCGGCCGGCGACCCGTCGCCCCCACCCCCGCCGGGCAGCGGCTCCTCGAACACGCCGGGGCGCTGCTCCTGCGCCTCGACGCGGCCCGCGCCGACCTCGGCCGGTTCGCCGTCGCGCCCCGCGCGACACTGAGCGTCGCCGCCTCCCCGCTCGCCCTGCATCCCCGTACCCTCGCCGCCCTGCCCGCCACCGGCGTCACCCTGCGCGGCCTGCCCCGCGAGCGGGTGCCCGAGGCCGTCGCCACCGGCGAGGCCGACGCCGGGCTCGTCGACGGGATCGCCGCGCCCAGCGACCCGCTGCGGCTGCCCGACGTCGCGCCGCTCGCCGCGACCGGCGTCGCCGAGGAACCGCTCGCCGTCGTCCTGCCCGCCGACCATCCGCTCGCCGGACGCGCCGGGCTCCGGCTCGACGACCTCGTGGACGCCCGCTGGCTCGACGCGCCCGCCGCCGGCGTCCCCCTCGGCCAGCTCCGGGCCGTCCACGCCGGACCGGCAGGACGCGGCTTCCGTACGGCCCTGCGCTACGAGGGCACCGACACCCGCACCCTCGCGGCCCTCGCCGCCGCCGGGCACGGCCTCGCGCTCCTGCCGCTCCCCGTGGCCGCGGGCGTCCCCGGCGCCACCGCCGTCCCGCTGGTCGCGCCCCGGCTCGTCCACCGCATCGAGCTCCTCCTCCCCGGTCTCGGCGGCGACGCACCCGGTGGACGCGGTGAACCCGCCGGGCCGGTGGCCGAGTTCACGCGACGGCTGGGGAGCTGACACCCGTACTCGCTACCCTGTGCGCAACGGCGACGGAAGGCGGGCTGACGTGGGCTGGCTACGGCGAGGACCCAAGCGGGACGGCGAGGACGCGCCGAGGGATCCCGAGTTCGCGTACTTCTCGGAGCGGGAGGCCGCGCTCTTCCGCGGCCGGGTCCGCTCCACCTTCGCCGAGCTGGGCCTCGAGGTCTCCGTCTACGCCGACCACGTCGTCGACGACAGGAAGCGGAGGTTCGGCCTCGGCAACCTCGCCGCCGTCTGCCACCAGGACCGCCGCGGCAGCCGCGTCTGGCCCGAGCTGATCCATCGTCATGTCGACCTGGTCGTCCGGGCGATGGAGGGTCCGTCCGCCCTGGAGACCCTCCCGCCCGAGCAGATCCGGGCCCAGCTCTACCCCCGGGTCGTCAGCGGCGACGGCATCGACGCCGGCGCCTTCGGCTACGCCAGGACCGTCGCCCCCGGGCTGTACGAGGTCCTCGCCCTCGACCTGCCGGAGAGCGTCATGATGCTCACCGACGAGGCCCTGGACCGGCTCGGCGACCACGCGCAGCTCCGCGACCGGGCGCTGCGCAATCTGCGCGGGCTGCCCGTGGAGGAGCACGAGACCGTCCGCGACGCCGACGGCATGTGCTTCGAGATCATCCTCGGCGACTCCTTCTACACCGCGAGCCGCGTCCTCGACCTGGACGGCGTGGCCCGGCGCGTCACCGGTCTGCCGCTCGGCGAGCACGGCGCGCTCGTCGCCATGCCCTTCCGCCACCAGCTCGCCTTCCACCCCATCCGCGACACCTCGATCATCCCGGCGCTCGGCGCGATGGCCTCCTTCGCGGCCTCCGGGTACGAGGACACGCCGGGCGCCATCAGCCCGTACGTCTTCTGGTGGCGCGGTGGCACGCTCACCCAGCTCAGCGAGCACGACGAGGAGCGCGGCGATCTGCGGATCGTCGTCGGCGACGACTTCCAGGAGCTCCTTGAGCGGCTCATCGCGCAGGGCCCGGACCGCCGCTGAGCGGTCGCGTCGGGCTCCGCCCGGGGGCAGGATGCTGTACGTCGACGCCGCCGCTGCCGCCGCGAAGGAGCCCCCATGCCGAGCACTCCCCACGCATCCGCCGAAGAGGTCACGCCCTTCACCGCGGACGACTACCGGGCCCGGATGACCCGCGCGGCCGAGTCCGCGGCGGACGCCGGGCTCGCGGGTGTCCTCGTCGCCCCCGGCCCCGACCTCGTCTATCTCACCGGCTACCAGCCGACCGCGATCACCGAACGGCTGACCGTCCTCGTCCTCGCCGCGGGCCAGGAGCCGGTCCTCGTCGTCCCCACCCTGGAGGCGCCCGACGCGGAGCGGGCGACGGGGGCGGCGGCGCTCACGCTGCGCGACTGGACGGACGGCAAGGACCCGTACACCGTCACCGCCCCGCTCCTTGACGTCGGAGGCCGCTTCGGCGTCAGCGACAACGCCTGGGCCATGCATCTGCTCGGCCTCCAGCAGGCCCTGCCCGGCACCTCGTACGTCTCCCTCACCGAGGCCCTGCCGATGCTCCGCGGTGTCAAGGACGCGCACGAGCTCGCGCGGATCGCGGCGGCCGGGGCCGCGGCCGACCAGGCGTACGGCGAGATCCTCAAGGTCCGCTTCGCCGGCCGCAAGGAGACCGACGTCGCCGCCGACCTCGCCGCGCTCCTCATGCGCTTCGGCCACTCCCAGGTCGACTTCACCGTCGTCGGCTCGGGGCCCAACGGCGCGAACCCGCACCACGAGGCGGGCGACCGGACCATCGAGCGCGGCGACATGGTCGTCCTCGACTTCGGCGGCCTCAAGCACGGCTACGGCTCCGACACCACCCGTACCGTCCACGTCGGCGAACCGACCGACGAGGAGCAGCGGGTCCACGACCTCGTCCGCGAGGCCCAGCAGGCCGGCTTCGAGGCGGTCCGGCCCGGCGTCGCCTGCCAGGAGATCGACCGCGCGGCCCGCAAGGTCATCACGGACGCCGGCTACGGCGAGTACTTCATCCACCGCACGGGCCACGGCATCGGCGTCACGACGCACGAGCCGCCGTACATGATCGAGGGCGAGGAACTCCCCGTCGTCCCCGGCATGTGCTTCTCGATCGAACCGGGCGTCTACCTCCCGGGCCGCTTCGGCGTCCGCATCGAGGACATCGTGACGGCGACGGAGGACGGTGCGGGGCGCCGCTTCAACAACACCCCGCACGAGATGGCGATCGTCGAGTAGGACGCGGCCCCGGGCCGGTCAGCCGTCCGTCAGGACGACCGCCGACTCGCCCGGCAGGCGCAGCACCCCGTCCGCCCCGAGCGACGCGACCGGGTCCCAGGCCGCGAGGACCCGGTCACGGCCGTTCGAGCCGAGGGGGATCATCGCCGTCTCGTGGCCCATGTTGACCGCGACCCTCAGGTCGCCCCGGCGGAAGGCCAGCCAGCGGGACTCCTCGTCGAAGGCGACCTTCACGCCCCCCAGATCCGGGTCCGTCAGGTCCGGCAGGGTCCGGCGGAGGGCGATGAGCTGGCGGTGCCAGGCCAGCAGGCTCTTGTGGGGGTCCCGCTCCCGCTCGGTGCGATCGAGGACCGAGCGGTCGCGGGTGGCCGGCTCCTGCGGGTCGGGGACCTCGTTCTCGGACCAGCCGTGCTCCGCGAACTCCCGACGCCTGCCCCGCCGTACGGCTTCCGCGAGCTCGGGGTCGGTGTGGTCGGTGAAGTACTGCCAGGGCGTGGTCGCCCCCCACTCCTCGCCCATGAAGAGCATTGGCACGGAGGGTCCGGTCAGGACGAGCGTCGCCGCGCAGGCGAGCAGACCGGGGGAGACGGTGGCCGAAAGGCGGTCGCCCAGCGCTCGGTTGCCGATCTGGTCGTGGGTCTGGGCGTATCCCAGGAAGCGGTGGGCGGGGGTGCGCTCCCGGTCCACCGGGCGGCCGTGCCGGCGGCCCCGGAAGGTCGAGAACGTGCCGTCGTGGAAGAAGACGTGCGTGAGGGTCTTGGCGAGCGCCGCCATCGGGGCCTGCGCGAAGTCACCGTAGTAGCTCTGGGATTCACCGGTCAGAGCCGTGTGCAGCGCATGGTGGAAGTCGTCGTTCCACTGGGCGTGGACACCGAGGCCGCCGAGCGTGCGCGGGGTCGTCGTGCGCGGGTCGGCGAGGTCGGACTCGGCGATCAGGAAGTGCTGGCGGGCCTGCTCCTTCGCCAACTCGTCCACGGCGGCGGAGAGTTCTTCGAGGAAGGTCAGCGCCCGGGTGTCGGCGAGCGCGTGGACCGCGTCGAGCCGCAGCCCGTCGATCCTGTAGTCCCGCAGCCACGCGAGCGCGCTCCCCAGGAAGTACGCCCGGACCTCGTCCGAACCCGGTGCGTCCAGGTTCACCGCCGCGCCCCACGGTGTGTGGTGCGTGTCCGTGAAGTACGGGCCGAAGAACGGGAGATGGTTGCCGGACGGGCCCAGGTGGTTGTGCACCACGTCGAGGACCACGCCCATGCCGAGACCGTGCGCCGCGTCCACGAACCGCTTGAGGGACTCGGGCCCCCCGTACGGCTCGTGGACCGCCCACGGCGCGACCCCGTCGTACCCCCAGCCCCGTACCCCGGGGAACGGGCACAGCGGCATCAGCTCCACATGGGTGACGCCGAGGCCCGCGAGCTCCCCGAGGCGCGCCGTCGCCGCGTCGAGCGTCCCCTCGGGGGTGAAGGTGCCGACGTGCAGCTCGTACAGGACCGCGCTGCGCAGCCGCAGCCGCGGGGACTCGTGCCGCCAGGCGTACGAGGAGTGGTCGACGACCGCGCTCAGGCCGTCGGGTCCGTCGGGCATGCGGCGCGAGCGCGGGTCCGGCAGGACGTGCCCGCCGTCGAGGGCGAAGCCGTAGCGGTCGCCGTCCTCCGCGGGGACGACCCCGGACCACCAGCCGTCCCGTTCGGCGTCCCTTTCCAGGGCGTGGCCGGTGCCGTTCAGCTCCAGCGTGACCTGGTCCCGGGCGCTCGGCGCCCACACCTCGAAGAGCACGCGCATCCCCTCGTCGACGGTTCCACCACTCAACGACTGACTACCGCGTCCATCCTGGCAGTCAGGACTCCGACGCGCCCGGCGCGTCCCACACGTAGTTGATCGCCCGCTCGAAGGTGACGTACCCCGTCCGGCCGAACGACGCCGCCATCGGGACGTTCCCCAGGTCCGTCGCCGCCCTGATCCGGGGCACGTCCGTGGCCGCCAGGATCCGGGTGCCCTCCGCCAGGATGTCGTCGATGTAGCCGTGGCCGCGGTGGGCGGGCAGCACGCCGATGTACGCGATGGTGTGGTGGTAGTTGTTCCGGGCGGGGACGACGAAGCCGACCGGCTCGCCCGTCTCCGGCAGCTGCGCGACCTGCCACCACTCCTGGGGCGAGGTGTAGTGCGCGAACTCCTCGTCGTAGTGCAGCTCCGCCGCCTCACGGGCCGAGAGCCCGGACGCCATGTCGGCCTGCCCGTGCGCGTCGAGGGTGCCCTCCATGACGGGCGTCATCAGCGCGACCAGGTCCTCGCGGTCCCGGACCGGCCGGAACTCCAGACGGCCCTTCGGCTCCGGGACGGGCGTGCCGGGGCGCCACTCCAGCCGGAGCCGCTCGACCAGCGGGCGGGCCCCCGAGCGCTCCAGGACGTCGAAGAGGGACTCCAGGACGGACCGGGTCTCCGGGACCTCGCGCCAGTCCGCCGGCATGAACCGGCCGAACTCCGGGCGCTGCGTCCCCGCCGGGACGACCGAGGCCGCCGCGGTCTCCAGGAGCCGCAGACCGATGTCGGCGCGCTCCTCCTCGGCCAGCTCCGGGGCGAGGTCGAAGAAGTCGAGCGCCAGCGGCTCGGCGCCCGCCTTGTTCGTCCACCAGGCGATCCTGCCGAGCAGCCGGTCGCCGTCGAGCGCCACCCACATCCACTCGGGGACGCGGCGGCCGGTGGCGAGGTCGTCCGCCAGCTCGTGGTCGAGCGAGTACGTGAGGCGGAGGAACAGGTCGAGTTCCTCGGGCCCGGCGAGCGGACGTATGACGAGGTCCGGAGTGGCGGCGGTCTGCGCGGAGGCCGGAGCGGTGCTAGAAGAAGACGCGGTCACGTCGTGGTTCCCCCTGGGAATCATCTCTGGTGTGGAGACCGCAGACCGTAGCAGCGATCTTGTCGGGCGGGTACGGAGTTCCCAGGTCGGGGGCCCTTCTGGACACTTCGGGCCCGACGGGCCGACAATCACGTGTGTGACGACCCCCTTCGAGCTTCCGGCGAACTCCCCTCGGCTGACAGACGCCGAGCGGGACCGTGCGCTCGGGCTGCTCCGTGAGGGCGCCGCTCAGGGACGCCTCTCG
Source organism: Streptomyces gardneri (assembly GCF_006539185.1). Taxonomy (GTDB): domain Bacteria; phylum Actinomycetota; class Actinomycetes; order Streptomycetales; family Streptomycetaceae; genus Streptomyces; species Streptomyces gardneri. The sequence continues at coordinate 295,428 of NZ_BJMN01000011.1, forward strand.
CACGACACCTTCGTCTACCGGATGGAGCGCGCGCTCCAGGCCCGCCGGCCGGACGAGCTCGACGTGCTCGTCGCCGACCTGCGGACCGAGAGCACCTGGACCAAGCGGGTCGTCGGGGCGGTCGAGCGGATGTCCGCGTTCACGGCGCGGCTGGGGCGCGCCTGGCACGCGGAGCGGCTGCCGAAGCTGCTGCTGCCGCTCCCGGGCCCGCATCCGCTGCGAATCGGCCGCGACCCGGTCAACGGTCTGCGGCTCAGCCACGAGACCGCGTCCCGGCTGCACGCCGAGCTCTCGATCCAGAGCGGGATGTGGGTGCTGCGCGACCTCGGCTCGACGAACGGGACGACCGTCAACGGCCGACGGGTCACCGGCGCGGTGGTCGTACGGCCCGGGGACGTCGTCGGCTTCGGCCAGATGTCCTTCCGGCTCTCCCACGGCTGAGCTCTCCCACGGCTGAGCTCTCCCACGGCTGACAGCTCTCTCCGGCGGCTCGCAGCTTTCCCGCGGCTCGTAGCTCTCCCACGGCTGACACCGCACGTCACCGCCTGTTGCCCTTCACCCGTTCGGCGGTACATGACGCGCCGCGCGGGCCGCCCGGTGATGGGGTGGGGAGACGCGCGCCACACTCTCCGGCCGCGGCACCCACCGCCGATCGACAGGGGGCGCGCGATGAGCGACGAGCCGAACCGCGGAGCACCGGACCGAGGCATACGGAACGCCCGGTCGGAGGATTCCGGGGACCCCTGGACGCGGCTGCCGTCCATGGCCCCGGGCACGGCCTCCGCCGCGACCCCGAACGTGCCCTCCGGCGCGGCCCCCGTGCGGAACACCTCGGCGGGCCGCGTGCGGACCGTCGCCGAGCCGACCGCCGCGGGGCCGACGGGCCCGGCCGGATCCGCGGGCCCGGTCGACGGACCCTTCGTGCACACCGGGCGGACCGTCGCGCCGAGCCCCCTCGATCCCGGCGCCACCCGCGACCCGCACGCGATCCACCGGACCCTGCGCGAGGAGTTCCCGCTCACGTACGACCCGCTGCTGCGCGCCTGGGTCCTCAGCCGGTACGCGGACGTCGCCACCGCCCTCACCGACACCCGCTTCACCCACGGGCACCGGCCGGGCGACCCGCCCTGCTCCCGGGCCCATGTCGACGTCGACATGGCCGAGTTGAGATCCGTCACCGAACGCACGGCGTACGTCCTCGCCCGCCGCATCGCCGAACGCCCGCAGGCCGACCTCGTCGCCGACTTCTGCCACTGGCTGCCCGCCGGGACCGTCGCCGCCGCCGTCGGCGTGCCCTACCGCGACATGATGCGGCTCGTGCGCGGCCGGGCCGCCGGGGCGCTCGCCGGCGAGTGCGGCGGCCAGATCGCCGTACGGGAGAAGGCGCTCGCCTCCTTCCTCGGCAACGTCCTCGCCGACCCCGACCAGGTCGCCGCCCTCCGCGACGCCCCGACCGCGCTCGTCGCCCGCGCCTGGGCCGAGTCCCTGCGGCGCGACCCGCCCGTGCAGATCGCCGTGCGCCGCACCCGCGCCGAGGTCCGGGTCAGCGGCGGCATCATCCCGGCAGGCGCGTCCGTCGCCCTGCTCGTCGGCTCCGCCGGCCGTGACCCGGAGCGCTTCCGCGAACCCGACCGCTTCGACCCGTTCCGCGACGACCCGGGCCAGCTCACCTACGGCAGCGGCTTCTGTCCCGCCGTGCTGCTCGCCGGCCTGGAGGCCGAGTACGCCCTGCGCGCGCTCTTCTCGGCGATGCCCCGGCTGCGCCTCGCCGACGGCTTCCGGCCCGACGCCACCGGCCTCATCACCCGGGCCCCGCGCAGCCTGATCGTCCGCCCGGGCGGCTGATCCGAGAGTGGAACGAGCTGTCCGGCACCGCTGCTAGGGTGACGTGCGCTCGTCAAAAGGGCCCTTCTCTTTACCACTTTCAACGGGGATTGAAACATGAATAAGCGTCATGTCCGCGCCATCGCTGTCGCCGCCGTCGCCGTCGTCGCCCTGACCGGTGCCCGCGGCTCGAACGGCGCCAGCTGTGGCGGCAGCAGCAGCTCCAGCAGCTCCAGCGGCAGCAACCACAGCGACAACGACGGCGGCAGCACCTCCGGCGGTTCCGTGTCCGGCGGCTCCGGCAGCGCCGACAAGGCGATCCGCGACGTGACCATCGACGAGTGCAAGTACGACCAGGCGACCAAGAACCTCGTCGCCCGGATCACCGTCAAGAACGACGGCTCGATGGACTACGACTACAGCGTCAGCGTGAAGTTCAAGGGCGCCACGGGCGGCAGCGTCACCCCGCGGACCGCGTTCAAGGCCGGCATCGCGGTCGCCGCGGGCGCCTCCCAGAGCGTCGAGGTGACCACCCCGTACATCGGAACCGGCGACGGCTCCGAGTACGCCGAGTGCGAGGTCTCGCGAGTCTCCCGCTTCTGATCGACGGGGCGCTCCCGGGCACCCGGGAGCGCTCAGTCGCCCAACCGGGCGAGCAGCGCCACCGGCCGGTCCGCGAAGAGCTCCGCGAGCTTGAGCTCCGTCGCCGGACCGCCCGTGAACTCCCGTACGCCGTCGAGGAGATCGGCCCAGCGGCCGTCCGGCAGGACCAGCTCCGTGTCCTGCCAGCCGCCCGCCTCCGCGAGCCGCAGGGAGAGCCGGGTCACGGCCGTCACCACCGCGCCGGAACGGGCGAACGCCAGGCAGTGTGCCGCGGCGGGGCCGCTCGCCGTCAGCGGTGCGTACCCCCCGCCCGGGCCGAAGGCCTCCGGGCGCTCCCTGCGCAGCCCCAGCGCCGCCCGGACCAGGACCGTCCGGTCGTCGTCCGGGCCCGTCACGAACGGGGCCCGGTTGTCCGGGTCGACGAGCGCCCGGTACTCCCGCTCCGTGTTCTGGTACAGCTCCGGCACGCCCGGCATCGTCAGCTGCACGAGCGCCGCGCCCAGCGCGTGGGCCCGGATGTGCGGTTCGAGGGCGAAGGCCGCCTCCGAGGCCGACCGCAGCGGGATCCGGCCGGGCCCAGCCGCCGTGAACTCGGCCACCGCCCGCTCGTACGCCACGTCCGGCTCGGTCCAGCTCGTCCGGAGTCCCGCCTCCCGCACGGACTTGAGCACCGCGGGGCCGAGCCGCTCCGCGTCCGGCTCGCCGAAGCCGAAGGCCGTCTGCCAGGCCGTCCAGGCCAGGTGCGGATCGGGCGCCGGGACCCCCGAGACCTCCGTCAGGAGCGACGCCCACACCTCCGGGCACTGGGCGAGCACCGCGATCGCGGCCCGCACGTCCGCACTGCGCTTGGTGTCGTGCGTGGACAGCACGGTCCCGGTGGCCGGCCAGTCCCGGGCGATCCGCAGGCAGTACGCGTGGAACTCGTCGACCGACACCGCCGGGCGCCCCGCGTCCCCGCCCACCTCGTTCGCCGAGAGCAACGGCGTGTACCGGTAGAAGGCCGTGTCCTCCACGGACTTGGCCCGCAGCGCCGAGGACGTCTGCGCGAACCGCGCCCGGAACGCCCGGTGTTCCGGACCGTCGCCCAGTGAACCGAGCGCCAGCCCCCGTACGAGGTCGACGGCCGAGGCCTCCTCCGGTACGGCGAACGCGGCCTGCGCGCCCCGCGCCGCCGCCGGGGTCAGCACCTCCTCGCCGCCCGTCCGGTAGGTGCGGTAGACCGGCACCCGGACGAGCAGCTCCCGGACCGCCGTCCGCACGGCCCAGGGCGCGTGGTCCCGCAGCGAGGGGTCGGCCGCGCAGATCCGCTCCGCGAGCCGGGTCAGCACGGCCGTCTCGGCGGCCAGGTCGTGCGTCACCACCTCGTACGCGGCGCGCCGAGCGGTCGCCTCCCACCGGCCGCCACGGTCCCCGGCGGCGCCCGTGAACTCCCGGTACACATCAGCCAGTTCATCGGCGCCGACCGGGTCCGTGAGGACTCCCTCGACCTGTCGCAGCGCGTCGTAACCGGTGGTCCCCGCGACCGGCCAGTCGGCGGGCAGGGGCTCCGTCCCCGTGAGGATCTTCTCGACCACCGTCCAGCAGCGCCCGTCGGTCGCCGCCGCCAGGTCCTCCAGATATCCCTGCGGGTCGGCGAGCCCGTCCGGGTGGTCGATGCGCAGCCCCTCGACCACCCCGTCCGCCACCAGCTCCACGATCTTCGCGTGGGTCGCGGCGAACACCTCCGGGTCCTCCACCCGCACCCCGATGAGCTCCGAAATGGTGAAGAAGCGTCGGTAGTTGAGCTCGGTGCGGGCCAGTCGCCACCAGGCGAGGCGGTACCACTGGGCGTCGAGCAGCTCGTCGAGCGGCAGCCCCTCCGTGCCCGCCCGCAGCGGGAACTCCTGCCCGTCGAGGAGCAGCGCCCCGCCCGAGACCCGCAGCCGGTCCCGTACCTCGGGGAGCCGCGCGGGCAGCACCGGCAGCAGCAGCCGGCCGTCCCCGGCCGCCCAGTCGACGTCGAACCAGCGGGCGTACGGCGAGTCCGGACCCTCCTGGAGCACCGAGCGCAGCGCGTGGTTGTGCCGGGGGGAGGCCGCCATGTGGTTGGGGACCAGGTCCACGACCAGGCCGAGGCCGTGGGCCCGCGCGGTCGCCGCCAGGGCCCGCAGCCCCTCCTCGCCGCCCAGCTCGGCCCGTACGGACCGGTGGTCGGTGACGTCGTAGCCGTGGGTCGAGCCGGGCGCCGCCTCCAGGACGGGGGAGAGGTGGAGGTGCGAGACCCCGAGCCCGGCGAGGTGGGGCACGGCCCGCTCGGCGGCGGCGAAGGGGAACTCCGGCTGGAGCTGGAGCCGGTAGGTGGCGGTGGGGAGCGCGGAAGGGGCCGAGGAGGAGGTCATGCGAACGTACGTACCCCGCGCGAGGGCTTCTGTGTCATCGCCCTATGCACTCGTTCGTGTGCATCGCGTTACGGTCGCGTGATGCTCCGGATGTATCGCGACACGTTGTCCCTGCTCGGCCCGGCCCTGCCGGCGATCTCCTTCCTCGGGCGGCTGCCGACCGCCATGTGTCAGCTCGGCAGCCTTCTCCTGGTCGCCGAGACCAGCGGCTCGCTCGCCACGGCCGGGCTCGCCGGCGGCGCGCTCGCCGCCGGGCAGACCGTCGCGGGTCCGGTCATCGGCCGCCTCGCCGACCGGCACGGCCAGCGCGGAGTCGTCCTCGCCGCCTCCCTCGCCAACGCGGTCGCCGTCGCCGTCCTGGTCGCCGCCGCGCTCGCCCACGCGGCCACCGGCTGGCTGATGCTGGCCGGCGCGCTCGCCGGCGCCACCGTCCCCCAGATCGGGCCGCTCGCCCGGACCCGCGCCGTGGCCCTCGCCCGCCGTTCCGGGGGTCGCGACGAGCGGACCGTCGGCGCGATCCTCTCCTTCGAGGGCACCCTCGACGAGGTGTCCTTCGTCCTCGGTCCGGCCCTCGTCGGCCTCGCCGCCTCCCTCGCCCACCCCGCCGCCGCGCTCCTCATGGCCGCGCTCCTGCTCGCCGTCTGCGGCTCCGCCTTCGCCCTGCACCCCACCGCGGAGGCCACTGCGCCGGACCCGGGCCGGGCCACCCGTACGGACGCGGCCGAGCGGGCGCGGCTGCCCCGGTCCGCGTACGCGCTGCGCGGCACGATGGTCCTCCAGGGCGCGATGTTCGGCGCCTCCCAGGCCGGGATCACCGCGCTCACCGAGGAGCTCGGCGCGCCCGCCCAGGCGGGTCTCGTCTATGCGGCGATGGGCGTGATGAGCGCCGCCGTCGGCCTCTCCCTCGCCGCCCTGCCCGCGCGTATCGGGCTCACCACCCGCTGGCGCGCGGCCACTGTCGCGCTCGTGGTCCTCTCCGTGCCCCTGCTCTTCGTCGGCTCGCTCGGTGCGCTGTACGCGGTCGTGGTCGTCCTCGGCGCCGCCTACGCCCCTCATCTGATCACGGTCTTCGGGCTCACCGAGCAGACCGTGCCGGCCGCCCGGCTCGGCGAGTCCATGGCTTTCCTCACCAGCGGAATCGTCGCCGGCCAGGCCCTCGCCCTCGCCGTCTCCGGCCGCCTCGCCGAGAGCCACGGCGCCCCCGCCGCCTTCGGGGTGGCGGTGGGGGCGGCCGTGGCCTGCGCGGTGCTGTCCTGGTCGGTACGGGTGACGGCTCCCGTGATTCCGGTACGGGAGCTCAGGCCGGTCGGCGCAGAACGGTCAGGCTGAGCGGCGCCAGCGTCACCCGCTCGCCGCCCGCGAGCTCCGGCCCCTGCTGCGGCGGCATGCCCTCCGGGTCGGAGGTGTCCACCACCATCCGCCAGTAGCGGCCGTGGCTGTCCGGCACCACGAACTCCAGCTCCTTCGCGGAGGCGTTGAACATCAGCAGGAAGGAGTCGTCGGCGATCCGCTCGCCCTGAGTGCCCGGCTCCGAGATGGCGTTGCCATTGAGGAAGACCGTCAGCGCCTGGGCGTGCGCCGCCTGCCAGTCCCTCGACGTCATCTCCTCGCCCTCGGGCGTGAACCAGGCGATGTCGGTCAGCTCGTCGTGGGTGCCCTCCACCGGCCGCCCGTGGAAGAAGCGGCGCCGCCGGAAGACCGGATGCTCCCGCCGCAGCCGCACCATCGACCGGGTGAAGCGCAGGAGCGTGGCCTCCGCCTCGCTGTTCTCCTTCGGCCACCGCACCCAGGACACCTCGTTGTCCTGGCAGTAGGCGTTGTTGTTGCCGCCCTGCGTCCGCCCGAACTCGTCGCCGTGGCTCAGCATCGGCACGCCCTGCGAAAGCATCAGCGTGGCGAGGAAGTTGCGCATCTGGCGGGCGCGCAGCTCGGTGATCCCGACGTCCTCCGTCTCTCCTTCCTCGCCGCAGTTCCACGAGCGGTTGTAGTTCTCGCCGTCCCGATTGCCCTCACCGTTCGCCTCGTTGCGCTTCTCGTTGTACGAGACGAGGTCGCGCAGCGTGAAACCGTCGTGGCAGGTCACGAAGTTGACCGAGGCGAGGGGGCGGCGGCCGTCGTCCTGGTAGAGGTCGGACGAGCCCGTCAGGCGGGACGCGAACTCGGCGAGCGTGCGGGGCTCGCCCCGCCACAAGTCCCGTACGCAGTCGCGGTACTTGCCGTTCCACTCGGTCCACAGCGGCGGGAAGTTGCCCACCTGGTAGCCGCCCTCGCCGACGTCCCAGGGCTCGGCGATCAGCTTCACCTGGCTCACCACCGGGTCCTGCTGGACGAGGTCGAAGAACGAGGACAGCCGGTCCACCTCGTGGAACTGCCGGGCCAGGGTGGCCGCCAGGTCGAAGCGGAAGCCGTCCACGTGCATCTCGGTCACCCAGTACCGCAGGCTGTCCATGATGAGCTGGAGCACGTGCGGGGAGCGCATGAGCAGCGAGTTCCCCGTGCCGGTGGTGTCCATGTAGTAGCGGGGGTCGTCGGCTAGCCGGTAGTACGAGGGGTTGTCCAGGCCCCGCATGGAGAGCGTCGGGCCCAGGTGGTTGCCCTCGGCGGTGTGGTTGTAGACCACGTCGAGGATGACCTCGATGCCCGCCTTGTGCAGTGCCCGGACCGCCGACTTGAACTCCAGGACCTGCTGGCCCCGGTCGCCCCAGGACGCGTAGGCGTTGTGCGGGGCGAAGAAGCCGATCGTGTTGTAGCCCCAGTAGTTCGAGAGCCCGGCGTCCACGAGCCGGTGGTCGTTCACGAACTGGTGAACGGGCATCAGTTCCAGCGCGGTGACGCCGAGTTCCCTCAGATGGCCGATCACCGAGGGGTGCGCGAGCCCCGCGTACGTACCGCGCAGCTCCTCCGGAAGATCCGGGTGGAGCATCGTCAGGCCCTTCACATGGGCCTCGTAGATCACCGTGTGGTGGTACTCGGTGCGCGGGCGCCGGTCGTCGCCCCAGTCGAAGTACGGATTGACCACGACCGAGGTCATCGTGTCCGGGGCGGAGTCGAGGTCGTTGCGCGCGTCGGGCCGCCCGAACGGATAGCCGTACACCGCCTCGCCCCAGCGGACCCGGCCCGACACGGCCCGCGCGTAGGGGTCGAGGAGCAGCTTCGCCGCGTTGCAGCGGAGCCCGCGCTCGGGGGCGTACGGGCCGTGGACCCGGAACCCGTACCGCTGTCCCGGCATCACGCCCGGCAGATAGGCGTGCCGGACGAAGGCGTCCGTCTCGCGCAGCTCCACCGCCGTCTCCGAGCCGTCGTCATGGAGCAGACACAGCTCGATCCTGTGGGCGGCCTCCGAGAAGACCGCGAAGTTGGTTCCCGCTCCGTCATAGGTGGCGCCCAAGGGATACGCCTGTCCCGGCCAGACCTGCATGGATACGACTCTTCCTCTTCTGTCCGGGTTTAGGGGGTGTTCCTCGGCCAGATCCTGCCCGAAAGAGGCGCAACCTCCTAGGACTTCGCCCCGTCCTACCGGGTGACCGCACATCAAGAGGGGGATAGAGGGGGAAGTGTGTACGAAATAGCGCGCCGCCACCTGGGGAAGGTGGTGGCCGGAGCGGCCATGGCGGTGACGGGAACCGCCGTCGCGGTCGCGATCAGCCTGCCGGGGAGCGCGGGAGCGAACGGCGTCGCGGGATCCGCCGGCACGGCGGGAGTCGCCGGTACCGCGGGAACCGCCGGTACGTCGGCGGGGAACGGATCGGCCGGCGCGACCGGCCAGGGTCAGCCCGGGACCGCGGCCGACGGCGCGGCGGAGGCCGGCGCCCAGGCGGCCGGCTCCGCGCCGCCGCCCGCGACCGTGGCCCCGCCGGCGGCCGAGGGGCGGAAGGGCGTCGGAAGCGACCCGCTCACCGACGACGAGCTCACGAAGGCCGAGCAGCTGGCGCTGACCCCGCCGGCCTCCGCCGCCCAGGAGAACGTCGAGGGAGGCCGCGGCCCGCAGCACCTGGGCACCGTCCTCGCCGACCCGCTGCCGGGCGACGGCTCGCGCCGCGCCGAGGTCCGGTTCTACGACTACGCGCGGGACGAGCTCGTCACCCGCACCGTCAACCTCGGCACGGGGAAGATCGAGAGGTCCGCGGCGCAGCGCGGGGTCCAGCCCTCCGCCCACCCCGAGGAGCTCCGCGAGGCCCTGGAACTGATCCTCGCGAGCCCGCTCGGCAAGGGCGTCAAGGAGGACTACAAGGACGCCACGGGCAAGCAGCTCACCTCCACCGAGCAGCTGTGGTTCAACGGCGACGTCTACCGCCCCTACCGAGAGGCGAAGGTGCCCGCGCAGCTCAAGGAGTGCGGCAAGCACCGCTGCGTCCGCCTCGTCACCAAGGTCCTCAACGGGGCCTGGATCGACACCCGGAACATCATCGTCGACCTCTCCGCGAGGACCGTCACGCGCGTCGGCTGACCACCGCCGACGGTCCTCCCGTTCCACGACATCTCCGTACGAGGGAGTACGTTCCCATGTCCACCCAGCGAACCACGCGAACCCGCCGAAGGGGCGCAGCCCTGACCGCGGCCGTCCTGCTCGGCGCCGCCACGGCCGCCGCCGGACCCGCGACCGCCGCGCCCCGCGCGCCCGCCCCGCCGCCGACGGCCACGCCGCAACCGCCCGTCCAGCCCGCCTGCTCGGCCGCCTACCGCATCACGCAGAAGCTCGAAGGCGGCGCCGTCTGGAACATGTGCTGGCGCTACAACACCGACGCCGGGCTCACGCTCGACGGCGTCACCTACCAGGCGCCCGGCGCCGCGCCCGTCAAGGTCCTCACCAGCGCCCGGCTCGCCCAGATCCACGTGCCGTACGACGACGGCGTCGCCGAGTACGACGACCTCACCGGCGCCGGCTTCGGCTGGGGCCTGCAGAACCTCAAGGCCGCCGAGTGCCCCGGCGGCACCATCTCCACCGTCAAGGTGCCCGAGGTCGGCCAGGTCAAGGGGCTGTGCACCACGACCAGGGCGCGCGGCCACGCGTACCGCATGGCCGCGGACGGCGGCGACAAGGTCTACCAGGTGCAGGGCAAGGACCTGCTCGTCTACACCGTGAACAAGGTCGGCTGGTACGAGTACATCTCCGAGTGGCGTTTCTCCGCCGACGGCACCATCGGCGCCAACGTCGGGGCCACCGGCAGCCTTTCGCCCGTCGACTACAACGCGACCGACGGCCGCGGCTGGCCCATCGGCAAGGGCGCCCGCGCCTACGCCACCAGCCACGCCCACAACGTCTTCTGGAAGCTCGACTTCGGCCTCGACGGCTCCACCAAGGACCGGATCGAGCAGTTCGACTCCACCGTCACCGCGCCGCCCGCCACGGGCGGCGGACCGACCGTGAAGACGAAGCGCACCGTCGTCACCAAGGAACTCGCCGGCGACGCGAAGAACATGCGCTGGTGGCGGGTGGTCAGCGGCACCGGCAAGAACGCCGACGGCCACGCCCGTTCGTACGAGATCGTGCCCGGCCACACCAACACCCACGCCGGCCGTGGCTTCACCAAGCACGACGTGTACTTCACCCAGTCGCGGGCCTGCGAGCAGTTCGCGAGCAACAACATCGGCAACTGCGGGACCAACGCCGGTGACAGCGTGGACAAATGGGTCAACGGTGAGACCCTGACCAAGCCGTCGGTCTGGGTCAACATCGGGTTCCACCACATCGCCCGGGACGAGGACCAGCAGCCGATGCCGGTCCACTGGCAGGGCTTCCAGCTGGCGCCCCGGGACCTAACCGCTATGAATCCGCTCACTCCGGCCGATCTCGCCTCCCAGAACGGGCAGCCCGATCTGGGTAGTTGAGCAAGCAGCCTGACGATCCTGCTGCACCGCCTCCCGCTCGCGGAGTACCCTTCCTTGATCGTTGTCGGAATGGTCGAAGAAGCGGGCTTCCAGGAGCAGAAGGCGGTGCGCGGGTGAGCTCGGGAGGTCTGGAGCTGCCCCCAGGTGACGCGGGTCGCGAGGGGGGTCCGGCCGACCCCGCCGAGGCGCCGCCCGGAGCGGTGATCCCGCCCGGCGCGGCGATCCCGCCGGGGACGGTCGTGCCGCCCGGGACGGTCTCCGTCACCCGGCCGGTGGAGATCGGGGCCGAGCTCGACTGGGGCGCCGAGGCCTGGGGCGAGGTGCGCACCCGCGCCCAGCGCGCGGGGCGCGCCTACATCTGGCTCAACCTGGTCGAACAGCGCCTGCGGGCCGTGGTCGCGGCCGTCCTCCGGCCCGTGTACGAGCCCGTGCACGGCGAGGACTGGGTCGTGGCCGCGGCCGGCCCCGCCGGCCAGGAGTGGGTGCAGCGGGCGGTCGCCGTCCGCGAGGTCTCCCGGCGCAAGGGCTACCTCCTCGACCCGGCCGACGACAACGTCCTGAGCTTCCTCACGCTGCCGCAGCTGCGCGAGCTGATGGTGCAGCACTGGCCCTGCTTCGAGCCCTACTTCGACGACCGGCGCGAGGTCGAACTCGCCCTGGACGAGCTGGAGGTCACGCGCAATGTCGTCTCCCGCAACCGGGCGCTCTCGCTGACCGTGCTCGCCCAGTCCGAGCGGGCGTCGGCGCGGCTCCTGGAGATCCTCGGCAGCGGGGCGGGCGTGCCGTCCGCCGACCGGCTGCCCGTGGACGCGGTCGAGGACCTCGTCGGCGACCGGTACGCGGACGTGGTCTCCGTCCACCCCGACCGGGTGCGGCTCCAGCGGCAGCTGCCCGCCGAGGACCTGTTCGGCGGGGCCCGGCGCCTCGACGCCACCGGCATAGGCCTGAACCTCCTCGTGCAGAACTTCTCCGGCCGCCGCATGGTCCGGCTCGCGGAGTCCGGCTGCCGGACGCGGCTGCTCTTCCTCAACCCGGCGAGCAGCGCGGTCAAGCGGCGTGAGCGGGAACTCGGCCTCAAGAAGGGCGAGCTCAGCCGCTCCGTCGAGATGAACATCCTGCACATGCGGCGGGTGCGCTCGAAGCTGCGCGACCCGGGCGCCTTCCAGATCCACGTCTTCGACGAGACCCCCCGCTTCACCGCGTACCTGGTGGACGGCGACGGCCCGGACGGAGTGGGCGTCGTGCAGTCCTACCTGCGCAAGGCCCGCGGCATGGAGGCCCCGGTCCTCGTCCTGCGCGGCGGCGGCCGGAGTGTGGTCCGCCACGGCCAGCCGGGCGGTGACGGCGAACACGGACTTTTCGCGACATACCGGGAGGAGTTCGAGTCGGTGTGGCTCGACTCCCGCCCGGTCTCCTGACCGGTCCGGGACCGCCGCCGGAGGCGTTGTCAGTGGTGCGTGCGAGGGTGGTCACCACCACGGGGGAGATCACGTAAGGAGGACCCGATGGCCTGGCACGGCGACACGCTGGTCGGCTTCGACCTGGAGACGACCGGCACCGATCCGCTGGAGGCCCGTATCGTCACGGCCTCGATCATCGAGGTCGACGGCGGGGGAGACGTCGTACGACGACGGGACTGGCTCGCCGACCCCGGCATCCGCATCCCGGAGCAGGCCTCCGCGATCCACGGCATCAGCACCGAGCGCGCGGCGGCCGAGGGCCGGCCGGTGCGCGAGGTCGCCGACGAGATCGCGAAGACCCTCGCCGCTTACTGGGAGGACGGCGTCCCGATCGTGGCGTACAACGCCTCCTTCGACCTCACGCTCCTCTCCGCCGAGCTGCGCCGCCACGGGCTGCCCTCGCTGAGCGAGCGGCTCGGCGGCGTCGACATCGGCCCCGTCGTCGACCCCTACACGATCGACCGGGCCGTCGACCGCTACCGGCGCGGCAAGCGGACCCTGGAGGCGGTCTGCGGGGAGTACGGCGTGGTCCTCGAAGCCGCCCACCAGGCCGCCGCCGACGCGCTCGCCGCCGTCCGGGTCGCCGTCGCGATAGCCGAGCGGCACCGCCAGGTGGCCGAACTGCACCCGGCCGAGCTGCACGAGCGGCAGATCTCCTGGTACCGCGTCTGGGCCGAGGACTTCCAGGCCTTCCTGCGCCGCAAGGGAGACCCGGAAGCGGTCGTCGAATCCACCTGGCCCCTGCGCCCGGCGGTCCTGGCGGCCGGCTAGGAGTTCTCCTTGAAGAAGGAGAGCAGCAGCTCGTTGACCCTCTCCGGCTGGTCCAGCTGGAGCCAGTGACCCGCCTCCTCGACGCGCTCGTAGCGCCAGGACCCGGCGACGTACTCGCTCGTGCCCGACATCGAGCGCTCCGTGAGGAAGCGGTCGCCCGTCGACCAGACGCCCATCACCGGGATCGACTCCGCCAGCGGCGACAGCACCGGATCGGGTCCGAACTGCACCTCCGGCGGCAGGCCCGAGCGGTAGATGTCCAGCGCCGCCGTCAGCGCGCCCGGCGCGCGCAGCGGTTCGAGGACGGCCTCCGCGTCCGGGTGCTCGGCGAGCATCTCGCGGAAGTTGGCCCAGTCGTCCCGCACGAGCCACTCCTCGGCCACCCCGGCCAGCTGGAACAGCACCATGTACCAGGACAGCTGCCGCTGCTCCCAGCCCGCCGCCCGGATCGCACCGAGGTGCCCCACCGACAGCAGGCTCAGGCTCCGCACCCGGTCCGGCGCGAACTGCGCGAGCCCCTGGGCGATGCCCGAGCCCCAGTCGTGGCCGACCAGATGGACCCGGTCGAGCTCCAGCCGGGCGAGCAGTTCGAGAAGGTCGCGGACGTGCTTGCCCGGGTGGTACGCCTCCGGACCGCCCTCGGGCCGGTCCGAGCCGCCGAAGCCCCGCAGGGTGGGCACGACACAGGAGAAGCCGGCCGCGGTCAGCGCCGGGACCTGATGCCGCCAGAGGTCATGGCTGTCAGGGAAGCCGTGCACCAGGAGGACGGCCGGGCCTTCGCCGGTCACCTGGACGTCGAGCGTCACCTCGGAAAGTTCCACACGCATCGCAACACCCCGTTCCACAGCAGGAATCCGGGCCGGTCACCCGGCCCGGACATGATGTCAGAACGGGTACCAGCGGACCTCCGGGTCACCGTCCCGCAGCGAGCGCACCCGCCGCTCGAATTCGGCCAGCGCCTTCGGGTTCGCCGGCGCGTGCTGGGCCACCCACGCGCAGCTCGCGGTCTCCCGCGCGCCCCGCAGCACGGCGCACCCCTCCCACTCCCGGACGTCCCAGCCGTACGCCTCCGTGAAGGCCTCGTAGGCCGCCGGGTCGAGCCCGTAGCGGTCCCGGGAGAGCGCGAGCACCACGAGGTCGTGCTCGCGCAGGTCGGAGGAGAAGGTCTCCAGGTCCATCAGGACCGGGCCTTCGGGGCCGACGAGCACGTTCCTGGGGAGGGCGTCGCCGTGGATCGGACCCGGCGCCAGACGCGGGGTGAGCGCGGCGGCCGCCGGGGCGAAGGCGTCGCGACGCTCCCGGAGGAAGGCCGCGTCCGCCGGGTCGATCGCCTCGCCCGCGAGCCGCAGCCACCGCTCGACCCCGCCGAGCAGCTCACGCCGGGGGAGCGTGAACCCCACCGGCTCGGGCAGGGCGTGCACGGCCCGCAGCAGCGGGGCCAGATCACGGGGCTCCGCGGGCCGGACCGGATCGGGCAGCCGGTGCCAGAAGGTGACCGGGTGCCCCTCGACGAGCCGCGGCTTCTCCTCGGCGGCCCGCGGAGCCGGCACCCCCGCCTCGGCGAGCCAGCCGGCCAGCGCCATCTCCCGCTCGGCCCGCTCGAACAGCTCGGCGTCCCTGCCGACCTTCACCACCAGGTCGCCCACGGCGAGGACCGCGTTCTCCCCGAGCGCCAGCAACCGCGCCTCCGCGACCGGCAGCCCCGCCGCCGCCAGGATCTCCCGCGCCCGCGCCTCGTCCATCGACCACTCCCTACCTGTGCGTTTGAGCCAAAGTCTCGCATCCGTCCAGGTCGCCGCGCTGGTCGCCTTGACGGCTTTACGGCCCGTCAGGACCATGACGGGGTTCCTCACCGGCGGCAGACGGGGGATCGGATCGATGAGCTCGGCGACCGCGACGAAGCGGCCGGGCGGGACGCGGACACCGCGGACCGTCCGCTCGGCACGACCCCGGGGGCCCGACTTCGGCGCCTGGTTCCTGGTGCTCCCGGCGCTCCTGCCGATCCTCGTCCTCAGCGTCGGCCCGCTCCTCTACGGCATCGCGCTCGCCTTCACCGACGCCCAGTCGGGCCGCACCCAGGCCACCAGCTGGGTCGGCACCCTCAACTTCCAGGACCTGCTGCACGACACCCTCTTCTGGGACTCCTTCCGCATCGGCCTGGTCTGGGCCGTCGGTGTCACCGTCCCCCAGTTCCTGCTGGCCCTCGGCCTCGCCCTCCTCCTCAACGAGAAGCTCCGCTTCCGCTGGCTGGCGAGGGCCCTCGCGATCGTCCCCTGGGCGATGCCCGAGGTCGTCGTCGGCATCATGTGGCGGCTCGTCTACAACCCCGACGCGGGCGTCCTCAACGAGACCCTCCGCGACCTCGGCCTCGGCCAGGGCCACGACTGGCTCTCCGGCCTCGCCACCGCCCTGCCCGCCGTGATCGTCGTCGGCGTCTGGGCCGGCATGCCGCAGACCACCGTCGCCCTGCTCGCCGGACTCCAGAACACCCCGCGCGAACTCCACGAGGCCGCCGCCCTCGACGGCGCCGGCGCCTGGCGCCGCTTCCGCACCGTCACCTGGCCCGCGCTGAGACCCGTGGCCCTCGCCATCACCGCGCTCAACCTCATCTGGAACTTCAACTCCTTCGCCCTGGTCTACGTCCTGACCAGCGGCGGACCGGGCGGCCGCACCCGGCTCCCCATGCTCTTCGCCTACGAAGAGGCCTTCCGGTACGGACAGTTCGGCTACGCCGCCGCGATGGGCTGCGTGATGGTCGCCGCCGTGTCGGTGCTCATCGCCCTCTCCCTCGTACGCCGGCTGAAAGGGGACCAGGACCGGTGAGCGCCCTCCGGACGAGCAGACCCGCGCGGATCGGCCAGTACCTCGCCCTCCTCGCCTACCTGGTCTTCCTCGCCTTCCCCTTCCTCTGGCTGGTCTCCACCGCCTTCAAGCCCGCCCCCGAGCTGGCCTCGCTCCACCCCACCTGGATCCCGGAGGAGCCGACCCTCGCCAACTTCCGGCAGGCCTTCGACGAGCAGCCGCTGCTCCGGGCGGCCGGGAACAGCCTGGTCGCCGCGCTCGCCGCGGCCCTGATCGCGGTCGTCGTCGCGACCCCGCTCGCCTATGTCACCGCCCGCCACCGGGGCCGGCTCGCGACGGCGGCCACCGGCTGGGTCGTGATCAGCCAGGCCTTCCCCTTCGTGCTGGTGATCATCCCGCTCTTCCTGGTCCTCAAGAACCTGCACCTGATCAACAGCGTCCTCGGCCTCGTCATGGTCTACGTGGTGTGGTCGCTGCCCTTCGCGCTCTGGATGCTCATGGGGTACGTCAGGGCCGTGCCGGCCGAGCTGGAGGAGGCCGCGGCCGTCGACGGCGCCGGCCGGCTCCGTACCCTCGTCTCCGTCACCGCCCCGCTGCTCGTCCCCGGCATCGTCGCCACCGCCCTCTTCGCCTTCGTCACCGCCTGGAACGAGTTCTTCTTCGCGCTCGTCCTGCTCAAGACCCCCGAGAAGCAGACCCTGCCGGTCGTCCTCACCCACTTCCTCGGCGCCGAGGGAGTCGCCGACCTCGGCCCGCTGGCCGCCGCGGCCTTCCTCGCCACCCTGCCCTCCCTCGTCGTCTTCGGCGTCCTCCAACGCCGGATCGCCGGCGGCATGCTGGCCGGGGCGGTGAAGTCATGAGACGCCTTCTGACCTGCGCCGCCGCGCTCGCCCTGCTCCTCACCGGCTGCGCCGGCGGCGACGAGCGCCCCGACGACGGCGTCGTCCGGCTCCGCTTCCAGTCCCTCGCCTGGCAGAAGGAGTCCGTCGACGCCAACAAGCAGCTCGTGGCGGAGTGGAACGCCGCCCACCCGAAGGTCCAGGTCGACTACGTCCAGGGCAGCTGGGACTCCGTCCACGACCAGCTCCTCACCTCCTTCGAGGGCGGCGAGGCGCCGGACATCATCCACGACGCCTCCGACGACCTGGCCGACTTCGCCTACGGCGGCGACCTCGCCGATCTGCGCCCGCTCCTGTCCGAGCGGCTGCGCGCCGACATCCCCGCCCGCAGCTGGGAGACCACCACCTTCGGCGAGGGCATCCACGGCATCCCGTTCCTCCAGGAACCCCGCATGATCATCGCCAACCGGAAGATCCTGGAGTCCTCCGGCGTCCGTGTCCCCACCCCCGGGAAGCCCTGGACCTGGACCGAGTTCCGGCAGATCGCCCGGGACCTCACCACCGCCATGGGCCCCGGCCGGTACGCGGTCGCCTGGCCGCTCAAGGAGCCCGTCTCCGTCAGCCTCAACCTCGGCGTCTCGACCGGCGGCGGCCTGTTCCACCGCGGCGCGGACGGCCGGGTCACCGTCGACTTCGCCGAGGCCGACGCCGTCGTCCCCGGCACCGTCCACGACCAGGTGGTCACCGACCGGACCGCCCCGCGCACGACCCTCGGCAGCGGCGGCTCCGACACCCTGCCCGGCTTCTTCGCCGGCAAGTACGCCATGGTCCCGCTGGGCTTCGCCTACCGGCAGCAGATCGCCCAGCAGGCGCCCAAGGGCTTCGACTGGACGGTGCTGCCCGCCCCCGCAGGGAGCGAGGGGCTCGCCCAGGGCGTCTCCCCGCAGACCCTGTCGATCGCCGAGGACAGCCCGTACAAGAAGGAGGCGATGGAGTTCCTCGACTTCTTCCTGCGGCCGGCGAACATGGTGCGGCTCGCCCGTGGCGACTGGATGCTGCCCACCGGCACGGCGGCGCTCGCCGACCCGTCCCTGCGCACCGCCCGCGACGGCTGGGCCGTCGGAGCGGAGGTGGCCGAGCGGCTGCGGCCCGCCCCCGCCCAGGGGGTGCGCGGCTATCCGGAATGGAAGGACAAGGTGGCGACACCGGCCTTCCAGGAGTACTACAGCGGGGCCATCGACGGCGCCGAGCTCCGCAGACGACTGGTGGAGGACGGCAATCGGGTGCTCGCCCGCTATCAACGCAAATGATGGATTCGTCATTACGAAACCTTGTTGAATAAGTCACAGATGGGTGAAGGGTCTTCTCCCGGATCGCTCCCATCCGCGAGTGTTCGAACCGGCCACCGTGCCGCCCCCCACGAGGCGCGGTGGCCGCCCTAAGGTGAACCCCATGGCGAAGACATACGCGGCCCTGCTCCGCGGCATCAACGTGAGCGGACACCGCAAGGTCCCCATGGCGGAGCTCCGTTCCGTCCTCGAAGACCTCGGCCACCGGGACGTCCGCACCTACCTCCAGAGCGGGAACGCCGTCTTCACCACGGACTCGACCGCCTCCGACGCCGAGCTCACCACCGCGCTCGAGGACGCCATCGAGCAACGCTTCGGCTTCCGCGTCGACTGCCTCGTCCGCGACGGCGCCTACCTCGCGGCCGTCGCCGAGGCCTGCCCCTTCCCGGCCGCCGAGCTGGAGGGCAAGCAACTCCACGCGATCTACTACTCCGGACCCGCCGAGCCCGAACGCTTCGCCGCGATCGACCGGGAGGCGTACCTCCCGGAGGAGTTCGCCCTCGGCGACCGCGTGCTCTACCTCTACGTCCCCGAGGGCCTCGGCCGCTCCAAGCTGGGCGACGTGGTGACCCGCCCGTCGGTGGTGAAGGGGCTCGTGGCCACGGCCCGGAACTGGAACACCGTCGTCAAGCTCGTCGAGATGACCCACGAGGACTGACAGAGGTTAAGTGGCCCAGCCGAAGGGCCGCCCATTGGCCCAGGGCGACGGGCCACCCGCTGACTAGATTCGGTCGTATGACGAGCACGAGCGTGAGCACGAGCACCGAGACCGCCACCGAGCCCCGCACCACCGTCGACTTCTACTTCGACCCCGCCTGCCCCTTCGCCTGGATCACCTCCCGCTGGATCCTGGAGGTCGAAAGCCACCGGCCGATCGACCTCCGCTTCAAGGTCATGAGCCTGTACTTCCACAACGAGGGCAACACCCTGCCCGACTGGTACCGCGAGCTCGTCGACGCCTCGATCGGCCCGGTCCGCGTGGCGGCGGCCGCCGCCGAGCAGCACGGCGAGGAGATCCTGCGCCCGCTGTACACCGCTTACGGCACCCGCATCCACGAGAAGAAGCAGAAGGACTTCGACGCCGTGATCGCCGAGTCCCTCACCGAACTCGGCCTGCCGCCCGAACTCGCCGCCGCCGCCCACGACCCGGCGTACGACGAGACCGTCCGCCGCAGCCACGACGCGGGCAAGGACCCCGACGCCGGGGCGTACGTCGGTACGCCGACGATCCACGTCGACGGCACGGTCTGGTTCGGCCCGGTCCTCCGGGCGATCCCGCGCGGCGAGAAGGCCGCCGAACTCTTCGACAGCTTCCGCGTCCTGGCCGCCCACCCCGACCTCTTCGAACTGAAGAGGACCCGCACGGGCGGGCTCGACTTCGGCTAGGCAGGACAGACGTACGGGAGAACGCGGAAACGTCCGGCGCGGTTCCGGCGGCAGGGGTCAGACGGCCGCGGCCACGCGGTCCGTCGCGCGCGCCGTCGCGCCGTCGTACCGCTCCACGAGCAGCGCGGCCAGTTCGGGCGACGGGCCCAGGACGTCCGCCAGGACGTCCGCCTCGGCCGCGCCCGCCGCGATGCGGTCCGGGAGGCGGCCGGGGGCGATCACGTACGGGGCGACGGCGACCCGGCGGACACCCGGGTCGGTACGGACGAGCCGTACGGCCTCTTCCGTGCGCGGGAGAGATGCGGAGGCGAACGCGGGCCGCACGGAGCACCAACCGGTGCGCCGCAGCTCCCGCGCCGTTTCTGCGATCACCGCGATCGCCTCCGGGTCGGTGGAGCCCGCCGAGGCCAGGACGACCCCGGTCGCGCTCTTGTCGCCGGGGGTGAGCCCGGCCTCGTACAGCCGCCGCTCCACCGCCGCGATCAGCAGCGGCGAGGGGCCGAGGACCTCCGCCTGGCGGATGCTCAGGGACGGAGGCGCCTGGCGCAGGACGGCGGGGATGTCGGCCTTCGCGTGGAAGGCGCGGGTGAGGAGGAGGGGGAGGGCCACCACGTCCCGTACCCCGTCGGCGGCGAGCCGGTCGAGCACGCCCGGCACCGACGGCAGGTTGAAGTCCAGGAACGCCGTCTCCACGCGCAGCCCCGGCCGCAGCGCGCCGGCCCGGCGCACGAGCGCCTGGACGGTCGCCGCGTGCCGCGGGTCGCGGCTGCCGTGGGCGATGACGAGGAGGACAGGCCTGTTCATGGTGCGACTCAGCTCTTCGTGAGCAGGCCACGGCGGCGCAGGACCGCACGCTCCAGCGGGCTGAAGATCAGCAGGTCGATGGCGATGCCGACGATCAGGATCAGGATGATCGCCAGGAAGATGCCCGCCATGTCGATGTTGTTGCGGCCGTTCTCCAGGAGCTGGCCGAGGCCGAGGCCCAGGTCGGGCGAGGAGGCGATGATCTCCGCGGCCATCAGCGAGCGCCACGAGAACGCCCAGCCCTGCTTGAGACCGGCGAGGTAGCCGGGCAGCGCGGCCGGCATCACGATGTGCCAGGCGCCCTTGAGCCCGGTCGCGCCGAGCGTCTGGCCGGCCCGCAGGTAGAGCGGCGGGACCTGGTCGACGCCCGCGACGAGGCCGTTGGCGATCGACGGGACGGCGCCGAGCAGGATGACCGCGAACATCATGCTGTCGTTCAGGCCGAGCCAGAGCACGGCCGGTGCCACCCAGGCCACCGAGGGCAGCGACTGGAGACCGGAGAGGATGGGGCCGATCGCCGCGCGCACGAACTTCACCCGGGAGACCAGCAGTCCCAGCGGGGTGCCGATGGCGAGCGCCATGAGGAAGCCGAGCAGGGCCCGGGACACGCTGGTCCACAGGACTTCGAGGAGCGTGCCCTCCAGCCACATCGTGGTCAGGCTGTCCCAGACCGCGGACGGGGCGGGGAGCTTGTACTCGTCGGTGACCTTGCCCCAGACCAGCAGCTGCCACACGACCAGGATCAGCGCGACCGCGATGACCGGCGGGAACACCTTCTTGAGGAGGACCTCACGGACCGGGGTCCGCCGGATCTGCACGCTGTCCAGGGCGTCCAGACCGGCTTCCAGGCCGGCGAGGTCGTCGGCCTTCCCCCTGCTCGGGGCCTTAGGAGTGGTGTCAGTGCTGGCCATGACGGCGGATCTCCCCACGCAGGTGCTCGGTGATCTCGAGGGACAGTTCCGCGACGTCGGAGTCCTCGATGCGGCGCGGCTGCGGGATGTCGATCTTCCACTCGTGGGCGATCCGGCCGGGCCGGGACGAGAGGAGGACGACGCGCTCGGCCAGCCGCACGGCCTCGCGGACGTTGTGGGTGACGAAGAGCACCGACACGTTCGTCTCCCGCCAGATCCGGGTCAGCTCGTCGTGCAGCACGTCCCGGGTGATGGCGTCGAGCGCGGCGAACGGCTCGTCCATGAGGAGCAGGTCGCTGTCCTGGGCGAGCGCGCGCGCCAGGGCGACCCGCTGGCGCATGCCGCCGGACAGCTCGTGGACCCGCTTGCCGTACGAGCCGCCGAGCCGCACGAGGTCGAGCAGCCGCTCGGCCTCCTCGCGCCGCTCGGCCTTGGGCACCCCGCGCAGTCGCAGGGCCAGTTCGATGTTCTTGCCCGCGGTGAGCCACGGGAAGAGGGCGTGCTCCTGGAACATCAGGGCCGGCCGGCCGCCGGGGGTCTCGATGGACCCCGCGGACGGCCGGTCGAGCCCGGCGACCAGGTTGAGCAGCGTGGACTTGCCGCAGCCCGAGGCACCCAGGAGGGTGACGAACTCGCCGGGAGCGACATCGAGCGAGATGTCGTCGAGGACGAGCTGTCCGCCGGCGGGTCCGCCGAAGGACTTGGAGACATGCTCGATACGGGCGGCATGCGTCACCGCCGTGCGGTCCTCGGCCTTGGCGAGCGTCGCGGTCGTGGCCATGGTCGTCACCTCCTGGGTATGAGCTGCGGGCTGGTTACTTCGCGCCGAGACCGGCGTCGGAGACCTCGGGCTGCCCCGCGGCCTTCAGGACCTTGTTGAGCGGCTTCAGGTCGTAGATCCCGGCGAGCTCGGGCTTCTTCAGGAGACCGGCCTTCACCGCGTGGTCGGCCTGCGACTGGAGGGTGGCCGCCAGCGGGTCGTTGGTGAACTGGATGGACGGCCACGCGGCGTCGATCACCTTGTCGCCCAGCGCCTTGCCCGAGAGGCCCTTCAGCTTGGCGTTGGCCGAGGCCTTCGCCTTGTCCGGGTTGGCGTTGATCCACTCGTTGGTCTTCACCGCGCCGCGCAGGAAGGCCTCGACGACGTCCGGGTGGGCCTTGAGGAACTTCTGCGACACGATGATGTTCGTGATGACGAACTTCTTGTTCGGCCACAGGTCGGACTCGTCGAGCAGGACCTTCGCCCCGTCGCTGACCAGCTTCGATGCGGTCGGCTCCGGCACCCAGGCACCGTCGATGGCGCCGGAGGCGTAGGCGTTCGGGGTCACCTTGTTGTCCGTGCGGACCACGGAGACGTCGCCCTTGCCGCTCTGGGCGTCGACCTTCCAGCCCTTCTCGGAGATCCAGTTGAGGAAGGCCACGTCCTGCGTGTTGCCGAGCTGCGGCGTGGCGATCTTCTTGCCCTTGAGGTCGTCCAGGGTCTTGATCTTCGCCGGGTTCACCACGAGCTTCACGCCGCCGGAGGCCGAGCCGCCGATGATGCGGAGGTTGGTGCCCTTGGTCTTGACGTAGCCGTTGATGGACGGCGAGGGGCCGATGAAGCCGATGTCGATCGAGTCGGCGTTCAGCGCCTCGATCTCGGAGGGGCCGGCGTTGAAGGTGGTGGGCACCAGCTTCGTGCCGCCCAGCTCCTTCTGGAGGATGCCCTCCTGGTCGCCCACCAGCGCGGTGGCGTGCGTGAGGTTGGGGAAGTACCCGAGCCGTACGGTGTCGGCGGAGAGCTTCTCGCCCTCGGCGGCCACCTTCTTCTCGTCGTTCTTGGCGTCGGAGCCGTAGCCGCAGGAGGCGAGAGCGCCGATCAGCAGCGGCAGGGCGGCGGCGGCCAGGCCGCGGCGCAGGGTGGTACGGGTGGTGGCAGGCACGGGAAGTGTTCCCCTCGATGTCAACTTCTGCGAAGTCTGCGTTTATGTCGTTCGGGGTGGATCGGGTGGAGCCGCGTCGCACCGCTCGCGCGGTGCGTGGAGGTCGGCGCGCAACATCGCGCAACACCTCCCTGGCCCGTGCCGAGGGTGCCGCCGCCCACGCGTCCACCCTCCTTGGCGAAGGTGGCGTAGATGTCCTGGAACATCAGAAGTCCCACCCCTCCTCGTCCTCGACGACCGCGACGGCCTTGGTGGTGGCGAAGGACTCGCCCGCCATGCCCGCCGCGAGCGTGGTGCCGTCCGCCGGGTCGATCAGCAGGAAGGAACCGGTACGGCGCGAGTCCGCGTACGCGTCGAGCGCGAGCGGCTCGGCCGTGCGCACGACGACCCGGCCGATGTCGTTGGCGACCAGCTGCCCGGGGTTCGGGTGCTGGGAGAGATCGTCCAGGGTCAGCCGCGAGGGGATCTCCTTGACGATGGCCTTGACCGTGCGGGTCGTGTGCTTGAGCAGCACCCGCTGACCCACGGCGAGCGGCTGGTCGGCCACGTGGCAGACCGTCGCCTCGACGTCCTGGCTGGTCGCCGGGGCGTCACCGACCGGGGCGAGCAGGTCGCCGCGCGAGATGTCGATGTCGTCGGCGAGCCGGATCGTGACCGACTGCGGGGCCCAGGCGATGTCCACGGACTCGCCGAGCGCGTCGATCCCGCTGATCGTGGAGGTCCTGCCCGACGGCAGGACGGTGATCTGCTCGCCGACGCGGAAGGCGCCCGCCGCGATCTGACCGGCGTAGCCCCGGTAGTCGGGGTGCTCGGCGGTCTGCGGGCGGATCACGTACTGGACCGGGAAGCGCGCGTGGCAGGCCGTCAGGTCGTGGCTGACCGGGACGGTCTCCAGGTGCTCCAGGACGGTCGGGCCGCCGTACCAGTCCATGTTCGCGGAGGGCTCCACGACGTTGTCGCCGGCGAGCGCCGAGATCGGGATCGCGGTGATCTCCGGGACGCCCAGCTCGGAGGCGTACGTCGTGAACTCCTCGGCGATCGCGGCGAAGACGGGCTCCCGGTAGTCGACCAGGTCCATCTTGTTCACGGCCAGGACCACGTGCGGGACGCGGAGCAGCGCGGCGACGGCGGCGTGCCGGCGGGTCTGCTCGACCACGCCGTTGCGGGCATCGACCAGGACGACGGCCAGCTCGGCGGTGGAGGCGCCGGTGACCATGTTCCGGGTGTACTGCACGTGGCCGGGGGTGTCCGCGAGGATGAAGCGGCGGCGGGCGGTGGCGAAGTAGCGGTAGGCCACGTCGATCGTGATGCCCTGCTCGCGCTCGGCCCGCAGTCCGTCGGTGAGGAGCGCGAGGTCGGGCGCCTCCTGGCCGCGCTTGATGGACGCGGCCTCGACGGCCTCCAGCTGGTCGGTGAGGACCGACTTGGAGTCGTGCAGGAGACGGCCCACGAGCGTGGACTTGCCGTCGTCGACGGAGCCGGCCGTGGCGAAGCGCAGCAGGGTGGTCGCCGAGACGTCGGCGAACTCGGCGAACTGTTCGGTCGTGTTCGTCATGGCTAGAAGTACCCTTCGCGCTTGCGGTCTTCCATCGCGGCCTCGGACATCTTGTCGTCGGCGCGGGTCGCGCCCCGCTCGGTGAGGCGGGAGGCGGCGATCTCGGCGATGACGGCGTCGAGCGTGGTGGCGTCGGAGTCGACGGCACCGGTGCAGGACATGTCACCGACGGTGCGGTAGCGGATGAGCCGCTTCTCGACCGTCTCGGTGTCCTTGGGGCCGCCCCACTCGCCGGCGGTCAGCCACATGCCGCTGCGCGCGAAGACCTCGCGCTCGTGCGCGAAGTAGATCTCCGGCAGCTCGATGCCCTCGCGGGCGATGTACTGCCAGACGTCCAGCTCGGTCCAGTTGGAGAGCGGGAAGACCCGGACGTGCTCGCCGGGCGCGTGGCGGCCGTTGTAGAGCTGCCACAGCTCGGGGCGCTGGCGGCGCGGGTCCCACTGGGAGAACTCGTCGCGCAGCGAGAACACCCGCTCCTTGGCGCGGGCCTTCTCCTCGTCGCGGCGGCCGCCGCCGAAGACCGCGTCGAAGCGGTGCTGCTGGATCGCCTCGGTCAGCGGGACGGTCTGCAGCGGGTTGCGGGTGCCGTCCGGGCGCTCGCGCAGCTTGCCCGCGTCGATGTACTCCTGCACGGAGGCGACGTGCAGTCGCAGCCCGTGCTCGGCCACGACCCGGTCGCGGTAGGCGAGGACCTCGGGGAAGTTGTGCCCGGTGTCGACGTGCAGCAGCGTGAAGGGGACCGGCGCCGGGGCGAAGGCCTTCAGCGCCAGGTGCAGCATGACGATGGAGTCCTTGCCGCCGGAGAAGAGGATCACCGGCCGCTCGAACTCGCCCGCCACCTCGCGGAAGATGTGGACGGCCTCCGACTCCAGGGAGTCGAGGTGCGACAGCGCGAACGGGCTGTCGGTCGTCTCGTGGACGTTGACGACGGTGGTCACAGCAGACCCCTCTCGGTGAGCAGCGCGTGGAGCTGCGCCGCGGACTCCTGCACGGTCTGGTTCTGGGACTCGATCCGGAGATCGGGCGTCTCGGGGGCCTCGTACGGGTCGTCGACGCCGGTCAGGCCGCTGATCTCGCCGGCGGCCTGCTTGGCGTAGAGGCCCTTGACGTCGCGGACCGAGCAGACCTCGACGGGGGTGGCCACGTGCACCTCGACGAAGGCGGTGCCCTCGGCGGCGTGGCGCTTGCGGACCGCCTCGCGGCTGTCGGCGTACGGGGCGATGACCGGCACCAGGACCTGCACGCCGTGCGAGGCGAGCAGCTCGGCGACGAAGCCGATGCGCTGCACGTTGGTGTGCCGGTCCTCGCGGGTGAAGCCGAGGCCCGCGGAGAGGAACTCGCGGATCTCGTCGCCGTCGAGGATCTCGACGCGGTGGCCTTCCTCGCGGAGGCGGCCGGCCAGCTCGTACGCGATGGTGGTCTTTCCGGCGCTCGGCAGGCCGGTGAGCCAGATGGTGGCACCGGTCACGTGGTTCTCCTGGGAGGTGTGGGAGATCTCGGGGGAGGTCTGAGGGGTGGGGGTCATCAGCCGTGCAGCCCGCACTCGGTCTTGGTGCGGCCCGCCCAGCGTCCGGCGCGGGCGTCCTCGCCCTCCAGTACGCGACGGGTGCAGGGGGAGCAGCCGACGGAGGCGTAACCGTCCATCAGGAGCGGGTTGGTGAGGACACCGTGCTCCATGACGTACGCGTCGACGTCGTCCTGCGTCCAGCGGGCGATGGGGGAGACCTTGACCTTCCGCCGCTTCTCGTCCCAGCCGACGACCGGGGTGTTCGCCCGGGTCGGGGACTCGTCGCGGCGCAGGCCGGTGGCCCAGGCGCTGTACGCGGTCAGGCCCTCCTCCAGCGGCTTGACCTTGCGCAGCGCGCAGCACAGGTCGGGGTCGCGGTCGTGCAGCTTCGCGCCGTGCTCGGCGTCCTGCTCGGCCACGGTCTGACGCGGGGTCAGGGTGATGACGTTGACGTCCATGACGGCGTCGACGGCGTCCCGGGTGCCGATGGTCTCCTCGAAGTGGTAGCCCGTGTCGAGGAAGACGACGTCCACGCCGGGCCGGACCCGCGAGGCGAGATGGGCGACGACGGCGTCCTCCATGGAGGACGTGACGCAGAAGCGCGCTCCGAAGGTGTCTACGGCCCACCGGAGGATCTCCAGGGGCGAGGCGTCCTCCAGGTCGCGGCCGGCCTGCTCGGCGAGTGCCTTGAGGTCGGCCGCGGTGTCGGCGGCGTCGGCAGTGTCGTCCTGGCTGCCTTCTTCGTGCTGAGTGACCGTCATATCTCTTCCCTCCCAGGGGTGGTGCCCGAAGCGCCCGGGGCGAGCAGCCCCAGGAACTTCAACTGGAAGGCCCGGCTGCACGCGGCGCATTCCCAGGCGCCATGACCCTGCTCGTTCGGACGCAGGTCCTCGTCCCCGCAGTAGGGGCAGTGGAACGGTGCGGCTCGCTCGCTCATGAGAGGGATTCCTCCGAGGCGCGGGCCGTCCAGGTCGCGAAGCGCTCGCCGTCCTCGCGCTCCGCCTGGAAGCGCTTGAGGACCCGCTCCACGTAGTCCGGGAGCTCGGCGGCGGTGACCTTCAGGCCGCGGACCTTGCGGCCGAAGCCGGCCTCAAGGCCGAGCGCGCCGCCCAGGTGCACCTGGTAGCCCTCGACGCGGTTGCCCTCGTCGTCCAGCACCAGCTGGCCCTTGAGACCGATGTCCGCGACCTGGATACGGGCGCAGGCGTTCGGGCAGCCGTTGATGTTGATCGTCAGCGGCTCGTCGAACTCCGGGATGCGGCGCTCCAGTTCGTCGATGAGCGAGGAGCCGCGGCCCTTCGTCTCGACGATCGCGAGCTTGCAGAACTCGATGCCGGTGCAGGCCATCGTGCCGCGCCGGAACGGCGAGGGGGTGACCCGCAGGTCCAGCGCCTCCAGGGCGGAGACGATGCCGTCGACCTGCGACTCCTCGATGTCGAGGACGAGCATCTTCTGCTCGGCGGTCGTACGGACCCGGCCGGAGCCGTGCGTCTCGGCGATCTCGGCGATCTTCGTCAGGGTGGCGCCGTCGACCCGGCCGACGCGCGGCGCGAAACCGACGTAGAACCGGCCGTCGTTCTGGCGGTGGACGCCGACGTGGTCACGCCACTGGCCGGCAGGCTGCTCGGGGGCGGGGCCGTCCGTCAGCTTGCGCTTCAGGTACTCGTCCTCCAGGACCTGGCGGAACTTCTCCGGGCCCCAGTCGGCGACGAGGAACTTCAGACGGGCGCGGTTGCGCAGCCGGCGGTAGCCGTAGTCGCGGAAGATCGAGATGACGCCCTCGTACACGTCCGGGACCTCGTCGAGCGAGACCCAGGTGCCGAGCCGGACGCCGAGCTTCGGGTTGGTGGAGAGGCCGCCGCCGACCCACACGTCGAAGCCGGGGCCGTGCTCGGGGTGACGCACGCCGACGAACGCGATGTCGTTGATCTCGTGCGCCACGTCGAGCAGCGGCGAGCCGGAGATCGCGGACTTGAACTTGCGGGGCAGGTTGGAGAAGTCCTTGTTGCCCACGATCCGCCGGTAGATCTCGTCGATGGCGGGCGTGCCGTCGATGATCTCGTCCTCGGCGATCCCGGCCACGGGCGAGCCGAGGACGACACGCGGGGTGTCGCCGCAGGCCTCGGTGGTCGACAGGCCGACCGCCTCCAGGCGGTTCCAGATCTCGGGGACGTCCTCGATGCGGATCCAGTGGTACTGGACGTTCTGCCGGTCGGTGATGTCGGCGGTGCCGCGGGCGAACTCCTCGGAGATCTCGCCGATCACCCGGAGCTGCTGCGTGGTCAGCCGGCCGCCGTCGATGCGCACCCGGAGCATGAAGTACTCGTCGTCCAGCTCCTCCGGCTCCAGGACGCCCGTCTTGGTGCCGTCCAGACCCTGCTTGCGCTGGGTGTAGAGGCCCCACCAGCGCATGCGGCCGCGCAGGTCGTTGGGGTCGATGGAGTCGAAACCGCGCTTCGAGTAGACCGTCTCAATGCGTGTCCGCACATTGAGACCGTCGTCGTCCTTCTTGAACTGCTCATTGCCGTTCAGCGGGGTGAAGTGCCCCACGGCCCACTGACCCTCGCCACGGTGGCGCCCGGTCTTGCGGCGGGCGGCGGCGGGTGTGGGGTTTTCCGGGGTGGCGGCCATGGCGTTTTGTCCTTCGGGACTGCGAGAGGGCGGCTCTGACCTGCACACTCGCGCTGAGGTCAGAGGGTGGCGCGTCAGTGCGCAGCAGGGTCGGGCAGAAGAGAGATCGCGGCGGTGCTGGTGGTCTCAGCGCGCCGGACAGATGGCGCTGGACATGCGGCCGAGGTCGACGTGCCGCCGACTCACCAAGGCAGTTCCAGTTCCAGACATGACGGAAGCGTGTCACGGGACTTTGGACCCAGTCCAGCATCGTCCGTAATTTGGACAGAACTGTCTCGATGCGCGAGATGCTGTGTTCCAGGTCACGTAAAAGGGGCCCCGGCGGGGGCCCCTTCAACGTAGTCGGTGCGTGGTTCAGGCATGGGCGCCGGGCCAGGGGCCGGGGGTCTCCGACTCCTCGACCTCCTCCACCTTCGTGTCGAAGAGCCGGAAGCCGCGCCGCTCGTAGTTGTCCATCGCGTGCGGACCGTCGAGCGAGCAGGTGTGCAGCCACACCCGCGTCGTGGCCTCACGGTCCGGCCAGCGCTCGGCCAGGTCCCAGGCGCGCCGGACGCCCTCGGAGAGGAGGTGGCCGCCGATCCCGCGTCCGCGGAAGGCGGGGACCAGGCCGAAGTAGACGATCTCCACGACACCGTCGGGCTGCGGGTCGAGCTCCACGTACCCGGCCGGCGTCCCCCGGTCGTACGCCACCCAGATCTCGGCGCCCGGCTTCTCGACGATCTCCTGCCACTGCTTGTACGTGAGCGCCAGCCGGTCGTTCCAGCGGATGTCGCCACCGACCGCCGTATAGAGGAAGCGGCTGTACTCCGCCGAGGGCACCGCGGCCCGGGCGATCGTGATGTCGTCGCCCTCGGGGACCCGGGAGGGACGGAGATCGGACGGCGAGGTCTGTTCGAGGGACCAGGTGGTGAGCGTGATGTGCATGGGCCCATCGCATCACGAGCCCCGACGGGGAGGCGACCGGGGTCGGAGGCCGCGTTCCGGGGCCCGGTGGGCAGGGTGTCCAAGGAGTGGGACGGGGGTCCGCGCGGTTCCGTTCGGCCTCTGCTCTTCCCGGCCGTCCGGCTCACGCCTCCGTGGCCGTCCGGGCCGCTCTGACCGCCGGGGCCGTCGAGTGGGGCAGGAGGTCCGCCGGGCGTTCCGGGCGGAGGAGCTCCACCGCCACCTCCTCGCGGAAGCGGTACGGGCGGTGCGCCAGGACACCCGCCAGGTTCCGGCGTACCCGGGACATCTCCGCCCGCACGGTCACCGTCCTCGTACGGTCGCCGAAGACGTCGTCCGCCAGCTCCGCCGCCGTCCGGCCGTCGCGGTGCAGCGCCAGGACGTAGAGGAGCTCCGCGTGCCGGGGGCTGAGCTCCTGCTGCCAGCTGCCCGCCTCCCCCGAGACGGCCACCGTCCAGCGGCGCGGCCGGCTCAGGTCGAGGACCACCCGGCTCGCCGCGGCCGCGCCGGACTCCACCGGCCGGGTCTCCTCCTCCACCCGCAGCAGCCAGCCGCCGGGCAGCGGCTCCACCGCGCACAGGCCCAGCGAGGGCAGCCACACCCGGCCCGCGCGGAAGGACTTGGGCAGCGGGATCCGGTCCATCGGCGCGAGGCCGGTCACCGCCGCCGTCCAGCCGTGGATGTCGACCGCCACGGCCCGGCCGCCCACCCGGCACAGGATCGGCGCGGCCACCGCCCGCAGCCGCTCTACCGACCGCCGGTGCCGCTCCCGCATCTCGGCCTCGGCGAGCTGGGCGACCGAGGCGACCAGCGCCAGCATCGCCGGATGGAAACTGGACGCGGGACCGCTCACGTCCAGGATCCCCAGGAGCCGCTGATCGCGCGGATCGTGCACGGGCGCGGCGGCACAGGTCCAGTTGTGCAGGGTGTGCACGTAGTGCTCGGCGGAGTGCACCTGCACGGCCCGGCCCATGGCGAGCGCCGTGCCGACCGCGTTCGTCCCGGTCGCGTGCTCGGTCCAGGCCGCGCCCTCCTCCAGACAGATGCCGTTCGCCTGGCGCAGCACCGCGAGGTTCCCCTGGCGCCACAGCACCCGGCCGTGCTCGTCGGTGACCACCATGATCTGGAGAGAGGTGTCGGCGATACCGGCGAGGCCGCCGCTGAGCGTCTGCATCACCTCGGCCAGGAGCGTGCTCCTGCGCCGCTGCTCCAGCTCGTCCCGCTGGAGCAGCACGCTGCTCGTGCTCTGGTCGGGGTCGAGTCCCAGCCGGGCCATCCGCTGCCAGGACGCGTCGATCACCGCGCGGGGCGCGATCGGTGGCGTACGGCCCGCGAGGGTCTCGTCGCGGACCCGGTGCAGCAGGCGGGCGGCCTGAGCGGCGTCCATGGCGGCCAGCCGCTTCATGTCGAGCTGCGTGTTCTTCATCGGTCTCTCCCAGCCACCCGTGGTGCTGTATCGGTTCTGCATAGGGCAGATGTCCGGAGTGTCGGTGCCCATGGTGCCGTTCGGGGCCGCCCGGCGCGGCCCGGTTCGGGTAATCCTGCAACCCTTTGCAACTCTGGCGACCTCCCCGTCCCGTGCCCGAGGGTGGAGTGAGCGGTGGGTGGTGCCGTGTCGGCGCAGCACCACCCCCGCTCTCCGCGCGTGCCGGCCTTGACGGGCCCACCCCTGGTACGCGCGGCTCAACACTCCGGCCCGCGTGAGCCGATACGACGCGACGGCACGACGCCCCGACACAGCGGCTGCGAACGAGTGCGACGTGTCAGACCGTCACCCGCGCCCGCTCCACCACCGCCCGCAGGTCGAGCGTGTGCGCCAGCGTCCCGAACGTCGATCCCCCGTCCCCGCCGAGCCGCGACGCGCAGTACGCGTCCGCCACCTCCGGCGGCGCCCACCGCACGAGCAGCGACCCCTGCAGCACCAGCGCCATCCGCTCCACGAGCCGTCGCGCCCGTGCCTCGATCCCCTCCAGGTCGGCCAGTTCGCCCAGCAGGTCCCGGATCGCCCGGTCGAGCCGGTGGTCCGCGCCGCGCGCCGCCCCCACCTCCCGCAGGAACGCGTCGAACGCCCCGGGCCCGGTCCGCAGCGCCCGCAGCACGTCGAGCGCCTGGACGTTTCCCGACCCCTCCCAGACCGAGTTGAGCGGCGACTCGCGCAACAGCCGCGGCAGCCCCGACTCCTCCACGTACCCGTTGCCGCCCAGGCACTCCAGGGCCTCCGCCACCACCGGCGTACACCGCTTCGTCACCCAGTACTTCGCCACCGGAACGGCGATACGGAGGAAGGCCCGCTCACGCTCGACGTGGTTGTTGCCGTCGGTTTCACCGGCGCGGTCGGTTGCTGTGGTGCCTTCGACGGCGTCGTACGCCGCCGCCAGGCGCATCCCCAGTACCGTCGCCGCCTCCGACTCCAGGGCCAGATCGGCGAGGACGTTCCGCATGAGCGGCTTCTCGATCAGCACCCCGCCGAAGGCCTCGCGGTACGCGCAGTGGTGCACGGCCTGCGCCACCGCCTGCCGCATCAGCGCCGCCGAGCCGAGCACACAGTCGAGGCGTGTCGCCGCCACCATGCCGATGACGGCCCGGACCCCGCGCCCCTCCTCGCCGACCCGGCGCGCCCAGGTCGTCCCGTCGAACTCCACCTCGGCGGAGGCGTTCGAGCGGTTGCCCAGCTTGTCCTTCAGCCGCTGGATCGCGAACGCGTTGCGCGAGCCGTCGGGGAGCACCCGCGGCAGCAGGAAGCAGGTCAGCCCGGCCGGTGCCTGCGCCAGGACCAGGAAGGCGTCCGACATCGGAGCCGAGCAGAACCACTTGTGCCCCGTCAGGACGTACTCCCCGTCCGTCCCCAGCGGACGCGCCTCCGTCGTGTTCGCGCGTACGTCGCTGCCGCCCTGCTTCTCCGTCAGCGCCATCCCTAGCAGCGCCCCCGGCTTCTCGGCGACGGGACGCAGCTCCCGCTCGTACACGTGCGAGGTCGCCGCCGGCTCCCACACCTCCGCGAGCTCCGGCTCGGCGCGCAGCGCGGGCACCGACGCGTGCGTCATCGACAGCGGACAGACGTGCCCCGCCTCCGCCTGCGACACCACCAGGAGTCCGGCGGCGCGCCGCACATGACCACCCGGACGGCCCCACGCATCCGTGAGCCCCGCCCCCACCGACTTGCCGAGCAGCCGGTGCCAGGACGGATGGAACTCGACCTCGTCGATCCGGTTCCCGTACCGGTCGTGGGTCCGCAGCCGCGGCGCGTTCGTGTTCGCGAGCTCTCCCCACTCCCTGACCTGCTCGGATCCCCACGCCCTGCCCAGCAGGCTCAGCTCCTCGCGGGCCTCCGTCAGGACCTCGGGCGCGAGGTGCCGCTCGACCGCCTCCGCCAGCGTCCGATCGCACGTGAAGACGTCGTATCCCACCAGGGGCGGAGCCTGGTTGGTCACGGTGTGGGTGCTCGCTGCCATGCCGATACGGTAAGCAGGTGCAGGCAGCAAGCGAAACACCCGATCGGCCCGAGCGGCGGCCCTGGAGCAGGCTCCACCGAGCGCGCGTCCTCTACCGCAACGTCTCCAAGCGGAAGATGGCCTGGCTCCTCCTCAAGGACACCGTCAACTCGTGCATCGAGTACCGGATCCTCGGCCTCGCCGCCGAGGCCGCGTTCTTCACGCTGCTGTCGCTGCCGCCCCTGCTCCTCGGCATGATCGCCCTCCTCGGCTACGCCGACGACTGGACCAACACCGACACCGTCGCGAGCATCGAGGAGAACATCCTCCGCGCCGCCGGAACGGTCCTCTCCGACCGGGGCGTCCACGACATCGCCAAGCCCCTCCTCGACGACGTCACCCAGGGGAAACGGCCCGAACTCGTCTCCCTCGGCTTCGCCATCGCCCTCTGGTCCGGCTCGCGCGCGGTGAACGTCTTCATCGACACCATCACCGTCATGTACGGGCTCGACGGCCATCGCGGCATCGTCAAGACCCGGCTCCTGGCCTTCCTGCTCTACATCGTGGCCCTGATCATCGGAGCCGTCGTCCTGCCCCTCGCGGTCGTCGGCCCCGACCGCGTCGTCGAACTGGTGCCCTGGGGGACAGAGGTCGTCGCCGTCCTGTACTGGCCGGCCGTCATCCTGCTCTCCATCGCCTTCCTCACGACGCTCTACCACGTGTCCGTACCCGTCAGATCGCCGTGGATCGAGGACATCCCCGGCGCCCTCGTCGCGCTCGGCATGTGGGTCCTCGGCAGCTTCCTCCTGCGGATCTACCTCACCAGCCAGGTCGAGGGACCGACCATCTACGGCTCCCTCGCCGCGCCCATCGCCGTCCTCCTCTGGATCGGCATCTCCGCCTTCGCGGTCCTCGTCGGCGCCGCGGTCAACGCCGCCATCGACCGCGTCTGGCCCTCCGTCGCCACCGCCGCGGCCCGCGAGGCCAACGAACGCGCCCGCGCCGTCCAGGCCGCCGAGCTGGTCGCCCGCGTCCGCGCTGAGGCGGAGGACGTCGACGAGGACGACCCGGACATGCCCTCCGAGTTCCCCGAACGCTGGTCCAAGTTCCTGCCCCCGGACGACGTGAAGTCGCGGATCCACTCGGGCTGGGAGAAGGAATGAGGCGGCGCACCCTCCGGTCGTAGGCTCGGAGGATGTACGAGGAGCGCCCGGCCCTGCTCGACGGAGCCGTCCTGTGGACGAGGACCCTGACGACGGCCTCCCGCCCCGACCGCCCCGATCCTCCCGGCTCCCTCGACGCTCCAGCCCGCCTCGACCTTCCCGACCGCCCCGACCGCCCCGTCCTGCCCGACGGCTGCATGGACCTGATCTGGGCCGACGGCCGGCTCCTCGTCGCCGGACCCGACACGCGGGCGTACGTACCGGGGGAGACCGCCACGCGGTACGCGGGCATCCGCTTCGCCCCGGGAGAGGCACCGGCGATCCTCGGCGTACCGGCCCACGAACTGCGCGACCGGCGGGTCGCCCTCGGCACGCTCTGGGGCGAGGCCGAGGCGCGGCGGCTCGGCGAGCGGATCTCGGAGGCGCCCGACCCGGCCGCCGCCCTGGAGGCCCTGGCCCTGCGCACGGCGGCCCGCGCCCCCGCCCCCGACCCGCTGCTGCGGGCCGTCGTCGCCCGCCTGGACGCGGGCCGCCCGGTCGCCGAGACCGCCGACGCGGTCGGACTCGGCGCCCGACAGCTGCACCGGCGCTCGCTGGAGGCCTTCGGCTACGGCCCCAAGACACTCGCCAGGATCCTCCGCCTCCAGCGCGCCCTGACCCTGGTCAGGGCCGGGCTGCCGTACGCCGAGGCCGCCGTCCGCGCGGGCTGCGCCGACCAGGCCCATCTCGCGCGCGAGACGAGAGCCCTGGCCGGTACGACGCTGAGCGAGTACGTGGCATCGGCCTGAGCGGTTACGAGGCGTCCGCCGGCGCGTCCGCGAACAGGGACACCCCGTTGCCGTCCGGGTCCCGGACCACCGCGTAACGCTGGCCCCAGACGGCGTCCCAGGGCTTCAGATGCCCGCCGTGGCCCGCGCCCACGAGCTCCTCGTACACCGCGTCCACGTCCGCGGGCGTGGCGCACCGGAAGGCGAGCTCGATCCGGGTCCCGCCCTCGGGCCGCCGCCAGGAAGGATCGAAGGAGCGCACGGTCTCCTCCGTGTCCCAGGCGACACGCAGTCCACCGGGCAGGGCGGCCTCCACGTGCGGGGCGGTCTCCGCCCCGGCCGGGACGTCCAGGCCGAGACGGCGGTAGAAGGCGAGCGAGGCGGCCATGTCC
Organism: Streptomyces gardneri; assembly: GCF_006539185.1. Classification (GTDB taxonomy): domain Bacteria; phylum Actinomycetota; class Actinomycetes; order Streptomycetales; family Streptomycetaceae; genus Streptomyces; species Streptomyces gardneri. The sequence goes on from NZ_BJMN01000011.1 coordinate 330,694, forward strand.
GAGACGACGATGCCGACGAGGTCGAGGCGGGGCGTGAGGCGAGGTGCTGTGTCCATGTCCCGCACGCTAGGACCTGCAGGACGGCCCCGTCTTGAACGAAACGGACGCGCGCCGACCGTCCGAGCCGTCGACGCCCGGGTCTGTCGGACCGTCCGAGCCGCGGGCTACGGTCGGGGCCATGACCACGCGCGCGTACGGCAGGACGTCCTGGCCCTGGGCCGCCGCGGCCGTCCTGCTGTTCTGGCAGACCTGGTTCCTCTGCCACGTCCACGCCACCGAGCGCTCGGGCGTCCGCTGGGCCTGCGACACCGAGGGCTGCGGCACCGACCAGCTCGCGGGCGGGGCGCTCTTCCTCGCCGCCCCCTCGGCCCTGGGCGCCGCCGTGTTCGCGGCGCCCTTCCTGGGCCTCTGGGGGGCCGGTCTCGCGGTGCTGCTCGCCGCCTTCGGGCTCCTCGTGGGCCGGGAGGACGACCACGCGGTCGTCGCCGCGTACGGCCTCGCCGGGCTCGGCGTCGTCCTCGTCGTCGCGGGAGCCGTGCGGTCGCTCGGGCGCCGGGACCCCGAGGCCGAGGCTCCGGCCCAGGGCGGCGGTGGCGTCCCCGTCCGGGCCCTGCTCCGCCGGGTCCTCGCCCCCGGCACCCTCCTCGTGGCCGCGTCGGCCGCCGTCGTCGTCACCGGCTTCGTCCACGGGGCGCTCGACGGGCCGCGCTGGGTCATGATGCTCGGCCTCAACGGCACGGTCGCCCTGCTCTTCGCGCTCGGCACGGTACGGCTGCGGCACCGCCCCGGCGTGGCCGGGCGGCTCCTCTCCGGCGAGGGGGCCGTGCACGCGCCGGCCCGGCTCCACTCCCTCACCACGCGCGGCACCGACTTCGTCTTCGACCTGACCGTGCTCCCCGAAGGGGGCGCCCCGTACCGGATCGAGGTCGAGCACCCCCTCGACCTCCAGGACGTGCGGGTCCACCGCGCGGCGCTCGTCCGCCACGACCCGCGCCGCCCCTGGCTCGTCGACCTCCCCCAGCACCCGCCGGCCGCCGAACTGGCCCGCGCCCGCGCCGCCGTCCGCACGGACGACCTGCCGACGGCACCCCGGATCGGCGCCCCGGCCCCCGGGACCCCGGCCCTCGTCGCCGGAACGGTCCTCGCAGCCGTCCTGCTGACGGTCGTGACCCTGACCTGACGCCCACGGGCGCCCCGGGAAATCCGCCGCGAAAAAACCCGTGGCGGGTTCTCCGAGGCTCCCGCTAAGGTGCTTCTCGTACAAGATCGCGAAAAGACACAGGAGGTGTGACCGATGGCTGTCATCACGAAGGGCCTCGCCCACTCGCGGATGTTCGTCCACACCACCTCCGCGGCCACCGGCTGACCTCACTCTCCGTCTTTCAGCGCCGGGGCCGCCCCTGTGAAGGGTCCCCCTTGTCTTTCGGTTCTTCCGTTTCGTCTTCTTCTGCTTCGTCTTCCTCTTCCTCGCTGCTCGACGCCCACGGCTGGGACGCCGGCTGGGCCGAGGCCTTCGCTCCGTACGCGGCTCAGGGACTGCTCCCCGGCCGGGTCGTCCGCGTCGACCGAGGACAGTGCGACATCGCCACCCCCGAGGGGATCGTGCGCGCCGACACGGCGTTCGTGACCCCGCACGACCCGCTGCGGGTCGTCTGCACCGGCGACTGGGCCGCCGTCGACCCCGAGGGCGTCAGCGACCCCCGCTACGTACGGACGCTGCTGCCGCGCCGTACGGCCTTCGCGCGCTCCACCTCCTCCCAGCGGTCCGAGGGGCAGATCCTCGCGGCCAACGTCGACCACGCGGTCATCACCGTCTCGCTCGCCGTCGAGCTGGACCTCGGCCGGATCGAGCGCTTCCTGGCCCTGGCCTGGGAGTCCGGCGCCCAGCCGACGATCGTCCTCAGCAAGGCGGACCTCGTGCCCGACCCCGTCGGTCTCTCCTACCTCGTCGAGGACGTGGAGACCGTCGCACCCGGCGTCCAGGTCGTGCCCCTCAGCTCCGAGACGGGCGAGGGAATCGACGTGCTGTCCGCGGTGGTCGCGGGCGGCACGACCGTCCTGCTCGGCGTCTCCGGCGCCGGCAAGTCGACCCTCGCCAACGCGCTCGTCGGCGCGGACGTGATGACCGTCCAGGCCGCCCGGGACATCGACGGCAAGGGCCGCCACACCACGACCACCCGCAACCTCTTCGTCCTGCCGGGCGGGGGAGTCCTCATCGACACCCCCGGGCTGCGCGGGGTCGGCCTCTGGGACGCCGAGACCGGCGTCGGCCAGGTCTTCTCCGAGATCGAAGAGCTGTCGGCGGAGTGCCGCTTCCACGACTGCGCCCACGAGTCGGAGCCCGGCTGCGCGGTCGCGGCGGCGATCGAGGACGGCTCGCTGCCCGTGCGCCGACTGGAGAGCTACCGCAAGCTGCTCCGCGAGAACCAGCGGATCGTGGCCAAGACCGACGCGCGCGTGCGCTCCGAGATCCTCAAGGACTGGAAGCGCAAGGGCGCCGAGGGACGCGCCGCCATGGACGCCAAGCGCGGACGCGTCCGCTAGCGGGCGTTCCGGGGCCTGTCCGGTCATGATCCGCCGGACAGGGCCCACGGCGGTGCGCCGCGGTCCGGACCCGCTCCCGGGCCGCAGCGCCATGTCCGAAACCCGCGAGTCGGGTCCCGTCGGGTCCCGCACACTGGGAGACATGACGGACGACGACACCCGCTACGAGGCGGTCAGCAGCAGGGACGCGCGGTTCGACGGAGAGTTCTTCTTCGCCGTCCGCACCACCGGCATCTACTGCCGGCCCAGCTGCCCCGCCGTCACCCCGAAGCGGCGGAACGTCTCGTTCTTCCCCACGGCGGCCGCCGCCCAGGGCCACGGCTTCCGCGCCTGCCGCCGCTGCAGGCCGGACGCCGTGCCTGGCTCCGCCGCGTGGGACGTACGGGCCGACGTCGTCGGCCGGGCCATGCGCATGATCGGCGACGGGGTCGTCGACCGCGAGGGCGTGCCCGGCCTCGCCGGGCGTCTCGGCTACAGCACCCGCCAGGTGCAGCGCCAGCTCACCGCCGAGCTCGGCGCCGGACCTGTGGCCCTCGCCCGCGCCCAGCGTGCGCACACCGCGCGGCTGCTGCTCCAGACGACGGGCCTGCCCGTCACCGAGATCGCCTTCGCGGCCGGCTTCGCCAGCGTCCGCCAGTTCAACGAGACCATCCGCGCCGTCTACGCCCGCACCCCCACCGCCCTGCGGGAAGAGGCGGGCAGCGGCGCCGGAGGCCGTACCGCGCTCGCCGCCGGGGTCCCGCTGCGGCTCGCCCACCGGGGGCCGTACGCCGCGGGGGAGGTCTTCGACCTGCTCGCCGCCGAGGCCGTGCCCCGCGTCGAGGAGGTCGTCGGCCCCCACGGCGCCCGCACCTACCGGCGCACGCTCCGCCTTCCGTACGGCACCGGGATCGTCTCCGTCGACGAGGGGTCCGCCGGCCGCTGGCTCGACGCCCGCATCCACCTCACCGAGCTGCGCGACCTGACCACCGCCGTGCACCGGCTGCGCCGCCTCTTCGACCTCGACGCCGACCCGTACGCGGTCGCCGAGCGGCTCGGCGCCGACCCGGGGCTCGCCGCCGAGGTGACGGCCCGGCCCGGCGTGCGGTCCCCGGGGACGGCCGAACCGGAGGAGTTCGCGCTGCGGACCCTCCTCGGGCCCGCGGAGTCGGCCCGGCTCGTCGAGGCGCACGGTACGCCCCTGGCCACCGCCTGCGGCGGCCTCACCCACCTCTTCCCCGCCCCGGCCGACTTGACCGGCCACCCCGTCGCGGGGCCGCTGGCCCGCGCGCTCGCCGACGGCGCCGTACGCCTCGACCCCGGCGCCGACCGCGACGAGGCCGAGCGCGCCCTGCTCGCCGTCCCCGGTGTGGGCCCCGAAGCAGCCGCCCTCATCCGGATGCGGGCCCTCGGCGACCCGGACGTCCTCCCCGGAGACGCCCCGGAGGCGGAGGAGTGGCGCCCCTGGCGCTCGTACGCGGCGCGCTACCTCGCGACCGCGGCCTGAGGTCTCAGCCCCAGATCACCGCACCCGCCCACGCCCCCACGATCAGCAGGCACGAGAAGAGCTCGACGAGGACGCTCGTACCGGCCGCCCGCATGACCGTCCGGGTCGCCGCCCTGGCCTGGCCGTGGCCGCCGAGCCGGAGCCGCTCCGAGAGGTAGACCCCGCCGACGAAGCCGGGGATCGCGCCGAGGACGGGGACCAGGACGAAGCCCAGGAGCGCGCCCAGACCCGCGTACACGATCATCCGCCGGGTGATGCCGACCCCCCGGAACCGGCGTGGCGGGAGCTGCCAGACGACCACCTGTGTGAGGAGCAGCAGACCGGTCGAGGAGGCCAGCAGGATCCAGGCGAGGTCCGACCGCTCGTGCAGCGACCACCAGAGCATCGCGGCCCACACCAGCCACGTTCCCGGCACGCCGGGGGTCAGCACCCCGAACAGACCGAGCAGCATCACCGTCGCGACCATCAGGAGCTGCCACACACCCACGCTGCCCAGCGTCCCCCAGAAACCGCGTCCCCGCAGGTCGCAGGACCCGTACGGGTCAGGAGGGCGCCTAGGGCCTGTCCGGCGGATCATGGCCGGGGGCCGACCCTGATCCGCCGGACAGGCCCTAGGGCCGGTGCGGAAATCCGGTGGATCCGCCGCGGCGGGCGAGGCACAATCCCCGAGGAATCGGGGCGAGGGGGAGCTTGTTTGTACGTGTTCACGTGTGCCGGGTGCGGCACGGAGCTGACGGCGCCGGTGTCCCGGGTCGCCCTCCCCGTCCACACCCACTACGGGGCGTGGGAGGAACTCCACCCTCCGCTGATGGAGCCCGCGACGTACGCCGTCGAGCCCCTGCCCACCGGACCGCCCTGGCGGAGGTGGGGGGAGGTCGGCGAGGACGAGGCCGCCCGGCAGGGCGTGTACGCGCCGGTGTACTCCGTCTCGTTCGGCGCGCGGAACAGGATCGTCATCGCCCCCGGAGACTCCCGGTCCATGTCCCTGATCCCCGAGAAGTGCGCGGGCGACTGCCGGGGCGTGGACGGCCGGGACGGCCCCAACCTGGCGTGCGAGGGCTGCGGGCGGGCCGTGGCGACCCGCAGGGACGACTGCGGCATGTGGCAGACGGTGTGGCTGGAGCCCGACGCGGTCGAGCGCCGCCCCTCGGGGCTCCCGGCCGGTCCGCCTCCCGACTGGGACGACCTGGAGTGCGCCGAGCACCGCGTCCCGCCCGTCGACCCCGACGGGTCGTGGAGCCCCCGGTGGGAGGCGGCGCTCGGGGTCGCGCTGGCCCACCTCGTGGCGGTCACCGGGAACCGCCCGGTGACCCTCCCCGCCGGCCCGGTCGCCGAGCTGCTCGGCCACGCAGTCGCCCGGCGCCTGCCCGTCGGGCCCGGGCCCGTGTCCGGGCCCGTGTCCGGGTCAGGGACCGCGGCCGGGCGCGAAGTCGGGCTCGGTACCGCATCAGGGCTGGGTGCCGAAGCAGGGCTCGGTTCCGAAGCCGGGCTCGGTTCCGAATCAGGGCTCGGTCCCGAATCCGGGCTCGCGACCTGGTCCGTCGGGCTGGCCGGTCCGGGGATCGGTGCACCTCGGCCCCGCCCCGACGTCCTCCTCGTCCCCCGCCACCCCCTCACGGGTGACCCCTGGAGCCCGCCCGGCGACGAAGGGGCCGTGGTCCCGCTGGACAGCGGGGTCTGGGCATACCTCGCGCACCCGGGCGAGACCTCTCCGCTGCCCGCGACCGGGGTGCTCCCGGAGGGCGTCCTCCGTGACGACTACCCCCTGCCGCAGCGCCCTTGGCGCCTGCTGGCGGCCGACCGCCACGCCTTCGAGGGCACCCTGGTGCGACTGCCCGCCGTACGCCACCCCCGGCTGCGCGGATTCCGCGACGCCCGGCACACCCCCTGAGGGCCCCGACCCTGATCCGCCGGACAGGGCCTAGCCGCGGGCCACCCAGCCCTTCTCGTACGCGTGCCAGCCCAGCTGGAGGCGGGTCGTCACGCCGGTCAGTTCCATCAGGCCCTTGACCCGGCGCTGGACCGTCCGCAGGCCCAGGTCCAGCTGCTTGGCCACGCTCGCGTCCGTCATCCCGGCGAGGAGCAGCGACAGGATCTCCAGGTCCATCACGTCGGGGCCCGGGGCCTCGTCCTCGGTGATCTGGGCGCCCGCGCCGAGCCGTAGCGGCAGGGCCTCCCGCCACACCGACTCGAAGAGGCCCATCAGCGATTCGAGGAGCCCGCTCGCGTGGACGACGATCGCCGCGGGTTCCGCGCCCCGTCCGGTCAGCGGCACCATGGCCAGGGAGCGGTCGGCGACCACCAGCTTCGTGGGGACCCGGTCCGCGACCCGGACGCGCTCCTCACGGCCGAGCGCGGCCGAGAGTTCGAGCAGCCCCGTAGGGAGCGTGAGCACCTCGCGTTCGAGCACCACCCGGTAGCGCACCCCGCGCCCGGCGGCCTGCTCCTCCGCGTCGTTCTCCATCCCGGAGACCGCGATCGGCTTCCCCGTGACCAGGGCGCAGACCTCCTCCTGCGCGCCCAGCTGGAGCTGGAGGAAGCGGTGGGTGACGGCGCTCGCACCGGTCACCACCTCCACCAGGTCGTGGACGGCCGACTCCGCCGCCTCCGCCCGGTACTCCTCGGCCAGCAGCTTCGCCGCCAGCTCCGCCTGCTCCAGCTCGTGGCGCTGCTGGGTCAGCAGGGCGCCCAGCGCCACCCCGGGCGGCGCCGCCACCCACCGTCCGGTCCTGGCCGAGGACTGCGCGGCGAGCCCCTGGGACTCCAGCCGGCGCAGCGCCCGCTCGGTGTCCCGCTCGGGCAGGGCGAGCCGGTGCGCGAGATCGGTGACCTCGGCCGCGCCCAGCGCGACCAGGGCGCGGTACGCGGACTCCTGGCGTTCGTCGAGCCCTATCGCTCCCAGCATGGTTGCCCCACCCCTCGCCGTGCATCCGATCGGGCACCCCGGATCTTCCCGGGACCTTCACCGGAGGCATTCGTTCCGTTGGTGACCTGGCGGGAAACGGCCACGGCGTATTCCCGCCTTGCCCATCATCCCTGTACCGCCCTCACCTCTGCCAATGTGGCGCCACCGCAGCACCAACAGCCTCCGGAGACGGGCGTCTTGTGCCCTTTTTCCGGAATCAGATGGGGAGAGCGATGCGCCCGATTTCGCGTACGGCACTGGGGGCGGCGACCGCCGCCGTCCTGGCCGTCACCGCGGTCGCGCCGTCCATGGCGAATGAGCCGCAGGACGGCACGGCCGGCAAGCGACCGCTGGTCGGCAGCGAGGCCTCGGCCAGCGCCGGGGACCGGACCGCCACGGTGACCCTGGTCACCGGGGACCGCGTCCTGGTCAGCCACGACGCCGACGGGAACCCGGCGGCCACGGCGCTGCCCCGCGAGGACGGCACCGTCCCCCTCGTCCAGACCCGCCGCTCCGGCCATGACCTGTACGTATACCCCGAGGACGCCACCGACGCGCTCGCCGCCGGCCGCGTCGACGAGGAGCTCTTCAACGTCACCGGCCTCATCCGCCAGGGCTACGACGACGCCTCCACCACCACCCTGCCCCTCATCGCGGTCTACGGCTCCGACCTCGCCCGCTCGACGCCCGCCGCCCCGCGCGGCGCCAAGCGCGGCCAGGTCCTCAGGACCGTCGACGGCGTCGCGCTCAAGGCGGAGAAGAAGCAGGCCGGCACCTTCTGGGCCGACGTGAACACCCCGCAGGCCCGCTCCGCCGCCGGCATCGAGAAGCTCTGGCTGGACCGCAAGGTTCAGGCCACTTTGGAGCAGTCCACGAAGCAGGTCCACGCCCCCGAGGCCTGGGCCGCCGGCTACGACGGCACCGGCACCAAGGTCGCCGTCCTCGACACCGGCGCCGACACCGAGCACCCCGACCTCAAGGGCCGCGTCACCGCCTCGGAGAACTTCACCGACTCCGAGACCGCCGACGACCGCCAGGGCCACGGCACCCACACCATCTCCACCGTCGGCGGCTCCGGCGCCGCGAGCGACGGCAGGAAGAAGGGCGTCGCCCCCGGCGCCGACCTCCTCAACGGCAAGGTCCTCAACGACTCGGGCTCCGGCGCCGCCTCCTGGATCATCGCGGGAATGGAATGGGCCGTCGCCCAGGGCGCCGACGTGGTCTCCATGAGCCTCGGCAGCCCCGTCCCCACCGACTGCACCGACCCGATGAGCGTCGCCGCCGAGGAACTCGGCCGCAGCAAGGGCACGTTGTTCGTCATCGCCGCCGGAAACTCGGGCCCGACCCTCAACACGGTCTCCTCGCCCGGCTGCGCGCCCAGCGTCCTCACCGTCGGAGCCACCGACCGCGACGACTCCACCGCGTACTTCTCCAGCCGCGGCCCGACGATCGTCAACCACACCCTCAAGCCGGAGATAGCCGCGCCCGGCGTGGGCATCTCCGCCGCCGCGGCCGGTGGCCGGGGCGTCTACGCCTACCAGTCCATGTCCGGTACGTCGATGGCCACCCCGCACGTCGCGGGCGCCGCCGCCATCGTCAAGCAGCGCCACCCCGACTGGACCGCCCAGCAGATCAAGGCCGCCCTCGTCTCCTCCGCCGAGAGCGACCTCCCCGGCGACGTCCGCGAGGTCGGCGGCGGCCGCCTCGACGTCAAGGCGGCCATCGACCAGACGGTCCTCGGCGCTTCCGCGGTCCAGGGCGGTACGTTCAACTGGCCGCAGGACAGGACCGACCGCACCACGGTCTCCGTCCCGTACACCAACACCTCCGACGCCCCCGTCACCCTGAACCTCTCGGTCGAGAAGGTCACCGGCAACGACGGCTCCCGCGTACGGAGTTCGGTCGCCCGCCTCGCCAAGCGCACCGTCACCGTACCGGCCGGCGCCACCGTCCAGGTCCCGCTGGAGCTCGACCCCACCGCCCGCCTGGACCGCGCCCAGTACGGCGACGTCACCGGCCGCGTCCTCGCCACCGGCCCCGGCGGCGTCCATGTCTCGACCCCCTTCTCGCTCTACGTCGAGCCCGAAACCGTCACCCTGCGCGTCAAGTTGATCGACCGTCAGGGCAAGCCCGCCGACGGCGCGTCCTCCCTCGACGTCATCGGCACCGACGTCGCCAGCGGCGAGCGCCGCTTCAACGAAGGCGCCGCCGACCAGGTCTACCGCCTGCGCCCCGGCAGCTACTTCCTCTCCTCCTTCGTCACCACGCCCGACGCCGGCGAGGGCGCCACGCTGAACGACTCGCTCAGCTACCTCGGCCGCCCGCAGATGGAGCTGAAGAAGGACACCACCGTCGTCCTCGACGCCCGCCAGGCCCACAAGCTGTCGGTCAAGACCGACAAGAGCTCCGAACTCCGCGGCGCCACCCTCGCGTTCTCCCGCTCCTGGGACGACTTCTGGCTGCACGCCGGAACCGCCGCGGGACCGCGGACCATCCGCGGCTACTACGCCTCGGTCGAAGGGCGGGCCGACGAAGGCGACTTCGAGTTCGGCAGCTACTGGCGCGCCGCCGCCCCGCAGATCACCTCGCTGCGCACCGCCGACGGTCTGACCCTGCACCCGCTCACCGCCTCCATCGCCTCCGACAACCTCGACGGGACCGGCTCCGCCCGCCTCGTCGACGCCGGAACCGGCACCCCGGAGGAGCTCAAGGCCGCCGGAGTCCAGGGCCGCATCGCCCTCGTCCGACTGCCGGACGACTCGACCTCCGCGGGCACCCTCGCCCGTAACGCCAAGGCCGCCGGCGCCGTCGCCGTCATCGCCCACCACGCGGCCCCCGGCCGCTGGTACCCGACCGGTGGCTTCACCGGCCTCGGCCTGCCGGTGCTCTCCGTCCCGTCCAGCGAGGCGACCGCGCTCCTGGGCAAGCTGGCGGCCGGTGAGGTCACCCTCGCCTGGCAGGCCACGGCGAAGAGCCCGTACGCCTACAACCTGGCGTTCCCCGAGACCGGCGCGATCCGCGACGACAAGGACTACCGGGTCCGGGACCGCGAGCTCGGCCGCACGGACTCCACCTACGGGTCGGCGGGCATCGCCACCGACTTCATGGACTTCCCGGCGGCGCGCCGCCCGGACGGCGTCCGCGTCGGCTTCGGCTCGCTGGAGACGGTCCCCGCGCCCGGCGCCCGCACCGAGTACTACTCGGCCGGCGACACGAGCTGGGAGCCGATGGTCGGCAGCAGCTTCCCGTTCGGGGAGATCATGGTCGGCACCCCGCACGCCTACACCCCCGGTGAGAAGCGCACCGAGAACTGGTACGACGGGGTCATCGCCCCCACCGCCCCGCGCGACGCGGCCGGCAAGCCGGTCCTCGTCGCCGAGCGCCAGGGCAACCTCATCGGCTTCGCCGACGCCATGTGGGGCGACAACACCCACCACGCCGTGCCCGGTTCCTTCGGGGACATCGGCAACGTCAGCCTCAGCCGCGACGGCGAGGTCCTCGGCACGAGCAGCTGGCCGTTCGGAGTGTTCGAGGTACCGGCCGAAGCCGGGACGTACACGCTCGAACAGAACACCATGAAGATCGGCAGCAAGGTGTGGGCCCGCTCCACTTCCGTCAACTCGGTGTGGAAATTCACCTCCAAGCTTGACGAGAGCGTCTATTCTCAGGGCATCCCGATTCTCTTCCCCCGGTACGACCTTCCGGAGGACGGACTCAAGACCCTCGCCGCGACCGACGGCCAGCAGATCGGCCTCACCGCGACGGGTCACGCGGGCTACACCCCCGCAGCGCTCACCTCGGCCAAGCTCTCGTACTCCTACGACGGGGGTACGACCTGGACCGAAGCGCGGGTCTCTCAGCAGGGCGGTCAGTGGACCGCGACCGTGAACCACGCGGGCGCGTCCGGTGAACCCGTCACCCTGAGGACCGAACTGACGGACGTCAACGGCAACTCCGTCACCCAGACCGTGGTCCGCGCTTACGACGTGCGCTGATCACGACGGTCCGCCGGGCGTCCTTCCCGTGGGGGGTGGGGCCGCCCGGCGGACCACTCATGTCCCGTCACTCATTCGCAGCAACGGTTTTCCTGATGTCCGTTTTCGGGCGCCGTGCGCGGTGGACAATAAGGGACATGACTCAGCAGGGGGACAACTGGTGGGACAAGCTCTACGACGAGTCGGCGCCGGACACGGCCCCGACGGTCCCGGGTGAATCGCTCGACGACCACTTCGCCACGGCGCCCCGCGCCACCACGGGCCCACCCGGCCCGAGCCCGGACCTGAAGCCGGCGGCCGACCCGGGAGCGGAAGCAGACCTGGTGGCGGCGGCCGACCCGGCGCCGGTCGAGCAGCCCGCGCCGGACCCCCGGGCCGTCCTGTCCGACAGGGCACCCTGGGAGACCCCCGAGCAGGGACCGCGCTCCTTCCCCGGGCCGCCGCCCCCGGCCCCGGTCGCCCCGCCGGCCGAGACGCCCACCGTCCAGGTGCAGATGCCGGTGCCGGAGCCCCAGGCCGATGACGATGCCGATGCGGATCCGGAGAACAGCCCGGAGAGCACCCGGGAGTCCGGACCGGACGCCGACCTCACCGTCCAGGTGCCCGTGCCCCGCCCCCGGGCGGCCGGGTTCGTCGGCAGCAGACCGCCGACCTACGAGGCCGAACCCACCGCCCTCCCCGTCGCCCGCCCGGGCGAGCTCGCCGAACTGGTCGCCGACACCGTCCTCGACGGCGCCCGCTACGGCACCTGCACCCTGCGGGCCGCCTCCGTACGCGGCGACTCCGCCCGCTATCGCGGCGAACCCCGCCGCGACGCCCTGCTCACCGCCCGCTTCGGCCACGACGAGGCCGCGCTCGTCCTCGTCGCCGTCGCCGCGGGCTCCCGCGCCGCCGAGGACGCCCACCTCGCCGCCGCCGACGCCTGCCAGTGGATCGCGGAGGCCGTCGGCCGCAGCCACGCCCGGCTCTCGGAGGACATCAGGACCGGCCGCCGCGGCGACCTCAAGTCCGGACTGCACCGGCTCACCGACCGTACGTACGGCAAGCTGCGCGCCCGCGCCGCCGACCGGGGCCTCGCCCCCGACGAGTACACCGCGACCCTCCGCTGCCTTCTCGTCCCCGCCGACCCCGAGTGCCGCACGCGCGTCTTCTTCGGGATCGGCGGCGGCGGCCTCTTCCGGCTCCGCGAGGGCTCCTGGCAGGACATCGAACCGCTCCTGCCCGAGCCCGCGGCCGTCACCGGCGCCCCCGTCGTCGGCTTCGGCTCCCCGCCCTCGCCGAAGGACGCGGACGAGACCGAGGAGGGCGACCGGCTGACCATGAACCTCGGCGTCACGACCCCACCGGGCCCGCTCGTCGAGGAGCCCGTGCCGCCACCCGCCGAACCCTTCCGCTTCCGGGCCTCCGTCGCCCGCCCCGGGGACACCCTGCTCCTCGCCTCACCCGGACTCGCCGAGCCGATGCGCGGCGAACCCGCCCTCGCCCGCGAACTCGCCACCCGCTGGGCCGGCCAGGAGGCGCCCGGTCTCGCCGCCTTCCTCGCCGACACCCAGCTGCGGGTGACGGGGTACGCCGACGACCGCACGGGGGTGGCCGTCTGGGAGGCGTAACGCGCCGGGCCGTGTGTTGATGGAGCCATGGCCAAACAGAACGTCGCAGAACAGTTCGTCGACATCCTCGTGCGCGCGGGCGTGAAGCGTCTGTACGGCGTCGTCGGTGACAGCCTGAACCCGGTCGTCGACGCCATCCGCCGCACCCCCGCGCTCGACTGGGTCCAGGTGCGGCACGAGGAGGTGGCCGCCTTCGCCGCCGGTGCCGAGGCCCAGATCACCGGCAGCCTCGCCGCCTGCGCGGGCTCCTGCGGCCCCGGCAACCTGCACCTCATCAACGGCCTGTACGACGCCCACCGTTCCATGGCCCCGGTCCTGGCCCTCGCCTCGCACATCCCGTCCAGCGAGATCGGCCTCGGCTACTTCCAGGAGACCCATCCCGACCAGCTCTTCCGCGAGTGCAGCCACTACAGCGAGCTCATCTCCAACCCGAAGCAGATGCCCCGGCTGCTCCAGACGGCGATCCAGCACGCCGTCGGCCGCAGCGGCGTCAGCGTGGTCTCGCTGCCCGGCGACATCGCCTCCCTGCCGGCCCCCGACAAGGCCGTGGAGACCGCGCTCGTCACCTCCCGCCCCACCGTCCGCCCGGGTGACGAGGAGATCGACGCGCTCGTCCGGATGATCGACGCGGCCGACCGGGTGACGCTCTTCTGCGGCAGCGGCACGGCGGGCGCGCACGCCGAGGTGATGCAGTTCGCCGAGCGGATCAAGGCACCGGTCGGCCACGCCCTGCGCGGAAAGGAATGGATTCAGTACGACAATCCCTTTGACGTCGGGATGAGTGGGCTGCTCGGCTACGGCGCCGCCTACGAGGCCACCCACGAGTGCGACCTGCTGATCCTGCTCGGCACGGACTTCCCGTACAACGCCTTCCTGCCCGACGACGTGAAGATCGTCCAGGTGGACGTCCGGCCCGAGCACCTCGGCCGGCGCTCCCGGCTCGACCTCGCCATCTGGGGGGACGTCCGGGAGACCCTGCGCTGCGTCGTCCCGCGCGTCCGGGCCAAGACGGACCGCCGCTTCCTCGACAAGATGCTCAAGAAGCACGCCGACGCGCTCGAAGGCGTCGTGAAGGCGTACACGCGCAAGGTCGAGAAGCACGTGCCGATCCATCCCGAGTACGTCGCCTCCGTCATCGACGAACTGGCCGACGGAGACGCCGTGTTCACCGTCGACACCGGTATGTGCAACGTCTGGGCGGCCCGCTACCTCTCGCCCAACGGACGGCGCAGGATCATCGGTTCGTTCAGCCACGGCTCGATGGCGAACGCGCTGCCGCAGGCCATCGGCGCGCAGTTCACCGACCGGAACCGGCAGGTCGTGTCGCTCTCCGGCGACGGCGGATTCTCCATGCTCATGGGCGACTTCCTCACCCTCGTCCAGTACGACCTCCCGGTGAAGGTCGTCGTCTTCAACAACTCCTCGCTCGGCATGGTCGAGTTGGAGATGCTGGTCGCCGGACTCCCTTCGTACGGGACGACGAACAAGAACCCGGACTTCGCGGCCATCGCGCGAGCCGCCGGGGCCTACGGCGTCCGCGTCGAGAAGCCGAAGCAGCTCGCGGGCGCCCTCAAGGACGCCTTCAAGCACCGGGGCCCGGCCCTCGTGGACGTCGTCACCGACCCCAACGCCCTCTCCATCCCGCCCAAGATCAGCAGCGAGATGGTCACCGGCTTCGCCCTCTCCGCCAGCAAGATCGTCCTGGACGGCGGCGTGGGCCGCATGCTCCAGATGGCCCGCTCCAACCTGCGCAACGTCCCCCGGCTCTGAGTCCCCCGGCTCCGAGGGAATGCGGGCGGTCTCGTGGGGCATGCATCCCCGTGAGCCTGTTCGACGACGTGTGGGTGGGGGTTATGGCCGGGGAGGCACGACAGCCGACTCAACTGCTCAGGAAGGTGGGATGCGCGGATCTCACCGCGGTGCCGGAGGTGCGACATGCCTTGCGTGAAATGCTGCGGAAGTGGGGCGGACCGGGCGCCTCCGACGTGGCCGAACTGCTCACCAGCGAGCTGGTGACCAATGCCCTGGTCCACACCGAGCACGGGGCCGTCGTGACCGCGACGGTCGTCCCCGAGCAGCTGAGGGTCGAGGTCCGAGACTTCGTCCCGGGGCTCGACCGGCCGCACGTACCGCCCGCCGACGACGGTACGAACGGCAGGGGACTCGTCCTCGTCCAGGCGCTGGCCGACTCCTGGGGGGTCGAGGAGCACGGGGTGGGCAAAGTGGTGTGGTTCGAACTGAACGGCGGGGCCGCCTGAGAGGCGACCCCGCCGGTTTCCGTGTGTTCCCCGTGGTTCAGCCGAACTGCTGCTCCAGGTCCTTGAGCTTGCGCTCCAGGGAATCGAGCCGGGGCAGCGTCTGGGTGTCGTCCTCGGCGGTGAGGTCCACCGTCCGGGAGTCTCCCGCGCGGGGCTCAGCGCCCCTTACGGCTTGCAGGGAGGGCCGGGGTCGAAGCGGCAGTTGTCCCGGATCCGCTATGGCGGGCTCCGCGACGGCGGCCTGCACGGTCGTCGTCGCGGAGCCGGAGCCCGCACCCGATCCGGAACCCGAGCCCGTACCGGCGCCCCCCGCGGCGCCCAGCGCCGCCATCTCGACCTGCCGGGCGTCGCCGCCGCGGCCGAGCCCGAAGGCGCGGTGCTGGCGGTTGATGGCCTTGAGCCGTGCCCGGTCGAGCTTGACCTGGTCGCGCCGGCGGATGCGGTTCTGCTCCTTCTCCCGCCGGTCCTCGCGCACCTCGTCGACCGCCTCGTCCAGCGTCCGTACGTTCTCCAGGAGCATCAGCGACCAGGCCGCGAAGGTCTCCCGGGGTGCGCGCAGCCACCGGACGATCCGG
This sequence comes from Streptomyces gardneri, assembly GCF_006539185.1. Lineage (GTDB taxonomy): Bacteria > Actinomycetota > Actinomycetes > Streptomycetales > Streptomycetaceae > Streptomyces > Streptomyces gardneri. Next base: position 346,067 of record NZ_BJMN01000011.1, read on the forward strand.
ATCTGCGGCAGCGGGCGGGGCACCAGGCCCTGCTCGCGGAGCGCGGCCCGGCGGGTCTGCTTCAGCGCCCGGTCGAAGAGGACCGCCGCCGAGAGGGACATGCCGGCGAAGAACTGCGGCGCTCCGTCGTGGCCGAGACCGCGCGGGGCGTGGACCCAGTTGAACCAGGCGGCCGCTCCGGCGAACAGCCAGACGAGGAGCCGCGAGCCGAGCGCCGCGTCGCCGTGGCTGGCCTCGCGGACGGCGAGGACCGAACAGAACATGGCGGCGCCGTCGAGGCCGAAGGGGACGAGGTACTCCCAGCCGCCGGAGAGATTGAGGTTCTGCCGGCCGAAGCCGACGAGTCCGTGGAAGGAGAGCGCGGCCGCGACGGCGGCGCAGCAGAAGAGCAGGACGTAGGAAGCCGTTCCGTACACCGCCTCCTTGCGTCTGCGGCGCTCCTCGCTGCGTTCCCAGGAGTCCTCGGCCGCGGCCTGGTCACCGGCGCGCTTCCCGCGCGCGAGCACCGCCACCGCCGTCAGGACCCCGGCCACCATCACGCCGCCCGGAAGCAGCCAGTCCAGCGATATGTCGGTCAGTCTCATGCGGTGTCCCTTGCATCGCAGTAGGGCGTTTGGCGGCCCATACTGGCCGACCCCGTGCGGCGCTCAAGCGTTTTCGGGGCAAGAGCACGCCATCGGGGTCCCAGGGCATACGAATAGGTGCGATCTGGTCGAACACCCTTGCAGGGGGAGGGGGTTGAGTTCGATTCACGCCACCCGTCCGGGTGGCGTAATCACTCGGGAGCCTCAGGCGGTCGCGGCCAGGCGACGGACGCGCTCCGTGTCGCAGGTGCGCGGGCAGGTGAGGCAGGTGTCCTCGGGGCGCAGCGTGTAGAAGAAGCAGCAGGTCGCCCGGTCGCGGGTGGCGCGCGGGGCGCCGTCGGGACCCTCGGAGCCGGTGAGCTCGCGGAAGCCCGCCGAGCCGGCGTACGGCTTGTGCTGCTTGCGGGTGACGGTGGTGCCCGGCAGGAGCAGGTCGAGCTCGGCCATCGCCCGCTCCTCCTCGCCGAGCAGGGCGCCGATGTACCAGAGGCCCTCGACGATCTCGTCCGTGGCCATCCCCCACAGGGCCCGGCGGCCGCGCTTCATCCGGGGGCCGAAGCCGCCGAGGATCGACTCGAAGTGCTCGGCGAGCGAGGCGCGCACCTCGGTCCGCAGCGCCTCCTCGTCGGCGACGACACGGGCGCCGGGCAGGCCGGCCGCCGGGTCGCCGGGCAGGCAGGCGAACTCCTCGACGCGGACGGCCATGCGGCCGAGCGCGCGCTGGAACGACACGTTCGCGGCGGGCAGTCGGGGCACCCGACGGTGCAGGAACCAGGGGACGGTGACGAGGAGGCAGGCGGGCCAGGCGTAGCGGTGCAGTCCGAAGCTCGCGACGACGTCGGGGCGGGCCTGGGTGCCGTAGTCGCGCAACACCTGGGCGTTGTCCCAGGCGAGGAAGGCGTCGAGGGCGGATCCGCCGGCCGCGAGCTCCTCGGCGCCGACCCAGCCCGCGCCGCGCGGCAGCCGTTCGTCCCCGGCCGATTCCTCTATCCGCAGGCCGGAGAAGACCTCCGCGAGCCGGGCGTAGGAAGCCGCGACGGGGGAGGTGGGGGGTGCGGACAGCAGTGCGGGGACGGTCATGCGGACCACCGAATCGCGATCGTTAGCAGGTAAGCCTTACCTTACCCGAATCTCGATCGCCTCTCACCACCGCACGGACCTCGGTCTCCCACGGGTCACGGATCGGCCCCCCGTGCCCCAAATGTCGGTCCGTTCGCCTATGGTGCACAGGGGACCCGGGTAACGCGAGCCGGGCCCGGCACGAGGCCGCAGGAGGACCCGGGTGGAGCAGGGCGCAGCGCGCGAGCGGGCGACGGAGAGGCCGTATTCGCCCTTCGGCGACGCCGTACGCGTACCGGAACAGGCCCGTGGCGAGCACACCCACGGCGAACCGGCGGCACCACCGCGCGAGGCCGCCCCGGCCCCGCGCGTCGTCCAGCGGCACTCCGTCCGCGATCAGATCCTCGAAGCCCTGCGCACCGCCCTCGTCGGCGGCGAGCTCGTCCCCGGCGAGGTGTACTCCGGCCCCGCCCTCGCCGAGCGCTTCGGTGTCTCGGCCACCCCCGTCCGCGAAGCCATGCAGCGCCTCGCCGTAGAAGGGGCCGTCGAGGTCGTCCCGAACCGCGGCTTCCGCGTCACCGAGCGCACCCCGCGCGAACTCGCCGAGCTCGCCGAGGTCCGCGCGCTCATCGAGGTCCCCGTCATGCTGCGGCTCGCCCGCACGGTCCCGGCCGCCCGCTGGACCGAGCTCCGCCCGCTCGCCGAGGCGACCGCGACGGCCGCCGCCCGCGGCGACCGCGCCCACTACGCCGAGACGGACCGCGCCTTCCACCGGGCGGTCCTCTCCCTCGCCGGGAACGTCCAGCTGCTGGCCGTCGCCGACGACCTCCACCGGCGCTCCCAGTGGCCGCTGATCAGCGCGCCCGCCTTCCGCCACGGCGAGCTCGTCGCCGACGCCGCCGAGCACACGGCCCTGCTCGACGCCCTGATCGCCCAGGACCTGCCGGTCGTCCAGTCGCTCGTACGGGAGCACTTCGCCGGATCGGAGTACTGAGCGCTCCGGAGCACTAAGGTCGTTGACGTCAGACCGCCCGCACCGCATCGCCCGTGAGGTGTCCCATGCCGTCCGCGAGCCCACCCCCGGCATGGGAGGGACGCCGAGCCGTCACCGGTACGGAAGCCGAGGCCGCGGCCCTGCTCGGCTGGCTCACCGACCCGGAGGCGCCCCGGCTCTGCCTCGTCACCGGGGCCCCCGGCAGCGGCAAGACGGCCCTCCTCGACTGGCTCGCCGCACACGGCCCGCGCGCCGGCGGCCGGCGCCGCCGCACGCCCCGGGTGCTCGTCCCGCTCGCGGGGCAGAGCGCACTCGGCGCGACCTGGACCATCGCCGACCTGCTCGGGGTGGTCGCCAGGTCCCCGGACGAACTCGTCCACGCCCTCGCCACCAGCGAGGCACGGCCCTCGGGCCGGGCCGTCCTCCTCCTCGCGGACCTCCACGCCGCCGCCGAACCCGCCGCCCTCACCGAACTCATCGGTGAACTCGCCGGAGTGGGCCGGGTCCGGCTCGTCGTCGAGGCCCGGACCGGCAGCCCGGCGCCCGACACCCTCCGCGCCGCACGCCGCGCGACGGTCGTCGACCTGGACGGCGAGCCCGCCCCCGACGACGGCACGCGCGCGGAGCCCCCGCGCCCGCTGCCGGACCTCTCCGACCCCCTCGCCGTGTGCGCCGCCGATCCGCTGCTCGTCACCACGGCATACGTCACCGGAACCGGTGACGGCTTCGGCGAGGCCGGAATTGACGACCACGGCGGACTCAGGACCGCCTGGCTGCGCGCCGGACAGTCGCTCTGCCGCGCACAGAAACCGGCGGAGCGCGCGCTGGTGCTCCTCGCCGCGCTCGGCGACGGTGCCGACCCCCGGCTGCGGCCCGCCCTTGCCGAGCTCGCCGAAGGCGCCGCCTGGCGGCTCCGCTGGGCCCGCAACCGCGGCGACCTGACGCCGCCCTGGCCGGGACCCGTCGCCGTACTCGGCGCCGCGGGCGGCCCCTTGGAGGGCACGCTGCTCGTCGGCGACCGCACCGGCACCGTCCGCCTGCTCCACGAGGCCGACGCGAGCTCCGCCGGACGCCTCCCGCACACCGTCCCCGGCCGGGTCACGGCACTCGCGCCCGCCCCCGACGGCACGGTGCTGCTCCTGGACGACCGGGGCAGGCTGCACTCCGTCCGGGGGACGGTGCCCAGGGCCCCGTACCTGGAGCGGCTCACCGAGGCCGTCTCGAAGACCCTGGCCCGCCACCCCGGCACGGCCCTCGCGGCGATCGCGGGCTCGGTCGTCGTGGGGGACCGGCTCGGCTCCGTGCACGCCTTCGGCCTCACGGGGCTGCACCAGGCGGCCTCGCACAGCGGCCGCGTCACCGCGGTCGCCGCCGTCGACTCCGAGACCCCGTTCGTGTGCTCCGGCGGCGCCGACGGGACCGTACGGCTCTGGACGCCGGGCCGCGACCCGCGCCCCGAACCGCTGGCGGAGCGCCGCTCCCCGGTGGTCTCCCTGCACGCGACCGAGACGCCGTACGGCCCCCTGGTCGCCGCGGCCTGGGCCGACGGCCTCGTCGAACTCCACCGCCCGGAAGGCGGCGCGACGCTCTCCTTCCGCCCGGGTCCGCCGGTCCGCGCGGTCGCGGTCACCGGCGCGGGCGCGCTGCTCGTCGGCACGGACGAGAGCCTGGTGTGCCTCGTACCGCGGTCCCACCTCGGAGGGTGACCTCGGAGGGCTCGCGACGGTTGAGCGGGTGAGTATGCCGCTGACATGTGGGAGGGCGACCGTGACGGTTGATCGGGACACCAGGGACGGCAGGGCCGGTGGGGGTGGCGGGGGCGACATCTCGGTGCACGACGACTGGTTCACCAGCGGGTGGATGCACGTGCTGCCGAGGCACCAGGCCCTCTTCATGTGCCTGGTACTGAGCACGGCCGCGTCGCGGCCGGTGACCGGGACGCTCGACGAGGTCGTGCGGGAGCTGTTCGACGATGCGTTCGGCGCCTTCCTGCGGGGACTGGGGGAGGACCTGGACTCGCCGGTGCTCTGGCTCGAGCCCGAGGACCTCGACCATGCGGAGGGCAAGGGGGCGGAAGCCCGGATCCGGGCGGAGGCGGCGGCCCGGCGGGAGGCGTCCGAAGGCGCCCTGCGGGCCGGGGGATTCCCCGTGCCGGCGACGATCCGCGACCTCGTCGGCACGATGCTGGCGCTGGGCATCGCCCACACGGTCGAGGGCCGATGGACCATGCCGAAGCGGCTGCCGCTCCCCGAGGAGATCCTCGAACTCCCGGAAGACCTGCGGGAGATCCTCCGGAAGCTACGGCGCAGCGACGCCGTCGCACCCTGGAAGCACGCCCTGGTCCGGTACCTCGACGAAGGCCTCGGCCGCCCCGAGGAGGTCTTCACGACACCGGGACGCCTGGCCGGGGCCGTACGCCTGAGTACCGACGAACTCCGGTCCGCAATCGACTACTTGGTGGAGGACGAGCACGTCCGCCTCTACCGGGGAATCCCCCGCGTCCCGGTCGCCTCGGCACGGGACCTCCAGGACCACCAGCGCTTCCACCTCGTACCGGACTGGCAGCGGTACGCCGAGGACCACGTGTTCGTCGTACGTCACGACCAGGCGGACCACTAGGCACGCGCCCGCTCCCCGGGGCATCCTGCCGAGCCCAATGAGAACGTCCTGCCCGCCCGCGTCTCCGCGAGCGCGTAATTCGTTTGCCCGTCGGCGAGGGCGGTGGTTCCAATGACGGAATGATCACCCGGGTGAACACGTCGACATCGCCGTCCGGAGCGGAGACCGCGGAGGGGGTGCCCGTCCGTCTGGGGGCTCTCGTCCCGCTGTCGCGGCCCGGGTGGGTCGGGGCGGGGCGGCATCTGCTCGCGGGGCTCGAGCTGGCCGTCCGTGAGGTCAACGACAGCGGTGGGATCGGCGGCAGGCCGCTGGAGTTGGTGGTCCGGGACACCGCGGCCGATCCCGAGCGGGCCGCCGCGGCCGTCGACGAACTGGCCGGTCTCGGCGTGGCCGCCGTGGTGGGCGAGTACCACAGCGTCGTCGCCCGCGCCGTCGCCGCCAGGGCCGACGCCCTCGGCGTGCCGTACCTCTGCTCGTCCGCCGTGCTCGACGCGCTCACCGAGGAGCCGACGGAGTGGGTCGCGCGGCTGGCGCCGGCCCAGTCCCACGGCTGGCGGACCTACGCTGACTTCCTCCTCGGCGCGGGCCGGCGGCGGATCGCCGTGGTGACCCAGCCGAGCGTCTACTGGGCGACGGGGACCCGCGTCCTGCGGGACCACGTCGCTCCCCACGGCGGCAGCGTCGTCGAACTCGACGCGAACGGGCTCACTCCCGAGGCCCTGTGCGACGCCCTCGTCGACCACGGCGCGACGGCGCTCCTCCTGCTGGTCGGCCATGCGGAGCCCGCGGTGCCGATCGTGCGGGCCGTCCGGAGCGACCCGCGACTCGCGGAGCTCCTCATCGGCGCTCCGGCGGGACAGCCGGAGTTCGCGGAGTGGGCCGAACTGCTGGGCCGGGACGGCGCCGGGATCCCCTTCCTGCGCTACCTGCCCGAACGCCCCGGTCCGCTCGGCGAACACGTGGGGAAGGAGCTCGGCGAGCGGCTGGGCGAAGAGCCCTCCTTCGTCGCCTTCGAGGGCTGGGACACCGTCACGGTCCTCGCCGAGGCGCTCCGCGCCCACGGCACGGACCGGTCGGCCGTCGCCGGCGCGTGGCCGCACCTGGCGGTCGAGGGCACCCGAGGGCCGATCCGCTTCTCCCGCACCCCGGGCATCGGCGTGTGGCAGTGGACGTGGCCCCCGGTCCAGGTGGCCGACCGGGACCCGGCGGACCCCGATCGCTTCCGGATCCTCCGCACCGGCTGAGCGGGCGCGGCGTCCGAAGCCGTTCGACGCGGCCCCTGGGCCTGCGGACGCGGGGCGATGTGCCCCCGGCCCGCGGGTGCGAAGCGATGTGCCCTCCGGCCCGTGGGTGCGGAGGGCACATCGCATCAGAGCTCGCGGAACGTCACCTTGGCGTTATCGTCGGCGATTTCAGGTCACCGTGCGAGGTGTCAGCTGAGCCGACAGCCAGGTCGGTACGCCGCCGAGGAGGCGGAAGAGGCGTCTCGCCTCCGCGCGCAGCCGGCCCGCCTCCGGCTCCGTCTCCGTGTCGGCGAGGGCGGTGAGGGCCGGGGCCGTGCCGACCAGGTAGCCCAACTCCTCGCGGATCCGCAGCGATTCCGCGAATCCGTGCCGTGCCTCCGCCAACTCGCCTTCGCGTAAGGCGAGTCCGGCGAGATGGCGCCAGGTGGAGGAGAGGAGCAGCGAGTCCCCCTGGTCCACCGCCCCCGCGTGCGCCCTGCTGTACGCGGCGCGGGCCGCCTGTGGGGAGTCGCCGAGGTTCTGCGCGATGAGACCGCGCCGGAAGTCCAGCAGGGGTCGTCCTCCGGCCGAGGGCCCGATGAGGGCCGCTGCCCGGCCCAGGGCCATCCGGGCCTCGTCGGCCCGGTCGCGTACCCCGAGAAGCGTGGACGCGTAGGCGAGATAGCCGCGTTCGCAGGCCGCGGCCCCGCGCTCCTCGTCGGTGCGGGCGACCGCTTCGGCCGCCCGGAGCGCCTCCTCGGCGTCGGCCCAGCCCTGTTCGGTGTAGAGGCAGCGCTCGATCAGCAGGGCCGCCCGTTCGAGCGCGGCGGCCGGTTCGGTCGCGTACGGAGCGAGCAGTGCCGCCGCGTCCGTCCAACAACCTCGGGAGCGGAGCCGCCATATGGCGGTCTCCACGGGAGTCTCCTTGCCGTAGGCGAGGGACGGATCTTCGCCACCCCTTGATTCGGAACCAGACATGGCGGTATCCGCCACATTGCCCTCCCCGAGCGCGCCATTGAGCTGTTGAGTAGACCCGCATCTCAGCACGAATGCAGCACCTGGCCAAGGGGTCAGGTGAAAGAATTCACAAGAGTCCGGCGGGTGCGGAGGCCACCCTCCGGGCAGTGGCCGACAGCCCGTCAGATCGCCGTCGGGCCCGGGATCAGGCCGTGGCGGGGCCCGTCGGCAACTCCGGCCGACAGGCCGCCACCAGCCCGGATGTCACTCCCCTGGACTCCACCGAAAGAGTGAATCCGGGCACGGCGGACACCCCCGATCCGTGCCCGATTCCTTCCGGTCCGTCCCCGATCAGCTCATCCGGAGCGCCAGGAAGAAGTCGAGCTTGTCCTCCAGACGGGAGAGGTCGCGGCCCGTGAGCTGCTCGATCCGGCCCACCCGGTAGCGCAGCGTGTTCACGTGCAGGTGCAGCCGAGTGGCGCAGCGCGTCCATGAGCCGTCGCAGTCGAGGAACGCCTCCAGGGTCGGGATGAGCTCCGCGCGGTGGCGCCGGTCGTAGTCGCGCAGCGGGTCGAGCAGCCGGGCCGTGAAGGCGCGGCGGACGTCGTCCGGGACGAACGGCAGCAGCAGGACGTGCGAGGCCAGCTCGTGGTGGCCCGCGGCGCAGACCCGGCCCGGACGGGCCGCGGCGACCCGGCGGGCGTGCCGGGCCTCCTCCAGGGCCCCGCGCAGGCCCTCCGCCGAGTGCACGGCCGCGCTGACGCCGAGCGTGAGCCGCCCGTCGTCCGCGAGGCCGGAGGAGAGCGGGGCGCGTACGGCGGCGAGCAGGGCGTCCGCGTGGAGCCCGAGCGCCGTCGCCTGGCCCTCGTCCTCGCTGTCCGGCAGCGGCGCGGAGGCCAGCGGGACCAGCGCGATCGCCTCGTCGCCGCTGTGCGCGACGGCGATCCGGTCCGCGGACTCGGCCCCGACGGTCGCCGGGTCGACGAGGATCTCCTCCAGGAGTGCCTGGGCGACCGGGCCGCCGTCCACGGGCGTGCCCTGGCCGGCTTCCTGCTCCCAGTCGACGCGGGCCACGACGACCTGCCAGTGCGGGGCCGTGCCGAGCCCGGGCAGCAGCACCGGGGCCGCGACCCGCAGGCGGGCCGCGATCTCGGCGGGCGCGGCGCCCGTCTGCACCAGCTCCAGGACCTCCTGGGCGAGCCGGCGGCGTACCGTACGGGCCGCGTCGCGCCGGTCGCGCTCGACGGCGATCAGCTGGGTGACGCCCTGGAGCAGGTCCAGGCGCGCGGCGGGCCAGTCCCCGGCGTCCGCCTCGACGGCGAGCAGCCAGTCCGACAGGACCGTCTCGCGCACGTCACGGGAGGCGGGGGCGGGGCCCCGCCCGGTGTTCCGGATCGGGAACAGCGAGTACGTGACTCCGGCGAGGCTCAGCCGGTGCGGGCCGCGCCGCCCGGTCCGGGTCGCGGCCAGGTGCTCGCCCGCCAGGGTCGCCGCGAGGCCGCTCTCGAGGGGCTCGCCGGCGCCCGCGATCTGGCGCCCGGTGGGGGAGAGGACCCAGGCCCGCAGGTCCAGGTCGGAGCCGAGCAGGTCGAGGACGACCTCGGGGCCGCCGCCCGCGGGGCCGGAGGTCATGAGCCGCCGGTGCCGGTCGACGACGGCCGCCAGGTCGCCCGCCCGCTCGCCGGAGACCTGTCGAACAACATGCTCGGTGATCGTCGCGAACGCAACGGATTCGTTCACCGCGAAGAGCGGCAGCCGATGGCGTGAACACGCCTGTACGAGATCGTCGGGGATGTCGCCGAGCTCCGCCTCGCCCGCCGCCAGGGCGGCCACCCCGGCCGAGGCCAGGATCCGGACGAAGGGCTCCGCGTCGGACGGGTCCGCCCGCCAGGCGAGGCCGGTGAGCACCAGCTCGCCGCCGGAAAGGTACCGGCTGGGATCCTTGAGGTCCGTCGTCATCACGCCGCGGACCGTGCGGTCCAGCTCGTCCTCGCCGCCGAGCAGGCGCAGCCCCAGCGCGTCGTTCTCCAGCAGTGCGCGCAGCCGCATCGTGTCGCCGCCGTTCCTTCGAGTGGGTGTCGCGTTGTCGACGGTGGCGTGGTGCCACCGTTTCCAGGGGAAAACAGAGAGGTTCCCGTTTCCCACCTTTCGTTCGAATCTACAAGACGACGACGGGAGCCAGCCAACTCCTTCATGTTTTCGGTGACTGCACCCGGGCGAAGGTGGGCTTGTGTACTAGGCCACACACCGCGTTAACACCACATGAACATGAAGTCGAGGGCCGGCCGTCCCCCCGGGCCCACTCCGTTCGACCCCCGATCACCAGAATCACTAGAAGAGAGCCACCATGGACTTCCTTCGCCCCGCCAGCTGGGAGGAGGCGCTCGCCGCCAAGGCCGAGCACCCCACGGCCGTGCCCATTGCGGGTGGCACCGACATCATGGTCGAGATCAACTTCGACCACCGGCGCCCCGAGTACCTCCTGGACCTGAACCGTATCGAGCTGCTGCGCGAGTGGGAGGTCGGGGAGGAGAACGTCCGCCTCGGCGCGTCCGTTCCGTACACCCAGATCATGGAGAACCTGCGGACCGAGCTTCCGGGTCTGGCGCTCGCCTCCCACACGGTCGCCTCCCCGCAGATCCGCAACCGCGGCGGCGTCGGGGGCAACCTCGGCACCGCCTCGCCCGCCGGCGACGCCCACCCGGCCCTGCTCGCCGCGGGCGCCGAGGTCGAGGTCGAGTCGGTCCGCGGCAGCCGGTTCATCCCGATCGACGAGTTCTACACGGGCGTGAAGCGCAACGCGCTCCAGCCCGACGAGCTCATCAAGACCGTCCACATCAAGAAGGCGGACGGCCCCCAGCAGTACTCCAAGGTCGGCACCCGCAACGCGATGGTCATCGCCGTCTGCGCCTTCGGCCTGGCCCTGCACCCGGAGACCCGGACGGTGCGCACCGGCATCGGCTCCGCCGCGCCGACCCCGATCCGTGCCAAGGAGGCCGAGGCCTTCCTGAACGCGGCTCTGGAGGAAGGCGGCTTCTGGGACAACGGCAAGATCATCACCCCGTCGGTCGCCAAGCAGTTCGCCGATCTCTGCTCGGCCGCCGCCAACCCGATCGACGACGTCCGAGGCACCGCCAAGTACCGGCGCCACGCCGTCGGCATCATGGCCCGCCGCCAGCTCGGCTGGACCTGGGAGCAGTACCGCGGAAGCGGCCGCACGCTTGAGGGAGCTGCATAACCATGCGCGTCAATTTCACGGTCAACGGCCGTCCCCAGGAAGCCGACGACGTCTGGGAGGGCGAGTCCCTCCTCTACGTCCTGCGTGAGCGGATGGGCCTCCCCGGCTCCAAGAACGCCTGTGAGCAGGGCGAGTGCGGTTCCTGCACCGTCCGCCTCGACGGCGTGCCGGTCTGTTCCTGCCTCGTCGCCGCCGGCCAGGTCGAGGGCCGCGAGGTCGTCACGGTCGAGGGCCTCGCCGAGTTCGCCAAGGACCGTGCGGAGCACGCCGGTTGCGCCGCCGGCACCTGCGGCACCTCGCTCGACGCCGCCAAGAAGTGGGAAGCGAAGCCCGGTCAGGACTCGCAGACCGGCGAGGGTGTCGAACTCTCCCCGATCCAGCAGGCGTTCATCGACGCCGGCGCCGTCCAGTGCGGCTTCTGCACCCCCGGTCTGCTGGTCGCGGCCGACGAGATGCTGGAGCGCAACCCGTCCCCTACGGACGCGGACATCCGCGAGGCGCTCTCCGGCAACCTCTGCCGCTGCACCGGTTACGAGAAGATCCTCGACGCGGTCCGCCTCGCGGCCGCTCGCCAGGAGCGTCAGGGAGAGGCGGTCTGATCATGGCTGGCACCACCACGGGTATCCCCCGCGACGTCACCCAGAACCACGTCAAGGGCGGCATCGGCGAGTCCACCCTCCGCCCCGACGGCACGCTCAAGGTCACCGGCGAGTTCGCCTACTCCTCGGACATGTGGCACGAGGACATGCTGTGGGGCCAGATCCTGCGCTCCACCGTCGCGCACGCCGAGATCGTGTCCATCGACACCGCCGAGGCCCTCGCGATGGACGGCGTCTACGCCGTCCTGACCCACGAGGACCTGCCGGCCGCGAAGAACTACGGCATGGAGTTCCAGGACACCCCGGTCCTCGCCTACGGCAAGGTCCGTCACCACGGTGAGCCGGTCGTCCTCGTGGCCGCCGACCACCCGGAGACCGCCCGCCGCGCCGCCGCCAAGGTCGTCATCGAGTACCGGGAGCTCCCGGTCATCACGGACGAGGCCTCGGCCACCGCTCCGGACGCGATCCTGGTCCACGAGAACCGCGACGACCACCACTCCGGTCACGTCCCGCACCCGAACATCGTGCACCGCCAGCCGATCATCCGCGGCAACGCCGACGAGGCCGCCAAGCGCGCCGACGTCATCGTCAAGGGCGAGTACACCTTCGGCATGCAGGACCAGGCCTTCCTCGGCCCCGAGTCCGGCCTCGCCGTACCGGCCGAGGACGGTGGCGTCGACCTGTACGTCGCCACCCAGTGGCTGCACTCGGACCTCAAGCAGATCGCCCCCTGCCTCGGCCTGCCCGAGGAGAAGGTCCGCATGACGATGGCCGGCGTCGGCGGCGCCTTCGGTGGGCGCGAGGACATCTCCATGCAGATCCTCGCCTCCATCCTCGCGCTGCGCACCGGCAAGCCGGTCAAGATGGTCTACAACCGGTACGAGTCCTTCTTCGGGCACGTCCACCGTCACCCGGCGAAGCTCTACTACGAGCACGGCGCCACCAAGGACGGCAAGCTCACGCACATGAAGTGCAAGATCGTGCTCGACGGCGGCGCCTACGCGTCGTCCACGGCGTCGGTCGTCGGCAACGCCTCCTCCCTCTCGGTCGGCCCGTACGTCATCGAGGACGTCGAGATCGAGGCGATCGGCCTCTACACCAACAACCCGCCCTGCGGCGCCATGCGCGGCTTCGGCGCGGTCCAGGCCTGCTTCGCCTACGAGGCGCAGATGGACAAGCTCGCGGCCAAGCTGGGCATGGACCCGGTGGAGCTGCGCCAGCTCAACGCCATGGAGCAGGGCACGATCATGCCGACCGGCCAGGTCGTCGACTCGCCGGCCCCGGTCGCCGAGCTGCTCCGTATCGTCAAGGCCCGCCCGATGCCGCCGGAGCGCCAGTGGGAGACCGCCGGCGAGGGCGCGGACGTCCGCGCACTGCCGGGCGGCCTGTCCAACACCTCGCATGGCGAGGGTGTCGTGCGAGGCGTCGGCTACGCCGTCGGCATCAAGAACGTCGGCTTCTCCGAGGGCTTCGACGACTACTCGACCGCCAAGATCCGCATCGAGGTCATCAACGGCGAGGCCGTCGCCACGGTCCACACCGCCATGGCGGAGGTCGGCCAGGGTGGTGTCACCATCCACGCGCAGATCGCCCGTACCGAGCTCGGCGTCCAGCAGGTCACCATCCACCCCGCCGACACACAGGTGGGCTCGGCCGGTTCGACCTCCGCGGGCCGCCAGACGTACATGACCGGCGGCGCCATCAAGAACTCCTGCGCGATCGTCCGCGAGAAGGTCCTGGAGATCGGCCGGCGCAAGTTCGGCTCGTACCACCCGGCCTGGGCCAACGCCGAACTCCTCCTGGAGGGCGGCAAGGTCGTCACCGACGGCGGCGAGGCCCTCGCGACCATCGCGGACGTCCTCGAGGACCAGGCCGTGGAGGTCGAGGAGGAGTGGAGGCACCGTCCCACCCAGGCCTTCGACCTCGTCACCGGCCAGGGCGACGGACACGTCCAGTACGCCTTCGCCGCGCACCGCGCGGTGGTGGAGGTCGACACCGAGCTCGGCCTGGTCAAGGTCATCGAACTGGCCTGCGCCCAGGACGTCGGCAAGGCGCTCAACCCGCTCTCCGTGATCGGCCAGATCCAGGGTGGCACCACCCAGGGCCTGGGCGTCGCGGTGATGGAGGAGATCATCGTCGACCCGAAGACCGCGAAGGTCAGGAACCCCTCCTTCACGGACTACCTGATCCCGACCATCCTCGACACGCCGACCATCCCGGTCGACTACCTCGAGCTGGCCGACCCCAACGCGCCGTACGGCGTCCGGGGCATCGGCGAGGCCCCGACCCTCTCGTCCACCCCGGCCGTCCTCGCGGCGATCCGGGCGGCGACGGGCCTGGAGCTCAACAAGACGCCGGTCCGCCCCGAGGCGCTCACCGGCACCCTCTAGGACTCTCCGGGCGGTGCGTGCCTCCCAGGAACGTCACACTTCCACCGCCCGCACCGCCCGGAGCAACCCCTCAGCACCACCCCGCAGTACCCGCGTCACCCCGCAGTACCAGCGTCATCCCCGCAGTACCCGCGTCACCCCCCCCCGCAGTACCAGCAGGACCGATTCATCCCGTTCGCCTCGGGCCGTCCCCCGGGTCGTGCAGCCCACGCAGCATCCCAAATCCCGCAGCTTCAACCAGATCAGAATCCCTTCGAAGTCTGATGCGGGTGCCCCTTTGAACCTTGGGAGTAGGCCCCATGACCCAGTCGTCTGTGGAGCCCAAGACCGCTTCGGAGGACGCGGGCTCCGGCTCCAACGTCCCCGCCGGCCGCTCTTGGCTCGACCGGTACTTTCACATCTCGGAGAGAGGATCCACCGTCGCGACGGAGATCCGCGGCGGCGTCACCACCTTCATGGCGATGGCGTACATTCTCCTGCTCAACCCGATCCTCCTCGGAGGCCCGGACGTCGAGAAGAACGTCCTCGGGTCCTCCGCCGTCATCACGGCGACCGCCCTCGCGGCGGCGGTGACCACCCTGCTGATGGGCTTCATCGGCAAGGTCCCGCTGGTCCTCGCGGCCGGTCTCAGTGTCTCCGGTGTGCTCGCCACCCAGGTCGTGCCCCAGATGACCTGGCCCCAGGCCATGGCCATGTGCGTCGTCTACGGTCTGGTGATCTGCCTTCTGGTGGTCACCGGTCTCCGCGAGATGATCATGAACGCGATCCCCCTCGCGCTCAAGCACGGCATCACCATCGGCATCGGCCTCTTCATCGCGCTGATCGGCTTCAACAAGGCCGGCTTCGTCGGCGCCGGCCCGCAGTTCGGCCCGCCCATCACCATGGGATCCGGCGGTGAACTCGTCGGCTGGCCCGTCCTGATCTTCGCGGTCACCCTCCTCGCGATCTTCGCCCTCCAGGCCCGCAAGATCCCGGGCGCGATCCTCATCGGCATCGTCGCCGGCACCGTGATCTCGCTGATCGTCAACGCGGTCGCCGACGTCCCGGCCAAGGGTCCGGGCGCCTGGGCCAACGGCGCGCCGGAGCTCAAGGGCAGCGCGGTCTCGGCTCCCGACTTCTCGCTCTTCGGCGACGTCGACTTCGGCGGCTGGGGCGACGTCGGCTACATCACGGTCGGCGTGATCGTCTTCACCCTGGTCCTCGCCGGCTTCTTCGACGCCATGGCCACCATCATCGGCGTCGGCACCGAGGCCAACCTGGCCGACGACAAGGGCCGCATGCCGGGCCTGTCCAAGGCGCTGTTCATCGACGGCGCGGGCGGCGCGATCGGCGGCGTCTCCGGCGCCTCCGGCCAGACCGTGTTCGTGGAGTCCGCCACCGGCGTCGGCGAGGGTGCCCGTACCGGCTTCTCCTCCGTCATCACCGGCCTGTTCTTCGCGGCCTGCCTCTTCTTCACGCCGCTCACCCAGATCGTGCCCCGCGAGGTCGGCTCCGCCGCCCTGGTCGTCATCGGCGCGATGATGATGATGAACGCCAAGCACGTGAACTGGGGCGACAGCTCCGTCGCCATCCCGGTCTTCCTGACTGTCGTGCTGATGCCGTTCACCTACAGCATCACCCCGGGTGTCGCCGCCGGCGTCATCGCCTACACCGTCATCAAGGTGGCGCAGGGGAAGGCCCGCGAGGTCGGCGCGTTCATGTGGTGCCTGACCGCGATCTTCATCGTGTTCTTCGCGCTTCACCCGATCGAGAGCTGGCTGGGCGTCAGCTGACGTCGTACCGTCGCCCTCCGCACACACCCAAGGAGACCGAAATGCTGGACATCGCCGAAGAGCTTCACCGGTGGGTCGAGCAGGGACGCGCGTTCGCCGTCGCCACCGTGGTGGCCGTCGGCGGCAGCGCGCCCCGGCAGCCCGGAGCCGCCCTCGCCGTCGACAGCGAAGGCACGGCGATCGGCTCGGTCTCCGGAGGGTGTGTGGAGGGCGCGGTCTACGAGCTGTGTCAGCAGGCCCTCGAAGACGGCAGGACCGTCGTCGAGCGCTTCGGCTACAGCGACGAGGACGCCTTCGCGGTCGGCCTGACCTGCGGCGGCATCATCGACATCCTCGTCACCCCGGTGAGCGGCGGGGTCTTCCCCGCCGCTCTCGCGGCCGCGGCCACGGGGGAGGCGGCGGCCGTGGCCCGGATCGTCTCGGGCCCCGACGACCTGATGGGCAAGGCCCTCCTGGTCTACCCCGACGGCTCGTACGAGGGAAAGCTCGGGGGCCACCCCGAACTGGACCGCACCGCGGCGGGCGAGGCCCGCGCGATGCTCGACGCGGGCCGCACCGGCACCGTGGAGATCGGCGAGGACGGCAGCCGCTGCGGACAGCCGCTGACCCTCCTGGTCGAGTCCTCCGTACCCGCCCCCCGCATGATCGTCTTCGGTGCCATCGACTTCGCCGCCGCCCTCGTGCGCGTCGGCAAGTTCCTCGGCTACCACGTCACCGTCTGCGACGCGCGGCCCGTCTTCGCGACGCCGGCCCGCTTCCCCGACGCAGACGAGATCGTCGTCGAGTGGCCCCACCGCTACCTGGAGTCGACGGAGGTCGACGGCCGTACCGTGCTGTGCGTCCTCACCCACGACGCCAAGTTCGACGTGCCGCTCATCAAGGCCGCCCTGAAGCTTCCCGTCGCCTACATCGGCGCGATGGGCTCCCGCCGCACCCACGAGGACCGCAACAAGCGCCTGCGCGAGGTCGGCGTCACCGAGCTCGAACTCACCAGGCTGCGCTCCCCGATAGGCCTCGACCTCGGCGCCCGTACGCCGGAGGAGACCGCCCTGTCCATCGGCGCGGAGATCGTCGCCAACCGCCGCGGCGGCACCGGCGTCTCCCTCACCGGCGCCCACACCCCGATCCACCACGACGGCCCCCGGGCGCCGGACGGCCGCATAGGGTCCGTCGCCTAGGGACTTTCCGGACAGGCCATGAAGGCGCCTGTCCGGTCCCGACGGTTGCGCGCCGGGGCGCGGTCAGCGCGCCTCCCGCCCCCGTACGGTCGGGGCCCAGGCCGGCTCCTCCTCGGTGGGGTCCGGTTCGGCGCGCCGCCCGCCCCGGGCGAAGAAGTCCGCGAGCGGCAGGATTGCCGCGCCGACCGTCACCGCGTCGGGGCCGAGCGTCCCCATCGCGATGTCGACCCGCGCCGCCGGGTACGCGAGCGCGTACTCCATCGCGTGGCCCTTGACCGTCTCCAGGAAGCGGGCGCCCAGCTGGAGGCCCGCCCAGCCGCCGACGAGGATCCGCTCGGGCTGGAAGAGATTGATCAGATCGGCGAAGCCGGCGCCCAGGTACTCGGCCGTCTCCTCCAGGACGCCCACCGCCGCCGCGTCGGGCGTCCGCCCCGCGTCGGCGGGGTAGGCGGCCGCCAGCATCGCCGTCAGCGCCGTCTCCTCGTCCGCCCCGGCCGGGACGGCCCCGCCCGCCTCCCGCCACCGGTCGACGAGCGCGCCCGCGCCCGCGTACGCCTCCAGGCAGCCCCGGGAACCGCAGCGGCAGCGGCGCCCCCGGACCCGTACCGTCAGGTGACCCCATTCGAGCGCCCGGCCGGGACCCAGCGGGTCCGTGACGACACAGGCGCCGACGCCCGAGCCGAAGAGCGTGACCACGGCGCTCCGCGCCCCCCGCCCGGCCCCGAACCACATCTCCGCCTGGCCGAGCGTCTTGGCGCCGTTGTCGATCCGGTACGGGACCGAGGCCGGCAGCTCCACGGCCTCGCGCAGCAGCCGCTCCAGCGGGACGGCGTCCCAGCCGATGGTCTGCCCGTGCACGACGGCGCCGTCCTCGGCGGTACGGGCCACGATGCCGGGGACGCCGACCCCGACGCCGAGGAGCCGCTCGGGGGGTACCTCCGCCGTCCGCAGCACCTCCGCGACGGCGTCGCGGACGAGACCGACGACGAGCCCGACCTCGTACCGCTCGTGCGGCTGGGCGCTCTCGACCGCCAACGGGCGTTCCGCGCGGGCCAGTTCGGTGAGCGTGAGGTCGAACAGCTCGACCCTGACCCGGGTTTCGCCGACGTCGACGCCGATCATGCAGCCGCTGCCGGGAGTGACCCGCAGGAGGATGCGGGGCCGCCCGCCGGCCGAGTCGACGCTGCCGGCCTCCTCCACGAGCCCCTCCGCGACGAGTTCGGCGACCACGTTGCTGACCGAGCCCGAGCTCAGTCCGGTCGCCGGCCCCAGCGAGAAGCGGCTCATCGGCCCGTCGAAGTACAGACGGTGAAGAACGGCGGTGCGGTTCTCGCGCCGCAGGTCACGTACCGTGCGGCCGTTCCGCGTGGTCACTGGGCCCCCTGATGAAGTAGTCCGGCCGAAGCCGAAACATACCGTCCTCGCGCCTCAGGTCCTTCGCAGGCCGCTGAGCAGCAGCTCCGCCAGCTGCTCGTACGCCTCCGCGTCGGCCAGACCGGTGGCCGCGGCCACCTGGCGTCGCTGGATGCGGACCATCACCGAGGAGATCACGTCCGCCGCGAAGGTCACGTGCACTTCGCGGAAGACACCCGCGCGCACGCCCTCCTCGATGAGCTGCTGGACCCGGCCGGCCGCCGCGCGCGTGTTGCGCTCGTAGACCTCGGCCGCCGGCTCGAAGGCGGCGACGTCGTCGAAGAACTGCGGCGAGACCGGTGCCAGCTCGGCCGAGACGGCGCGCAGATAGGCCGCCAGCCGCTCGGCGGGGTCGGTCGCGGCGGCGAGGACCGCCTCGACCCGGGCCGTGGCCCGTCGGAAGAAGTGCACGACCGCTGCCCGGACGAGCTGCTCCTTGCTGCCGGCCAGGCCATACAGCGTGCGCTTCGAACAGCGCAGACGGGCGGCCAGGTCGTCGAGGGTCAGGCGGGCGAAGCCCTCGCCGACGAGCAGCGCGACGAGCTCCTCGAAGAGGGCGGAGCGGCGCGCCGCCCCGCGGCCCGTCAGCTTCGGGGCGTCGGCGGAGGTGGTCTCGATCACTCGGCCAGTATTCCAGGCCGACCCTCGCCGGGGCCTTGAGCCCTGGTGAGGAGAGTCGGTGGCGGGGTCGGCGGAGGGTGCGGTGAGGGGTCCGGCGAGGGGGTTACGTGCAGACCCGCCTGCGCTACGCTAAGCGGTACTGCAGTACCTGCCCCAGTACCACTTTGCGCGCCGCTGGAGTCGCCATGGATGTCGACCGCCTGCTTCCCACCCCCGAAGCGGCGGACCTCATCGCCCTCACCCGGGAGATCGCCGACAAGGAGCTCTCTCCCCGGGTGAACGAGCACGAGGCCGCCGAGACCTATCCCGAAGGTCTCTTCACCACCCTCGGCCAGGCCGGGCTCCTCGGCCTCGCCTACCCCGAGGAGTACGGCGGCGGAGGCCAGCCGTACGAGGTCTACCTCCAGGTCCTGGAGGAGCTCGCCGCCCGCTGGGCGGCCGTCGCCGTCGCCACCAGCGTCCACACGCTGGCCTGCCACCCCCTCCACACCTTCGGCACCGCCGAGCAGAAGGAGCGCTGGCTGCCCGCGATGCTGGAGGGCCGCTCCATCGGCGGCTACAGCCTCTCCGAACCGCAGGCCGGCTCGGACGCGGCCGCCCTCTCCTGCAAGGCCGAGCTCCAGGACGACGGCAGCGGCTACCGCGTGACCGGCACCAAGGCCTGGATCACCCACGGCGGCAAGGCCGACTTCTACGCCCTCTTCGCCCGCACCGCGCCCGGCAGCCGCGGCATCTCGTGCTTCCTGGCCCCCGGCGCCGCCGAAGGGCTGAGCTTCGGCCTGCCCGAGCGCAAGATGGGGCTCCAGGCGGTCCCGACCACCTCCGCGTACTGGGACGGCGCCCTCCTCGAAGCCGACCGGCGCATCGGCGACGAGGGCCAGGGCCTCCAGATCGCCTTCAGTGCCCTCGACAGCGGCCGCCTCGGCATCGCCGCCTGCGCGACGGGCCTGGCCCAGGCCGCGCTGGACGCCGCCGTCGACTACGCCAACGAGCGCACCACCTTCGGCCGCCGGATCGTCGACCACCAGGGCCTCGGCTTCCTGCTCGCCGACATGGCCGCGGCGGTCGACGCGGCCCGCGCCACCTACCTGGACGCGGCCCGCCGCCGCGACCTCGGCCGCCCCTTCAGCCGCCAGGCCAGCGCGGCCAAGCTCATCGCCACCGACACGGCCATGAAGGTCACCACGGACGCGGTCCAGGTCCTCGGCGGCTACGGCTACACCCGCGACTTCCCGGTGGAGCGCTTCATGCGCGAGGCGAAGATCATGCAGATCTTCGAGGGCACCAACCAGATCCAGCGGCTGGTCATCAGCCGGGGCCTGGCGCGGCCGGAGGAGTAGGCCGCACAGGGCCGCTCAGGCGCCCGCGTACGAGACCGACGACGGCCGCACCGCCGGTGTCACCCGGGGGCACTCCGGGTCACGCCGGCGGCGCGGCCGTCACCGTCGCGGCCTGGTGCAGGTCGACCAGCGTCCGCAGGGCGGGCGGCAGCCAGTCCGACGGGGTCCCGGTGTCGGCGCCGCCGATGCTCCGGAGGACCTCGGTGGGCGACGGGCGACCCGCGGGATCGTGGTCGAGGCAGGCGGTCGCCACGGAGGCGAGATCCGCGGGCAGCAGCCGCGCCGCACCGGCCAGGGACGTCCCCTCGGCGTGACGCGCCGCGCCGCCGGCGTGGCACAGCACCATGCCGAAGGCGTACATGTCGACGGCGGAGCTCAGCGGTGCGCCGGTCAGCTGCTCGGGGGCGAGGAACCCGCGCGTGCCCACGACGACGTCGGACTCCGTCAGCGCGGTCGCCTCCGCGCCGCGCGCGATGCCGAAGTCGATCACGCGGGGGCCGGCGGCCGAGACGAGGATGTTGCCGGGCTTGAGGTCCCGGTGGACGATGCCGCAGGCGTGGATGGCCTCCAGGGCCTCGGCGACGCCGAGAGCCAGGGCCCGGAGCGTGGGCGCGGACAGCGGACCGTGGATCCCCAGCACCTCGTGGAGGGACGGGCCGGGGATGTACTCGGTGACGAGCCACGGCCTGGTGTCCTCGGGCCCCGCGTCGACGACCGGCGCGGTGTGGAAGCCGCTCACCCTGCGGGCGGCGTCGACCTCCCGGGCGAAGCGGCGGCGGAAGGACGGATCGCTGACGAGCTCCTCCCGCACGACCTTCACGGCGACCTGCCGGGCCCCGGGGGACATGCCCAGGTAGACGGTGCCCATGCCGCCCTCGCCCAGACGGGCCGTCAGCCGGTACCGGCCGACCTGCCGGGGGTCGTCCTCGCGCAGGGGCTCGTGGGCGAACGGGGCCGCCAGAGGGGCGTACGGACGCAGCGAGGCAAGCGCCTGCGACGGGAGCCCCGGGCGCGGCGGCTGCGCGTCGTCGGCCTCGGCCTGCCGGTGGATCCGCGCCACCTCGACCTCGGCCTGCGCCCGCAGGATCGCCGACTGCTTCTCGGCCTCGGCGGCGAGGATCTGGGAGTGCCGGATGCCCTCCGCCGTGAGGATGGCGGCGCGCTTGTCGCGGTCGGCGCGCATCTGCTTCTCCATCGAGTCCTGGATGGAGGTCGACGGCTCGATCGCCTTGAGCTCGACGCGGTTGACGCGGATGCCCCACTTGCCGGTGACCTCGTCGAGAACGCCGCGCAGCGCGGCGTTGATCTCGTGCCGGGAGGCGAGGGTCCGGTCCAGGTCCATGCCGCCGACGATGTTGCGCAGGGTGGTCACGATGAGCTGTTCGATCGCCTGGATGTAGCTGGCGACCTCGTAGGTCGCGGCCCGGGCGTCGGTCACCTGGTAGTAGATGACCGTGTCGATGTTGACGACGAGGTTGTCCCGGGTGATCACCGGCTGCGGCGGGAACGGGACGACCTGCTCCCGCAGATCGATCCGGTTCCGGATCCGGTCGAAGGGCGGAAAAATCACGTTGAGTCCCGGGCGCAGCAGACGGGTGTGACGTCCGTGGCGCTCGACGACGACCACCGATCCCTCGGGCACGATCCGTACCGCCCAGGCGAGTTCCGCCAGGACGAGCGCACCGGCCACCAGCCCCAACAGCAGCATTGCGTCCAACAGTCCACTCCCCCTCGGCCTTCCCGTCTCAGCCGGCACAGTGTCGCAGAACCGGCCTGAGGGGCACAGGCGTTGGGGGAGGAGGGGTGGACGTGGGTGACGCTTCCGGCCT